>CP103442.1 GCA_024919035.1 Methylophilaceae bacterium LSUCC0401 | reverse complement strand
AATAAATTTTTTATATATTCGGATATTGATAATAACGGATTTAATAAAAGTTATCCACAGCCTTTTATAATTATTTATAAGCCATTTTATTGACTTTCTATTAGAAATTATGTATTCTTCGCGATCAAATTTTATTTTAGTGGAATCGCATTATGAAACGTACTTATCAACCCTCAAAAGTTAAAAGAGCTCGTACTCACGGCTTTTTAGTTCGTATGAGATCTAAGGGTGGAAAATCAGTTATTGCTTCACGAAGAGCCAAGGGAAGAGCTAGGCTGGGCATATAATCATTGATTGTAAGTTCGCTTACAAGATTAGTTAGTGCGGATGATTTCTCATCCGTTTTCAATTTTAAGAAACGTTATTTTGGCAAATTTATTATTTGTTTTTATCGGCCAAATAATCTTCAATTTTCTCGGTTTGGATTTATTGTTAGTAAAAAAATTAATAAAAAAGCCGTCAGAAGAAATTACATGAAAAGAGTTTTAAAAGAGCTGCTTAGAGAGTCTTCGCACCATCCATGTCTAGATATAGTTATTCAAGTGAAGAAAGAATTTTTTAATCACCATTTTTTGTTAATACAAGCAGAAATTAATGAATTTTTAGAAAAACATGTTTAAAGGCTGCGTGATATTTTTCGTTAAATTTTATCAAAAACTAATTAGCCCTTTTTTTATTTCTTCTTGTAGGTTTACGCCAACTTGTTCTGAATATACAATTATGGCTTTTCGTAAGTATCATTTTTTAAAAGCTTTAATAATTTCGGTAAAAAGGATATTGAGTTGTCACCCTTGGCATCCTGGCGGACATGATCCGTTACCATAAAATAAATATAGGAAATTATGGAAACTAAACGTCTTATTCTTTTTGTTGTATTTTCTTTTGCCTTACTTTTGTTATGGGATTCATGGCAACAAAAACAAATTCAAACCGAGTTAGAAATTAACAATAGTGACTTAAGTGAAAATCAAGCAAACGTTTTTGATTCCCTGGACGCGGATTCTATCAAACCGGCATACCAATTAGAGAGCGATAATAAAATTATTGTTAATACACCTCTATACCAAGCAGAGATTAATACCATTGGCGGCGATATAAGAAAGTTAAAATTAGTTAAATTTAAAAATGATACAAAAGATGGCCTGTATGACTTATTAAACGATGAAATGAACCCACTTTTATATATAGCTCAAAGCGGCTTAATTGGAAAGAACTTACCTTCACATAAGGAAATTTTTAAAACAGATCGGTTAATTTATGAAATTCAAGGAGCCGAGGCGATTGTTCCTTTGGTCTTTGAAAATGAATATGTTCGAGTAACTAAAACTTATGTATTTTCAGATACGGATTATCAAATTAAACTGATTACTAAAATAGAGAATAAAACAAATACATCACTAGACCCACAGATTTATTACCAACTACTTCATGATCATAAATCAGCAGAAAAATCAGGCATGATGCCAACATTTACCGGCGTGTCCTATTTTACCGATGCAAATAAATTTAAAAAAATAGATTTTGACGACATTGTTGTTCAGAAGCCTTTTACTCAAAATGCAAATGATGGTTGGATAGGAATTATTCAACGATATTTTGCCAGTTCATGGATAATTCCTGGAGAATCACCCCGACAATTTTATACAAAACGTTTATCGGATGGCATATCTTCAGCAGGCGTCAGAGCTAAATTATCAACTATAGAAGCTAATCAGAGCGTTGAAGTTAATGCAATCTTATACTCCGGGCCTCAACAAAAGAAACAATTGGTTAAAGCTGCCCGTGGTATGGAGTTTACGGTTGATTATGGGTGGTTAACTTTTATCGCAGCGCCATTATTTTCTCTATTGTCTGGAATACAAAAAATAGTTCATAACTGGGGCGTGTCAATAATTTTACTTACTTTGTTAATTAAGATTTTTTTCTATCCTTTATCTGCATCAAGCTACCGCTCAATGGCTCAACTCAAAGAAGTGGCACCAAGATTACAAAGTATGAAAGAAAAATTTGGTGACGATAAACAAAAAATGCAACAAGCAATGATGGAGCTATATAAAACAGAAAAAATTAATCCGTTGGGGGGCTGTCTTCCGATCTTAATCCAAATACCTGTTTTTATTGCCTTATATTGGGTATTGTTAGGAGCGGTTGATTTAAGACAGGCACCTTTTTTTGGATGGATCACGGATTTATCTGTTAAAGACCCACTTTATATACTTCCTATTCTCATGGCTGCCTCGATGTTTTTACAGCAAAAACTAAATCCAAAACCAACGGATCCGACTCAAGCGAGGTTGATGATGATAATGCCTATCGTATTTAGTGTATTTTTCTTTTTCTTCCCTGCTGGGCTTGTTTTATATTGGTTTATTAACAATGTGTTGTCTATGTTACAACAGTGGTTTGTTAATAAACAAATCCATGCAGCGGCTTTAAAAAAGAAGGGGAATGGTTAATCCATCTCTAATCAATGATGTAACGATAGCTGCTATTGCCTCTGCTGCAGGCGTTGGCGGTGTAGGTATTATAAGAATTTCTGGGTCAAGGTCGTTTGATATCGCAAAAAAAATAACGGGCATCAAAGAAATACAATCTCATAAAGTTAATCTTGTAAGTTTTAAAGATCAAAATGGAAATTTAATTGATAAAGGCCTGTTGTTAGCTTTTAAATCTCCAAAGTCATATACCGGAGAAGATGTGATTGAATTTCAGGTACATGGCGGCCCAACTTTGCTTCATTATCTTTTAGAAGAAACACTTCAGCGAGGCGCGCGCATTGCTGAGCCCGGAGAGTTTACAAAAAGAGCCTTTCTAAACAACAAAATTGACCTTGCTCAAGCTGAAGCGGTGGCTGATATTATTAGTGCCTCAACTTACAATGCTGTGATTAATGCTGCAAGCTCTCTTAAGGGTAATTTTTCATTTAAAATCAATAGTTTACAAAAAAAAATAATTGATATTCGAATGTACATTGAGGCGTGTTTAGACTTTCCAGATGAAGATATAGATTTCATCAAAAAAGGCCAAATTAAAGAGAAATTGTTGATCATTAAACAAGAAATTGACGAGTTATTATTAGTGGCTAAAAAGGGACAGATTATTCAAGATGGTTTTCAAATGTGTCTGGTTGGAAAACCTAATGTAGGCAAATCAACTTTAATAAACTTATTTTCTCAAGAAGATTTGGCAATTGTCACTGACATTCCAGGAACTACTAGAGACCCTGTTAGAGCTTTAATTAATTTATCTGGTATACCAATTAAAATTGTTGATACTGCAGGAATAAGAGAGACATCAGATTCAATTGAAAAGGCAGGTATTGATAAAACATTAGCGACAATAAAATCATCTTCATTAGTTTTATTTGTTTTAGAGCATGAAGATGAAGTTGATCAATATATTGATCAGGGTATTTTTAGTCATGATGCAAAAATAATTTGGGTTTTAAATAAAATAGATTTATTGCCTCATAAGATTTATCAAAAGGAAGTTAAGGGATATCCGCTTATTGCCATTTCCGCAAAATTTAATATAGGCTTAGAGCTTCTAGAGAAACAAATTATTAAATCCTTAGGCCTAAGAAATCTAGAAGCCAATGAGCAGATATTTTCAGCAAGACAGAGGCATATTGAGGCGCTATCTGACATTATGACGCATATGAATGAAGCATTTAATAATTTTGAACACCCTGAGCTTCTGGCTGAGGAGCTATTATTGATTCAAAAATCAATGTCTTCTATTACTGGTGAATTTACTGCAGATGATCTTTTAGGGGAAATTTTTAGTCGATTTTGTATCGGTAAATAATGTTCCACGTGAAACATTAGTTTATTTATGCAATTTTGTTCCACGTGAAACGTGTCATAAAAACCTTATTTCAAGTAAAATGTTTTTTTTAATAAAACATTGACTCATGAATTTTCCTAATAAATTTGATGTTATCGTTATCGGCGGCGGCCATGCAGGAACAGAGGCCTGTTTAGCGTCTGCACGCATGGGTCAAAAAACGTTACTTATTACTCACAATCTCGAGACACTTGGACAAATGTCATGTAATCCATCGATTGGAGGTATTGGAAAAGGGCATTTAGTTAAGGAAATTCATGCGCTTGGAGGAATAATGGGTAGGGCGGCTGATCAAGCAGGCATTCACTTTAGAACGCTCAATGGCAGTAAAGGGCCTGCAGTCAGAGCGACAAGAGCCCAAGCAGATCGAGTGTTGTATCGAGCCGCGGTTAGAAGCTATCTTGAGAATCAAAAGAATTTATGGCTTTTCCAGCAACCCGTTGATGATATATCAATTGATAATAATAAAGTTACCGGAGTTATCACAGAATCAGGCATACATTTTCATGCGTCTAAAATCATTTTGACAGCTGGAACATTTTTGCAGGGCAAGATTCATATTGGTCTTGATCATTATGAGGCTGGGAGAGCGGGGGATCCCTCATCGAAAAGTTTAGCAGAAAAATTAAGAACATTAAATTTGCCTGTTGGAAGACTTAAAACGGGGACCCCTCCTCGTATTGATGGCCGGTCTATTGATTATACAAGCATGGAGGAACAACCCGGCGATAATCCAATTCCGTATTTTTCAAATAAAATTGATAATTTTTCATATCCAGAGCAAATTTCTTGTTGGATAACACACACGAATGAGAATACCCATAATATTATAAAAAAAGGACTTGATCGCTCACCCATGTATACCGGTGTCATTGAAGGGGTTGGACCACGATATTGCCCCTCAATTGAAGACAAAATTCATCGTTTTTCAGAAAAAAACTCACATCAAATTTTTTTAGAGCCTGAGGGTTTAAATACCCATGAGATTTATCCCAATGGTATATCTACCAGTCTTCCTTTTGATGTTCAATATGACTTAGTCAGATCAATAAAAGGGCTTGAAAATGCATTTATCTTAAGGCCAGGCTATGCAATAGAATATGATTATTTTGATCCAAGAAATTTAAAAAAATCTCTAGAAACGAAAACTATTTCAGGGCTATTTTTTGCTGGTCAAATTAATGGAACAACGGGTTATGAAGAAGCTGCTGCACAAGGTCTCATTGCAGGAATTAATGCAGCATTAAGTATTCAAGATAATGAGCCTTGGTGCCCAACAAGAGAAGAGGCCTACATGGGTGTTTTAATTGATGACTTGATAACTAGAGGAGTGACTGAGCCCTATCGAATGTTTACTAGTAGAGCAGAATACCGCTTATTGTTACGCGAAGATAATGCTGACTTCAGACTAACCGAAATAGGATATAAAATCGGTGTGGTCTCGTCAGAGCAGTACAATCAATTAATGGCCAAAAAAGAACAAGTTCGATTGTGTGAGGAATTATTTAAAAAAACTCCCATTAAAACAAAAGATATTCCTGAAAATATTCAAATTAATTTGTTTGGAAAGAAAATTGAGAGGGATTATAGTGCTTTCGAGCTTATAAAAAGGCCAAATGTATTAGCTTATGATTTGCTCTCGGCATTAAATATCAAAGCACAGTTTTTACCAGAAGTATTAGAACAAGTTGAAATTAATGCAAAGTATTCAGGATACATAAATCGACAAAAAGATGAAGTATTGAAACTTCAATCACAATATGATTTAAAAATCCCAGAGAACATAAAATATAATAAAATCAATGGTTTAAGTAATGAAGCCATACAAAAACTCGAGCAAATCAGGCCAGAAAATATACGCCAAATGAGTCAAATTTCTGGCATAACGTCTGCTAATATCACACTGGTGGTAATCCATCTTAAGAGGATGGGCAATATGGATATTGAAGAAAAATTGAAAGCGTAAATCAAATTTGGAAAATTTTGTTCAAGATGGTTTAAAGCTTTTAAAACTTGATGTCCATCAAGAACAAATAGACAAATTACAAATTTATCTAGAAGCATTAAAAAAATGGAACAAAGTATTTAATTTAACAGCTATTTCATCTGATAAAGATATTGTCATAAAGCATTTTTTTGATAGCTTAAGTGTTAATGAATACATTAAAGATGCAACAAGAATACTAGATGTTGGCACAGGAGCTGGTTTTCCAGGATTGGTTTTAGCAATATTTAATCCTGATAAAAAGTTTTTTTTGGTTGACGGAGTTTTTAAAAAAATCACCTTCATCGACGAGATGAAAGGTAGGTTAAAATTGAATAATGTTACAACTTACCACAGTAGGGTTGAAGATTTAAAAATGAATGAAGGCGTCGATTTAGTCATATCAAGGGCATTTGCCGATATTCAAAAAATGATGACTCTTACAAAACATTTGTTAAAAGAAAAAGGTAAATATTTAGCTATGAAAGGCCCAGATTATCTGAATGAAATCAATAACATAAATGGAAATAATGAAATATATGATCTTAAAGTACCTTATTTTAATGGCATAAGAAAACTAATTGAAATTACAAAACATGACTAAAATTCTAGCGATATCAAACCAAAAAGGTGGTGTGGGTAAAACCACAACTGCGGTTAATTTGTCTGCTGCATTGGGGATGAAGGGAAAAAAAGTACTTTTAGTTGATTTAGACCCTCAAGGAAATGCAACCTCATCCTCGGGCCTGGAGAAAAATAAAATTAAACAAACGGTTTATGATCTTTTAATTAATGATTTAGATGTTACTGAGGTCATTTGCAAAGGAAAACTTTACGATGTGATGCCAGCTAATCAAAATTTAGCTGCTGCGGAATTGGAAATGATAAACATTAAACATCGAGAGGCGTTGTTAAAAAACAAACTTCATCAAAAAAATAAATACGATTATATTTTATTGGATTGCCCACCCTCATTAGGATTGATCACACTAAATGGTTTAACAGCTGCTCATTCAGTATTAATACCAATGCAATGTGAATATTTTGCTTTAGAGGGGTTAACAGATTTGGTAAATACAATAAAAAAAGTAAAACAATTTATGAATACGGATATTCAAATCGAAGGGCTATTGAGGACAATTTACGATGGAAGAAATACATTAACAAAAGAGGTTTCCGCTCAATTATCCGCTTACTTCCCAAATAAAGTTTATAAGACAATCGTGCCACGTAATGTAAGAATAGCCGAAGCCCCAAGTCATGGATTGTCTGCGATACAGTTTGATAAAAGATCAAAAGGTGCAAAGGCTTACTTAGAGCTTGCTAATGAAATTATTTTAAAGGAAAAAAATAATGACTAAAGAGAAAAGACTGGGAAGGGGTTTAAGTGCTCTATTTGAAAATGAGCTTGAAGAAAATATATTAAATGAAGAAGTAATTTCAGGGGAGTCAATACAAGAAATTTCAATTGATAAATTAATTTCAGGAAAATTCCAGCCGAGAAAATCTTTTAATTTAGAGTCAATTAAAGAACTTTCTGAATCAATAATTGAACAAGGTTTAATGCAACCGATAATAGTTAGAAAAGCGGAGAAAAACTTATTTGAAATTATTGCTGGTGAAAGGCGTTGGCGAGCCGCACAATTAGCCAAACTTAATTCGATGCCAGCAATTGTCAGAGACATAAATGATAGATCGGCTTCCATTATTGCATTGATTGAAAATATGCAGCGAGAAGATCTCACCGCTTTAGAAGAAGCAGAGGGGATTCAAAAAATGATCAATGAATTTGGAATGACTCATGAAGCGGCTGCGGATGCGGTTGGTAAATCAAGATCATCGGTCACGAATTTGTTAAGGCTGCTTTTATTAAGTGATTTTGTTAAGGAAAAATTAAATGCTAAAGAGATTGATATGGGACATGCTCGTGCTTTATTGTCATTAGCGCCAGATCAACAAAACATGATTTGTCAGAAAATTATTCAAGAAAATTTATCTGTAAGAAAAGTTGAAGATTTAATTAATGATAACTTAAACGGGAAAAAGACCAAAAAACCACAAGTCCAAAAAGAATCTAACAAAGACCTAAGGAATTTAGAAAAAGAATTATCAGAAAAATTAGGTTACACGGTTAGCATAGACAATAAGGTTAATAATTCTGGGCAAATAAAAATAAAATATCGCAATTTAGATGAGCTTGAAATTTTAATTAAGAGCTTAAAACTTTAAGCATGATTAAGCCTTGACTTGTCTCTAATTTCCATTCAAAATTCAATGTTTTTGTAAGGAACGTTTTCAGTGAAATGAAAGATTCGGGTTTAATCACTGAAAAATTGGGAGGATTGCCAAAACAATTAAAAAAAATGCTCTTGCGTCAAATAATTGTTGCATCAGTATTGTTTTTGTTTTTGGTTTATTACTACTCCTTAGCACTGGGATTATCATTATTGATTGGATTCGGTGCAGTCTTAGGTGGATTTGTTTTATCCTTTCCCATTGCAAAAATAAATGTAAAGGGTCAGCCCGCATCATCAGTCATAGTTAATATTATAAAAGCTGAACTTGTAAAATTAATATTTATAATTGTGGCTTTGTGGTTGGGATTTAAATTTTATACAGATATACAGCCCTTTGGTTTGGTGCTTGGATTGGCTATTTCAGCATTGATGTCAGGGTTGGCGATATCTAAATTAGATAAATTAAGTTGAGAATTGTTTATGGCAGATTCCTATAATTCACCTAATGAATACATAGGTCATCATTTAGCTTTTAATGAGTTGAAGCTTGGCGATACGCCTTTTTGGACTCTAAATTTAGACTCTGTAGTAGTTTCTCTTGTTCTTGGATTGCTTACAATTGGATTTATTTGGTGGTTTGCCCGAAAAGCAACTTCAGGAATTCCCTCTAAAACCCAAGCTTTTGTTGAATTAGTTTTTTCATTTATAGATGATCAAGTCAAAGCAACATTTCACGGCGATCGTCATGCGTTTGTTGCGCCTGCAGCAATGACCGTTTTTTTATGGGTCTTCATGATGAACTCCATGGATTTTTTACCAATTGATATTATGGCAACTATTTTAGGTTGGTTTGGTATTCACGAGTGGAGAAATGTTCCGACAGCTGACGTTAATACAACTTTTGCTCTAGCACTTGGCGTGTGGTTTTTAATGATCTTTTTTGGAATTAAAGTTAAAGGACTTGGCGGATGGTTACATGAACTTTTTTGTGCTCCTTTTGGATCAAACCCATTTGTTTGGCCTGCTAACTTTATCTTTAATTTAATCGAATATGTCTCAAAACCGTTGTCTCATTCATTACGACTTTTTGGGAATATGTATGCGGGCGAAGTGATCTTTTTATTGATTGCTATGCTTGCAGGTTTTTCTGGCGTTGTAGGTACTGCAGCAAGTGTTTTGTTAGGAGCAGGATGGGCAATTTTCCATATTCTAATCGTAACATTACAAGCTTATGTATTTATGATGTTAACCGTAGTTTATTTATCCATGGCTCATGAAGGCCACTAATTTTATTTGAAGGGAATTTAAATGGAAGCTTTACAATTTTTAGCAACAGTTCAATCATACACAGCAATCGGTCTTGGCCTTATGGTTGGTTTAGGCGCACTTGGTGCTTGTATCGGTATTGGTATTATGTGTGCAAGTTTTTTAGATGGCGCAGCAAGACAGCCTGAAATGATTTCACAATTACAAACAAAAGTATTCTTACTTTTAGGTTTGATTGATGCATCTTTCATTATTGCTGTTGGTATTGTGATGATGTTTGCTTTTGCAAATCCTTTAACAATGGGCGTTACACCAGGCGTTTAATGTTTAATTTAGATATCATAAATTTGGAGATTAAATGAATATCCAGTTTACTTTAATTGCACAAGCTTTAACTTTTGCAATTTTAATATGGTTCACTGTCAAATTTGTTTGGCCGCCATTACTTAATGCAATTGAAAATAGACAAAAAGAAATTGCTGACGGATTGGCAGCAGCCAGAGAAGGAAAGGCTTCTTTGGAGATGGCAGAGAAAAAAACAACCGAGGTTTTAGACGGTGCAAAAGAAAAGTCTTCAGAAATTGTTTCTCAAGCAGAAAAAAGAGCTAGTGAAATAATTGAAGAAGCCAAACAAAATGCAAAAATCGATGCAGATCGCATTATTGCTAATGCAAAATCTGAAATCCAACAAGAAGTTAATAAAGCCAAAGAAAATCTTAGAGCACAAGTTGCATCTCTTGCAATAGAGGGCGCACAAAAAATTCTTGAAAAAGAAATAGATGCTAAGACTCACAGTGCAATGTTAACTAAACTCTCTAAGGATCTTTAATCAAATGGCTGAAATTTCAACAATTGCTAGACCATATGCTCATGCTATTTTTGATCTGGCTAAAGATCAAAAGAAGTTAAACGATTGGTCAGAAATGCTCAAGTTATTATCAGGCGTTGTTGAAAATGATTCAATTAAGTCTGTTATTCAGGATTCAAAAATTCTCGAGTCCGATAAAGAGAAATTGTTGTTTAATATTTGTCAAAAAAAGATTTCAAGTGAATGTGAAAATTTGATAAAGCTTTTAATAGAAAATAAACGCTTGCTGGTTCTTCCCTTCATCAGCGATGCATTTGAGTCATTGAAGGCAAATGAGGAAAATTCTGTTTCTGCAAAAATTATTGTCGCAACAAAAATAACAAAAAAAGAAACAGATGAAATTGTTAAAAATTTAGAAAAAAAATTAAATAAAAAAATTGAAGCATCAGTAGAGATTGATGAATCAATTTTAGGAGGAAGTGTTATTACTGTTGGCGATACAGTTATTGACGCTTCAGTTAAAGGACAGTTACAAAGTTTAGCTTTCTCGATGAAAGCGTAATTTACCCAGGAGAAAATAATGCAATTATCAACTTCAGAAATTAGTGAACTGATAAAAAGTCGGATCAAAGATTTCAAACCTTCATCAGAAGCGAGAACACAAGGTACAGTTGTTTCTGTGACTGATGGTATTGTTCGAATTCATGGTCTTTCAAATGTAATGTCTGGAGAAATGATTGAATTTCCTGGCAATACCTTTGGCATGGCTCTTAACCTGGAAAGAGACTCAGTAGGCGCAGTTGTTTTAGGTGATTATGAACATATTTCTGAAGGCGATACCTGTAAGTGTACAGGCAAAATTTTAGAAGTGCCTGTTGGCCCAGAACTTATTGGACGCGTTGTAGATGCCCTTGGAAATCCATTGGATGGCAAGGGACCAATTAAATCAAAACTTACAGACAAAATTGAAAAAGTTGCTCCTGGCGTTATTGCGAGAAAATCTGTTTCACAGCCAGTGCAAACTGGATTGAAATCAGTTGACTCGATGGTTCCAATTGGCCGCGGTCAACGAGAACTCATTATCGGTGACAGACAGACGGGTAAAACGGCAGTTGCTGTTGACGCAATTATTAATCAAAAAGGTCAAAATATGACCTGTATATATGTTGCCATTGGACAAAAGGCTTCAACAATTGCTAACGTTGTTCGCAAACTTGAAGAAACAGGAGCAATGGACTATACAACCGTTGTTGTCGCATCTGCATCTGATTCAGCAGCTTTACAGTTTCTTGCTCCATACTCAGGTTGCACAATGGGGGAATACTTTAGAGATCGAGGCGAAGATGCATTAATTATTTATGATGATCTCAGCAAACAGGCAGTTGCTTATCGACAAATATCATTACTTTTAAGAAGACCGCCTGGACGTGAAGCATACCCTGGCGATGTGTTTTATATTCATTCAAGATTGCTTGAAAGAGCTGCTCGGGTGAACGAAAAATATGTTGAGGATTTTACAAAAGGAAAGGTTAAGGGTAAGACAGGATCTCTTACAGCCCTTCCTGTTATTGAAACAGCAGCTGGTGATGTTTCAGCTTTTGTACCAACAAACGTAATTTCTATTACTGATGGACAAATCTTCCTAGAATCTGATTTATTTAACGCAGGTATTCGTCCGGCGATCAATGCAGGTATTTCAGTTTCTCGAGTAGGGGGGGCTGCGCAAACGAAAGTTATTAAAAAATTAGGTGGCGGTGTGCGACTTGCTCTAGCTCAGTATCGTGAACTTGCAGCTTTTGCTCAGTTTGCTTCGGACCTAGATGAAGCTACTAGAAAACAGCTTGACCGTGGAAGAATGTTTACTGAATTAATGAAACAAGCCCAGTATAGTCCATTAAGTGTTTCAAAAATGGCGATAACATTATATGCAGCAAATAATGGTTATTTTGACGATGTTCCTGTTGATAAAATTCTAAATTGCGAATCAGATCTTCATGGTTTTATTGGGTCAAAACATAAGAAGGTTATGGAGAGTATTGAGAAAAGTCTTGAGCTTTCTGAAAAAGATGAAAAAGACCTTGTTAAAGCTATTGAAGATTTTAAATCTTCAAGTAAATATTAAGATTATTTGGAAAAATTATGGCCGGTAGTAAAGAAATCCGAACGAAAATTAAGAGTGTAGAAAATACCAAAAAAATCACTAAAGCGATGGAAATGGTTGCTGCCTCTAAAATGAGAAAAGCTCAGGATCGTATGGCTGCATCAAGACCTTACTCTGAAAAAATCAGAAATGTTGCTGCGCATCTTTCGTTTGCACAATCGGAGTCTAAACACCCTTTCTTGATTACAAGAGAAAAGATTAAAAATGTTGGATTGATCGTTGTGACCTCTGATAAAGGATTATGTGGCGGATTAAATACAAACGTTTTAAGAACATCCTTAAATCAAATTAAAGATTGGGAAAAAGAGGGTAAAAAAGTTCATATAGCAGCTATTGGTACAAAAGGCTTCAGTTTTATGAAGCGCATAGGCGCAGATGTTAAATCAAATATCACCGGTTTAGGAGACACTCCGCATGTGAATGATTTAATCGGAAGTATCAAAGTCATGCTAGATGAATATATCAATGGAGAAATTGATCAATTATATATTTGTTACACAAAATTTATTAATACCATGAAACAAGAGCCAATGATGGATCAAGTATTACCTTTAAGTGGTGAAAAAATTGGCGCACCAGAAGGCCCATGGGATTATATTTATGAGCCTAATGTAGATGCTGTTATTGATGAGTTGTTGAAAAGGTATATCGAATCAATAATTTATCATTCTGTAGCAGAAAATATGGCATCTGAGCAATCTGCTCGAATGGTGGCAATGAAAGCAGCATCAGATAATGCAGTAAATGTGATTGATGAGTTGACTTTGGTTTACAACAAAGCACGTCAAGCAGCAATTACAAAAGAAATATCGGAAATCGTTGGCGGGGCTGCTGCGGTTTCATAATTTAAATTTTTTAGATGAGTAAGGAAAAAAAATGAGTGCCAAACAAATCGGAAAAGTAGTTCAGTGTATCGGAGCGGTTGTTGACGTTGAGTTTCCAAGAGACGCAATGCCTAAAGTATTTGATGCTTTAAAAATTGACAGTTCTGACGCAAATGCTAAGACAGCTGAAGAAGGGTTAACACTTGAAGTTCAGCAACAGCTTGGAGATGGTATTGTGCGCACGATCGCCATGGGATCCACAGATGGTTTGTCAAGAGGCACTCAGTTTGCTGCTACGGGAAAGGGTATTCAAGTCCCAGTTGGAGCTGGAACGTTAGGTCGAATTATGGATGTATTAGGTCGACCTATCGATGAAGTTGGAGAAATTGACTCAAAAGAATTTAGATCAATTCATCAGAAAGCCCCTGAATTTAGTGAATTATCACCCTCTGTTGAACTATTAGAAACGGGTATTAAAGTTATTGATTTGATTTGCCCTTTTGCAAAAGGTGGTAAGGTTGGATTATTTGGTGGCGCGGGTGTAGGAAAAACTGTAAATATGCTTGAGCTTATTAATAACATTGCTAAGCAACATTCTGGACTATCTGTTTTTGCAGGTGTGGGAGAAAGAACCCGTGAAGGAAATGACTTTTATCACGAAATGTCAGACGCAGGCGTAATTAAACTTGACGACATGAAAGAGTCTAAAGTAGCGATGGTCTTTGGTCAGATGAATGAGCCACCGGGAAACCGATTAAGAGTTGCGCTTTCAGGCCTTACAATGGCAGAAAAATTCCGTGATGAAGGGCGTGATGTTTTGTTTTTTGTTGATAATATTTATCGTTACACCCTTGCAGGTACCGAAGTTTCTGCTCTTTTAGGACGTATGCCATCTGCTGTGGGATATCAGCCAACACTAGCTGATGAAATGGGACGATTACAAGAAAGAATTACGTCAACAAAAACAGGATCCATTACTTCAATTCAAGCTGTATACGTTCCAGCTGACGATTTAACTGATCCATCCCCAGCGACAACTTTCCAACATTTGGATTCAACAGTTGTGTTATCACGAGATATTGCTTCATTAGGTATTTATCCAGCGGTTGATCCATTAGATTCAACTTCGAGACAGCTCGACCCTCAAGTTGTGGGTGAAGATCATTATCAAGTTGCACGGAAAGTACAAGCAACACTTCAAAAATATAAGGAATTACGAGATATTATTGCGATTCTTGGTATGGATGAGTTATCACCTGAAGATAAGTTAGCCGTTAATCGTGCTAGAAAAATACAACGTTTCTTGTCACAACCTTTCCACGTTGCTGAGGTATTTACGGGATCTCCAGGTAAGTACGTTTCATTAAAAGAAACTATTGCAGGCTTCAAAGGTATTGTTGATGGAGAGTACGATGACCTTCCAGAACAAGCTTTTTACATGGTTGGAAGTATTGACGAAGCGGTAGCAAAAGCTAAAAAACTATAATAATTTAAGCAAGGTATTTTATGAGTAAAGTCTTAGTTGATGTTGTAAGCGCTGAAGAATCCATTTTTTCTGGGGAAGCGGAGTTTGTTGTGGCACCCTCATCAATGGGAGAGGTGGGTATATATCCAAATCATGCGCCTATGATAACAACTTTAAAACCAGGCTCAGTAAGAATAAAAATATCTGGTAAGAATGAAGAAGAGCTCGTGTATGTTTCAGGGGGAATTTTAGAAGTTCAACCTGGTTCAGTTACTGTTTTATCAGATACAGCCGTTCGTGGAACTGATCTTGATGAAGCCAAAGCTAATCAAGCAAAAAAACAAGCTGAAGATGCTTTAAATAATCAAAAAGGTAATATTGATTATGCGAAAGCACAAGCTGAATTAGCTGAGGCTGTGGCACAGGTTCAAGCAATTCAAAGATTAAGAAAGAAAAAGTAATCTGGTTGATCTAAAAAAGCAGCGATAAGGCTGCTTTTTTTGTTTATACTTCCTAATATTATGAATCTAGATATTGTTATATTGGCTGCAGGTAAAGGAACTCGAATGAGGTCCACTAAACCAAAAGTCATGCATCACTTTTTAGGAAAGCCTTTTCTTGAAAAAGTAATCGAAACTGCAAGAACACTTCATCCAAAAAAAATAATCCCAATAATTGGTTATCAAGCAGAAGAAATCCAGAATTATTTCAAATCACAAGATTTACATTTTGTAATTCAAGAGCAACAATTGGGTACAGGGCATGCTGTTATTCAGGCGATACCAAAATTAGATAGCGAATACACAATGATTTTATATGGCGATGTCCCATTGGTTAGCTCTAATATCTTACAAGAATTGTTTACAGCAACATCAAAAACAGGAATAGGATTGATTACTTTTTTTAAAAAAAATTCACATGGTTTTGGAAGAATTGTTCGTAACCAACAAACAAAAAAAATTATAAAAATTGTTGAAGAAAAAGATTGTGATCAATCACAGCTTCTTATCAATGAAATTAATACGGGGATCATGTGTGTAAAAACAGATTTTTTGAACCAATGGTTATTAAAGCTTAATAATAATAATGCACAAAAAGAATATTATTTAACTGATATCATAGAATTGGCTGTTAATGATCAAGTCGACATTGCGGACGTTATCTCCAGCAATGAAAATACAATTCAGGGAGTTAACTCAATGAGAGAGTTGATTGACCTAGAAAGATCTTATATGAAAGAAAAAGCACAGTTATTAATTGATCAAGGCATAAAAATTATTGATCCAGAAAGAATTGATATACGTGGTTCTTTGATGTGTGAAGAAGGTGTCGTAATTGATATAGGCTGTATTTTTGAAGGCGATGTAATTTTAAAAAAAGGTACCTATATCGGTCCTTATAATATTATCAAAGACACAACTATTGGAGAGAGCAATCAATTATTAGCATTTAATCATATTGATCAGGCAATAATTGGACATGGGTGTAATATCGGCCCCTATGCCAGAATAAGACCCGCAACATCTTTATCAAATAATATTAATATCGGGAATTTTGTGGAATTAAAAAAATCGACTGTAGGCAATCATACAAAAATTAATCATTTATCTTATGTAGGCGATTCTATAATTGGAGAAAGCGTTAACCTTGGAGCGGGAACAATTACATGTAATTATGATGGAGCAAATAAACATCAGACAATTATAGAAGATGATGTTTTTATTGGATCAGATACACAATTGATTGCACCTGTTATTATTAAAAAAGGAGCTACTATTGGAGCAGGATCAACAATAGTAGAGGATGCACCGGAGAATCAATTAACCTTATCCAGAGTAAGTCAAAAAAGTATCAGTAACTGGCAAAGACCAAAGAAAAAATAAATATGTGTGGAATTGTTGGCGGTGTATCAAAAAATAATAATATTGTTCCAATCTTAATTAATGGATTGGAAAAACTTGAATATCGAGGATATGACTCGGTAGGAGTCGCGATTATTCATCATCAGCGAATTCAAAGAATTAGATCAGTTGGAAGAGTTTCAACAATTCATAAAAAAATATTAGAAAAAGATTTTAAGGGTAAAACAGGTATTGGTCATACAAGGTGGGCAACACATGGTGGAGTATCAGAAAAAAACGCACATCCCCATATTTCAAATAATGAAATAGTAGTTGTGCACAATGGCATTATTGAAAATCATGCAAAACTTTGTGAGTTCTTAAAAAATAAAAGTTATAAATTTAAATCAGAAACTGATACCGAGGTAATCGCACATTTAATTCACTTCTATAGAAAAAATAAATCTTCGCTCTTAGATGCGGTGCATAAAACCTGTAAAAAACTTGAGGGAGCTTATGCAATAGCAGTGAGTGATAAATACTCAAATGAAATTATTGTTGCAAGAAATGGATGTCCGTTAATTATAGGAGTATCAGAGGATCAAAATTTTATTGCATCTGATATTTCGGCATTAATATCAGTAACAAATAATGTAGTGTTTCTTGAGGATGGAGATATAGCTTTAATTGCTTCAGATGACTATCAAATTTTTGATAATAATTTAAATCAAATTAATAGAAAAGTTCATAAAAGCTCTGTTAAAGAAAACCAAATGGAACTTGGCCCATATAATCATTTTATGCAAAAGGAGATATATGAACAACCTGTTGCAATTGCAGATACTATTGAGTCCATTATCGATGAGGGTTCCATTAATCCAAAATTGATTGGTGGAACAAAATTTGATGCATCAAAGTTTGAAAGTATTTTAATTTTAGCGGCAGGAACAAGTTACTATGCAGGTTTAACAGCTAAATATTGGTTTGAACATCTAGCTAAAGTGCCTGTTAACGTAGAAATTGCTAGCGAATATCGTTATCGAGATGTAGTGACTCCGAAAAAACAACTTATTATAACCATATCTCAATCAGGAGAGACGCTTGATACGTTGGAAGCATTGAAACAAGCTAAGAAAAACGGAAATAAACATTCTTTAACTATTTGTAATGTTCAAGAAAGTGCCATAGTTAGACAATCAAATAATGTTTTTTATACCAGAGCAGGAGTTGAAATTGGTGTCGCTTCAACAAAAGCATTTACGACTCAATTAGTTTGCCTTTTTGTTTTAGCATTAATTTTTGCAAAACAAAGAAAAAAAATTACAAAGAAAAATGAATTAGCCTACATAGAAGAGCTAAGAAAATTATCTGGACATATTCAAACAGCATTAAATTTAGAACCACAAATTAAAGCATGGGCCAAAAAATTTAGTCAAAAATCTAATGCTCTTTTTTTAGGACGGGGATTGCATTACCCTATTGCTCTCGAAGGAGCACTAAAATTAAAAGAGGTGTCTTATATTCATGCGGAAGCATATCCCGCTGGTGAATTAAAACATGGCCCCTTAGCATTGGTGGATAAAGACCTCCCTGTTGTTGTGATTGCTCCCAATGATAAATTATTAGAAAAAGTAAAATCAAATATGCAAGAGGTTAAAGCAAGAGGGGGAGAGCTTTTTGTGATTGCAGATGCTGATAGTCATTTTGATGCTGAAACGGGTATTCATGTTATTAGAACCAATAGACATGTAGGAATCTTGTCACCCATCGTCCATTCAATTCCAGTACAATTATTAGCCTACCATGTTGCATTATCTAAAAAAACAGATGTTGATAAACCTCGAAATTTAGCAAAATCAGTCACAGTGGAGTAGTTCAAGTTATCATTTTTTGATGTTAGCAAGAGCAAATATTTACGAATTATATAGGGGAACTTATTAATTTATAATATCTATATATTGTTGTCAATATAAAAATTTTTACTAAATATTGTATTTTTTTACAAAGAGAGTATTGTTTTTTATATGTTTAAAGAGTTGAGAGTTTAAACGTAATTTCTATAGTTATTACTAAAACAAGGAGAAGTAATAGATGGATATTCTAAAAACAGTAAGAAGTTGGGCCGCTGCACTTGCGGAAACCGTAATAAGTCTTTTAGCTCTTGGTATTGTTTTACAGATACTTATGGGTGGAGCAGCAATACCATTCTTCGGTCAACCAAGAGTCATTGAAACTGTAACTGGCCATCTAAACTCACTTGGCGGTGAGGGAATTGTTGGTCTTGTAGCCATCTGGGTGCTTTATTCTATATGGAAAGCACGTAAATAGAAGTAGCGTTTAGAACAATAAAAAACCCTTGTTATACAAGGGTTTTTTTATGAAACTTTTATAAAACATTTTAGTCATTATCAATAATCAGTTATACTGATTTTTCTGGATCTATAAATTTAAGTTAATACATGAAGAGAGGTATTTATTTAAGTTTATGGGTTTTTTTGTATCTTTCGAAAGTGATGATAGTTTCAAAAGAGCAATATAAATTTAAAATGGAGAATCTCTATGGAAGTAGGTGGATTTAATTTAGTTTACAACTCGTTGTCATTTGCCATCGCAACATTTGGTGCGGCAACAGTTTTCTTTTTTGCACAGCGTTCTCAAGTCGCTCCTGCATATAAAACAGCGCTATCCTTATCAGGATTAGTTTGTTTAATCGCTTTTTATCATTATTTAAGAATGTTTGAAAGTTTCAATGATGCATACACATTAGTTAATGGTTCTGTTGAAGCAACTGGTGCTCAATTTAATGATGCATATCGTTATGTGGATTGGTTATTAACTGTACCATTGTTACTTCTAGAGCTTGTTTTAGTAATGAGACTATCTAGAGAAGAAACATATTCTAAAGGTACAAAACTTGCATTAGCTGCAGCAGTGATGGTTATTCTAGGCTATCCAGGTGAAATCATTACTGATTCATCAATGTATGGTGACCGTTGGATGTGGTGGGTTCTTTCAATGATTCCATTTATATATATTGTAAGGGATCTTGTTAGTGGCCTTGGTGCATCTATCAGTAAACAGCCTAAAGCCGTTCAAGGCCTTGTAAGTAAAGCAAGAACTTTAACGATTCTTTCATGGTGTTTCTACCCAATCGTGTTTATTTTACCAATGATCGGATTTCAAGCTGATCCAGGTGCAGTAAACCCAGTTATTCAAGTTGGATATACTATAGCTGACGTGGTAGCAAAAGCCTTGTTTGGTGTAATGATTTATATGATCGCTCAGCGTAAGTCTGATGCGGGTGCATAATAATTTAGTTACACTTTTAAAATCTTGAGATAAGAAACGCGCCTTCTGGGCGCGTTTTTTTTTATTATGAAGATAATTATCAGTAGTCACTTTGACGAATTCTATATGCCTCTAGAGGCAAAGATTGACTTACCAAAAGTTGAAGTTGAATTAAAACAATCATTTCTCACTAATAATAAGCTATTAAATAAATGGTTGAGTCATCAAAAAAAATCTAAAGGAAAATTTATACGTGCTCAATTGGCCTTAGCTGCGGGTGAGCTTTTAGATCTCCCTAAGAATACCGTAATAAAATGGGCTACAGCATGTGAACTTATGCATACAGCATCTTTAGTGCATGATGATATTTGTGATCAAGATGTAAAAAGAAGAGGCGATAAAACCATTTGGAAAAAATATGGAATTCCTGCAGCAATCTGTACGGGGGACTTTTTGATAGCTCAAGCATTTAATAAAATTTCAGAGATAGAAACAGGATGGCATCAAACGATACTCTTAAAATCACTTTCCGATAGTGTAAAAAAAATAATAGATGGCCAAATACGAGATGTCGAAGTAAATATTAAAAAAATATCATTAAAAGAATATGAAAAAATAGCATATGAAAAAACGGGACCTTTATTAATGACTCCGCTTGATGGAATGTTTCGTTGTAAAGAGTTAACAGAGGCTGAAATAACAGGATTGGTAAATTTGATGCATATTATTGGACTGGTGTATCAAATGATCAATGATTTAAATAATGCGATGAGTGACAAAACAGATATAACACTTAAACATATGAATTTTATAAACATAATAAATAATGACAAAGGAAAAAGTAGGAAATCTAATTTTAATGACTCAATAGAACAGGGAAAAGAAATGATCATAAAAAAATTATCAAAAATTGATCGCTACATTCACCAAGTTCCAATTATCCTGCAACCTATTTTTATAAGCATATCTGCTCAATTAAAGGAAAGCTTGTGAAAATAGTTGTTATAGGTTCTGGTTTTGGTGGTATCGCATCTGCAATAAGAATGAGGGCAAAAGGGCACGATGTCACTTTAATAGAAAAGTTAGATCAAGTTGGTGGTAGGGCACAACAATTTAAAAGAGATGACTATTTACATGATGCTGGCCCAACAGTCATAACTGCCCCTAATTTATTTTACGAGTTATTCGAATTATTTAATGAGAGGCTCGAAGATCATTTGGAGTTTAAACCATTGGATCCATGGTATCGATTTTACTTTGTTAATGGATTTGAATTTGATTATGTTCCAGATCGAGAAAAAATGCTCAGTCAGATTGAATCGATAAATCTAAATGATGTTGATGGATATAAAAAAATGTTGAAAAGAGCACAGGAAATTTTTGAAATTGGGTATTTAAAATTAGCAGATCAACCATTTCATAAATTATCGACAATGATTCGATATGCTCCAGATATTTTAAGACTTAAGGGCTATCAGTCCGTATATCAATTTGTTTCAAGTTACCTTAAAGATGAAAACCTGAGACAAGTGTTTTCAATTCAACCACTGCTTGTTGGTGGAAATCCATTCCAGACATCTTCAATTTATGCGCTCATCCATGCTCTAGAACAGAAATGGGGAATATATTTTGCCATGGGCGGTATGGCAAAAGTCGTTGATGAATTAAAAAATCTAATGCTTCGACAAGGAGTGAAAATAAAAACGAATCATGAAGTAGAAAAGTTTGAAACTTCTATGAATTCAATAAGTAATATCATTATAAAAAATAAACCATCAATCAAGCCAGATATTGTGATTGCTAATGCAGATCCAATCACAGTAAATAATAATTTTTTAGATAAACAAAAAATATCGTTACAAAATCGTTTCCTTAAAAAATATGCCAAACATTCGATGGGGTTATTTGTATTATTTTTTGGAACAAAAGCAAAATATAATAAGGTGGCTCACCATACAATATGGATGGGACCTCGATACAGAGAATTATTAAATGATATTTTTAATAAAAAAATCTTAGCGGAAGATTTTTCAATATATTTGCACAGACCGACTGCAACAGATGAGACATTTGCACCAAAGGGTGCAGACAGTTTCTATGCACTAGTGCCTGTTCCCAACCTTCAGGCCAGCATACCTTGGGAAGAAATAAAAATGGATTATGCTAAAAAAATAGTCAAAGCATTAAGTAAAACAATTATGCCAAATTTAGAAGATGTTATTGATGACTTATTTGTAATGACTCCAGAAAACTTTAAAGATAGTTACATGACACCACATGGTTCTGGATTTTCTATTGCCCCAATACTGACTCAATCAGCCTGGTTTCGTACCCACAATAAAGATGATTATTATAAAAATTTATTTTACGTCGGGGCGGGCACGCATCCTGGTGCTGGAGTACCTGGAGTCCTTAATTCAGCAAAAGTGGTTGAAAGGATAATCCATGGCTAATCATAAAGTTATTCAGATGCATGGAAAAACATTTTATTGGGCCTCCAAATTCATGGATAAAAAATTAATAGAACCAATTTATGCGATTTATGAAATGTGTCGAGAAATTGATGATATGGTTGATGAAAATAATAATCTGGATGCAAAAAAAGAGATAGAAAAACTAAAAAAAAATCTTTCAATAATTACATTAAAAAAAAGATTTAATTGTTTAAAAAAAATTGGTAAAAAAAAATTTCCTCGGAATGAGTATTTAAAAGAATTTATTTTAGGGCAAGAAAGTGATATTGAATTTAAACAACCAAAATCAATCAATGAGCTTTTAAAATATTGTTACCGCGTTGCTGGTGTCGTAGGGTTAATGGTATGTGATGCAGTCGAAATAAAAGATAAAAATATGAAATATTTTGCAATTGATCTTGGTATAGGTATGCAACTCATAAATATTATTCGGGATATTAAAGAGGATGCGGAAAATAAAAGAGTTTATATTCCAGTAAACTTGATCGGACAAGTAGATCCTGATGATGTTCTTAATAATCAACAAGTGATTAAAAAAATAGATATTGAAAAGAAAAAAATATTAAAAATTGCAGAGAATTATTTTAACAGTGCAAATTATGCAATTCGCTTTTTACCGAATAATATTTCAACATGTTTTGGCCTAGCATCAAAACTCTATCAGGCTATTGGCATAAAAATATTAAAAAAAGAAAAAAGCTATATAGAGGGAAGGGTTTATTTAAATAATTTTGAAAAAATATTTATAACGTTAAGTTACTATCTTAATAGTAAGAAAGAATTTAATTATCATCCCGTACATAACAATATGCTACATTTACCAATTAAAAATTCGCCAAGTGTTGATGGATAAAATGTTTGATTTAATTTTAATTGGAAGGGGGCTATCGAATTTACTTTTTATCAGTCAGTATTTAAAAGCACATCAAAATTTAAAAATTTTAATTTTAGAAAAGAATAAAAAAATTGATGAACGCTTTATTAGCACATGGCAAGGGCCAGGGCTGATTGATCTCAAAAAAGAATATAATATATTTCCAATTCAATCTTTTAATGAAATTTCTGTATCAGAAAAAAATAATAAAATTAAAAGAAAAATAAAGCCATACAAATATCAAACTTATCAATATTCAGAAATAATTAATATTTTGCTAAATCAAATAAAAGCTCGAGGAATAAAAATACTTTATAGTGAAGTAAGTCAGATAAAAGAAAATAAAAAATATGTTTCTGTGTCAACAAATAAAGAAATTTATAAAGCAAAGTATGTGCTCAATAGTTCACCTCGCCATGAGACAAATATAGATAAATCAGAACCTATGCTTTACCAGTACTTTATAGGAACTACAATAAAAAAAAATAAGGATCACAATATTAAAGAATGTCAGCTAATGAATTTTATTCAAGCCGATAAAGAAATAGCTTTTAATTATGTAATTCCATTTAATCATAATTCTTTACTTGTTGAAACAACAGCTTTTGGCCGATTGAAAAATTTTGATAATCTAGAAAAATTACATCAGATATCTTTAACACAATATAAAACATTTAAATCATTATCTGTTGAAAAAGGCATCATCCCAATGTCAATATCTCAATCATTCAAAAGAACAAACAGAATAATCCCTACAGGGATAAGCGGTGGATTTGCACGTCCATCATCGGGTTATTTATTACTGCGGGCAGCTACATGGGCAAAAGAATCTAAAAATAAGAATCTAAATCAAATAGTGTTTAAAGAGAAAATAATCACTCACTTCTTAGATAAGGTGTTTATAAAAGCTTGTTATTTTTATCCTGATTTAGCTCCCGAAATATTTATGAAATTGTTTAATGCTAAATGTATTCAATCTATTATTCGATTTTTAGCAGATATTCCATCATATAAAGATCTAATACATCTGATAAAAACTTCACCCAAAAAAATAATGATTTATGCATTATTTAAATAAAAAAATAACATATCATCAGATTTTATTCATATGTTTAAGTCTGGTAATAATTTTTAGTTACTCAGAAAATATAGGGTCAAATTATTTACCAACTTTCAATTTACCCTCACCAATTTTTTGGTCTTTTGTGATGATTGCAACGATAGGGATGGGGCATGGGGCATTAGATGGAAAAATTATTTGGGATTCAACCAATAATCTTATATTTAAACTAAAAATTTATTGTATTTATATTGGCATAGTAATATTTGGTCTTATATTTTGGTTTGTAAGCCCAATTATCTCTCTAATCATATTACTGCTTATGTCCCTGGTTCATTTTGGAGAAAGCGATATGCAGGGATATAAGACAACGACATTTGAAAATATGTACTGGGGAATCATAGTGACACTTATTCCGGTGGTTTTTAAAATTGAGGAAGTAAATAATATTTTTTTACAATTAGCAGGCTTACAAATCAATTCATTGATATATTCTCTTATAGTAATAATATTTATGTTTGCAATATTATTTTGGTCGAAGATCTTATTTCAAAAAAAATTATTCCTTTTAGCAGCCTCACTTAGCATTATGATGCTTGCTGGATATCTGCTTCATCCTTTGGTTTGGTTTGCTTATTATTTTTGCTTTTTTCATGGAATGAAAGCAATCATTAATTATTCAATAAACTTAAAATTAGACATACTATGGATGCTTCTATTTACCGCACCAGTCTTACTGGTATGGGGTTACCTCGCCTTTTTTACAAACATCTCGATAATCTTGTTAATTTTTCCGACTTTATTTGCACTCACCATTGCTCATATGATGTTAAAAAATATAATGAAAAAAGTATTAGTTTGATAAGTAGAGATTCAAAAGGTAGGTAACTATACATATGCCAATTGAAACTAAAAAAAGTGATAAATAAAAATTAAAACCATTTTTTAAAAGTAAAGACAAAAGAAATAAAAAGGGTAAAACAGGCAATATATATATTACGGTTTCAAATGTTAATGCAGCAATTTGTGCATTGTCTTTTTTTTGTTGATAGATAAAAGCAAATGATACAAAAAGAACAATAGGCATAGCTAATAACATTGCAGCCAGGGTAGTGCTTTTTTTACTTAGTTCAGATGCAATTAGAATAATTGCGACAGCAATAAATGTCTTAACAAGATATAACATATTTTTTAAGATTCAAAAGACTATGAAAGATTCAATAAATGAATAATATATTAATTATAGGTGCTTCAGGTTCAATTGGTTCTGCTTTGTTGAACAAATATCAAAATTTAAAAAGTAATAATATTACAGCTATTTCAAGATCGAGATTAAAGGATAATACAGCAGTAGTGGAAATTATTTATGATTTTAATTCTGAAATACTTCCAGATTTACCTACAGATAAAAAATTTGACTTGATTATATTTGCAACAGGGCATTTGCATAATGAGGCATATAAACCTGAAAAAAGCATTCGTGATTTGAACGCTGAAGCACTCGCTTATTCTTACCGGATTAATTGTATTATTCCTGCTCTCTTGATCAAAGCCCTAAGCCAATCTTTTAAAGACCATACGAAGATAATCTTCTTATCTGCTAAAGTCGGTAGTATTTCTGATAATCACTTAGGAGGTTGGTATGCTTATCGGATGAGTAAAACAGCCCTGAATATGATGATAAAAAATTTAGCCATTGAGTTGAAGCGTAAATATAAAAATATCATTGTATGTGGTCTTCACCCTGGAACGGTGGCAAGCAGGTTATCAAGTCCTTTTACTGGATCAGTTCAGCATGAAATTTTTACCCCAAGTCAGTCTACTGATTATTTAGTAGAGGTCATTGAAAATCTAACAATAGATCATTCAGGTAAAATTTATGACTATCATTCCAATGAAATAAGCCCATGATTATTTTTTAGCAATAAGGATAATGATGATCAGTAGGCCAATAAGAGCTACAAAGACTAAAATATCAATCCAGTACATGTTTACTCACAAGTAAATTTACCACTGGCAATTTCCTTTGAATGAATAATTTGAGGATCAGTTACATCAGAATTGATGAGATGGTTAAATGTTAAATATTTACTTTTAGCAAATGTAATCATCATTGAATATTCACTTTCAGCTGTTAATTCATGTTTAAATCCAGTTTGAGGATCAATATCATTTTTTACTGATCGGTACTTTTTATTTTTTGAGCATTCAATAGCTGTATTGTTTTTTACACACTTAAAAATATTTTCATTATTTATTCTTAATTGGTTAGAGGAGTCAAAATTAATTTCGCTGAAATCATTATTAAAACTTACAATAATATTTATATCCTCAAGATCTAGTTGATCATGGATTTGATGGTTTATTTCATATTGCTGGGAAATTTTTCCATTACAGTTGAGGGCATATAGATTTTCAAAAAAAAATAAAGAGATAATTAAATAGATAAATTTCATTTTTTTGTAAGCAATAAGTGAATTGCAAAGTAAAAACCAAATACTAGAGATACAAATAAAAGAGCTTCAAGGTTACCAATTATTTTTATTAAAAAATTATCAGAACAAAATATATTAAAGACCTGACAAGTAGTTAATGATTTTATCCAGATACCCGCTTTAAAAAATTTATAAAGACTAAAACCAATGTATATTAAAAATGTGACAATCGAAGTAAGAAAAGTTGATCCTAAAATAACGGTATCAAATCGAGAATAATTTATTTCTTTAGGCATATCTATTATTATAACGTCATGAATCATAATTTTTGGTCAAGATTAGGTGGAATTATCCTATTAATAACCTTAATTATTTGTCTTTTCTTTGGATTTAGGCGAGTAGCATGGGTATGGATTATTGGTCTTATCCCCTCTTATCTATTAGGATTTTACTTATACCGAATAATAAATAGTGCCCATGATAAATCTGAATTCTTAATTAAAAAATATTTATTTTTGTTGGCTTCCTTTATTACTCTATCGATTATTTACTATCTAGGTGTATTTTTGAATATAATTACAGGTATATGAGACCTCCAATACTATCAAAATACCCGGTTGATGAAATAGTTGCTGAACTAAAAAAATCAAAGCAAAGTGATCAGTGGGTGATAAGATTTATTCCTCAGTTATTAAGTAAAGACAAACTTAATGCCAATGCCATTTCTTTGATGAAAAGAGTGAGTCTGCTTAAAACAGAACCTATTTCCAAAGAGGAGCTTGAAAAGTTAAAAAAATATTTTAAAGAGCTCAAAAGAGATGATTTGGTAATTATCAGACAGACAGACAACAGGCAACAGAGAGTTTTAATTTTTTGTGCCCACGATGATGCTCCTGAGACCATCGATGGATTAGAGCGTCACATTTATCGAGTTATTCCAAACGCAAAATTAAAATTTGGAGCATCTGATATTAATCGAGATCGATGTCGAATTGTCAAAAGAAAAACATGGAAAACCGAAAAAGATCGTCCAACTGGAGTCTATTCAATCACAGATCTATCCGGATCGGATTAATTTATATACTTTTATCTTTTTCTGCTCAAGATTATGCTGATGACTTGGTTGATATGTTACCAAGAAACGTTTCTGTGAGTTCCGATATTAATTCTGATGTACAGCTTTATCAAATAACAAACTCTAGAATTACAG
The DNA here is from genome assembly GCA_024919035.1 of Methylophilaceae bacterium LSUCC0401. Taxonomy (GTDB): domain Bacteria; phylum Pseudomonadota; class Gammaproteobacteria; order Burkholderiales; family Methylophilaceae; genus BACL14. The sequence goes on along the minus strand of CP103442.1, from coordinate 1,279,461 downwards.
GAAATGTATGTGGCCCAGATTCTGATTGGCCTTGTATGGAATCGGCTGGCTGCCTTGTGATAGAAAATTTTAAAAAAAAGGAGTAGCGACTACTCCTTTTTATGTATTTACAGTTTCAATTGACTTTTCAATTTTTGGGACATCAAAATTTTTAAGTTCCTTAATTTCAATTTTTTTTGGTTTTTTTGACTCAGGAATTATATTCTCAAGATTAATAGATAATATTCCATCATTCAATGTTGCGCCTTGAACCTCAATCGTGTCCGCAAGGCGAATGGATTTTGTGAAGGATCGATTAGAAATTCCTTTGTGTAAGTATTGTGTTTCTGAATGAGAATTACTTTTGTCACCTTTGATAACAAGCAATCCATCTTTAACAGTAATGTCAATTTCAGTTTGCTTAAATCCTGCAACAGCAAGCTCTACTGCATACGATGTGTCATTGATTTTAATAATGTTATGAGGTGGAAACTTGTCATTGATGGATTCAATTGAATTATCCATGAGCGCCTCAATATCTCTTAAAACAGTTTCAAATCCAAGAGTACTTGGGTATAGATTTCCAAATGAAATTTTCATATTTTTATCTCCTTAAATAAGCAAAATATTAATATAGAGAGGTTACCCATTAGGCATAACCATTTCTATATCTTCAATATGGAGATATAAATTGTTTTTTCAAGTTATTGTATAATTTTTCCATTTTGGTAGTGATCTTTTGAAAGTAAATTTCCATCACTGTCCCATATCCATTCAAGACCATTTTTTTTACCCGATACCCATTTACTTTTTGATTTTTGCTGACCATTTTCATACCATTGCTGCCAGAGCCCATGTTCTTTTCCGCTTTCATACTCAACTTGTAGCTTAATTTGACCATTTTCATACCATTGCTGCCAGAGCCCATGTTCTTTTCCATTTTTAAACTCACTCTGCATTTTTAATTGACCACTCTCATACCAAAATTTTTCTATTCCATTTTTTTTCCCATTCAGATAAGAAATTTCATATTTAGGATTTTTGTTATCAAAAAACTCTTGATAAGTTCCGTTTTCTAGATCCTGTGAGTAAATAGAGTATGCGATAGTTAATAAAAATATAAAGAAAATTTTATGCATAGCTTCATAAGCAGAAATATTATAAAAAGACTGATTCTAATAACTTTAGTTTCGATTAATTAAAGTGATTATAAAAGTCAGGAAAATAGGATGCTATCACTTCAATATTAAATTTTTTTAAAATAGAGATATTAGTTTCTTTTGAGAGTAAAAATAGAAATGATTTATGGATAATTTGCTCTTTAGAAAGATTTTTTATATTTACATTATTAAGAAAGTCTTCATCAAGGGTAACTTGATGTGTGGTTATATGATCAGCTGTAACCGTCACTAAAAACTCTGACCCTGATAAATTATCTATTTTTATTTGATCTGACATGTACCCGTAAAATTTTCAATATAATGACCAAAGCCTTTATTACCTGAGATTGAATCTTCTATGGTTAAAGTTTGAAGGTTAAAATCTACGGATCTGATATTTAAAAGGGTAGAATTACAGAGTAAATGTTCGTCAATATTTTCACAAGGAATATCATTTAAATCTTTTAATGTTAAATTTTCAAATCTATACTCTCGATTTTGCTTTTCTTCTTTAGCACCACTGGCTCCAGCCAACTCAAAATGACTCATTCCAACACATGAATAAATTTTCTCATTGGCAAAGGAGATGTGGCATATAAAAACAAGTATGAGAAATCTAATCATTGGGTGAGTTCTTGGAGACAATTTGCAAAATCTTTGCTGCCAACCTTAAAACCAAGTCTTTCACATTTCTGTTTAGCGATTGTTCCATTAAGTCTTTTTGACGATTTGCCATCGATGTCTAATTCTTCTTTATTTTTATTAGCAAAATTACATTTAAATTCGAAAATATCTTGAAGAAGTAGGTCGCTTTCTTTTTTTTGAACACTATCTTGATTAAGCCCCCCGTAAGCTTTACAAACTCTCATCATATAGTCATTTGCATCTTCATTCGAAAAATGCTTTTCCAAGTATCTTCCTGTAAAGTCATTATGTGGAGCAGGGCGTTGAATGCTTGTACCTGTGGATGAGCATGCAGTAAGTAGGAATAGTAATAAAACATTAATAATTACAGGACGCATAGTTTAATTATAAGCATAATTTATAAATTTTATCTAAATATTCTAAGAACCATCAAAAAATTTAATGTCGTATACATATGAAAAAAACTAATCTTCCTGAAAAGATATGCCAGACTTGTAAGCGACCATTTACATGGAGAAAGAAATGGGAAAAGTGTTGGGGACAAGTCAAATATTGCTCACAAAGATGTCGAAATCATCGTGACTCATAATATATTTTGGTTCAGGAACAACTTAAGGCTTGAGGATAACCATGCTTTAAATGAGTGCATAAAAAAATCACAGAAAATATCTTTTATCTACATAATTAATTCTAATTTAAGAGACATCAAAAATAACTTAACAAGCAAAGATAAATTTATTATCCAAGGCTTGTTAAATTTAAAAACAAATCTCAATAAGAGAGGACACCGACTGCATATTTTTCAAGGAGAGCCAAGGCAAGTCTTTAATCAGATATCTGAATTAAACAGCTTTGATGAAATTTATTGTGAAATGATCATTGCTCCATATGAAAAGAGGGAGGTAAGTTTAGTTGATAAAAAAATAAATTGTATATGGGACTCTTCTCTCATTGATCTTGATGATTTGCCATGCGCACCCACAAAAATTCCAGATACATTTACAACATTTAGGAATATGGTGGAAAAAAATCTAGTCGTAGCCGAGCCTCTGTGTTTGCCTGCTATTCCAGAATCTATCTCAATCATAGGATTAGATGAATTTGAATTACCTAGTGTAAGTGAATCAAAATTTATCGGTAGCGTCGATTTCTTAAACAATTACTCCATTTGTGAATATGGAGCACAAAGTTTTGTGGATGATTACTTCAAAGACAATAAGGCATCTAATTACAAAATCACTCGCAATGAACTCTCTGGGAGAGATTTTTCAACAAAATTTTCTGTTTGGCTGAGCCAAGGTTTTATTTCAGCAAGACAGTTATATAAAAAATTAAAAAGATATGAATCAACAAGAGGTGCAAATGACAGCACCTACTGGATTTTTTTTGAATTATTGTGGAGAGATTATTTTAGATTTCTTCATTTTAAGTATGGTGAAAATTTATATTTTAAATATGGATTAAAGAATTCAAAAATAAATAGAATTGATCATGAAATGACTCTTGAAAAATTAGAATGTGGGAAAACCCATTCGTCATTTATGAATGCAGCTATTAGAGAATTGATGCAGAGTGGTTTTTTATCGAATCGCATGCGACAGATTTTAGCCTCCTACATTATTTTTGATTTATATACAGATTGGCGAGTGGGCGCAGATTTTTATCAAAAATACTTGATTGATTTTGACATTTATTCAAATCAGGGTAATTGGCTTTATATTGCTGGTTATGGTACTGACCCTAGAGGGGGAAGAAGATTTAATGTGATCAAGCAAAAAAATACATATGATCTAACCAATGAATATGAAATGAGATGGAATGAGATGGAATGAAAATACTTAGAATAATTTTAGGAGATCAGTTAAACATAAATCACAGTTGGTTTAAAGCTATAAATGATGATGTGACATATTTAATGATGGAAATAAACTCCGAAATGACATACGTAAAACATCACATTCAAAAAATAATAGCGTTTATTAATGCTATGAGATCTTTTAGGAATGAATTGAGAGAGATAGGCCATAACATTCATTATATTGAGATATCTGATTCTAATAATGAGCATTCTTTTTTTGAAAATATCAAGCAAGAGTTATTAAAAAATAATTATTCAAAACTTGAATGGCAAGAGCCTGATGAGTATCGTTTAGATCAACAATTTCAAGTGATAACTGATCAGTTAAATATTGAAACAGAAGTTTTTTCTTCAGAACACTTTATATCGGATAGAAAAAGTGTGGGTCGTTTTTTTAAAGAAAAAAAAACTTGGCGCATGGAAGATTTTTATAGGACTATTCGTAAAAATAATTCAATTCTGATGGAAAATGATAAACCCATAGGAGGAAAATGGAACTTTGATCATGATAATCGTAAAAAATGGGATCCAAAAATTAATTTACCCGTCAGAATAAAATTTCATCATGATGTTAGTAAAATTTTTTCAGAAATTGAAGATAAAAAAATTTCATTTATTGGCGACATCGATGTAAATAATTTTAACTGGCCAAAAAATAGACAAGAGTCTTTAATGTTGCTTGAACATTTTTTAAATGAGTGTTTATCTGATTTTGGAAATTTTCAGGACTCAATGTCAGAAGATAATAAGTATTTATTTCATTCATTAATTTCTTTTTCTTTGAATACAAAAATGCTTCATCCTATGGAGGTTGTCCGACTGGCAGAAAAAAAACTACATCCGGATTTAACTAACCTAAATTCAGTAGAGGGATTTATTAGACAAATTATTGGGTGGAGAGAGTATATTCGGGGTATATATTGGGCAAAAATGCCGGGTTATGTCGCAAGTAATTATTTTGCTTTTACTAATAAGTTGCCTAGCTTTTTTTGGAATGCTCAGACTGACATGAATTGTCTAAAAAAATCCATTCAACAATCTTTAGAAAATGCATATGCTCACCATATTCAGAGATTGATGATTCTTGGTAACTTCATGTTATTAAATGCAACAAATCCAAAATATGTTCATGAGTGGTTTTTAGGTATTTATATCGATGCAATTGAGTGGGTTGAATTGCCTAACGTCATTGGGATGTCTCAATATGCTGATGGTGGATTATTGGCAACCAAACCATATGTTTCATCGGGCGCTTATATTAATAAGATGGGAGATTATTGCCAGTCTTGTAAATACAATGTAAAAACAAAATATGACGATGATTCATGTCCTTTTAATTCCTTGTATTGGAATTTCTTTATCAATAATCCTAATTTATTAAATAATAATCCAAGAATGGGTATTGTTAAGATGCAGATACAAAAAATGTCTGATCAGGACAAAAAATTGATAACTAATAAAGTTGTACAATTAAAAAACAATATAAATCAATTATGACTTTTTCGTGGCAGTCATGCATACCCAGCCATCTTGATAAAGTGACTCATTAAATAAAAAGTCATTAGCATAAATTTCTCGTATCTCATTTTCTTGGCTTTTTAAAATACCGGATAAAGCAATTTTTCCATTGGCATTACATTTTGAAGCAATAATAGGAGCCAAAACTTTTAATGCACTTGAAAGAATATTTGCAAGAACGAGGTCGAATTTTGCTTCAATTGAATGATTTGATTGTAAAAAATTTATATCATTTATATCATTTTTTTTTGCATTTTGATTGCTAGCGATTATTGCTTGTGGATCGATATCGACTCCTATCGTATGTGCAGAGCCTAATTTTTTTGCTGCAATGGCAAGAATTCCAGAACCACATCCGTAATCCAAGACGGATTTGTTGGTTAACTCCTCTTTGGATAGCAAATCCAAACAGAGCTTGGTTGTAGGATGTGAGCCAGTTCCAAAAGCAAGACCTGGATCAAGATGAATATTGGTGACTAAATGATTTTGAATTTTATGCCAGGAAGGAATGATCCAGATCTTCTCATTAATTTGGATAGGTTTAAATTGAGACTGTGTTTCCTTGATCCAATCAATATCCTCTATACTTTCAATTGCAATTTGATGTTGATAAATATTAAATTTTTTGTGTAACTTACTAACAAGCAATTCAATATTTGTTTGTGGATTGAATAACGAAATGACTTTGGTATTTTTCCAATAGCGTTCATGATCATCTGGATCTTCGCCAAAGATGGCATTTTCATTTTCGGTATCTAGATCTGAGTCATTAAAAGATACTGACAGTGCATTTAATTCAATTAGTTCATCACCAATCAGTTGAGCAATATGATCTGATACATTGAAAGTAAGTGATATCACTTACTTTTTCATTCCAAGCTTTTCTTCTAGGTAATGAATACTCGCACCACCTTGTAGAAAGGCTAAATCAATTAATAAATCCCTATGAAGGTCGATATTTATTTTTATTCCCTCACAATACATCTCAGATAGTGCCATTCTCAATTTAGCAAGAGCTTCTTCTCGAGTATCACCATAGGCAATTAATTTACCAATCATTGAGTCATAGTGAGAGGGGACTCTATATCCACCATACACATGCGTATCCACTCTAATTCCAGGTCCGCCAGGTACATGAAAGCGATTAATTAACCCAGGAGATGGAACAAACGTATAAGAATCTTCTGCATTGATTCGGCATTCAATAGCATGACCTTTTGTTTGAACATCTTTTTGTCTTAAACTTAGTTTTTCTCCAGCGGCAATTTTAATTTGCTCTTTAATTAAATCAACACCGGTGATCATTTCTGTTACCGGGTGTTCAACTTGAATTCTGGTATTCATTTCAATGAAATAAAACTCATCATTTTCATAAAGAAATTCAAAAGTTCCAGCACCACGGTACCCAATTTTACGGCATGCGTCAGCACAACGTTCCCCCATTTTTCTTCTGAGCTTTTCAGGTAAACCAGGAGCAGGAGCTTCCTCAATAACTTTTTGGTGCCGTCTTTGCATTGAACAATCACGTTCAAATAAATGAATGGCGTTTTTATAATTATCCGCTAAAACTTGATATTCAATGTGTCTTGGATTTTCAAGATACTTTTCCATATAAACAGCTGCATTACCAAAAAAACTATGAGCTTCATTTTTGGTCATGGATACAGCATTAAGCAATGAAGCCTCTGTATGTACAACTCTCATGCCCCGACCGCCACCGCCACCCGCAGCTTTAATAATTACTGGATATCCAACTTTTCTAGCTGTTTTGATAATCTCATCAGGCTCATTACTTAACTCACCCTCTGACCCAGGTACTACAGGAATCCCTGCTTTAATCATCGCTTCTTTTGCACTCACTTTATCGCCCATCAGTCTTATGGTTTCTGACTTTGGCCCGATAAAGGTAAATCCACTTTTTTCAACTTGTTCCGCAAAGTCAGCATTCTCTGAGAGAAAACCATATCCTGGGTGAATAGCTTCAGCATCGGTAACCTCAGCAGCGCTAATAATTGCGGGTACATTTAGGTAACTTAGGTTTGAAGGGGCAGGACCAATACAAACTGATTCATCAGATAATTTGACATACTTGGCATCAACGTCAGCTTCTGAATGAACAGTTACAACCTTGATTCCCATTTGACGACAAGCTCTTAAAATACGTAAGGCGATTTCACCGCGATTGGCTATTAAAATTTTTTCAAACATAGATTACTCAATAATAAATAAAGGTTCACCGAATTCAACAGGTTGAGCATTTTCAACCATAATTTTTTTAATCACGCCGTCTCGATCAGCTTCAATTTCATTTAGTAATTTCATAGCCTCAATAATACAAAGAGTATCTCCTTTTTTTACTGTAGATCCAATTTCTACATATGGAGCCGATTCGGGCGATGAAGACCTATAAAAGGTACCAACCATAGGTGAGGATAAAACGTGACCTTCATCAATTTGTGGAGGGACCACATTCGATTCGTAGGTGGTTAACTTATTTTCAGTCATTGTCGGTGCAACCTGTTGGGGAATATGAAATTGTTGAGGTTGTTGGATAAAGGCTTGACCTTGACGACTGATGCGAACTTTTTCCTCACCTTCGGTGAGCTCTAATTCACTAATGCCTGATTCTTCAACCAAATCAATTAACTTTTTAAGTTTTCTTAAATCCATGTTTATTCACCTTATTAATTATTTTTAACGATGTGTTCTAAAGCTGCTGTATAGCCATGTTTCCCTAGACCACAAATTACTGCGACAGCTTTGTCTGAAAATAAAGATTTATGCCTAAATTCTTCTCGAGCATGAACATTTGATAAATGAACCTCGTAAAAAGGGATATCTACTGAGCTAATGGCATCCCTCAGAGCAACGGAGGTATGGGTAAAGGCAGCCGGATTAATGACAATAAAATCAACAGCTAAATTATGAATATGGTCGATTATTGCTGATTCACTGTTGCTCTGAAAGAATTGAAGGTCTATATCAGGAAAATTTGAACAAATTTCTTTATTAATTTGTTCAAGCCCATCAACACCATAGTGCTGAGGCTCTCTTTTCCCGAGCATGTTCAGATTGGGACCGTTAATAATAGAAATTTTCATAATTTTACCGACATTTAGAACATCAGTTTGCCGAAAATCAGGTAATTTGTCTACTAATAATTAGATTTTAATATTTATATAAAATTTGAATTTTACAGAAAATAAAGTGATTTAAGCGCTATTTAAATGCTTTTAGAAGCATTTCAAGAGTAATTTCCCCATAAAACTGTTCAATAACCTCATATTGCTTATTAACAATAACTGTATATGGAAGCACCCCTTTTTCATTTTTCAAATAACGTGTAACTAAAAAGCCATTTTGTTCATCAATAAGATTTACAAAGTCCACGGGGATTTCTTTATTGAAGATTTTTACTGCGTCGGGTTCATCAATAGCTATACCGATGATTTGGATTTTGTCGTCATTAATAAATTGTTGATGAAATTTATTTAATTGGGGTAATTCTTTTTTGCAAGGTTCACACCACGTAGCCCAAAAGTTGATGACTAATTTATCTTGAATGTCTATTTGACTTAAACTCAATGAGGATCCATCAGATGAATGAAAAGGAAGAGTTAATATTGCATCTAGTGAGGGACCATCTATGACATTAGAATTTGAAGTTTTAAAATAAATATTCGTATAAATTCCAATCCCAAAAAATATAATCGCAAAAATGATTAGCTTTAATTTTTTCATTCAAAGTCCTTGATTAAATCTAAAAAATTCTCATGATTTACAAAGCCATTTCTTTGTAATTGGGGCAGTTCTTGTTTTTTTGAATTAAAGAAGATTAAACTTGGAGGTCCAAAAACATTAAAGCGCTGCATCAGTTCTTGATTGCTTTGGTTATATTCGGTGACATCAATTTTAATTAATGTAAATTTCTCTAGTAGCGGACGAATGTTAGCATGAGTAAAAGTATATTTTTCTAATTCTAAGCAAGCCACACACCAGTCAGCATAGAAATCAATAATAATTGGTTGATGACTTTGCGAAATTAACTCATCTAATTGGTCATTAGTTTGAGCTCTTTTGAAAATTACATTATTAGCCTGATCTTTTGAAAACTCATCAACCAATTGAAACGTTAAAAGGAGAAAGATACCAAGGGCGCACATTAAAACAATGTAGAGAATAATGTTTTTATATGTTTTTAAAGATAGAAAAACAAATAAGAAAAAAATTAAGGCTAAGGTTAAGTAAAATAATTTAATGAGTATGGGAGAAAAGAAGCGATGCGAGATATAAATTGCCGTTGCAAGCAGAATGAAGCCGATCAGCTTTTTTATAAAATTACTCAATGGCCCAGTTTTTAATTTGATCTGTGTAGAGCTCAGGCCAATTACTAGAAGCGGTAAAGACATTCCAAGTGCCATTAAAAATAAAGATACTGATCCTATTATGATATTTCCAGTTTGACCAATATAAATAATCGCACTTACTAGTGGTGGTGCAACGCATGGGCTGAGTATAAGAGAAGAGATCATTCCTAAAAAAAAGATTCCAAGATACTTTTTCGTATTTATTAAATTTGATTTATTACTAAGCCTAGTTTGAATGCTGGTTGGAAGACTTATGTCATAAAAATCAAACATGGCGAATGCAAATGCCACAAACAACAATGACGAGAATCCAATGATCAACGGATTTTGTAAATAGAGAGACAAAACGCTCCCTGTTTTTGCAGCGAAGATGCCTATCAGCGCATAAGTCACACAAATTCCAAAAACATAAGCAATGGTGGCCACACTTTTATTTTTATCTAAGTTTGCTAGCATGCCTAGCATTACTGGAATCAAAGGCAGTACACACGGGGTCAGGGATAATAGAATTCCTCCAATAAAGAAAAGCGCGAAAGCAACTAAAATATTGCCCTCATAAGCATTTCGATAAATATCCATATTATTGGCATTCATTACATTGATATCAATATCATCGACAATGAGATTAATTTCTTGAGGTGGATAGCACAGGCCTTGTTCACTGCAGCCTTGATATCGAATCCGAAATTCATCATCGGATAACAGCGCATTTTTAAAATTTACCTGAATGGAAATAGGTTGATTGTAAATAATTTGTTTGCCAAAAAACTCATCTTCTTTTTCTACACCTTCTGGGATAATCACTTGAAATGATTCATTATTTTTTGTTGAGTATTTAAATTTTGATTGATATAGATAGTATCCAGGTTGAATATTAAAATTTATTGTAATGGCAGTTTTTGTAGGTGCTATAAAAATATCTGGATTAAAGGCTTGTTGCACCGTTAAGATAGAATTTTGTTTATTAACTAATGCATTAATATTACTAATATCATCGGCATTGCCGACCCATGGTGATAAAATAAGTAACAGAAATGTAAAGAAATTTATCATATGGAATTAAGAGCGTAGGGGTGGAAATAGTTCACATAAGTATTTTACAGGAAAGCAAATTAACATGAAATTTATTGGTATTTGGTTAGTTATTTTGATACCCATATTTGAAATCTGGGGATATTTTAAATTAGGGGCCATGTATGGGTGGTGGTATTTTTTATATATTTTAATTGTTGGGTTCCTTGGATGGAAGATGATCAAAGAGGAAAAATCACAGCTATTATTCAAAATGATGTCCTCATTTCAAAATGCGGGTTCACCGATACAAATGCTCTTTGGCACTGCTAAGAATATGATTGCCGGAGGATTATTTTTATTTCCAGGCGTATTTACCGATTTACTAGCTGTTCTAATTCTCGTTGTACCGACAAAAAATACACATTCGAATATTTTTGAGGAAATGCAAAAAAAATACAATAAGCATGAGAATACAAAATCTGCTGATTCTGTGATTGAGGGGGAGTATAAAAAAGAGGATGAGGAATAATGTTTAAAGTGCAAATTAAAAATGGGCCAACATTTTCAGTTAAGCCCAGTCAGACAATATTAGAGGCAGCTATTCTTGCTGGAATAAATCTTCCCTTTGGTTGTAAAAGCGGTTCATGTGGCTCATGTAAAACAAAAATTTTAGAGGGACAAGCTTTTCATGAAGAGATCATGCCAGGAGTTTTAAATGAGGCAGAACATAAAACAGGACAACATTTGCTGTGTAAAACTTATGCAACAAGCGATTTAATAATTGAGGACACTTATTCGGTTGAAACTAATTTTCCTCCCAAAATATCCCCAGTAAGAGTGGAAAGTATCAATCAATTAAACCATGATGTTATCCAAGTCGTATTAAAACTCCCGGCTGGCGAGTCTGTTAAATTTCAAGCAGGTCAATATCTAGAATTTATATTGGCAGATGGATCACGTAGAGCTTTTTCAATGGCTAATTGTCCCGGAGATGATCTTATTGAGTTGCATATACGTGTCATTAAGGGAGGTAAGTTTACCAATTACATTTTGAATGATATGCCTGAAAAGAGCATACATCGAATCGAGCTCCCTTTGGGACAGTTTTATCTTCGCGATGCAGAAAATCCAATTATTTTTGTTGCCGGAGGCACAGGGTTTGCCCCTATCAAGTCTATTATCAATTACATGATAAAGACCAATAATAATAGAAAAATTTACTTATATCGTGGCATGCGTTTTAAAAAGGATTTATACCAATCCGAGGTGATTGATGATTGGTATTCTTCAGGATTAGATATTTCAGTCTTTAATATCTTTTCTGATGAAGAGGTAGATGGAGCTAAAAAGAAATTAGTTCATCAGCAAGTTTTAGATGATTATCAAAGTCTTCATGATTTTCAAGTATATTGTTGCGGCGCACCAGGAATGATTGAGACGGCTTACCATTCATTTATTGAATATGGGTTACAGGATTCAAATTTCTTTTCAGATGCATTTACTTTTGCTCCAAAATAATTATTTTAATATTTCTTCAATACATTCCGGGTTAAGGGAAGTTGTTAAAAAAATATCATTCCCCAAAGGTTTCAGCACATCAATAATGTTATTGTGATTTACAATAAATTTAATTAGCTTAAGGTCTTGTGAATGTTTAGCAGAATAGATATTAAAGCTCTCTACAAAATGACGGGCGATTTCTGTACTGGTAATCATAACGTACAAGGAAGATGATTTAGTTGTTTTAATGATGAAATCAAAATCAATGGGCAAAAAAATTCTTTTATAACATTCAAGATAATCAACCTTAGCACCTCGTTTTTCTAATTCATTTTTGAGTAATTCTTTTCCGCCTTCACCTCTTATAATGAGAATAGGCTCTTGAGTTATATTCTGTAATTGTTCAAGTTTTAGTAAGGCTTGAGAGTCAAAAATATTTGCCGGTGAATGAACAAAGTGGTTAAAAAAAGAAAGCTCTTTTTTTGTTGTGGGTCCGATACAAAAAAAATGAACGCCTCGAGATAATTTTATTTGATGACTTTTGACTATGTGTTTAAAACAATTTGCTGCATTAGAACTTATAAAAATTAATTTTTGATATCGATGAATGTTGTCTAAGATGCATTGAATAGAACCATTTTTTAAAATTGGGTCAATTTTAAAAAAAGGAAAATTTACAACATTAATTTTAGTATTTTTAAAATAATTTATTAAAGATTCATTTTGTAAATCGGTGCGCGTTGCTAAAAGATTAATCATTAATTAAATTCCAAGAATCTTTTTTGCACCCTGTTGAATTAAGTCATGACAAATATCATGGGCTATTTTTTGGGAATTGAACACTTCTCCCTTGCCTCTGGATATAATCATCTGCTCTCCATCAGCCGTTCCCACAAATGCATTCATACTAAATTGATTATCATCAATGATTGCATGGGCTCCTATGGGAACTGTACAACTTCCAGCAAGGGATTTGCTAATTATTCGTTCAGCCTCAACACACCTTCTTGAATCAAGATTATTAAGAAAGTCGACAAGATCAATCACTGAATTATTTTCTTTAAGTACTTCAATTCCAAGAGCCCCTTGGCCAACAGCAGGTATAAAATCATAAGCAGACATTTTTGTTTTGATTCGAGATTCTAATCCCAATCGAATTAATCCAGCTGAGGCCAGAATAATCGCATCATATTGTCCATCATCAAGTTTAGAAAGCCGCGTTTGTAAGTTTCCTCTTAAGGTTTGTATTTTTAATCCTGGGTATAAGTGATGAATGAGGCTTTGTCTTCTTAAGCTTGATGTCCCAATAATTGATCCGGGAGGCAGATATTGTATGTCATCATAATGATTACTGATAAATGCATCGGTAGGATTTTCCCTTTTTGTGATCGTACAAATTTCAAAAGGATTCGCTAAAGTCATTGGGACATCTTTCATTGAGTGAACGGCAATATCTGCTTTGTCCTCTAACAATGCTTGCTCGAGTTCTTTGATAAATAGACCTTTACCACCTATTTCTGCTAAAGGCTGATCTAGGATAATGTCTCCTTGTGTCTTAAAACTAATTACCTCTACGCTGATCTGTGGATATTTTTTTTTGATCAGATCAGCGATAAAATTTGACTGCCATAATGCGAGTTGGCTTTGTCTTGAGGCAATTCTAATTAAATTTTTCATGAGGGAATTTTAGCATAGTCACTTGGCTTATTAATGATGAATAAATGGCTTTGATATATACTTAGGTATATGAGTAAACAAATTAAAAAATGGTCAGGAAGATTTGATGAGCCGGTAAATAAGCTGGTACAGATTTTCACTGCATCTGTTGATTTTGATAAAAGATTAGCCCTTTATGATATTAAAGGCTCCCTTGCACATGCAGAGATGTTGAATAAGCAAAAAATTATCACCAACAGTGATTTTAAAAAAATTCAACTAGGTTTGAATAAAATTCAGAACTTGGTCATAAATAATGAATTTATATGGAGTGTTGATGATGAGGATGTGCATTTAAATATTGAAAAAAAATTAACTCAATTAATTGGTGAGGCTGGCAAAAAGTTACACACCGGAAGATCAAGAAATGATCAGGTGGCTACAGATTTGAGATTATTTTTAAGAGATGTCACCGATGAGGTGATTGAAAAAATTATTCAATTACAAAAAAGTATTATTAGTTTTGCAAAAAAAAATGCAGATGTTTTTATGCCAGGCCTCACTCACTTGCAAATAGCTCAACCAATCAGTTTTGCTCATCATTTAATGGCTTATTATGAAATGCTTGAAAGAGATAAGAGAAGATTTTTTGATTCAAAAAAGAGGATTAATCAATTACCCCTTGGCGCTGCGGCTTTGGCTGGAACCTCATATCCAATTGATAGAAAATGGGTTGCAAAAAAATTAAAATTTGATGGTCTTTGTGAGAATTCCATTGACGCTGTTTCTGATAGGGATTTTGCCATTGAATTCCTATTCGATGCCTCATTATTGATGACACACTTATCTAGATTATCAGAAGAGCTGATTATGTGGATGAGCCCTTTTTTTGGGTTCATCGAAATAGCAGATAGTTTTTGTACAGGTTCAAGCATCATGCCGCAAAAAAAGAATCCTGACGTTCCTGAATTGATAAGAGGAAAAGTGGCTAGAGTGAATGGAAATTTAATGGCTTTATTAACTTTGATGAAATCCCAGCCATTAGCATACAACAAAGACAATCAAGAAGATAAAGAGCCTGTTTTTGATTCAGCAGACACTATAGTTGATAGTCTTGAAATATATGCTGCATTGATTAAAAGTATAAAAGTAAATAAAAAAATTATGCTCAAATATGCCGGGGATGGTTTTTCGACTGCAACAGATCTTGCTGATTATTTAGTTAAAAAGGGACTTCCATTTAGAACGTCTCATGAGATTGTGGCTGAAATAGTCAATTATGCCGTGAAATCAAAAGTTCATTTACATGAAATACAAATGTCAGAATTTAAAAAGTATTCAAACAAAATTGACGATGATGTTTATGAAGTTCTTACAGTCTTAGGTTCTGTAACAGCTCGAGATCATATTGGCGCAACAAGCCCTAAGCAAATTCTTCAAGCAATAAAAAAAGCAGAAATTAACTTAAGAAAAAAGTTGAGTTAAATCATAACCCGCTTTTTTTGTCTGAATCAGAATATCTTCTTTAGAAATTTGATCGAGATGAGCTAAGGCCCATAAGGTACAGGATCTTGTTCCCGATCTACAATAAGCAAAGAAAGGCCCCTGGGAGTCTTCAGATATTATGTGCTTAAACTCATGGATTAATTCCTGATTAAATTGTCCTGGGATAATCGGTAAATTAAAAAAACTTAAACCTAATAGTTCGCAGTGTTTTTGTATTTCATGATAGGACGTTTGGTCAGAACTTTCATTTTCTGGCCTATTACAAATAATTGATTTAAAACCAGCCTCCTTGATAGTTTGTAAGTCAGAGACTGTGATTTGTTCTGAAACGCAAAAATTGTCTGTTACTTTATTAAAGTTCATAGTTTAATCCCAATAATTATTATAAAAAATTATGTAATATTTCATTCAAAAAAAATACACCTTTTTTGGTGGGTTTGATAATGTTTTCATCTTCATGAAGAAGCTCTTTACTAATTGAGTCATTAATTTGATTTCTGATGTTGTTAAGCTCTATGCCTGTTCTTTCTTCAAATAAGTTTTTTTGAAATCCATTTGTAAGTCTTAATGTATTCATCATAAACTCAAAGGGTAAATCATTCTTAAGTATATTAGTTTTGTTGGAGAAAAATTTATTTTGGTGAACTGAGTCAATATATGTTTTTGGGTTTTTGGTATTATTCATTCTAAAAATTTCACCATAGTGAGTAATTTTGGAATGTGCACCCGCACCCAGGCCTAAATAATCTCCAAAAAGCCAGTAATTCAAATTATGTTGTGATTGATATCCTTGTTTTGCAAATGCTGATGTTTCATAATGAACGTAGTGATATCTTTGAAGTTGTTGATTAATTTCTTGATACATCTCAAATGCATCGTCATCAGAGGGAATTTCAGGCGGTGTTTTATAAAACGCTGTTTGTGGTTCTATGGTTAGATGATAAAAGCTGAGATGGTTAGGTTCAAAATCACATGCGGTTTGAAGATCGCATTGAAGTTCTTCTAAGTTCTGTTGTGGAAGTCCAAACATTAAGTCTAAGTTTAAATTTGAGAAATATTTTTGTACGATATCAATTGCGTGTTTTGCCTCATCTGAGCTATGAATTCTCTCTAGCTTTTTCAAGTGTTTATCATTAAAACTTTGAATGCCCAAAGATATTCGATTGATACCAACTTTAGCGTAATCTTTAAAATTATTGATATCAATTGTTCCTGGATTAGCCTCCATGGTAATTTCAGAATTTGATAAATTAAAATACGTATGAATTTCGGAAATTAGCTCTTCATATAATTGTGGTGCGATTAAACTTGGCGTTCCCCCGCCAAAAAAAATTGAAGATATTTGTCGATCTGATATTAACTCTTTATAAAAAGAAAACTCTTTAATTAAATTTTTAAAATAATCACGCTCAAGTTCTTTAACTTTATCAAATGATGCTTCATGAGAATTAAAGTCACAGTAAGGACATTTATGGATACACCAAGGAAGGTGAACATAAAGCCCAATTGATTTGGGTGAGGGAATCATTTTTTTTTATAGGGATTTTCTAGCTGATCAATAATGTGATGTAGGACATCGCGAATTTGTTTTTCAGAAACCTCCATAATAATTCCATCCTCAAAAGCATCTTGCATGAGCTGACTAATTTCGTCGAAATTTTCTTTCATGACTTTGATTTTTTCTGTGCAAGAGACAGCTGATAAGTCGTCTCTAATCCAAATAGGCCATTTATTTTTACTCATATTTCATTGTAAGTTTATGTTTTAATTGCTGCAATGCTTGCCCACGGTGACTTAATTTATTTTTCATTATAGGATCAAGTTCGGCTGCAGTTTTTTCTGTCATAAAGTCCTCAAAAATAGGATCATAACCAAACCCGTTGTTGCCTCTTGGAGTTTCAACTATTTTACCTCGCCAAATACCTTCACAAATTATGGGTTGGGGATCTTCAGGATGAGTAATGAAAACAATAGAACAATAATAATGAGCATTTCTATTTTTTTCTCCAGAAAGAGCTGATAATAACTTATCAATATTTTCTTGATCAGTTGCCTTCTTGTGAGCATATCTCGCAGATTTAATACCGGGTCTCATATCGAGTGAATCAACACAAATACCTGAATCATCAGCAATTGCCGGTAAATTTGTTCTTTTGGAAGCATAACGTGCTTTTGTTAAAGCATTTTCTATGAAGGTATCAAATGGTTCTTTAGCCTCTCCAATTTTAAATAATGATTGGGGAACAATTTCTAAATTTATTCCAATTAATAATTCATTAATTTCTTGAATTTTCTTTTTATTATTTGATGCTAAGACAATCTTTTGCATTTATTTTTTTACCGTCTCAAAAATTGAAGTAATTGCATTTTGACTCATGGAGAGTAAGTGATTTAAATCTTCAATTGAGAACGGAGCTCCCTCGGCAGTCCCCTGTATCTCTATAAATTTATAATTATCTGTCATGATAATATTCATATCGGTTTCACAACCACTATCCTCATTGTAATCAAGATCAACCATGATCTCATTGTTGACAATGCCTGCTGAGATGGCTGCAATTTTATGAATAATAGGAGATTCATTAATGAGTTTTTTTTCAAGCATGAAATCTACAGCATCCTCTATTGCGCATGCAGCTCCTGTAATTGCTGCTGTTCGTGTTCCACCATCAGCTTGGATCACATCACAATCAATCTGTAATGTGATTTCTCCTAATTTTTTTAAATCGATCATGGCTCGCAAACTTCTGCCAATAAGTCGTTGTATTTCTTGTGTTCTGCCTGACTGTTTTCCGCGAGCAGCTTCTCTTTGCATTCTTGAAGAGGTGGATCTTGGAAGCATCCCATATTCCGCAGTAATCCATCCTTGATTTTGACCTTTTAAAAAAGAAGGAACGCCTTCAATAACACTTACATTACAAAGGACATGAGTTTGACCACATTTTATAAGTACGGAGCCCTCAGCATGACATGTATAATTTCTGATAATTTCAATAGTGCGATGTTGGCTATTGGTTCGGTTGTCTGATCTCATAAAATACCTAAAATATTTGAATATGTTTAAGATTATAAAGAATAAAAAAGATAAAATGGATTTCAATTATATTTATGAAAGATCGATGAATGATTAAAAGCATGACAGGATTTGCCAATGGCATATTAAAAATTGACTCGGAACTAAGTTATGCCATTGAGCTTCGATCAGTCAATAATCGATATTTTGATTTCAATTTACGCATTGAGGATGACTTAAAGTATCTTGAAACAAAAATAAAAGCACTGCTTAATGTAAAAATTAAGCGTGGAAAAATTGATTGTCGAATAATTAAAACTATAAGTACTAGTTCTGAAAAGAAATATTCTAAAGATGAAGTTAAAAAAGTTGTGAGTATCATGAGAACAATTTCTAAGCTCTCACATCAAGATTTCAAAGTAACTCCAATGGAAATTATCAATTTTATTCATCTTAATCAGAGTCACGCAACAATAAAATTTGATGAAAAAAAGTTTATGTCTATTCTCAAAACAATAATAACTAAGTTTGATCAAGACCGAGAAAGAGAAGGAAAAAATTTATCCTTAATTTTAAAAGCGAATGTAAATGCTATTAATAAAAAAATAATTTCAATTAGAAAGTTTTACAAAATTGATTCAAAAGAGTATCAGTATAAATTAAAAGAGAAAATAACTACTGTATTAAAAGATATTGATCACCAAAGACTTCATCAAGAAGCTGTTTTATTTTTACAAAAGTCTGATATTGAAGAGGAATTAAATCGTATCCTATCTCATAATCAAGAAATTATTCAATTACTGAATTCCAATGAACCTGTGGGGAAGAAGCTTGATTTCATGATGCAGGAACTCAACCGGGAGGCAAATACCCTGGGTTCAAAATCTATTTCGGCAAGAATTTCTGGTTTAGCAGTTGATATTAGAGTACTGATTGAACAAATGCGCGAACAAATACAAAATATTGAATGATGAAAGACCAAAAGGGACAGTTATATATTATCAGCGCTGCTTCAGGAGCAGGCAAAACAACCATTGTAAAAGAGCTATTGGCTCGTATACCAAATTTGAGAGTTTCAGTTTCTCATACGACTCGAAAACCTCGTTCAAGTGAAGTAAATGGAAAAGACTATTTTTTTGTTGGTACTGAAGAATTTGAATCGATGATTGAAAAAGGTAAGTTTCTTGAATATGCTCGTTGTCATGGAAATTTATATGGGACTTCTAATGATTCTGTTTTAGCTCTGCAAGCTCATGGGCATGATGTTATTTTGGAAATTGATTGGCAGGGAGCACAGAGCATAAAAAAATTATTTCCCAGCTCAATAAGTATTTTTATCATGCCGCCTAATCTTGATATTCTACGAGAGAGACTCGTACAAAGAAATCAAGACAGCATGGAGGTTATTGAGTCCAGAATGCGCTCAGCAGAGGAAGAAATCTCACATGCTAGTGAATTTGATTATGTTACAATAAATGACAAGCTCGACAATACAGTTGAACAACTGGTAAAGATAATTAACAATTAATTTAGAGGAATATATGGCTAGAATTACAGTAGACGATTGTTTGGAAATAATACCAAATAGGTTTCAATTAACCCTGATTGCTTCTATCAGAGCTCGCCAGTTATCAAATGGTGCTGAACCTACGATTGAAAATGTGAATGATGACAAGCCTGCAGTTTTGGCTTTAAGAGAAATTGCGGCTGGTACCATAGGTGTTGAATTACTTTCAGGAAGTCAGCCAGCATCGAACACAGCGTTTCATCAAGATTCTATCGAGCCTGAGGGGCAGTCTGGTAAGCTATAATTTTGGCAGAGGATAACTCTTGGCCAAATCACATTCAGTTGAGTATAAGTCTAATAATGAGGAAATCCCCTCGTTATATCCGGCTGATCATCAGGATTCTAAATTATCCCAATTAACTAGCGCTTATCTTAAACCTGATGAAGTACAAGATATTTATAGAGCTTATCACTTTGCAAAAAAATATCACGAACCTCAAGTCAGGAAAAGTGGCGAACCTTATATTACTCATCCTGTAGCAGTTGCAGAAATTGCTGCAAATCTTCACTTAGATGCACCCTCAATTATGGCTGCGTTGTTGCATGATGTTGTTGAGGATACCGAGGCTTCTCTAAAAGATGTTGAAGCTTTATTTGGCAAACAAGTAACAAAGCTAGTTGACGGACTTTCAAAATTAGATAAATTAAATTTTAGTGATGTGATTGAAGCACAAGCTGAAAACTTTAGAAAAATGTTATTAGCAATGTCATCAGACATTAGAGTCATGTTAATAAAATTATGTGATCGTTTGCATAATATGCAAACCTTAAATTTTCTTCATGAAGAAAAACGAAAAAGAATTGCTCAAGAAACGATGGAGATCTATGCTCCTATTGCAAATCGATTAGGTATGAATAGGATTTATCAGGAGCTGGAAAATTTATGTTTTAAATATATTCATCCATTAAGACATCAAACCATAACTAAAGCCATTGAGGCGACACGTGGCAATAGGAGAGAGGTCGTTGGAAAAATTTTAGCAGAAATTGAAGCAAAGCTTAAAAAAGAAAAAATCAAAGCTGAAATTTTAGGCAGAGAAAAGCAACCAGCGAGTATTCATAAAAAAATGGCAGAGAAGAACCTGAGCTTTGCTGAAATTACAGATATTTATGCGTTTCGAATTATTGTTGAAGATGCCAATAATTGTTATCTTGCCCTAGGAGCATTACATTCACTATTTAAACCGATTCCGGGACGATTTAAAGATTATATTGCTATACCAAAAGCCAATGGTTATCAGTCTCTACATACCACGTTATTTGGACCTTTTGGTATGCCTTTAGAAATCCAAATTAGAACAATGATGATGAATAATCTTGCCGAGGCCGGGGTTGCTGCCCACTGGATGTATAAGACAAAAGAAAGTCAAGTCTCACGTTTGCAACAAGATACTAATCAGTGGTTAAAAAGACTGCTTGAAATTCAATCTGAGAGCGCTGACTCTTTGGAGTTTTTGGAGCATCTTAAAGTAGATCTGTTTCCCGATGAGGTTTATGTTTTTTCTCCCGGGGGCAAAATTTTTGTACTTCCAAAAGGCTCGTCTGCGGTCGATTATGCTTATGCTGTGCATTCGGATGTGGGTAACAGTTGTTTATCATGCAAAATTAATAATGAGCTAATGCCTCTGAGAACGGTGTTAAAAACTGGAGACCATATAGAAATCATTACGGGCCCCCTGGCAAAACCGAATCCCTCCTGGTTGAATTTTGTGATCACTGGTAAGGCAAGATCACAAATTAGAGCATTCATGAAAACGGCTGAATCGAGTGATTTAGTGATACTAGGATACAGTATCCTTAATAAAGCTCTAAAAGCTTTTCACATTGAGCCGGATAGCATTAAAAAGAAACATTGGGATAAATTACTGCACGATTATCATTTAAAAAATAAAGATGATATTTTGATTGATATTGCTTTAGGAAGAAGGGTTAATATTATGGTCGCTCACCAATTATCCTCAATTGTTAGTGGCCAAACAAGCCTGGGCCGTCAAGAGAAATTTTTAGATGTGATATCTATAAAAGGCTCTGAAAGTATGGCAATTCACTTAGCTGACTGTTGTCATCCGATTCCTGGAGACCCTATTCTTGGATACATAGATAAAGATAAGGGATTAATTATTCATACTCATGATTGTCATGAAATTAAGAAAATTAAAGTGGACCCTGATAAATGGGTTGATGTTGAGTGGGAGCCAAACCCAGACCGGTTATTCAAAATTAAATTAGAGATTCTTGTTAAAAATGAAAGAGGTGTTTTGGCAAAGATCACATCAGTGATTGCTGAAATGGAATCAAATATTGATAATTTAACAACAGCAGAAGTTGATGATGGAACATTTACAACAATTAATTTTTTAATTGAGGTTCGCAATAGACTTCACCTGGCAGAAATAATTAGGCAACTTAGAAGAATTGAACAGGTAAGTCGCATAAACCGCTTTAAAATGGGATCAATTAAATAATGGAAAAATAGCATGACTAAAGAAATTATATCTACAAACGAAGCACCCCAAGCAATAGGAACATATTCTCAAGCTATAAAGAAAAGAAATTTGATCTTTCTTTCGGGACAAATTGGACTTGATCCGCACACCATGAAGCTGGTAGATGGAATTGAGTTACAAATCCATCAAGTTTTTAAAAATTTATTAGCAGTAATTAAAGCGGCAAAAGCCGATAAAGCCGATATCGTAAAATTAAATATTTATTTGACCGATCTCAAACATTTTTCATTAGTGAATCAAATTATGGAAGAATATTTTGAGGCTCCATATCCTGCAAGAGCTGCTGTTGGAGTGGCCCAACTTCCAAAAGACGCTTTAATTGAGGCAGATGGATTTCTTGTGCTTGATTAACATTTGAAGTCTTTATTTACAAATCACCAGGCAAGTTTATTTGAAAAATTAGGAGTTTTTAATTGGTTTGATTTGTTAATGCATATCCCTGTTCGATACGAAGATCGAACAAAGATAAAAACCACCAGCGATTTTAAAGATGGTGAATTATGCCTGATCGCTGGGGAAATATTAAAAAGTGAAATTGTGTTCCGTGGGCGACGTAATTTAATTGTTCATATTGTGGACGTCAATGACAATCAATTTTTTTTAAGATTTGTTAATTTTTATCCGAACCAAGTGAGGCAGTTTCAGCCCGGAAAATTTGCGCTTGCTTTCGGCTCAGTAAAAAAAAATCTGTTAGGCATAGAAATGATCCACCCTGAAGTCTCAGTGTCAGATTCACCAACGTTTGAACTTCCAAAAACTTATACGCCTATTTATCCAACAACTGCAGGTTTAGGTCAAAAGATAATTCAAAAAATCATTAATAAGGCTTTAAATAGTGAGGAAGTTATCAGTCAGCTACAAGGGTTCATCGTGAGATTTAAAAATATGCGTGAATTAGATTTAATACATGCTTTTATCAACATTCACAAACCAAAAAAAACCGAAAATATCTTTGATTTAAACCATTATAGGACTTCCCACCATGAAAGCTTAAAGTATGCAGAGTTGTTGGCACAGCAAATATTTTTGAAGTTTTCTCGTGATCAGAATATCCAAAAAATCAGTCAAGTATTTTTATCTTCAAATAACCATTTAAAAAAATTGATTCAATCGGGATTGCCATTTTCACTTACGCAATCACAGAAAAATGTGATTGCAGAAATTGAAAAAGATCTGAGTACAGGAAAATGTATGTACCGACTGCTTCAAGGAGACGTAGGTTCAGGAAAAACAATTGTCGCCATTTTGGCAGCGACTAATGTGCTGCATATGAATTATCAAGTTGCTTTTATGGCACCTACGGAAATTTTAGCAAATCAACATTTTGAAAAATTTAAAGATTGGTTTGGGAAAACGAATGTGAAAGTTGAGCTCTTAACTGGAAATGTAAAAGGGAATAAAAGAAAAATAATTTTAGAAGAAATTGAACATGGAGCAGTGAATTTGATTGTTGGAACACATGCTTTATTTCAAGAAAATGTAAAATTTAATAATTTGGGGTTATGTATTATTGATGAGCAACATCGATTTGGTGTCAAACAAAGATTAGATTTAATGAATAAAGGGAAAAACAATCAATATTTTCCGCATCAATTAATGATGAGTGCAACACCCATTCCAAGAACATTATCGATGAGTTATTTTGCGGATCTTGAGGTTAGTACGATTAAGGAGATGCCAAGAAATCGTATCCCAATTAAAACAAAATTAATTAGAGAATCTCGAAGACTTGAGTTGATAGAAATTTTAAAAAAAGAATTAATGAAACAAAATCAAATTTATTGGGTTTGTCCTCTTATTGAAGAAAGTGACAAATTAAATTTAAAAAATGTAACAAATACTTATGAAGAATTTGTGAAATTCTTACCTAATAGCGAAATAGGCATCATTCATGGAAGAATGAAAGAGTCTGAAAAAGATCAAGTAATGCAAAATTTTATTAATAAAAAAATAAACCTTTTGGTTGCGACAACAGTGATAGAAGTTGGTGTGGATGTCCCAAATGCATCCGTAATGGTGATTGAACATGCTGAGCGGATGGGATTGTCACAATTACATCAATTAAGAGGAAGGGTAGGCCGTGGCCATAAAGAAAGCATATGTATTTTAATTTTCAAAGACAATCTATCTGAAAATGCTAAAGAAAGACTTCAAATTATCTATGAAAATATTGATGGTTTTGTGATTGCTGAAAATGATCTTAGAATTAGGGGGCCCGGTGAGATGATTGGAACCCGCCAAAGTGGTATTCCAAATCTAAAAGTGGCAAACTTAGTCGAAGATGCGGATCTAGTTGAAGAGGCTCATCATGATGCAGAAACTTATCTTAAGGAGCATCAAACCTTTGCAAAATCCTATAGCAAACTATGGTTTGAACATAAAAATTATTTAAGAATTTAAATCCATGTGGACAAAAAGAAGCTTTCAAAACTTAAAAATTATCTCCTCAAAAAATTCTTTAACAAAACACTTGAGTCGATTTGGAACTCTAGAAATAAAACTTATATCCAGTCGAATTAAAAGAATCAGCAAACCAGAAAGAGAAATTTATGGACAGAGCGGCTTAAACAATAATTTTTATGTTCGAGATGTTTTGATTGGATTTGCAGACAAACCTTTAATTTATGCAAGAACAATAACAAAAATCCAAAATTCAAAAAAATTAATTTATATGCTAAAAAAATTAAGCTCAAAATCACTGGGTAACATGTTATTTAACAATCATTATTCTCGCAGTGATTTTGAATACAGTAAGCCTAAAAACATAAGATTTCTTAAAAAATTATTCATAACTCACGATCATCACTTAAACGACATCAAAATTGTCAGACGATCTTTTTTTAATTTGAAGCAAGATAAAATATTACTTTTTGAAGCTTTTTTTAATGAGATCGATAACTATGATTATGAATAAAATCAGTTGGTATTTAAAATTAGCTAGACTAGACAAACCCGTTGGGATTTTTTTGTTACTTTGGCCAACACTGTGGGCATTGCTATTAGCCAGTGATGGTAATTTGAAATTTTTTGATTTATTTATTTTTCTTGCTGGAATTGTTTTGACTCGTTCGGCAGGTTGTGTAATTAACGATATTTTTGATCGTAATATAGATTCCAATGTAAAAAGAACGAGTTTAAGGCCCTTAGCACAAAATAAAATTTCCCTAATGGGAGCGGTGATTTTTTTTATTATTCTGGGAGTTTTATCACTTTCTCTGTTATGGGTATTAGAACCTTATGCAGTTAAAGTAGTATTTTTGTGTTCAGCCTTGCTCTTGATATATCCCCTTACAAAAAGAGTGTTTGTTATTCCTCAATTTTTTTTGGCTCTGGCATTTAGTTCTAGTATTTTAGTTGCTTATGCTCACACTCAGCAATCTTTCCCTTTGCAAGCTTGGATATTATTTTTTGCTAATTTTTGCTGGGTGATCGCTTTTGATACGATTTATGCGATGGCTGATTACCAAGATGATTTAAAAATTAAAATTTACTCTTCTCCAAAATTGTTTAAGAAATACACAATTCCAATAATTCTGCTTTGTTACGCATTATTTTTTTTATTTCTCTCATTGTTAATAGAAAAACAAGAAATTTTTTTCTTTAATTTGTTCTTTGGATTTTATGTGATGTTAATGGTCAAAAAATACTTATATAATAAGGATATACAGAGTGAGGGCTATATAAAATTATTCAAATTAAACAATCACTTAGGCATGATTATTACTATTTTGTTTATTTATGAATATTTAATGTAGTTGTTTGAATCAATAAATATAAATTATTTGACAAAACCCTATGAAACGTAATAAAATCACGCTCTTTTATAAATTTTGGAATTATTGACAGATGAAAACTGTTTCAGCTAAAAATCATGAAGTAAAAAGAGATTGGTTTCTTGTAGATGCCACTGATGCCACCTTAGGTAGACTTGCGAGTGCAATTGCTCATCGCTTAAGAGGCAAACACAAGACTATATATACACCTCATGTTGACACGGGTGATTACATCGTTGTTGTGAATGCTGAAAAAATTAAGGTGACTGGCAATAAAGCACAAGATAAAATTTATCATAGACATTCTGGTTATCCAGGCGGACTTTACTCAGCAACTTTCACAGAAATGCAAGAAAAGTTTCCAGGTAGAGCATTGCAAAGAGCTGTTAAAGGCATGTTACCTAAAGGCCCTTTAGGGTATGCAATGGCAAAAAAACTAAAGATTTATGTTGGGGACAAGCATGAGCACTCAGCACAACAACCCCAACCTTTAACAATATAATTGAAAGATAAATATGATTGGTAAATATTATTACGGTACAGGAAGAAGAAAAAGCTCAGTTGCTCGAGTATTTATGCAACAAGGTAAAGGAGAAATTCTAATTAATGGCTTACCTGTTGATAAATATTTTTCTCGTTTTACATCTGAGATGATTTTAAGACAGCCTTTGGATTTAACTAAAAATGAAACAACTTTTGATATTAAGGTTAATGTTTCTGGTGGCGGTGAATCCGGTCAAGCTGGGGCAGTTAGACATGGTATTACAAGAGCATTAATGGATTTTGATGCTGAACTTAAACCAGATTTATCTAAAGCGGGTTATGTTACTCGTGATGCTCGCGAAGTTGAACGTAAAAAAGTGGGCTTACGCAAGGCGAGAAGACGTAAACAGTTCTCGAAGCGATAACAATCGTTTCTTTGAAAAGCCGCTTAAATACAGCGGCTTTTTTTTTGGGAAATCATTTATAATAAATTATGAAAATGCTAAAAGTTTCAATCATGGGCGGTTCTGGGTATACCGGATCGGAATTATTAAGACTATTAATTAATCACCCACATATATCCATTGATCAAATTACCTCAAGACAAGATGAAGGCAAGTGTGTAGCTGATGTTTTTCCTTTTCTCGAAGGAAAAATAGATCAAATTTTTACTCATCCTGAAAAAGTAACGTTCGACCATTCGGACCTGGTATTTTTCGCAACTCCAAATGGAGTGGCCATGAGATATGCAAAAAATTTACTAGATCAGGGAAAAAAAATCATTGATTTAGCCGCTGATTTTAGGATCAAAGATATTTCCTTGTGGGAACATTGGTATCAAATGAAACATGAGTGCCCGGAATTAGCTCAAAAAGCTGTTTACGGTTTAACAGAAATCAACAGGGATCAGATTAAAGAGGCACAACTGATTGCAAACCCAGGATGCTATCCTACAGCCATTCAGCTTGCATTAGTTCCGCTATTAAAAAAAGACGTCATTAATGAATCATCAATTATCATTGATGCAAAATCTGGCATCAGTGGCGCAGGTAAAAGACAGGATACTAATTTACTGATGAGTGAAGCATATGATAATTTTAATGCTTATTCAGTCGGCGGACATAGGCATGAACCAGAGATAGAGGAAAACTTAAAACTAACTACAGGAAATAATAAAATCGATACAGTATTTGTTCCCCATTTATTGCCAATGGTCAGAGGAATTTATGCAACTATCTATGCAGATTTAAAAATGGATACTAATGTTGAGCTTATTAATAAAATGTATACAGATTTTTATCAATCTTCTTATTTTGTGAATTTTTTAGGGCATGATCAGGTTCCACAAACAAAATCTGTAAGAGGGTCAAATCAATGTAAAATATCATTCTTTAAAAGAAAGAATAGATTGATTATTTTGTCGACCATTGACAATTTAGTAAAAGGGGCCGCAGGCCAAGCCATACAAAATATGAATGTGATGTTTGGAATAGAAGAAAATATTGGACTAGACATCATCCCAGTGAGTCCTTAGTGATGCTAAATAAAATACAAAGAAAAAGAAGAATTAAATTAGCCAAAGGTAAGCCAAACATCAAAGTAGGGTCCTTTTGGATCAGAAATACTTTTATTATCTTGTTAATTTTCTCTTTTTCTATTTTTTTCGCTTATAAAGTTTTTAACGGTGATGAGGTTGTAAATTACCTGTTAAAAATTAATAATTTAAGAATTAATAATTCAGCCATTCAGGATGAATTAGATACTGTAAATTTAAAGTATCAAATGCTAGAAGTAGCAATAAGCAAAAAAGATGAAGAGCTTAAAAAGTTAAAAGAAGAAAATAATGAATTACAAGAAGAGGTATTGTTTTATGAAAAAATCGTTGGCAAAAGGAGATAATTTTGTTCAAACGTAAAAAAAATCATTCCATTGATACGCTGATTGATGAAACAATGAATATCAGGGGCAGTATGAGCTTTTCAGGTGGAATTCGACTCGACGGGAAGTTATATGGTAATCTTTCCCTTGCGGAGGGATCTGCAGGATCTGTAATTATGGGCCCAAAAAGTAAAATTATTGGAGATATTACCACTGATTCAGCTATTATTGCTGGAGAGGTAAAAGGTAATATTGAAGCCGTTGATTTTTTAGAACTCCACTCCACTGCAGTTGTCAGTGGAGATATATTTTATGGAGCCCTTGAGGTTCATTCGGGTGCAATAATCAACGGTACATTAACAGAAACAAAAAAGAAAAAAATTAATAAAAAAAATAATAATAAAGAGATTAACAATGACAAATGAAATAAAAATGCCTGATCCATTAATTTTTACAGATAATGCTGTCAATAAAGTGAAAGAGCTTATAGCTGAAGAAGAATCTCCAAATCTTAAGTTAAGAGTCTTTGTCAGTGGCGGAGGATGTTCTGGATTTCAGTATGGATTTACATTTGAAGAAACCGTAAATGAAGATGACACGCAAGTGACAAAAGATAATGTGACTTTATTAATTGACCCCATGAGTCTTCAATATTTAACGGGTTCGGAAATAGATTATCAAGACAATGTTCAAGGGTCTCAATTCGTTATCAGAAATCCAAATGCAACAACAACATGTGGTTGTGGCTCATCTTTTTCTGTTTAGCACAAATTATTAGTCCTTTGAAACGTTTCGGTCTTGAGATAAATTCCTAAATCGTTTACCTTGATAAATTTGCCTTGGACGACCTATTTTTAAATTCTCACCAAGGAACATTTCATTCCAATGAGCTATCCAGCCCGCAGTTCTTGCGAGCGCAAAGACTGCTGTGAACATTGAATTTGGTATTCCCATAGCTCTCATGACGATTCCGGAATAAAAATCAACATTTGGATAAAGTTTTTTCTCAACAAAGTAATCATCTTCCAATGCAATTTTTTCTAATTTTAGTGCCAGTTTAAATATCGAATCATTCTCGAGTCCAAGTTCACTTAAAACCTCATGGCAGGTTTTTCGCATGATTTCTGCTCTTGGATCTTTATTTCTGTAAACCCTGTGGCCAAAACCCATTAATCTAAAAGAATCTGTTTTATCTTTGGCGCGCTCAATGTATTCATTGATTCGACTTTCATTTTTAATTTCTTGCAGCATCTTTAGGGTAGCTTCATTTGCACCACCGTGAGCAGGACCCCATAGAGATGCAATTCCAGCAGCAACACATGCAAAAGGGTTCGCGCCACTTGATCCAACAAGCCTCACGGTAGAGGTTGATGCATTTTGTTCATGATCGGCATGAAGGATAAGAATTTTTTCAAAAGCCTTTACAAGAATGGGGTTAATTTCATAGGGTTGTGTTGGGCTCGAAAAAAGCATGTTAAGAAAATTTGCCGCGTACCCCAAGTCACTCCTTGGATAGTTAAATGGTCTTCCTAAATTATACAAATAACTCCAAGCCGCTATAGAAGGGACTTTAGCTATGAGACGATTCGCTGATAGTTTTCTATGATTTCTATTGTAAACATTCATTTCTTCAAAATAGAAAGCTGATTTTGATGCAACGACAGCCTGCATCACTGCCATAGGGTGGGCATCTCGTCTAAAACCTCTAAAAACACTATTTAATTGATCATGCAGAAGATAATGTTTTTTTACTTCTGACACATAACTATTTTTTTCATTTTGGTTTGGCAGTTCACCATTGAGCAATAAGTAGGAGACGTCCAGAAAGTCACAATTCTCTGCGAGCTGTTCGATCGGGTATCCACGATAGAGTAAAGTGCTATTTTCCCCATCAATATAGGTAATTGCAGAATCACATGAAGCGGTTGACATGAAGCCTGGATCATATGTAACAAAACCATTTTGAGATAGATTGGATATGTCAATGGCGGGCTTTCCCATTGTGCCTTCAATTATTGGCAGATCAAATGAGGTGCCATCCTCCAAAACTAGTTTTGCTTTTTTTTGTTCCATATGTCGTTGAATTATTTAAGATTAATTATTATAACTTAGAATGAAAAATAAGTTTATGGATGCACGATAACGCCTAAAAGATGTTTTTTTCTGGAACCAGTTATTTTTTGGTAATTTAATCTTTTTGAGCTTATTCTTTGTTGTGCTAACCATGCAAAGCCGCAAGCTTCAATAAGCTGTGGGTTGATTGACAAATTTTCAGTCGTTTTTATTTTTAATTGAGTATGTTGAGCTAATTCTTCAATCAAAAACGTATTAAATGTTCCACCCCCACAAATAAATAAATTTTCTAAATGAATTAGCTTTTTTAAATGACTTTGAATAGAACACAGTGTGAGTTCTAACAAAGTTCTTTGTACGTCATTTTCATTAAATTTTGTTAAATTAAATTTTTGCAACCATTGTTCATTAAAATAATCTCGACCTGTGCTTTTGGGAGTTTTTTTTCTAAAGTATGGATCAGACAGCATTTTTTGCAATAATGATGGAATTATTTTTCCACTTTTTGCCCAAACGCCTTTCTGATCAAAATTTTTATTTAGACATTTTTTTATCCATAAATCTAAGAATATATTTCCAGGACCTGTATCAAAACCAGTTACAGATTGATGATCAATAATTGTCAGATTCGCGAAGCCCCCAAGATTCAAAAAAATTCCTTTTTTTATTCCCTTCAGATTTAGGAGGTATTTATGAAATAAAGGAATTAGTGGGGCACCTTGACCACCATTGGCGATATCCATATTTCTAAAATCATGTACAACAGGAATATTTGTCTTTTCAGCTAATGTGAATTCATTACCAATTTGGATA
The DNA here is from genome assembly GCA_024919035.1 of Methylophilaceae bacterium LSUCC0401. Classification (GTDB taxonomy): domain Bacteria; phylum Pseudomonadota; class Gammaproteobacteria; order Burkholderiales; family Methylophilaceae; genus BACL14. The sequence continues at coordinate 1,248,151 of CP103442.1, read as the reverse complement.
CTGAAATTTTTATTTGGTTGATGTCGAATGGTTGGGCCATGAAAACCTATCGCTTGAATATCGGTTGATTTAAGTTTTTTTTCATTAAGTAGCTCACTGATTAAAGGGATACAAATTTTACTAATTTGATAACCCATTGCTTTACTTGATTCTAAATCATTAAAAGAAGATTGATTTAATTTGAGAATATCTTGTTTTAAACGATTACTGTATTTTTTGGAAATGGAATTAAGAATTGTGAAATTTTGAGGCGTTATTTTACATAAGACAATGTCAAGACCGTCAGAAGATGTGCCTGACATTACACCTATGAATAAATTTTTTTGCATAAATTTTGTCCAACTTAGTATTACTATTAAAGTTATTAGAATATAACTATATAATCATGTTTTATAAATTAGCTCAATAAATTATGTTAGAAATCATCAAAAGAGGCGCCGATGAGATTTTAGTTTTATCAGAGTTTGAAGAAAAAATTAAAACTGGTAAAAAATTAAAAATAAAGGCAGGCTTCGATCCAACTGCACCTGATCTTCATTTGGGACATACTGTCCTTTTGAATAAGCTAAGACAATTTCAAGATTTAGGACACGAAGTGATCTTTTTAATTGGAGATTTCACTGGCATGATCGGTGATCCGACAGGAAAAAATACTACACGTCCTCCTCTCACAGAAGCTGAAGTCCAAGAAAACGCAAAAACTTATCAAGCACAAGTTTTTAAGATTTTAGATAAAAATAAAACTCAAGTTGTATTCAACTCATCATGGCTAAAAGCTTTAGGGGCTGATGGCATGCTCAAGCTCTCTGCTCAGTATACGGTTGCTAGAATGTTAGAGCGTGATGATTTTAGTAAAAGATTTAAAGCCAATCAACCGATATCCATCCATGAGTTTCTATATCCCTTAATGCAGGGATACGATTCTGTTGCGCTTGAAGCGGATGTTGAATTAGGAGGCACAGATCAAAAATTTAATTTATTGATGGGAAGAGAGCTTCAAAAATCATATGGCCAAGATCCCCAAACAATTTTGACTATGCCGCTTCTTGAGGGATTAGATGGGGTTAATAAGATGTCAAAATCTTTGAATAATTATATTGGGATCAACGAGCCGCCGGAAATTATGTATGCAAAATTAATGTCTATATCAGATGAATTAATGTTGCGTTATATAGACTTGTTATCATTAAAGGCGAATGAAGAGATTGAACAATGGAAATTAAGGTTGAAGCAGGGTGAAAATCCAAAAAATATTAAAGATGAGTTTACGCAAGAAATTATTGAGCGTTTTCATAATTCTGATGCATATCACATGGCTAAAGAAGACTTTGCAAAGAGATCATCGGGCTTAGCGCCGGATGAGGTTAAAGAATTTAAAATCAGTAAACAAGAGAATCTAGCAATCCCACAAATATTAAAAACAATTAATTATGTGACAAGCACTTCAGAAGCAATTAGGCTGATAAAAAGTGGAGGAATCAGAATAGATGGTGAAAAAATTGACTTACAATATCAAATTGAAAACAGTAATTTTTTGATTCAGGTGGGTAAGAGAAAGTTTGCAAAAATTATTCTGTCTTAAGATATTGATTTAAATATTTATTTTTATAAAAATACAGAGTATAATCTTTATGTTGGATGGGCCTTATTTAGGCCCATTTTTTATTTTACTGGTAAGTGATTATGGACATACAAAAAATTATTTCAGACTCAGTTGAAAACATTGGTTATGAATTGGTTGAGTGTGAACATAATCAAAACAATGGGTTAATAAGAATTTTTATTGATAACGGAGACATAATTTCTGTTGAAGATTGTGTCAAAGTGAGTAATCACTTAAACCTTGTTTTATCTGTTGAGCTTGATTATGATTTTTCGAGATTAGAAGTTTCATCTCCTGGAGTTGATAGGAAGCTCATTAAAATTGCTGATTTTGAAAGATTTAGCGGAGAAAAGATAAAAGTGAAATTATATTCACCAATTGAAAACCAAAAAAAATACCAAGGAAAACTGCTTGGTTTAAAAGAAAACCTTGTTCAGTTAGAACTTGATAAAAATAAAATTTTAGAAGTTCCTTTTGATGAAATTCAATTGGCTCGATTAGACCCTGATTTGTAATATGGAGATTTAAAAACATGAATCGTGAGATGTTGATTTTAGTTGATGCGTTAGCACATGAAAAAAATGTTGCAAAAGATATTGTATTTAATGCTTTGGAGCTAGCTCTGGCATCAGCTACAAAAAAGAAATATCCTCATGGAACGGATATTCGTGTAAAAATTGATCCTGAGTCAGGGGCCTATGAATCATTCAGATGTTGGACAATTGTTGAAGATGAGGCTTTTGAAAATCCTGAAGCGGAAATCACTCTAGAGGATGAGCGTGCTGCTGACAAACAACTAGGTGATGTCATTGAAGAGATTATTCCCTCTGAAGCTTTTGGCCGAATTGGAGCACAAGCGGCAAAACAAGTTATATTGCAAAAAGTCCGTGAAGCCGAACGTGAGCAAATATTAAACGAGTTTTTGGCCAGAGACGAAAAATTAGTATCAGGTCAAATTAGACGCATGGAAAGAGGCAATGCAATTATCGAGATTGGTAAGCTTGAAGCTGTCCTTCCAAGAGATCAAATGATACCCAAAGAGAATCTAAGAGTCGGAGATAGAATTAGAGCAGCGCTATTAAAAATAGAAACATCAATGCGTGGACCACAGCTTGTTTTATCAAGAACGTCTCCAGAATTCCTCATTAAATTATTTGAATTAGAGGTTCCTGAAATTGAAGAGGGGCTCCTCGAGATCATGTCAGCATCGCGAGATCCTGGCTCAAGATCGAAGATTGCAGTTAAAGCTAATGACCAACGACTTGATCCAGTGGGTACTTGTGTGGGTATGAGGGGTTCAAGAGTTCAAGCTGTAACAACAGAATTATCTGGTGAAAGAGTAGACATTGTTTTATGGTCTATTGAGCCGGCTCAGTTTGTAATCAATTCGATGGCACCAGCGGAAGTCTCGAGTATCGTTGTTGATGAAGAAAAAAGAAGCATGGATATTGTAGTTGATGAGGATCAGCTAGCTTTAGCCATAGGCCGGAATGGGCAAAATATTCGTTTAGCATCTCAGTTGACGAATTGGGAGCTCAACATTATGACTGAAGAAGAATCTGATAAAAAACATGAAGAAGAATATTCAACAGTCAGCCAATTATTTATTCAGAAATTAGATGTCGATGAAGAAGTTGCTGATATTCTTGTCAAGGAAGGATTTACGTCCCTTGAAGAAATCGCTTATGTTCCGACCGAAGAGTTGAATCAAATGGATATCTTTGATGAAGAAACTATTGAAGAATTGAGATCAAGAGCCAAAGCTGCCATTTTAACTGCTGCAATCGCCAACGAAGAAAAAGTTCCTGAAGCACAAGATGACCTTAAAAATATGGAGGGTATGGATGCTAACACCGCTAATCTTTTAGCCTCAAAAGGGATAGTATCTATGGAAGATTTAGCTGAATTAGCCGTTGATGAGCTTTTAGATCTAATAAAAATTGATGAAGAACGTGCAAAATCATTAATAATGACTGCAAGAGCCCCTTGGTTCGCAGAATAATGGAGAAATAATGAGTCAGTACACAGTTGAACAGTTCGCATCTGAATTAAATTTACCAGTTGATTTACTTTTAGATCAGCTAAAGAATGCAGGGGTAAAAAAAAGTGATTCAAAAGATGAATTGTCTGAGGAAGACAAATCAGCATTATTAAATTTTTTAAAGCAATCACACGGAGATTCCCAAAAACCTAAAAATAAAATCACCCTGACTCGTAAACAAAATACTGAGATTAAAAAAACTGACAGTACTGGTCGATCAAGAACCATTCAAGTTGAAGTTAGAAAAAAAAGAACACTGATTAAAACTCCAGAAGAGCAAAAGACTGAAACTGAAGTTATCGCTCCCAAGGTTATTTTAGATGATGAGCAGCAAAAAATTAGAGATCAAGAAAAGGCCCGACATGATGCGCTCATGAAAGCTCAAGCAGATGATAAACAAAAAGCTGAAGAGAAAAAACAAGAGCCAAAAAAACATATCGATGGAACAATTCATAAACCTGAAAATAAAGAAATTAAAAAAGAGACAAAGTCTGATTGGGAAGATGCGCCTAAAAAGAAAGTTATTAAAACGAGAAATTCAAATCCTGTTCCTGATGGATGGAGACCTCCAAAGAGTAGACATAAAAAATATAATCAAACCAAACACGCCAGTGATGCTGAGACAACGTTTGTAGCTCCCACAGAACCTTTGATAAAAGATATTATGGTTCCAGAAACCATTACTGTTGCAGATTTGGCGCATAAAATGTCTGTAAAAGCGGCTGAAGTAATTAAGTCATTAATGGGTATGGGCATGATGGTCACCATTAATCAAGTTCTAGACCAAGATACAGCCATGATTGTGGTGGAGGAATTAGGACATGTCGCGAAGAAAGCAGAACAAAATGACCCTGAGTCAATTCTTGACCTGGATCAAACAATTGAGCCAATATTTGCAGTTAGACCCCCGGTTGTTACGGTAATGGGCCATGTGGATCATGGTAAAACATCCTTACTTGATTATATTAGAACGACAAAAGTTGCATCAGGAGAGGCTGGCGGAATCACCCAGCATATCGGTGCTTATCATGTAAAAACAAAAAAAGGGATGGTTTCTTTCTTGGATACTCCAGGCCATGAGGCTTTTACTGCAATGCGAGCCAGGGGGGCGAGTGTAACTGATATTGTTATTTTAGTTGTTGCAGCTGACGACGGAGTTATGCCTCAAACGATTGAAGCTATTAATCATTCAAAAGCGGCAAAAACGCCATTAATTGTTGCAATAAATAAAATAGATAAACCTGAAGCAAATCCAGAAAAAGTAAAAAATGAGTTAATGACCCACGAAGTTATTCCAGAAGAATTGGGTGGGGATTGTATGTTTTTGGAACTATCAGCGAAAACGGGTCAGGGCATAGACGAACTGCTTGATGCGATTTTGTTACAGGCTGAAATTTTAGAATTGAAGGCACCTATAAATACTCCAGCAAAAGGAATTGTAGTTGAGTCTAGGCTAGATAAAGGCAGAGGCCCTGTAGCTTCTATATTAGTTCAGTCAGGCCTAATGAAAACAGGGGATATGTTGCTTGCAGGATCAAGCTATGGTCGAGTTAGAGTAATGCTGAATGAGAATGCTAGTCAAATAAAAGAAGCAGGCCCATCCATCCCTGTTGAAATTGTTGGTTTATCTGATGTTCCAAACGCGGGTGACGAGGTCATTGTGCTAAATGATGAAAGAAAAGCTAGGGAAATTGCACTGTTTAGACAAGGAAAGTTCAGAGACGTTAAATTTGCAAAACAACAAGCAGCAAAACTCGAAAATATGTTTGATCAAATGACCGAAGGTGATGTGAAGTCTCTTCCATTAATTTTGAAATCAGATGTGCAGGGATCTTACGAAGCTTTAAAAGGATCATTAGAAAAATTATCAAATGATGAAGTAAAAATTAATGTTATTCACAATGCGGTTGGAGCTGTCAATGAGTCTGATATAAATCTTGCTGTAGCTTCTAATGCAATTATTATTGCCTTTAATGTGAGAGCCGAAGGCGGAGCCAGAAAGTCTGCTGAATCTAATGATATTGAAATTCGTTATTACAGTATTATTTATGATGCCGTAGATGATGTGAAAGCAGCGCTCACAGGAATGCTATCACCAGATGAAAAAGAAAATGTATTAGGTTCTGTTGAAATTAGAGAAATTTATAAAGTCTCTAAAATTGGCACCATCGCTGGTTGTTATGTAACTGATGGATTGATTAAAAGAGAATCAAAAGTGAGGGTTCTCCGCGATAATATCGTTATTTATGATGGAGAGCTATCTTCCCTAAAAAGGTTTAAAGATGATGTCAAGGAAGTTAAATCAAATTTTGAGTGCGGTCTATCAATTAAAAACTTTAATGATTTAAAAGAAGGAGACACCCTTGAGCCCTATGAAATTGTTAAGGTGGCTCGAAAGCTATAAATGGCAAAGGATTTTCCAAGATCCAATCAGATTGGTCAGCAAATAAAAAAAGAAATTGCTGGAATTTTGCAGTTTGAAGTTCAACATCCTACATTAAGAAATGTCACCGTCACTGATATTGAGCTATCTAAAGATCTTCGCCATGCAAAAATATACTTTATATCTAAAGAGGATAAATTTGAGTTATTAAAAGCCCTACAAAGATCCATGAGCTTTATTAGACAATCCTTAGCAAAAAAAATGACCACAAGAGGAATCCCAAACCTTGAGTTCATTTATGATGCAGGCATTGACCATAATGATCGAATCACTGAGCTTCTCAATGCTGCTTTAAAAAAATAATGTAGATCAATGAAATATGATCCTCTAAATTCTGTATCAGGTTTTATTGCAGTTCTCAAACCCAAAGGCTGGTCGTCTAACCAGTTACTTTCAAAATTAAAGTGGCTATTTAAAACAAAAAAAGCAGGCCATGGTGGAACATTGGATCCATTTGCAACAGGAATAGTGCCTGTTTTTTTTGGTGAAGCAACCAAGTTTTCAGGTAGATTCTTGGATAGTGATAAAGAATACCAAGCCGAGTTAAAGTTAGGTTTTGAGAGTTCAACCGGTGATACAGAGGGGGAAATCACCAAAGATAATGATTTTGTATATGAGCAATTGCCAGATAATATATCTGAGATTATTCAAGAATTTGAAGGTCCTCAATCTCAGACCCCACCCATCTATTCAGCATTGAAATATAAAGGGAAACCTTATTATCAATATGCTCGAGAAGGTAAATCCGTACCCATTAAAAAACGTCAAATAATAATAAATAATATAAATTTAGTTTCTTTTTCAAAAAATACATTAATTTTTGATGTATCTTGTACGAAAGGAACATATATCAGAACTTTGGGCGAGGATATTGCAAAAAGACTGGGAACAAAGGGCTATTTGACTGAGTTACAAAGAACCAGAATAGGAAAAACATCAAAAGAGGATGCTTACGCTATTGAAGATATTGAAACAATTGATTTTGATAAGCGTGTCAAACTATTAACTTCAATTGAAAAAATGCTTCAAATCTCTTTATTGGAATTAGATAGTAATCAAATGCAGCAGATTCTAAATGGTCAGCTAATAGAGTTAACTTCAATACCTGGTGAATATGCGCTGATGAACAAAAAAAAATTCTTAGGAATTGGCCAATCTGATGGAAACTTTGTAAAGCCTATTCGATTAATAAAAATGAAATAAATTGATATAAAGCATTGTTAATTGGAGTTTTTTTATATAAAATACAACGTTCTAAAGTGAAGGAAAAAATAAATGGCGTTTACAGCTATAGAAAAAGCAAAAATTGTTAAAGAATATGGTCAGGGAACTAACGATACTGGTTCACCAGAGGTTCAGGTGGCATTGCTTACAAATCGTATTAACTATTTGACCGGGCATTTTAAAACTAATGCCAAAGATAACCACTCACGTCGTGGTCTGCTCGCTCTTGTGAGCCAGAGAAGACGTCTACTAGATTATCTAAAACGTAAGGATTTAACTCGATATCAAGATTTAATTAAGCGTTTAGGTTTAAGAAAGTAAAATTCAATTAATCAAATTATTAATAAGCCGATTTTAAGCATTTATGCTTAGTCGGCTTTTTTTATAATTTTTTACTGGGAAGAGAGTAAAAATAATGACAAAAAGTATGTTTAATAAAGTAACAAAAAGCATGAAGCTTGGCGCTCATGAATTAAAAATTGAGACTGGTGAAATTGCTCGCCAGGCTGATGGTGCGGTAATGGTGTCTTATGGAGATACTGTTGTTTTAGTGACTGTAGTGGGTAATCAGTCAGTAAAAGAAGGGCAAGATTTTTTCCCACTAACTGTCGATTATCAAGAAAAAACATATGCTGCGGGGAAAATTCCTGGAGGATTTTTTAAAAGAGAAGGCCGACCTAGTGAGAGTGAAATTTTAGTTTGCCGATTAATAGATCGACCACTTCGACCACTATTTCCAAAAAACTTTTACAATGACGTGCAAATTGTTGCAACTGTCTTATCCTCAGACTCAGAAATTGATTCAGATGTCCCAGCCATCATTGGAGCATCAGCAGCTTTGTCAATCTCAGGTATACCATTTTATGGTCCGATCGGTGCAGCTAAAGTGGGTTATGTTGATGGAGAGTACATTATTAACCCTTCAAAAACTCAACTTGCAGAATCAGAACTAGATTTAGTGGTAGCTGGAACCAAAGATGCAGTGCTTATGGTTGAGTCTGAAGCAAAAGAGCTGAGTGAGAAAGTGATGTTAGATGCCGTTTTAGAAGGGCATAAAGCAGCTAAAAATGTAATTAAACTCATCAACGATTTTGCAAAAGAGGCAGCAAAAGACCCATGGGATTGGTCAGCACCAGAGCCTAATAAAACATTAATTGCTGAAATTGCTAAATTGGCTGAAAAAGATCTTAATAAAGCCTTTGAAATAAAATCTAAATCAGAGCGCTCACAAAAAATCAGTGAAATCAAAGATAAAGTCTGTGCAAAATTAATTACCGATGATATGGGAACACTTCAAATCAATGAGGTGAATAAAGAATTTTTTAATTTAGAAGCAAAAATTGTTCGCTCTAAAATTCTTGATGGCGAACCAAGAATTGATGGAAGAGATACCAGAACAGTAAGGCCTATTGAAATTAGTACAGGAGTTCTTCCCCGTACCCATGGATCTGCTTTGTTTACTAGAGGGGAAACCCAAGCATTAGCAGTAGCTACTTTAGGTACACCAAGAGATGCACAAATTATTGATGCATTACAAGGAGAGTACAACGATCGTTTTATGTTGCATTATAATTTTCCACCATTCTCTACAGGCGAAACAGGGCGAGTTGGATCTCCAAAGAGACGTGAAATTGGACATGGTCGATTAGCAAAAAGAGCTTTGTTAGCAGTCTTACCTGATCAAGAAGAATTTGATTATACGATTCGTTTAGTTTCTGAAATCATGGAGTCCAATGGTTCAAGCTCTATGGCATCTGTATGCGGAGGTTGCATGGCCCTGCTTGATGCGGGTGTTCCCTTAAAATCTCACGTTGCAGGTATTGCCATGGGGTTAATTAAAGAAGATAACCGTGTGGCTGTTTTAACAGATATTCTTGGAGATGAAGATCACCTGGGTGATATGGATTTTAAAGTTGCTGGAACGGATAATGGTATTACGGCTTTACAGATGGACATTAAAATAGACGGTATCACTACTGAAATTATGCAAGTTGCACTGAAGCAAGCGAAAGAGGGCCGTGAACATATTTTAGGCTTGATGAAAAAAGCTCTAAAATCAAGTAGAACCGAGTTATCACAATATGCTCCTCGCATTATGACATTAAAAATTCACCCTGATAAAATTCGCGATGTGATTGGTAAGGGCGGGGCTGTGATTAAGGCATTAACGGAAGAAACGAATACTACCATTGATATTACGGATGATGGTTTAGTAAAGGTTGCTTGTACTTCGGGTGAAGAAGGTCAAAGAGCAATTGATCGTATTAAAGAAATTACAGCTGATGTCGAAGTCGATCAAATTTATGATGGCAAAGTTATCAAAATACTTGATTTCGGTGCGATTGTTCAATTAATACCTGGAAAAGATGGCTTACTTCATATTTCTCAGATTGCTCATGAGCGTGTGAAAGCGGTTAAAGACCATCTATCTGAAGGCGATGAAGTGAAAGTGAAGGTCATCGAGGTTGATCAAAAAGGAAAAGTTAGGGTAAGTGCGAAAGCTTTAATTGAGAAGCCCGCTGAAGAAAAAAAAGAGGTTGACGAACCAGAAGATGAATAAAAAAGGGGCATAAGCCCCTTTTTTTTATAACTCAATATTACTTGGCCATTTGTTTTTCTCTAATTTCATCGAGCGTTTTACAATCAATACAGAGTGTAGCTGTCGGTCTTGCTTGAAGTCTATTGAGACCAATTTCTTCACCACATTGCTCACAATAACCATATTCATCATTATCAATATTTCTGATCGTTTGCTCAATTTTTTTTATCAGTTTTCTTTCCCTATCTCGGTTTCTTAACTCTAAAGCCATATCAGATTCTTGGCTAGCTCGATCATTAGGGTCTGCATAAGAGGTTAATTCGTCTTGCATATGAGAAACGGTTTTATCAATGTCATGACTCAGTTCATTTTTCCATTCGGCTAAAATATCTTTAAAGTGTTTCATTTGATTTTTGCTCATGTAGCTCTCATTAGCTTTTGCATCATATTTTTTGAAGGTTTTATTCGTTGATGAGCCTTGTGATTTAGCTACCACTTTTTTTGCAACAGGTTTCTTTGCAACAGGTTTAGCTACTACTTTTTTTGCAGCAGGTTTCTTTGCAACAGGTTTCTTTGCAACAGGTTTAGCTACTACTTTTTTTGCAGCAGGTTTCTTTGCAACAGGTTTCTTTGCAACAGGTTTAGCTACCACTTTTTTTGCAACAGGTTTCTTTGCAACAGGTTTCTTTGCAACAGGTTTCTTTGCAACAGGTTTCTTTGCAACAGGTTTAGCTACCACTTTTTTTGCAGCAGGTTTAGCTACTACACTTTTAGCGGCTTCTACTGCTTTTGCAAAAATTGATTTTTTTTCCGCCATGTGAAATTCCTTAAATTGTGAACCGCAGAAGTTTACTCTATTTTGTATAAAAAAAACAGTTATAAATACAACTTTTGAGCATCAAGAGTGTTACTCATTAAAGTGGCAACGGTCATTGGGCCAACTCCACCTGGAACAGGTGTTATGAACGAAGCATTATTTTTAGCTTCCTCAAATTCAACATCTCCAATAAGTTTGTCACCTACTCGATTAATGCCAATATCAATAACAACAGCACCCTTTTTAATCCAAGAACCCTTCACCATTTCTGGCCTTCCAACTGCGGCAACGACAATATCCGCATTGTTTACTTTATCCTGAATATTTTGAGTTTTACTGTGGCACTGTGTCACTGTTGCACCAGCGAGCAGAAGCTCAAAAGCCATTGGTCGACCAACATGATTTGATGCTCCAACTACCACAGCATCTTTACCTGATACTTCTATATTCATGGCTTTAAGCATTTTAATGACACCATATGGTGTGCAAGATCGAAATTTTGGTTGACGCATGGCCAGTAATCCTAAGTTAATCGGATGAAATCCGTCGACATCCTTATTTGGTGAAATAAGATCAAGAATTCGATCCTCATCTAATGGTTCGGGTAATGGTGATTGAACGAGGATGCCATCAACATTTGTATCATGGTTTAAATCATTAATTAATCTTTCTAATTCTATCTGTGAAGTTGAAGCCGGAAGGTCATAAAATAAGGATTTAATGCCAACTTTTTCACAAGCTTTTCTTTTATTGTTCACATAAACGGTTGACGCAGGATCTTCGCCGACAAGAATAACAGCAAGAGCTGGATTTCTTATTCCTGTTTGGAGTCTTTGAGCTATTTCTTCCTTTAATTCTTCAAGAAGATTATTGGCAATGTCTTTGCCATTGATTAATTGAGCTGTCATAAATTTCCCGTCAAATTTATTGATTATATATAAATAGTAATCATTTTTCCATTTGGGGATTTTCCATTTGACCAAATGAGCAATATACGATATATTCTCGCGTTCGGGGTGTAGCGTAGCCTGGTAGCGCGCCTGCTTTGGGAGCAGGATGTCGGGAGTTCGAATCTCTCCACCCCGACCATTTTTACTCGATAATTTAGAGTATACTTGTAGCGAGCTTTATTGTTAGGTTAAGCTGCCCGTAGCTCAACTGGATAGAGCAACGGCCTTCTAAGCCGTAGGTTACAGGTTCGATTCCTGTCGGGCAGGCCAATTTCATTGGTGGCTGTAGCTCAGTTGGTAGAGTCCAGGATTGTGATTCCTGTTGTCGTGGGTTCGAGCCCCATCAGCCACCCCAAATTCTAGTTTATAATCAAGCAATGTCTAATATAAAAAAAATTAATTTGATTTTTATTATTTCTATCATGATAAATGCTTGTAGTTACAGTCAATATCAACTAAAAAATAAAATTAATTTTGAAAGAGAAATTTCATTTAAAGAAAATCAAATGAATTTCGATGTTCTTGAAAATATTGAAAGTTATCGCCCAGCTTCTTGTTCAGACATGTCAAGAAATCCATTCATGACACATAGATATAAATTTACCCGCGATGAATGAAAAAGAATTAGAAAGATACGGCAGACATATTCTTTTGCCTCAGATTGATTATGAAGGGCAGAAAATATTAATGAATGCTCATGTCATGATTATTGGTTTGGGTGGGCTAGGCTCGCCTGCTTCAATCTATTTAGCATCGTCCGGAATTGGTAAGCTTACCCTCTGTGACTTTGATCAAGTTGAATTATCAAATCTACAACGGCAAATTGTTCATCGTGAACATAGTCTAAGCACTAATAAAGCACACTCAGCAAAGAAGACACTATCAGAAATTAATGCTGAAATTGATTTTCAGGTCATTGATCAAAAGCTTACTGAAGATGAGCTTTCACAATACTTGCAACAACAAAAAGTAGATGTTGTTTTAGATTGTTCAGATAACTTTAAAACCAGGTATGCGATTAACAGGGCGTGCAATCAAAATAAAGTTTCTTTAGTGAGTGGTTCGGCCATTAAATTTGAAGGCCAGCTTATGGTTTTTGACTTCAAAGATCAAGACAGTCCCTGTTACGAGTGTGTCTTTCCCGACAACAATACAGAAAATGAATTACGTTGTGCGGACCATGGAATTTTGGCTCCTGTTGTTGGCATTATAGGAACGATGCAATCGTTAGAGGCTATTAAATTAATCTTAAATCTGAGTCCATTAAACAGCAAATTATTAATATTTGATGGCATGGTAAATGAGTGGAAAACAATCCATTTTAAGCAAGATAAAGAATGTAAAATCTGCGCTAACGCAAAAAACTCATCAAGCTAACATGATAAAATAAAGCCCTATGAAAGAACTAGATAAAGCCTTTAACCCCTCATCAATTGAATCAAAATGGTATGCCTTTTGGGAAGATCAGGGATATTATCAATGTGGAATAGATGACAATATTCAGGAAAACTTTTCAATATTACTCCCCCCTCCTAACGTGACCGGCACCCTTCATATGGGACATGGTTTCAATCAAACGCTCATGGACAGCCTGACACGATATCATCGCATGAGAGGGGTCAATACTTTATGGCAACCAGGCACAGATCATGCCGGCATCGCAACACAAATTGTCGTTGAAAGGCAATTAGAGCAAAATAATATCTCTCGTTACGACCTTGGAAGAGAGAAGTTTATAGATAAGGTTTGGGAATGGAAAGAGGAGTCAGGCGGAAATATAACAAAACAAATGAGGCGCTTAGGCACATCACCTGATTGGAATAGAGAACGGTTTACTATGGACCAAGGTCTATCAGAAACAGTCAATGAAGTTTTTGTTAAGCTTTATCAAGATGGTTTAATTTACCGAGGTAAGCGACTTGTTAATTGGGACGTCAAATTACAAACGGCTGTTTCTGATTTGGAGGTTATCCAAGAAGAAGAAAATGGGTACCTCTGGCATATTGCATATCCCTTAGCAACTAATCCACTAGAAAAATTAATTGTTGCGACTACCCGACCTGAGACCATATTAGGTGACGTTGCCGTCATGGTTCATCCTGATGATAAACGCTATAAAAAACTTATCGGTCAAAAAGTCAGGCTCCCATTAGTTAACCGAGAGATTCCAATCATTGCAGATGATTATGTGGATATGGAGTTTGGTACCGGTGTGGTTAAGGTGACCCCAGCCCATGATTTTAATGATTATGAGGTTGGCAAGAGACATAGGTTAGAGATGATCACCATCATGACGCTCGATGGGTTTATTAATGAATTTGGAGGAGAGTTTGCAGGGCTGGAAAGATTTGAGGCCAGGAAACAGATGGTTGCAAAGCTTAAGGAGCAAGAACTGCTCGTAAAAACTGAAGATTACCGATTAAAAATACCACGCGGTGATCGAACAAATGTAGTCATAGAGCCGTTACTAACAGATCAATGGTTTGTGGCCATGAGTAAACCTGTGGGCGGAGAACTCAGCATATCGGAAGAAGCTTTGCGTGTGGTGAAATCTGGCGAAGTTAAATTTTTCCCGGAGAACTGGGTGAATACCTACAATCAGTGGTTAGAGAATATTCAGGATTGGTGCATTTCAAGACAATTGTGGTGGGGACATCAGATACCCGCATGGTATGGGCCCAATGATGAAATTATTGTGGCAAAAAATAAAACTGAGGCGGAAAAGATAGCCGCAGAGAAAAATATAGATGGCTCACAATTAAGGCAGGATGAGGATGTTTTGGATACTTGGTTCTCCTCAGCCCTATGGCCTTTTTCGACTTTAGACTGGACACCCGACTATCCAAATCAATCCAATCCAGTATTGGATCGATATCTCCCCTCCTCAGTTTTGGTCACGGGTTTTGACATTATTTTCTTTTGGGTGGCGCGTATGGTGATTATGACAAAATATGTCACCGGTAAAATCCCATTTAACCATGTGTATGTTCATGGCTTAATAAGAGATGCTGAAGGTCAAAAAATGAGCAAGTCAAAAGGGAATGTGCTTGACCCGATTGATCTAATTGATGGGATTTCTTTAGAAGATCTGATTACCAAACGAACTTATGGATTGATGAATCCTAAACAAGCTGAATCGATTGCCAAAAAAACTAAAAAAGAATTTCCTGAAGGAATTATGCCTTACGGCACCGATGCCCTAAGATTTACTTTTGCAAGCTTGGCGTCACCAGGAAGAGATATCAAGTTTGATCTCAGTCGCTGTGAGGGGTATCGAAATTTTTGTAATAAGATATGGAATGCCTCACGTTTCGTTTTGATGAATTGTCCTGATGAGGATAATGGATTCGAAGTCTGTAAAGATGGTTATATGAGCTTTTCACAAGCGGATCGATGGATTGTTTCGATTTTCCAGAAGACTCTGAGTAACATTGCAACGCATTTTGAAAGTTATCGGTTTGACTTGGCCACACAAGAAATGTATCAGTTCATTTGGGATGAGTACTGCGATTGGTATCTAGAGGTTGCAAAGGTTCAGTTAAATGAAAGTAATGAGCATGCAATGCGCAGAGGTACAAAAAGAACATTGCTGGGAATTCTTGAGTCAATGCTCCGCATGATTCATCCGATTATGCCCTTTATTTCTGAAGAGATATGGCAAATTATTGCAAAGAAAATTGGTATTCAAGGCGACACCATTATGTTGCAAAAATATCCTGTGGCGCGACATGAAAAAATTGATAATGACTCCATTGAATGGATGACCACATTAAAAACAATGGTTGAGGAGTGTAGAAAGTTACGGGGTGAAATGAATATTTCACCTGCTGAAAAGGTACCCTTGATTATGATTGGTAACGAAGAAAAAATAATCGAATTCAAAAGTTATTTATTACCTCTGGCGAAACTGGACTCGATTGAGATCGTCAATAGCTTTGAAAAGATTGATGCTCCAGTTGCCTTAGTCGGTGATTTTAAATTAATGCTGAATATTGAAATTGATGTTGAAGCAGAAAAAATAAGACTACAAAAAGAAATTACCCGCATTATTATGGAAGTCAAAAAAGCTGAAGGTAAATTATCCAATAAAGCCTTTGTTGAAAAAGCACCCGATGAGGTTGTAGCTCAGGAGAAAGAAAGACTAAAAACATTTACGATTGAATTGAGTAAATATGAAGAACAGCTATCTCGTCTTGCAAGTTAACCCTTTGAGATTCTTATCACAAAAATATCATTAATGAGTTGATCGTCTATAAAGAGATGGTCCGTGTACTCGCAGAATGCTTGCAAATCTTTGACTGCATTTTTATCGGTTGCTAGAATTTTCAACACCTGACCCTTTTTGAGTTTACTAAGAGCCTTCTTTGTAGAAAGCAGAGGCATTGGACATTTCTGTCCAATGGCATCTAACTCAGTTTCATTATCTGACAAACTCATTTACTTATTGAATGGCTCCATGTCTCCTGGGTTACGTAACATTTTATCGACTTCACCAAGATGAAGTTCTTCATTGTAGATCATTTCACGGGCATATTCTTCCAGCATAACTGAATGACCTTCCACTAATTTAAGCAGATCTTTATAAGAATTAAGTGCTGCCATTTCATGCTCCAAGGACTCTCTTAAAATATGCCCAATGTCATGGTTTTCTGTTTCAAGCAGTGGCCCTATACCTAAAGAAGGATGGCCCCCTAAGTTTGTAATAATTTCTCCAGCTTTATTTGCATGATCCAGCGACTCGGTCGCTTGGCCACGAAGCCATGAAATAATGGGTATTCGGCTATAACCGTAAACCATTAAACTGTAATGCGTGTAGCGAACCACTCCGGCAAGTTCCAGTTCTAGAACTTTATTGAGTGCCGCAATTATTTTTTTATTGTCCATAATGAAACCCCTAATTTAATTAACGAGCCTATTAAAACACACATTAAAAATTAATGCAGAAACAAGAATGATTGTTATTTAGATTCTTATTAAGAAACTGATAATGTTGAGGACTGCCATGGCAATCATGGAATAAAAAGTAAATTTCATTCCCATGACCCTTTGTTTAATATCCATGGTTTTTTTTAAAAAAGATTTTGCGTGGACCATACGCCCGAAGGTAAAACAGGTCCCAATCAAGATAATTAAAGAAAAGTGAATTTTATTGAGCTCCATACAGGCCATCATCAATAGCGCTAAAGGAACGTATTGATTAAAATTGGAGTGGGCGGAGATAGCTTGCTCTAATTCTTTACTTTTACCAAAACCTAAAGAAATTTTTGATTTGTGTCGAATGGCAATGACATTTTTTGCAAGTCGAAAATATAAAAAAAATAATATTGATGAAAATAAGGCAGTAACAGGGATCATGGTGTTTAAAATATTTTAAAAAAAACCTATTATATTTGTTTAATGCATCAAATTACAATAAGGCTGCTCCAAATACTCCGGCAGAGTCTCCTAATTGATTACGAACTATAGGAGTTTTTAGTGTTTCAGAAAAGATATATTGATTGATGGCATTAATGCCATCGGTATAGAGTGAATCGATATTGGATAGACCGCCGCCTAATATAATAATGTCTGGGTCGATGCTGTTAATAATATTGCCCATGGCTTGTGCAAAATCGTTCATAAAGTTTTGATAAATTCTGCTTTCAATATTATTTTTGTCTTCTTTTTTAAAAAATGCCTCAACGGATAAATGAATGCCATGGTTATTTAATATCTTTGATAATCCACCACCAGAGATATAAGTCTCGACACATCCCTGCTTTTGACAGAAGCACGCATGACCATTTGTATGCAAAATTGAATGTCCCCACTCACCTGAGATTAGATTAGGCCCAACTCTTAATTTTTTGTTATGCACAAATCCACCCCCACAGCCGGTTCCCATGATCACACCAAAGATAAACGCATGATCTTGTCCTGCACCCATGACGGCTTCTGCGAGTGCAAAGCAATTGGCATCGTTTTCAATGGAGAGTGGATGGGCAAGCTTGTCTTCTAGTATCTTTTTAAATGGCAGACCATTCAGGCATGTGGTATTTGAATTTCTAAGTAAATTTGTGTCAGGCGAGATCGATCCTGGAGTACAAATGCCCAGTGTATGTTTTTGATTTTCTATGAAAAGAATAGCCTTTTGATAAATCTGATGGATTTGATTAAGGATATGATCAGAACCTTTTTCAGATTCAGTAAGAATTCGATCACGAAAAATTTCTTTTTGATTTTCCAGGACAATACATTCAATTTTTGTTCCACCCAAATCAATACCAATGTTATGTTCTAGAGCCATTGAAAAAATATATTTTTAAAATGGGGGGAGGTCAAGTAAAAAGGACTGATCTAATAATTTATAACTTTTAAAAAGCAATTTTTTAAATATGAGGTTTTGGGGTTTTAGGAGAAATTAGAGCGGGCTTCTTAACACTGAAGCCCACCCTAATTAAAGACTTTTAAGGATTACAAAAGATTACTTCTTCTTTGGCTTACCCTTTGATTCTTTTTTCTTTTGACTTTTATCAGCCATGTTATCTCCTAAATTAATAAAAGTAGTAAAGGTTACTACGCTACATAATTTGCTCTTAATTATTTAAAAAATCAAGAGATATCTAAGAATTATTGATTACGGCTTTAAAATTCATAAGAGATTGCGGTGTTAAATGACCGACCCATCCCAGGCAACGGAACCGCGCTGTTGTATGGTAAATTCATTGCCATCATGGTAGCACCTTGGCCCATATAAACGCCACCGAGTGGCAAATCATAATGCTTATCCAATAAATTATGAATGCCAAAAGTTAACCTCGCATTATTTAAAGCCCCAGAAAATTTGTAGGATGAGCTTAAATGCACGAGGCCATACCCTGAGGTTTTCATTTCCCTTCTGATTTTATTCACATGAGTTTTTTCATCAACCAGTTGCCCCTGAAGAGTGTTTGTCCAGGACCCTATTTGTTGTTCAAAGTTGAGTTTTAAATTTAGGGGCATGAGTCTATATAAATCATCCCCTGTTTCCTTGTTCTCGCCTCGAACATAGCTCACAGCAGCCTTGGCATAAAAATCTCCATAATTTAAAGTCTTTAATTGATGGGATAAATCTACATCAAGACCATATAATTTTGCATCCTGATTTGAGAACTGCAATTTTTGCCATGAGCCGGCATCCCCAATATCAATGGCATCAATATAATCAAGCACATAGGAATAATGCGGCGTGATTTTAAGGTTTGTTGTCTTGGCTTCATTTTGAATGTTGCTAGAAACACTGAATACGTGAGCTGTTTCACTGTCTAAATTTAGGTTACCCACATAGCCATTGCCATCGCCAACCCAGTTATTCATAATTGACTCCATGCCCCCAGTATTCCATGCATACAGTTCATAAAGATTTGGCGCACGATTTTTTATGGCATAACCCCCTTCAATAGTTTTTGTATCGTCGATGTTATAAACCGCCACTGAAGTGAAATCTAGATTATTAAAGGTTTTTTCTTTGTTGGCCGAATTAAATGCATCCTCACCATAATTGGTCGTTGTTGAATATTCTTGAACATTTCCTGCATCGGTTTCGATATGCGTATATCTTAAACCAGCTTGGGTAAACCAATCAGGATTCCATTTTCGCTCCCATTCAGCATATACGTCCATACGATCACGTTCACCGTCATTGATATTTTTCATGTATCTCGGAGACATCATCGTGCTGTTGGCGACTGGAGGCCAGGAGTCTTCTAGTCGGTATTGTTGATACTCTAGTCCGGTTTTGAGGGTATCTTTATCTGAAATAATCAAATTGGCTTTTACATTTAAGCCATTGGTTTCTGATCGGGTCTCCATGGGCATTCCTGCAACATTATTCGAAGCCGTGCCGTTGTACCAATATTCTTTGTCACTCCCAAACTGCATATTTTGACGCGTATTATGGTTAAAGAGTCTGGCTTCTAGATTTCCCCAGTCGTAATCGCCAAAATAGGATAAGTTAACTTTGGTTTGTTCATTGTCGGTCATATCCATTCTTTGATTTGGGAAGCCTTGAAAAGGAATTTTTTGATACCCCAGTTTTACATCAAAGATATGATTATCTAATTTATAGGCAAAGTTTAGGTTATGGTTTTCAAGTCGGTAACCTGATGAGCCTACCTCGTCATTTCGTAAATTTATAGGATCATTGCCTCCCCCATAAGTAGAAGATTTAAAATTAGATCCCGCATAATAGTTGTTAGCCTCAGAGTATGATCCTGAGTATCTAGCGAAAAAATTACCTGTAGCGAATTGGGTCATAAAACTGCCACCAAGCGCATCATTATTGCTACGATAAAACCCATTCACTTTACTTGCGGTGATAATATCATCCCCAGTTGCAAATTTTGACTTAGTAGAATTTAAGATAATACTACCCCCAATGCTATCCCCACCCATGCTAACCGGAGTAATGCCTGCAAATACCTTAACGGATTCTAGATTTGATGCGTCCAAATATGAGGTTGGCGGGTCCATGTGGTTGCCACAGGCTGAAATCAAATCTACCCCGTCCACTTTGACGGTGATACGATCATCAGCTAAGCCACGAATAATCGGCAGACTGGATACTCCTCCGTTAGCTGCGGTATCCACCCCAGTAAAAAAATTTAATAAGGATGCGGTGTCGTCAACTAATTGTGTCTGCCTCTGTAAGCTTGATGATTCTGTCATACCATCAAGAAGTAGAGATCTGGGTTGATATTGGCCATACACCTCAACATTGTTCAGGTTTAAATCATGTTCGGCTTGCACTTGAAGTGCGATTAGAGTGAAGATGGGTAATATTTTTTTCATGTACTGCTCAGAATAAAAATAAATCAATTAAGATTGGCAATTATAATGTAATTAGATTAGCTATTTGTGCGACAAATTGTCGCAGCAATTTGACTATGAGTTCACAGGTTTTTTTTGAAGCTTTCTTTGTAATGTTCTACGATGCATATTTAATGCTTTAGCGGTTGATGAAATATTGTAATTATTTTCCTTAAGAACTTTTTGGATATGTTCCCATTCAACTCTTTTTGGCGATACCGCTTTAAGAGTTATATCCTTATCTTTTGTTTGTATGAATTTAAAAGCGTTTAGAATATCCTCTTGAAACACAGGTTTAACCAAATAATCTGTTGCTCCGAGTTTCATTGCCTCAACAGCGGTAGCAATGCTTGAGTAAGCCGTTAAAACAATGATGTGACTATTTTTATTATGCTCCAAAATAGTTTGTATCAGTTGCAACCCATTGCCATCTGGTAAATTAAGATCAAGTAAATAAAAATTAATCGTATAGCTTTTAATCTTCTCCAGTGCTTGTTGTATATCAGCAGCCTCATAGATAGAATCAAAAAATTTGATTAAATTATTTTTTAAGCTTTCTCTAAGAACATCATCGTCATCAAGGAGTAATAAGCTTTTCATTTATATTGATATTGTTTTTGTTGGTATTAAAATATTGATTATATTTTGCTTATTTTTGAAATTAAACTGTATTTCGCCATAATATCGCTCAATAATAATTTTACTCAAATAAATTCCCATCCCCATACCAAAGTCTTTTTCTGAAATAGGTTTCGATTCTAATATCTTGCGGTTTAATTTTTTGCCGTCATTGCTTATCTGAAAAATTAAATGTTCTTTATTAAGAATTACGGACATGTGGACTTTTGATAACGAGTTTTGTACTGCATTATCAATAATATGAGTTATTGAGTGAAATAACATATCGTCATATTTCATCATAAATTTTGTTTTAATATTTGAATTAAAAATAAGTTGCTTGCTAATTGGGATCTGTAAATAGTGATCTTGAATTAATTTTAAAAAATTGTTTAATGATAATTTTTTATATTTAATTGAAGTTTCAAAATTATTGATTGATTTAATAATATCCTTACATTTAAAAATTTGAGCTTTGATTTCATTTAAAGCCATTTCAGCATCTTTATCTTTAATAAATTTTTTTAATTCTTCATATTTCATGGCGATGATAGCTAATGGCGTACCTAATTGATGTGCGGTAGTTGCAGCAAAAGTTGTAAGCAGAATATTTTTGTCTTTTTTAAGAAGCACTTCTTTAGCTTGTGAAAACTCTTTTTCATTAATCTTGTTTAATTTAATAATCCAAAAAAGATTAAATACTATTACAAGAGAAACAATTAAAAATGAGATTAATACACCCCATAAATAAAGGTTACCGGAAATTCCGCCATAGTAATTCATCAGCAAATGAGACAACGGCTTGGAATTAAAACAAATCAAAATAAAGATAATGATGTATTCGACAAAATAAATTGTTAAATAACGTTTATTTAAAATTAATGCAGCAGAAACGAGAGGTAACAGCATTAAGAAAATTAAGGGGTTGTGATAACCACCTAAAAAATAAAAAAATAAACTAATCCAGGTGAGATCTAAATTGAGTTGTAAAAAAAAATATTTATCGTAATTCGTGAATTTTTTTCTAAAAAAATAATTGAAATTAAACAGGCCAGAAATAAATAATAAAAAAAATAAACTATAAAACGGGGCAGGGTAGCTATAAATTTTTAGAATAAATAGCAAAAGCATAAAGAAGAAGATAAGAAAAAATCTTCCCAGTAAAACAAGTTTTAAAATATCTTTAAACATCATTAAATTATAGTTTAAAAGACATAGGGTAAAACTGAATTCTTTATATTTTAGTATGGATTGAATTGAATAATAAGAAGCAGTCTCAATGAATGCCGGCAATAGGCAGAGTTGAGCCGCCAACTATGATCTCATTGAGATACAAAGAGCGCTAAAAATTCCGTGTATTTTTAAGAATGCCTCTTTGTTGAGCATATGCACCATTAAAGATCATTGAGCTGATAATATTTTATTTTTACCGTAAATATATTCCATAATTTGCTACTCAGTTAATTATTGGGCATAAAATATAAGAGATATGGGAAAGCATGTTTATCAAAAATATAATTTTTGGCTTGAAAAAATTCATCCAAATACCCTAGAGCTTAAAAAAAAAGAAGCTGAATTATTATTTAAAAAGACAGGTATTACATTTAATGTTTATGGAGATGATGGTGGAGCTGAGCGCTTAATCCCTTTTGATATCATTCCTCGAATTTTGTCAAAAGAACAGTGGACTATAATTTCAAAAGGGGTTCTGCAAAGAGTTAAGGCTTTAAACCTTTTTCTCCATGATATTTATCATGATCAACAAATCTTTAAAGATAATATCGTTCCAAAGTCTTTGATTAGACATAATCAATTTAGAATAGAAATGGTTAATCTCGACTTACCAAACAAAGTTTATTCACACATATCTGGAATTGATATTGTCAGAACAGGAAAAGATGATTTCTTTGTCTTAGAAGATAATTTAAGAACCCCATCTGGTGTTTCTTATATGTTAGATAATCGAAAAATGATGATGAGATTATTTCCTGAGTTATTCGAGGAATATGACGTTGCTCCAATTGACCAGTATTCTGAGATTTTATTAAAGTGTTTAACAGAATCTTCGACTAAAAAAGATCCAACGATTGTGTTACTCACTCCAGGCTCATTGAATAGTGCTTATTATGAGCATAGTTTTTTAGCACAACAAATGGGAATAGAGTTAGTAGAAGGAAGCGATCTTTATGTTTCAAAGAATCACGTATTTATGAAAACTACCCAAGGCCCGCGTCAAGTGGATGTCATTTATCGGCGTATTGATGATGATTTTATTGATCCTTTAGTATTTAATTCAAACTCTTTATTGGGTGTTCCTGGCTTAATGTCTGTATATCGAAATGGAGGAGTTATCCTTGCTAATGCCCCTGGAACTGGAGTTGCGGATGATAAAGCAACATATGAGTATGTGCCTCAAATTATTGAATATTATCTGAATGAGAAGCCGATCCTTAAAAATGTAACGACCTATCGATTGACAAAAAAAGAGGATTTATCTTACGTGTTGACTAACTTAAAAGATCTGGTTGTCAAGGAGGCTGAAGGGTCTGGAGGGTATGGGATGTTAATTGGACCATCTGCAAGCAAAAAAGAGTTAGCTGACTTTAAAGAAAAAATTAAAAAAAATCCGTCAAAATATATTGCTCAACCCACATTATCCCTTTCACGGTCTCCCTCTTTTATTAATGGTAATGTGGAGCCAAGACATGTGGATCTGCGTCCATTTGTAATTAGTGGGAAACGCACTCACATTGTACCTGGCGGACTTTGTCGGGTTGCTTTAAAAAAAGGATCTTTGGTTGTTAATTCATCTCAGGGTGGTGGCACAAAAGATACGTGGATTTTAGAAAGTTAAGGGATGCTGAGCCGTGTTGCTAATAGTTTGTTTTGGATTGCTCGATATGTAGAGCGAGCAGAAAATACAGCACGGATAATTGATGTGACTTTTAATTTAAATTTATTACCTAGCCTTCGGAAGCAATCATCAGAGCTGTGGTATCCCGCACTTGAGATTACAGGAATGCATGAAACTTACCCTGATGATTTAAAAACAAGTAAAGATCTTAACTTTATTGCTTATATGGTCTTTGATCAAACAAATCCATCAAGTATTTTCAGCAGCATCAAAATGGCTCGTGATAATGCCTTGCAAGTTAGGTCATCCTTATCTACTGAAACTTGGCAGACCATTAATAACTTTTGGATCGAATTAAATAATCTTAAACCCAATCAAGTTCTAAAATCTTCTGTACTAGAGTTTTGTGAGTGGATTAAAAATGAATCTCATTTGTTTAGAGGCTCAGTTCTCAGTACTTTATTACGAGATGATGCTTATTTGTTTTTAAGGCTAGGGACATCTATTGAGAGATCCGATAATACCGCTCGTTTATTAGATGTGAAGTATCATTTACTTTTACCTAAACATGAAAAAGTAGGAGGGGCATTAGATTATTATGAGTGGAATTCAATTTTAAGATCTGTTTCAGCGCTTGAAGCTTATCAAAAAATATATAAAGAAGGAATAACTCCATGGAGCGTTGTTGAACTGCTTATTTTAAATCCTGACATGCCACGCTCATTAATGATGTGTTACAACGATATTTTATCTTTGTTGCAATCACTTACTCGATGGAAGAAAAAGTCAGCCCTGGGCCATATAAATCAGAAAATTAAATATTTACATCAAATGAATATAAGTAAAATTTATAAAAAGGGTTTGCATGAATTCTTAACGGATTTTATTGATGAAAATATTCATTTAAGTAATTTAATCCATGATGATTTTATGAGCAATCAAATTCGATGAAGTTAAAAATTAAACATCAAACCCTTTATGTTTATGATCAGCCTGTTAAAAACAGCATTCAAAATTTAAGGTTATTTCCAAAAAATACAAGGTATCAAAAGGTTATTGAATGGGATATTAATACAATTGGAAAGATGTCAAGATATATAGATGTTTTTGGTAACATCAATCATTTACTTGCCATCAATGATTCTCATGACAAAGTGCTCATTACCGCAGAAGGATATGTGGAGACAGGTAAGAGCTTGCCGAGAAAAAGCCAGGAAACAATCAGCTCTGATATTTATCTAAAAAATACATTATTAACTAAACCAAGCTTGGGAATACAAAAATTTATTCGTAAGTTGAAATTAAATCCAACTGGAATAGAAGCTATTAAGGATCTTGGAGCAGCAATTCTCACTGAAGTGAAATATCAACAAGGCAGTACTGAATCTCAAACTTCAGCCGAGGAAGCCTTTAAGATAAAAAAGGGTGTATGCCAAGATCATTCGCATATTATGATTGCCTGTTGTCATGAATTAGGCTTACCTGCAAGATATATAAGCGGTTATTTGTATACAGATAGTCATAATGAAACACAAACTCATGCCTGGATAGAAGTTTTTTTGAATAATCATTGGATAAGTTATGATATTTCCAATCAGTGCGTTACTGATGAGCGTTATGTAATCTTGGCGATTGGATTGGATTATAAAACGGCATCACCGATTGTGGGCATAAGACATGGAGGAGGAAATGCGGGTATGGCATCGGAGGTGAGTGTTTCAAGTCGTTCAAAACAACAAAAAATTGATTTAATAAAATTGGAAAAAACTGCATTAAAAATGCAATCGCAACAATGAGGGATGAATAAGTTATGACGTACTGTGTGGCAATGAAATTAAAAAATGGGATCTTATTTGGATCAGACACAAGAACTAATGCCGGTGTTGATCAAGTCGCAACGGTTTCAAAAATGCATATTCTAGAAAGTAAACAAAAAAAAATTACCATAGTTATGCTCTCAGCGGGCAATCTTTCATTGTCCCAACTTGTTGTTGAAAGATTAAAACAAAATACAAAAGGCAAAGATAAATTAAAGAATATTTTTATGGCAAAAAATATGCATGAGGCAGTTAGCATTGTTGGTCGAGAAATTAGATCTATATATAAAGATAACGCAGATCATTTAAAGAACCATAATGTCGATTTTAATTTAAGTTTAATTGTTGGAGGTCAAATTGGAAAAGAAGAGCCTCGTTTATTTAACATGTACTCAGCAGGAAATTTTATTGAGGCAACAACAGAAACCCCATATTTTCAAATTGGAGAAACGAAGTATGGTAAACCAATTATTGACAGAGTTTTGAATAATCATCTCTCAGAAAAGGAAGCAATAAAATGTTTGCTTGTGTCATTTGATTCAACAATAAAAAGTAATATATCTGTTGGCACTCCAATCGATTTATTTTTTTATAAGCAAAATTCATTTTCTTCTAAAGGTAAATATAGAGTTGTGGAAGGCGATGAATATTTTGAGAATATCAAGCAAAGTTGGTCGGACGGAATTAGATCTTTATTTAACCAGCTTCCATAAAATAAATTAAAACTTCAAGTAAATTACCTTTTTAAAATAACAATCGGGACAAAATCCCTAGGTTTATCATTTTCACCATTTAAAATTAAACTTACCTAAAGTTAGTTATTCTCCTAAATAATTCATAACAAGGGTTAAAAGGTTGTAAGGAAAACCTTACAACCTTTTATAAACACAAAAGCATTTAATTGCCCAATAAACTTCTTAACATCCACGCTGTTTTTTCGTGAATATCTAATCTTTGGGTTAAGATATCTGCAGACGGTTGATCATTGGCTTTTTCAACCGCAGTAAATGCTTCTCTTGCTGTTCTTGCAACTGCCTCATGACCTTTCACCAATATAGCTATCATTTCTTCGGCAGATGGAGGAATGGCAGGTGCATCTTCGAGTGAGCTGAGCTCAGCAAATGCTTTATAGGAACCAGGTGCAAAATGACCCAAAGCACGAATTCTTTCTGCAATCACATCGAGAGCATTCCATAATTCAGTATATTGATCCATAAACATGTTATGAAGCGTGTTAAACATTGGTCCGGTTACATTCCAATGAAAGTTATGCGTTTTTAAATATAAAGTATAGCTATCAGCTAACAACTTTGATAATGCCTTGGTAATATTTTCCCTATCATCATCTGATATACCAATATTAATTTTCATTTTAGATAAATCCATATTTTTTCTCCCTAATTTCTTGTTTATTATTATTCATCTTCGCTTGATAAATTTTATGTAGTACATAAAACCAAAATCCATTGATAATTGGCTCAATAATGGCATCCATGGCCGCCATATTTAATGAGGTACCAGTGATAAAATAATTACATGACATTGCAATGACAATATGACCGATAGTGTAAATGCCGGCTAAAACAATAGAATGTTGATTGGCAATTTTGGCGACAACTTTTTGCATTGATTCATTGACCTCTGCCACAGTGCTCTCCTTGTAGAATTCGATAAAGCCATTTTAGAAGATTATTTAATATAAATATAATTAATTATAAAAATATTTACGATAAGTAAAATTTATTAAATAGTTTGATGCTTTTTGAATAAATTGACGATGGATCTGAAGTGGTGGCCAGAGGCAGAATCGAACTGCCGACACGAGGATTTTCAGTCCACTGCTCTACCGACTGAGCTATCTGGCCATAATTGAACGTGGAATTATATCAAATATTGATAATTTCAGGCGAACTACTTTAAATCAATTTAAGGAAATATTTTTTGATATTTAGCTTATAAATGCCGTAAAAAATTAAACCATAGATGATATTAGGTATTAAGTATCCTGGGTAATAATTCCATCCCTGTAATATTGATTCTAAAAGACTTGGATTACCAAAATGTCCAGAAAACATATAGTAAGTATTTGTTGAAATAATAAATGCTAAGGTGGTTGAGCCAAGTAAGATCATCACAAATAAATTAATATTGTTTAGTAAATTTTTGGATTTTATCAATTGCCCACAAACAAACATTAAATAATAAGCTGGGATCAAGCCCCAGTAACCATCTGTCAGGTAGGATGCTTTTGTTAAATCAAAAGCAGGTGTTCCAAAATCAATTAGGGTTCCTAATATAAAAAATAAAGTAAATAAAATGAATGAGGGACAGAAAATTCCAAGTGTTAAAAAAATTATCAGTGATGCATCTGGAACACTAAACTCGGTTAAAAAATGACTACCTCTGGAAGCAAACATTATTATAGTAAGGAACAAAACTAAAGATATTTTATTTTTGTTTAGATTGAGCATCATATTATTTTGTCTCATAAATTAGGTTAATGAAAGCAGAGCGTCCTGGATTATTATACCTGTATGCATTACTTGCCCCAATAGTTGGATTGCCTTCGTAGGCAAAATAATATTCCTTATCCAATAGGTTGTTTACTCTAAAATTCATTTGCCAATTATTTCCCAATAGCTTATTAATGAAAAGATTTGAAATAATATAACCTGGGATGGGGGCATTATTTTCACGATCATTATATTTACTTCCACTTCCAGTGAGTTCCGCACCTACCGTCCAGTCATCAAAGTAATGAGTAATACCAAATGTTCCAAAAAAAGAGGCTCGCCGAGCCAGCTTTGAATGAATTCCATCATTCTCTGTATCTGCAGATTGTGTGGTCAAGGATGAATAAAATTGAGTGTGACCAATATATTTATTCCCTGTGACCGTAAGTCCAGTAATTTTTGCACTGCTCGAATTTTCAATACAAGTATTCCAGCCGCATGTATATAAAGTAATCAAATCATTAATACGGTTTTCAAATATAGTGGCCTTGAAATTATTTGATTCGTCAACAAAATTAATATTTGCTTCAATATTTTTTGAAGTCTCAGACTGAAGATTTGGATTGGGCGTATAGTACTGGTCGTAGGCTGCATATAAGTCATTAAAGGTTGGATTTTTAAAGGCTTCTCCATATTGAAGGCTTGCTTTCCAATTATGGTTAAATTTAAAACCATAACCAATGCTCTTAGTATTATTTGTTCCTGAATGAGTATTTAAGTCGACACGATAACTTCCATGGATAATGTGTGGACCAAAATCTTTAAAGTAATTAAAAGCATACCCAGTATTATTTCTTCTGTTTTCATCATAAGCATTATTTGAAGACAACTTTTGTTCAAGCCTGTCAATTGCAATAGTAAAACTGCCGAGTGAAGATTTTATATTATTGGTCCAATTAAACTCATTTTGAATGGTTTGATAATATAAATTTGACCGCTCAAGTCCATCATAATTAGCATTAATTATTTGTTGATCAGTATATTTATCCAAGCTAGATGATAAAAGAAGCAGGGAATCCCAATTATGTGAAAATTTATTTTTAAATAATAAATTTATATTTTGATTTAGCATTTTATTTTTTACATTAGGTACCGTATTTCCATAGTAACTTCTGTAACGATTATCATATTCATTATGACCTTGATTGCTTAATAATGATAACTTCACCGAATTATCCTTATCAAAATCATATTCAATATTTCCATTAATATTTAAACTATTAAATCCATCATCATCTTTAATTATCGCTTCGTTTGTTTGTAGACTGGAAAAACCATTTGAGTCAATTGAGTTTAGATGAAATCCATATCTCAATTTTTCCCCACCGGCAGTGAAACCGATCGTGTTAGTTTTTGTTGCATAGCGAGAATAGCCAAAATTAGCATAGGGGTTATATCCACTTTTATTTTTTTTTGTAAAAATTTGGATGACTCCGCCTATACCATCAGATCCATATAGAGATGCTGACGGACCTCTTAAAATTTCAATTTTTTCAATTTGAGAAAGGGGTAAATTCTCAAAAGCAGTTAATCCTGTTGTTATGGAGTTCATTCTCACTCCATCAACCAAAACAATGAGTTGATTTGCATTAGCACCTCTCATATAAACACTCGATTGTTTTCCGAGTCCACCCGAATTACTTATCTCTATTCCAGGTTGGCGTTGCAGCAAATCAACTATGGATGTTGATCCAGATTTATTGATTTCATCATAATGAATAATTGATATATCCGATAATAAATTATCAGACTCTTGATTGCTTCTGGTTGCTGTTACAAACAAGTCACTGGTTTTTAAGGTTTCTGAATAAGAAAAACTAATAAAAAAGAAATAAATGATAAATAAAAATTTTATAAAAGTTAACACACGTCCTCCCAGACATTAACCATGATGATTAAGCAGAGAAAACATGCTTAATACTCACCCGTATTGAATTGCTGAATGGCCGGTATCCGGACTTTAGAGACAAAATATTACGTCTTCCCAAGAAAAAAATCTCAGTGACTTTAATGTAATATCCACACTCTATTACCGTTGCGGGGGCAGTATTGGATTTTCACCAATTTCCCGATTATGCTCAGGGCCACCATTCTTAAAATTGACTATAGCATATGAAAGACTATAATTCATCTGTGGTTATTAAAAAATTATCATTCGTTATTTTGTTTTGCTTTGCATTTTTGCAGTGGAATGCTATTGCTCATGATTTTGATCATTTGGCAGGATCTGTTATAAATCAATCCAGCCAATCTCAACAGGAACATGAAGATTTAGATCATTGTGACCATTGTTCAGTATTGAAACAATTAACCCATGGTTTTTTAGAAATTAATAGTTCTCTAGAAGTAGACAATCCAAAAAAAGATATTTTTGAGAGTTATCAGCTCTTTGCTTATACTCATTTTCAAAATCTCAAACTCATTCGAGGTCCACCAGCTTTCTCCTAAAAATTGTTTTAATTTTTAAGGAGATTGTCATGAAATTTATATTTTATTTATTTAGTTTTTATTGTTTATTGTTTATTAATTTTGTTGTCGGTGAAGAGAAGCATCTAGATTTACCGATGACCCCGGTCACAGCCAACCCATTAGGAGTGAGCTCTGATGAATTCGTGGTACCTATAACCGTATTGAATGGAAAAGAGTTAAATATTCAACGCGGTATTAACATTGGAGAAACACTTTCATCGACACCAGGGGTGACTTTTACCAATTGGGGGCCAACGGTTGCAAGACCGGTGATTCGAGGCCTCGATGGGGACCGCATTCGAATTTTACAAAATGGCGTTAATTTTTTAGATGTTTCATCGTTTAGTGCCGATCATAGTGTTCCCATTGATCCACTGATCATTGAACAAATTGATGTGATTCGAGGACCAGCAACATTAATCTATGGTGGAGGAGCCGTCGGTGGAGTTGTCAATGCAATTGACCACCGTATTCCGAAAGAGGCTGTGACTGGATTTACTGGACGTGCAGAAACTCGAGCGGGGGGATATAACAGTGAGCGAAGTTCTGCAGTGGTCATGGATGTGGGCAATGATCAATTTGCGATTCATTTTGACGCGTATACCAAAACAACAGGAAATTTAAATATTCCAGGATATGCGGTATCTAAAAAGCTGGCGCGATCAGATTCATCCATCAGCCGTTCGCAATATGGAAAAAATAAGTTAAATAATTCGGGCCAAGATACGGAGGGGGGCGCGATTGGTACAAGTTTTTTTCTTGAAAAAGGATACATAGGGGTTTCTTATGCGATGCATGATAGTCAGTTTGGCAACCCATTGCAGTCGAGTGGGTACTTTGATTTAAAAATGAATCGATGGGATATTCATTCCGAGCTACATGACTTAGATGGATTTTTTAATCACTTTAAATTGAAATTAGCGCATACAGATTATCAGCATCAAGAAATCGAATCGGGTGGCGATGTGGGTACAGAGTTTAAAAATCGTGGCCTTGATGGCACCATTGAGCTCGGCCATCACGCCATTGCTGGTTCATCAGGCGTTGTTGGATTGCAGTTTGAGAATACATTTTTTCAGCAACCCGTTGGCGATGCGCTGCTTCCAAATTCAAACACTAACTCACAGTCGATTTATATTTATGAGGAATTACCCATAGAAGAACATAAAATCACATTTGGATTACGTCGGGGTAATCATGATGTTAGGAGAAGTGCTTTTGTTGGAGATGGCGGTTGTACGACAATATACTCAACAGCAGTGGGTTGTGGAGCTTCCCCTAATGTTGGTGAAGAGGACGCGCCTGAATTCGGTGACATAGAAAAAAGCTTTCAAACTAATAATGCCTCAGTGGGAGGGGTCTATAAAATCAATGATTCCTTTGCTATTACTTCGAACTTAACCCATTCGGAAAGAGCGCCTGCTTTTTTTGAATTATTTCCATATGGCTCTCATCATGCCACCGAGACCGTGCAAAAAGGCAATGAAAATTTATCAACTGAGCTCTCTAATTCAATAGATTTCCAACTGAAGTGGAATCCTGGGTCACATCATTTTAGTATTGGACCTTACTACACCCGATTTAATCGTTTCATTGGATTGTTCAATACAGGCAGTGAGCTCTATCATTTACATGACGGGGAGTCACAAGCTGAAGCATTAGATGTATATCAATATCAACAAGTGGGAGCCTCGTTTAAAGGAATTGAATTTGATGGAAGGTTTCAAGTCAACAATCAACTAGCCTGGTTGTTTAGGGGCGACTATGTTCGAGCTAGGCAAAGCAATGGAGACGACTTGCCGCGAATTTCACCCTTACGAATTGGGACGAGTATTGATTATCAAAAAAATGCATTCTTTGCTCGTCTGGATGTGTTGAGAGCTTTTAATCAAAACGATATTGGATCAAATGAGTTATCAACACCTGCCTATACAAACATCACGGCTTATGCCTCTTATAAATTACCGCTTGAATATAATTTAGAATTTTTTATGAAGGGGTATAACTTACTCGATCAAGAAATCAGGGATCATGCGTCATTAATGAAGGACAAGATCCCCATGGGGGGGCGATCAGTCCTGTTTGGGTTACGCGGAGAGTTCTAATAAAAAACGATGATTAGCCAAGTCGCAGCAAGGTTAACAAGACTTAAAAAAACTGCAGCACTGCCGATATCTTTTGCACGTTTAGCGAGTGGATGTTTATCAAGACTCACTCGATCTACGGTGGCCTCAATGGCAGAATTCAATAATTCTATAATGGGCACGAGTAGGGTACTTCCGATAAGTAAAACGAGCTCAATTGGGCTATTAGAAATGTAAACCGCCACAGTCACCAAGATGATTGATAAAAAAACTTCTTGACGGAAGGCATCCTCTTTAGCAAACGCAACTTTAAATCCGGAGAGTGAGTAACCGAAGGCATTGATTAGTCTTTTTATTCCAGTCTTTCCTTTAAAAGGACTTTCCATTAATCCGCTCCCTTGATAAAATCAATGCCATTATAAACATTATGAGAAAAAAATGACACGACTTGTTAAATGCGTAAAGCTCGGAAAAGAAGCTGAGGGATTAGATTTTCCGCCATACCCGGGTGAGTTAGGAAAAAAAATATTTGAAAACGTGTCCAAACAAGCTTGGGCTGACTGGCTCAAACACCAAACCATGTTGGTCAACGAGAATCGATTAAGCCTTATCGATCCAGAAGCAAGAAAATACTTGACCCAGCAAACAGAAAATTATTTTTTTGGATCTGGAGCAGATCAGGCAGAGGGTTACGTTCCTCCAAAAGAGTAGGGCTCAGTGGACTGGGTGATTATCCCTTAAGTTCTCTTTTAATATCTTTTACTGAGGCATGACGAACGTCTGTACCCTTAACGGTATAGACCACATATTCGGTAATATTCTGAGAATGATCCCCAATACGTTCAAGGGCTTTGGCGATGTAAATGACTTCCATGGACGCTGAGATTTTTCTTGGATCTTCTAACATAAAGGTTAGTTGTGTCCGCATACAGGACTGATAAATATCATCCACACTTTCATCGATTTTTATCACATCCAGTGAAATTTCAGGATCAAGTCTCGCAAAAGAGTCAAGCGCCTCATGCAGCATTTCTGAGACTAATTTTGCCATCGACTTGATGTCACTAAGCGAGGGTTTTCCCATGCGGTCGTCTTCATAGATTCTTAGAGCCGCTCTGGCAATTTTGGTTGACTCATCGCCAATACGCTCTAAGTCACTGATAGTTTTTTGTACGGTGGATACAAACCTTAAATCTCCTGCGGCTGGTGAGCGCTTTACGAGGACTAAGAGACAATTTTCATCAATTAATTTTTCAAGATCATTAACCTTCTCATCGGCGTCAATTACCTTTTTTGCTAATTTGGCATCTGCATCAACCAGGGCGTCAACAGCATTTTTAATTTGTTCTTCAACAATACCCCCCATTTCAAGAACCTTACTTCTTAAGGATTCGAGTTCCGAGTCAAATTTAGAAAAAGAATGAGTTGCCATAATATAAAGTTTTTACCTAAAAGATTAATCTACCTAAAGTATATGTCATTTTTATGAAAAATAACTATTTCTTAATAGTTTTTACACCTTCGGATGTCGCCAGAAGAAGGATATTTGCAGGCCTAGAAGCAAAAAGACCATTGGTCACAACCCCAACAATTTGATTAATCCTTGCTTCCATTTCAACTGGGTCAG
Organism: Methylophilaceae bacterium LSUCC0401; assembly: GCA_024919035.1. Classification (GTDB taxonomy): domain Bacteria; phylum Pseudomonadota; class Gammaproteobacteria; order Burkholderiales; family Methylophilaceae; genus BACL14. Next base: position 1,213,726 of record CP103442.1, on the reverse strand, counting down.
ATATGACTAAATTATGCACATCTAAAATGACATTGCCGTTATCAGTGGTAAAGTCCCTTAAGACTGGATTGCCACCTAATTTTGTAAGCTCTCTTGCCACATAGCTTCGGGCCATGGGCAGCACCTCTACGGGCAATGGAAATTTTCCTAATACGTCAACATATTTGGTTTCGTCGCAGATGCAAATAAAATCTTTTGCGTTGGCCGCTACTATTTTTTCTCGGGTGAGGGCACCCCCACCACCCTTGAGCATGTGCATGTGAGCTGTTATTTCGTCGGCTCCATCAACATAAATTTCCATGCCGTTAACGCTGTTTAGATCATAAACTTGAATCCCGTGAGCTTTTAATTTTTGAGCGGTTGCCTCACTGCTGGCGACGGCACCTTCTATTTTGTGTTTAACTTGAGCCAATTCGTCGATAAAGTAATTCGCTGTTGATCCAGTTCCTACCCCAATAATTCCGGATTCAACATAAGCTACTGCTGCTTTAGCGACTTGTTGTTTTAATTCGTCTTGCGTGAATGACATTACTTCCCCTTTAGTGTATCAATATAATGTATTTAAAATTTTGATTACAATGATACACCTCTGTAGAATGAATTAAAATTAAGAAAATATATGAAAATTGATATAAAAAAAATTAAGCGGTCAATTGATAAGGTGAATAATTACTCCGTGGTCAAAAAAACCCCTCTCGAGAGGCAGGAGCAACTTTCATCTCGCTTTGAAAATAATATTTATCTTAAGCGTGAAGATTTACAGCCAATCCATTCATTTAAGATTAGAGGAGCGATGAACAAGTTTTCAAGACTGCCCGCAAGTAAATTGAAAAATGGAGTGATTGCAGCGTCAGCCGGTAATCATGCTCAGGGTGTTGCCTTGAGTGCCAAAAAAATAAAATGTCGAGCCGTTATTGTTATGCCTGAAATTACCCCATTCATCAAAATAAAAGCAGTCAAAAATTACGGGGCAGAAGTGGTTCTGCACGGAGAGAATTTTGCTGAATCAATGGAGTATGCACTAGAACTTGCTGAAAAAGAAAAAATGACCTTTGTGCATCCTTATGACGACCTGGATGTCATCATCGGACAAGGAACCATTGGAAAGGAAATTCTAGAAAATTTTAATAAACCGATTCATGCGATCTTTTGTTGTGTGGGTGGTGGCGGACTGGTTTCGGGGGTGGCTGCCTATGTGAAAGCCATGCATCCCGAAATAAAGATTATTGGGGTTGAGGCCAAGGGTTCTGAGGCCATGACCAAGTCTTTAAAGTCTAAAAAAAGAGTGACCCTGAAACAGGTGGCACTCTTTGCCGAAGGGGCTGCGGTTAAAAGAGTAGGCGAACATAACTACATGATTTGTAAAGATTATGTGGATGAGATGTTGGTCGTGGATAATGATTCAATTTGTGCGGCCATCAAGGATGTTTTTGAAGATTCAAGAATTATTTTAGAGCCTGCTGGTGCTTTAGCGGTAGCAGGTATTAAGCAGTACGTTGAAAAAAATAAAAATAAGATCAAACATGAAAATATTATCGGGATCGCTTCAGGCGCTAATTTAAATTTTGATCGATTACGTTTTGTATCTGAGAGAGCTGAAATCGGTGAACAGCGTGAGGCTATTATTGCTGTCACCATTCCTGAAAAACCAGGTGCTTTTAAAAGCTTCTGTGAGCAGATTGGCAAGCGCAACATTACGGAATTTAATTATCGGTTTTCTGATGAAACTGAAGCACAAATTTTTACAGGGATCAGTATCGAGGATATCTCAGAGGTAAAAAAAATTATCACCTCATTAGAGAGTGTTGGTTTAAAAGCTATTGATCTCACGGCTAATGAAATGGCAAAACTGCATCTCAGACACTTGGTTGGCGGGCATGCCCCTCAGGCTAAAAATGAACTAATGTACCGTTTTGAGTTTCCTGAAAAACCTGGAGCATTGATGAATTTTTTACAACGTTTAAATAAAGGGTGGAATATTAGTCTTTTTCATTATCGCAATCACGGAGCCGATACTGCACGCGTTCTTGTTGGAATCCAAGTTCCGACAAAACAAATGAAAACTTTTAAAAAGTTTTTAAGTCACTTAGGGTATCCTTATTGGGATGAGACAGAAAACCCTGGCTATCGACTATTTTTAAGTAAATAAAATAATTTAAAATTTTGAAGGAGTTTAAATGAAGCTGTTAATTGGAATAATTTTTTTGGCGTTGGTGTCTTGTGGCTCCCCAGAATCACCTAAGGCTTACGTAACCTCGCAAAAGGGTGGGATAACTGTAATTGATCTTACTACCAAAGAAGTTATTAATGAAATTGATATTCAGTCTTCAGGCCCTCGCGGTATTGGTGTATCCAGTGATGGAAAATATTTGGTGACCGCAAATAAAGACGACGCTAACCTAACTATTATTGATCGAGTATCTGGAAAAGTAGTCAGCCAAGTCGAGGTGGGTAAAAATCCAGAATTTATTAGAGTCTTTAAAGATTTGGTATTTGTTTCAACTGAGCCCGCATCAACGGGTAAACCTCCTTCTCAAAACGAGCAAGAAGGAAAAAATGATGACGATGATGATGACAAAACCCCAGCTCAAATCGCAGTGGTTGATATTAAACAAGGAAAAAAACTCAGAGAGATTGAAGGCGGTCCAGAAACTGAGGGTATTGAATTTAATCAAGATGGGACAAAAGTGATTGTGACCAATGAAGCAGATAACACCATCACCATTCATGATTTAAATTCTGGTGAATTATTAAAAACATTGGATTTAAAGCCCTTCGGCGATCGACCCCGGGGAATCAAAATGTCACCCAAAGGTAATTTATATGTATCAACCTTGGAACACAGCGATAATTTCATAGTGCTTGATCAAGACTTTAATCATCAAAAAACTATTGCTACTGGAAGCAATCCCTATGGCGTATCTTTTGATTTGAGTGGAGATCGATTATTTGTCGCTTCCAGTAAATCTCAATTACTTGAAGTCTTTGAAACCGAGAATTTCACAAAAATTAAGGATATTCCATTGGATGGTAAAAGGTGTTGGCATTTTTCTTTCACCCCTGACAATAATGAGTTGCTGATGGCCTGTGGAAGATCTGATGAATTGAAGGTAATTGATACCAACAAACTGGAGGTGACCGGATCAATTTCGGTTCAAGGCATTCCTTGGGGCGTGGTGACTTATCCGAAGGCAATCGGCAGTTTGGATGACGTTAGGTAGTCAATTTCTTATTGATAAAATCCCATTCAAATTTAGTCAAAGGGGTGATCGATAATCGATTGCCCCTTTGGAGTATTTTGAGTGTTTCTAATTCTGGATAGGTCCTGATTTCATTTAAACTTAAAAGCCGAGTTTTTTTGACAAAGGCCATATCAACGTTTACCCAGCGAGGATTGTTTGGATCAGAATTGGGGTCGTAGTACTTATGACCAGATTCAAATTGGAGTTTATCTGGATAAGCTAACTTGCAGACTTTCATAACACCAACAATTCCAGGTTCTTTACAATTTGAATGATAAAAAAAGGCAAGATCATCAATGCACATTTGATCTCGCATAAAATTTCTTGCTTGATAATTTCGAATGCCATACCAATCAATGTGACCATCTTGTTCAAGATCGTCAATGGAGTAGTCAGTGGGTTCTGATTTCATTAACCAATATTTCATTTATACTATCCTTAAATTTAAATACTAGTTTAAACGATCATGCAAAAAAATGTAAAAGGAACCAATCTTCAGGTGTGTAGCCTGAATCCAAAAACAGGTTATTATAGAAACGGATTATGTGATACCTGTGAAAGTGATCAAGGCAGCCATACCGTGTGTGCGGAAGTAAGTGAAGAATTTTTAATTTTTTCTAAAGCATTAGGTAATGATCTAACTACCCCCCGACCTGAATTTGAGTTTGAAGGATTAAATCCCGGCGATCGATGGTGTATTTGTGCCAGTCGCTGGCTTGAGGCCGCCGATGCAGGCATGGCTCCTCCAGTCATTTTAGAGGCAACCAATGAGAAGTGTCTTGATTTAATAGACCTTGCTGATCTTGAGTACCACAGCCTAAGATAAATTCATTTTACTGTTGCCTAGACTAGCATCTAGAACCAAAGGTTCAGGTGGTAAAAGTCTATGATGCTTTAGGTTTGTCATCAAGAGCCCTTATAAGGTAACCCAATTGAAAACAATCTCACCACATCAGATGAACTCAAACCGATGCTAATGACTAGTTCAAAGAATATATAGCCTAAGCAACAGTAAAACAAACTTGAATCAATGTTGACTCAATGCTTGGTCTAAAATTTTATCAAAATTGTTCAATTTTTCTTGAACGAGTTTTAATTGAATCAGATTATCAGGGTTTTGATTACTCGACTCATTAATAATGTTGAGCGATGCCATCAATAAGATTCTGTCAAAACCAACAACACCCGAATCTTTTAATTGATTGACTTTTTGATTGAGGTGATTGACGGATTGCATCAAGGATTCCTCCTCGCCATCCGGACAGTTGATTTGAAAATCACGACCTAAAACATTAATTTCGATAATTTTACTCACAACAATTCCTCGTCGGGAATCTGTCCAAGAAGGTTTTCTATTTTTAACGAGGCTTCATGAATCTTTGTATTGAGTTGCTTAATAGACTGATCTTGTTGAGCCGTTTTTTCTTTTAAAAGTTTATTCTCAATCCTTAGCTCCGCTAATAAATTTACCAATGTTTTTAATTTCTGTTCAATCATGTCTAGTTCTTGTCTCATGATGTCCACTATAAGTTAATTTCCCTGGGGGATCAATCCATCTTTTTTTTTGATCTCGGGTGTGACTGGTCATATATCTTTGCTAAATGTTGATAATCTAAATGGGTATATATCTGAGTGGTTGAAATATTCGAATGTCCCAATAGCTCTTGGACAGCCCTTAAATCTTGGCTCGATTGCAACACATGGCTGGCAAAGCTGTGTCGGAGCAGATGGGGATGGATATTTTCAGGAATATTATTTTTTTTAGCCCAGTATTTTAGACGATACTGAATAGCCCGATTAGTTAATTTACTTCCTTTGGAGTTAACAAAAAGATATTCCTGTTCATCAATGTTTTTAACCTCTTTAAGCTTATCTACCCATGAATTAATAGCCTCCATTGCTTTTGAGCCAATGGGCAAGATTCGATACTTATTTCCTTTACCCAATACCTTGAGTGTTTGATCATGAAGGTCGATGTCATTTATTTTGATATGACTTAGTTCAGCTAATCTTAAACCGGAAGAATAAAAAATTTCTAAGATGGCTTTATCGCGGAGGCCATAAAAAGTTTTATCATCAATTTCAATTAGTTTAAAAATCTGATCAATGGATAATGTTTGCGGTAATTTTTTTGCAGATTTTGGTGCTTTTATTCCTGATGTTGGGTCATTTTTAATCTGATTGGATTTTATTAAGAACATAAAATAACTTCTCCAGGCCGAGAGGATTCTTGATAATGATTTTCCACTGAGGCCTGAGGCGTGAAGTTTTGCCAGAGACAGCCTAATATCCTCTGTCGTTGCACTCATTGTAGGTTTGGTGATTAGTTTATGTAATCGCTCAAGGTCGCTCAGATAATTTTTGACTGTTAAGCTACTTAATCTTTTTTCATAGCGAATAAAATTTAAAAAAAGCTCAATGCTGTTTTCATTCATAAAATAATAGTACCCTCATACACAATTTCAGCATCACCCTTAAGCAAAACATGGTCATTTGCGATTAATTGGCTATAAATAATTCCACCTGGCATGCTTATTTCAATTTTTGTATCTTTTATTTTTTTTGTATGTATAGCACTCACTGTGGCCGCACAGGCTCCAGAGCCACAACCCAGGGTTAATCCAGAACCGCGTTCATAGACAATCAGCTTGAGTTGGTGGTCGCTGATAATTTCACAAAAGCCAACGTTAATACTGTTAGGAAAATGCGGAGATTGTTGAATGGCTTTTCCAGTTTTAACAGCATCAATCTGATCAATGTGTTCAAGAAAGAAAACAATATGAGGGTTTCCAATTTCAACAATGATTCCTGTAGACAAAATAGTTTTATTTTGATAAAAAATATCAAAGGAGGGAAGTTGATTTGTTTCCGTCTGAGATAACTGATAGCTTCCCATATCCACTGTGACTCGATCATCTTCTTGTGATAATCGAATTGTGCCTTTCATTGTCTCCGCTAGAATAATTTCTTTATTTGAGAGATGTTTATATTTTATATATTGATAGAAACAGCGGGCACCGTTGCCACAATGTTCGACCTCAGATCCATCAGCATTAAAGATACGATACTTAAAATCATTGGCTGTAGATTGACTATTTTCAATAATCAGCAATTGATCAAAGCCTATCCCAAAATGCCGATCTGCAAGTTTTTGAATCACGTCTGCACTAAGGTTATAGGATGTTTCAATTTGATTAATGATGATAAAGTCATTACCAATCGCCTGCATTTTAGTAAATGATAATTTCATGATTTTGGTAACTTATACCTTCTGTAATTCCATAAATATTGTTCAGGAGCGGTCCTTACGATTTTCTCAATAAATTGGTCTATTGATTGAACGGTGACTTCGTCTTCATAACTAAAGAGTTCAATTTCGAATCCCGCCCCTATTTTTTTCCTACGACCTAAGGCGAATATAATAGGCGCCTGGGTTAGTTTATGTAACTTTTCAATTAATGTCATTGAATACACTCGTTGATTAAAAAACTTTGACCAAGCCCCATGTCCTTCGGGAGGAACTTGATCGGGGAGGATCCCAACGGCCTCTCCATTTTTAAGTGATTTTAAAATTTTTTTCATGCCGCTCATTTCAATATTCACCGGCGATACATGATTCTTATTTCTCCCATAAAACATAAGATTATTAATCCATTCTCTTTTGCTAGGCTTAAACATGACCTTAATCGGATGATCAATACCATAATATTGGGCGGTGATTTCGAATGATCCCATGTGTGGCGTTAAAAAAATAATTCCTCGACCTTTTGACTTTTGCTGCTCGATTAAATCCCAGTTGATGGTTTTTTTAACTAATTTTTTAATTTTTGTTGAAGAAGCAAACCAAATGGTAAAAGTTTCCATAAGCGCCATACCGATGTGCATAGAATTTTTGACAATTAAATTTTTGGTTTCAATTTTTCCACTTACAATTTTTGCTTCTTTAATATTTTTAGAGACCCTTTCTCGAAATTTGGCATCGAAAAAATACATCATCATGCCTAAAAAACAGCCGAGTAAGTGGATGATCAAAAGGGGTAATGAAAATAGCAGTTTTAGTATGACGATCATAGGTATTTAATTATCTCTTCTTATCTGTTATTCTAGCGCGAATCTTAACAATAAAAAAAATTATGAATGAATTTTTATTTACCTCTGAATCTGTATCAGAAGGCCATCCAGACAAGGTTGCCGATCAAATTTCGGATGCCATTTTAGATGCCATTTTAGATCAAGATCCAAAGGCTCGGGTAGCTGCCGAGACTGTGACAAATACAGGTCTCGTTCTTTTGGCGGGAGAAATCACAACCAACGCAAAAGTAGACTACATTAAAGTTGCCCGTGGAGTGATTAAAGATATTGGATATGATGATCCAGCTAAAGGGATTGATTACAATGGCTGCTCTGTTCTGGTTGCTTATGATGAGCAATCTCCCGATATAGCTCAAGGTGTGGATCACGCCAATGATGATCCGTTAAATCAAGGTGCTGGGGATCAGGGACTGATGTTTGGTTATGCCTGCGATGAGACACCCAGTTTAATGCCTCTACCCATTTGGTTAGCGCATCGCCTTGTTCAAAAGCAAGCGGAAGTCAGAAAATCTAAAAAGTTACCCTGGCTCAGGCCTGATGCTAAATCCCAAGTAACGCTAAAGTATGTTGATAACAAGCCTGTGGCAATCGATACGATTGTCCTTTCAACTCAACATGATCCTGAGATTAGTCAAAAAGAAATTCATGAAGCTGTGGTTGAGGAAATTATCAAACCAACACTTCCTGATGAGATTAAACATGACCACACTAAATTTTTAATTAATCCGACCGGAAAGTTTGTTATCGGCGGACCCCAAGGTGATTGTGGGCTTACGGGAAGGAAAATCATTGTTGATACTTACGGTGGAGCAGCACCCCATGGAGGCGGAGCATTTTCTGGAAAAGATCCTTCAAAAGTGGATCGTTCAGCAGCATATGCGGCAAGATATGTCGCTAAAAATATTGTCGCTAATGGATTGGCAAGTCGATGTTTAGTCCAGCTGTCTTATGCAATTGGGGTAGCCAAACCAACCTCCATAATGGTGGACACCTTTGGGACAGGCACAGTATCCAATATGGAATTGACGGACATTATCCAAAAACATTTTGATTTGCGTCCCAAAGGCATTGTTGAGATGCTTGATCTTTTGCGCCCAATTTATAAAAAAACGGCAGCCTATGGACATTTTGGACGAGATGAGGACACCTTTTCTTGGGAAAAAACAGACAAAAAGTTAACATAAATCGCAACTTAACTTTTTTTTTATCTTGATATATAATTCTATCTGTCGAGGAACGCTGCGAGATTCTTTCCCAGGCTCGACGATCTAAACTGCGTTCACCTAACCTTGCCAGTCAAGGCTTCAGGTGAAGAAGCCAGCTGGTCACTTATTAATTTTAAATTTAAAGGATAAATTTATGAATAATGTGACAAACGAAAACATTCAATTAGATCATGTCATTGCTGATATTAACTTAGCCGATTTTGGTCGCAAAGAAATCTCTATAGCGGAAAAAGAAATGCCGGGATTAATCGCAATTCGTGAGGAGTATAAATCATCTCAGCCTCTTAAAGGCGCATTAATTACTGGTTCTCTGCACATGACCATTCAGACCGCTGTGCTTATAGAAACTCTTGAAGCACTTGGAGCAAAGGTGAGATGGGCATCCTGTAATATTTATTCAACCCAAGATCATGCCGCTGCTGCCATTGCAAAAAATGGTACCCCGGTATTTGCTTTTAAAGGAGAGAGTTTAGTCGAGTACTGGGATTTTACACACCGAATCTTTGAGTGGCCTAATGGCGAATTTACAAATATGATCCTGGACGATGGCGGTGATGCAACTTTATTGCTTCATCTTGGTGTGAAAGCCGAGAAAGACCTGTCCATATTAGACAACCCAAAAAGTGAAGAAGAGATTGCTTTATTTAAAGCAATCAAAAATAAATTATCACAAGATAAGGCATGGTACAGCGACCGAATTAAACATGTGAAAGGTGTGACTGAGGAAACAACAACAGGTGTTCATAGGTTATACCAGATGTTTAAAGACGGAGAGTTGGCTTTCCCGGCCATTAATGTCAATGACTCGGTGACGAAATCAAAATTTGATAACTTATATGGATGCCGAGAGTCGCTCGTCGATGCAATCAAAAGAGCTACGGATGTGATGATTGCAGGAAAAGTTGCTGTGGTTGCGGGATACGGGGATGTTGGAAAGGGATCAGCTCAAGCATTGAGAGCATTGTCAGCTCAGGTGTGGGTCACAGAAATTGATCCTATATGTGCGCTGCAAGCGGCAATGGAAGGTTACCGCGTTGTTACTATGGACTATGCTGCTCAACATGCTGATATTTTTGTGACCGCAACTGGAAACTACAATGTGATTAACTATAACCACATGAGCCAAATGAAAGACGAGGCGATTGTGTGTAATATTGGACATTTTGATAATGAGATTGATGTAGCCAGCCTTGAAAAATGCGAATGGGAAGAAATTAAACCTCAGGTTGATCATGTAATATTTCCAGATGGTAAAAAAATTATTCTTTTAGCCAAAGGAAGATTAGTAAATCTTGGTTGCGCAACTGGACACCCAAGTTATGTGATGAGTTCATCATTTGCAAATCAAACCATTGCTCAAATTGAATTATTTAAAAACCCATCTGATTATCCAATTGGTGTTTACACGCTTCCAAAACATCTAGACGAGAAAGTTGCAATATTGCAATTGAAAACCCTGAACGCACAATTGACTCAGTTGACTGAAGAGCAGGCAAAATATATTGGCGTTTCAGTAAACGGACCCTTTAAACCAGATCATTATAGATATTAATGAGCAAGACCAATTATAGTTTTGAATTTTTCCCCCCTCGGACAGCCGAGGGTCAGGAAAAGTTAAAGATGACCGTCAAAAATTTATCAGCTTTTGATCCAGAATTTTTTTCGGTGACCTTTGGTGCGGGGGGGTCTACTAAAGATAAAACCATAGAGACTGTTAATACTATTAAACATGACGGATTTATCGCAGTTCCTCACATATCATGCATTACCTCGACAAAAGACGAGGTATTAAAGTTAGTTCAGGATTACCAGAATAAAGGTATCAATCGACTTGTAGCATTGCGGGGGGATAACCCATCTGGTATTGCCGGTCAGGGTGACTTTTCTCATGCAAGTGACCTAGTCAGCTTTATTCGAGAAAATACAGGTGATTATTTTCATATTGATGTAGCTGCTTACCCTGAATATCATCCAGAATCTATTGGTGCTAAAGACGATCTGAATAATTTCAAAACTAAAATTGATGCAGGAGCTAACTCAGCCATTACCCAATTCTTTTTTAACGTCGATTCTTATTTTAAGTTTATTGAGGAATGTGATCGTTTAAATATAACTATTCCAATAGTTCCTGGAATTATGCCAATTTATAACATCAAGCAACTGGCTCGATTTTCCCAAGCTTGTGGAGCAGAAATCCCAAGATGGCTCCGTTATAAACTTGAATCTTATGACGAAGATATTAATTCACTTCGAGACTACGGAATTGATTTCATTTCAGAATTATGTGAAACACTTCAACAATTTGGCGTTGAATCGATTCATTTTTACACTCTCAATGAGTCTGGTATTGTTTCTAAAATTTTAAAAAATATCACTCGTTAGTGCACAACACCATTCTTTGGATTGAATAAGGCATCTTCCACAAACAAATATTCACTCTCTCGGCCAAAATGCCAAAGGGTCATCATCACAATCCATTTGAGTTCATCAAGATTGACTTCAGTTTGATTGACCGCCATTGCTCGATCCAAAATAATTTCTCTTTCAGAGGGTGTAAGAATAGTGGCTTTTTCTAAAAAGATAAGAAAGCCTATGCCTTCATTATTGATTTTGTCATACTCTCTTTTCGAGTAAATTCTTGACTTGAGCGCTGATTGGTTTATTTTTTTATCATTGATTTTTTCAGATAACACTTTTAAAGTTGCAAACCAATCAATAGCAAATTCTATTTCTTTATACTCAAAACCAGCTTCCTCAAGCTCTGTAGTCATTTTTGATAAATCGGAAATATTATGACTTGATGAGAGGTAGTTTTCAAATACATAGACTAATAAATCAAACATATTGATCTCCTTTATAAAGTGCTAGCTGAAATAAAAGTGAAGAAAATAAATATAACTGTATGAGAGTATAATGTTGTAAGTAAAATTTATAAGATAAATAATGTTTCACTAATAATAAATTTACAGTATTAGCAATAAATTGCAAGCAAAAAATGGCTTTACTAAATATTTTAAAATACCCAGATCCCAGACTTCATAAGGTTGCTGAACCTGTCACATGCTTTAATGAGGAGCTTTCTTCTCTTATAAGAAATATGGCAGAGACCATGTATGAATCTAAAGGAATTGGCCTAGCAGCTACACAAGTGGATATTCATCAAAGAATAATCGTGATCGACATCAGCGAAGAAAAAAACTCTTTAATTACATTAGTCAACCCGACTCTTAAAAACTATTCAGGCCTTCAGGAATATGATGAGGGCTGTCTGTCTGTTCCGGGTTTTTTTGAAACGGTGAAACGTTATGATTTAGTTTCCATAGATTATCAAGATGAGCATGGACAGGCTAAAAGTTTAACAGCGGATGGATTATTGTCAGTCTGTATTCAGCATGAGATGGATCATTTGGTGGGAAAAGTTTTTGTCGAAAAATTATCTCAGCTAAAACAGCAACGAATTAAGAAAAAAATCTCTAAGCTGTTAAGATCAGGTTAATGACAAAGTTAAGAATTATATATGCGGGAACCCCAGAGTTTGCATTACCTTGCTTAAAAAAAATTTATGATTCTGATCATCACTTATTAGCTGTCCTAACTCAACCGGACAGACCTGCCGGAAGAGGTTTGAAGCTTCAACAGAGTGCGGTTAAACAATTTGCAACTGAAAAAAAATTAACCTGTTATCAGCCTATAAAAATCGAGTTAGATTTTATACAGAAAATAAAAGAGTTAAAACCTGATATTTTGGTTGTGGCTGCATATGGAATCATTCTTCCAGTTGAATTTATCAATATTTTTCCACTAAAAGCTTTTAACATCCATGGGTCCATCCTCCCTAAATGGAGAGGGGCGGCCCCTATTCAAAGGGCAATTTTAAATGGGGATAAAGAGATCGGTGTATCGATTATGGAAGTTGTCAAAAAACTGGATGCGGGGAATGTCTATGCATTAAAAAAAGAATTGAGAAACATTAAATTTACATCAAAAGACTACTTTGAAATTTTAGCAGATGATGGTGCTGAATTAATGTTACGGCATTTACATTTAATCGCTAATAATTCCAATCTGGTTTCAGAAAAACAAAATGATTTAGAAGTGACTTACGCAAAAAAAATATCTAAAGAAGAAGCTTTGGTCACTTTTGCAGAAAACAGTGATCAACTTATTAATAAAATCTTAGCCTTTAATCCATTTCCTGTGGTGAGGGCAAGCTTTAGAGGGAAAGATTGTAAAATTTACCATGCAGAAAAATCAAATATAGGTAAGATGAGTACTCCAGGACAGGTGCTGATAATAAATGATGAGTTATATCTTGGAACAATTGATATATTTATTAAAATTAATGAAATACAAATAGTAGGTGGAAAAATTTTAACTGGGTCAGAATTTATAAAAAGTTACCAAGTCAAACCAACAGATATATTTACGCATGCAACATGATCTTTTAGCGGCGTCAAAAATTATTCAAGAAGTTGTACATGGAAAAAATATTGAGAAATTATTCAATCAATATATCGGTAAGAATCACAATATCAGTTTAGTCAAAGATATTGTTTACGGAAGTATTCGTGATATATATCTTAATGAGTATTTTCTGAATAAACTTATTCCAGTAGAGCTTAAAAATTTAGACATAAAATATTTACTGTTAAATGCTTTTTATCAACTAAGTAATCAATCCATCAAAAGTTTTACGATTGTCAATGAAAATGTAAAAGCTGCTAAATTAATCAATAATAAATTCTCTGGATTGGTAAACGGTGTATTAAGAAACTTCTTGAGAAAAAAACCTGAATTTGAAGAGCCATTTGACCTAAGGATTAAATACTCATATCCAGAGTGGTGGGTGGAGAAATTAAAAAATCAATATCCTCAAGCCTATGAGGCAATTCTTAAAATTGGTAATACACGCGCACCAATTTTTTTAAGAGTAAATGTGAAAAAAATAACTCACGTTGATTATATAACTCTTCTTGAAAAAAATAATATTAAGTATGAATTAATCCTTGATAAAAATTATATTCAAATAAATGAATCCATAAATGTACAAAATTTACCAGGGTTTGTTGAGGGTTTGATTTATATTCAAGATCCTGCTGCACAGCTGGCAATCAACTTTTTAGATTTAAAAAATGATTTAAAAATTCTAGATTTGTGTGCTGCTCCTGGAGGAAAAGCAACTCACATTCTAGAAAGATTTAATGTTTTACTAGACTGCTATGATATCAATGAGGAAAGATTGTCTCTAATAAGAGATAATCTAAATCGTTTAGGCTTGGAGGCAAATATTCTCAGTTACTTAAAAACAAGTCAACAATATGATCGTATTTTAATTGATGCTCCATGTTCAGGTTCGGGGGTTGTAAGGCGTAATATTGATATTAAAATAATGAGGAGAGAGGAAGATATAAAAAAATTTCAAAATCAGCAAATGCAATTGTTAGAACAAGGATGGAGCCATCTTAAAAAGAATGGTAAATTGCTATATATAACTTGCTCAATTTTTAATGATGAAAATGAGGATGTAATAAGATTATTTCTTAAAAAACACACTGATGTTACATTAGAAAAAACTCATATTCCAAAAGACTTTTCTTTTATTGACTCACAACTTATACCCAATTCAAATCATGACGGCCTTTTTTTCCAACTTCTTAAAAAAAATTAGTTTTTTAATAATTTTTTGTTCATCAAGTTCTATGGGAGAAATTATTGTTAATAATATTGACGATAATAAAATAGAGATTGAATATGAGCTAAATTATCAAATGCATAAAGAGTTTGAAAAAATTATAGAGAAAGGAATCTCTATTAAAGTTCTTGAAGAAATTAAGATTATCAAAGAAAGAGATTATTTTTTTGATAAAGAAATTTATTCCCAAAAAAACTATAAAAAAATTGAGTATCATCCATTAATAAATAAGTATTATTTGCATGATAGAGGTGAGAGAAAATCATATTTATCTTTAAATGAATTAATAATAGATATCAATAAAAAAAAGCAATTACAGCTTAAGATTAATAAAAAAGATATAAACAATAATTTATTGATTATTGATTGGAGGATTGAGCAAAACAGTCTTCCAAAGAGCCTACAATTAAATTTAAAAAAACCTGACTGGTTGGTATTAAAAACATTAACATATTCCTTATGAAGTATTTAATCACATCGATATCTGTTATCAGCCTGGCTTTATTAATTATTTTAATTCGGTCTCTTTCGAATTCCGATTTTATTTCAGGTAATACCTTCCAATTATTATTGAGAATAAACTTATTTTTTGTTGTTATCTTATTTGGATTTATTGCCTATCAGATTTTTCGGCTTTTTATTGAAGTAAAAAAAGAAATTACAGGTAGCCGTCTAACTTTAAGGCTCGTAATTTCATATAGCATCATGATTATCATTCCCTTAATGGTTCTATATTTTGTCTCAGTTAGTTTTCTTACAAAATCGATTGAATCATGGTTTAACGTTAGGGTTGAGTCAGCTTTAGAAGGCGGTCTCAATATTGGTCAAAAAACCTTAGACTTAATGCGTAAAGATATTGAGCTTAAATCAAGAAGTATCGGTTATTCGTTATCAAATATTTCTGAAGAAAAATTTAATCCAGTATTGTCTGACTTGAGGGAAAAGTTTGATATCTATGAAGCAATGGTGCTTAATGAAGATAATCAAATTATTGCATTATCTTCAAAAGAATATACCGATATAGAACAAATAATCCCTGAGCGAGAAGAATTGATTCTTGCTAACACGGGATTTCATGGAAAAATTGATATCAATGATAAAAATGATATCTATTTAAAAACTTATTTACCTTTTTTTACAGCTGGTAATAAATTAAAACAAAAATATTATCTTAATATTGTTCAGAAAGTTCCAGATGGTATTTCTCAGGCTGCACTATCGGTTGAGTCAGTTTTTGAAGATTACCAGGCATTAACATACAGTAGAAATTCGTTAAAGGTTATCTATCAAATTACTTTAAGTATCATTTTATTTTTAGCTATTATTTTATCAATTTCATTAGCATTATATTTTAGTAGAAGATTTACAATGCCATTATCAATCTTGTCCGATGCTACACAAGAAATTGCTCAAGGGAATTTTAAGAAAAAGATCCCAGATCAGGGTAAAGATGAATTAGGCATGCTAATACGCTCATTTAATTCTATGACATCAAAATTAGACAATGCTACAAAGACTCTCGAGCTAAATAAACAAAGAATAGAAACATCAAGAAATTTCTTAGAGAATGTTATTAATAATATGTCCTCTGGAATTGTGGTGATCGATTATCTTAAAAATATCAGATTGACTAATCAATTAGCAACAAAATTGTTAGGAATAAATTTTGAATTACTCAACGGCCAACGATTTAGTCAAATTTTGGAGACAAATCCTGAATTAGACGAAATTGTAACTTTTATAAATAAATCAAATAATAATTTTGATTCAAATAGAAATCTAACCATCAAAATAAAAAAAAGAATTTTATCTTTGCAGCTAACAAAAGAAAGTAACAAAAAAAATGCGAATAGTATTTTGTTAATTGATGATATTTCTGAAATAACTGCTGCTCAAAGAAATGAGGCATGGTCTGAAGTTGCTAGAAGGCTTGCCCACGAGATAAAAAATCCACTAACACCCATTCAGTTATCCGCTGAAAGAATTGAACATAAGTTTTCTCAAAAATTAGAAAAAAAAGATAAAAAACTATTAGGAGAAATTACCACAACGATCGTGAATCAGGTGGATGCAATTAAAAATATGGTCAATGAGTTCACTGAGTATTCGAGGTCGCCGATTTTAAATAAAGAAGAAATTAATATCGTTAATCTTTTAAATGATATTTCTAATCTATATGAAAAAGATGATTTAAGGATTATAAAACAATATAAAATTAAAAAATTGGATATTCAATGTGATGCTACAAAAATAAGGCAGGTTTTTGTGAATCTGATACAGAATGCTTATGAGGCAAAAAGACCTGAACAGCATTGTGAAATAGAAGTAAAGTTAAAAAATACTAAACAAATCATAGCCATTCAATTTATTGATAACGGTATGGGCCTTCAAGATGACATTGATATTTTTCAACCCTATGTAACCACAAAAAATACAGGGACAGGTTTAGGTTTAGCGGTAGTTAAAAAGATCATAGAAGAACATAACGGTATAATCACCATTGAAAATAACAAAGTCAGTGGTGTTAAAGTAGAAATTATATTTAAGAAATAAACAATGAGTAAAAAAATAAAAATATTAATTATTGATGATGAGCAGGGAATAAGAAATTCATTATCAGAAATACTTATTGATGAAGGGTATGAGACCTTACTGGCCGATAATGCCAAAGCTGCAAAAAAAATAATTAGTGATGGTCATTCATTTGATTTAATTCTTTTGGATATATGGATGCCTGATATTGATGGAATCACTCTTCTTAAAGAATTAAAAATGATCAATCATATTTCTCAACCAATTATCATGATGTCTGGTCATGGAACCATTGATACTGCTATTGATGCTACAAAAAATGGCGCCTATGATTTTATTGAAAAACCAATTTCTCTCCATAAAGTATTAAAAGTAATCAATCAGGCAATCAATGAATCGCTTGAACTTCCAGCTATGACAATAGATTTTCTTAAAAAACAAGATAATCAAAAAATTATTAGTATATATAACCAATTCATTAAGAAAAAAAATAAACTTATTTTAAAAACAATTTATACCGATGCTGTGTATTCAATGTTGTTTGAATTGTATAAATCTAATATTTATAATATCGATCAAAATCAGCTTAGAAAAATTGATGACGCCGATATATTTTTAGAAGAAAAAAAGAACTCAACTTTGGTTTTTGAGAATATTCTTGATTTTAATTCCAACACAATTTCCATCTTTAAAATTATTGAATCAAAGCTAACAAAATATAATATCAAGGGGGTGATTGTAGAAAATACAGACTTATCAGATAAAAATTTTGAAATAAATTTAGATAATTATGAATTGATTGATTTTGAAATTTTTACAAAAAATGATGAAGATCAATTGATCAAATACGCTAAACAAATATTAAATTATTATCTAGACTCGGTTTCAAATAAAATTTATAAAGAATTTGATATTACTTTTTTGAACAAAATAAGATCTGATGTATTTTGCTATGATTTATTCTATTTGGATCAAATTATTAGAAATAGTTTGCAATTTTCACAGAGTGAAATCATTACAGACTCTGACTATGAGGAAGCAATTAAATTAAATATTAGCTATAAGAAAGAGGTAATAAATCAAAATCCATTTGAGCATCTTTATGGACAAGATCTAAAGAAAGCAAGAGACGAGTTCGAAAAAATTTATTTTCAGCATCATATAAAAAATAAATTATCAATGAAAAAATTATCAGAAATTTCTGGTATTGAAAGAACTCATTTGTATCGTAAATTAAAACAGTTGGGGATTAAAAACTCATAGTTAATAAAATGGGCGCATGATCCGAAGGACGTTCGATTTTTCTATACTCTTTTAAAACATCAAATTTTTTTACATATGGCATAAGGGTATGTGAAGCTAAAATATGATCTATCCTTAAACCAAGATTTCTTCTAAAAGCAGCCATTCTATAATCCCACCATGTATATCCAGGTTCATTTGGATTTAATTTTCGATATGTGTCAACGTAATTTAATTTAATAATTTTATTAAATAAGTCCCTTTCCTCATTACTGGTTAAAACTGTATTTATCCATTTTTCTGGCTCGTGGCAATCAATATCATTTGGAGCGATATTAAAGTCACCCATTAATAAAGCATCACTTCGATTGTCCTGTATATAGCTGATTAAAGCTGAAATCCATTTTTTTTTATAAACAAACTTATCACTATCTAAAGATTGACCATTTGGAAAGTACCCATTCATTATTTTTATTTTTTTATTTTGATAATGAATATCTAAACTAAGAAATCTTTTTTGCGCATCCTCAAAGTTGGGAATATTGTAGATAATATTTTCAAAAGAAAGTCGAGTTAATATAGCGACTCCATTAAAGGTTTTTTGACCCATAAAAATAGAATCATAGCCCTGATCTTTGAGTAATCTTTCAGGAAAATTATCATCTTGAGTTTTAGTCTCTTGCAGTGAAATAACATCTGGACCATGCTCAGTGATAATTTGGCCTAGTTGCTCATATCTTATTTTTAATGAATTGACGTTCCAAGATAATACCTTCATGCAGCAAGACCATTATGCTTCAGAAGAGCATCAATCGTTGGCTCTCTCCCTTTAAATTTTACAAAAGATTCATTAGCACCCCTTGAGCCGCCGACACTTAATACCTCTTTTCTAAATCTTGTTCCAATATCTTTATTGAGAACGCCATTGTTCAAGAATTCATCAAAAATATCTGCCGATAACACTTCAGCCCACTTATAACTATAATATCCTGCAGCATAACCTCCAGCAAAAATATGACTAAAGGAGTGAGGAAAGCGATTCCATTTTGGAGGTCTGACAACCGCAACCTCATCTCTAACCTTTTCAAGTGTTTCTAATACATTGAGATTGATGGGATCATCATTCATATGAATCAGCATATCGAATAATGCAAATTCAACCTGTCTTATTGTCTGCATTCCAGATTGAAAATTTTTACTTTGAATTAATTTATCAAACATATTTTTGGGCATTGTTTCTTTGCTTTCAATATGCTCTGTCATATTTTGAATTACTTCCCAATTCCAACAAAAATTTTCCATAAATTGACTGGGTAATTCGACCGCATCCCACTCGACTCCCTTAATACCTGAAACATTATATTCATCTACTTGTGTTAAAAGATGGTGTAATCCATGCCCAAATTCATGAAAAAGTGTAATTACTTCATCATGCGTAAATAAAGCAGCATTTCTTCCTACCGGTGATGAAAAGTTGCAAGTTAAATAGGCAACCGGGTAATCAATATGGTCATTAAATTGACTTTTTGAGATACATTCATCCATCCAAGCCCCACCCCGTTTATTTTTTCGAGCATAAAGATCAAAGTAAAAAGAACCAATGACTTTATTATTCTGCTGTATTTCATAATACGTTACACTGGGATGCCATGATGGCGCTTCAGATTCTAAGATTTCAATTCCATATAATTTATTTACAAGATCAAAAAGTCCGTTAATCACTTTGTGCTCAGGAAAGTATTGTTTAATTTCTTGGTCACTAATTAGATATTTCTCTTGTTTAATTATTTCTGAATAATAAGCAACGTCCCATGCCTCTAAATGCTTTATGCCATCTTGCAGAGCATATTTTTTAAGATCTTCATAATCTTGTTTAGCAAATGGCTTTGCCTTTGATGCTAAATTTTTTAAAAAATCACAAACTTCTTTAGGCGAATTTGCCATTTTTGTATCAAGGCTTAATTCGGCAAAATTATGAAAGCCCAGTAAATGAGCTAATTGAGATCTTAAAATTAAAATATCTTGAATAATTTTCGAATTATCATACTTTGGATTTGAAAGTTCAGACGCTTTTTTCGCATAAGCATCATAAAGCCGTTGCCTTAAATCTCGATTATGAGCATATTGAAGGACAGGGATGTATGATGGAAAGTGAAGTGTAAAGTAATAGCCTGATTTTTTGTCTTCCTTGGCTAAAAGCGAGGCTTGTTGAAGCACATCGTCTGGTATACCTTTCACGCTATCAGGATCTTCGATATGTAAAAAATATTGGTTGGTTTCATCAAGTACATTTTCTTCAAATGTTGATGCTAATTTTGAAAGTTTTGACTGTATTTTTTTATATTTTGCCTTTTCTTCTGACGCAAGGTTAACTCCTCCTAATTTAAAATCTCTAATTTCATTATCGATAACTTTTTGTTGAATTGCGGTTAATTCTTCAAATAATGGAGATTCTTTTAACTTAATATATAAGTTAAAAATTTTTACATTTTGTGAAACATTTGAATAGTAGTCGGTGATGAGATCTCTACATTTATTGTACTCAATCCGAAACTCCTCAGAATTACAAACTGAATTTAAATGACCAATCTGAGACCAAGCATTACTTAATCTGTAGTCGATTTTACTCAGTAATTTAACGAATTCATAAGAAATCTCTGAATCTTGGATATTTTCAATATTTTTAATGGAAGCTTCATTATTAATAATAATGTTTTGAATAGCCGGTACTAAATGATGAGATTTTATTTTATCAAACAGTGGAATTGTAATTTGTTCAAGTATTGGATTGTTCATTTTAGTCATTTAAGTTATTAATTAAGTTATCAATTTCTAGTTTTTGATGAGAGCGTAAAATTTTATTTGCTTTATATTTTAGTTTAGATGCATTTGACTCTAATATCATTTTTTTGACTTTTAATAGACTCGATGGATGCATTGAAAAATTTCTTAGACCTAATCCAATTAGAAGTTTTGTTAGTCTTGGGTCTCCCGCCATCTCACCACAAAGAGACACTTCGATTCCAGCTTTAGTTCCTGAGTCAATAACTCCTTTAATTAATTTCAGTAAAGCAGGATGTGAGGAGTCATATAAATGTGAAACGGCATCATCAGTTCTATCAACTGCAAGAGTGTACTGAATCAAATCATTAGTACCAATGGATAAAAAATCTAATTCATTTGCAAAGCTATCAATATCTATTGCAGCCGCAGGTACTTCGATCATCCCACCAATTAAGGTTTTGGGGTTATATTTTTTTCTTTCTGATGAAAGAATATCTTTAGCCCGCTGTATAAGTAATTTAACTTGTCTTAACTCGTTTGTTGAACTTAACATGGGAATTAAGATTTGTATATTTCCATAATAAGCAGCTCTTAATAAGGCTTTGATTTGGGTAATAAAAACGTCTGGTTCAGCTAAACAGAAGCGAATTGCTCGTAAACCCAAAGCAGGGTTTTGATTAGTATGTGGCATATGTTCAATGATTTTATCTCCACCTGAATCTAAGGTTCTTATAATTAAAGTTTTATTGGGTAAAGATTTTGTAAGATTTTTATAAATTACAAATTGTTCATTTTCATCGAGCATTTTATGCTGATCCATGAATATGAATTCAGTTCTAAATAAACCAACTCCTTCTGTATTATTCTCAATAACAGGTGATAGGTTATTTGTATCCTCGATATTGACAAAAAGATTTATAGCGGTTTTATCAATTGTCCTGGATGGAATATTTTGAAGAGAGAGTAGTTTTTTACTTTCAATTTCATACAAATTTTGCTTGATTTTATATTCTTCAATAACATTATTTGGAGGATTTACTAAAATGCACCCATGACCTCCATCCACAATGAGAAGATCATCGTGATTAATTAATTGTTTTGCGTTTTGTGTGCCAACAACGGATGGAATATTTATACTTTTTGCAAGAATAGCTGTATGCGATGTAGTTCCACCAATATCTGTTATAAAAGCAAGATTGTTTGAATTTTTAAATTTTAGTGCATCTGATGGAGATATATCATGAGCAACTATAATTTGATTTCTGTCATTTGAAACTTTATGCGATTGATGCCCGATTAAGTATTTAATTAGATTTTCACATACCTGATATACGTCATTTTTCCTTTCTTTTATGTATGTGTTATTGATCTTATTAAATTTACTAATAATTTCATCCATTTGAATTTTTAGGGCCCATTCTGCATTGGTTAAGGTGTCCTTAATAATTTTTTTTGGATCCTCTGAAATCTTTGGATCCTTGAGTATCGATAATTGAATATCAATAAAGGAACCATATTCAATCATTTTATTTTTCTTCAATTCATTTTTTAAATGTACTAACTCAAGATGAAGATTTCTCACAGAATTATTAAATCTTTTAATTTCATGAGTAACTTTATTTTTTGGAATTGAGTAAGGCTCAATTTCACCTAATGCATGGGCAAGAATATAAGCATGTCCAATTGCAATACCTGGACTCACTGGTATTCCAGATAATATAAACATTATTTTCCTTCACCAAAGAAGTTGTCCACAAGTTTAGCAATTGACTCGAAAGCTTTTTTTTCATCTGATCCCTCTATCTTTAGGGTAAAAGTATCATGAAGACCAATAGATAGTAGAAGGATATCCATCATATTTTTTGCATCAACTTTTTCATCATTATAGATAATTTCGACATTTGATTTGAATTTTGAGGAAAGGGTCGCCAGTTTGTTCGATGCTCGAGCATGCAGCCCTAACTGGTTTTTTATTATTAGATCTTTCTTTATCATAAAAAATTAATTATTGATTTGTTTCCACATTTGATAATTTCATCAATCATTATTTGTACGTCATCTGTTTTAAATGTAACAGCTTTCATCAGCATTGGTAAGTTGAGCCCGGAGATTGCATAAATATTTTTATTTTTTGTATAGGGCTTTACGATATTACTCGATGAAGCTCCATATAAATCAGTCATAATGATCAAGTCATGATCAGAATGTTTAGAAATGTATTCTTTCAAATTAGAGATACTCTGATTAATATCCGTTGGATTTAATGAAATTATGTCAATGCTGTTCACACTTTTTTGTAAATTTTTTTCGACACACTCGAGTAGCGATTCACCAATACTCCCATGGGTAATGATTAAATACTTAAACATTGAGATCTCTGTGAAAAATTGAAATATCAATTTGAAAATTTTTATTTATGAGCTTGCTCATTTCTTCTGCAACAAAAACGGATCGGTGTCTGCCTCCAGTACAACCAAAAGCAATAGATAAATATTTTCTACTTATATTTTTTAAATTAATAATTCTATTTTGAATAAAATGATTTAATTCATCAAGAAGTTGTTTTGTATTAGGTTGATTTATTAAATAATCAGATAAGGCTGAATCGAGACCAGACAAATTCTTTAAATGTTCTTGATAAAACGGATTGGGTAGTTCTCGGATATCAAAAATAAAATCAACATCTAGTGGAATACCTTTTTTATAAGCAAATGAAATTAAATGAAGATGAAAATTTACTTGATTTTTAATATGAATATTTATTTTTTCACTGAGCTCATTAAGATTGAGATTGGATGTATCAATATGAATCGCGTCGTCAGATAATAAGCTTAAAATTTCTGCGTCCTCAAAAATTGCTTCATCAAGACTTTGAGAATTTTTTATTAATGGATGTTTGCGGCGAGATTCATTAAATCTTTTTATAATTTGATCTCGAGATGCAGACAGAAATATTAAGTGATATGGAATTGATGATTGATTTAAATCATTAAGAATTTTTGGAAGTAGGGTTATGTTTAAACTTCGGCTATCTACACTTATGGCAACTGATTTTATTTTATTTGAATCTAATTCTGATATTGCATTTGTTAGCAATGTTGCAGGAAGATTGTCGATACAATAAAAATTATTATCTTCAAAAGTCCTCAGAGCATTTGTCTTGCCCGCTCCTGATAGTCCTGTAATGATAAATAAGTTCACAGTTAAAAATTATGTTTTCTTTCAACCCCTTCTGACTGATGATGGTCTTTGGTTTTTTCTTTTATCTTGATAACCTGTCGATCCACTTTATGCATTAAATCATCTATAACAGCATACATATCAGATCCAGAAGCCTCACTAAATATTTCATTATGCATTAAATGAAGTTTACATTCGGCAATATGATCTTTTTTATCTGTTTTTAGTAAAAAAGTCACATTCGTAATATTTTCAAAGTGTCGAGCAATTTTTTTAAATTTTTCGTGTATTAAATTTTCAAGAGCTTCAGTAATTTCAATATTATGACCAGTAATGACAATATCCATTGTTAACAAACCTTTCTTTTTGATGCGGGTAAAATACCCAATTGATCCCTATACTTTGCGATAGTTCTTCTACTAATTGTAATCTTTTCTTTATGAAGAGTTAAATTTATTTTGGAGTCAGATAGGGGAGTTAATTTATTTTCAGAATCAATAATTTCCTTAATCCTTTCTTTTATAAGATTGTCAGAAAAATTATTGACTTCATGTGTAAAAAAATATTTCATTTGAAAAATACCAAAAGGAGTTTCAATATATTTACTGTTAATCATTCTACTCACCGTTGATTCATGAATTTCGAGTTCATTAGCGACCATTTTTATAGTGAATGGATATTCTAAATTTTTATTATGCAAAAAATTTTTATGGTACTGAAATATGTATTGAGCGACTCTGATGATATTAATTTTACGATAATTGATATTTTTTAAGAACCATTTAGCTTGATTGTAAGCCTCGGAATCTAAAATATCTTTTTTGGAAATCTCAATTAATTTCAATGATTCATAATTATTTGAAATAGAGATTTTAAAACCTTGATGTTCCTTGCTAACCTTTATATCTGGAAAAATAAACTCTGAATCTTTATGATTTCCATAAGCTAATCCAGGCTTGGGGTTGAGTGAAACAATAAGTTCGTGACATTCTAAAACTTCGTCAACAGAAATATTAAGTTCTTTTGAGATTTTTTCAAAATTCTTATTTCCTAACTCATTAAGATAGCGCTCAGCTATTTTTTTTGAATTAATTGATATTGCAGTAGCTTTAAATTGATCAAGTTGAAATATAAGACATTCTGATAAATTACGAGCACCAATTCCTGGAGATGAAATCTGGTTAAGTTTTAATATAATTGTTTTTAAATTATTTTCATCAATTTTAATTTCAGGTAATAATTCATTGATAAAAAATCTATAGTCCTCAGTTAAGTATCCATTATCATCAATATAATCGATAAGAAGATGGGCAATGATTTTCTCATCGTAATCTAAGCCTAAATCAAAAAGGTTATTTTCTAAATAATCTTTAAGTCCATATCCATATATTGAAAGCTCATGTTCACTATCCTGAGAGCTATCTATTGAATAGGCTAATGTATTTATTTTAACCCGATCAGAATCATCAAGATCTAAGTATGGATTCTTAGATAAAAACTCACTAATTAAATATTCAATTTCTAATTCGTTGGCTTTGAGTAGATTTACCGATTGCTCGATATTGGGTGATAATTTAAGAGAGTTTTTAAGCTTTAATTGAATACTTAGTGGCATTAATTACAAAGAAAAATCTTGTCCTAAATAGATATTTTTAACATTTTGATTTTCAACAATTTCATTGGGTGAGCCTGATGTAAAGATGGTGCCCTGATTAACAATGTATGCTCTATCACATATTCCTAAAGTTTCTCTCACACTATGGTCAGTAATTAAAATTCCAATACCTCTGGAGGATAAAAATTTTATAATTTTTTGAATATCAATTACTGCTAGTGGATCAATTCCAGCAAATGGTTCGTCTAAAAGAATAAACTTTGGATTAGTCGCTAGACACCTGGCAATCTCAACTCTTCTTCTTTCACCCCCAGATAAAGATATCGCTGTGTTTTTTCTTATATGTTCAATACCGAGTTCTTTGAGAAGAAGATTCAATTTTGTTTTGATGTCCTCATTTGATAGTTTTCGCAGCTCTAGAATAGAAATAATATTCTCTTCAACAGTCATTTTTCTAAAAATGGAGGGCTCCTGAGGAAGATAAGCTAAGCCTAATTGTGATCTTGTATGAATGGGTTTTTTTGTAATATCGAGGGTATCAACATAGATTGAACCATGTTCAGGTTGAATTAAACCAACGATCATGTAAAAAGATGTTGTTTTTCCAGCACCATTTGGCCCCAAAAGACCAATAATTTCACCGCTAGAGATTTCCAAAGATATATCCTTAACAACATCTTTATTTTTATAACTCTTCTTTATATTTTGTATTCGAAGTGTTGTCATCTTTATTTTTTATCTGGTCTAATAATTGCTCTTGTCCTACCTTTTTTGACTTCATTTCCATCTTTGGTGGTTGTATTTCCTGAAAGCGCTTGAGCAAATTCTGAGTTCGCATCATACATAATGTAATCACCAATAACTAAGTCATTCCCTTTTTTTACCCTCGCTTTACTGTATAAATGAATCTTATCCATATTTCCATCATATTCAATGGTTAGAGCTTGGCCTTCAATATAATCTTCACTATTTTCCATTTTTTGTTTAAAAGTCGTTGGCTTACCAATCGATGTTGAATGTTGAAATCCTTGTTTATCCTCTCTGATGGTTAGCTTATCTCCTCGAATAATTAAGGTTCCTTGTTGAAGGATGACATCACCACTGTAAGTGCTGGTATTTTTTGAATCATCAATGAGTAATTCATCTGAATCAATAATAATGGGTTGATCTTTATCGGCTTTTTCCGAATAACAGTTTAATGAAAGAAATAAAAGTAAAAATATGATTTTATTTAACATATTGCACTTTCACATCTTTCATTATTTTAATAATGCCTTGTTTTTTATTATAATTGAGACCTATTCCATCGACTTCAATATTAGGTTCTTGAATGATTTTAACCTTTTTATCTGTAAGTAAAACATCCTTATTTGGCAGCAGGATAATTTCCTCACTAAGCAGCTTCATTATTTTTTTATCTTTTGTTTCGTGTTTTAACATTTCGACCCCACCCAGCATTTTTATTTTTTCACCTTTATCATAGATAATCCCGCTATTAGAGATCATATCAAACACTTTTTTTTCATTTTCATATTTAACAAACTTGGGTTTTTTTAACGTCGATTCATCATTATAGGAATAAAAATTCATTAATTCTGCCTCTAAACTAAAATTCACTTCACCTTTTTCATTGGTTTGTCTGGAGGTAAAATTTTTTAAAAAATAATCAGGGTTATTGGTTATTTTTTTTTGACTGACCTCTAACTCTTTTTTGACTTGATTGTTCAGCCAATAAGACACAAAAAAAACGATCAAAAGAGTCATGCTGGAAAAAAAAATAGAGTATTTGCTCATTACATTAAATTACTTTATGAATTAATAAATCTTGAAAATTAACAACTCCTCTTAAAAATAAATTTTCATCTACGACAATAAGACTCGATACTTTATTTTTTTCCATAATTTCAGCGGCATTTATAGCCAATGAATTTTCATTGATAAATAACGGATCTGATGACATCCAAAGTTTGATTGGATCTTTAAGGGATGCATTTTTTAATAAGGCTCTTCTTAGGTCTCCATCTGTAAACATTCCGATAGGTTTTTCATTTTTAGAAACAACTGCAAAACCAACCTTTTTATCACTAATAAACTGTATTACATCTGCAAGAACAGTATTTGCCTGAACATTAGGAAAAGATGATTCCTGTCGCATAATATCTTTAGTTTTAAAGAGCTTATTTTTACCGAGAGATCCCCCGGGATGAGTTTTTAAAAAGTCCTCTGTAGTAAAACCTTTTAATTGAAAAAGCGAAATGGCGAGAGCATCGCCAATAGCAAGCATAAGTGCTGAGCTTGCAGTCGGGGCAAGCCCTAAGGGGCATGCTTCAGAGGTAACTTTGGATGAAATATGAAAGTCTGCATATTTAGCAATTTCAGACTTATCATTCCCAGTAATCGCAATAATAGTTGCTTTAATTCTTTTGATGGCAGGAATAAGGTTATAAATTTCATCACTTTCTCCAGAATTCGATAAGAAAATAACAACATCATCTTTTGTAATCATTCCAAGATCACCGTGACTTGCTTCTCCAGGGTGCATAAAAAAAGATGGGGTACCGGTACTGGATAGGGTGGATGCAATTTTTCTTGCTATATGTCCAGATTTTCCCATGCCGCTTAAAATAGTACGGCCTTTACATTCATGAACTTTTAAAACAGATTCTGCAAAATGCTCATCAATATTTTTTTCAGCATTTAGAATTTCTCGAGACTCAATCTCCAAGACTTTTTTTGCCAATTCTATGATTAATTTTTTATTATCATTCATAATTAATACTATTATAGTTAATTAAATTTGAAATCATAAATTTATTGTATGTATACCTCATTAGAATTAATCATACTTCTTTTAGTTTGCTCTGTTGGGTTAGTTGCATTACTTAGAAATGCCAAACTGCCACCAATGATAGCTTATTTTTTGGTAGGCCTTATTCTCGGCCCAAGTGGCTTTTCTGTTTTAATTGACTCAGAGTCAAATCGACATCTGGTCGAATTTGGTATCGTCTTTTTAATGTTTACCATTGGTCTTGAATTTAGCCTTCCAACACTCAACTCAATGAGAAAAATATTATTTGGAGTGGGTCTTGCACAAGTAGGAATTACACTTGTCTTGTCAACAATGATCGCAATGTTTATCGGTTTAAGTTTTATTGATGGGTTTGTTGTGGGAGCAGCAATTACCATGTCATCAACCGCGGTTGTATCAAAAATTCTGATGGAAAGATTAGATCTTAATTCTCGCCATGGGAAACTATCTATCGGTATTTTATTATTTCAAGATTTGGCGGTTATTCCAGTATTAATCCTGATTGCTACCTTATCCAATTCATCTTTAAATATGTTTCAGTCATTTATGATTGTGATTTTTAAAGCAGCTATTCTTTTTTCAATCGTATTTTGGATCGGTAGACCCATAATGAATGCATGGTTCGACTTAATTGCAAGACAAAAATCAAGCGAATTATTTGTCTTAAATGTATTAATGATCACTTTGCTATTTTCTTACATAACCCACTTATCAGGTTTATCTTATGCGTTAGGCGCATTTATTGCAGGAATGATTATTTCAGAAACTCATTATCGCTACCAAGTTGAATCAGATATTGCACCCTTTAGGGATATTTTACTTGGTTTATTTTTTATCACTGTTGGCATGATGTTAAATACACAAATATTGTATGACAATATTGTTCTCATCATATCTCTATTAATTGGTCTGATTTTATTTAAATCTATTTTAATTGCTTTTTTAATAAAAATATTTGGTTATGAGCCTGGTGTTGGAATAAGAACTGGAGTGATTCTTGCTCATGCTGGTGAATTTAGCTTTGTGATTTTAGCCCTCGTGCAACAAGAGCAATTATTAGACACATCCCTTACACAGATTGTCCTGTCTGTAGCCTTATTATCAATGCTGATTGCACCATTTATTATTCAAATGAATGGAAAAATTGCAAGAAAATTATCTAAATCGTATTTAGTTAATAGCAAAAATAATGTCCACAAGATTGAAGAGTTAGGTAAGCAATTTAAAGATCATGTCATCTTATGTGGGTTTGGACGAAGCGGTCAGTATCTCGCAAGATTTCTCCAAGAAGAGAAAATTAAATATATCGCTATCGACATTGATATGAGTCGAGTTAATGATGCTGCAATTGCCGGTGAAAGTGTAGTTTATGGAGATGCCAGTAGATTTGAGGTGCTTAAAGCAGCTGGACTTGCTGAGGCTCGAGGTTTAATTGTAACCTATGCTGATGATCGAGCATCTGAAAAAGTTTTAAGGGTCACTCGAAGTCATAATAAAACAATCCCAATTATTGTGAGAACCATGGATGAAAGTGGAATTGAAAAACTCCGCTCATCTGGAGCAGATGAAGTTGTCCCTGAGGTATTAGAGGGCAGTTTGATGCTTGCCTCACATGCACTGGTAATGTTTGACGTCCCTTTATCCCGTGTGATCAAAAGAATAAGAGAATTTAGAGAATCAAAATATAAGATTTTTAAAGGCTACTTCAAAGGAGTCTCCGATGAAAAAGAAGACTTAATGAATCAGCATCAGCTTCACTCAATAGAGATTAAAAATAAAAGCTTTATTAATGGTAAGGCTTTAGCAGAATTACCCCTGGATGAATTTGGTGTTTCTATTCATCACTTACGCAGACCAAATATGCTCGAGGATATTGAGCCTCGAAATGATCTAATATTATCCTCAGGGGATGTCATTGTCTTACTTGGACATTTTGATGAAATAAGATTATTTGAGAATTATTCTGCAAATGGCAAATAATGAAAATTAATATAATTGGCGGAGGAGTTGTCGGCTGTATTCAAGCAATAGAATTTAAAAGGCTCGGATTTGATGTAGCCATTTATGAAAAAAATAATATTGGATCCGGATCAACTAATTCTGGTGCGGGGATTATGTATCCACTGTTACCTCATTTATACGATGCAAAAGTGTATGATTTTATCCAGGACTCAAAAACGTATTATTCTTTTTTAAATAAAACCATCTCTGAACTTTTTGATATTGATATTGAATATTTTAAGTCAGGTATGTTGGTAAACATTGAGGACTTAAAGCCTCTTGAGGACTGGCTTATAAAGAAAAAAATTGAATATAATCTCAAAGATTATAAGGGTTTGACGGGCATTTTTATTAGTGATGTGTACCAGATCAATCCAAAAAAATTAATTTTAGGTTTGGTTAAGTACATGAAATATCTTGGGATTCATGTATATGAAAATCAGCATATTCAGTTGAATACAAAAAAACAATTTACCGATGATTCAAATAATGTGATTGACGGAGATAAATTCGTTTTAACAGCGGGCGCATGGACTTCCTCATTGAACAGTCATTTAACAGGAAAAATTTACCCTATTAAAGGACAGTTAATCGAGTTTGAAAATACATCACAATTAAATTTGGAACATATCATTTATAAAGATAAGTTTTATTTATTACAAAGACAAAATGGATCATTAATTGCTGGGAGTACGCTTGAGAATGTAGGATTTAATGAGGATCTATCACCTGATGATTTAATGATGTTACGAAAAAAAGCTGAAAATATATTACCGGAACTGAAGAAGCATAAAATTTTAAATCATTGGTATGGATTCAGACCTGGGTCTAAGGACAATATCCCGATCATTATGCAAGATTCAGATAATCTTAATACTTTTTATAATGTCGGTCATTTTCGATACGGCATTTCGATGGCGCCGGCAACGACTAAGAAATTAGTTAATCTTTTCTGATTAACTTGTAATCGCCAGACTTTCCTCCAGTCTTTCTTGATAGGCGAATGTTACTAATGACCATCTCTTTTGATAAAGCTTTACACATATCATAAATAGTTATCAGGCCTATATTTACTGCCATTAAAGCCTCCATTTCAACTCCTGTCTTATATGACGTCTTGACTTGAGTGGTTATTTTTATTTTTAATTGTTTTTCATCGACATTAAATTTAACATCAATAAAATCTAAAGGTATTTGATGGCACAGAGGAATAAATGTGCTGGTTTGTTTTGCTGCATTGATTGCAGCAATCTTTGCAACGGTAAACAGATCCCCTTTTTTCAAGGTCTGTTGTTTAATGGCCTCCAAAATTTTTGAGGTAATGCTAATTTCACCTTCAGCCTCTGCCTCTCGAGCTGATAGGGATTTATCGGCGACGTCTACCATAATTGCGTTTCCATTTTTATCTAAATGAGTTAGCATTTTAAAAGCCTCTGTAATTTAATGCATAAATGAGCATCTTAAAAAAAATCATAATTCTTTTTTTAGTAATAAGCCATGTTTCATGGGCAATAAATATTCCTGATTTAGGTGAATATAGCGATCAATTTATATCTCCCTATCAAGAAAAAATGATTGCTCGCGAAATATTATATCAAGTTCATTCAAGCCCTGATGTCATTCAAGACGAGGAAGTAAACGATTACCTTAATTTTTTAGGGGATAAGCTTGCCTCACACAGTGATAATCCTCAAAAAGATTTTACTTTTTTTGTTCTTAAAGATGACTCGATCAATGCTTTTGCAATGCTAGGCGGTTTAATCGGAGTGCATACCGGACTGTTTATGAGTGCGACAAATGAATCTGAAGTGGCTAGTGTACTTGGCCATGAAATTGCGCACGTGACACAAAAACATTTACAAAGAGTTTTAGCAAAACAAGATCGAGACAAATATAAAAGTATTTTTCTTTTAGCTTTGGGTTTGCTTGCAGCAAGATCCAATCCTCAAGCAGCCAGTGGAGCAATCATGGCCTCACAGGCGATGAATGTCCAAAATTTTTTAGATTACACCCGTGAGCATGAACAAGAAGCGGATCGGATTGGAATAGAGATTTTATATAAAGCGGGTTATAACGTTGGCTCTGCAATAGATTTTTTTAATACCCTGCAAAAGGGAAGTCGGTTTGCCTATTCCGCTCCTTCTTATTTAAGGACACACCCAATCACATCAGATCGAATTTCAGATATATCTAATCGTTTAAAAGATTACCCCTATCGATATATTAACAACAATAATTATTTTCACTTTATTAGAGGAAAAATTAGAGCCTTATATTCAGACAGCAGTTCGATAAAAGTCTTTAAAAAAAATATAGAAAATAAAACGTATGTGAACCTCCAAGGAGAACAATATGCGCTGGCATTGGCATATTTAAAAGAAAATCAATTTATTGAAGCAGAGAAAATTTATCAATTATTAAAAAATGAACATAATCCATTAATTGATAATTTACACGTCAGCTTATTGATTGAGAATAAAAAAATAGGGGAGGCAAAAGCGGAGCTCGAAAAATTAATGATTAAACATCCGTTCTATAGAGCTTTTGTCTATCGATTAGCAGAAGTAAATTTAATATTGGGAAATTTTAAAGAGGCCCAGGAGAATATTCAAAATTATATTTTTAAATATCGATCAGACCCAAATTTATACAAATTAATGGCAAAAGCATACAAGGGTCTCGGTAGGGATTTGGAATATCATGAAAATATGGGTGAATACTTTTATTATCAATTCAACTTGAAAGAAGCAATAATTCAATTTGGTCTAGCTAAAAAAGTGAAGAGCAATGATTTTTATGCACAATCAAGGGTCGAAGCAAGGTTAAAACAGTTACAAAATGAACAACTGCTAATCCAAGAGGGAAGAAAACAATAAATTAACTATATGATTTACTTTACTTATCAAACATATAATAACAATTAATTATACAAATTATTTTTCAATACCTATAATGCTATCTCAATTTAAATTTTAAGGAGAGATAGAATGTCTTCACTAATAAACACTCAAGTAAAGCCGTTTAAAACTCAAGCTTTTCATAACGGAAAGTTTGTTGAAGTTACAGAAGAAAAATTAAAAGGGAAATGGAATGTATTTGTCTTTTACCCTGCTGATTTTACATTTGTTTGCCCAACTGAGCTTGGCGATGTTGCGGATCATTATGAAGAATTACAAAAAATGGGCGTTGAAGTATATAGCGTATCCACAGATACTCACTTCACACACAAAGCATGGCATGATGCATCAGAAACAATCAAAAAAATTAAGTACCCGATGCTAGGCGACCCAACGGGAACGATCTCTAGAAACTTTGATGTCATGATTGAAGAAGAAGGCTTGGCATTAAGAGGAACCTTCATAATTGATCCAGATGGCATGATCAAAACTGCTGAAATCAATGATTTAGGAATCGGCCGTTCTGCTGCTGATCTTGTAAGAAAAGTTCAGGCTGCTCAGCACATTGCTGCCAATCCAGGTCAGGTATGTCCAGCTTCATGGAAACCGGGGGCAGAAACCCTCGAACCATCCCTTGATCTTGTTGGAAAGATTTAATTTATTGAAGGGATTTGGTCAAAAACCAAGTCCCTTTTTCAATTTTTAATATAGGATAAAAATGGCATTAGAACAAAATATAAAAAATCAGTTATCTGCCTACATGGCAAAAATTGAAAATCCAATTCAAATTAAATATTTTGAAAACCAATCACCTAAGTCAAATGAAATGGTTGAGCTTCTCAAAGAAGTTCATCAGATGACAGATAAAATTGACCTTCAATTAGGGAATGATCCAGCACACAGAAGTCCCTCATTTCAAGTAAACCACCCTGATCAAGAAACAGGTATTGTATTTGCGGGTGTGCCTATGGGTCACGAGTTTACGTCTTTTATTCTTGCGATTCTCCAAGTTGGAGGATATCCATTAAAAATTGAAAAAGAATTAATAGATCAAATTAAATCCATTAAAGGTTCTTATGAATTTGAGACATACATTTCATTAAGTTGTCATAATTGCCCTGATGTGGTTCAGGGACTAAATGTCATGTCTTTATTAAATCCTGGAATTAAACATACCATGATCGATGGTGATGTTTATCAGGATGAAGTAAGAGATAAAAAAATTATGTCCGTACCTACCATCTTTTTAAATGGAAAAGAGTTTGGCCAAGGACGAATGGAGCTTGAGGAGATTGTTGCTAAGATTGACAGCCGGTCTCAGGATATTGCTGCTGAAAAAATGTCAAAAAAAGAAGACTTTGATGTGCTTATTGTTGGTGGAGGACCTGCAGGTGCATCTTCAGCGATTTATGCGGCACGAAAAGGAATAAAAACTGGAATTGTTGCTGAACGCTTTGGTGGACAGGTTATGGATACACTAGGTATTGAGAACTTTGTTTCAGTTAAAGCAACAGAGGGACCCAAGCTTGTCAAAGCACTAGAAGAGCATGTTACGGAATATGATGTTGATATCATGAACCTTCAGCGCGCAAAAAAAATTCATATTCCGAAGGATAAAAAAGACAAATTTGAATTAGAGCTTGATAACGGTGCAAAATTAAAATCAAGAACATTAATTTTGTCCACCGGAGCCAGATGGAAAGAATTGGGAATACCGGGGGAGTTAGAATTTAAAGGGAAAGGGGTTGCATACTGCCCCCATTGTGATGGCCCACTTTTCAAAGGTAAGCATGTTGCCGTGATTGGGGGAGGTAACTCCGGAGTTGAAGCAGCTATCGATCTGGCTGGTATAGTAGGGCACGTGACCTTATTTGAGTTTATGCCTAATTTAAAAGCTGACAAAGTATTACAAGATCGCTTATTTTCATTGAAGAATGTCGATGTTATTTTAAACACAGAGACCAAAGAAATTATTGGAGATAGTCAAGTTAAAGCCATCAAATTTATGAACAGAGACACTCAAGAAACTCATGAACTTGCACTGGAAGGAGTTTTTATTCAGATCGGATTAATTCCAAATACCGATTGGCTTAAAGATGATCTAAAGCTAAGCAAGTATGGAGAAATTGAAGTCAATGATCACGGTGAAACATCGGTTCCAGGAATTTTTGCGGCAGGGGACGTGACGACTGTTCCCTATAAGCAGATTATTATTGCCATGGGTGAGGGATCAAAAGCAGCTTTAGGTGCATTTGATTATTTAATTCGTAATTAAATAATTTTTTTATCTAAGATTTCCTTAAGAAGATTTATTGTAATTGGACGTTTTGTTTTTAATGACCATTTATCCAGAGCATGCAATGTATTGATAAGGGTGTGAAGATCTCGGCGCAGGTGACGCAGGCAATATTGGATCACTTTTTCTTCAATATGAAATCCTCGCTCTTGTGATTGATTCATAATAACCTTGAATTTATCCTCATCGGAAAGTGGCTTAATGTGCATGACCAATCCCCATTTGAGACGACTTAAAAGATCTTCACGCAGGGTTTTAATTTCATCAGGAGATTGATTTCCAGTAATAATAATTTTTTTATTACCACCTTTGATTTCATTGATTAAATTAAAGAGATCATTTTGCTGTTGATCGTTCAACTCTTGGATATCTTCAACTTTTACGATCAAGGGATTTTTGAGTGCCGAAAGAAGATGGCTTTTGCCTGATCCCTCAACTCCCCATAGATAAATAATTTGATAACCATCATTCTTTGAATCGAAATCTTTTAAAGTAGCGACAATCTCAGCATTTTTTCCCAAAACATAATTCTCAAATGTTTTTTGTTCTGGAGGGCTGATATTAAGGATTAATTGATCCATGAAATATACACGTACAAAATAAAAATAAGATAAAATTGGATTATACTAAACGCTTTCGAATATGCCAGGAAAACAATTGTCTCAAGAAAACTCATCAAAAAAGAAAATTAATTACAAGGATTCCGGAGTTGATATTGACGCTGGCGAAAGTTTAGTTGAAAAAATCAAACCTTTTGCAAAAAAAACTTCACGACCTGAGTTGCTAGGATCAATTGGTGGATTTGGTTCTTTATTTGAAATACCCAAGGGGTATAAGCAGCCTGTGATTGTCTCTGGAACCGATGGTGTGGGGACTAAATTAAAATTAGCAATTGAACTAAATCAACACAAAACAATTGGTCAAGATTTAGTTGGAATGTGTGTAAATGATATTTTAGTTCAAGGGGCTGAACCGTTATTTTTTCTTGATTACTATGCCTGTGGAAAATTAAGTGTTGACCACGCAGCAGAAGTGATAGAAGGTATTGCAAAGGGATGTGAGCTTTCAGGCTGCACCTTAGCCGGGGGCGAAACGGCTGAAATGCCGGGGATGTATCATGAGGGAGATTATGATTTAGCTGGCTTTGCTGTTGGCGTCGTTGAAAAAGATGAAATTATTGATGGCACTGAAGTTAATGAGGGTGATGTGCTAATAGGAATAAAATCATCTGGACCTCATTCAAATGGTTATTCATTAATTCGGAAAATAATAGAAACACACCAGATTGATTTAACTGAAACAATTAATGGTGAGAAAATTTCTGAACATTTGATGAAGCCAACCAGACTGTATGTGAAGTCAATTTTAAATTTAAAATCACAAGTAACCATTAAGGCAATGTCTCATATAACGGGCGGGGGGCTTACAGATAACCTACCAAGAAGCTACCCAAATCATTTCAAAGCTGAAATACTTCAGGCAAGTTGGCAATTTCCTGAGATATTTAGATGGATACAAGAAAAAGCTAATCTGGATTTGTCAGATATGTATCGAACTTTTAATTGTGGAATTGGTTTTGTAATTATTGTAGATAAAAAAGAAGTCGATCAATCTATACACGTTCTAAAAGAGCTTGGAGAAGAAGTTGTTCAGCTTGGGGCTATTAAAAAAAGAGAGCTGAATGAAGATCAAGTTATTTATATTTAATCTATTAATAAGTTTTTCTTTCTTTGCTAATGCATTACCTCGCGATATTAATCTTATTTATGATTTGAAATTTGAACAACAGCCTTTAGGGTTAATTGAGATTAACTACAAGAGAACTAAAGATAATTACCTCATTTCAGCGACTTCAGATTTCAAGGGAGCTCTACTTTTAATGGGTAATTATCAAATTATTAGTCGAGGACGCATCGATAAAAACCATTTTATTCCTGAATCAATTGAGAGAAAAAATCTTAAAAAAAATAAAATTATTTCATCTCAAATTGATTATAAAAATAATTTAATACAAATTAAAAGCAAAAACAAAGTAAAAGAATATAAACTCGAAAATAATACCCAAGACATTTTAAGTTATTTTTTTGAGATTGGCGCCTTAAAGAATTTACCCAAGCAGATTGATTTTAATATACTAGACTCTCACGATTACAAAAAGTACAGCTATCTCATGCAAGGTCATGAAAAAATAATGATTAATGATCGATTGGTTAATGTGATTAAATATGAGGGCAGGGTTAATGACGAAACACTAACGCATACGCTCTGGATTTCTCAAAAAAATCATATCCCTGTTCGATTAATTACACCTACCCCTATTGGACTTATTATTGACCAAGTCCTTTCAAAGGGAAATATTTTAAACCTGATTTAGAAAGACACTTTGAATAGATTTCTATTAGAAAAGACAAAAGAAGTTTTAACGGAGTATTCATCTTCAACACGTCCTGCTGATTCAATAATCAGTTACTTCTTTCGAAATAATAAAAATCTTGGATTAAATGAAAGATCTCAAATTGCTGAATCATACTTTGGGGTTATAAGAAATCAACTTCTCTATCAAACAATTCTCGATTCCGACGATGTTGAAAAATTTATTCTATGTGACTTGTCAATGTCAGGAGAAATGACTGATGATGACATTCAAAAATTAAATCCAGATTTTTCTTTGACACAAGAGGCTTTGAAACAAAAAAAAAATAAGATAACTGAGTTATGGATAAAATATAGTGTACCGCAGTGGGTTTTTGATGAACTCAAGAAAACCTATGAATCAAGTCAATTAGAAAAAGTTCTAGAATCCCTCGCATCCCCTTCTTATATCGATTTAAGAATCAACCTAATGAAAGAAAAAGATCGTGATGTAATTATGAGCAACTTAAAAAGTAATCTAAATCTTAACGAAAAAAAAATTCAGAGTACTCCCTTTAGTCCAATTGGTATCCGGCTTCCTCGGGGAACTCAGATTCAGGACCTAACGATTTATAAAGATGGGTTAATTGAAGTCCAGGATGAGGGCAGTCAATTATTATCATACTTAGTTGACGCAAATCGTAACCACATGGTCGCTGATTTTTGTGCAGGAGCAGGAGGAAAAACTCTGGGGATTGCCGCATTAATGTCAGGATCAGGAAGGTTATATGCTTTTGATGTAAGTGATAAGAGATTAATGAACCTTAAAAAAAGATTTAAACGTTCAGGATTATCTAACGTAGTTAGTCATTTGATAAAGAATGAAAATGATATTCGCATTAAAAGATTAAAAGGAAAGTTTGATCGTGTGCTTGTAGATTCTCCATGTAGCGGTCTGGGAACGATAAGACGAAATCCAGACTTAAAATGGAAACATGATCTAAGCACTTTAACTGAGTTACAAGAAAAACAGTTCAATATCCTTCAAGCGGCCTCACGATTATGTAAACCGAATGGGAGGGTAATTTATGCAACCTGCAGCTTTATGCCTGAAGAGAATGAGGATGTTGTGAATCGGTTTATTAATGATAATAATAATTTTAAAATTATCGATGTCCAACCCATTTTAGATAAGTATCAAATACCGATGAAGATGGATACTTTTTTTAAGGTTAGATTTAATGAGCATAATATGGATGGCTTTTATGCAGCAATCCTTGAAAAGGTAAGCTAATGAATGACTTGAATATAAAGATTGCATGGTCTGTTTTTTTTGCTTTGACGCTTGGATTTTTTTTACGATTCACTCACATCGAGGGATTACAAAATTTATTAATCCCTATTTTAGAAATATTAGGGCAGGTTTTTATATTATTTTTAAAAATGATTATGATTCCCCTCATATTTTTTTCTTTAACCAGTAGTATTTCTTCACTTCAAGAAAACAAACAGTCATCCTTTTTATGGAAAGGGACGTTGATCTATTATTTTTCGACCATGGTTGTTGCAGTCCTTCTGACGATGTTAGTCATGAATATATTTCAACCGGGTATTCACAGCGATATACAAAATATGACTAACCCTTTGATGACAGAATTTAACCAGCAGCCTAATCTATTCATGGATGGAATAAAATCCATCATTAAGAACCCATTTGAGGCCTTAGCCAGTGGCAATATTATGGCGATTGTAGTATTTTCAATTCTCTTTGGCTTGGCGTTAAGATCTGATCGAGCATCAATAAAGAAAGTAAAAAATTGGTTTGATGGAATGTTTGATATCACCATGATTATCGTTAATAAACTGATGGCCTTAGCTCCTATTGGAATTTTTGCATTGTTATCTTTGCTAATTATTCAACAAGATCTAACAGTTTTTTTGAGCTTAGCCTACTTTATCTTGTTGGTCCTTGGAGTGATTTTTTTTCATGGAGTCGTTTTTCTCCCGCTGATATTAAAGACTTTTACACAAATTGGTATTCTTAATTTTTTTTCAAAAAGTAAAACTATCCTTATTACTGCCTTCGCTACAAGTTCCTCTGCAGCAACCCTCCCAATTTCAATCAGTAATCTTGAAAATAATTTTAAAGTTGACCAAAACGTGTCAAGATTTGTTCTTCCTTTAGGGGCAACAGTAAATATGGATGGAACAGCTCTTTATGAAGCTGCTGTGGCTCTCTTTGTTGCAAATATTATTGGGATCAATCTTGGATTATCAGACCAAATATTCCTGGTATTTTTAGCAATGGCGGCATCTATTGGTGCACCGGCAATTCCAAGCGCAGGGATGGTTACTCTGGCCCTAGTTTTAGGCGCATTAAACCTTCCGGTTGAATATATCGCCCTTTTTATTCCCATTGATCGCCTCATCGATACTTTTAGAACAACCGTTAATGTTGAGGGAGACTTAGTAGGCGCCTTGGTAATGAATAAATATTTTAATGCTTAATTTTCTTGATTAGATCGTAAGACAAGGAATATGCTGCGGGTATCACGACCAAGGTGAGTAATGTTGACGATATCATCCCTCCAATAATTGCGACTGACAAAGGCCCATTCTCCTCAGACCCAGCCCCCACTCCAAAAGCTGCAGGTAACAGCGCTAAAATCAGTGTGAGCGATGTCATGAGCACAGGTCTTAGCCTTACTGGACATGCTTTTATTAGTGCTTCATCAATTTTATTTCCTTGGCTCACAAATTGATTGGTTAGGTCAACGAGTAAAATTGAATTCTTTGCGACCAAGCCAACCAGTAAAACTAGCCCAATCATGGAATAAATATTAAGACTATTGCCGGTAAGCCACAACAGAAATACCCCACCAATAATTGCCAAGGGTTGAGCCAGCATGACAATTAGGGGTTGATAAAAAGAATTAAATAAACTTGATAAAACCATGTATAACAAAACAGTGGCTAGAGAAAAAATAAAGATAATATTAGAAAAAGTTTTTCCAAATTCACGCGCCTGTCCAGAATAATTAATGCTGTATTCGCTAGGAATGATTTGATTGCTTATGTTTTTAATTTTATTCATAGCTTCACCGAGGGGGATATCTGGATTGGTATAAAAGTTAGCAGCATACTGTAATTCCTCACGAGCTATTATTGCGGGGCCAAGTGTTTCTTTAAATTGAGTAAAATTATCGATTCTCACTAATTCTCCAGTTTTAGAACGAATATAAATCTTATTTAAGTCTTGAATGCTATTAAAAGATCCTTCTTTTGCTTTTAGACGTATCTCATATCTTTGCCCATCTCCAGGCTCATCATTATATTTGGCGACATTAAACCCATTGCTCAGAATTGATACACTTTCAGCGATTTGCTCGGCAGAGATTCCAAAAGAGGCTGCTTTTTCTCGATCAATATCTAAAGTCATTTGAGGAAGATTAAGCTGAAGATCGAGATCAATATTTCCCATACCCTCTATTTCTGATAATTTAGTATTCAGTTTATCTGCGAGTAAAGAAACATTTTCTATACCAGGGCCAATGAGGGAGAATTGTAATTTTTCAGAACGATTACCACTTGCAATTGAAACTCCAGCTGGGAATGCTTTTACTCCAGAAAGGGTTGCAAGATCTTTTTTTAATAAATCCATAATTTCAGTTTGACTTTTATCACGATTATTTTTTTCTTTCAGACGAATGCTGATATAGCCTCGATTTACTTGACCTCGGCTACCAAGACCAACAGATGAGAAAACACTTTCGATATAAGAATCATATTTTGCTATAACTGATTCAATTTCAATTAATTTTTGAACGGTGTAGTCCATATTAGAACCTAGCGGAGTTTTAAAGGTAACTGTAAAGCGACTTTCATCTGTTTCAGGTACAAACTCTTTTTTAGCTTGCTTAAAAAAGAAACCAGAACTTAAAACTATTAGTAAAGTTATAAGCAATATCTTGATTCGGTGAACCAATACCCATTTTAAAAATAATCTATAGTTATTCTCTAAATTATTAAAAAAAACGTTTAAAAATTTTAAATATTGTTGCTTTGATTTTTTTTCACGTTTTAAATATCTCGAACATAGCATGGGGGTCAGTGTTAATGAAACAATCAGCGAAACAAGAATTCCGACCGTGACCACTACAGCAAAAGATTCAAAAAATTTACCAATAATCCCATCCATATAAATGACGGGAGCAAATATACTGACAAGAGCTAAAGAGGAAGCAATAACTGCAAAAACAACCTCACGACTTCCTTTAATGGCAGCCTCAGTATTATTTTTTTCAATATCTTGGTGTCTAAAAATATTTTCTAGAACAACAATAGCATCATCAACGACCACACCAATTAGGAGAATTAATGCGAGCAAAGTCATGCTGTTAAAGGTATAACCCAGAAAGTACATTACCGCGATTGATCCAAAGAGCGAGATGGGAATGGCCATAGAAATGATTAAAGTCGATCGAATTGATTGAAGAAAGATAAATACCACTAGTGCAGCTAATAAAGTCCCTTCGAGGATATGATCAATAAGTGATTTGATCATTTCCTTAATAAAAATTGAATCATCCGTTGAGATGTCTAT
This sequence comes from Methylophilaceae bacterium LSUCC0401, assembly GCA_024919035.1. GTDB lineage: Bacteria > Pseudomonadota > Gammaproteobacteria > Burkholderiales > Methylophilaceae > BACL14. The sequence goes on along the minus strand of CP103442.1, from coordinate 1,171,163 downwards.
GTTTAAACCTGGCGGCAGGTTGGGGCGAATTTCTTCATCAATTTTCTTTTTGACTTTATCTATGATTTCAACAGTATTAGAGTTTGCAACTTTAATAATTCCAAGACCGATGGATGGATTATAGTTATATCTGGCAATCTGTCTGTAATCAGTTAAACCATCCTCAATGTCAGATATATCTTTTAACTTAATGTTAGTTTTGTCTCGAAAACCAACGACTAAGTTTTGTAATTCTTGAACTTTATGAAACTCCAAATCAAGCTTAAACATTTTTTCAGATTGATTTCGAACTAGATACCCACCGGGCAACTGGATATGTTCTTTTTTGAAAGCTGACTTTAAATCATCCGCTGTAATATTTAAAGCAACCATCTTTTCAAGGTCAAGGTTAACCCTTACTGTTCGATCGCGGCGACCTCCGAGAGTTACTTCCCCAACACCATCGATGGTTTCTATTTTTTTCTTTAGTATATTGTTTGCATACAGGTTAAGTTGTTGAATGGTTCTATCCCCAGTAAGGCCAAGCCACATTATTGGACTTGCATTAGTTTCAACCTTCCTTACAACGGGAGGAACAATTTCTTCAGGAAGCCTTCGGTTTAGTTGACTGACCTTAGATTGAACTTCATTAAATGCAACTTCGATGTCTTTACTTAACTCAAAAGTAATCGTCACCACAGAGACCCCGGGAGAGGATTGAGACTTGATGGATTCAATTCCCGTGACTGTGTTAACGGCAGTTTCAATAAGGTTGGTAATTGAAGAGTCAATCACCTCAGGATTTGCTCCCTCTAGGGTTGTAGTGATTGATAAGACAGGAAATTCAATCATTGGAAATCGGTCAACACCGATTTTTTGATAACCTATATATCCAAAAAGAATAAATATGAATGAAATCATCCAGGCAAATACATGCCTTTTAATTGATAACTCAGGAAGCGTCATTTTGTTTTAATTTAATGCTCGCATCATTTGTAAGGTAACCTGCTCCATCAATAACAATTTCTTTTCCAGCATCAATACCATCAATGATTTCTATCCATCCATTTTGAGAAATACCGGTTGTAATATTTCTAGCAATCGCTTTACCATCTAACGCTTCATATACAACTGTTCCTGATGGCCTTAAAACAACACTTTGCTCTGGAACAGAAATAGACTCTTTTTTTTCAAAAATAATAGTTCCTTTCACGCTTGCGCCAGCCTGCCAAGACAGTTCATCGACGATATCCGCAATGACATCAATTGAGCGGCTATCAGCAATGATCTGAGGTTTTAATTCTTGAATTTTAGTAAGGTAGGGCTTTTCAGATGTGGGTGTTTCAAGCCTGATTTCAATTCCCGGTAAAAGTTTATTCGCCAACTTCTCTGGGAATGGAATATGCGCCCGGAGTTTTTTATTATTGATAATTTGATAAAGAGGGTCACCAATTTTTACATAATCCCCAATTGAAATGATTTGTTTTTCAATTTTTCCTGATATGGGAGCGAGCACTTTAGTTCGGCTGTTATTGAGTTTGGCAATATCTAGTCGAGCAATCGCTGAATTTAGCTCTTCTTGTGTTTCTTCAATTTGAACTGCTAGGGTTTCTAAGGCATTGGGCGAGATAAAATTTTCATCAACTAATTTTAAATTACGGTCATAATTTATTTTTTGATTATTTAGTCGAGCTTTTAATTTTTTTACTTCCGCATCAGACAATGAGAGTTGGTAGGAAGTATCAGACGGGTCAACTTCAGCCATAAGCTGTCCTTTATTTACCTGCATACCTGGACGGACATAAATTTTTGTTATTTTTCCCGAGACCTCTGAAGCAACTGTTGGATCAATAATGCCCTCCAATGTTCCAATGGCAGATTCTTGATAGGTGAATTCAATTATTTTTGATTTTGTGGTAGTGACATAAATATCTTTGCTGGTATTTTTTTGTTCGGTATTATTATCTGAATTACTGCAGGATAATATAAACAAATGTATGGCTATCAAAAAAAATATTCTTATATTCATGTCTTTATTTTATTCCAATCAAATGATGGTCCTGGATCAGTTTTTCTATGCGGAGCAATGTCTGAGTGACCTACAATATCAATGATATTGTATTCTTTTTTAAGCTGAACAAGTAAATTCAAGAGAACTTTATATTGAATTTCTGCGTAAGGCTCAATTTCTGTTCCTTCAAGTTCAATACCAATTGAAAAATCATTACAGTTAGTTATTCCTTTCCAGCTTGATTCACCCGCATGCCACGCGCGATTATGACATGAGACGAATTGTTTTAATTCACCCGTTCTTTTAATTAAAAAATGGGCGGATACTTTGAGGTCTTTTATGGTTTCAAAGTAAGGATGAAGAGTGGGGTTGAGTTTATTTTGAAAAAAATCTTCAATGAAACTATTGTTAAATTGCCCCGGAGGCAAGCTTATTGAATGAATGACAACAAGAAAATCTTTTTTTAAAGTCGGCCTTTGATTAAAGTTATCGGATTCAACGCGACTAGCATTCTTTAACCATCCGTCGTTGTCAAAAAAATTATTTTGATTCATTTGTATTCAATTATAATTGAAACTCTTCAAATAACTAAAACGATTTCATGATTTATCTAAACCTTTTTCTAATGCTCATTGTGATTTTAGTTGCTGCAGAAATTTTTACCAATGCACTTGAGCATTTAGGTCAGAAATTAGAAATATCAGAAGGCGTGACGGGTTCAATTTTTGCAGCTGTTGGAACTGCTTTACCAGAAACCTCAATTCCATTAATCGCAATTTTAGGCACACATCAACAGAATCAAAATAGTGTCCATGATATTGGCATTGGAGCAATACTAGGAGCTCCATTAATGTTAAGTACGCTTGCCTTCACTATTATGGCTCTAGCCGTTATAAAAAAAAGAGGGTTTGCTGGGAATATAAAACCTGAAAAAAAAGGGACCTTGCGAGATTTAAATTATTTTTTATTTGCCTACCTATTGGCTACTGCCGCATTATTTGTGCCTCATCAAAATCAGATGGTAAGGTTTGTCATTTTTTTTCTGATGGTATCTGTGTATATCACGTATTTATTCAAGACTTTCCAGGCATCAAAAAGTCTTGTGCAAGCAGGCCATCAAACCACAGCTGATCATCCTCTATTTATTGAGAAGATTGGTTTGAAAAGAAATTTATCCACTATTTATCTTCAGGTAATCATTGGACTCATTATTTTATTTTTTGGAGCTAAAGGCTTTATTAAGTACATTGACGAAATTTCAATTCAGCTAAATATATCCGTTTTACTGTTATCAGTACTTATAGTTCCTATTGCTACTGAGCTTCCTGAAAAAATTAATAGCGTACTTTGGATTAGAAGAAATAAAGACACCATGGCCTTTGGGAATATATCTGGCGCTATGGTTTTTCAGGGCACGCTTTTACCTGCCATTGGAATATTATTAACACCATGGGAGCCTAAAACTGAAGTGTGGACGGTTATCATATTTACCATGATTGCCGCTGGTTGGGTTCGATGGATTATTTCTGGATCGCAATTAAAAGTCTGGCATTTGCTTCTATGTATTGTTCCTTATTTGCTGTATTTAACAGTAACCCTTGTGTAATGTTGTGTTCTATCTAAGAGTTTTTATCTCATTAATTTATGAATTAATAATATTGATTGCTATTGCGTTCGTCATAAGTTTTGTTTACTTAATTTGTTTTAATGACGTAGATTTTTATGCCAAGAGAACTTTGCATCAGTTTTTAATATGGATATCGTGGGGAGGCTACTTTGTTTTAAGCTGGAGAAGATTAGGCCAAACAACATCTATGCGTGCTTGGAAATTAAAGCTGGTCTTGAGGGATAGATCGTATAACTCATTAGCAATACGTTATTTAAAAATTTCTTTTTTTTGGATTTTTTTCCCAATAAATTTTTTAGCCATTTTTTATTTGAAGGATAAGTTCTTGCATGATATCAAGACAGAAAATTTTATTACTGACGTTCAAACTTCCTCATTAAGAAAATAGCTATGCTCAAAATTAAAAGGGAGGGGGCGATTGCGGTTGCAATTGGTTCCCAATCATTTAGTACACCAATATGCCTAAAGAGTGAATTCATAATTTGATAAGTGATCCCAAAAATTATTCCTAAAAACATTTTGAGATATTTTCCTCCTGAGCGCTCTTGAAAAAAACCAAAAGGGACAGAAAAAAGAATCATAATCATTGGCATGAGTGGTTGAATTATTTTTTCCCAAAACGAAACTTCATAGCGTGATGTTTTTTGATTATTCTTTTCTAAGTATTTGATAAAGTCATTTAGATCAAAAATAGACATTCGGTCAGGCGAAATAAGTAATACATTCATCATTTCTGGTTTGATCATAGACTTCCAAGTCCCGGATGCCATTTCGATAATATCAAAACCTTCATTTTTGATGAAAGATTGTTTAATATTTTCCAGCTCCCAAACACCATTTCTATATTTACCCTTACCAGCATCTACAATCGATCTTAATGCAAATAAATTATCAAATTCATAAATATGAATATCTTTTAAAGAGGCATCTGGAAGAACATTTTCAATATTCACAAAATTATTACCATCTTTCATCCAAACACCTGATCTAAAATCAGTTGTTACTGTTCCGTCAGTTGCATTAATTTTTACTTGTTGTGCATTTTTTTCACTAATTGGGGTAATTAGATTCCCGACAAAAAAAGTGAGAAAACTGAATACGAGAGAGACAAGAAGAAGTGACGATGCAATTTTAAAAATAGACATTCCACTGGTTCGCATGACCACAATTTCTGAATTACCTGATAATTGTCCAATGGTGAACATAGAGCCAATAAGACAAGCTAATGGAATTATTTCGTATAAATGACCCGGCATGCTGAGTGAGATAAAGGTGATAATTTTAGGTAAATCATATTTACCCGAGTTTAGGTTTCCTATTTCTTGAAGAAAATCAAAAAAAGCAAATAATAAGACAAGGCCAATCGCAACAAGGCTAATATTTATGAAAAATTCAAAATTTAGATAACGTGCAAGTTTCATGATTTTAATTTACTTCTGAAATTTCGAACTCTTGATGGAACCAAAGGTAGATTCAAGTTTCGTCTAAAGAGCAAATAGCTTGCAATAAAAATAATTAATATATGAACTAAGGAGGCACCTAAGTAGGGATTGATCTTACCCAGATGAATATAACTTTGAGAAACACCCATTAGATTGTTATAAATGGCAAAAACCATAATGGCTATAATTATATTTGTGGATCGGCCAGTCCTTGGATTAATAAAACTTAAAGGGATAGCTAAAAAAATTAACACTAATCCCGAGATCGGTAAAGATACTCTCCAGGCCAGCTCTGCCCAGTCACGATTTGTCCTTGAGGCTAATAAGATCAGTGTTGGAATAGCCTCAACCTGATTAACATTGATGATCGGTGGTAATTTTTTTTCAATTAAAAAACCATAGTCTTTAAATTGTATTTCAGTAAATTCATTTGTTTCATGATTTACTTCATATCGTTTACCATTTTTTAAAACAACATACTCATTATCATTATTCGTTGTCACTCGACTACCTTCATTTGAAACAATGATCCCCAACTTTCCATTTTGAACAGACTGAACAAAAACATTTTTGACTTTGCTCCCTAAATCACCAAACCCTTCAACATAAAATACTCTTTCTCTGCTCTTAGATTCCTTAAAAGAACCAGGGGAAATAGTTGCTAACTCGTCACGATTTTTTAATCCCGCTTTATACTCCTCAGATTTTTGTGTCGCCCACGGACTTAAGTAGAGACTCAAAAAACCAATAATAATAATGATAGGCAATGAGAAAAATATTATGGGCCTTATAAAGCTAGTCAGCCCTAATCCAGAACTGAACCAGATCATCATTTCACTGTCTCTAAACCAACGACTCAGAGTAAGTAAAATTGTTAGAAAAAGAGTCAAAGTTAGCAGAATTGGTAAATATTTAAGTAAACTAAAAATCAGGATGGTGACAACCGAATCGTTAGGTATAATACCTTTAGAAGCCAATCGAAAAACAACTACACCTCTTTGTGCAATTACGATGCCAGATAAAATTAATATCGTTGACAAAGAATTATAAAACAATTCATTTTTTAGTTTGTTTTGATATAACATTTTTAAGGATTACGTATGAAATTTGAAATCGCCTCAACAGAAAAGATTAGTTATTCCTCGGATATTATCATAATAGCAATTGATAATAAAAATAACCTTATGAATGCAGTTGGATTGGCACAGCCTGATGAAGTAATCATTAAAAATCTAATCAAAAAAAGTCATCTTGGGAAAAAAGATTTTAGTACGGCAGTTGCGAATGATACATCTGGTGACAAACAATTTCTTTTAGCTCGAATTAACAAGCCTGAACAGCTCGATGTGAAAGGTTTAAATAAATTTTTTAATAATATCTTTCAACATCTCTCAACATTAAACTTTAAGAGCGCTCAGATTTGTTTATGTAAATTTGCAAGCTTGAATGAGCTTGGAGCAGAAACGGTTGTTAAGTTTTATGCACGTTCTGCACTGCATAATTTTTATAAAATTAATTCAGTGAAAAGCAGTAAATCTTCCCAATCTAGTGTCAAATTAATTATGCATTTAAACAAAAAATATTTACCTCAAGCAAAGTCAGGACTTGTCATTGGGCAGGCTATCGCAGAGGGTGCTAATTTAACCAAAGACCTTGGTAATTTACCTCCGAATTATTGTACGCCAACCTATTTAGGTACTGTTGCAAAAAAACTTGCAAAAGATAATGCAATGAAAGTCAAAGTACTGGGTAAAGCAGAAATAGAGAAATTAAAAATGGGATCATTTTTGTCAGTTGCCAAAGGAAGTCGGGAAGAGCCAAAGTTTATTGTCCTTGAGCATTTGAAAGGAAAAAAAACACAAAAGCCACTAGTCCTCGTTGGCAAAGGGATCACATTTGATGCAGGGGGTATTTCTTTAAAACCAGGTTTAAACATGGATGAAATGAAGTGGGATATGGGTGGAGCTGCAACTGTTCTTGGCGTAATGAAAACAATAGGCCAATTAAAGTTGCCATTAAACGTCATTGCTCTAATTCCTAGTTGTGAAAATTTACCGGATGGTATGGCTGTTAAGCCTGGTGATGTGGTGACAAGTATGTCAGGGCAAACAATTGAGATACTCAACACAGACGCAGAGGGCCGTTTGATTTTATGCGACGCACTAACTTATGCAGAGAGGTATTCTCCAGACTCTGTGATTGATGTTGCAACGCTAACAGGAGCCTGTGTAATCGCTCTTGGTCATGAGGCCAGTGCAGTTTTCTCAAATACCGATGATTTGGCTAAAGAATTGATTTTAGCAGGTGAAGTTGCTAATGATCGAGCATGGCATATGCCTCTGTGGGATGAATACCAGCCGCTGTTAGAGAGTAATTTTGCTGATATGGCTAATATTGGGGGTAGAGCTGCTGGTTCAATTACAGCGGCATGTTTTTTATCTAGGTTTGCAAAAAAATATAATTGGGCACATTTGGATATTGCTGGAACAGCATGGATTTCAGGAGGAAAAGCCAAAGGAAGCACGGGTAGGCCTGTAAACTTACTGGCTGAATTTTTATTAAACCGTACCAAAGGTAAATGACTAAGATAGATTTTTTATACAATGTTGATCACTTCACCAATGGATTAAGGCTGATTTTAAGTAATTTTTATGACAATCAAAAAACATTGATTTATGCTCATGATGGCCACAAAAATATCTCTGATTCGTTATGGCAATTTGAGGGCTTTTACCCTCATCATGTTGGAAAGTATGTTGATGAGGAAAACTCAGATGCAAACTTTTTAATAGGTAATCAGTTCAACTATTTTTTTGATGAGCTGTTAATTAATGTATCTGCTAAGGATTGTTTGTTTTTTAGTCGTTTTGCAAATTTAATTGAAGTTGTTACCCAGGATCAATTAATCAAAGATAGTGCTCGAAACAGATTAAAAAAATACCGTGATTATGGATTCAATGTAAATTTAATTAATTATCAGGAATTAACCAACTAATTTCTCGTACTCTGCTTTTGAGATAGTTTCAAACTCACTTAAAGATTTTATCTCACATATCCATGACTCATAAGGTGAATCATTCACGTTGGTTAGGTTGTCCATAAGTTCATGATTTATTTTAGTAATTTTTAAATCGCAGGGGCTTATTAAATCAGATGCCGTTTTTACAGATTCAATCACACCAAATGCATCCGCAAAATTAACGGTTTCATTTTCTTTTAATTCAATAAAAACAATATCACCTAAAAGGTCTTGTGCATAATCGGTAATCCCAACCTGATATAAGTCTTCACTGATTGATTTGATCCATATATGATCTTTCGTAAACTTTAATTCCGCTGAATTCATAATAATTTCTGTATAAGTGTGACAAAAAAAAATTTATTGTATATCATTAGCAGAATAAATAAACTGCGAGAAATAAATGTACAAAAGATTTTTAGTTTTAATTTCTCTTCTAATATCAGTATTGAGTCTCAACGCTCAAGAATCTCTAGACTACTCAAAATACTATAAACAACTGACTATTAAATCTCCAAAGGCTATCATATATGATGCTGAGACAGGTGATGTAATTTATGAAAAAAAGGCGAATGAGAAAAGCTCAATAGCCTCATTAACAAAACTCATGACAGCGATGGTAATCATTGATTCTAATTTGGATCTTAATGAAACTGTTACCATAACAAAAGATGATTTTGATCGAATTAAAGGAACTACATCACGCCTATGGTTGGGTTCTGAGCTCACACGTAAACAATTGTTAACCATTGCGTTAATTGCTTCTGACAATCGTGCCGCCTCTGCGATTGCAAACTCTTACCCCGGTGGAAAATTAGCTTTTGTGAAAGCAATGAATGTAAAAGCAAAACAATTAGATATGTTTGATACGGTATTTACTGATCCAACGGGTCTTGATAAAAATAATATATCGACCGCTTTTGATTTAGTAAAGATGGCTCAAGCATCGAATCAATATCCTTTGATTAGAGAGCTGACCACCTCGTCCTATTATGAAGCTTTTATAAAAAATAAAAATAAAACATTAAATTATAACAATACCAATTTATTGGTCAGACAGGGCTTGTGGGATATAGATGTCTCTAAAACTGGGTATATTCAAGAAGCGGGCAAGTGTTTACTGATGCAAACGAAAGTCTTAGACAGACCAATTATCATGGTTTTTTTAAAGTCTTACGGCAAATATACCCGAACTGCAGATGCAAAAAGAGCAAAACAGTGGCTTGAAAATATTCATATTCAAGCTAACTTAGCTATGCATTAAATCATTTTTTCTTTTTTTTCTTTGAGCCCTTATCTCTTTCAACTTTTGTATTAACTATTGCAGCGGCCTCTTCAAGAGAAATAGTTTCAAAATCATATTTATGACTTAAAGGGGCTTTAATTTTGCCTCTTTGTAAATATGGACCCCAGCGACCTTTTAATACTTCAATATTTTCTTTGGTTGTTAGATCCTCACCAATAACCCTCAAGGGTTTATTTTTCTCAATTAATTCGGCAACTAATTCAACAGCTCGCTCATGGGTAATATCAAATATATCATCCGCCTTTGGAATAGATTTAAATTTCCCATCGTGACTAATGTAGGGACCGAATCGACCAATATTTGCCAGCATTTCTTTGCCCGTTTCAGGGTACACACCTAAGTCAATTGGGAGGCTTAATAATTTTTTTGCAATATCTTCGTTAACTGAATGGATCGGTATATTTGTTGGGATACTAATTCTTTTTGGTTTTATTTTTTCATCATCTTTTTGCAAACCAACTTGTAAGTAAGGTCCATAAGGGCCTCTTAGAAGGAGAATGTCTTCGTTCAGAGTGCTATCATGATAAATAATTTGAGGTTCATTCGATGCATTTTCTTCGTTGACATTTCGAGTGTAATCACATTCCGGATAACCACTGCATCCAATAAACTTTCCTCTTTTACCTAATCTAGAGAATAATGGCTGACTGCATTTGGGACATGATTCATTGATGTCCTCTTGAGTGATAGATGCACGATCAATATTTTCTTTATCATTAATCTGTGTGTTAAAGTCACTCCAAAAAGATTTTAGAATGGGGATCCATTCTTTTGAGTCGGCAGCAATATCATCCAAGTCAGATTCTAAATTTGCGGTAAATTCATAATCAACATATTTAAAAAAATGTTCAGTCAGGAATTTATTTACAACCAATCCAACATCTGTTGGCGTAAATCTTTTTTTATCAAGAATTACATATTCTCTGTCTTGTAGCGTTGAAATAATTGACGCGTATGTTGATGGTCTTCCAATACCATACTCTTCTAAAGTTTTTACAAGGCTGGCCTCACTATATCTTGGCGGAGGCTCAGTAAAATGCTGTGCTCCATAAATCTTCTTTATGGCTAATTCCTCACCTACCTCAAGTTCGGGTATTTTTTTATCATCAGAGTCTATATCATTCGGTGCATCATCATTTCCCTCAATGTAAAGGGCCATAAATCCTGGAAATCTTAAGGTTTGCCCGTTCGCTCTAAAAATAGATTCCCCTTGACCGATTTCCAAATCAACACTGACTGCATCAAATTGTGCAGGTGTCATTTGACAGGCGATACTTCTCTTCCAAATAATTTCATACAGTTTAAATTGCTCGGGAGATAAATAAGCTTTAACTTTTTCAGGGGTTTTTTTAATATCCGTGGGTCGAATTGCTTCATGAGCCTCTTGCGCATTTTTTGACTTTGTTCGGTATCCAATTGAATTTGAGGGTAAATAGTCTGGATCATAATTAGATTTTATATAATTTCTAATTTGATTTAATGCTTCATTGGAGAGGCTAAATGAGTCAGTTCTCATATAAGTAATTAAACCGGCAGTTCCATCACCCAATGCAATTCCCTCATATAATTGTTGAGCAATGCGCATGGTACGGCTTGTTGTAAACCCAAGCTTTCTCACAGCCTCCTGTTGAAGTGTTGATGTTGTAAAAGGGGGAGCAGGATTTCTTACTCTTTTTTTCTTATCAACTCGGGCAACTTTACATTTACCAGAGGATTTTAAGAGAAGATCACCAACAATTTTTTCTTGATCATTTTCTGAAACAATGGTGAATTGCTCAACCTTTTTATCATTAAGTTGAATTAATTTTGAGGCAAAAAGAATATTTTTTTTGAGCGCTTCAAGATGAATACTCCAATATTCTTGTTGTTTAAACTTCTGAATTTCTGCTTCACGCTCACATATTAATCTTAAAGCTGGGCTTTGAACTCTCCCAGCAGACAAACCTCTTCGTATTTTTTTCCATAGAAGAGGAGATAAGTTAAATCCTACTAAGTAATCGAGGGCTCTTCTTGCTTGTTGAGCATTGACTAAAGCCATGGAAACATCTCTTGGCTTAGTAATGGACTCTTGAATTGCTTCTTTTGTAATTTCCTCAAAAACGACTCTTTTAATTAATTTCTGATCTGCAGTTATTTTTTTTGATTTTAAAATTTCAACAATATGCCATGAGATCGCCTCACCCTCTCGATCAGGATCTGTAGCTAAATATATCTCATCTGCTTTTCTGGCTGCACTAATGATTGCATCTAAATATTTTTTGTTTCGATCAATTAGTGCATATTCCATTTTGAAAGAATCTGTATCAATTGCACCTGACTTAGGTAATAGGTCTCTAACATGCCCATATGAGGCAAGAACATTGAAGTCGCTTCCAAGGTATTTATTAATGGTTTTTGCTTTTGATGGGGATTCGACAATTAATAGTTTACTCATACGCTTCTTTCAAAAATGAAAGTGCATCATAAATAGAATTAATTAAAATGACAAGTTCATTCAAAAATTATGATTGTCGAATATCGAAAACTTTTCGTAATTTTTTTAAATTTTTGAAATCAAAGAGTTTTGTGTCTGCTAAGTGTGAGAGCTCTATATTCATCAGAGCATTAAAGACATTATTTAATCTTCCAGGTTGTTCTTTTTCCCATTCAAGGATCATGGCTTTCATTTTTTTTCTTTGAAGATTTTCTTGTGAACCGCATAAATTACAAGGAATAATTGGAAAATTCATCACTTTTGAATATGAGGTAATATCTTTCTCCTCGATATAGGATAATGGCCGAATAACGATATTGGTTTGATCGTCAGATAAAAGTTTAGGCGGCATAGCTTTTAGTTTAGATCCAAAAAACATATTCATGAGTAAGGTTTCAACAATATCATTTTTATGATGACCAAGCGCTATTTTATTGGCTCCAATTTCACGGGCAACTCGATAAATAATTCCTCTTCTTAATCTAGAACATAAAGAGCAAGTGGTTTGACCATCTGGAATCTTTTCCTTAACAATAGAATAGGTGTCTTCGGTGATGATGCGATAGTTTATATGATGTTGTTCTAAATAATGAGGCAAAACTTCTTCGGGAAAACCAGGCTGTTTTTGGTCAAGATTCATGGCAATGAGATCAAAATGTATGGGAGCTCTTTTTTTAAGTGCGGAAAGTAACGAAAGTAAAGTATAGGAATCTTTCCCTCCACTCAGACAGACCATGACAATATCCCCATCCTCAATCATATTAAAATCTGATATGGCTTTACCCGTCGCAGATATTAATTTATTTCGAAGTTTGACGAAATTTCGACTCACATTGAGAGGTAAGAATGGATCTTGGCTCATAATGAAAAAGATCTTCCACCATCAACCTCAAGCACATGCCCGGTTGTATATGTTGCACTCGAGATTAAAAAATAGACAGCCTCTGAAATGTCCTGTGGAGCCCCTGTTTTTTTAAGCAAGGTTTCTTTTATAACTTTATCTTGATATTTTTTTGAGAATTCTTTGCTGTCTTCAGGCCATAGGATCGGACCTGGAGCAACAGCATTTACTCTAACTAAAGGGGCCAGTTCTTGTGCAAGAGAATGAGTCAGGGTAACTAATCCAGCTTTAGCAATAGAATAAATAATATAACTTTTTTTTGGGCTCTTAATATGCGTATCAGTAATATTTACAATAGATCCAGATGTTTTTTTTAAATATGGAGCAGCATATTTTGATAAAAAAAGTGGGGCCTTAAGATTACTTCCTAACAGATCATCCCAATCACGCGTGTTGATCTTAGATAGAGGGGTTGGATAATAAGAGGAAGCATTATTAATTAAACAATCTAGTCTTGAAAATTTATTAATACAGTCTTGAATAAGAGCATCATACGAGCTTGAATCAAGTAAATCAGCTTTGAAAATTTCTGCTGAATTTTTTCTTTTTCGATTGAGCTTGAGTTTTAATTTTTTTGCTTCAGCTTCAGAGTGTCTATAATGGATCAGAACATTCATACCTTTTGAGTGCAGAAACTCTGTAATGTGCGCACCAATTCTTTTTGCCCCACCTGTAATAAGAGCAGTTTTTTTTATGATATTCTTTGTCATTCCTTCATTATAATTCAAGCGATTAATCTAAAGTTGTTATTATTAAAAAAGATTTTCAAAAATGCTATTACAAGAAAAAATAAAAAATAAAATATCTGCAACAAATGATAAGTTAATTTCTTTTTCTGCGTTTATGCATATGTGTCTTTATGATTTAGACCATGGATATTATTCTTCTAAAAAAAATCAATTTGGCTCGCAAGGTGATTTTTTTACTGCACCCTTGCTCGGAAAAATTTTTAGTAGATCACTAACGAAACAAATTCTAGATTGTTTTTTAGAGTTAGATAAAAATATTATCGAAATTGGTGCTGGAAATGGGCAGTTTGCAAAAGATTTAATTGTTGAGTTAACTGAGCAAACTCTAGATTTGAAAAACTACTATATCCAAGAAAAAAGTTTAATCTTAAGAGAGCAACAACAAATATTCTTAAAAAATAATTTGTCAAAAGATCAATTCGATAAAGTGCAATGGATTAATGATTTTCCAGATAACTATAATGGAGTCATTATTGCCAATGAATTGTTTGATGCAATTCCTACTAATGTCTTTGAAACATCAAACCATAAAATTTATGAAAGGTGTGTGGCTTTTGAGGATAATAAATTTTTATGGCAAACTAGGCCTTGTGTATCAAAATTTGATTATCAATTAACTTTACCCTCAACAAATATAATATTTGAGTACTCCGATTTATATAAAGAGCTCATGGAGAGCTTTTCTAAAACACAAAAAAGTATTTTCTTTATCATTGATTATGGTATGGAGGAACGCCAATTATTTCATCCGCAACGATTGAATGGAACGTTTAGAGGGTTTGTTAATAACAGATTAACATCAGATGTTCTTGCAAATGTAGGAAATCAAGACATCACCTATCACGTAAATTTTACACATCTGGCATTTTTATCAAAACAATATGATATGAATATTTTGGGCTATACCTCTCAATCTCATTTTTTTAATAATTTAGGCATTGATTTTATTGATCATCAATCAACACAAGACCATTATCAACAATTAAGTGAAATCAATGTATTGACTAGTCCTTCTGAAATGGGAGAGTTGGTAAAGGTAATGGCTATAGCAAATAACAATCAAATGGAATTGAAGGGATTTGGTGATTTTGATAGAACTCATCTTTTATGATTATGAATAACAATAGACCTATAAGAAGTTATGTGAAGAGACAAGGTCGGCTGACAAAAGCTCAAAAAAATGCAATTGAGTTACATGGAAGAAACTATTTAATTGATTTTCAAGATGAACTGATTAGCTTTGATAACTTATTTGAAAAGAATCTACCCATTGTTTTTGAAATTGGTTTTGGAATGGGAGGAGCAACGTTTCAAATCACCAAAGACAATCCTGAAAAAAACTTCATCGTTACTGATGTCCATCAACCTGGAATAGGAAATTTAATTAAATTATGTGCGGTAGATTCTCTTGAAAATATAAAAATTATTCAACATGATGGGCTTGAAGTGTTGAGGACGATGTTTACTGATTACGGTTTATTAGGCATCAATATTTTTTTCCCTGATCCTTGGCATAAAAAAAGGCATAACAAAAGAAGACTAATTAATAAGGACTCACTAGAGCTGTTTTCAAAAAAAATCATGGTTGGAGGAATGCTACATATAGCTACTGATTGGGAGCCATATGCAATAGAAATTATTGATTTAATTAGACAAGATAGCGATTATGAAATTATAAATAATGACTTTAATCAAAGACCAAACTTTAGACCTGAAACAAAATATGAAAGCCGAGGAATGCGACTTGGACATAAAGTTTGGGATATATTAGCCAAGCGAAGGTAACCATTCTAAAAATATTTCTTCAACATCATCAAGCCCAGTCTTTTTCAAACTTGAGAATGTTTGATATGTGATGTTTCCATTAAAATTACAGGCTTCAATTTTTTTAGTGAATTTATTCACTTCTTTTTGTGCCTGATTTCTTGAAAGCTTGTCAGCTTTGGTTAAAAGAATATGTATGGGCTTTTGAGTTGGTAAAAACCATTCAATCATTTGTTCATCTAATTTGGTCAAAGCATGGCGAATATCCATGACAATAATAAGACCTATGAGTGATTTTCTCTTTTGTAGATAATAGGGTAGAACAATATCCCAATGTTTTTTTGTATTAACATTGACCTTCGCGTAACCATAACCAGGTAAGTCAACAATTTTATTGTTGATTCCATAACGCATCTGAAAAAAATTGATAAGTTGTGTTCGACCAGGCTGCTTACTTACGTAAGCTAATCGGTTATGATTGGCAAGCGTATTAATAGCACTTGATTTACCTGCATTCGAACGACCAGCAAATGCAATTTCATGGCCTAAATCTTCTGGCAAATCTTCTATGAAGTGAGCTGAATGGAAATATTCTAGATTATGGATAATTGACATATAAAACATAATATCAAACTACTCTAAGGAAAGCTTTTAGTTTAAAATATGTTTTCTTTAGATATTTAGCTCATAAAACAGGATACATAATGATTTTTAGATTTTTAGTATTAGTATTATTTTTATTTAATATTCAATTGAGTTTCGCTGAGAATATTAAAGTTGAAACGATAGTCCAAAATGTTTGCGTTGCCTGTCATGCCCAGGATGGTAATAGTATTATTAGTGCTAATCCAAAGTTATCTTCTCAACATGAATCGTATTTATATAAACAATTATTGAATTATAAAACAGGCTTAAGAAATAACGTTGTAATGTCTGGCATTGTTAGTAATCTTTCCGAACAAGAATTAAAAGCATTAGCGAATTATTTCTCACAACAAAATCTTAACTTATCAAAAGCTCTTGAAAATGGCAAAGGTAGTTTAGGGGAAAAAATTTTCCGAGCTGGCATTGCAGACAAAAAAGTTCCTGCATGTGCCGGTTGCCATGGACCCTCGGCACATGGAATTCCTGGAAAGTTTCCTCGATTAAACTCTCAGCATGCTGAATATCTAAAAATACAATTACAAAATTTTGCTTCTGGTGCTCGTGAAAATGACTCTGCAGCAGTGATGCGAATGATTGCTGAAAAATTAACTGATACAGAAATGAATGCTGTGACAGATTATATTCAAGGATTGCAATAAAGATCAGAACAATTCATCGATTTACTTGTCAATCCAAATCCTTAATCTTATAAAATATTATTTTGACCAAGTCTAGATCTTTCACTCAGCTTTTAAGTACCATGCGTTTTGCAATTACCATGCTGAGTATTGTGGCTATTGCATCAATCATTGGTACGGTTATAAAACAAAGTGAGCCCTACAATAATTATCTCATCCAATTTGGGCAATTTTGGTTTCCAGTTTTTGAACAGTTTGATCTTTACAATATTTATCAAGCATTTTGGTTTCTTATCATTTTACTGTTTCTTGTTATTTCGACTACTTTATGTGTAAGTCGAAATACACCAAAAATTCTTAAAGATATAAAAAAATTTCAAAGCTCACTGACGCCGAGCTCTATGAAAAAGTTTAGAAATTATTATGAATTTAAAACTCATAAAAATTTAGAAGAAATTTCGAAAATTTTTATGAGACAAGGTTTTCAAATCAAAAAGTCGAATAATCCGTCATTGGTTATTGCAAAAAAAGGTACGTTACAAAAATTAGGATATATTTTTACCCATCTGGCCATAATTGTTATTAGCGTGGGGGGTCTTTTGGATGGAAATTTGTTATTTAAAATTCAACAAACCTTGGGGATCAAAGAAGTTGAAACGCGTAATTTAAAATTCAGTGAGGTGCCTTCTAAAAGTCAATTAAATGAAAACAATTTTTCATATCGAGCAACACTGATGTTAAATGAGCAAGAAAAGAATGACAAGGCGCTTATTAGGGCCAAAGATGGATATTTGGTACAACATCTTCCTTTTGAAATAAAACTTGATAAATTTTATATTGAACATTACTCAACAGGGCAACCTAAATCCTTCCTTAGCGATATTCGTATTCAGCATAATGGACAAGAGTTTTTAAAAACAATCTCAGTGAATAAGCCAGTCTCCATTGATGGGGTAACTATTTATCAATCTGATTTTCAGGATGGGGGGTCACGGCTAAGTTTAACTTTGCTGTCACTATTTGATGCATTTAAACCCATAGGCCTTTCGTCAGAAGTTTATAAGCAAAATGAGTTTCATAGTGATAATGAAAATTATGTGTTCGAATTTGATGATTTTCGAGAATTTAATATATTTCAAGTAAAAATAAATAATACGTTGGTAACCAAAAATATTGGACCAAGTGTCGTTTATAAATTCAGAAATTCATCAGGTCAGGCATTAGAGTACCAAACATATCAAAATCCAATCCCTGAAAACGATAAATTTTATTTTATGAGTGGTATGCGCGAGGATCTTCAAAGCGAATTTAGATTTTTAAGAATACCAGCAGACAGTAATTTAGAGATAAGCGGTTATCAAAAGTTTGTTAAAAATCTTAAGTCAGATGTGTTGATTAAGAAAAATATCAATCAATTAATTAACAAATCTTCTTTTTTAGATGATGAAGTAGCCAAAAAAACCTTTCAGCAGAATACTTATGATATTTTTCAAACTTTTCTTCAATCAGGATATTCAGGGATTGCATCGGTGATAGAAAAGTCAATTCCTCTGGAAAATCAAGAGACTGTGGCTGAGTCTTACATCAAAATAATTTATTTTTTAGCGGAAACAATTAATCAGGATCTAATTAAAAATCAATTAATTGATGTTTCCTTTATCCAGGATGCACTTAATGCATACAGCGATAGTTTTTTTTATGGACCCAGTCCATTTGTAATATTAAATGAATATGAAAAGATTTATGCAAGCGGTTTACAGCTGACAAAGGATCCAGGAAAAATATGGGTGTATATAGGAGCTTTATTTTTAGTAATCGGAATCTTTTGCATGATTTATGTCCAAGAGGTGAGAGTGTGGATTTTTGAAAAAACAAAGAATAACTATGCCATCGCTTTTGCTTCAAATCGAGAACATATTGATTTTGATCGTTTTTGTGAAAATATAGTAAAAAAAATAAATATTAAGGATAAAACATGACACTCAGTATTTTATATATAGCATCAATTCTTATTGCTGCTGGCTACAGTTTGATTAATTTTACTGAGTTTATGGATCGCTATGAGATCGGTATTCTTGTTCTAAGTATTCCAAGTTTTATTTGGCTTGGCTTTTTTTGGCCATCATTTAAAAAACTTTTTTTAACGGTTCTTATTTTATTGCTGAGTGCAATTTATATGTTTCAGGGCGACTTGGCGAACCAGCAGAGTAGTTTTTTACTTAAATATTTCTTATCGAGTCAATCGTTAATTATGTGGATGACATTTTTTTTCCCCTTAAGTTTGCTTACTTATATTTACCACTCGATAAAAGACAGCATGTTTTTTGGAAAACTAGGTACCAATTTTTCATGGATTGCGATCACCGCAGGTTTTTCTGGTCTAATGGTTCGCTGGTACGAGTCATACTTAATTAGTTTAGATGTTGGCCATATTCCAATCAGTAACTTGTATGAAGTGTTCGTTTTATTTTGTCTAATCACAGGTTCCATGTACTTATATTATGAACACAAATCAGAAACAAAAAAATTAGGTAGTTTTGTTTTAATTATTATCAATGCAGCCGTAGCATTTATTTTATGGTATACCTTTGCAAAAAGTGCTGATGCAATTCAGCCTCTAGTCCCGGCACTCCAATCTTATTGGATGAAGATTCACGTTCCATCAAATTTTATAGGGTACGGTGCGTTTTCTATTTCAGCGATGATTGCTTTGGCCTCTTTGTTGAGGAATAGCTTTGGATTAAAGAAAATTTTGCCAAGCTCCTATGTCATGGAGGATTTAATGTATAAGTCCATTGCTATCGGTTTTATTTTTTTCACGATCGCAACAATACTAGGAGCAATTTGGGCTGCTGAGGCATGGGGGGGGTATTGGTCTTGGGATCCAAAAGAAACGTGGGCGTTAATTGTATGGTTAAATTATGCGGCTTGGCTGCATTTGAGATTAGTCAAGGGGTTAAGGGGAGATATTTTAGCCTGGTGGTCATTGATTGGACTTTTGATCACCACATTCGCCTTCATAGGAGTGAATCTTTTTCTTTCAGGACTTCACTCATATGGCGAGTTGTAAAGCGATAATTCATAATTAAATTCATGTAAAATGATCTTTATATGAAAAAAGACTTAATCGTTTCAATCAAAGATCTTGCTTTCGGTTATGCAGAAAGGCAAATTCATCGAAAAATTAATATGAATTTTCATCGAGGTAAAGTTGTTGCGATCATGGGAGGCAGTGGTTGTGGAAAAACAACAATTCTCCGTTTAATAGGTGGGCAGATTAAACCAACTTCAGGTCAGGTTGAAGTCGACGGGAAAATAGTCCATGAGCAAGGAAGAAAGGGGATTTATGAGCTTCGCCGAAAAATGGGGATGCTCTTTCAACATGGAGCCCTTTTTAGCGACTTGAGTGTATATGAAAATGTTGCCTTTCCCATTAGAGAGCATACAGATTTAAACGAGGCGGTTATAAAAGATTTAGTATTAATGAAACTGAATGCGGTTGGCCTTAGAGGGGCTCATAATTTAATGCCAACAGAATTATCTGGAGGTATGGCGAGACGTGTTGCGCTTGCCAGAGCCGTTGCTCTTGATCCAGATATCATTATGTACGATGAACCCTTTGCAGGGCTTGATCCAATTTCAATGGGCGTAATCTGTGATTTAATTCGAACTTTGAATGACGCCCTTGGTGCAACATCCATTATAGTGACGCATGATGTAACCGAAACTTTTGCTTTTGCGGACTATATTTATTTTATAGCAGATGGAATTGTCGCGGCAGAAGGATCGCCAAGCGATCTAAAAAAATCTCAATTACCTTTTGTTAAGCAATTCATTTATTCTGAAAAAGATGGCCCGGTTCCATTTCATTATCAAGCAAATGAATATATAAGTGATTTGGGTCTTTAAATGTTAACTTTTTTTGAAAATATTGGCCGTGGATTAAGGTTAAAAATAACCAGATTAGGGGCAGCAACACGTCTATTTTTTACCATCATAAGTTATTCATCTGAAAGCTTTAAGAGATTTAACTTAACCATTCGTGAAATTTACTTTACGGGCGTACTATCCCTCATCATTATTATTGTGTCTGCTTTTTTTGTGGGCATGGTTTTGGGTTTACAAGGATATTACACCCTTCAAAAATATGGTTCTTCAGAAGCCATAGGCGTTCTTGTTGCGCTAGCATTGGTTCGTGAGCTTGGACCTGTTGTAACCGCATTATTATTTGCGGGTCGAGCGGGAACAGCAATCACAGCTGAAATTGGTTTAATGAAAGCAACGGAACAATTGTCAGCGATGGAAATGATGGCAGTCAGTCCGGTGGCCAGAATTGTTGCGCCTCGTTTTTGGGCGGGCATCATCACCATGCCTTTACTAGCCTCTATTTTTTCTATGGTTGGTATTATTGGTGGTTACGTTGTCGCAGTTCCGCTTATTGGAGTTGATGAAGGAGCTTTTTGGTCTCAAATGCAAGCAAATGTTGATTTTAGTTATGATATTGTTAATGGATTTATAAAAAGCTTAGTTTTTGGTATAGCCTGCACTATTATCGCACTGTTTGAAGGGTATGATGCTCCTCCTACAGCTGAGGGGGTGAGTAGGGCCACAACGCGAACAGTGGTGACCTCATCACTTGCAGTTCTTGGATTGGATTTTGTTTTAACTTCATTTATGCTATCAGTATAAGATCAGGAGAACGTTTTATGGATAGAATTAAATTAGACGCATGGGTTGGAATTTTTGTAGCTTTAGGACTTATTGCTCTAATGGGTCTTGCGATGAAGGTTGGCAATTTAACTTCAAATGATATTAAAACCACATACGTGGTAACAGCAAATTTTGAAAATATTGGCGGTTTAAAACCAAGAGCCCCTGTTAAATCTGCAGGTGTTGTTGTTGGCCGAGTTGATTCTATAACCTTTGACACTAAAATATATGAAGCCATAGTAACCATGAGTATTGATGAAAGGTATGTGTTCCCGAAAGATACGTTTGCCAATATTTATACCGCAGGCTTACTTGGTGAGCAGTATATTGGCCTTGAGGCAGGCGGTGATCCAGAAAATCTAGTTGCTTTTGATAAAATTTCTCAGACGCAAGATGCAGTAGTTCTTGAAAAATTAATTAGTCAATTTTTATACAATCAAGCTTCTAAAGAAGAAGAGGAGAAATAGGTGAGTTTTTTTAAAATTTTTATTTTAGTTTTATCGTTTATATTTTCATCTGTATTGTTAGCAGAAGATCTTGGGCCTCAGGATTTGGTTCATAAGACAGCGGATGATGTATTGTTGGTTTTAAAAACTAATCAAGAAATTCAAGCAGACAAACAAAAAATATACCAGTTAGCGGAAGAAAAAATTCTACCCAACTTTGACCTTGAACGTATATCAAGATTGGTGCTCGGAAAAACATGGAGAAGTATTGATGAGAATCAAAAACAAAAATTTCAAGCCGAATTCAAAACAATGTTACTCAGAACATATGCAGTTGCTCTTGGAAAATATAAGGATCAAGAAATAGAATTTAAACCTTTTAGAATGGAGCCTGACGATAAACAGGCCACGGTAAAAACACAAATTATACAAAAAGGGGCCCAACCAATTTCTGTTGACTACACTTTGGCAAAGACTGAAAACTCATGGAAAGTTTTTGACATTGTGATTGAGGGTGTTAGTTTGGTAACAAATTACAGATCACAATTTGCTGGAGAAATAAAAAATAATGGCATAGATTCTTTAATCTCTAAATTATCAGAAAAAAATAACAAAGGTGATTAATGGATATTAAAGATTCAGTCTGGAGTTTTGAAGGCGATTATACTTTTTTTCAAATTCCACAATATTTGGAAAAATTATATGCATTAAAAATTGATCAGTCGATTACATTAGACCTTTCACAGATTCAAAACATTGATACATCACTCTTAAGTTTTATTTTTGAAATAAAAAGAAAAGCTAGACTTGCAAATCAAAAGGTTAGCCTAGTAAAAATCCCAAAAAATCTAGTTGATCTAGCCACACTATACGGCGTTCAAAAGTTTCTTAAATAATTTAAATTCTATGGAAAAAGCAATTGTTTTTAAAAACATCAAAAAGTCCTATGGATCTGTACAAGCGGTTAATGGAATAAATTTGACCATTTATCAGGGTGAGTTTTTTGGACTTCTGGGGCCAAATGGGGCTGGAAAATCAACATTAATTAACATGCTGGCTGGAATTGTAAAATCAACTTCAGGATCGATCAAGGCAATGGGTTTTGATGTGGAGAAAAATTATCAAGAGGCGCGTCACTCGCTAGGCATTGTCCCCCAAGAACTTGTTTTTGACCCTTTTTTTAATGTAAGAGAAATGTTGAGATTTCAAGCAGGTTATTTTGGTAAAGGACGAGAAAATTATGATTGGATTGATGAAGTTTTAGAAAGGCTAGATCTAACCGAAAAAGCTTTTACCAATATGAGACAGTTATCCGGTGGTATGAAAAGAAGAGCTTTAATAGCCCAGGCTCTCGCGCATCGGCCTCCGATAATTGTTTTGGATGAGCCAACAGCTGGTGTTGATGTCGAATTAAGACAACGTCTTTGGGCTTTTATGAAAGATTTAAATCAGAGTGGACACACCATAGTGTTAACGACACATTATCTTGAAGAGGCTGAAAATTTATGTAAAAGAGTTGCCATGGTAAATCGAGGAAAATTAGTTGCATTGGATGATACAAAAAAATTAATTCGAAAAAATTCATCAAAGAATTTAAATATTAAAATTGATAGCAAAGACGAGCAAAAAGTCTTGAAGATTCTGAAAAATTTTCAGGTTTTTATTGAAAATGAGATATTAACAATCACCTTAGACAAATTGGATGAGTTAAATGACATTATAGTTTTATTAAAAAAAAATAAAATAAAGTTTTTCGATATTCAAACAACGGAACCTGATTTAGAAAAAGTTTTTTTACAAATAACCAAAAAATGATTAATTGGAAAATACAACTGAAAGGAACATGGACACTTCTTAAAAAAGAACTTCTTCGATTTTGGAGGGTTGTTTTCCAAACCGTTGCTGCGCCAGTAATCACCGGCATATTATATTTATTGATTTTTTCGCACGTTCTCGATAGCAGGACCGAAGTTTATACTGGGGTGCCATATAGTGCATTTTTAATACCCGGTTTAATTATGATGTCACTCCTACAGAATGCTTTTGCCAATAGCTCCTCAAGTCTAGTTCAATCTAAAGTAATGGGAAATATTGTTTTTATTCTACTCACTCCTCTGACTTATATACAATTTTTTATAGCATTTTTGATTGCGTCAATCGTTCGAGGTTTATTTGTTGGTTTAGCTATCTATGTGTTAGCGAGCTTTTATATTGATCTGCCGATAATGTATCCCGGTTTTGTTTTTTCATTTGCACTTTTAGGCGGGGGACTACTTGGAACTTTTGGTATATTAGCTGGGATATGGGCAGATCGATTTGATCAAATGGCAGCTTTTCAAAACTTTGTCATTATGCCGTTATCATTTTTATCTGGGGTATTTTATTCCATTCATTCTCTACCGCCTTTTTGGCAGAAGATATCTCACTTCAACCCTTTTTTCTACATGATTGATGGATTTCGCTATGGTTTCTTTGGTCAATCAGATATATCACCTCATTTAAGTGTAGTAATTGTCCTAACATTTTTTATAATACTGGCGGGCTTATCAATAAGGTTATTGAAAACAGGGTATAAACTAAGAGGTTAATGAATGCACAAAGATGATATAAAAAAAATTATTGCCGGTGGAATAAACTGTAATCAATTAGATGTCCTTGGGGATGATGGAGCGCATTTTGAAGCATTAATTATCAGCGATGATTTTAAAAATTTAAATCGCGTGAAAAGACATCAATTGGTCTATAAAGTGCTAGGAGATTTAATGAATGAAAAAATTCATGCCTTGTCATTAAAGTTATATGATCTTTCTGAGTGGAACGAAATAAAAGGAGAAAAAAAATGAGTGCACAAGAAAAAATAAAAAAAATGATTGATACAAATAAGATATTGCTTTTCATGAAAGGCGATCGTAAATTTCCTCAATGTGGTTTTTCAGGAATGGCATGCCAAATTCTTGATCACCTTGGAGCAACTTACGAAACTAATAATGTGCTTGAGGATAATGAAATTAGAGAAGGTGTGAAAATTTTTTCGAACTGGCCAACTATTCCACAACTTTATGTTAACGGAGAATTTGTTGGTGGAGCTGACATTATGCGGGAAATGTTTGAATCGGGAGAATTAAAAAAATTATTGGATCAAGTTGGATAAGCTCAAAATTACTGGAGGCAATCCCCTCCAAGGTGAAGTATTTGTTTCTGGAGCAAAGAATGCTGCGTTGCCTATTCTTATCGCTTCAATTTTAACATCTGAGCCATTAAATATTTTCAATGTACCTATTCTAAAAGATATTGAAACTACAATTTATTTGTTAAATTTCTTGGGTGTAAATGTTCATAAATCAAATGATTCGCTAATGCTATGTGCTGATAAAGTCACCAAAACAGAAGCACCTTATGATTTAGTAAAAACAATGCGTGCGTCGATACTTGTTCTTGGACCGTTGTTAGCAAGATTTGGTGAGGCTCATGTATCTTTGCCCGGAGGATGCTCTATCGGTGCAAGACCAGTTGATCTTCATATTAAAGCGCTTGAGAAAATGGGAGCAAAAGTCAACATACATAACGGGTATATAGAGGCAAGTACAGCTCATTTACCCAATAAAAAACTGATAGGAACAAAGATTTTTATGGACCAGGTGTCAGTGACTGGGACAGAAAATATCATGATGGCAGCCACCCTTGCGGAGGGAAGAACTTTAATTGAAAATGCCGCGAGAGAGCCTGAAGTTGAAGATCTAGGGAATTTATTAATTCAAATGGGTGCGAAAATAAAAGGCTTAGGCACGGATAATATTCAGATTGATGGCACACCCTCTCTTCTGGGTACAAATTATAAAGTAATGTTTGATCGTATTGAAGCAGGAACATATATGACGGCAGTTGCTGCTGCTGGGGGAAGAATAAAACTAAAAAATGTTAATCCCTCGAAAATGGAATCTATTATTGAGAAAATCAAAGAATCGGGAGCATTAGTTCATATTAATGATGATCAAATCGAGGTGATTAAGAGTGAGGATAAAATTTTACCCGTGAACATTAGAACGGGTGTCTATCCTTTATTTCCGACTGATATGCAAGCACAATTTATGGCTTTAAATGCCTTAGCTGATGGACCATCTGAAATAACTGAAACAATTTTTGAAAATCGTTTTATGCATGTTCAAGAGCTTGTTAGAATGGGAGCTCACATTGATGTAAAAGGAAATACTTCTTTTGTAAAAGGAGTTAGGAATCTTGACGGTGCAAACGTAATGGCTACGGATCTTCGTGCTTCAGCTTCTCTAGTTATCGCAGGCCTTGCTGCAAAAGGGGAGACTATAATTGAGCGTATATATCACTTAGATCGTGGTTATGAGAGAATTGAGGAAAAATTAAATCAACTTGGGGCAAAGGTAGAGAGAATACAATAATGATAACTATTGCATTATCAAAAGGAAGAATTTTTAAAGAAACACTTCCGCTTTTATCATCAGCGGGAATTGTTTGTAGTGAAGATCCTGATTCATCTCGAAAGCTGATTCTTAAAACAAATAATCCTAAAATCAGATTATTAATAGTAAGAGCTTCAGATGTTCCAACTTATGTTGAATGCGGTGGAGCCGATTTGGGAATTGCCGGTAAAGATGTTTTAGATGAATTTATCTCAGCAAATATTTATCAGATATGTGATTTGAGAATTGCTCAATGTCAGATGATGGTTGCGGGGCCTAAAAATTTTAAATATCAAGAAGCTTTGAAACAAAAAACAAGATTAAAAATTGCTACTAAATATACGAAAATTACAAAAGATTTTTTTTCTAAAAAAGGCATTCATATTGATTTAATCAAACTATATGGATCGATGGAGCTCTCCCCGTTAGTTCAAATGAGTGATTTGATTGTTGATCTGGTCAGCTCAGGAAAAACGCTGGAAGCAAATAACCTAGTGTCATATGAAAAAATTTCTGATATTTCCTCACAATTAATTGTCAACAAAGCATCACTGAAATTGAAATATTTAGATTTACAACCAATCATTGATTCAGTAAAAAGTAACGTTTAAATGAATATAAAGCATATAAAATTTGGAGATGATGATTTTTATAAATCGTTAAAACATGCATTAGCTTTTAATGAAGATGATAATTCTGAAATTCAAGCTGTTGTAAGCAGTATCATTAAAGATATAAAAAATAATGGTGATTCAGCTTTACTCTCTTATACAAAAAAATTTGATCATCTTGAGTCTAAATCTTTATCGGAATTAGAACTGACCCAAGAAAGTCTGAAAGAAGCATATGAATCATTAGACCATCCTATTCAAACTGCACTGAATGAATCTGCTCAAAGAATTAGAGATTATCATCAAAATCAGATACAGGACTCTTGGGATTATGTTGAAGAAGATGGAACAAGGCTAGGCCAGAAGATTACTGCCATTGATTCAGTTGGATTATATGTTCCTGGAGGAAAAGCAGCATATCCATCTTCAGTTCTTATGAATGCCATTCCAGCAAAAGTAGCAGGAGTAAAAAATATAATTATGGTTGTCCCAACTCCAAATGGAAAAAGAAATACTTTGGTTTTAGCAGCTGCTCATGTAGCGAATGTAGATAGGGTTTTTACTATTGGCGGAGCCCAAGCTGTTGCCGCCCTTGCTTTTGGTACCGAGACAATTCCTCAAGTTGATAAAATTGTTGGCCCTGGGAATGCATATGTCGCTGAAGCAAAAAGAATGGTATTCGGTACCGTTGGTATAGATATGATTGCTGGACCCTCAGAAATCTTAGTGATTACTGATGGACAGACTAATCCTGATTGGTTGGCTATGGATTTATTTTCTCAAGCTGAGCATGATGAGCTTGCACAATCGATTCTTATTTCCTCAGATAAATCTATATTTGAAAAAGTTATTAAAAGTATGGAAAAATTAATTGATACCATGCCTAGAAAAAAAATAATACAAACATCCCTTGAAAATCGAGGCTTATTTATTGAGGTGAAAAATTTAAATGAAGCCGCAGAAGTTTCAAACTTCATATCCCCAGAGCATCTAGAATTATCCGTTAGTGATCCGGATGATCTAATCCAAAAAATAAAACATGCGGGCGCTATTTTTATGGGAATAAATACTTGTGAGTCAGTAGGAGATTATTGTGCGGGTCCGAATCATGTTCTTCCAACGTCAAGGACAGCAAGATTTTCATCACCACTTGGAGTGTATGACTTTCAAAAAAGATCAAGTATTATCAATTTATCATCAAAGGCAGCTTCGAGGCTTGGTAAGATTGCTTCAATTATGGCTGAAGGGGAAGGCCTTTTTGCTCATGCCAGATCTGCTGATTATAGAGTGAAAATTGATGACTAAGTTTTGGAGTCACTTTGTATCAAAACTTGATCCCTATATTCCAGGTGAGCAGCCTCAAAAAGAGATTCGATTAAAGTTAAATACCAACGAAAACCCTTTCCCCCCCTCACCATTAGTTTTAGATGAGATTACAAATTTTGGTATCGATAAAATTAATCTTTATCCTGATCCAGAGTCTAATGAATTATGTGAGGAAATAGCTAAATATCATCATTTATCAAAAGATCAAGTCTTTGTTGGCAATGGATCTGATGAGATTTTAGCCTTTATTTTTTATGGCTTATTTAAAAATAAAAAAAATCTTTTTTTCCCCAATATTACTTATAGCTTTTACCCTGTATATGCTAAATTATTTGATATTGATTATGAAACGATACCATTAGATGATAACTTTGAAATTAATTTATCAGACTATCATTACTCAAACTCTGCAGTGATTTTTCCAAATCCAAATGCACCAACAAGCATCCCCTTGTCGTTAAAAAGTATTGAAAATTTTGTTGCACAGAATGAATCATCAATAATAGTTATTGATGAGGCATATGTTGATTTTGGGACTGAATCAGCCATCACATTAATCAATAATTTTTCCAATATCTTGGTAACACGCTCCATGTCAAAGTCAAGGTCATTGGCAGGGCTGAGGGTAGGCTATGCAGTTGGCTCATCAGAATTAATCGATGGTTTAAAAAGAGTAAAAAATAGTTTTAATTCCTACCCAGTTGATCGAATTGCTCAAAAAGCTTCAATAGCATCTTTTAAAGATGATAAATATTTTAAAAAGAGATGTAATCAAATCATAGAAATTAGAGAAAATTTTTCAACTAACCTTCAAAAGTTAGGTTTTCAGGTATTTCAATCAGGAGGAAATTTTGTTTTTACCAGACCTCCCAGTAAAAATAATGCCGAAGATCTTTATGTTGCATTAAAAAATTCAGGGATACTTGTTAGATTTTTCAAAGAGCCTAAAATAATTTCATCTTATTTAAGAATCACGATTGGAACATCGGAACAGATGGATTTGTTGTTAAGTGAATTAAAAAAATTAATCGATCAGTAGGATTCGGACTCATATTAAGTTAAAATTCCATATAAAATTTTCGTAGAAATAATTATGCAAAGAAAATCCACTGTTGAAAGAAATACCAAAGAAACGCAAATTAGTGTTTCACTCAATCTGGACGGTTCTGGAGACAGTAAATTAAATTCAGGCATTGGCTTCTTAGACCATATGCTGGACCAAATTGCTCGGCATGGATTATTTGATCTACAGGTGAATGCAAAGGGCGACCTACATATTGATGCGCATCATACTGTTGAGGATATTGGCATTACTTTCGGTCAAGCTTTCAATCAAGCAATTGGCGATAAAAAAGGTATTACACGATACGGGTATGCCTATGCACCTCTTGATGAGGCTATGTCAAGAGTAGTGGTTGATATTTCTGGCAGGCCTGGTTTAGTGCTTCATTCTGATTTCAAAAGGGCTATTGTTGGTGAATTCGATGTTGATTTAATTTATGAATTCTTTCAAGGGTTTGTTAATCATGCCCTCATAACCTTGCATATAGATAATATCCGAGGCGACAATGCTCATCATCAAATCGAGACAATTTTTAAGGCTTTTGCAAGAGCATTAAGAACCGCTGTGACAATCGATATGAGACAAGCTGATCAACTGCCATCAACAAAAGGGGCATTATAGGGTTCATTCATGATAGCCATTGTCGATTATGGAATGGGCAACCTGAGATCCGTTTATAATGCTTTTAGAAAAGTCTCTCCCAACCTAAAGGTTTGTGTTACCTCTGATCAAAAGATAATCCAATCAGCTGACCGTATAGTTTTTCCTGGACAAGGAGCTATGCCTGATTGCGTGCGAGAATTAGCAAACAGAAATTTAACTGAGACAATTATTAACGCAGCAAAAAATAAACCTTTTTTGGGTATTTGCATTGGACTTCAGATGTTAAACGATTTTTCTGAGGAGGGAGGCGTTTCAGGTCTTGGGATTATTCCTGGACAGGTGCGTAAATTTAAGACAAAAAATCATTTTAATAAAGTACCACATATGGGTTGGAATGAGGTTTATCGTAAAAAAAATCACTTTATGTGGAATGGGATAAATAATAATGAAAGATTCTATTTTGTTCACAGCTACTTTGTTCAACTAAAAGATCAAAGTTTATCGGCGGCTGAAACAATTTATGAGCATCCATTTTGCTGTGCAGTAAGCAAAGATAATATTTTTGCTGTTCAATTTCATCCTGAGAAGAGTTCTTTGGCTGGGTTACAACTATTAAAAAACTTTACACGGTGGAGTATTTAAACTATGCAAGTTATTCCTGCAATTGATTTAAAAGAGGGAAAGTGTGTTCGACTTAAACAAGGCTTAATGGATCAAGCCACAATTTTTTCAGAACACCCGGCAGAGATGGCAAAACTATGGAAATCAAAAGGCGCTCGCCGTCTTCATCTAGTCGATTTAGATGGAGCATTTGCTGGGCAACAAAAAAACTTATCAGTCATTAAAGAAGTAATCCAAGAGATGGGGGATATTCCAATTCAGCTTGGTGGAGGCATTAGAAACCTTGATGCTGTTGAAAACATAATAAATATTGGTATTGATTCTGTCATTATTGGCACCGCTGCAATAACAAACCCAGGTTTTTTACATGAGGCCTGTTTTGCTTTTCCTGGACAAGTAATCGTTGGCCTTGATGCTAAAGATGGAGAGGTGGCAATTAATGGTTGGGCAAAGTTAACTGGACATAGTGTTTTTGAAATGGCAAAAAAATTTGAAGATTATGGAGTTGCTTCGATTATATATACCGACATTGGTCGAGATGGAATGCTTCAAGGAATAAATATCGATGCGACCGTAAAGCTGGCGGAAAATGGAAATGTACCAATTATTGCAAGCGGTGGTTTATCAGATATTAAAGATATTGAAAATTTATGTGCAGTTGCCAATGTGGGAATCAAGGGGGTGATTGCTGGGAGATCTATATATGAGGGTACTTTAGACTTTGAAAAAGCCAATCAACTTGCAGAAAGATTAACTGGATGATCACGTGTTAGCAAAAAGAATCATTCCTTGTTTGGATGTGACAGATGGCCGAGTTGTTAAAGGTGTTAATTTTATTGACCTCATTGACGCAGGTGATCCGGTAGAAATTGCAAAAAAATATAACGATCAAGGAGCTGATGAACTCACTTTTTTAGATATCACAGCAAGTTCAGATAATAGAGGACTTATCATTGATATTATTGAGAGGGTTGCTGAGCAGGTGTTTATTCCTTTAACTGTGGGTGGCGGGGTGAGGGAGATAAATGATATTAGAACCCTCTTAAACGCGGGGGCTGATAAAGTCAGTATTAATACGGCTGCAATCCATAACCCGTCTTTGGTATCTCAAGCATCACAAAAATTTGGCTCACAATGTATTGTGGTCGCCATTGATGCAAAAAAAATGAATAATCATTGGGAGGTATTCACACACGGAGGAAGAAATCCTACAGGAATTAATGCAGTATCATGGGCAAAAGAAATGGTGAATCGTGGAGCGGGAGAATTATTAATTACAAGCATGGATCGTGATGGAACAAAATCAGGATTTGATAATGATTTAAACTCATCAATTTCATCAGAAGTTGATGTTCCAATTATTGCCTCGGGAGGGGTTGGAAATTTAGATGATCTGGTAAATGGTATTTTAAAAGGAAAAGCTGATGCAGTTTTAGCAGCAAGTATTTTTCACTTTGGAGAATTTACGATTGAAGAGGCGAAAAAGCATATGAGAGAAAATTTTATTGAGGTACGCTAATGAAGATTATTGAGCTTATTAAATGGAATGAGCAAGGCTTAGTGCCAGTGATTATTCAAGATACACTAACCAATAAAATTTTAATGATGGCCTGGATGAATGCAGATGCATTGGTAAAAACAATGGAAACTAAGCAGTGCTATTTTTTTTCAAGATCAAGAAATAAATTATGGTTAAAAGGAGAGGATTCGGGACACGTTCATTTTGTTGACAGTGTTCAGGCTGATTGTGATTTTGATACTCTTTTAATTAAAGTTAAAGTTGAAAACAAAATATCATGTCACACCGGAAGAAATTCATGCTTTTATAACCAAGTGACAGATAATGGCGATACAATAATTGATATTGAAGATATTATAAAAGATCCTAAAGAGATCTATAAAAAATAAAAAATGAATTATTTAACTGATTTACAAAAAATTATTCAATCTAAAAAAAATGAAGACCCTGATCAGTCTTATACAGCCCAACTTTTTTTTAAAGGATTACAAGAAATACAAAAAAAATTTGGTGAGGAAGCAATTGAATTAATTATTGCATCGGCCAGCAAAAATAAAACTCAAACCATTTACGAGAGTGCCGATGTTTTATTTCATTTATTGGTTCTTTTAACGGAAAATAATATCTCGATTGAAGAAATTGTTGACGAGTTAAAAAAAAGATCAGGCGTGTCAGGTTTAGAAGAAAAATCCAATAGGAAGAAATAATGGATTCATGTATCTTTTGCAAAATCATTAAAAAAGAGATACCAGCAACTATCATTTATGAAGATGACAAATTTATCGCTTTTAATGACATAAATCCAATTGACAATATTCATTTCTTGATTGTTCCAAAACTTCATATTATTAATCTCATTACAGCAGAAGTTGAAAAGATAGATTTTAATATTTTTGGTGAAATGCTAAAGTTAGCCGCAGTTTTAGCAAAAGAACAAGGACTAGAGGGATTTAGAACAATGATTAATTCAGGAAAAAAAGGTGGGCAAGAAGTTTTTCACATTCACTTTCATGTTTATGGTGGTAGTAATCATTTGAAGAAAATTTAAGGAGTTTGATATGCCTGGAATTAAAGAGTTATTGGTAATCTTGGTTGTTGTGTTAATTATTTTTGGCGCAGGTCGATTAAAAAATATTGGTAAGGACTTAGGTGTTGCTATTAAGAATTTCAAAGATGGACTCTCGGATCAATCTGATAAAAAAAAATAATTAATGTTTGATTTTTCTTTTTCGGAGCTTATTTTATGCATAATAGTTTTTGTTATTTTTGTTAATCCAAAAAAAATACCTGAATTTGGAAGATTCTTGGGGCGAGTTTTAAAAAAAACTAACAACTTATTTTTTGATGTCAAAGAAGAAATTTATCGAGAAGAAACATTTAAAAAGCTAAAAAAAATCGAAAAAGAGATTTTTTCAAAAAATGAAAAATAAATTTAGTTATCTTGATCATTTTTTCATTTTAAAAAAAGTTTTAATAAGGGTATTAGCCTTTTTTGCTTTAGTTTTTTCCATCTTTTTTTATTTTCATGAGCTTGTTTTTAATTTTTTTTCACAGCCATTACAATCATCATTAGAAAACACTCAGGGTGAAGTTATAGCCACTCAACTTTTATCTACATTTGTTGTTCCTCTTAAGCTGTCCATGTTGTCTGCCTTTTATTTAGTTTTCCCTTACATTATTGGTGAAATTTGGTTTTTTATCAAACCAGGGCTTTATCAAGATGAAAAAGAATTTATAAAAAAAATCCTATTGATTAGTATGCTACTTGTGTTTGTTGCGTTTTGTTTTTGTTTTTACTTAGTCTTTCCCCAGGTCATTTTGTTTTTTATCAATTTTGCACCCGAAGGGTTAAGTCTTAAAATTGATATCAATTTCTATCTTGAGCTTCTAATTAATTTGATTTTTGCATTTACCGTTGCCTTTCAAATTCCGATTATTGTTTTATTCCTTATCCATTTAAAGATTATGAGTATTACAAAACTCAAAAAAATGCGACCATATATTTATGTTTTTGCATTCATTTTAGGAGCTGTTTTAACTCCACCTGATGTGCTTTCGCAAATTTTATTGGCACTACCCATGGTTTTTTTATTTGAGTTTGGTTTATTTATGTCAAACTTTTTTAAAAAAATATAAAGATAAGTTAATTCTTCCTTGTTTTTCATGGACTAATTTTTGTATAATGTTACCTCTTCAAATCTAAGTTGTTTCTCAAGAGGAAATTAATGTCCAAAAAGTATAATGGTTTTGACAAAGACCGAAGAAAATTTTTGTTGACAGCTACAGCTATCACAGGTGCTGTAGGTATAAGTGTCGCAGGTATTCCTTTTGTAACAAGCATGAAACCCAGTGAAAAAGCTAAGGCTGCTGGAGCATCTGTGGCTGTCGATACCAGTAAAATCGAAAAAGGTAGTCTGTTGACTACGGAGTGGCGAGGACAGCCTGTATGGATTCTTAATCGAACCGAAGATATGGTTAAAGGTCTATCGAAGATGGAAACTAATCTAGCTGACCCGCAACTCAAGGTGACTTCACAACAACCTAAATATTGCCAAAACCCAACAAGATCGATCAAGTCTGATCTACTAGTTGTGGTTGGAATTTGTACACATTTAGGTTGCTCTCCAACAGCAAAACTTCAACCAAAGGGAGATATGGGGGATAATTGGACTGGTGGATTTTTTTGTCCATGCCATGGATCAAAGTTTGATTTAGCAGGTCGAGTCTATAAAGGGTCACCCGCACCAACCAATTTAGTAGTCCCTCCTCATAAATACATTGATGAAAAAACAATTTTAATTGGTGAAGATCAAAAGGATGAAGCGTAATGGAAAGAAAGAATAATTTGATGACTTGGGTAGATGAGAGACTCCCAGTCTCGTCATTCATTAAAAACCATCTGACCCAATACTATGCTCCTAAAAATTTTAACTTTTTGTATTTTTTTGGCGCTCTAGCCATCGTACTTTTTGCACTTCAAATCTTAACAGGCATCTTCTTGACAATGCATTATAAGCCAGACGCTTTACATGCATTTGCCTCTGTAGAATACATTATGAGAGACGTCTCTTTTGGGTGGGTGATCAGATACATGCATTCCACCGGAGCATCATTATTTTTTGTTGTCATTTATATGCATATGTTTAGAGCGATCATATATGGCTCTTACAAACAACCTCGAGAATTATTGTGGATATTTGGAGTTTTGATATTTTTATTATTGATGGCGGAAGCTTTTTTTGGCTATCTTTTACCGTGGGGCCAAATGTCTTACTGGGGTGCGCAGGTTATTGTCAATCTTTTTGCAACCGTTCCTTTCATCGGTCCTGATCTTGCTGAGTGGGTGAGAGGAGATTATCTCGTATCCGATGCTACATTAAATCGTTTTTTTGCATTTCATGTCATTGCTCTTCCCTTGGCGTTAGCAGGACTGATCTTTCTTCATTTGGCAGCCCTTCATTCGGTGGGTTCAAATAATCCAGATGGGATTGAAATTAAGCTCACTAAAGATAAAAAAACTGGAATACCCCTTGACGGGATCCCATTTCACCCCTATTACACAGTTAAAGATCTGATTGGTTTGACAGTTTTTTTAATAGTATTCACGACAATCATTTTTTTCATGCCGGAAGTTGGTGGTTACTTTTTGGAACATAATAATTTTGTTCCCGCAGATCCATTAGTGACTCCAGCGCACATTGCACCTGTTTGGTATTTCACACCATTTTATTCTATTCTTAGAGCAGTCCCCCCAATCTTTAATAGTCAGTTTCCAGGAGTTGCTGCCATGGGGGCAGCAGTATTAATATTATTTATTGTTCCATGGTTGGACAAAAGTAAAGTTAAATCGATTAGATATAAAGGTGCTTTGTATAAAAAATGGTTAGCTGCCTTTGTTCTAAGTTTTTTGATTTTAGGATATTTGGGAACCGTGCCTTCAAACATTTGGGGACAAATTCCAAACTTTATTCCATTATTAGGCGGGCTCGATTTGGCAACTTTTGTGGCACGAGTATTCACGATTGTTTATTTTGCATTTTTTGTTCTCATGCCCTTTTACAGTAAAAAAGATAAGACCAAGCCAGTGCCAAATAGGGTTACATCTTAATGAAAAAAAACTCTCTTATTTTAGCTATACTTTTATTTCCTTTTTTTATATGGAACAACTCCTATGCTGCAGATGGATCTTTTCATTTAGATAATGCAAAAATTGACTTAGATGACCAACAATCATTACAGCGGGGGGCAAGAAATTTTATCAACTACTGTTTAAACTGTCACAGCGCAAATTATATGCGTTATAACAGACTTCAGGATATCGGTCTGTCAGAGGATGAAATTAAAAAAAATCTTTTATTCACCGCTGATAAATCAGGCGAGCTCATGAATATTTCCATGGATACTGTTGAAGCAAAAAAGTGGTTCGGTGCTAACCCTCCAAACTTGACAGTTACGGCACGCTCAAGAGGTAAAGACTGGATTTATACTTATCTTCGAACTTTTTATATCGATGACTCTAGGGAGCTGGGTTGGAATAATCTTGTTTATCCAAATGCAGCAATGCCTCACGTTTTATGGGAGCTCCAGGGTACACAAGTCTATAAAGATAATCAGTTATCTTTATTGAAAGCTGGCGTATTATCTGAACAAGAGTATGATCAGTTCGTCTTGGATACAACAAATTATATGGTTTTTATGGCTGAACCAGCAAAATTGGTAAGGCATAAAATAGGTTACTTTGTCTTAGGATTTTTGGTAATTCTTTTGATTTTAGTAATTAATTTAAAAAGAGAATTTTGGAAAGATATTAAATAATTATGATGAAGCTATACTCACACTCGACAGATCCATTGAGTCACAGATGTAGAATTGTGTTGTTTGAAAAAGGGATGGATTTTGAGGTTATCGATGTTGACCTTGATAATAAGCCAGATGAATTAACAACCTTAAGTCCTTACGTGGATACACCAGTATTGATTGAAAGAAACTTAGTTTTAACTGATCCGAATATCATTAATGAATATATTGATGAGAGATTCCCGCATCCACAGCTCATGCCACCTGATCCAATTATGAGAGCTCGTGCAAGATTATTTTTAAAAGACTTTGAAAGTCAGCTTTTTATTCACATGATTGATTTAGAGTCCGGCGATGACACAAAAAAAACAAAGGCTAAAAAAATTATTACTGAAGGATTGCTTCAATTAGTACCAATTTTGAATAAACAGCCCTATCTTTTGTATGATGAGTATTCCATGTTAGATGTTGCTATGGCACCTCTTTTATGGCGTTTAGACCATTATGGAATTAAATTGCCAGTGAGTGCTAAGCCTCTTATGAAATATGCAGACTCATTATTCACCCGTCCTTTGTTTGATGAAGCTTTAACTCCAGCTGAAAAGGCAATGAGATCATAATAAATTAGTTGATGGATTTAAAGAAGCCTTATCTGATAAAAGCAATTTACGAATGGTGTGCTGATTATAATCAGACGCCATTCATTATTGTTAGCTCAATTAAACAGTCCATTATTCCGCAACAGTTAACACAAAGCAATGAAATTACTTTTAATATCTCACAATCCGCTACAAAAAATCTACATATGGGCAAAGAAACAATTTCATTTTCGGCGAGATTTAATGGGGTGGAGGAATCTTTAGTTATATTTTATTCTGAAATTTCTGGTATTTTTTCTAAAGAGTCACAAGAGGGCCTTTTTTTTGATACATTGCCATTCGATGAAGAGGTTCAAAGAGGTGCTGGTGTAAAAAAAGATATTGAGGACACTGCCTCTCTATCAACAACAACAAAGTCTCAATTTAGCAAAAAATCTCATTTAAAAATCATTAAATAAATATAGTAAATTATTTATTCAACTTTTATTAAAAAGTTGGTATAGTAACGTTCTTTTCTCATTGCCGGATTAGCTCAGATGGTAGAGCAGCGCACTTGTAATGCGAAGGTCGTCAGTTCGATTCCGACATCCGGCACCATCATTTTAAATTTGAATTGTATTTATCATTTATACCAAGTTGTTGAGGTATAAAAAAAGTTACATAAACCCTTATTTTTGTTTGACATTTCACCAATTTAAATGGATAATTTCGGGTTCGGTTGGGAGGGGTGGCCGAGTGGTTAAAGGCGACGGACTGTAAATCCGTTCTCTCTGAGTACGTAGGTTCAAATCCTACCCCCTCCACCATTAATTCTGTAACACAGATTTTACATGGGTATTCGAAGGGGTATAGCGGGCGTAGTTTAATGGTAAAACCTCAGTTTTCCAAACTGATCTCGTGGGTTCGATTCCCATCGCCCGCTCCAGAATTAAAGGAATCGCCCATGTGGCTCAGTGGTAGAGCACTCCCTTGGTAAGGGAGAGGTCGCGGGTCCGATTCCCGCCATGGGCACCACAACGTTTTTAAAGAGTAATTTTTTAAGGAATATATTATGGCTAAAGGTAAATTTGAGCGTACCAAACCCCATGTAAACGTCGGCACTATTGGCCACGTGGATCATGGTAAAACAACATTAACAGCAGCAATCACTACAGTTCTGACAAAGAAATTTGGTGGTGAAGCAAAAGGTTATGATCAGATCGATTCAACACCTGAAGAAAAAGCGCGTGGAATTACGATTAACACAGCTCACGTTGAATATGAAACTGCAAATCGCCATTACGCTCACGTTGACTGTCCAGGCCATGCGGATTATGTGAAAAACATGATTACCGGCGCTGCTCAAATGGACGGTGCGATTTTAGTATGTTCTGCTGCGGACGGCCCAATGCCTCAAACACGTGAACACATTTTATTATCTCGCCAAGTCGGTGTGCCATACATTATTGTATTCCTGAACAAAGCTGACATGGTTGACGATAAAGAATTACTCGAATTAGTTGAAATGGAAGTTCGTGACCTATTGAATAAATATGAATTCCCAGGCGATGACACCCCAATTATTATGGGCTCTGCATTAAAAGCTTTAGAAGGTGATCAATCAGAAATTGGCGAACCAGCAATTTTAAAACTTGCTGAAGCGCTTGATTCTTACATCCCTACTCCAGAGCGTGCAGTGGACGGTACATTCTTGATGCCAGTTGAAGACGTGTTCTCTATCTCTGGTCGAGGTACTGTGGTAACTGGCCGAATTGAGCGAGGCATTGTGAAGGTCAACGAAGAACTTGAAATTGTTGGTATTAAAGCAACTGAAAAAACAGTATGTACCGGTGTTGAAATGTTCCGTAAATTACTTGACGAAGGTCAAGCAGGGGACAACGTGGGTGTGCTTTTAAGAGGTACAAAACGTGAAGATGTTGAACGTGGCCAAGTGCTTGCAAAACCAGGTTCAATTACACCACATACTAAATTTACAGCAGAAATTTACTGTTTAAGTAAAGATGAAGGCGGCCGACATACTCCATTCTTTAATGGATATCGTCCACAGTTCTACTTCAGAACAACTGACGTAACTGGAGCAGTGGAATTACCAGCAGGTACAGAAATGGTGATGCCTGGTGACAACGTATCTATTACAGCAACATTGATTGCTCCGATTGCAATGGAAGAAGGCTTACGCTTTGCGATTCGTGAAGGTGGTCGAACAGTTGGTGCGGGT
This sequence comes from Methylophilaceae bacterium LSUCC0401, assembly GCA_024919035.1. Taxonomy (GTDB): domain Bacteria; phylum Pseudomonadota; class Gammaproteobacteria; order Burkholderiales; family Methylophilaceae; genus BACL14. The sequence continues at coordinate 1,131,663 of CP103442.1, read as the reverse complement.
GTTGTTGCTAAGATTGTTGAATAGGATTTTAGGCCAGTAGCTCAATTGGTAGAGTATCGGTCTCCAAAACCGAGGGTTGGGGGTTCGAAGCCCTCCTGGCCTGCCATTATAAAAGGTAAAAAGTTTGAGTGATAAGTTAAAGACATCGTCCGCAATCCTAATTTTTGTATTGGGAATTGTTGGATTTTATATGTTAGATGAGCAACCGCTTGTGTTTAAAGTGTTAAGCATTTTAATCGGACTTGCAGCTTCACTATTTGTATTTAAGCAGTCATCTAAAGGTGATGAGCTTTTTAATTTTTTGAATAGTGTCGTGCTTGAGGCAAAAAAAGTTGTATGGCCTACAAGAAAAGAAACGGTACAGATGACTTTGGTTGTTTTTGTTGTTGTTGTTCTGATGGCGATCTTTCTAGCATTTGTTGATATTGCTTTTACTTACATTGTTAATTTAGTTTTAGGACGATAAAAATGACCAAAAGATGGTATGCGGTTCAGGCTTATTCTGGATATGAAAAAATTGTTCAAAAAGGTTTGCTTGAAAGAATTGAATTATCCAATGTTAAAGATCAATTTGGTGATGTGCTTGTGCCTGTTGAAGAAGTTGTTGAGTTAAAAGCAGGACAAAAAACAATTAGTGAAAGAAGATTATATCCTGGCTATGTTCTTGTGCAAATGGATATGAATGATGCTACATGGCATTTGGTAAGAAGCACACCAAAAGTTACAGCTTTTATTGGAGGTTCGGCTCTTAAGCCAACACCAATAAAAGATAATGAAGTGGAGTTAATTCTGCGAAGAATGGATGACAGTAAAGTGAATCCAACTCAGAAATTAACTTTCGAGGTCGGCGAATCAGTTCGTGTAATTGATGGACCATTTAAGGATTTCTCTGGCTCTGTTCAAGAAATCAATTATGAAAAAAATAAACTTCGTGTTGAGGTAGTTATTTTTGGTCGAGCTACTCCAGTGGAGCTTGAGTTCGGTCAAATCCAAAAAGAAGTTTAATAAATTTGGGAGCTTTTTTAAGCGCTTGTACCAAGTAAAGGAGTTATGTAAATGGCAAAAAAAATTCAGGGATATATTAAGTTACAAATCCCAGCGGGTAAAGCAAACCCAAGTCCACCAGTTGGTCCAGCTTTAGGGCAACAAGGTCTAAACATTATGGACTTTTGTAAAGCTTTTAATGCACAAACACAAAATGTTGAACCTGGACTACCTGTCCCTGTTGTAATTACTGCGTATTCAGATAAAAGTTTTACATTTGTAATGAAAACAACACCAGCTGCTGTTTTGATAAAAAAAGCCGCTAAGGTACAAAAAGGTTCACCTGTTCCTCATACAAACAAGGTTGGAAAAATTACACGTGCTCAAGCTGAAGAAATTGCAAAAGCAAAAGAACCTGATTTAACAGCGGCTGATATGGATGCAGCTGTCAGAACTATTGCAGGTACAGCAAGAAGTATGGGCATTGAAGTGGAGGGTGTGTAAATGAGTCTTTCTAAAAGAATGAAGTCAATTGTCGAAAAAGTGGACGCAGATAAACTCTACCCAATTGCAGATGCGTTAAAACTGGTTAAGGAAAATGCAAAAGCAAAATTTGATGAATCGATTGATGCTGCAATCAACTTAGGCATTGATGCTAAAAAATCAGACCAACTAATTCGTGGGGCTGTTGTTCTACCAAACGGCACAGGTAAAACAGTTAAAGTTGCCGTTATGGCAGAAGGCGATGCTGCAGATGCTGCCAAAAAGGCAGGTGCTGATATCGTTGGATTTGAGGATCTTGCAGAAGATATAAAAAAAGGAAACATGAATTTTGATGTTTTAATAGCGACACCTGACGCAATGAAAATTTTGGGTGCACTAGGTCAGATTCTTGGACCAAAAGGTCTAATGCCAAATCCTAAAGTTGGTACTGTGACTCCTGATCCTGCTAAAGCAGTAAAAAATGCTAAGGCTGGGCAAGTTCAATATAGAACTGATAAAGCTGGCATTATTCATTGCAGTATTGGAAGAGCTTCTTTTGACGCTGAAAAATTACAGCAAAATTTATCCACCTTAATTGATGCACTTAACAAGGCCAAACCAGCATCGTCTAAAGGGGTGTTTATTAAAAAAGTTTCGATATCTAGCACTATGGGTGCAGGTATCAGAGTTGATCAAGCCAATTTATTGGCGTAAAGATTTTGATCGTAAGATCAAAAAGAGCTTTGGGTCCGTTGAAAAACGGGGTTATCAAAGACCGTAGGAACCGCAAGGTTTAATCGTAATAGTCCTACGCAGATGGCGCAACCTAAGGGATAGCATCCTGATAAAGTCCGCCGTAAGAGTGAGTGTGAAAGCACTTTGATTTTAAATACGGAAGGAGAAGACTTTGAGTCTGAATCTTGAAGAAAAAAAAGCAGTTGTTGCTGAGGTTAGTGAGCAAATAAAGTCCGCACAAGCGTTAATTCTTGCTGAATATCGTGGTGTAGGTGTTACGAAGCTAACTGACTTAAGATCAAAGGCACGGGAATCAGGGGTGTATTTGCGAGTTCTAAAAAATACTCTTGTCAAAAGAGCTATTGAAGGAACACCATTTGCAGACCTTTCAGGGGATATGACAGGACCACTTATTTTTGGTATGTCAGAAGATCCGGTTGCTGTGGCAAAGGTTTTAAACAACTTTGCTAAAGAAAATGATTTGTTTGTCATCAAGTCTGGCGCATTGCCAAATGAAGTGATGGATGGAGCGAAGATAAAAGCTTTAGCTTCATTACCAAGTCGTGAAGAACTATTAGCTAAATTGATGGGAACGATGCAAGCTCCTATTGCAAAATTTGTTCGTACTCTTAATGAAGTGCCAACAAAATTTGTAAGAGCGGTTGCGGCTGTTCGTGATCAAAAAGAAGCTCAAGTTTAATTTTATTTATTAAGGAGAAATTTAATGGCTATCTCAAAAGAAGAAATTTTAGAAGCAATCGGTTCGATGTCTGTACTTGACTTATCTCAGTTAATAACAGAAATGGAAGAAAAATTTGGTGTATCTGCTGCCGCTGCTGCTGTTGCTATGCCTGCAGCTGGTGCTGCAGCTGGTGCTCCAGCTGCCGAAGAAAAAACTGAATTTGATGTTCATCTTTCAGCTGCCGGAGACCAAAAAGTTAATGTAATTAAAGCGGTTAGAGAAATTACAGGCTTAGGTTTAAAAGAAGCAAAAGACTTAGTTGATGCTGCACCAAAAGTAGTAAAAGAAGCGCTTCCAAAAGCAGATGCTGAAGCAGCTGTTAAGAAGTTAGTAGAAGCAGGCGCTACAGCTGAGCTTAAGTAATTAATATTTTTAAAGGCTGTCGTACTTTTTTGTGCGTCAGCCTTTAATTATTTTATTTGCGAGTCTATATAAAAAAATATTTTTTTATATATATTTGTTAACTTTGGAGACGCTATGAGCTATTCCTTTACCGAGAAGAAACGCTTAAGAAAGAATTTTGCAAAACGACAAACAGTTGCTGAAGTTCCATATCTATTATCTATGCAGCTGGAATCTTATAAAGATTACCTACAAATGGATATTCCTGCTGACCAAAGAAAAGATCAGGGTTTGCAGAATACTTTTAATTCAGTATTCCCAATTTCAAGCCATTCAGGAAATGCAAAATTAGATTTTGTTTCATACTCCTTAGGAAAAATTGTTTTTGACGTGAAAGAGTGTCAATTGAGAGGCCTAACATACGGGGTCCCCTTAAGAGTGAAAGTGCGTCTATCTATAATGGATAAGGAAGCGTCAGAACCTACTGTTAAAGAAGTAAAGGAACAAGAAGTATATATGGGTGAAATGCCGCTGATGACAAATAATGGTTCGTTTGTTATTAACGGTACTGAAAGGGTTATTGTGTCACAGCTTCATCGAAGCCCTGGAGTCTTCTTTGAGCATGATAAAGGTAAAACTCACAGTTCTGGTAAGCTTCTTTTCTCTGCAAGAATTATTCCTTACCGAGGTTCGTGGCTTGATTTTGAGTTCGATCCAAAAGATTATTTATATTTCAGGATTGACCGAAGAAGAAAAATGCCTGTAACAACATTGTTGAAAGCTCTTGGCCTTTCATCAGAGGAAATTCTCGCTACATTTTATGATTTTGATCATTTTGAAATCGTAAAAAATAAAATTAACTACACAGTATTCCCTGAAAGATTAAGGGGAGAAATCGCTAAATTTGATATCTCCGATAAAAAAGGAAATGTAATAATTTCTAAAGACAAGAGAATCACTGTAAAGCATATTAGAGAAATTGAAAAAGCTGGCGTTAAAAGTATTGATGTTCCAGACGATTACTTAATTGGAAGAAAAATTGCGAAAAGTATTATTGATTCAGATTCAGGTGAAGTATTGGCAGAAGCGAATACTGAAATTACTGAAGAGTTGCTTGAAAAAATAAAAGATTTAGGCATTAAGCAATTTGAAACATTGTATTTTAATGATCTTGATCAAGGTGATTTTATTTCTCATACGTTAACAACTGATGAGATTCCAGATGAATATTCTGCACGAGTAGCTATTTATAGAATGATGCGTCCTGGTGAACCCCCAACCGAAGATTCTGTTAAAGCTCTTTTTGAAGGAATGTTTTTTTCTGCAGATAGATATGATCTCTCGGATGTAGGAAGAATGAAATTTAATCGACGCGCCTATCCTAACAGTTTCGAAAAAGCTTCAGGATGGATGCAAAGATTTTATGAACGTGTAGGTGAAAAAAGTGATGAAGGAAATGGAATCCTTTCCATTGATGATATCTTAGCTGTCGTTGGTATTTTAGTTGAATTAAGAAATGGCCGTGGTGAAATTGATGACATTGATCATTTAGGAAATAGACGTATTCGCTCGGTTGGTGAATTGGTTGAGAATCAATTCAGAACAGGTTTGGTTCGAGTTGAAAGAGCTGTAAAAGAAAGACTGGGTCAAGCTGAGGCTGATAATTTAATGCCTCATGATTTGATAAACTCAAAGCCAATTTCAAGTGCAATCAGAGAGTTTTTTGGATCATCCCAGTTGTCTCAATTTATGGATCAAACTAATCCATTATCAGAAATTACTCATAAGCGAAGAGTTTCTGCTCTTGGCCCAGGAGGCTTGACGAGAGAAAGAGCTGGTTTTGAAGTTCGTGATGTACATTCAACCCATTATGGACGTGTTTGCCCAATTGAAACGCCAGAGGGACCTAATATTGGATTAATAAATTCATTAGCTTTGTTTGCTAAGACTAATAGATATGGTTTCTTAGAAACACCTTATCGAAGAGTTGAAAATGGAAAAGTTTCAGCGGAGATTGACTATTTGTCTGCGATTGAAGAAAGCCAGTTTACAATTGCTCAAGCGAATTCAGATTTAGATGAAAAATCAAACTTCAAAGAAGATCTAGTTTCTAGTCGATATAAAAATGAATTTGTCCTAACCAATAAGAATGAAATTAATTACATGGACGTTGCTCCTGGACAGATTGTTTCCGTTGCTGCATCTTTAATTCCGTTTCTTGAGCATGATGATGCAAACAGAGCTCTTATGGGTGCGAACATGCAACGTCAAGCTGTTCCATGTCTTAGAGCAGAAAAAGCTGTAGTGGGTACAGGTATTGAGAGAACTGTTGCGATGGATTCTGGAACAACTGTTCAAGCCGAAAGAGGCGGGGTAGTTGATTATGTTGATTCAAGAAGAATTGTTGTGAAGGTTAATGATAAAGAAACATCAGCTGATGATGTGGGTGTTGATATTTACAATTTAACTAAATATACACGTTCGAATCAAAATACAAATATTAATCAAAAACCATTAGTAAAAATTGGAGACACTATTTCACGAGGAGATATTATTGCTGATGGAGCCTCAACTGATATTGGTGAATTAGCTTTAGGTCAAAATATGCTTGTTGGTTTTATGCCTTGGAATGGGTATAACTTTGAAGACTCTATTTTAATTTCTGAAAAAGTTGTGGCTGAGGATCGTTACACTTCAGTTCATATTGAAGAGCTATCTGTAGTTTCAAGAGATACAAAATTAGGACCTGAAGAAATAACTCGAGATATATCTAATCTTTCAGAAAGAATGTTAGGCCGGCTTGATGAATCAGGAATCATTTATGTGGGAGCAGAGGTTGAAGCTGGTGATGTATTGGTCGGAAAAGTAACACCAAAAGGCGAGACCCAATTAACTCCTGAAGAAAAACTTCTTAGAGCAATCTTTGGAGAAAAAGCTTCTGATGTGAAAGATACAAGTTTAAGAGTTCCATCAGGAATGTCAGGAACGGTAATTGATGTTCAGGTCTTTACTCGTGAAGGTATTGATCGTGATGAACGAGCTGAACAAATCATTCAGGATCAATTGCGCGATTTTGAGTTAGACCTTAATGATCAACTTAGGATTGTTGAGGAAGATACCTTTGCGCGTATTGAAAAATTAATCCTTGGAAAAACTGTTTCTGGTGGTCCTAAAGGGATAAAAAAAGGTGACAAAATAACCAAAGATCAATTACAAAACATTGGAAAATATGAGTGGTTTGATATTCGTTTAAGCGATGATAAAGATTCAAAATCACTGGAGTCACTGAAGGAAAATTTAAACAACGCTAAAAAAGATTTTGATACACGCTACCAGGAGAAAAAACAAAAGTTAACACAAGGTGATGAGCTGCAACCGGGTGTTCAAAAAATGGTAAAAGTGTATTTAGCAGTGAAAAGAAGAATTCAGCCAGGAGATAAGATGGCTGGACGACATGGTAATAAAGGTGTTATTTCAAAAATTGTTCCGGTTGAGGATATGCCACATATGGCTGATGGAACAACGCTGGATATCGTATTAAATCCGCTTGGCGTTCCTTCACGAATGAATATTGGGCAAATTCTCGAGGTCCATCTAGGCTGGGCGGCAAAAGGCTTGGGAAATAGAATTGATGAAATGCTTAAGGAGCAAAGAAAAGTTGCAGAAATTAGAGAACTTCTAGAAAAAATTTACAATGAATCATCAGGTAAAAAAGAAGATATCAAGTCGTTAAAAGATAATGAAGTTTTAGAAATGGCTCACCACCTCAAACATGGTGTTCCATTTGCAACATCTGTTTTTGATGGCGCTGCTGAATCAGATATCCAATATATGCTGGATCTTGCATATCCGGATGATCATGAGCTAACAAAGAAATTAAATTTTTCTGCGCACAAAACTCAACTTCAGTTATTTGATGGCCGAACTGGCGAAGCGTTTGAAAGACCAGTAACGGTTGGGTATATGCATGTTCTCAAACTTCACCATTTGGTTGATGACAAAATGCATGCTCGTTCAACTGGACCATACTCATTGGTAACACAACAACCGCTCGGTGGTAAAGCTCAGTTTGGTGGTCAAAGATTCGGTGAAATGGAAGTATGGGCTCTTGAGGCTTATGGAGCGTCGTATACCTTGCAAGAAATGTTAACAGTGAAATCTGATGATGTATCTGGTCGAACCAAAGTTTACGAAAATATTGTAAAAGGTGAGCACAAGATTAATGCAGGAATGCCAGAGTCATTTAATGTTTTAACCAAAGAGATACGATCATTAGCAATCGATATCGATTTAGACAGAGATTAATTAAGGAGATTATGCATGAAAGCTTTATTAGACCTATTTAAACAGGTTACCCATGAAGAGGAATTTGATGCGATTAAGATAGCACTTGCATCTCCAGAAAAAATAAGATCTTGGTCTTATGGTGAAGTTAAAAAGCCAGAGACAATTAACTATCGAACCTTCAAACCGGAAAGAGATGGCTTGTTTTGTGCAAAGATTTTTGGACCAGTAAAAGATTATGAATGTCTTTGCGGTAAATACAAGAGACTAAAACACCGTGGTGTCATATGTGAGAAGTGCGGAGTTGAAGTCACTTTATCCAAAGTCCGTCGTGAAAGAATGGGACATATTGATCTTGCTACACCTGTCGCACATATCTGGTTTCTGAAAAGTTTACCTAGTAGGTTAGGTATGGTTCTGGATATTGCTTTAAGAGATATTGAGCGTGTTTTATATTTTGAAGCTTATATGGTTGTAGATCCAGGTATGACGCCATTAATTAAGGGACAGCTTCTCACTGAGGATGATTATCACGCTAAAATTGAAGAATACGGTGATGAATTTGAAGCAGTTATGGGAGCTGAGGGCGTTAAACAACTTTTGTCATCTCTTGATATTAATGCAGAGGTTGAAGTTCTCAGAGAAGAATTAGGTAGTACCAACTCTGATGCGAAAATTAAAAAGATTGCAAAAAGATTAAAAGTGCTTGAAGCCTTTCAAAAATCAGGAATTAAGCCTGAATGGATGATCCTTGATGTACTCCCAGTTTTGCCTCCCGAGCTCAGACCTTTAGTCCCTTTAGATGGAGGGCGATTTGCAACATCGGATTTGAATGATCTTTATAGAAGAGTGATTAACAGAAATAATCGGCTTAGAAGATTGTTAGATCTTAGAGCTCCAGAGATTATTTTAAGAAATGAAAAACGAATGCTGCAAGAGTCTGTTGATTCACTTCTGGATAACGGCAGAAGAGGTAAAGTAATGACTGGCGCGAACAAGCGTCCTTTAAAATCTCTTGCAGATATGATTAAGGGTAAGGGTGGTCGCTTTAGACAAAACTTACTTGGTAAACGGGTTGATTATTCAGGACGGTCAGTGATTGTTACTGGTCCTCAATTAAAACTTCATCAATGTGGCCTCCCTAAAAAGATGGCTTTAGAGTTATTTAAACCTTTTATTTTTAACAAACTAGAATTACTAGGCCTGGCTACCACAATAAAAGCGGCAAAGAAAAAAGTTGAAGAGGAAGGTCCAGAAGTTTGGGATATTCTTGAAGACGTTATTAAAGAGCATCCTGTTCTTTTGAACAGAGCACCTACTCTTCATAGATTAGGTATCCAAGCTTTTGAACCGGTTTTAATTGAAGGAAAAGCGATCCAGTTACATCCCTTAGTTTGTGCAGCCTTCAATGCTGACTTTGATGGAGATCAGATGGCGGTTCATGTTCCTCTCTCATTAGAGGCGCAAATGGAAGCAAGAACTTTGATGTTAGCGTCAAATAATGTTCTTTCACCAGCTAACGGTGAGCCTATTATTGTGCCTTCTCAAGATATTGTGCTTGGACTGTATTATATGACTCGTGAGAAAGTTGCTGCTAAAGGTGAAGGAAAAATATTTAGCGATGTCTCTGAAGTGCAAAGAGCATATGATGCTAAAGTTGTCGATCTTCATGCAAGAATAACCGTTCGCATTAAAGAGTTTGAATTAAACTTTGATGGAAGTAAAACGGCAAAAATTAACCGATACGAAACGACCGTTGGGCGCGCAATTTTAAGTGAAATTCTACCGGCAGGTCTTCCATTTGAGTTGATTAACAAAACTTTGAAGAAAAAAGAAATTTCAAAGCTCATCAATACTGGATTCAGAAAGATTGGTATCAAAGATACCGTAATACTTGCTGATAAATTAATGTATACAGGTTATACCTATGCGACTAAAGCAGGGATGTCAATTTCTGTTCATGATATGTTAGTGCCTCAAGAAAAAACATCTATTCTTGAAAATGCCGAGGCTGAAGTTAAAGAGATTCAAGATCAATACTCATCTGGATTGGTAACGCAAGGCGAAAGATACAACAAGGTTGTTGATATCTGGGGAAGAGCAGGGGATAAAGTTGCTGATGCCATGATGAAAAAATTAAAAGAAGAGCCAGTGATTGGATCAGATGGTAAACAATTAAAAGATAATGACGGCAATTTACTTAGACAAGAGTCATTCAACGCTATTTATATGATGGCTGACTCTGGTGCAAGAGGTTCTGCTGCTCAGGTTCGTCAGTTAGCGGGTATGCGAGGATTAATGGCTCGACCAGACGGTTCAATTATTGAAACCCCGATTACAGCTAACTTTAGAGATGGATTGAATGTGTTGCAATACTTCATATCAACTCACGGTGCTCGAAAAGGCTTAGCTGATACTGCTTTAAAAACAGCTAACTCTGGCTATTTAACCCGTAGACTTGTCGATGTAACCCAAGATCTTGTGGTAGTGGAACAAGACTGCGGAACAGAGGAAGGTTTAGTTACTAAGGCTTTAATCAAAGGTGGTGAGATAGTTGAGCCTCTTGGTGATCGTATTCTCGGACGTGTGGCAGCGTTAGATATTCAAGATCCGTCCACACAAGATGTTCTGTATCCTGCAGGAACTTTATTGACTGAGGATGAAGTAGAAAAAATTGAATCTCTTGGTATTGATGAGGTAAAAGTAAGAACAGCTCTGACTTGTGATACAAGGCATGGTATTTGTGCCAATTGTTATGGCCGTGACTTAGGTCGAGGTAATCTGATTAGTGAGGGTGAAGCAGTTGGTGTAATCGCTGCTCAATCGATCGGAGAGCCAGGTACGCAGTTAACAATGCGTACTTTCCATATTGGCGGAGCTGCCTCACGTTCAGCTGCGGTTAGTCAAATCGAAGTAAAATCATCGGGTACGGTTAGATTCACATCAACAATGCGATACGTTACCAATACAAGAAATGAACAAATTGTTATTTCAAGAAATGGTGAATTTATTATTGAAGATGAAAATGGACGTGAAAAAGAAACTCATAAAGTACCTTATGGCTCAACATTATCTGTTTCTGACGGAAAAAAAGTTAAAGCAGGGGAAATACTTGCAAACTGGGATCCGCATACACGACCTATCATTTCAGAGTATGCAGGTAAGGCAAAATTTGAAAATGTTGAGGAAGGGATTACAGTTACAAAGCAGATTGATGATGTAACGGGACTGTCAACATTAGTTGTTATTGATTCAAAACAAAAAGGCACACAATCTAAATCTAGCCGACCACAAATTAAGCTTTTGGATAAGTCTGGAGATGAAGTTAAATTGTCTGGAACTGAAAATCCAGTTAACGTAACTTTTCAACTCGGCTACATCATTACAGTTTCAGACGGTCAAGATATTAATGTAGGCGATGTGATTGCGAGAATTCCGCAAGAATCATCAAAAACAAGAGACATTACTGGAGGTTTACCTCGTGTAGCTGAGTTATTTGAAGCAAGGGCTCCTAAAGATGCAGGCATTCTTGCTGAAATTACTGGAACGGTTTCTTTTGGTAAGGACACCAAAGGGAAGCAAAGGCTAGTAATTACAGATACCAATGGGGAAGCTCAGGAATTTTTGATACCAAAAGATAAGCATATTACTGTACATGATGGACAAGTTGTAACAAAGGGTGAGGTCATTGTTGATGGACCAGCCGATCCTGCTGATATTTTAAGACTTCAAGGTCGTGAAGCATTAGCTAGATATGTGATTGATGAGGTTCAGGATGTATATAGGCTCCAAGGTGTAAAAATTAATGATAAGCATATCGAGGTTATTGTTAGACAGATGCTCAGAAGAGTAAAAATAACAGATGCTGGCGATACAGGATTCATTCCAGGTGAGCAGCTTGAAAGAGCAGTTGTTCTTAATAAGAATGATGAAGTATTAGCTCAGGATAAAAAACCAGCTGAATACGAGTATGTTCTGTTGGGTATTACAAAAGCATCTTTAGCTACTGATTCATTTATCTCAGCCGCATCCTTCCAAGAAACCACTCGAGTGTTAACTGAGGCGGCAATTTTAGGAAAACGCGATGAGCTTCGTGGCTTAAAAGAAAATGTGATTGTTGGGCGTTTAATCCCTGCTGGTTCTGGGCTAGCGTACCATAAAGCTAGAAAAGAAAATGCGGATGTAATGAACCCCGATACTCACGTTGTCGAGCAAGAGCAAAGCCCTGAGTTAAAAGAAGCAGAAGCACTTTTTGCTACAGAAACTCAAGTGATGGAGGAGATAGTAACTGAAAGTCCAGATGTACAATCACCAAACGCGGATGAAGCGACTGAATAATAAAAACAGTTGACAATCTGTGGGAAGAACAATAAAATCTTGTGCTTTTTTCAGTAATGTAAAAAGTGCAAGATTGATTTATTAATTAAGACAATTTAAGGAATTTTATGCCAACCATTAACCAATTAATTCGTAAGCCAAGAAAGCGAATCGTTGAGAAAAGTAAGGTACCAGCGCTCGAAGCTTCACCTCAAAAAAGAGGTGTTTGTACTCGCGTTTATACCACAACTCCGAAGAAGCCTAACTCAGCTTTGAGAAAGGTAGCTAAAGTTAGATTAACTACTGGCTATGAAGTAATTAGTTACATTGGCGGAGAAGGACACAACCTTCAGGAACATTCTGTTGTTTTAATTCGCGGTGGTCGAGTAAAAGACTTACCAGGTGTTCGTTATCATACGGTTCGTGGAAGCCTTGATACTGCTGGTGTAAACGATAGAAAACAATCAAGATCCAAATACGGTGCTAAGCGCCCTAAAGAAGCTTAATTTTAAAAGGTTAAAACTATGCCAAGAAGAAGAGAAGTACCGAAAAGAGAAATACTACCAGACCCAAAATTTAGAAGCCAGGAGGTTTCTAAGTTTGTGAATGTATTAATGACCAGTGGTAAAAAAGCCGTTGCTGAAAGAATTATTTATAATGCATTTGATCAAGTCCAAGGTAAAAGTGGTAAAGATCCAATTGAAGTATTCTCTGCTGCTTTAGACAATCTTAAACCTCTAGTTGAAGTTAAGAGTAGAAGGGTTGGCGGTGCAAACTATCAAGTGCCAGTCGAAGTGCGACCTTCTCGTCGACAAGCTTTAGCTATGAGATGGCTCCGTGACGCTGCTCGTGGTCGAAATGAAAAGTCTATGGATATTCGACTAGCTAACGAAATCATGGATGCTTCTGAAAATAAAGGTAATGCGATGAAAAAAAGAGAAGAGGTCCATCGTATGGCAGAAGCAAATAAAGCTTTTTCACATTTCCGTTTTTAATATTTAGAGGATTAATTAAGTGGCTCGTAAAACCCCAATTGAAAGATACAGAAATATCGGCATTAGTGCGCACATCGATGCTGGTAAAACCACAACAACTGAGCGTATCCTTTATTACACTGGAGTGAGTCATAAAATCGGGGAGGTTCATGATGGCGCGGCTACAATGGACTGGATGGAGCAAGAGCAAGAGCGTGGAATTACCATTACATCTGCAGCTACAACATGTTTTTGGTCAGGCATGGCAAAACAATTTAATGAACACCGTATCAATATTATTGATACACCTGGCCACGTCGATTTTACTATTGAAGTTGAGCGATCAATGCGAGTATTAGATGGCGCATGCATGGTGTATTGTGCGGTTGGCGGAGTTCAGCCACAATCTGAAACAGTGTGGAGACAGGCAAATAAATATAATGTACCACGTTTAGCATTCGTTAACAAAATGGATCGAATGGGAGCTGATTTTTTTAAGGTGCACGATCAAATGCGAGCTCGCTTAAAAGCCAATCCTATTCCACTTCAAGTGCCTATCGGTGCAGCAGAAACTTTTGAAGGTGTTGTGGATTTAATTAAAATGCAAGCCATTTATTGGGATGAAGCCTCAATGGGGATGACATTTGATTACCGAGACATTCCTGCCGAGCTCGTTGATACTTGCAATGAATGGAGAAGTAAGCTTGTAGAAACAGCAGCAGAAGCTAATGAAGAAATAATGAATAAGTATCTGGAAACCGGAGATTTATCAGAAAAAGAAATTCTTGAAGGTTTAAGAATTAGAACAATTGCAAATGAAATTGTTCCAATGTTATTAGGCTCAGCCTTTAAAAATAAAGGCGTGCAAGCAATGCTTGATAAAGTTGTTGAGTTAATGCCGTCACCAATTGATGTTCCAGCTATTAAGGGGACTGACACTTCTGGTGAAAAAGAAATGTCACGCAAGCCTAGCGATGAAGAGCCATTTTCCGCATTGGCATTTAAAATTATGACAGACCCTTTTGTAGGTTCGTTAACGTTCTTTAGAGTTTATTCTGGTGTGATTAATGCTGGGGACTCTGTACAAAATGCGGTAAAAGGTAAAAAAGAACGACTTGGACGAATACTACAGATGCATGCTAACTCGAGAGAAGAGATTAAAGAAGTTCGAGCCGGCGATATTGCCGCTGCTGTTGGTCTTAAGGACGTAACGACAGGCGATACACTTTGTGCTATAGGTAAAGAAGAAATTGTTCTTGAGAGAATGATATTTCCAGAGCCAGTAATTCATGTTGCTGTTGAACCTAAAACAAAAGCCGATCAAGAGAAAATGGGCATTGCACTAAATCGTTTAGCACAAGAAGATCCATCTTTCCGGGTTAAAACAGATCCAGAGACAAACCAAACAATTATTTCTGGAATGGGTGAACTTCACCTTGAAATTTTGGTTGATCGTATGAAACGAGAATTTAATGTTGAGGCCAATATTGGTTCCCCTCAGGTTGCGTACCGTGAAGCGATTAAAAAGTCTGTTGAAGCAGAAGGTAAATTTGTCAAACAGTCTGGTGGTAAAGGACAGTATGGCCATGTGTGGTTAAAAGTTGAGCCAAATGAACAGGGCAAAGGTTATGAATTTATCGATGCGATTAAAGGCGGAACAGTTCCACGTGAATTTATCCCTGCTGTTGATAAAGGCTTACAAGAAACTATTGTATCTGGAGTCTTAGCAGGTTATCCAATTGAAGATGTAAAGGTTACGCTTTTTGATGGTTCATACCATGATGTTGATTCGAATGAAAATGCATTTAAAATGGCTGCGTCTTTTGCATTTAAAGATGCTTGCCGCAAAGCAGATCCAGTTCTTCTTGAGCCAATGATGGCGGTTGAAGTTGAAACCCCTGAAGATTATATGGGTGATGTAATGGGAGATCTTTCATCACGTCGCGGTATTGTTCAAGGGATGGATGATAATGCGTCGGGTAAAGTTATTACTGTTGAAGTGCCACTATCAGAAATGTTCGGTTATTCAACAACATTAAGGTCATTGAGTCAGGGTAGGGCGACGTATTCAATGGAATTTAAACATTACGCTGAGGCCCCTAGAAATATTGCCGAAGCAATTATGAACAAAGAGTAATTTTTTAAGGAATATATTATGGCTAAAGGTAAATTTGAGCGTACCAAACCCCATGTAAACGTCGGCACTATTGGCCACGTGGATCATGGTAAAACAACATTAACAGCAGCAATCACTACAGTTCTGACAAAGAAATTTGGTGGTGAAGCAAAAGGTTATGATCAGATCGATTCAACACCTGAAGAAAAAGCGCGTGGAATTACGATTAACACAGCTCACGTTGAATATGAAACTGCAAATCGCCATTACGCTCACGTTGACTGTCCAGGCCATGCGGATTATGTGAAAAACATGATTACCGGCGCTGCTCAAATGGACGGTGCGATTTTAGTATGTTCTGCTGCGGACGGCCCAATGCCTCAAACACGTGAACACATTTTATTATCTCGCCAAGTCGGTGTGCCATACATTATTGTATTCCTGAACAAAGCTGACATGGTTGACGATAAAGAATTACTCGAATTAGTTGAAATGGAAGTTCGTGACCTATTGAATAAATATGAATTCCCAGGCGATGACACCCCAATTATTATGGGCTCTGCATTAAAAGCTTTAGAAGGTGATCAATCAGAAATTGGCGAACCAGCAATTTTAAAACTTGCTGAAGCGCTTGATTCTTACATCCCTACTCCAGAGCGTGCAGTGGACGGTACATTCTTGATGCCAGTTGAAGACGTGTTCTCTATCTCTGGTCGAGGTACTGTGGTAACTGGCCGAATTGAGCGAGGCATTGTGAAGGTCAACGAAGAACTTGAAATTGTTGGTATTAAAGCAACTGAAAAAACAGTATGTACCGGTGTTGAAATGTTCCGTAAATTACTTGACGAAGGTCAAGCAGGGGACAACGTGGGTGTGCTTTTAAGAGGTACAAAACGTGAAGATGTTGAACGTGGCCAAGTGCTTGCAAAACCAGGTTCAATTACACCACATACTAAATTTACAGCAGAAATTTACTGTTTAAGTAAAGATGAAGGCGGCCGACATACTCCATTCTTTAATGGATATCGTCCACAGTTCTACTTCAGAACAACTGACGTAACTGGAGCAGTGGAATTACCAGCAGGTACAGAAATGGTGATGCCTGGTGACAACGTATCTATTACAGCAACATTGATTGCTCCGATTGCAATGGAAGAAGGCTTACGCTTTGCGATTCGTGAAGGTGGTCGAACAGTTGGTGCGGGTGTTGTTGCTAAGATTGTTGAATAATTAAAAAAAATTTAAAAGCGCTCCCTTTGGGAGCGTTCGTTCTTTGAAAGGTAGATGGTAATGCAAAATCAGAAAATTAGAATACGCTTAAAGGCGTTTGATTATAAATTAATTGACCAATCAGCTCAGGAAATTGTTGATACAGCAAAAAGAACGGGTGCGATTGTTAAAGGACCAATTCCTCTTCCTACAAAAATAGAGCGTTATGATCTTTTGCGTTCACCTCACGTAAATAAAAAATCAAGAGATCAATTTGAAATTAGAACTCATTTAAGATTGATGGATATTCTAGACCCAACAGATAAAACTGTTGATGCGTTAATGAAATTAGAATTAGCTGCTGGAGTGGATGTCGAAATCAAGTTGTAAAATTTTAGGAGTTATGTATAATTCACGCTCTTAATTGAATAAACCAGAAACTAATCAATTGTAATTAGTTTTTTTAATAATAATAAGATAAAGGAAAAGATCATGAGCTTAGGGCTTGTTGGTCGCAAAGTGGGAATGACTCGCTTATTTACTGAAGACGGTATTAGTATTCCGGTTACAGTAGTTGAAGTGGTTCCTAACAAAGTGACGCAGATCAAAAAAATAGATGATAATGGCTACAATGGTCTTCAGGTATCATTTGGCGATTCAAAGTCATCCAAATTAAATAAGTCAATCAAAGGACACCTTGCAAAAGCAGGCGTTGAGGCTATTGACGGTCTAAAAGAATTCAGGATAACCGATGAAGAAATAAACAACCACCAGTTAGGTGGTGAGGTAACTGTTTCTTTGTTTGAAGCTGGCCAAAAAGTTGATATAACTGGTACAACAATTGGTAAAGGCTTCCAAGGCGGTATCAAAAGACACCATTTTAGTTCCCAACGAGCATCTCATGGTAACTCTGTTTCGCACAATGCGATTGGATCAACGGGTATGAATCAAGATCCAGGCAGAGTATTTAAAGGCAAAAGAATGCCTGGACATTTGGGTGCTGTCACAAGAACTACACAAAATTTAGAAGTTGTCCGCGTGGACGCTAACCGAAATTTAATTATGATTAAAGGTGCAGTTCCAGGCTCTAAAGGATCAAATGTGACTATTAAGCCGGCTGTGAAAGTGAAGGGGGCTAAATAATGGATATAAAATTAGTCGATAATAAAGGAAAAGCTTCCACTAAAAAAGTTAAGGCCTCTGATGCAATATTTGCACAAGACTTTAAAGAATCATTAGTTCATCAGCTTGTTGTTTCATACATGGCTAACGCTCGCGTGGCAACCAGAGCACAGAAGACAAGAGCTGAAGTGAAACACAGCACAAGAAAACCATTTAGACAAAAAGGTACAGGTAACGCTCGAGCAGGCATGACATCAAGTCCATTATGGAGATCTGGCGGTCGCGCATTTCCAAATCGACCTGATGAAAATTATTCAAAAAAAGTAAATAAAAAAGCTTATCGTGCTGGAATGAAATCAATCTTTTCAGAATTAGTTCGTCAAGATCGTTTGACTGTTGTTGAAGAGTTCAAAGTAGATAAGCCTAAAACGAAGTCATTCAATGAATTAATTAAACATTTCAATGTTGATCAAAATGTCCTAGTAATCACTGATGAATTTGATGAAAATTTATACTTATCATCAAGAAATGTGCCTTCAGCACTAGTGGTCGAAGCAAGATATATAGACCCGGTAAGTTTGGTTCATTTTTCAAAAGTAATTGTGACTGAAAAAGCCATTAAAACGATTGAGGAGATGTTTGCATGAGTGAACTGTCAATTAAAAATAGTCAAACATTGAATGCTATTCTTGCCCCTCAAATTACAGAGAAGGCAACATTTATTGCTGATAAATACAATCAAGTTGCTTTTAAGGTTAGAAAAAATGCTACTAAAGATCAGGTTAAGCAAGCAATTGAGTTGATGTTTAAAGTAGAAGTTACTGCGGTAAACCTTCTAAATATGAAGGGTAAAACTAAACGACGTGGTAATAATTATGGTAAACGAGCTGACTGGAAAAAAGCTTATGTTTCATTAAAGCCTGGTCAAGAAATTAACTTTGTTGGAGATTAGTGACTATGGCAATATTAAAAGTTAAACCCACAACTCCAGGTCAACGCGGTCTTCAAAAGGTTGTTACCGAGGGATTGCATAAGGGTAAGCCATTTGGGGCTTTGTTGGAAAAAAAGTCTCAAAAATCTGGAAGAAATAACAATGGTAGGATCACTGTTCGTCATCGTGGAGGCGGCCATAAGCATCATATTAGAATCGTCGATTTCAAAAGAAATAAGCATGATATTCCTGCTAAAGTTGAGAGAATAGAGTACGACCCGAATCGAAGTGCTCGAATCGCTTTATTATGCTACGCTGATGGTGAAAGACGTTACATTGTTGCCCCCAGAGGATTAGAAGTGGGCTCTGAAATAATGACAGGTCAGATCGCACCAATCAAAGTAGGTAATGCTTTACCGATAAAAAACATCCCTGTTGGAACAACGATTCACTGTGTTGAATTAAAGCCTGGTAAAGGTGCGCAGATAGCAAGATCCGCTGGAACATCAGTTGATTTAATGGCGAGAGAAGGTGAGTATGCTCAGCTAAGACTCCGATCTGGTGAGGTCCGAAAAGTCCATATTACTTGTATTGCAACCATTGGTGAAGTCGGAAACGATGAGCATTCATTAAGAAAACTTGGAAAAGCTGGTGCCGTTCGTTGGAGAGGGATTAGACCAACAGTACGAGGTGTTGTTATGAATCCAGTCGATCACCCACATGGTGGCGGTGAAGGAAGAACTTCAGGCGGTAGACACCCTGTAAGCCCATGGGGCGTTCCTACCAAAGGCTATCGCACCAGAAATAACAAACGTACAGATAACATGAGAGTTAGCCGCAGACCGGCTAATAAGAGGTAATTAAATTATGTCAAGATCAATTAAAAAAGGACCTTTTGTTGATGCGCATCTTACTAAAAAAGTGGATGCTGCCCAGGAGACAAGAGACAGAAAGCCAATTAAAACATGGTCAAGAAGATCTACGATCCTTCCAAGTTTTATTGGAGTAACAATTGCGGTTCATAACGGAAGACAGCATGTTCCAGTTTTAATTACTGAGAATATGGTGGGGCACAAATTAGGCGAGTTTGCAGCAACGCGAACTTTCAAAGGACATTCAGGCGATAGGAAGGCGAAATAATATGGCTAACGAAGTTTCTGCAATATTAAGAGGCGTAAGAATCTCTCCTCAAAAAGCACGCTTGGTTGCTGATTTGGTTCGAGGAAAAAAAGTTGATAACGCCCTTAACATTTTAACTTTTAGCCCAAAGAAAGGCGCTGAAATTATTAAAAAGGTTGTTGAATCAGCAATTGCAAATGCTGAGAATAATAATGGCGCGGATATTGATGAGTTGAAAGTCAAAACTATCAGCGTTGATAAAGGAATGGTACTCAAAAGGATTCGAGCTCGTGCAAAAGGTCGCGCTGGAAAAATTATCAAACCAACATGTCACATTAAAGTGACAGTAGGAAGTTAAGAGAGAATTATGGGTCAAAAAATTAATCCAATCGGTTTTCGTTTAGGTGTTCAAAAAAACTGGTCATCTAAATGGTTCACTAATTCAAAAAATTATCCTGCACTATTAATTAATGATATTAAAGTCAGGGAGTTTTTAAATAAGAAGCTAGCTAATGCCGCGGTCAGCAAGATTATTATTGAAAGGCCGGCAAAGAATGCTAAGGTCACTATAATGACGGCTCGTCCAGGCATTGTTATCGGAAAAAAAGGTGAGGATATTGAAAATCTTCGTTCCGACCTTCAAGGATTAATGGGAATTCCTGTTCAACTAAATATAGAGGAAGTTCGTAAACCAGAAATTGATGCGACTTTAATTGCTCAAAGTATTGCACAGCAGCTTGAAAAAAGAGTTCAGTTTAGAAGAGCGATGAAACGTGCGATGCAAAATGCCATGAGACTTGGCGCTCAAGGAATTAAGATTATGAGTGCTGGCAGATTGAATGGTATTGAAATTGCACGGTCTGAGTGGTATAGAGAGGGCAGAGTTCCTCTTCATACATTAAGAGCAGATATTGATTATGGGGTAGCACGTGCTCAAACTACATACGGGATCATTGGCATAAAGGTATGGATTTACAAGGGTGATGTGTACCAAGATGACAAGATGGCCACACCAGTAATAAAAGATAATAATGCTGACTTAGATAACGAAAAAACGCCAAGTCGAAAACCTGCAAAGCCTGAAGTAAAAAAAGCAACAGTTAAAACAGTTGCAAAAAAAAAGACAGTTAAAGCAGCAACAAAAAAACAAGAAGTTAAGGAAGATGCAGTAGATGCTGAGACTAAAACATCACCTGACTCAACTGAAGATAACAAAGAGGTTTAATTATGTTACAGCCAGCAAAACAAAAATTTAGAAAACAGCACAAAGGACGAAACACAGGTATTGCTACTACTGGTAATAAAGTAAGTTTTGGTGAATTTGGCCTTAAAGCTATTACACGTGGAAGGATTACTGCGCGTCAGATTGAAGCGGCTCGACGAGTAATGACTCGACATATTAAGCGTGGTGGTAGAGTTTGGATTCGTATGTTTCCAGATAAACCTATTTCAAAAAAGCCAGCTGAAGTGCGTATGGGTAAAGGTAAAGGTAGCGTTGAATTTTATGTTGCAGAAATCCAACCTGGAAAAATGCTTTATGAAATGGATGGAGTACCCGAAGAGATAGCGCGTGAAGCCTTCAAGCTTGCTGCTGCTAAACTTCCTATACAAACTGTCTTCACAACAAGACATATTGGGGGCTAAATGATGAAAGCTATTGATTTAAGAAAAAAATCTGTTGATGAACTTGGCAAAGAATTAATTGAATTAAGGAAATCTCAATTTAATGCAAAAATGCAACTTACCATGCAGCAGTCAAATAAGACAGATCAATTAAAAAAAATACGTAAAGATATAACAAGGATAAAACACATCATGTCAGAAAAAGTGGAGGCTAAATAATGGTTGAAGCTCAAAAAAACTTGAGAACGATGCAAGGAAAAGTTCTGAGTAACAAAATGGACAAAACAGTTACAGTTTTGGTAGAAAGAACTGTTAAACACCCAGTTGTGGGAAAGGTAATTAAATTATCTAATAAATTTCATGCTCATGATGAAAAAAATGAGATCGGGGAAGGTGATGTAGTTGAAATCGCTGAATCAAAACCGCTTTCAAAAACAAAAACGTGGGTGGTAACAAAAGTTTTATCAAAAGCGCCGCAAATTATTTAATTCTTGTAATTACAAGTAATTTATTATAAAATTTGCGTCTTTTTTAAAGTGGTGCATGCTAGCACCCCAATACTGACCGTAAAAACAGTTAGTTAAACTGGGTTGAAATAGCGGATTAAGTTGGAGAATATTTCATGATACAAATGCAATCAAAATTAGAGGTTGCCGATAATACTGGTGCACGTTCAGTTCAGTGCATCAAAGTTCTTGGCGGTTCAAAACGTCGCTATGCTAGCGTTGGAGACATTATTAAGGTTAGTGTCAAGGAAGCTATGCCAAGAGGCAGAGTCAAAAAAGGTGAAGTCTATGATGCTGTTGTAGTAAGAACAGCCAAAGGCGTAAGAAGACCAGATGGCTCATTAATTAAATTTGATGGTAATGCTGCAGTTCTTTTAAATAATAAACTAGAACCCATCGGTACAAGGATTTTTGGCCCAGTAACCCGAGAGTTACGAACAGAAAAGTTTATGAAAATTGTTTCATTAGCGCCAGAAGTGATATAGGGAGTGAGTAATGAATAAAATTCGTAAAGGCGATAAAGTTTTCATCAGCACAGGTAAAGATAAGGGCAAGGATGGTATTGTTTCCGAAGTTTTAGCAAATGGTAAAATTTTGGTTGAAGGTATAAATATGGTGAAAAAACATGTTTCACCTAACCCAAATCTTGGTATTCAAGGCGGTATTGTAAGCCAAGAGCGCCCTCTAGATATTTCAAATGTGGCTATTTTCAATAGCAAAACCAGTAAGGCAGACAAGGTATCTTTTAAAACTCTAAAAGATGGAAAAAAAATTAGAGTCTTTAGATCAAATCAAGAAGCAATAGACGTTTAAGGAAAATAATATGGCTCGTTTAAAAAAATATTATGAAGAAACAATAGTTAAACAGTTAATGGAACAGTTCAATTATAAATCAGTAATGCAAGTTCCAAGAATTGAGAAAATAACATTAAATATGGGTGTTGGCGAAGCTGTAGCGGATAAAAAAGTTATGGAAAATGCCGTGAGTGACTTAGAAAAAATTGCGGGTCAAAAACCCCTTGTCACTAAGGCAAAAAAATCAATTGCAGCATTTAAAATTCGTGATGACTATCCAGTTGGTTGTAAGGTGACTTTACGAAAAAACAATATGTATACATTTCTTGATCGCCTGATTTCAATTGCAATTCCTCGTATTAGAGATTTCCGAGGAATATCAGCCAAATCATTTGATGGTCGAGGAAATTACAACATGGGAATTAAAGAGCAGATAATTTTTCCTGAAATTGAATACGATAAAATTGATGCTCTCAGAGGAATGAACATAACAATTACAACTTCAGCTAAAACTGATGATGAGGCCAAAGGGTTATTATCAGCTTTTAGTTTTCCATTTAGAGGGTAACACGAGTATGGCTAAAAAATGCATGACAGAACGTGAAATTAAGCGCCGTAAGATTGTTGATAAATACAAAACGAAGCGTAGTGAATTAAATGAAATTATCAAAAATTCATCTTCAACAAATGAACAAAAAAATGAGGCTCGAGCTAAATTAGCTTCACTTCCAAGAAATTCAAGCCCAGTCAGATTAAGAAATCGCTGTGCTTTAACTGGAAGACCGCGCGGAACTTACAGAAAGTTTGGATTAGCCAGAGGTAAACTAAGAGATTTAATGATGTCAGGAGAAGTTCCTGGTGTTGTTAAAGCGAGTTGGTAGGAGAACATTATGAGTATGCAAGATCCAATAGCAGATATGTTAACAAGAATCCGAAATGGTCAAATGACCAATAAGGTTCATGTATCGATGCCAGCATCTAAGTTAAAAAAATCAATTGCTGCAGTTTTAAAAGACGAAGGTTATATTGAGGATTTTAATTTGAATGATAGCAATGGTAAGCCAACATTAACTGTTGAACTAAAGTACTATGCTGGTAGACCAGTTATAGAAAGAATAGAGAGAATTAGCAAACCTAGTTTGCGAATTTATAAGGGAGCCGAAAACCTACCAAAAGTGATGAATGGTTTGGGTGTTGCGATTGTAACAACCTCAAAAGGCGTTATGACTGATATTAAAGCAAGGGCAGCCGGAATTGGTGGCGAAATCCTTTGTTATGTTGCTTAAGGAAAAGATCAATGTCAAGAATAGCTAATTTACCTGTTAATATCCCGGAAAAAGTTGAAGTCACAATAACACCTGACAATGTTTTAGTTAAAGGCCCTTTAGGTCAACTAAGTCAATCATTAACTGGGGATGTATCAGTAATAAAAGATAACAAT
Organism: Methylophilaceae bacterium LSUCC0401; assembly: GCA_024919035.1. Classification (GTDB taxonomy): domain Bacteria; phylum Pseudomonadota; class Gammaproteobacteria; order Burkholderiales; family Methylophilaceae; genus BACL14. The sequence continues at coordinate 1,107,940 of CP103442.1, read as the reverse complement.
GTTTTAACGTTCACGGTTAACAACGAAACAAAATTTGCAAAATCAATGTCGGGGACCCTTCGCGCTTTAGTAAATAATATGGTTACTGGAGTATCCACTGGTTTTGAAAAAAAACTAAGACTCGTGGGTGTTGGATATAAAGCTCAAGTTCAAGGAAATGCAGTAAATTTGGACTTAGGTTTCTCTCATCCAATATTGCATAAACTTCCTGAAGGCGTGACCGCGCAAGCGACTTCACCAACTGAGTTAGTCATCAAAGGATTCAATAAGCAATCAGTCGGCCAAGTTGCCGCTGAAATTAGAGACTATCGACCACCAGAGCCTTATAAAGGTAAGGGTGTTCGTTATGATGACGAACAAGTTGTAATGAAAGAAGCCAAGAAACAATAAGGATTAATTATGGTTAATAAAGAACAATCAAGAATCAGAAGATCTCGAAAAACTAGAGCAAAAATTGCTGAATTAGGACGAACTCGGCTTACAGTGTTCCGTTCAAATTTAAATATATACGCTCAGGTTATTGATGGAGCAACTAATAAAGTTGTTGCAGCAGCCTCTACAGTTGAAGCTGAAATGAGAAAGAAATTAAAAAAAACAGGTGATGTTTCTGCAGCGGCCGAAATCGGCAAAAGAATAGCTGAGAAAGCTAAAAAAGCCGGTGTTGAAGAAGTGGCTTTTGACCGATCAGGTTATCGGTATCACGGCAGAATTAAAGCTCTTGCTGACGCAGCAAGAGAAAATGGACTTAAATTCTAAATAATTAGGAAAAATTATGGCTCAAGATCAAGGATTTCAACAACAAACAGACGGTCTGAAAGAAAAGATGATCACTGTAAACCGTGTAACTAAGGTTGTTAAAGGCGGACGTATTATGAGTTTTGCAGCATTAACCGTAGTTGGTGATGGTGATGGCTCAATTGGAATGGGTAAAGGTAAAGCGCGTGAAGTCCCTTTAGCAGTTCAAAAAGCTTTGGAAGAAGCAAAAAGAGGAATGTTAAAAATTAATTTAACAAAAACGGGAACATTGCAGCATGCTGTAGTTGGTAAGCACGGCGCTGCAAAAGTTTTAATTCAGCCTGCAACTGAGGGTACAGGTATTATTGCTGGTGGCGCTATGCGAGCAATATTTGAAGTTATGGGAATGCATAATGTAACTGCGAAAAGCTTTGGCTCATCTAATCCATACAACATTGTTCGAGCAACTCTTAATGGTTTGGCGAATATGAATAGCCCTGCCGAGATAGCAGCTAAACGTGGCAAAACAGTTGAAGAAATCAGAGGCTAGTTATGGCAAAAGATAAAATGATAAAGGTAACGCAAATTAAAAGCACAATCGGTACAGGCAAAAAACATACAGCAACAGTTAGAGGTCTGGGCTTAAGAAAGATTAATCATACCGTTGAGGTTATTGATACCCCAGAGGTAAGGGGAATGATTAATTCAGTAAATTATTTATTAAGAGTTGAGAATTAATATGAAACTAAATACATTAAAGCCAGCAGAGGGTTCAAACCCATCAGCTCGAAGAGTAGGTCGAGGAATTGGATCAGGTTTTGGAAAAACAGCCGGGCGTGGACATAAAGGACAAAAGTCAAGAGCTGGAGGATTTCATAAGGTAGGTTTTGAAGGTGGTCAAATGCCTATTCAACGAAGACTTCCTAAAAGAGGCTTTAAATCTCTTCAGAAAGATTACAAAGATCAAATTAGAACATCTGAACTAAATAAACTACCTGAAGGAAAAATCGATTTATTGACCTTAAAAAAAGAAAACTTGGTTTCAGAGTTAGCATTAAGTGTAAAAATATTTTTATCTGGCGCTGTTGATAAAAAATATACGATTTCGGGTATTGCTGTTACTAAGGGTGCAAAAGAGGCAATTGAGTCTGCTGGTGGAAAAATAGAATCCTAGTTGATTAAAATACAATGGCACAAAATCCTTTAAATTTAAGTGGAATGTCCGAGTTAAAAAATAGAATATTATTTTTACTTGGGGCTCTCGTCGTCTTCAGGCTTGGAGCGCATATTCCAGTACCTGGCATTGATCCTCTTGAATTGAAGAAATTATTTGATAGCCAAAGTGGCGGTATCCTGGGAATGTTTAATATGTTTTCTGGTGGCGCCTTAAGCAGATTTACAGTATTTGCTTTAGGAATCATGCCATATATATCTGCATCAATTATCATGAATCTTTTGCAGGCAATGTCACCAGCGTTGAAAGACTTAAAAAAAGAAGGTAAATCTGGACAAGAAAAAATTGCGAAATATACCATTCAAGGAACTCTAGTATTAGCTGCATTCCAGTCCTTGGGTATTTCAGTTGCTCTTGAGGCTCAACCTGGACTTGTATTAGACCCAGGTTTGCTCTTTAGAATTACCGCAATGCTAACTCTAGTTACCGGAACTATGTTCCTAGTTTGGCTTGGAACACAAATAACTTCCAGAGGAATTGGTAATGGGATATCAATGATCATTTTTGCTGGGATTGTTGCAGGTCTTCCAAGCGCCCTAGGCAATACATTGGAGCTTACCAGGACTGGAGCTTATTCGATTCCTTTAGTCTTTTTTCTCATTGCTGCTGTTGTTTTGGTAACTGCGATAGTAGTTTTTGTAGAAAGAGCCCAGAGAAGAATTACAATTAATTATGCTAAAAGACAAGTGGGTAATAAGTTGTATGGCGGGCAATCGTCGCATCTTCCTCTTAAAATCAATCAAGCAGGAGTTATTCCAGCAATTTTTGCATCAAGTGTAATTTTATTTCCAGCCACGATTGCCGGTTGGTTTGGTACTAGTGAAAATTTTTACTGGCTTAAAGATGTCTCAGCACTATTATCTCCTGGACAACCAATTTATATTTTCTTATTTGCTGTTGCAATTATATTCTTTTGCTATTTTTATACTGCTTTGCAATTTAATCCAAAAGAAACTGCTGAAAATCTAAAGAGAGCAGGAGCTTTTGTTCCAGGGATAAGACCTGGCGAACAGACTGCAAAATTTATTGATACGATTATGGGTAGACTAACTTTAGTTGGAGCAATCTATATTACTTTGGTATGTTTGTTTCCTGAATTTCTCATACTTAAATTTAATACGCCATTTTATTTTGGTGGAACATCTTTATTGATCATAGTTGTTGTCGCAATGGATTTTATGACTCAAGTTCAATCACAAATGATGTCTTATCAGTACGATAGCTTGTTGAAGAAGGCTAATTTTAAAGGTCAACAAGGAATGATTCGCTAATGGCTAAAGAAGATATTATTGAAATGCAAGGTGAGATTCTTGAGAACTTACCTAATGCAACTTTTAAAGTTAAGCTCGAAAATGGGCATGAAGTTCTTGGTTTTATTTCTGGGAAAATGCGTATGAATTATATTCGTATCTTACCTGGTGATAAAGTGACGGTCGAAATGACGCCTTATGATTTAAGCAAAGGCAGAATTACTTTTAGAGAAAAGTAAAATAGTAATTAAGGAAAAATTATGAGAGTTAGAGCATCAGTTAAAGCATTATGTAGACATTGTAAAGTTATTCGTAGACGAAGGGTTGTGCGAGTAATTTGTAAAGACCCACGTCACAAACAAAGACAGGGTTAAGTAATTGTATTATCAATTAAAAATTGATATAATCTACGGCTTTCTTTTTAGTAAATTGCCTAATATTTTGGAGAAATTATGGCTCGTATAGCAGGGGTAAATGTACCAGACAATAAACATGCCGTTATAGCTTTAACAGCTATTTATGGCATTGGAAGAACGACAGCGGAAACCATATGTAAATCTGTGGGTGTAAATGCGTCAACGAGAATTAAAGATCTTGATGATAATGATGTCGAAAAACTAAGAAATGAAATAGCCAAATATCAGATAGAAGGTGACTTGAGAAGAGAAGTTACTATGAATATTAAACGTCTCATGGACCTTAACTGCTATAGAGGAACGAGACATAAGAGAGGGTTGCCTGTAAGAGGCCAGCGAACAAAAACAAATGCGCGCACGAGAAAAGGTCCCATCCGTGCAATTAAAAAATAAAGGCTAAACCATGGCAAAAACTAATACAAGAATTAAAAAGAAAATTAAAAAGAACGTTGCTGAAGGTATAGCTCATGTTCATGCTTCTTTTAACAACACAATCATAACAATTACTGATAGACAGGGTAATGCCTTATCTTGGGCTACATCTGGCGGCGCTGGATTTAAGGGTTCAAGAAAAAGTACACCATTTGCTGCTCAGGTTGCCGCAGAAACAGCAGGTAAAGCCGCACAAGAATACGGTGTAAAAAATATTGAAGTTCGTATTAAAGGTCCTGGACCTGGAAGAGAATCTTCTGTTCGAGCACTTAACTCAATAGGTTTGAAAATTACTGCAATTCAAGATGTGACTCCAGTTCCTCACAACGGCTGCAGACCACCTAAGAAAAGAAGAATTTAAGGAGATTAAAGTTGGCAAGAAACTTAGACCCAAAATGTAAACAATGTCGTCGTGAAGGAGAAAAACTTTTCCTCAAAGGCGAAAAATGTTTTACCGATAAATGTGGTATCGAAAAAAGAAGCTATCCTCCTGGCCAACATGGTCAAAGAAGAGGAGGTAGATTATCTGATTATGGTGTTCAGTTAAGAGAAAAACAAAAATTGAGAAAAATATATGGAATTCTTGAAAAACAATTCCGCTCTTATTACGCTGAAGCTGACCGTTTAAAAGGAGTTACTGGTGAAAACTTACTTCAGTTGCTTGAATCAAGATTAGATAATGTCGTATACAGAATGGGCATTGGAGTTTCTCGATCTGAGTCGCGTCAGTTAGTAAGACATAATTCAATTACGGTGAATGGTAATCGTGTAAATATACCGTCTTATCAAGTAAAGCCTGGGGATCAAGTGGCTGTAGCCGAAGCATCTAAAAACCAATTACGAGTTAAAGCGGCCTCAGAAGCTGCTGAAGAAAGAGGCTTTCCAGAGTGGGTTGAGGTTGATATTAAAAAACTTACTGGGACTTTCAAAAATAAGCCACAGCGCGATGATTTGCCTCCAACAATTAACGAGTCACTAATTGTTGAATTGTATTCAAAATAAAAAATAAATAAAACTTAAAATAAGGATTTTTATGCAAAATAGTCCAACAGAATATTTAAAACCTAGAATTGTTGATGTAGATTTAGTTAATCCCAATAGAGCCAAGGTAGTCTTAGAGCCTATGGAACGAGGTTTTGGCTTTACTCTAGGCAATGCCCTTCGACGAGTTTTATTATCTTCAATCCCTGGCTTTGCGATAACTGAAGTAAAAATAGATGGCGTTGTTCATGAGTATTCGACAATTGATGGTGTACAAGAGGATGTTGTCGATATTTTATTGAATCTAAAAAAAGTTGCACTCAAAATTCATGATGGAAGCGAGGCAACAATTCACTTGAAAAAAGACTCAGAAGGTGAAGTAACAGCTGCTGATTTTGAGCTTCCACATAATGTTGAGATCGTTAATAAAGATTTAGTAATTGCTAACGTTAACAAAGGTGGAAATTTAAACATTGAAGCAAAAGTTGAAATGGGTCGAGGATATCAGCCTGTTCCTCAGAGATTAAACAAAGAAGAAGATAATTCAATTGGCCATTTAATGATTGATGCGTCGTTTAGTCCAATAATGAAGGTTAGCTATGTGGTTGAAAGCGCTCGAGTTGAGCAAAGAACAGACTTAGATAAACTAATTATGGATGTTGAGACAAATGGCGTTGTTGACGCCGAGCAAGCAATTCGTGATGCTGCTAGAATTCTTATGGGCCAGTTATCTGTATTTGCTAATCTTGAAAGCGAGTTAACTGAGGTAGAGGTTAAACAAGCTCCACAAATTGACCCTGTTTTGCTTCGTCCCGTAGATGACTTAGAACTCACAGTTCGTTCTGCAAATTGCTTAAAGGCAGAAAATATCTATTACATTGGGGATCTTATTCAAAGACATGAAAACGACCTTTTAAAAGCTCCGAATTTAGGAAGAAAATCCTTAAATGAGATCAAAGATATTTTAGCCGCTAAAGGCTTATCTTTGGGAATGAAGGTTGAAAATTGGCCTCCACAGGGCGTTGAATCAAATTAATTAATTTTGGAAATATTATGAGACATGGTAACAGCCACAGAAAATTAAATAGAACAAGCAGCCATAGAAAAGCAATGTTCAAAAATATGACAGCTTCATTATTAGAGAATGAGGTTATTCGTACCACTTTGCCAAAAGCAAAAGAACTTCGTAAGTATGCTGAGCCACTAATTACTCTTGCTAAAAGTTCATCAGTGCATAATCAAAGAAAAGCTTTTGCTGAATTAAGAGATGATGAAGTTGTGGCAAAGCTTTTTAATGAGTTGGGCCCCAGATATAAAACTAGAAATGGTGGGTATCTTCGAATACTTAAATGTGGCTTTAGGAAAGGTGATAATGCACCTATGGCGTTTGTAGAGTTGGTAGATCGCCCTCTTCATAAAGAAAAAGTTGAAAATGATGAACCAGCAGCTGAGAAAAAAGCAGCTAAACCAGCAGCTGAGAAAAAAGCAGCTAAACCAGCAGCTGAGAAAAAAGCAGCTAAACCAGCAGCTGAGAAAAAAGCAGCTAAACCAGCAGCTGAGAAAAAATAAAATTTATGCGTTATTTGAAAAAGCCGGTTTTACCGGCTTTTTTTTTAGATTAAAGTTTTGAATATTTGATTAAATAAATCATAATAAAGAACATTATGGATCAAAAAAATAAAGAAAATTTAAGCAAATTACTTCAAGATGTTAATGAGCTTCTAGGAAAAAATAAGATTGTTGAGGATCTTGTTGATAAACAAGAAATGCCTAAGCAAAAATTAATAAAAAATTTAGTCCAGAAGCAAAATTTATCTTCTCTTGGAAAACTACTAAATTCTCTTCATCCAGCCGACGTAGCGTTTATCTTAGAGTCTCTTCCTTTGAATGATCGATTGATTGTTTGGGATCTAGTTAGAGCAGATCGAGACGGTGAGATATTGATTGAGGTCTCCGATAGCGTTCGACAAACTTTAATTGCTGATATGGACAGCACAGAACTGCTAGCTGCGGCAGAGCAACTAGATACAGATGAAATTGCTGATATTGCTGCTGATCTTCCTGAAAATGTTCTGCAAGACCTTCTTGATAGCTTAGATACAAATAATAGGGAAAGATTAGAGTCCGCTCTATCTTATCCTGAAGATCAGGTGGGCGCATTAATGGATTTTGATATTGTTACTATCAGAGATGATATTTCTATAGAAGTCGCATTAAGATACTTGAGAAAAATTAAAAAACTTCCAGAATTAACAGATAAATTATTTGTTGTTAGCAGATCACAAAAAATATTGGGCGTTCTGCCTCTTAAGAAAATTGTTGTCAATGAGCCTGAATTAATGGTGAAGGAAGTTATGTCGAATGAAGCTGTTTTATTTAAAGCAAACGATGATGCTGCAGAAGCAGCAAAGGCTTTTGAAAGATACGATCTTGTTACAGCTCCAGTTGTAAATGAAGATAATAGATTGGTGGGTCGAATAACTGTTGATGCTGTTATGGATTATATACGTGAAGAAAGTGATAGCAATCAGTTATCAATGGTTGGCCTTCGTGAAGATGAAGATATATTTTCATCTATTTGGAAATCGGTTCGTAATAGATGGGCATGGTTAGCAATAAATCTTGTTACTGCATTGATTGCTTCTCGGGTAATTGGAGTATTCGAAGGCTCAATCGAAAAGGTAGTAGCCTTGGCTGCATTAATGCCGATTGTTGCTGGTGTTGGTGGAAATTCAGGTAACCAAACAACAACAATGATTGTTAGAGCAATTGCACTTGGCCAGGTATCTCTCAATCATTTAAGAAAACTATTATTTAAAGAAATAGGCGTTGCAATTCTTAATGGACTTTTATGGGGAGGGGTCCTAGGGTTTATTTCTTTTTTCTTGTACAAAAATTCAAGTTTAGCAATTGTTATGACAACAGCCATGACCTTAAATCTAATTCTTGCAGCCATAATGGGTGTTATGATACCTTTAATTCTAAGCAAATCTGGTCGTGATCCTGCAGTTGGGTCAAGTGTTTTAATTACGGCTATGACTGATAGCGGAGGTTTTTTTATCTTTTTAGGACTAGCAACTTTAGTTCTTATATAATTATCTTATGACTTTCCAACTCTTTGATTACTCAAGTTATTTAAATTTTAATACACTCATAGAGCTTGCAATAGCAGTGTCTTCAATTGCGCTATCTTATTTCTTTGTTGCAGATATATTAAGAAGGTTTATATCAAAAAATTCAAAAGCAAAAAATAAAGTTATCACTGAAGGCTTAATCAAAGTTATTTTCCCTATATGTGCAATTGTTATGATTGGATTTGCTCAGACTATTTCAACAATATTTTTTTCTCATGGACTATTAGTATTAGTTCAAAAACTATTAATAGCTCTTGTAGTTATTAGACTTTCTGTTTATTTGATGAGATATTTGTCAAAACCAAATTCAATATTAAGAGCATTTGAAAATACTGTTTCAGTTGTGATTTGGGTTGTATTAGCATTGCAAATAACTGGCGTACTGCCCGAGTTTATTAATTCATTAGATGCTGTCACATTTAAAATCGGCTCTCAAAACCTTTCTTTATTAATGATGGTTCAAGCCATTATTGCAATATTTTTGTCTATTTTAATTGCGATGACAATTAGTAAGTTTATTGAAAATAAATTGATGAAAGCTAGCCATCTAGATGCAAATGCTAAAGTAATGATGAATAAAGTTTTTAGAATATTTTTATACTTTATTGCGGTTGTTATCTCTCTTTCATCTATAGGGATTAACCTTACTTTTTTAAGTGTTCTCGGAGGTGCATTTGGCGTTGGTTTAGCTTTTGGGCTTCAAAAAATTGCTAGTAATTATGTATGTGGATTTATTATTCTCATGGATAAATCAATTCATATTGGAGATATTTTAATTGTAGGTGAGCACTATGGGGTTGTTACATTAATACGATCAAGATATACCGTCCTAAGAAAACTTGATGGAGTTGAAGTAATCATTCCAAATGAAACATTAATTTCAGAAAATATTGTTAATCATTCATTTTCAGATCGTAAGGCGAGAGTGTCAATCGAGGTTCAAATTAGCTATAAGTCATCTGTGGATACAGCCTTCGAAATTATGTTAAAAGCGGCAAAATCCGAAAAAAGAGTTTTAAAAGACCCAGAACCAAACGTATATCTAACAGGATTTGGAGATAATGGCATTGATATACTTTTATCTTTCTACATCCTTGACCCTGAAGAAGGATCGCTGTCACTTAAATCAGATATAAATAAAAAGATATGGAAAGAGTTTCAAGCGAAAGGTATTGAAATACCATATCCATATAGAACCGTAGAAATAATTAATAAATGATCAAATATTAAGGTTTTTAAGAGAAGCTACTACTATTTGCTTAATTTTGTTTCTTTGTAAATGACGTGCTTTCTAGCCTTTGGATCAAATTTTTTAATTTCCATCTTATCTGGCGTATTTTTCTTATTTTTTGTCGTAGTGTAGAAGTGACCAGTACCAGCAGTAGATTCTAGCTTGATTTTCTCTCTCATATCTTTTTACCTTCTGCTTTCATTTTAGCTATTACAGAGTCAATACCAAGTTTGTCAATGGTTCTGAGAGCTGCATTTGATATTTTCAGGGAAACCCAACGATTTTCACTTTCAACCCAAAACTTTTTATTCTGTAAGTTTGGCATGAATCTACGTTTTGTTTTATTGTTTGCGTGTGAAACATTATTTCCACTAACAGGCTTTTTACCTGTGACTTGACATTCTTTTGCCATAATAAACTCTTGAATTTGAAAAACGACTATTAAACCACAAAATAGGGGTGTTTTACAAGTGTTTTTTATGCTTTTCCAGTACTTCCAAAGCCACCAGAACCCCTTTCAGAAGCATTAAAATCGTCCACAACATTAAGTGTCGCTTGAAGAATGGGGATGATAATCATCTGAGCAATTCTATCAAAAGGTTGGATAGGGTAGGCTTTATCAGATCGATTCCAACAAGACACCATTAGTTCACCTTGATAGTCAGAGTCAATCAATCCAATTAAATTGCCTAACACAATACCGTGTTTATGACCCAAACCCGACCGAGGGAGTATACAGGCTGCATAATCTGGATTTTGAATATAGATGGCAAGCCCGGTGGGTATGAGTATTGTTTCATTTGGTTGGATAATTAATTCTTCTTCAATGCATGCTCTTAAGTCTAATCCTGCAGAGCCAATTGATCCATAATTTGGCAGATGATGCTTAATTTTTGGATTTAAAATTTTTACATCAATATCAATTTTCATTTTTTTGATAACTCTCTTGAATTTCTAATAATATGTTATTTGCTAATTTAATTTTAGGCATTCTGGGTAGAATTTTCTCTTGAGATTTATCAAGAATAATCACCTCTGCATCATCATGATCCATTGTATTGTTTAGTTCATTGGCAATTACCATATCTAAATTTTTTTCAATCAGTTTTTGTTTAGCGTAATGAATTAAATCATTACTTTCAGCTGCAAAACCTACACAAAATAGGTTAGGAAATTTTTTCTTCGTATTTTTTAAGATATCATTTGTTTTTTCTAATTCCAAGGTTAAAAGTTTTTTATCTTTTTTGATTTTGCCATGAAAAATTTGCTTTGCTTTGTAATCGGAAATAGCAGCAACACTAATAAAGATATTATTTTTTTTTGCTTCCTGATAAATAACGGTTTCCATATCATCATGATTTCTGGCTTCTATAATTCTTATGCCAGGATTAATTCCCTGATGGGTTATGCCCTTTACTAAGGTCACATCTGCGCCTAATTGAAAAGCTTCATTTGCAATAGAGACCCCCATTTTTCCTGAACTAAAATTAGTAATCGCACGAGCGTCATCAATTTTCTCAATGGTTGCACCAGCAGATATCAATATTTTCAAATTTTTCAATAAAGGTTGTGAAAAATATTTTTCTATTTCATTGAAAATAGAGATTGGTTCACTGAGTCGACCCATACCATTTTCTCCGCATGCTTGGATTCCTAATTCGGGACCGATAAAAAATACGCCATTGTTTTTGAGGGAATCAATATTTTTTAAATTTGGGGGATTGTGATACATAAAGCTATTCATGGCTGGACACACAATCAAGTCACAGCTTCTGGCAGCACAAATATTAGTTAATAAATCATCACAGATTCCTGAATTTAGTTTTGCTATAAAATTTGCCGATGCGGGAGCAATTAAAATGAGATCAGCATCTCTTGAAAGATTAATATGATCCATACCATTGCCTGATTGATTATTCCAAAACTCTTGGTCTGTTAATACAGGATTGTTGGTAACTGCTTGAAAAGTAAGGGGAGTGATAAATTTCATTGCAGCTTTTGTCATTACAACACGGACAATAAAATTATTTTTAATTAATATTCGAGCTAGCTCTACTGCTTTATAAGCAGCAACACCCCCACATACTCCAAGTATAATAGTTTTTTTCATAACTTAATTATACCAAAATGCAATCAATAATAGGTTTAGATGGATGTGCATCAGGTTGGGCAATTGCGTCAAAAAATATTAAAAGTGATTTGATTGAATTTCATTTAATAAGTCAGCTTGATCAATTAAATGATATGTTCAAACAACCCTACTTGATTGCAATCGACATGCCTGTACATTTAATTAATTTGTTTCGATCAGTAGACCAAAAAGCAAGAGTCATATTAGGTAAACGAGCGTCTACGGTTTTTAATGCACCCTCTATAAATGCTTTAAAAGAAAATAATTTTCAAACTGCATCATTAATTAATTTTGAGTTAACTGGAAAAAAATTAAGTAAACAAAGCTTTAATTTGTTTAACAAAATAAGGGAAGTTCAGAATTTTAAAAATTCCAATCCAGCTATTAGGATTTATGAGTCACATCCTGAGTTAGCTTTTATGAAGTTAAATGAAAATCATGTAGTTTTAGAAAAGAAGAAAACAAATGAGGGAATGATTAAGCGCATTAAATTATTGCAAAGTATTTTTGATAGTTTCGATTTTGAAAATTTAAGAGCAAAATTTAATAAAAATATGATTAAGAATGATGATATTTTAGATTCTTTTGCAATGCTTTATGTGGCTTTAAAGATATATAATCGATGTGAGGATTGCATCATGGATGATGTTTTTGAAAATGTTTCCATAAGCTTTTAGATATGAAAAAATTTATTTGGATAATACTAAGTATTGTTGGTGCCTTTTCTTTTTCAATAATAGCGCTTTCAAGAAACGAAACTATAAATGCTATTTGGTTTATTGTGGCTTCGGTCTGTATCTATTTGATAGCTTATAGATTTTATGCGGCTTGGATTGCCACAAAAGCATTAGTTATAGATTCCAATCAACATACTCCTTCAATTAAATTCAATGATGGTAAAGATTTTATCCCCACAGATAAATGGATAGTCTTTGGGCATCATTTTGCTGCGATTGCTGGCCCAGGACCTTTAGTAGGTCCAACTCTTGCTGCTCAATTTGGATATCTCCCTGGAACAATATGGATTTTAGTCGGCGCTGTGTTGGGAGGTGCCGTTCAAGATATGTCTGTACTTTTCTTCTCTGTTCGAAAAAATGGTAAAAGTTTGGGACAATTGGCTCGAGATGAATTAGGGACTTTAGCAGGAATTGCATCTCAAATAGGGACTTTTGTTATTATGATTATCCTAATAGCCGTCCTTGGTCTTGTAGTCGTGAATGCTATGAAACATAGCCCTTGGGCCACTTCGACGGTAGTAGCAACAATTCCGATTGCCATATTAATTGGATTTTATTTGCGAAATATAAGACCTGGGAAAGTTTTGGAAGCAACAGCAATTGGAGTACTGCTTCTTTTATTAGCTGTTTATTATGGAGGAGAGATTGATAAGTCCCCCTCGCTTCGAGTTTTATTTGATCATGACGGTTTGAGCCTTGCCTTTGGAGTGATTATTTATGGGTTTTGTGCAGCTGTTTTGCCAGTCTGGATGTTACTTGCGCCGCGTGATTATCTTTCAACTTTTGTTAAGTTGGGCACAGTGATCTTTTTAGCAATATCAATAATTATTATTCGTCCAGAAATACATATGCCTGCTGTAACTCAATTTATAGACGGTACAGGACCAATTTTTGGTGGATCACTTTTCCCGTTCGTTTTTATAACCATTGCCTGTGGGGCAATCTCTGGTTTTCATGCTTTAATTTCATCGGGAACAACACCTAAATTAATAACAAATGAAAAATATATTCCAATGATTGGTTACGGTGGTATGTTGCTTGAAAGTTTTGTAGCAATTATGGCGATAGTTGCAGCATGTATTTTGGATCCAGGAATATATTTCGCAATTAATAGCCCACCAGGAATGGTAGGTTTTTCTGCCGCTGAAACCATACAAACAATTAATAATTGGGGATTTACAGTCACATTGGAACAGATGAACCAATTAGCCCAAGATGTTGGTGAAAATTCTCTCTTTGCAAGAACAGGTGGAGCACCATCCCTTGCCGTAGGAATGGCAACAATTTTTGCTAAAGCTTTTGGGCAAAATTTATTAGCAATGTGGTACCACTTTGCCATTATGTTTGAAGCTGTATTTATATTAACCACATTGGATGCCGGCACTCGTGTTGGTCGATTTATGTTACAAGATATCTTAGGAAATTATTACAAACCCTTAGGTAATCATTCATCATTAGTTTCAAATATTATTACAAGCTCAGCCGTTGTTTTTTGTTGGGGATACTTTTTATACATTGGCGTTATAGACCCCAATGGGGGTGTGAATATTTTATGGCCCTTATTTGGCATTGCTAATCAAATGCTAGCAGCAATAGCTTTATGTGTAGTAACAGCTATGCTAATAAAATATCGAAATAAACTTTATGCGATGGTTTCAGCTATTCCTTTATGTTGGCTTTTGATTATTACTACTGTGGCTGCGTATGAAAAAATATTTAGCGAGGACAGCAGGGTAGGTTTTCTTGCAGCCGCTAGAAATATTCAAGATCAGATTAGTAACCCAACCTCACTCATTGATATTGATGTGATGCAAAAAATTGCCTTCAACCTTCATTTAAATATTGTCATTATCTCAATATTGGTGATAATTTTATGGATTGTAGTTATAGACGTTGTTAAATTGTTATTTCAGGTAAAAGTGTATGAAAAAAATATTTAAAAAAATTTGGTTTTTTTTGAAAGAATTGTCGGGTGAAAATCATTACCAGAGATATGTTATGAATAATAAAAAATGTAATCACATGACTCAACAAGAATTTTATTTAAAACAACTTAACAAAAAGTGGAACAAGATTAATCGTTGTTGTTAAAACTGATAAGAATAATACCTGCAAAAAGCATAGGTAAAGATAAAATTTGCCCCATTGAAATATAATCTAAAAATAATCCTATATGCTGATCTGGTTCCCTAAAAAACTCAACAAAAATTCTTGATAAGCTGTAACCAATTAAAAATAGTCCAGATGTTTGACCAATTTTTCTTGGATATCTTGAATACACCCATAATATTATAAATAAAATAATACCTTCAAATAAAAATTGATAAAGCTGAGAAGGATGCCGACTAATATTGTCAACTTTTGGGAAAATCATACCCCAGGGAAGATCAGTTGGTCTGCCCCATAATTCTTGATTAATAAAATTTCCAAGACGACCCAAACCAAGACCTAAAGGTACAAGTGGGGCAATAAAATCTGTAACTTCTAACCATTTAATTTTATATTTTCTAGCTACAAATAAAACAGATAATAAAACTCCAATTAATCCACCATGAAAGGACATGCCGCCTTTCCAAATGGCAAAAATTTCCAGTAAATTTGTAAAATAATACTGTGGTTGATAAAATAAAGTGTAACCAATTCTTCCACCGATTATGACGCCAAGAGCACCATAGAAAAAAAGATCATCAAGGGTTTTTTCATTAATATTTATATCGGAGGAAATTTTGATTTTATATTTACCGAGTTGGATAAATAGAATAAAGCCAAAAAAATACATTAATCCATACCAATGAATTTGAAGAATTCCAAAGTCTAGTGCAATTGGATTAATTTCTGGGAAGTTAAACATCAAACATATTATAATGTCTTTTTAAGGAAGCTTAATGCCAAAATATAGATCACATACAACCACGCATGGAAGAAATCAAGCAGGAGCTCGTGCTTTATGGAGAGCTACTGGAATGAAAGATGGTGATTTTGAGAAACCAATTATTGCAGTAGTTAATTCTTTTACTCAGTTTGTTCCAGGACATGTGCATTTAAAAGACCTAGGACAGCTTGTTGCAACTCAAATTGAAAAACATGGCGGCGTAGCCAAGGAGTTCAATACCATTGCTGTTGATGATGGGATTGCGATGGGCCATGATGGAATGTTATATAGTTTGCCAAGTAGAGATTTGATTGCAGATTCAGTAGAGTATATGGTGAACGCTCATTGCGCGGATGCCATGGTATGTATATCAAATTGTGACAAGATTACCCCGGGTATGTTGATGGCAGCAATGCGGGTGAATATTCCAACTATATTCGTCTCTGGAGGCCCTATGGAGGCTGGTAAGGTCAATTGGGGTGGTCAAGAAGTAAAAGTTGATCTAGTCAGTCCTATGATTGCTTCAGGTGATATCAAGATTTCTGATAGTCAACTTGATGATCTTGAAAAATCTTCCTGTCCAACATGCGGATCATGTTCAGGAATGTTTACTGCAAATTCAATGAATTGCTTAACAGAAGCTCTCGGTTTAAGTCTTCCAGGAAATGGATCAACTCTAGCGACGCATGAAGCTAGAAAGAAATTATTTCTTGATGCAGGTCAGCAAATTGTTGAAATTACAAAAAAATATTATGAAGAAAATCAGAGTAAGGTATTACCAAGATCAATTGCAACAAAAGAGGCTTTTGAGAATGCCATGAAGTTAGATGTGGCAATGGGTGGATCGACCAATACCGTTCTCCATTTGCTTGCCGCCGCAAAAGAGGCTGAGGTTGATTTTACTATGAAGGACATTGATCAAATTTCAAGGAATACCCCATGCATAGCAAAAGTTGCGCCTGCGAGCCAAAAATATCATATGGAGGATGTCCATAGAGCAGGTGGAGTTTTTGGAATATTAGCAGAGCTAAACCGAGGCAATTTACTCAATAAAAATGTTTCAACTGTACATTCAGAAACTATAGAAGATGCTATCTCTAAATATGATATTACTTCAACCCAAGATGAGAGTATTAAGAACTTTTTTAGGGCCGCTCCTGGGGGTGTTCGAACAACAGAAGCATTTTCGCAAAATAAATTATGGCCAACATTAGATAATGACCGTGAAAATGGATGTATTCGTAATATTAAAAATGCGTATTCAGCTGACGGAGGCTTAGCAGTTTTATATGGCAATATTGCGCTTGAAGGATGTATCGTTAAAACTGCGGGGGTAGATGAAGAGATATTAAAATTTAAAGGAAAAGTCAGATTATTTGAGTCGCAAGAAGCTTCAATAAAAGCAATTTTAGGTGATGAAATTAAACCCGGCGACATTGTACTTATTACCTATGAGGGACCAAAAGGGGGTCCAGGAATGCAAGAGATGCTGTATCCAACATCTTACTTAAAGTCTAAAGGCCTAGGAAAAGAATGTGCTCTACTTACGGATGGAAGATTTTCAGGAGGTACATCTGGTTTGAGCATAGGCCATGTATCCCCTGAGGCTGCAGAGGGTGGGAGTATTGGGTTGGTTCAAGAAGGTGATGAAATTATCATTGATATTCCCAACAGGACTATCAATGTGTCTCTATCTGATGAGGAATTATTAAAGCGAAGAAAAGAAATGGAATTACTAGGGGCTAATGCATGGAAACCCAAGCCAAGGGATAGAAAAGTATCTAAAGCTCTTCAAGCATATGCTTTGATGACCACAAGTGCTTCACAAGGTGCGGTAAGAAATCTTGATCAAATTAAAAAATGAATTCTAGGTATCTAAAAATCGAAAATAATAATAATTTGGATTATTTAAAGATAGATAATCCATTAGCAGAAGCAACAATTTCTCTTCAGGGTGCACATGTTTCATGGTGGAGACCTAAAAGCTCATCTGAGGATGTGCTTTGGCTATCCTCGAATGCTAGATTTGAAAAAGGAAGGTCAATCAGGGGAGGGGTTCCAATTGTGTGGCCATGGTTTGGACAACACCCCACAGATAATAGTTATTGCATCCATGGTTTTGCTCGGGTAATTCCCTGGGAATTAATTAAGTCTGAAGATTTAAAAAATGGGGCTACAAAGCTGCATCTGAGGATGAAACCAACTCAGGATGTTAAAAAGCAATTATCTTATGAATTTACATTAGAGTTAGTTCTTATCGTTGGAGAGTCTCTAAGTTGTAGCCTCACCACAACCAATCAATCAAATTTCCCTTTCATTATTTCGGAAGGATTTCACACCTATTTTTATATTTCTGATTTACGTAATATAAAAATCAAAGGTCTTGAGAGTGCTGTTTTTTCTGACAAGGTCGGATCATTTAAAAAAGGAATTGAAGGCGAAGAGATTATTATTGGTGAGGGAGAGTTCGATAAAGTTTATATAAATAATAGCAATGATTGTTACATTGAAGATGAGATTTTTAATCGTGTCATCACTGTTAAGAAATCTAATAGTAACTCAACAGTGATCTGGTCTCCGGGAAAAGAAAAAGCTGAAAAGATGGCTGATATGGGAAAAAAAGATGAGTGGCGGAGAATGATTTGTGTTGAAACTGTGAATGCATTAGAAAATAATGTTGTTATTTATCCAGGAAAATCTCACACAATTGGAACTGAAATAGCTGTTCAGGAATACTAATACTTCTTTAATTAATCCTCTTTGAACTAAAAATACATGCATGGGACTAATAGACATGAAAATCTTGTTATTTTTATTAATTTTTATTACTCATTTTGCATTATCTGATGATATGGGAAAGCAGTTAGCCCAAGATAACGGTTGCCTGGCTTGCCATTCTGTAAAAACTAAAGTTCTAGGTCCTTCATATCAAGATGTAGCAAAAAAATATAAAAATGATAAAAAAGCTAAGACTATGTTGATTCAAAAAATAAAAAATGGCGGCACGGGTAATTGGGGTAATATTCCTATGCCTGGTCATCCTAAAATTAAAAACGAAGATCTTGATAAAATCGTTACTTGGATTTTATCAATTTAATCTGCTATTTTTATAACCAAAGATTAAATATACAAATAAGCCTAAACCATTCCAAATAATAAATTTTAACCATGTATCAGTGGGTAGAAAAAACACCAAAGCTGCACATGAAAAAATACCTAAACAAGGAATCAGCGGATGAAATTTATTTTTAAATATTTTTCTTGAATAATTTAATTTTGATTTTCTGATTTTTAAGACCGCAAAACATACAAAAATAAAAGCAGATAAAGTACCGATATTTACAATTTCTGCTAAATTACCCAAAGGAATTAATCCCGCAACGACTGAAATGATTATTCCAGTTAATAATATTATTCTTACAGGTGTTTGCGTTTTTTTATTGATCACAGAAAGTTTTTCTGGCAAAAGTTGATCTTGGCTAATAGCTAAGAGAATTCTTGTTAATGCATAAAATAGAACAAGTATGACTGTTGTTAAACCAGAAATTACCCCTGTTGCTACCAAAGCTGATGCACTTTTAAAACCAATTTTTGTTAATGCGAAGGCAACAGGCGATGAAGTTCCCAGCTCTTTATAATTTACAACTCCGGTTAATAATGCGGAAACGAGAATATAAATGAGTGTGCAGAAAATCAAAGAATAAATTATTCCTCTGGGCAAGTCTTTTTGTGGATTAATAGCTTCATCACCTGCAGTTGAAACTGCATCAAATCCCACATAAGCAAAAAAGACAATTGAGGCTCCAGCTAAAATTCCAACTGTACGCCCATCTTCCAATTTATCGAACCATCCATAAGGCATAAAAGGCTGCCAATTAATCACTTCGACATTAAAGATAGCAACTAGAATAAATGTAAAAATCGCTATTAATTTTACTAATACCATCACGGCATTAAACTTTACACTTTCTTTAACACCTACAATCAGCAGAATCATAATAGAAATTATTATTAAAGATGCTGGTAGGTTTATAATCCCATCTTGATAAGGACCATGAGTTAATGAGTGGGGGATTGAAATACCTATAGAACTTAAAGCATTGTTGAAATAACCAGACCAACCATTGGCTACAGCTGCAATTGACATTCCATACTCAAGAATAAGAATCCAGCCAACAAGCCATGCGATTATTTCACCGAAAGTAACATATGCATAACCATAGGCGCTACCACAACCCCCAACAGAAGATGCAAGTTCAGCATAGGACAAAGCAGCAAATGTGCAAGCTAGACCCGAAATAACAAAAGAAAGAACAACTGCTGGTCCAGCCTGATTTGCAGCTGCAATCCCAGTTAAGACAAATATCCCAGTCCCAATAATACAGCCAATGCCAAGTAGGGTGAGGTCAGTTACTGTTAAACACCTTTTGAGTTTTGTGTTTTTATTACCATAGATCTTTTTTTTTCTAAATAAATTGTTTAGCATTTATCTGATGATAGCCAGTCTTTGTTGATAAGAAATTTTGTATATAACTCCTCTTCTGTACTGCCTTTTTTTGGAGTCCAATCATATGACCAATTTACCATAGGCGGCATAGACATCAAGATGGATTCTGTACGACCTTTGGATTGAATTCCAAATAAAGTCCCACGGTCTTGTAATAAATTAAACTCAACATAGCGACCTCGTCTATATAGTTGGAATTTTTTTTGTTCATCTGTGTACTCATTATTTTTTCTTTTTTGAACAATCGGCATGTATGCATTTAAAAAAAGGGCTCCGATACTAAAAACTAAATTAGAGGTTTTGACAAACCCAAATTTATTCAAGTCATCAAAAAATATTCCACCAATACCTCTTGGTTCATTACGGTGCTTTAAATAAAAATATTCATCACATTGTTTTTTATAATCGGGGTAGAGCTTTTCATCAAATTGATCAAGCCCATCTTTAAGTGTTTGATGGAAATGAATGACATCTTCTTCAAATGGATAATAAGGGGTTAAATCCATACCACCTCCAAACCACCATACATCATCTTTATTATCTTGGGAGGCAATAAAAAATCGCACATTCATATGAACCGTTGGAATAAAGGGATTATGAGGATGAAATACAAGAGAAACACCCATTGCTTCCCACTTACGATTCTCTATTTCTGGGTGTGCTTCGGTTGCTGATTTTGGAAGTTGTGATCCATAAACATGAGAAAAACCAATACCAGCACGTTCAAAAATTTTTCCATTTTCAAGAATACAAGTATTACCACCACCACCTTCTGGACGTTGCCATGAGTCGTGAAGAAAAGTTTTTGTCTCTACCATTTCAATAGTTTCAATAATTCTATTTTGCAGGGATTGAAATCTACTATTTACCAAGTTTTTATTTACCAAGTTATTTCCTTATAACTTTATTAGTATCAAAATCAATAATTTGTGAAGGTTTTGAGTAATTACCAATCTGATCTTTTATAATAATACAAGAGTTGCTGTGAAACAGACGGCAACAATCTCTCCAAAATTTTAAATTTTTTTTACCTGATAAATTAGCACTGGTGGATGTGATAGGAAACATAAAATTTTTAAGAATAGATTTAATTTTTTTATGATCCGGTATTCTGCAACCAATTTTCATTTGTTTTGGAGCAAGTAAGAAATTTTTTGGTATGAGTTTTTTTTTAAAAAGTAGAGAGGTATGCGGCTTCCAATTTTTAAAGGAATTAGATTTATAGTAATCATTATTAATGTAATGCTTAAATTTTTGTGCATCATCCGAAATTAAAAGAAAGGATTTATTTTTTGCTCTTTGCTTTAAGAGCAGTATTTTTTTGAGACTTTTTATTTTTTTTGGATGGCAGCCAATGCCAAAGCAAGATTCAGTTGGGTGTATTAATATTTTACCAATTAGTAGTTTTCTATTTAATCTCGGTCTTTGCAAATTAATTTAATGCCTTCTTACCAATATCTCTTCTAAACTGACATCCATCAAACGATATAAGATCAGTCATTTTATAAGCTTCATTGAATGCAAGCTGCAGATTTTTACCTTTTCCTGTTAAGCCTAAAACTCTCCCCCCATTTGTTAAAATTTTTTCATTTTCTCTTTTTGTTCCAGCATGAAAAACATATTGTGTAGGGCTTTTATAGTTAGCATTTATTACTTCTATTCCCTTTTCTGGAGAGTTGGGATAATTTTTTGCAGCCATAACCACAGTAAGAGCAAAGTCGTCATCCCAAAGCGGTTGGTGTTTGTTAAGTTTATGATCACAAGCATCATAAATTAACTCAAAAAGATCATTTTTCATTCTAAAAAGTATGGGCTGTGTTTCAGGATCACCCATACGACAATTAAATTCTAAAACTTTTATGCTCTCATCTTTAATCATTAAGCCGGCATATAAAAACCCTTTGAATGTTATTCCGTCTTTTTTTAATCCTTGAATTGATGGCTCTATAACAGTTTTCATAATTTGATCATGAATCTTTGGAGTTACAATGGGTGCTGGAGAATAAGCTCCCATCCCCCCGGTATTTGGACCTTGGTCGTTATCTAAAAGTCTTTTGTGGTCTTGGCTTGAAGCCATTGGAAAAATATTTTCCCCATCGCACATGACAATAAAGCTAGCCTCTTCGCCATCCAAAAACTCCTCTATTACAATTTCAGAACCTGCATTCCCAAATTGATTCTCTTCAAGCATGAAATTAATTGCTGTGTGAGCATCTTCTTTTGTAAGCGCGATGATCACTCCCTTTCCTGCAGCGAGTCCATCTGCTTTAATTACAATTGGCATTTTTTGATCATCTATATAGGAATGTGCTAATTTAGCGTCATTGAAGGATTTATAAAATGCTGTTGGTATTTGATGTCTTATCATAAATTCCTTGGCATATTTTTTTGACGACTCTAGCTTAGCAGCCTGTTTTGATGGGCCAAAAATTCTAAGATGCTTTTCCTCAAATTTATCAACAATACCCTCTGAAAGAGGTTGCTCAGGACCTACAATTGTAAGATCAATTTTATTTTCGATTGCAAAATCAATTAATTGTTGATGATCGGTAATATTAATATTTTTAATTTTTGGTTCAGAATCACTGCCGCCATTTCCAGGCGCGATAAAAACTTCCTTAACATGCTCACTCTGGGAAATTTTCCATGCAAGCGCATGCTCTCTTCCACCACTTCCAATTATTAATGTTTTCATAATTATTTAATGTTTAAAATGTCTTGTATTGGTGAATAGCATAATTAAATTATGCTCATTTGCCGCATCAATAACTTCATCATCCCTAATGCTTCCTCCAGGTTGAATGACACACTTTGCTCCATAATTTGCTAATACATCAATGCCATCTCTAAATGGAAAAAAAGCATCTGAAGCTACGACGCTATCAGATAAATTAAGGTTAGCATTTTCAGCCTTAATTGCCGCGATTCTTGTACTATCCACTCGGCTCATTTGACCAGCTCCAACACCCAGAGTACATTGATCTTTGCAAAAAATGATGGCATTTGATTTTACATATTTGGCAATATGCCATGCAAAGGTCATGTCTATCAGTTGAGTATTGTTAGGTTTAAGTTTACTGACTACTAAACAGTCTTGTATATTAAAATCAATGTGATCTGGAGTTTGAATAAGCATACCTCCGCCAATTTTTTTTATATCAAAATTATCATTTCCTTTTTCATTAGGTATCTTTAACAGTCTTAAATTCTTTTTAGCTTTAAAAATCTTAAGTGCCTCATCAGAAAAATCTGGGGCGATAATGAGTTCTGCAAATTGCTTTTCGATTTCAAGAGCTGTTTCTTGATCAATTATCGTGTTAAAAGCAATAATTCCCCCAAATGATGAGGTTGGATCAGTTTGAAAAGCTTTTTGATACGATTCTTTTGCTGAACTGGCAGAAGCAACACCACATGGATTTGCATGTTTGACAATTACACAGGAGATATTTTCAAGATTTTTTACACACTCCCATGCAGTTTCAGCATCGTTAAGGTTATTAAAAGAAAGTTCTTTTCCTTGAATTTGGGTAAAGTTTGATAAGGCACCTTTATAATCAGTTTTTTGAGTATAAAATGCTGCACTTTGATGGGGATTTTCGCCATACCTCATATCCATTTTTTTTTCTAAATTTATAGTCATAATTTCAGGAAAAAGATTTTTGCTGAGTGTCTTGTTAGATAGGTAATTAAATATTGCTTGATCATAATTTGAAGTGTGATGAAATGCTTTTTTTGCTAATTCTTTTTTTAATTCTTGAGATAACTCCCTATTATTAGATTCTAATTCCGAAAGGATCAAATCATAATCTTTTGGATCGGTCAATATAGCAACATCATTATGATTCTTTGCAGAGGACCTGATCATCGCTGGGCCTCCGATATCAATATTTTCGATAGCCTCTTCAAATGTTGAGTTAGGATTTTCTATGGTTTTAATGAAAGGATATAAATTTATAACTACTAGATCGATTGGTTCAATAGCATGTTCTTTTAAAGTCTCAATATGATCCTCTAAATCCCTTCGAGCTAAAATACCACCATGAATAATTGGATTTAAAGTTTTGACTCTGCCATCTAGAATCTCCGGGAATCCAGTATGCTCAGATACTTCAGTAACATTAATTTTACTGTCTCTTAAGACTTGTGCACTACCGCCTGTAGATAAAATTTTTATACCCAAGGCTGATAATCTTTGGCCTAACTCCAAGAGTCCTGTTTTATCAGAAACACTGATAAGTGCTGTTTTAACTTTTGCCATAAAAAATAGTACTAAAAATTTAAATTATAGAGTTCGAGCTTTTTTCTCAAAGTATTCCTGTTTAAGCCTAAAATTTCTGCTGCTTTTGTTTGATTACCTTGAGCATAATTCATTATATAAATTAATAATGGTTTTTCTACAGATCTTAAAACCATTTCATAAACCGCATTAGGTTTTTCGCCTTCAAGATCATGAAAGTAGTTTTCTAGAAGATTTTCTATTATGTCAGGTAGGTCTTGTTTCATTTTTAGGCAAATGAAAAACTTTCATTATTATTGACAAAAAGGGAGTCCTCTTTAAGACTTTGGAAAAATTCCTTTATATAATTAATCTGTTCAGATGTGTTATCAATGGTATTCATTTTTGAACGAAACATTGCTGAATTTTTGAAACCTTTTGTGTACCATGATATATGCTTCCTGGCTACTCTCAAGCCAGATTCTTCTCCATAAAAGTCATATAAATCAATGACATGTTCAAGAGTCGTTTTTTCTACTTCATCTATAGTGGGAGGCATTAAATGATTTCCAGTTTTAATGAAATGATCAATTTCTCTAAAAATCCAGGGTCTTCCTTGGGCTGCACGTCCAATCATTACAGCGTCTGCCGAGGTTTGTCTCAAAACCTCAAGAGCTTTTTCTGGTGTGGTAATGTCACCATTAGCGATAACAGGTATGCTAATTTCATTTTTTACAGCCGCTATCGTTTCATACTCAGCCTCTCCGGTATAGTGACAGGCTCTAGTTCTTCCGTGAATAGCGAGCGCTTGAATACCTGAGCTTTCAGCAATTTTGGCAATATTTATTGCGTTTTTATGTTGTTTATCCCATCCGGTTCTGATTTTAAGGGTCACTGGAACGGGTGAGGCTTTTACGACTGATTCTAAAATTTTTTTCACAAGATCTTCATGTTGAAGAAGTGCCGATCCAGCCATAACGTTACAGATTTTCTTTGCTGGACAACCCATATTGATATCTATAATTTGAGCCCCTTTATCTGCATTATATTCTGCAGCTTCAGCCATCATTTTTGGATCTGCTCCTGCAATTTGAACAGATATTGGGTCAACTTCTCCCTCATGATTCGCTCTACGAATGGTTTTTGAGCTTCCATAAAGTAAAGAGTTGGATGTAACCATTTCACTTACAGCCATGCCTGCGCCATATTTTTTACATAACTGACGGAAGGGCCGATCAGTTACACCTGCCATTGGGGCAACAACAATGTTATTTTTAAGTTTATGTGGACCGATTTGCATTATCTAAATGAGTCAATAAAATAGATTGCCTATTTTATAGGCAATTGACTGGTTTTAAAAGTCATACCCAAGTTCTTTTATATATTTTTTGATTATGCTCATAGATTTTTGAACTTGTCTTTTATCTCCTTTTACACCAAACTCAATTTGGCGGTGAGGAGTAATTTTAGGCAGACTGTACATCTTCACAAGAGGAAATTGAGATTCGATATCATTCATTAGGTCAATCAAAAGGCTTTCAGCAATATTTTTTATAACAATTGATTGATCATCTAAATTTGATTTGATTTTGGGGAGTTTGTGATTGAAAATCCATTCCATCATCGGCCATGCCATTTCTGGAAATCCAGGCATAAAAAAATGAACACCAACATAAAAACCTGGAATCTGATTTATTGGGTTAGGAATTATTTCAGCTCCTTCAGGAAAATAGGACATTAATACTCTTTTTGGATAAGCTTCCTTACCAAACTTATTTTCAATGAGGGATAAAGCTTCTGGATGAGCCACCAGTTTTTTTTGATAAGCTATTGCAGCACTTTGTCTTGTATGATCATCGGGTGTAGCACCAATTCCGCCAAAGCAGAATAAAGTTTTATTTGTATAATTTGCGATAGCCTTTGAGATTTCTTCTGGTTCGTCGGAAACATAAATTACCTGATTAAGCTCATAATTATAGAATTTACATAATTCAAGTATTTTTTTGAAATGCTTATCTTGCCTTTTTCCTGACAGAATTTCATCACCAATGATAATTGCTTGAATTTTATTTTTTTGCATTAATGTGCCTCATCCCAATTTATCCCTGACCCAATTTCAGCAATTAAAGGAACATCGAGAGAGGCAACTTTACTCATAATGCTTGGCACCTCTTTTTTAATAATATCAAGTTCTTCTTTGGGCACTTCCAGAACTAACTCATCATGAACTTGCATAATAATCATTGATTGAAGTTTTTTATTAACCAGCCAACTTTGCACTTGGTTCATAGCCATTTTAATTAAATCTGCAGCAGTGCCCTGCATTGGGGCATTAATTGATGCTCTTTCAGCTGCCGCCCTTCTCATCCCGTTAGGGCTATTAATTTCTGGTACCCAAAGTTTTCTTCCAAAAATTGTTTCAACATATCCTTGATCCTTAGCTTTTATTTTACTTATATCCATGTAGTTTTTAACACCTGGATATTTTTCAAAATATTGTTCAATAAAGTTTTTTGAGGAATTTCGATCAATATTAAGAGTCTGAGCAAGACCAAAAGCGCTCATGCCATATATCAGTCCAAAATTAATAACTTTTGCAAATCGCCTTTGTTCTGATGAAATATCAGCAGGGCTCATATTAAAAATTTTGGATGCTGTTGCCGTATGAATGTCTTCATTTTGTTGAAAGGATTCTATTAATCCCGCATCCTGGGATAAGTGAGCCATTATTCTGAGTTCAATTTGTGAATAATCACAAGAAAGAATTAAGGCATCTTGTTTTGCAATAAATGCTTTTCTAACCTTTCTCCCTTCCTCTGTTTTGATTGGAATGTTTTGTAAATTAGGCTCAGAACTGGCTAGTCGTCCGGTGATAGCTACTGCTTGATTATAATTGGTATGAATACGGCCTGAGGCTGAATTCACCATTTTAGGTAACTTGTCAGTGTAAGTGTTTTTTAGTTTACTTAAACTTCGATGCTCTAAAATTACTTTTGGCAAAGGGTGAATATTTGATAATTCCTCAAGAACATCTTCACTTGTTGATGGAATTCCCGTTGGCGTTTTTCGAGTGGAGGTAATACCAATTTTATCAAATAAAATTTCTCTAAGTTGTTTTGGCGATGAGAGATTAAATGGTTGACCTGCAATTTTAAAAGCTTGGCTTTCTAAATCAATAATTTTTAAGCCTATTTCTTGACTTTGATTTTGCAGTATTTGTTCAGATATTAATACGCCATTACGTTCAATTTCAAATAAAGTTTTAAGAGATGGAATTTCGATTTGGTAGTAGATATATTTCGCTTTATCATCGTTTAAAATTTTCTTATGAAATAAATTGTAAAGTTGCAAGGTGACATCAGCGTCTTCTGCTGCATAG
Organism: Methylophilaceae bacterium LSUCC0401; assembly: GCA_024919035.1. Classification (GTDB taxonomy): domain Bacteria; phylum Pseudomonadota; class Gammaproteobacteria; order Burkholderiales; family Methylophilaceae; genus BACL14. Next base: position 1,080,685 of record CP103442.1, on the reverse strand, counting down.
GTAAAAGCATCACTAATATTGATTTGGTCGAAAGTTAATTTGTTTACACCTTTTCCAACAACTGACTCAAAACTTATACATTCATGGTTGAGATGTTTACTTGATAATTTATCCATTCCGTGGGATTCAGTGCTATCAAGCACATAACTCATTAACATTGTATCTTCAATTTCACCAATAAAACTTAAACCATAGTTTTTCAAAACATGCATATCATATTTAATATTTTGACCAATTTTTTTAATACTCTGGTTTTGTGTAATTGTTTTAATTTTCTCTAAAGTGTCTTCAAAAGGCAGTTGATTTATGCTGAGATCTTGATGCTGAAGTGGGATATAGCATGCTTCACCAGCATCAGTCGCCAGTGAAATTCCAACTAATCTTGCAATCATAAAATCAAGGGAATCTGTCTCAGTATCAATAACGCATTGACCCTTTTTCAGGATTTTTTGTATCCATAATTCAAGCTCGTCTGAGGTATTAACAATGCTGTATTTTTTTGTGGCTATAAACTCAGTAATAGATTCTTGAGTTTTAGAGGCCTCACCAGCCGAGTTTGGTTGAAATTCTTTTTTGAGCCAACTATTAAAGTTATACCTTTGATATATCTTTCTAAGCTCCTCTTTATTTTGATCTTTGGGTAAAAATTCCTTTAAATCTAGATTGATATCAACATCTTTCTTTATCGTGATTAATTTTTTTCCAGTCGCTAACCAATTGAGAGAGTCTTTAAGATTTGTTCCAACAGCACCTGTTATTTTTTCATGATTTTGAATAACACCATCTAGGTTCCCGAATTCTTCAAGCCATTTTAAAGCTGTTTTTGGGCCTACTTTATCTACACCGGGAACATTGTCTGATTTATCTCCGATTAAAGTTAGGTAATCAATAATTTTTCCGGGTGGAATTCCAAATTTATTAATAACTCCATTAATATCCAACTTTTCATTAGTCATGGTGTTAATTAAGGTGATATTATCATTCACTAATTGAGCAAGATCTTTATCTCCGGTAGAGATAATTACTTGCATATTTTGCTCATCAGCTTTTGTTGCCAAAGTTCCTATAACATCATCAGCTTCAACGCCTGCTATTGATAACATTGGAATACCAAATGCATTTATGGCTTGTTTAAGGGGATCAATTTGTAAAGAAAGATCATCGGGCATTTTTGGTCGATTAGCTTTATATTCAGCATAGATATCATTACGAAAGGTTTTACCTTTTGCATCAAAAACACAAACAATATAATCCGAAGAGAACTCTTCAATGGTTTTTTTAAGCATGTTTAAGACGCCGTAAATAACCCCAGAAGGCTCATTATTATGATTTCTTAAATCTGGAAGTGCATGATATGCTCTATATAAATATGATGATCCATCAATGAGTAATATTTTTTTCATATGAGTTTATTATGGCTGAAACTAAAAAAAATCCTAGTGTTAATCTTCATGACTTACTAATGCAAACCCAGTTGGACAATGAATCATGGCATGCTTTCGAGATTGTATCTGAATACGTCAGCGCTACCCAGTCGTTAGATAAAATAACACCTGCTATTTCTTTTTTCGGCAGTGCTCGATCAAAGCCTGGTGATTCAAATTACATATTAACTGAACAAATAGCTTACAAATTATCAGAATCTGGTTTTAATATCATTACAGGTGGTGGGCCAGGGCTTATGGAGGCAGCGAGCAGGGGGGCATTCAATGGTAAATCTAAAAGTATTGGATTGAATATTGTATTACCTCAGGAACAAAGCCCTAATTTATATCAAGATATCAGCATAAATTTTAAATATTTTTTTATGCGCAAAGTCATGTTTGTGAAATATGCTTTTGCTTATGTAGTAACTCCAGGGGGCTTTGGAACATTGGATGAATTAAGTGAGGTGTTGACCCTAATACAAACCAAAAAATCAAAAAGAGTTCCTGTTGTGCTTGTGGGTAAATTTTTTTGGCAAGGCCTGGTGGACTGGTTAGAAAATCAGATTATTAAAGAAAATTTTGCGCACTCGGAAGATCTTCAGATTTTTAAAATATGCGATGACCCTGAGGAGATTGTTGATTACATCTTCTCATGTTATTACGATATTAATAATGATCTTTCTTTTGAAACCAATAACCTAAATATTCATTTATAATATTTGAATTAACATTAATTAAAATTATCTATGTATAAATATATATTCACTCTATCCTTACTTTTTTTCTTTCATCTTGGATTCTCAGAAAATACGGAAGATATTTCTCCTCCTCCTGCTGATTATGAATACGATGTATCTCTTGATCAGCCTGAAATTACTATTCGGGAGGAAAAAGACGAATTTATAGAGGAGTATCGATTAAACGGTAATCTTTATATGATCAAAGTAACTCCAAAAAATATGCCTTCCTACTATTTAATAAAATATGATCAAAATGGTGACTGGGTGAGAAAAGATATGGAGGGTTCTGCTGTATCAATACCAATGTGGGTAATCGGTGAATTTTAACTAGTTCATGGCGGTTTATACCTCTCTCAACTCAAATGATGCAGAAGATTTTGTTAAAAACTATAACATTGGGAGCTTGATATCTTTTAAAGGAATCTCAGGGGGTGTCACCAATAGTAATTTTTTTATTCAAACTGATCATCAAGAAGTAGTTCTTACCATTTTTGAAGAATTAGTTGCAAGTGAGTTAAATTTTTACTTTGAATTCATGCATCATTTATCAGAGCATGGATTTTCTTGTCCCAATCCGATAGAGGACAAAAAAGGAATCATAGTCCACACGCTAAGAAAAAAACCTGCTGCATTACTCACAAAAATACCAGGCAAAGTTCATAAGGAAATTAATGAAAATCAACTGAGGGCTCTAGGATTCGCATTGGCAAAAATGCATGAACTCTCAAAAAGTTTTAATACACATAAAGAGAATGATCGAAATTTATCTTGGATGAAGAAAACATATCAATCAATCTCTGATTGCCTTAATGATTCAGTAAAAAATTTGATAAGTGAGGAACTTATTTATTTACAAGATTTACCCAGCGATCTTCCAAAAGGCATTATCCATGCTGATCTTTTTAGGGATAATGTTCTGTTTGAAGATGACACAATTGGCGGGATTATTGACTTCTATTATGCGTGTACAGACTATTTCATTTACGATATTGCAATTGTAATAAACGATTGGTGTACAAATAACGATGGGTCAATTAATAGAACAAGACAAGAAATTTTTCTTGAGGCATATGATAAAAATAGGGTCCTAAAGCAAAAAGAATACGATGCACTTGGAGGTTATCTAAGACTTGCTGCAATGAGATTTTTATTATCAAGATATCAGGATCAACTCTCTAAAAAAGAAGCCGAATTAAATCAACCTAAAGATCCCTTATTTTTTCAAGAAATTTTAAGCCTCAGGAGATTAGGTAAATAATGAATTATTTTAAATTAACAAAATCATGGATAAGTCAGATATTTGATATTCTTAGATGCACTAAAAACAACTCTTTAATAATTGGATATACATATCTATTTATTTTTTTAGTTTTACCCTCACTGCCATTAATTCAATTTTTATCACCAGTTGTAATTATTTTATGGCCAATTGCAGTAGTTCAAATTGTTATTTTTTATCATGCATCACAGGATAAAAAAATCAAGTTTTTATCTCTTGATCCGAAAATTAAGAAAAAACTACCTCAGTTAGTTAGAGTAGGATTAATTACTTTTTTCTATGCATTGGTAATTTCATCCATTCTGTCACCACAGATGAAAGTAATCGTTGAACAAACAAATTTAGCAAATAACGCAGTTGAATTATCGGTATTTATAAAGCTTTTAGTAAAGTTATTTTTACTCATGATCCCTTTATTTGCAGCAACTTGGTTTTCACCAATGATAATCGTCTTCCAAAATCAAGAGGTTTTAAAGTCACTTAAATCAAGTGTTGCCGCAATATTAATTTACTTGATACCCTTAATAATGTCATGGCTATGCTTAGTTATTATTTTTGCCGGTTCGATATATGCAACTCAAAGTATTTTGATGATATTTAATTTTTCACAAAATATCTTCATGGCCATATCAACAATAATTATTTTTAGTCTAACTTCGATCTACGTGGCGGCTTTATTTATTTTTCAATACCTTAGCTACAAAGAAATTTTTAAATTATAGTTTATCTAATTTAGCAAATTCTAAGGCAAGCCATTTTGTGCCAGCAATTTCAAATTGTATCTGTATCCTCAAGTCATTAATTGAGCCTTCATATGAGATTACAGTTCCTTGCCCAAACTTTTTGTGTACAACCTGCGAGCCAATGGTAAATGGAAAGTTTGAATTAGGCTCATTTTTTGTAAAACCAATAGACTGTTGACGAAGCTGCGGTTTGGATTCAATAGCGATATTAATTTTTTTGATAAGATTTTCAGGTATTTCATCTAAAAATCGTGACGATAAATTATAGTGAGTTTGGCCATACATAAGTCTTGATTGTGCGTAGGTCAGATATAGGTTCTCTCTGGCTCTAGTGACAGCTACATACATTAATCTTCTTTCTTCTTCTAAGCCATCAGCTTCTATTAAGCTTTGTTCATGAGGACACAATCCTTCTTCCAAGCCGGTGATAAAAACAATTTCAAACTCTAGTCCTTTTGCTGAATGAATAGTCATTAACTGAAGAGCATCTTGATTTGCTTTTGCTTGCAACTCTCCACTCTCAAGAGAGGTGTAATTTAAGAATTCAATTAATTCAAGATTTTTATCCACTTCATCAAAATTTTCTGAAAATGTAATTGCTGCCGAAACTAATTCTTCAAGGTTTGATACTCGATCTTGACCATCTTTGTCTGCTAAATAATGATTCTTTAATCCACTGAAATTTATTACAACATCAATCGCTTCAGCAAGATTGACACCCTGTATCTCATCTTCTATTCGCTTAATTAAATCTACAAAAAAAGATATTCCTTTTTCGGCGACAGGCGCTTTATAGGTGGAAACTGCTGATTCCCAGAGAGATGTGTTTGTAATTTTTGCTGAATCCTGAAGTTGTTCTAAGGTTTTGTTACCAATACCACGTGTAGGAAAATTAACAATTCTTAAAAAAGCATTATCATCCTGTTTATTAGAAATCAGTCTTAGATAAGCAAGTGCATTTTTTACCTCAGCTCTCTCAAAAAATCGCAAACCACCATAAACACGATAGGGAATATTATTTGAAACCATGTGATGTTCTAATATTCTCGATTGCGCATTACTTCTATATAAAATAGCCATTTGTTGATAGAGTGTGCCTTTGCGGTGCCACATTTTTATTTCGTCAAGAATATATTGAGCTTCATCCGCATCCGATAATGCCCGAAAAATTCTAATGGGATCTCCGTCACCAGAAGCTGTCCACAAATTTTTACCAAGTCGATTTTCATTATTTTTAATTATAGAATTGGCAGCATTAAGGATATTGTTTTTAGATCGATAATTTTGCTCAAGCTTAATAATATTTTTAATATGAAAATCTCTCTGTAGAGACTTCATATTTCCGACATTTGCTCCTCTAAATGCATAAATTGATTGATCGTCATCACCTACAGCAAAAATAATATTATTATTTCCTGTTAAAAGCTTCAGCCATCGATATTGAAGCTCACTTGTATCTTGAAACTCATCAACTAATACATGGCGAAATCGATTTTGATAATGAGTTCTTAAAACTTCATTATTAAATAATAATTCATAGGATTTAAGGAGCAGTTCTCCAAAATCGACCACCCCTTCTTTCTGGCATTGTTTTTCATATTCAAGATAAATTTCGTTAATTCTTTGAGTATGTGGGTCATAGGTTTTAACATCTTTTGCTCGCATCCCATTTTCTTTTGATCCATTGATATGGTATTGAATCTCTTTTGGGTTAAATTTATCTGTATCAATCTGTAATATTTTGCATAATCTTTTTATAGCTGAAAGCTGGTCACTGCTGTCTAGTATTTGAAAGGTTTGTGGAAGATCCGCATCTTTAAAATGTATTCTTAAAAAACGATTACAAAGTCCATGAAAGGTTCCAACCCACATGCCTCTTGGATTCATGCCCAGTTGAGTTGAAATTCTTGACAACATCTCATTGGCAGCTTTATTAGTAAAAGTTACTGCAATAAGACCGTTGGGGGAAATAATTTGGTTATGAATTAACCAACTAATTCTTGATGTTAAAACTTTTGTTTTGCCACTTCCTGCTCCAGCAAGAATGAGGGCTGATTCATTTTGAAGCTTCACTGCTTCAAGTTGTTTTTCATTTAAATCATTTAAGTAGTTTAATTGCATGGGTCATGATGCTACCTTAATTTTTTAAATTTTAGTATGACTATTCGAACTTTTTTAAATTTTAGTTATCATATATTCAAATCTGGAATTTTTGCATTGTTCCTCCCCAATGCACCAGAAAATAAAAAGGGTCTCATTAGAGACCCTTTTTTTATATCTGAATGATATATGGTTACATCATACCACCCATACCACCCATACCACCCATACCGCCCATACCGCCCATATCAGGTGCTGCTGGAGCATCTTCTTTAGGTAGTTCGGCAATCATACAATCAGTAGTAAGCATCAGTCCTGCAACAGATGCTGCATTCTGCAATGCAGAGCGAGTAACTTTTGTTGGATCTAAGACACCCATACTGACCATATCTCCATAAGTATCAGTTGCTGCATTATAGCCATTATTACCTTTTTCAGCCTTAACCTTATTAATAATAACGGAAGCTTCTTCTCCAGCATTTGTAACGATTTGACGAAGAGGTTCTTCAATTGCACGAAGAACAATTTGAATACCCGCATCTTGTTCGGCATTTAAGCCTTTCGTTTTTGCTATTGCGTCTTGTACTCTGATTAGGGCAACACCACCGCCAGGAACAATTCCTTCCTCAACAGCAGCCCGAGTAGCATGTAATGCATCTTCCACACGGGCTTTTTTCTCTTTCATTTCGATTTCAGTCGTTGCTCCAACCTTAATGACTGCTACACCACCAGCAAGTTTAGCAACTCGTTCTTGAAGTTTTTCTTTATCATAATCACTTGTTGATTCAGCAATTTGAGTTTTGATAGTTTCAATTCTAGATTTAATGCTATCTGCTTTACCTGCACCATCAATGATAATTGTATTTTCTTTGCCAACTTCAATACGTTTAGCTTGGCCAAGATCTTCAAGTTTGATATTTTCTAAAGTTAGTCCAACTTCTTCAGAAATAACTGTACCTCCAGTTAATATGGCAATATCTTCAAGCATTGCTTTTCTTCGGTCACCAAAACCTGGCGCCTTAACAGCAACAGTTTTAATAGTTCCGCGAATATTGTTAACAACTAAAGTTGCAAGTGCTTCACCTTCAATTTCTTCAGCAATAATTAATAAAGGTTTACTTGTTTTTGCAACTTGCTCAAGGGCAGGAAGTAAATCCTTGATGCTGGCGATTTTTTTATCGTGAAGAAGAACATAAGGATCATCTAAAAGAGCAATTTGTCTTTCATTGTTATTGATAAAATAGGGTGACAAGTAACCACGATCAAACTGCATACCCTCAACGACATCTAATTCATTAATTAAACCTGAGCCGTCTTCAACAGTAATTACACCTTCTTTACCCACCTTATCCATTGCATCAGCAATGATCTGCCCAACTGATTCATCAGAATTTGCAGAAATAGATCCAACTTGAGCAATTTCTTTACTAGTGTTACAAGGCTTACTTAATTTTTGCAGTTCAGCTACTCCTGTTTCAACTGCTTTGTCGATTCCTCTTTTGAGGTCCATTGGGTTCATTCCGGCTGCAACAGCTTTCATTCCCTCACGAACAATTGCTTGAGCTAAAACAGTTGCTGTCGTTGTTCCATCTCCAGCATTATCAGAAGTTTTTGAGGCAACTTCTTTTACCATTTGCGCGCCCATATTTTCAAATTTATCTTTTAATTCAATTTCTTTTGCTACAGACACACCATCTTTAGTAATTGTTGGTGCACCGAATGATCTTTCAAGAACAACATTTCTTCCTTTTGGACCAAGTGTAACTTTTACTGCATTTGCGAGTATATTTACACCTTTGACCATCTTTTGGCGAACATCATCGCCGAATCTTACGTCTTTTGCTGCCATTATTTTTTCTCCGTATTTACTTAATTAATTATTCAATAATTGCCATGATGTCATCTTCGCGCATTACGAGAAGCTCTTTTCCATCAACTTTAACGGTTTGTCCAGCATATTTACCAAACAGGACTTTATCGCCGACTTTGACATCTAATGCTTTGGTATTGCCGTCTTCTAAAATTTTTCCATTACCAACTGCTTCAATTACGCCTTGGTCTGGTTTTTCTGCTGAAGCACTTTCTGGAATAACAATTCCTGATGCAGTAGTACGTTCTTCTTCAACGCGTTTTACAATCACACGGTCATGTAAAGGACGAATTTTCATTTGTAAGCTCTCCTAATAGTGTATTCTTATTATTAATTGGTTATAAAATTAGCACTCTACAACCAAGAGTGCTAATAATAGGGATGATTGTCCTTTATTTCAAGTGTAAAACTCAAAAAAAGGTTTTTTTATAAGGTTTTTTATGTTTTCTGAACAAGATTATCGTCAATTAAACAATACAGAGCTTAAATTATCTCCAATTACCCTGGGGACCATGACTTTTGGAGATCAAAACTCGAAACAGGATGCATTTGAGCAGCTTGATTATGCCCTTGAATACGGGATCAATTCGATTGATGTTGCAGAGTTGTACCCGGTTCCACCCAAAGCTGACACTTATACGAAAACTGAAACTATAGTTGGTGAATGGCTGAAGTCGCAAAATAGGGAGAAGATTATACTCTCCAGTAAAATTGCGGGCCCCCGACGAGATTTGAATTGGATCAGGGGTGGTCCAATTGCTTTGGATGAGTCGAATATTATCGCTGCCGTTGATGGGACTTTAAGAAGAATGCAGACAGATTATCTAGACTTACTTTATCTTCATTGGCCTGAAAGAAATGTTCCAATGTTTGGTCAATATCGATTTGACCCTAATGAAGAAATAAAAAATGGTAAACAAATTGAGTGGATTTCAATTGAAAATCAATTAGAAACACTTTCAAAATTAGTAAATTCTGGGAAAGTGAAGGGGATTGCCTTATCTAATGAATTTCCGTGGGGATTAATGCAGTTTATTAAAATTGCCAAGGAATATGGATATCCATTAATTTGTGCATTGCAAAATAGCTATAGCTTGTTGAATAGGACTATTGAATTTGGAACAACGGAAATTCTGTATCGGGAAAAACTCGGATTTTTAGCATACTCTCCCTTAGCGTTTGGTTATTTAACTGGAAAATATATAAATAATCCCAGTGCAATTGGCCGCGTTACATTATTTCCGGGATATGCCAAACGTTTTGATAAGCCTGGTGTAAATTCTGCTGTGGACAAATACGCTCAATTAGCTCGTAAGTATGAATTGGGGTTAACAGAAATGTCTTTAGCTTTTGTATTTTCCCAATGGTTTATGACTTCAACAATTATTGGCGCTACATCCATGGACCAGCTTAAGCAAAATATTAATGCTTATCGAATTGATCTACCTAAAGAGTTGCTCAGTGAAATTGAATACATCCATTTGTCAGCTATGAACCCAGCTCCATAAATTTATGAGTAAAAAAAATAAGCAGTTGATTCAAGATAGTATCGATTATGTTTGGCATCCATATTCAAAAATGAATAGCTGTAATGAACATAATTTAATCGCTATTGAATCTGGACATAAAAGTTGGTTAAAGTCAGTTGATGGAGATCAGTATTTTGACGCGATTAGCTCATGGTGGGTGAATTTATTTGGGCATAACAATCCTTTCATTAAAAAAAGTGTGTTGCGTCAACTAAACAAAATTGAACATGTGATGCTTTCAGGAATGACTCATCAGACAGTTGTTCGTTTATCAAAAAAATTAGCTCATTTAACAAATCTGGACCATTGTTTTTTTTCAAGCGACGGATCAAGTTCGGTTGAAATTGCCTTAAAAATGAGTTTTCATTTTTGGAGAAATAAAGGATTTAAAAAAACAAAGTTTGCTATGTTAGAGAATAGTTATCATGGGGAAACTATAGGCGCAATGTCTGTTACAGATATAGATATTTTTTCTAAGAATTATCATTCCCTGTTAAATAAAAATATCATTCTTCCCAATCCGTCTCCAAAAAATTATGAATCTGAAAAACAACTCAAAGAGTTTGCGCTAGAGAGTTTTAAAAAAGCAGAAGTAATCTTAAATAAACATCATAAAATAATTGCAGGATTGATTATTGAACCGATTCTTCAATGCGCCTCAGGCATGAATTATTATCACCCTATATATTTGAAAAAATTAAGAGCATTATGTTCAAAGCTTGATATTCATTTTATTGCAGATGAGATTGCGGTTGGTTTTGGCCGTACAGGGAAAATGTTTGCATGTCAGCACGCCAATATTACTCCAGACATCATGTGCCTATCAAAAGGTTTATCAGGGGGATATCTTCCATTGGCAGCCACTGTTGTATCCAAAAAAATATATCATGAGTTTTTAAATCCAGATGTTGAGAAAAACTTTTTGCACTCTCATAGCTTCACTGGCAACCCTCTTGCGTGTTCGGCAGCCATTGCAACTTTAGATTATTTTAATAAAAAATTGAACATTGATGAAGTAAATGAGAAGTCTAAGCTGTTTAACCAGATCATGATGAAATTAACAAAACATAATATTAGAAACTTTTTAAATATTGGAATGATTTGGCGTTTTGATTTACCTGAAAATCAAGAGCCTATGAACTTTGAATCTTTAGCCCGAAAAGAAGGATTGTTAATCCGACCCATTGGCAAGTGTGTCTACATTATGCCCCCTTACACAAGCACCTTGTCTGATATAAAATTTGTAGTGAAAGTTTTAGAGAAAATATTTAAAAAACTACAGATGGATATTAAATGATACGTTTACTTCTAATCATTAGTTTTTTTATTACAACAGCATATTCTCAAGAGCTTGTCATTAAAAATAAAATTAATTCACAAGATTTTGCTTATTCTATAAAAAACATCTCAACAGGTGAGTCATGGGGCAAGAATGTTGATAAATCATTTAATTTCGCATCAGTAAATAAGTTAATCACAGCCACAATTGCGCTCGATGAATTAGGTCCTGATTTTAAATTTCGAACGTCATTTTTCTCTAGCAAAGAAATAAAAGAGAATAAACTTTTAGGTGATTTAATTATCAAGGGGGAAGGAGATCCAACCTTATCAATTGAGAATTTAAAAGATATTTTTAATAGTTTTAAGGCAAGAGGGATTAACCAGATAACAGGAAATATCTTTTTAGATGATTCATACTTTAAATTTCAACCTAACCCAGAATATATTGATGACTTAAGCTACCGAGCTTATAACATTCAACCCAAATCTTTATTAATTGAAGCCGGAGCGATTGAGATTCAATTTTTAAATCAGGATGATAATGTGTACTTATTCAGTAAACCATCCATAAAAGAGATTAAGGTTATAAATAATTTAAAAATAACAAATAAAGTCTGTGAGGACTGGAAGTCCAAAATTCATCCTGATGTAACCTTTTCGGATAAATTGATACAGATTATTCTTAATGGATCTTTTAGTAAGAGTTGTAAAAATAAATCTTTATACCTGAATGCATTAAATCAGGATGAATACTTTAAAGTTGCTATTAACAATATCTTAAACGAGGCGGATATTGAATTTAATGGAGAAATACAAAAGCAAAGCTTTGCCGATGATGAGTTAAATAGGTTTATGTTGCTTCATGAACATTTTTCGGATCCTTTAAATCAGCTGATGTATCAGATGAATAAGTTTAGCCTTAATTTATTTTCAAGGAATCTTGCCCTGACTGCAATGAAACAAAAGACAGAATTTGAAGCTGATGAGTTTAATACCGATATTTTTTTTAAAAGCTGGTTTGAAAAAAAAGGAATCAATTTTAATGAATTTTTTATTGAGAATGGGGCAGGGTTATCACGCGATAGTTATGCCAACACTCTATTGTTTCAGGAAGTCTTAACATTTATTGTAGAATCTGACTGGAAATCAGAAATTATTAGCTCACTTCCAATTGCAGGTATTGATGGGACATTAAAGTCAATGTTTAAAGAAAAATCTTTTTCAAATGCAACTCATCTTAAAACAGGCCGTCTTAAAAATGTATTTGCTTTGTCAGGTTTTATGAAGTCAAGCAAGGGCGAGGAATATATAGTAACATTTGTATTAAATGGACCTCAATACCAATCCTTCTTAAAGTTCATTGAACAAAGCCTAGATTATTTGTATCAACATTAAAGCTAACAAGGATTTATATGAAATATTATTTTTTGATTTTTTTAATCATGACATCATCAGTTTTTTCAATTGAATTAATAGGAGATAAGGAAAAAGGTATGGAACAAAAATCTGCTAAAGTCTACGACAAGGGGTTACAGCTCATTGATAATGTGGTTGGTGATGGAAGAGAGGCTGAACCTGGCCTTGTTGTTAGAGTCCATTACACCGGTTGGTTGCTCGATACAAATAAAAAAGATAATAAAGGTGTAAAATTTGACAGCTCGCTTGATCGAAATGATCCGCTAGAATTTACATTGGGCATAGGACAAGTGATTAAAGGTTGGGACGTTGGCTTACAGGGTATGAAAATTGGCGGCAAAAGAACAATCATTATTCCATCTGATTTGGGATATGGATCAAGGGGTGCAGGAGGAGTCATTCCACCTAATAGTGATTTAATTTTTGATGTTGAATTATTGGGTTTGAATTAAATGGATTTAAGGGTTAAATGGAACAAGGGTGTAAGTTTTATCGCTTCTTCAAAAGCTGGTCATGAAATCGTTATGGATGGCCCTGCAGATTTAGGTGGAGAGAATAAAGGAATGCGTCCAATGGAAGTATTGTTATCTGGTGTGGGGGGTTGTACTTCATTTGATGTGGTGACTATTTTAAAAAAATCTCGCCAAGAAGTCAGCGACTGTGAAGCGCTAATTTCTGCTGAAAGAGCTGAGATAGTTCCAAAAGTTTTTACCAAGATTCATATTCATTTTAAAGTTTATGGAAAAAATTTAAATCCAAAAACCGTTGAGCGTGCTATCGAGCTATCCGCAACAAAATATTGTTCAGCTTCAATTATGTTAGGTCAAAGTGTAAAAATTACACATGATTTTGAATTATTAGAAACGGGTAGTTAGTTCTCAATGATTTTAATTTGAAGGGTAATGTCTGAATCAATAACATCCAGCAAGCGATCAATATTAGGATGTTTACCAGGGTTATCTTGAGCATCATCTGTATGCTCAGCATATAAATCGATACCCTCCATTGCAGCATCACTATTTATTTCTCCGTATGTCTCATAGAGATAAAAGTATACCTTTAAGGATCCCATTGACCCAGGCTTGCTTTTTATTACTCCATGAAGGTTATCCTCATGATAAAGCTGAATTTCTTTAATATGATCAGCTGAATTTAAAGTTTCTAAAATATCTTTAAAACGTTGCATTTAAAATTATATCCAGTAGGTTGTTTTTGTCATTATTTTGGAACTTAGACCCATAATTTTTTTAAAAAAACTGGGGAGTTTCTTTGCACCAAGAGCGTTTGCAGTCTTTTGGTGACATTGCTCATCATATTTCATTTGTTTCAAAATAGCATGTGTTTTTTTGTCTTTTTGAGGAATTTTTTCGAGATGGTTGTCGAGGTGAGCAGAAACTTGTTTTTCCGTTTCTTCTAAAAATCCCAGATTAAAGCGTGTATCAATTCTGCTTGCAATTGCGCCTAGGGCAAAAGATCCAAAATAAAATAAAGGGTTAAGCTGACTGGTTTGTCCTTTTAGTTCTTTTATTCTTTGGTCACACCAATTGAGATGATCGATTTCTTCCAACGAGGCTTTTTTGAGTTTTGTTTTAATGTATGAGTCACTATTAAAAAATAACTGACCTCTGTAGAGCGCTTGAGCACAAATTTCACCCGTATGATTAATTCTCATTAATCGAGAAATTTCTTTTGTATCTTTTGTACTTAGTTCATTATCTACTGACTGATAATGTTCTCCGGGGTTACCTCTATTTCCTTTTGGAGGCACAGTCATTAGCTTTATTGCAAAATCTAATTCGGAGATAACCTTATCAATCATGGTTATTTAATGGTTTTATACATGTCTATACCCTTTAGGATATTAAGAGCTTCTTGAAATTGTTTATCTTCTTCGGTACCAAACTCGACAGGTTTGAAATTTTTAAGTGCTTCGGCACCGTTATCGCTTTTCGATGATTCAGATGTATTGTTTTTTTCATCTGTTTTCGGTTCCGTCGATTCTGATTTATCTTGTTTGTTTTCTTCAGGATTACTTAAACGATTATTTAAATCAGCTTCGCGTGACATTAAACCACTGAACCCATCCTCAACGATAATATCAGGATCAATTCCCTTGGCCTGAATAGATCGCCCTTTAGGTGTAAAGTATCTCGCTGTTGTTAATTTTATCGCAGTTCCATTATTCATTGGAAGGATACTTTGGACAGAACCTTTCCCAAAGCTCTTGGTACCAACAATTAAAGCTCTTTTATGATCTTGTAAAGCTCCGGCTACAATCTCAGAGGCTGACGCAGAGCCATTATTGACTAAGACGACCATGGGTGTTTTTTTGATCTCAGGGGGTAATTTACTTATGTAATTATTGCCTTTAGGGTCTCGGATAAAGTTTTCTGGAATGGCTGTGAGGTGCATTTTAGAGTCTTTGGCCCGACCCTCTGTATAAACAACCAGTTCTCCTTCAGGAATAAAAGCAGCTGATACAGCAACGGCAGCATTAAGGAGACCGCCTGGATTATTCCTCATATCTAAAATAATACCGTTAAGTGGTTTTTTGTTTTCCGCGAACAATTTATTAATTGATTTTGCAACATCCTCACCAGTTCTTTCTTGGAATTGGGTAACTCTTAAATATCCATAATCCTCTTGAATAAGCTTTGCCTTAACGCTTTGGCTTTTAATTTGAGCTCTGGTGATTTTTACATCAAATGGGGTATCTTTCCCTTTGCGTAAGATTTGGACATTGATTGTTGAGCCAGGCTTGCCTCTCATTAGTTTCACAGCATCATTAAGAGTCATTCCTTTAACAGATTTGTCATCGAGTTTGATAATAAGGTCACCACTTTGTAAACCTGCTTTAAAAGCTGGAGTATCCTCAATTGGTGATATGACCTTGACAAAACCATCTTCCATTCCTACTTCAATCCCTAAACCCCCAAATTCTCCGGCAGTTCCTTGTTGCATTTCTTTAAAATGATCTTCATCAAGAAAGGTTGAATGTGGATCTAGCCCTGCCAACATGCCATTCAGAGCTTCCGTTAGTAATTTTTTGTCGGCCACTTCCTCAACATAATCAGCTTTGATTTTTCCAAATACTTCAGCAAATATTCTTAAATCTTCTACGGGAAGTTTTTTTGCCTCTTCTTTTTTGTCAGCAAAAACTGAAAGATTAATACTGACTAGGATCCCAAATATAACTCCAATTGAGATTAAACTAAAATTCTTAAATCTTTTTTTCATAAAACACCCTAAATTTAGAAGACGATAAACATGTACAATATTACATCACATCCTTGATGATTATTAAACCAAAATGCAAAAAAATAACGTAGAGATAAGGTTCTGCCCAAAATGCAAATGGCTTTTTAGAGCAACTTGGATTTCTCAAGAATTATTTAGTACTTTTGAATCCGACCTTGACTCAATTAAGTTAGTTCAATCAGACTCTGGCGTATTCGAGGTATATTGTAATAAAAATATAATTTTTTCCAGACAAGTTGAAAAAGGGTTTATTGATATCGCAATTATCAAACAAAGGCTCAGAGACATAATAGACCCTGAAAGAGATCTTGGACACACTGACAATGTCAGATAAAGTTGATTTCTTCGATAATTTTTTTGCTGAAACTGGAGCATTATCAAAGGCAGTAGAAAATTATCAAATGCGAGTGGGTCAAGTTGAAATGTCAAAATTTATCGATGAGGCATTACATACAAATCAATCTGTTGCTATTGAAGCTGGTACGGGTATAGGTAAAACCATTGGTTATCTAATGCCTTCAATTAGACAAAATAAGAAAATTATTATCTCAACAGCAACAAAAAATCTTCAAGAGCAAATGCTGAAAAAAGATTTTCCAATTCTACAAAAAGCACTGGGAATAAATTTTAATGTAACTTTATTAAAAGGCCGGACAAATTACTTATGCCATCATCGAATCCAAAATAACTCAAATTTATTTTATTCAAAAAAAGAAGTTTTAGCATTTAATGACATTGAGCATTTTTTTAAATCATCAAAAACTGGAGACATATCTGAGATTCAAGATCTAGAGCTTTCGGGTAATGTATTGCATGCTGTGACTTCAACAAGTGAAAACTGTTTATTTAATGAATGTAAATATAGTAAAGATTGCTTTGTGAATAAAGCAAGAAGAAGGGCACACCAAGCTGAGGTGGTAATTGTAAACCACCATTTATTTTTTTCTGATTTTTTTAATGATAATGATGAGGCTAATAATTTGCTTCCATCTTCTGATGTGATTGTTTTTGATGAGGCCCATAACTTAATTGATTTGGCAACACTCTATTCGAGTAAAGTATTTTCATCTTTAAAACTTAATCGAGTTCTTGATGAATTTATTAGCCATTTAAAAAAATCCGTAGTTTCCTTGGATAAATTTTCTAATATTTTTCAACAGTATAATTTCTTAATTTCTCAAATGATGGATTATGTGAAAGATGAAAACCGTAGGGTTTCCTTGCATAAATTAAATAAATTAGATTTATTTAGGGAGGCTAGCGATAAGTTAAGCGATCTGCTTAGCAATTTAATTTTGACCATGAATACCTTGGGGTTTATAAATAAAGATATTGACAGTTGTGTTAATGAGCTGAAGTCTATGAATAATCTATTAACTGAAATTGCTGAGCCCATACAAGATAAAAATGCACTCTGGTTAGAAAGGTTTAGTAAGTCATTTTCGATTCACATTACTCCAATTGATGTTAAAGGAATTTTCAATGATACGTCAAAATTTGCAAATTCATGCTTAGTATTTACATCCGCGACAATCACTACAAATGGAACATTTGACTATTTTAAAGAACTAACGGGTTTGTCAGATATAAAAACTCAAATTTTTGAAAGCCCGTTTGATTATAATAAAAATGCAATTCTTCATATCCCCGAAGATCTTCCTGATCCAAATGCTTATGATTTTTTTTCATCTTTAGTTGATTATATTTATCCAGCGATAAAGCTTAATCAGGGAAGAACGTTAATTTTGACGACCTCATTAAAGGGTATTGATGAAATTGCAGAATGTATTGAGTCCATTTTAAAAAAGGACGCTAATAATTTAAAAATTTTAAAACAAGGCCTCTATTCTAACCACCAATTAATTAGCCAGTTTAAAAAAAGTCATAACACTGTTCTTATTGGGTCATATTCTTTTTGGGAAGGTATTGATTTGATTGGCGATGATTTAACTTTATTGGTGATTGATAAATTACCATTTAAGTCTCCTGATGACCCTATCGTTGAAGCAAAAATAAACTTACTAAAAGATAAAAATTTTTTTATGAAAACTCAAATTCCAATGACCACGTTAATGATGAAGCAGGGATTAGGCCGATTGATTCGAGATTTTTCTGATAGAGGAGTAGCTATAATTGGAGATAATCGAATAAGAAAAAAATTTTATGGCAAACAAATTTTAAGTTCACTACCTCCCTATAAAATAGTCTCTGACTATAATGAGGTTTTACAATTCATAGAGGACATGTAATTGAAAATTTTGGCAATTGATACATCAACTTCTATTTTCTCATTGTGTTTAAAAATAAATGATCATGAGGAAATTATTGAATACGAAGCTGGTGTCACTCATTCAAAAATTATTCTTCAGGAAATAAAAAGTATTTTAAAAAAATGTGGCTTAGCAGTAAGTGATTTAGACGCTATTGCATTTTCATCTGGCCCAGGTTCGTTTACTGGTATTAGGATTGCTTCTGGCGTTGCATACGGTCTTGCGTTTCCACATAAAATTCCTATTGTTCCAGTCAATTCTCTTGAGGTGATTGCGTCAATGGCCAACTCAAAATATATCATGTCGACAATTGATGCGCGTATGGATCAAATTTATCTTCAGATCTTTAGAGCTGAGGCAAATAAAAAGAATTTTTTTCCTCTGGTCAAACCGCAAGTTATTGAACCATCAGAGCTCCCACAATTACCGGAGGAGGTAACAAATAATTTAACAATTATTGGGACGGGCTATGAGCTTTATAAAAAACAGTTCAATGATGCATATCTATGGATTAATTATTTAACGGTCAATGTACAAACTGGATTATCCTCATACCTTGCAAAATTGGCAGCTTGTAATCTTCCAAAAGAATTTTCGCTCAGGGAGATTTTGCCGCAATATGTTCGCAATAAGGTCGCCTACACAATTGAAGAGAGAAAACTAAATGCAAATCACTGAAAGTGATGCAATTGAGAGTGATTTAAAAAATATTCTATTAATAGAGAGTCAGAATAAAGTTGCATTATGGTCACTAAAAAATTTTCAAGAATCATTGACAGCAAAAGATTATTTTAAAGTAGTGAGATTCAATGATGAGACTGTCGCTTTTATTATTGCAAAAGTGATGAATCATGAATGTGAAATTCTTAACCTTGGAGTGGAAATATCAATGAGGAAAAAAAAATTAGCATCAAAATTACTAAATAACCTTATAAATTTTAGTAAAGCGCGTAATATCAAACAAATTTTTTTAGAAGTAAGAGTGTCAAATACTGCTGCAGTGAATTTATATGATAAATTTAAATTTAATGAGATAGGGTGTCGACCCAATTACTACATCACAGAAAATGGTAGAGAGGATGCCCTTATTATGGGGGTGGATTTGTAGATGACTTTTAATGAAAAAGACCAATTAGAAGAATTAAATTTACTACCAATTTGGGAGCTGAGAGCGCCTTCTATGTCTGAACCAAAAGTATCAAATTATAGTGATGATTTATTTTTTGTGACAACTTTAAACGTGAATGCAAAAAAAATATATTTTATTTTTGATGTGGATCACGATGATAAACAAAGTCAAAATCTTATGAATAGTATTAACCAATTTTTAAAATCATTGGGAATTCATGAAGTCAATAAAGATGAGGTTCTTTTGAATTTAGTTCAACACACCGATGGTATTAAAATTATATTAACTGAGAAGGGCTATGATGACCCCTCATTAATAAAACTTCCCTCTCTTCGATCAATGTGTAAAAATCCAGAGTTAAAGAAAAAATTATGGAATACCATTAAAGAAAATTTAAAATTATGAAAGCTAGCCAGTTTTATCTATCAACGCTCAAAGAAGCCCCTCAAGATGCTGAACTTAAAAGTCATCAATTAATGATTAGAGCGGGATTTATCAAACGTTTAAGTTCAGGTTTGTATAGCTGGATGCCTGTAGGGCTAAGAGTTCTGAAAAAAGTTGAAAATATAATTCGTGAGGAGATGAATAAAGCAGGAGGTATTGAGCTTCTCATGCCAGCAATACAACCCTCTGATCTCTGGAACGAAACGCAAAGATGGGACTTATTTGGACCGCAGATGCTTAAGATCAAAGATAGGCATGACAATGATTTTTGTTTTGGTCCAACGCACGAAGAAGTGATCACAGATATTGTTAGAAAAGAAATAAAAAGCTACAAGCAGCTTCCTATTAACTTTTATCAGATTCAAACAAAATTTCGAGATGAAATTCGGCCAAGGTTTGGAGTAATGCGGGCTCGGGAGTTTCTTATGAAGGACTCTTATTCATTTCATGCCAATGATGAAAGCCTTCAAGAAACCTATAAGGCGATGTTTGAGGCCTACAATAAAATTTTTACTCAGTTAGGCCTTAATTACCGTTCCGTTGCTGCAGATTCTGGTGCAATAGGTGGAGATTCATCCCATGAATTTCATGTTCTTGCAGATTCAGGGGAGGATTTGATTGCCTTTTCTGATCAGTCAGAGTACGCCGCAAATATTGAAAAAGCTACTACCCAAATTCAAGCTAATCCAGAACAAAAAAGTTTACCAACAGCAAAAATTCACACACCATCAATTTCAACAATTAATAATTTGGTAGAGCATTTTCAATGTAATTTGGATCAAATATTAAAATCTATTGCATTTGTTGCAGATGGAGAATTAGTCATTTGTTTTTTAGCCGGGAATCGGGATATAAATTTAATTAAATTACAAAAAACATTGGCAGTTGAAAAATTGCATATGGCAAAAGATACAGATCTTGAAAAAAATAACTTGTTTCCAGGCTTCATTGGCCCGCAGGGTATTGATCATATTCGACAAATTTTCGATCACTCTGTATTAGCAATGAAAAATATGATCTGTGGTGCAAATGAGTTGGACTATCATCTGAAAGATTTTAATTTTCAACAAACACCATCATGTCATGATATCTCGAATGTGATAGAAGGCGATCACAGTCCAGATGGTAAAGGCCAATTAAAATTTTGCAGAGGTATTGAAGTTGGACATATTTTTCAGTTGGGAAAAAAATATTCAGAGGCAATGGGTGCAAACTTTTTGGACGAACAGGGAGTTTCACAAACTTTAACCATGGGTTGTTATGGAATTGGAGTCTCTCGAATTGTTGCAGCAGCAGTTGAGCAGAATAATGATGATAACGGCATGATTCTTCCACAATCGATTGCACCATTTGAAGTTGTAATTATTCCAATTGGAATGAACAAGAGTGATCTAGTAAAAAATGAATGCCTAAAAATTTATCATTTATTAAAAGAAAATAACTTTGATGTATTGTTAGACGATCGAGATTTAAGGCCTGGAATTATGTTTGCTGAATCGGATCTAATTGGCATTCCTCATCGAATTGTAGTTGGTGAAAAGAGTCTTAATCAGGGTGAAGTCGAGTATAAGGGAAGAAAAAATCAAGAGACTTTTAATATCACCCTCAATGATGTTGTTGAAAATTTAAAAAAAATAACAACAAAAATTATTTAAAAATTTTATATGCATAATACGTTCCAAAATCACCTTCGGAATCGATGTACAGGAAAAACAAACCATTGTTTGTATAACCCAAGCCATTAAAATGATTCTTCGCTCTGAGTTTCAATGATTTAGGGAGTTCAGTGGCACCTTTAAATTTACCATTTAAATCAAAAGTAAGAATTTTCTTATGATCAACGTCAAGTAAGGCTAATTCAAATCCATTTTGATTTGTAAAAGCAATGTAATGATCAGTAATATCGTGATGTTCAACCCCAGCGTTTTCTAAATCCAGCATGATTTCATTTTTAATTTCATTCGATGCTGCATCAATAACACGAACAACATGACTCTTCTCTTGTTTTGCAAAATACTGGTTATTTTTAGCATCATAGGATGGCATAGTTCCAGCGCTACCGAAGGTCTCAGAGAAACCTGAAATAGTTTTTGATTTGTTGGTCAATAAGCCTTGGTCATCCAATTCCAATTTAAAAATTCCTGTGTTCGGAAAAAATCCAGCTGCACTAGATACGTTGTAAGTAATTGTTTCTAGAGATTTGGTGGTTTCATTGAAATAAATAGAGCGATTATCAAATCCCGGATTGGATGATTTAATGTATTTTCCATCTTCAGAATAGACATGTATCTGTGATTTTGAAAAGGGTTCGCCGCCAATAGGTGCGAGGCCTCCATCTGCAATGTAGTATTTTTTCTCAGCAGGAATAAATGCTACAGTCATTGGCCTTGTGCTGGGTTCTTTCGCTAAAGGTATTTTAAAAGCAAGCTCTGCATTATTAAGGGGCTCGGAGTACACATTAAAAAAAGTAAATACAGCAAAAATACTCAAAATTAACTTCATAAAATTTTCTCTATTATTTATCAACTATCTCTTTGTCATTGGTGTGAGCTCTTTGTTCAATAAACATGGCATCACCATAACTAAAAAAACGATACTCTTGATGCACCGCATGTCTGTAGGCTGCCATTATAAACGAATGTCCAGCAAAAGCCGAAACTAGCATTAATAAAGTACTTTTAGGGAGATGGAAGTTGGTAAACAAGCTATCCACAACTTTAAAATGGTAACCCGGATATATAAAAATATCAGTTTTTTGAAATCCTGTTATTTTCTTTTTGACACTATATGCTGATTCTAAAGCTCTTAAAACAGTTGTGCCAATTGCGATTACTCGCCCATTATTTTTTTTTGTTTGCTCTATTTTTTTATATACATTTTCATCAATAAAGAATTCTTCACTATGCATCTTATGGTTGTGAATATTCTCTTGTCTAACTGGTTGAAATGTACCTGACCCTACATGCAGTGTTATGAAGTCATAATCAATTTCTTTTTGCTTTAGATGATCAAAAAAAACATCATCAAAGTGAAGTCCAGCAGTTGGAGCAGCGATCGCACCTTCGTGTTTTGCAAAAATAGTTTGATAACGATCCAAATCTTCTTCATTATTTTTTCTATTTATATAAGGCGGTAAAGGCAATTGACCGAATTGATCTATTAACTGATAAACATCAATAGATATCGATAATAAAAACATATTATCTATTCGAGATTGAGCCCTAATTTTTGCTGGTCCAACAAGAATCTCAAGGCCATCTTTAATTTTTTTTGAGGTTCCGATATGACCTACCACCAAGTGATTATTGATAATTTTTTCAATCAGAATTTCAACCTTGCCGCCCGAAATTTTTTCACCAAAGAGTCTTGCCTTAATCACCTTAGTATTGTTAAAAATAACCAAATCATTTTGTTTTATTGTGTCAATAAAACTTTTAAATTCTTTATCATCAATTTTATTTTGACTCGGATTCAAGAGTAAAAGACGACTATCTGATCTATCTTCTTTGGGAAACTGTGCAATAAGATTAGGGGGTAAATGATAATTAAATTCTTCAATGTTCATAATAAAAGCTTGCTATAATTTGCATTCTGCCGGGATGGCGGAACTGGTAGACGCACGGGATTCAAAATCCCGCGCTGGCGACAGCGTGCGAGTTCGATTCTCGCTCCCGGCACCATCTAAAGTGTATCAAATTATTCATGACATGATTGAAAATAAATTTAACAAATTAAAAGATAAACAGACAATAATTATTCGGCCTAATCCTGCTATGCCTTGGCATATCATTAAAAAAGTATATCTTTTGTTTGGATGTTTTATTCTGTTAATTGCAATCGCTTTATCTTATGTTAATTTATATTTGGCAATTCCTTTTTACGGCATAGAATTCATAATTCTTGGGTATGCACTTTATATTACTGCTTTAAAAAGTACTTATTATGAAGAGATCATCGTTGGTTCGCATGATATAAAGGTTCGCTTTGTGATGCGTAAAAATGTGAAAGAGTATAATTTAGTCAAAGATTGGACTAATTTTCAATACGAACCCCCGACTAAATTAAAACACTCAATATTGTATTTTGTGCATAAGAATAAAAAAATTGTTTTAGGACAAAGAGTTACAGATGAGGAGCGAGAAAAGTTGAAAAATATCATAAAAAAATTTTAGTTTTTGGTTGACAAGATTGTTACAAATTAGTTACATTTACACAGTTAAAATTGTATAAAATTCTTTTACCTTATTAATTTAAAGCATTTGTGAAGAGAGAGATATGACCAGTATTTTCAAAAAATTAATTCAAGCAGCATTTCTTCTTACATTACCACTCGTTGCTGTTGCTGAGTGGGGACTTAATATGAGAGAGGGCATCACCCCGATCAGTCAAAAAGTTTATAACATGCACATGGTCTCACTCACTGTAGTGACCATTATTGGTATTGTTGTCTTTGGGGTAATGTTTTGGTCTATTTTTCATCACAGAAAATCGCGTGGCGTTAAACCTGCACAATTTTCGCACAGTACTACAGTTGAAGTAATTTGGACTGCTATTCCTTTAATCATTATTATTGGTCTCGCTATCCCAGCAACAAAACTTCTTATCGAAATGGACGATACTTCTGATTCAGCCCTTACTGTTAAAGCTGTGGGGTACCAGTGGAAATGGAAGTATGAATATCTTGAAGACGATTTAACCATATATAGTAATTTAGATGAAAAAAGTGTTGAATTAAGCCAACGTGTTGATACAGCGAATCCAATGGAACATGAAAACTATCTTTTAGACGTTGACGAGCCGCTTGTATTACCAACGAATACAAAAATAAGGATTTTAACTACAGCGAATGATGTCATTCATGCATGGTGGGTTCCTGACCTTGGATGGAAGCGTGATGCAATTCCTGGATTTATTAATGATAACTGGACAATGATTAGCGAGCCTGGAACATACCGAGGGCAGTGTACTGAAATCTGTGGTAAAGGACATGGCTACATGCCAATTGTTGTAAAAGCTGTATCAATGGATGAATATAAAACCTGGGTAGCGGAGAAGAAAGAGTCACAAGAGGCTGCAGCAGCATCATCTAATAAAGAAATGTCTATGCAAGAATTAATGACAAAAGGTGAGGCGGTGTACAAAGCAAATTGTTTAGCATGTCACCAAGCTAACGGCCAAGGAGTCCAAGGTGTTTTTCCAGCTTTAGCTGGTAGTCAAATAGCTACAAAACCTGAAAATATTAAAACACACATAACCCATATCCTGTATGGTAAGAATTTAATGCCAGCTTTTGGTGAGCAATTGAATGACGGCGACATTGCTGCGGTTGCAACCTACGAACGAAATGCTTGGGGTAATGACACCGGCGATATGATTCAAGCGTCTGATGTCAAAGCAGAAAGAAAATAATTTTTTAATTGAGTTAAATATTTTATGAGGAAAATATTATGAGTACAGTAGCACATGAACATGACCATCATCATGCTCCATCTGGTCTGAAGCGTTGGATTTTTTCAACCAACCATAAAGATATCGGAACTTTATACTTAATTTTTTCACTGATGATGTTTTTTATCGGCGGCGCGATGGCAATGATCATCAGGGCTGAATTATTTCAGCCCGGTCTACAATTTGTTGATCCACAATTTTATAACTCAATGGTTACCGTTCATGCCCTCATCATGATATTTGGTGCCGTTATGCCTGCAGGAGTAGGTCTTGCAAACTGGATGATCCCACTTATGATTGGTGCGCCTGACATGGCTCTTCCAAGGATGAATAATATGAGTTTTTGGATTTTACCTTTTGGTTTTGCTCTACTGATTAGTACTTTATTTATGAATGGGGGCGGACCAGCTGGTGGATGGACCATGTATCCACCTCTTGTATTGCAATTGGGTGATGCTTTCCCATTTTTAATTTTTACAGTCCATATATTGGGGGTATCATCAATCATGGGCGCTATCAATATTATCGCGACAGTATTTAATATGAGAGCACCTGGCATGACATTAATGAAAATGCCACTTTTTGTTTGGACTTGGGTCATTACAGCATTTTTATTAATTGCTTCACTTCCTGTGCTTGCAGGAGCTGTAACAATGCTCTTAACCGATAAGTACTTTGGAACAAGCTTCTTTAGTGCGGCGGGCGGCGGAGACCCTGTATTGTTCCAACATATTTTCTGGTTCTTTGGACACCCTGAGGTATATATCCTTGCTTTACCAGCGTTTGGGATTATTTCTACAATTATTCCAACGTTCTCAAGAAAACCGTTATTTGGTTATGCGTCAATGGTTTATGCAACTGCATCGATCGCAATACTTTCATTTTTTGTTTGGGCCCATCACATGTTTACAGTAGGTATGCCAATCAAGGGTGAATTATTTTTTATGTACGCAACAATGTTAATTTCAGTTCCTACGGGAGTAAAGGTATTCAATTGGATGGCAACAATGTGGAGGGGTGCAATGACATTTGAAACACCAATGTTGTTCTCGATTGCTTTTGTAATCTTATTTACTATTGGTGGCTTCTCTGGATTAATGCTCGGTATCACACCTGTAGATTTTCAATACCATGATACCTATTTTGTTGTTGCTCACTTTCATTATGTGCTCCTTACAGGCGCTGTATTTGCGTTAATGGCTGCAGTTTACTATTGGTTACCAAAATGGACAGGGTACATGTATGACGAAAAACTTGGTAAGATCCATTTTTGGTTGTCTACAATTGCAGCAAATGTTTTATTCTTTCCACAGCACTTTTTGGGGTTAGCCGGAATGCCAAGAAGAATTCCTGATTACAATATTCAATTTGCTGATTTTAATATGATTTCTAGTATTGGTGGATTTGCATATGGCTTAAGTCAGTTACTGTTTGTCTATATTGTGATTAAGTGTGCTTTAGGCGGTAAGAAAGCAAAAGCGCAAGCATGGGAGGGTGCAAAGGGCTTAGAATGGACAGTGCCATCACCAGCTCCATTCCATACATTTGAAACACCTCCTAAACTTACAAAGGCAATGTTAGAACATTAATTTAGATGGCTTTGTCGGAGGATGATAAAAAAAAATTAAGTAAAAAGAATAAGCGCTTAGCGATAGTTTTAGGGATAGTTGCTTTTTCTTTTTACTTTTTCTTTGTAATGAGTCATTTATAAAATGTCTACAAAACAAAGAAGTATAAACAAAACTACAACAATTTTATTTATTGTTACAATATTGATGTTTGGTTTTGGTTATGCAATGGTCCCTTTGTATGATGCATTTTGCCAGATTACTGGCTTAAATGGAAAAACACAAAGAGTGACTGAAGGTGCAGGGGAGGCGTCACCAATTTTAGATCGAGAAGTACGTGTACTTTTTGATTCGAATGTGAACGGTGATTTACCATGGAGGCTAAAACCTTCGGTGAAATCAATTAAAGTTCAACCAGGAAAGTTTTATGATGCCACATATACAGTAACAAATATGGCGAATGTTCCTATTATTGGTCAAGCCATTCCAAGTGTATCCCCTCAAATTGCATCTTTATATTTTAAAAAGTCAGAATGTTTTTGTTTTGTGAATCAGCTCTTGGAGCCAGGTGAAACAAAAGACATGCTGGTAAGATTTGAGGTAGACCAAGATTTGCCGGTTGATGTAGGAGCGTTAACACTTTCTTACACGTTTTTTAGAGCAAAAGGTAATAATTCATAAATTTTATTAGGAAAGATTATGGCAACTAAAGATATTTATTATGTCCCTGAGGGAAGCAAATGGCCGATATTTGGAAGCTTTGCTTTATTTGTATTATTTATTGGAGGCGCCTTACTCTTTAATGGTAATGCTAATGCTCACACTGTCTTGTACATAGGAGTCGCCCTGGTTGCTTACATGTTTGTTGGTTGGTTTAATGACGTTATTGGTGAGAGTCGTTCAGGAAAATACAGTCAGCAGGTTGATGTTAGTTTTAGAATGGGAATGGGTTGGTTTATCTTTTCAGAAGTCATGTTCTTTGCTGCATTTTTTGGTGCCTTATATTATGCAAGAATGTTTTCTATTCCCTGGTTAGGCGGTCTAGGATCAGGGACAGCGACCCATGAATTTTTATGGTCAGCATTTGAAGCTGCATGGCCATTAAGTGTTACACCTGATCCAACAAATTTTGATCAACCTAAAGATGTGATTCCAGCCTTCGGTGTCCCAGCGATTAATACCCTGATTTTGCTTACCAGTGGCGTTACAGTTACCATTGCGCATTGGGCTCTTAAAGCAAATAAAAGGTCCACTTTAAATTTATGGTTAGCGGCTACAGTTATTCTTGGTTTTGTATTTGTTTATTTTCAAGCTGAAGAGTATGCTCACGCATATGGCGACTTAAATTTAAAACTGAGTTCTGGCATATACGGTTCAACTTTTTATATGCTGACTGGTTTTCATGGTTTTCATGTGACAATGGGTGCGGTTATGCTTCTTGTAATTTTATTGAGAAGCTTTAAAGGACACTTCAGCAAAAAAGATCATTTTGCCTTTGAGGCTGTTGCCTGGTACTGGCACTTTGTCGATGTGGTCTGGTTAGGATTATTTATTTTCGTCTATTGGGTTTAATTGATGATTTGAAAAAGAACGCTACCTCAGGTAGCGTTTTTTTTTAATAATGATTTGGGACAATAAGTCCAAATTTAAAACCAATCATAATCATTAAAAATAAAATCACAGACAAAGTAACCCGAATTGTTAGTGAGGTTACCATTTTCTTTGATTGATCCATATCTCTCATAAGAAAATGGAGTCCGCTGGTTAATGATAAAATAACAACTATTAAAAGAATGATTACCATTGATTTATAAATTGATTGTATATCCATCCAATAATACTATAGGAACATAGAACCCATTGAAAGAAAAAAATAGATCAATTTTTATAAATATATTATTTGTTATTTCTTTCTTAACTTTAGTTCGCCTTGGCTTCTGGCAACTGGATCGAGCTGATCAAAAAAATGAGATTAATCAAAATTTTATTGAAAGACAATCTGAAGAGGAGATAACAGACCAGAGCTTAATCAACGAAGAAAATCTCTGGAGAAAATTTACGCTCGATGGTGAATTTTTAAATATTAATTTTTTTCTTGATAACCAAATGTATAGACGAAATGCAGGCTATACAGTATTTACGCCATTTGTAACATCAAAAGGTTTGGTTATTTTGGTTAACCGGGGATGGCATTCATTACCCGAATTACGTGATGAAATTCCCTTAATAGGAAATATCATTGGCTCAAAAACAATTACAGGTATTCTGTCTTCAATACCGTCCCATGGGATTATTCTTACGGATCAAAATATAGAGTTAATAGGTACTAATTCTGTTCGAATACAGCGAATGGATTTGGATGAAATAAAAAATATGATTGAGATGGAAAATCTAAAGATGATTCCACTGGTATTAACTTTAGATAAACCTATAGATCAAAATTTAGTAAAACATTTAGTTTTACCTGTTTCTAATTCAGAAAAAAATTATGGGTATGCATTTCAATGGTTTGCATTTGCAGCAACTCTTCTAATAATCTTTATAGTTTTAAGGAAAAAAACAAAATGATATCAAAGGTCACGAAAGCAAGAATTTTTTTAGTAGCAATTATCATATTGTTTACAGCTCCCTTTCTGAGTTCTTGGTATTTGGTTTTTTTTACTGATTTTAAAAAAAATGACCTTGGTGTTCAAAATGGAGAATTAATTATTCCCGTCGTTGAAATTGGGCCAATTGAAACAATCTCTATTGGCGGAACTGAAAAGGAAGCTTTAATTGGAAAGTGGACTATTTCAGGATTTGTTGACGGAGAATGTGAAAACCAATGTCAAGAATTTCTCTACAAGATTAGACAAATACGCTTAGCACTTGGAAAAAATTTAGATAAAGTGGGGAGGCTTATTTTTAGCAATCATGAATCAATATTAAATTTTGATACTGAGTTTAGGGGGCAACATGTTGTCATTGATTCATCTGAGCTTGAAAGAGTAAACCAGTTATTTTCTGGGATTTCTGATTTTGATCAAAATGATATTTTTTTAATTGATCCATATGGTTTTGTAATGATGAGGTATAAGCGTGATGCTGAACCTAAAGGCATCATCAAGGATATTGAAAGGCTTATCAAGCACTCATCTTAGATTACTAATGAGCTTATCTAGACTTTCATAGTTGATTTCACCAATAATTGTATTTTGAATTATGTGGTTTTTATTGGTGATAATAGTGGTTGGAGTTAATCTTACTTTATTAAATTTTTGCAGTATTTTTCCATCGGAATCTAATGCGATTTTAAAGGGAATCTGATTTTTGTCTTTAAAATTAATTACTCTGCTTGGCAGATCATAGGGCATCGCTACCGCAATTAATTCAATGTCATTTTTATATTTATTGTGAATTTGTGTAAGTGCCGG
The DNA here is from genome assembly GCA_024919035.1 of Methylophilaceae bacterium LSUCC0401. Lineage (GTDB taxonomy): Bacteria > Pseudomonadota > Gammaproteobacteria > Burkholderiales > Methylophilaceae > BACL14. The sequence continues at coordinate 1,050,770 of CP103442.1, read as the reverse complement.
CATTTCTTTAATGCAAGTTGCACAATCAGTTGCCCAAAAGTTGAGGATTACAACTTTATTTTCTAAATCTTTTGTGAACAGCTTTTGATCACCTAAGATATTAAATTCTAATTTAGGCAACATCTTAGGTGTATTAATAAAAAAAAGACCTAAAATAATTGAAAGAATGAAGATAACTAATAATAATTTTTTTTTATTTTCGCGCATCACTTTAATAAGACTTTGATATAATCAAACGTTCGAATTTTATCAATAAAACCAATAATCATAAAGAAATGAATTTTTATAAAAAGCTCACTTTATTTGCCACTTTACTTGCATTAATCGTTGTATCCTTTGGCGCGTATGTTCGTTTATCAGATGCAGGTTTAGGTTGCCCTGATTGGCCAGGCTGTTATGGAACACTCACTGTACCTCAGAGCATAGATGCCATAGAACAAGCCCAATCTTTTTACCCCGATAGTCCAGTTGAGACTGATAAAGCATGGGTGGAAATGATTCATCGTTATATCGCAGGAATTCTTGGAGCAATAATTTTATTAATTGCTATTTTGTCATATAAATTCAAAAACCAAATAAATTATTCCTTAAAATGGCCATTCTTTTTATTATTGTTGGTAATCTTTCAAGCTGCTCTTGGGATGTGGACTGTAACAATGTTATTAAAACCTGCTGTTGTTTCATCACATTTGATTGGTGGTATGTCAGTTTTAGCTATTTTAACTTATTTGATGCATCGAAATTATGGTACTCATCGAGAAAATTTTGTCACCAATAAGTTTGAAAGAAAAGTCATTCGATTTTCTTTGGCCTTATTATTTTTTCAGATTGCATTGGGTGGTTGGACAAGTACCAATTATGCAGCTTTAGCTTGTACCGACTACCCGACCTGTCATGGTGAATTAATCCCTGAAATGGATTTTTCTAATGCTTTTACTATTTTTAGAGAACTTGGTGTGACTTCATTAGGTGAGCCACTGTCACTTCAAGCATTACATGCGATTCAATGGGTCCATCGTGTAGGGGCTATTGTGGTATTGATCTACTTATTATTTGTTGCTTATTTATTAAAAATTAATCAAGGTTTTAATCTTTGGAGAAACGTTTTGATATTAGTGATTGTTTTACAGTTCATTATTGGAATTGCTAATTTATTATTACATCTACCCGTTGTTTTGGCCACACTGCATAATCTAGGAGCTGCTCTTCTCGTAGTCATTTTAGTTGGAATTAACTCAAGGATTACCAAGCCATGGCAAAGTTAAACATGATAAATTCACGTTCATTTTTCAGTCATGAAGCCTTTAAAAGTTTTTACGCACTGACAAAGCCAAGAGTATGTGCCCTCATTGTTTTTACTGCAATTATTGGAATGTTTTTGGCAACTCCAGGCATGGTTCCACTAGATATTCTATTTTTTTCATCTATTGGAATTGCATTTGTATCCGGAGCTGCGGCTGCTTTCAATTGTTTAATTGAAGAAAAGATAGATGCAAAGATGGCGAGAACAAGAGGTCGTCCATTACCACTCGGCCAAGTCTCACAAAAAGAGACCATTATATTCTCAGTACTGCTTGGGGGTTTAGGCTTGCTGATGCTTTATTTTTTTGTAAATTCTTTAACCATGTGGCTTACTTTAGTAACTTTTTTTGCATATGCGGTTATATACACAATTTTTTTAAAACCGGCAACGCCTATGAATATTGTGATTGGTGGAGCATCAGGTGCAATGCCTCCTGTGCTTGGATGGGCAGCAGTCACTAATCAAGTTACTCCTGAGGCACTAATTTTATTTTTAATTATCTTTTGTTGGACTCCTCCTCATTTTTGGGCACTGGCTTTATATCGACGCAAAGAATATGAGAAAGTAGGGATGCCCATGCTTCCCGTCACTCATGGTGAAAAATATACTCGCCTTCAAATTGTTTTGTATACAATTATTTTAGTGGTTGTGACCATGATGCCCTTTAGTGTTGGTATGTCAGGATTGATCTATATTATCTTTGCAACCCTATTAAATGCTTACTTCTTATACTACACAGTGATGCTATATTGCCAATATTCTGATAAACTATCCATGAAAATATTTAGATATTCTATATGGTATCTGGGGCTTATTTTCTTAGCTTTTTTAGTGGATCATTATTTTAAATTTAAATATATTTAGTAGATTTTAGATACGAAGGATTGTTATGAGTAAAAACAGTGAATTAAAAAGCGTTATTGAAACCACAGCAGTTGTTATTGGAAGTTTTGTTGCTGCTGTTGTATTAATTGTATTACTAACAAAAGATTATTCATCTGGTGAAGTACAAGCCCCAGAAAAGGTTGTTGATGGATCAACAACAGAGCCTGTAGCTCAAGTAGCGGTTGCTGATGAAACAGCTACAGATGAAACATCTTCAGGTTCCTCTATTGATGCAAAAAAAATTGTGGCCGCAAACTGTGCCATGTGTCATGAGGGCGGATTAATGGGAGCACCAAAAATTGGAAGTTCTGATCAGTGGTCACCCAGAATAGCTCAAGGTAAAGATACTCTAGTCCATAATGCCATTAACGGTATTCGTCAGATGCCTGCTCGCGGAGGCAACGCTAAACTTTCTGATGCGGAAGTAGCTGCAGCAGTTGTTGATATGGCAAATGCTTCAGGCGCAAGCTTTTAGTCTATAAGTATAAGTAATGCTTTAAATGGCAGCCTATGCAATTGGAGATGTGCAAGGTTGCCATTTTTCATTTCTAGATTTACTTAATCGGATCAAATTCAATACTGATTGCGATCAAATTTTTTTCGTGGGTGATTTAGTCAATCGGGGAAAAAATTCAAAGTTATTCGCAGAATGGTGTTTGAGTAATCAAGCAAATATCAAAACAGTTCTGGGAAATCATGATTTACATTTTATGGCTGTTTATTTTGGACAAAAGCAGCAAAATAAATCTGATACCTTAGATGGATTACTCAGCTCAAAAAAAATATCTGCTTTCATCGAGTGGATCTATCAACAACCCCTTGTGATTGATTATGAAAATTATTTAATTGTTCATGCAGGGATTTACCCTCACTGGACGATAGCCCAATCAATAGAGTTATCAAAAAAAGTTCACGAGGAATTAATTGCAGAGCCTGAAAAATTTTTATTTAAAATGTATGGCAATGATCCAGGATTCTGGAGCGAAGATTTAGATAATTTTTTAAAATTAAGAATGACAATAAACATTATGACTCGCATGCGCATGTTAAATAGTGACTTATCCCTAGAATATAACTACAAAGGTGAGATTTCAAAAATAAATCATAATAAATTTCAACCAAAACCTTGGTTTGATTTCAAAAGATTGGATTCAAGTAAAAAGATCATCACTGGGCACTGGTCCGCAATTAATATCTGTCGCCATCAATATGGAATATCTATTGATAGTGGATGTGTGTGGGGTAATGCACTTACGGCGTTTTGTCTCGAGACTCAGGAATTATTTCAGGTACCTGCACACCCTGATGATCTAATCATTTAATTTAAAACCTGTTAAATTTTCAATATCACTAATCGTGGGATTATGATTTTGCCCTCCCTTTGACTTTACTTTGAGTGCGGCTAAAGCGGATGCAAGTAAACCGGTTTTATTCCAATCCCAATGATGAGTTATGCCATAAGCAATTCCTGCTCGGTAAGCGTCGCCACATCCCGTGGGGTCAATCGGATCCGGCACTTTAAAAGCTGGAATATTCAACTCATTGCCGTTGGTTATAATTACAGAACCAGATGCACCTTTTGTAATAATCAAAGCATTAACTTGATTACTAATTTCTTGAAATGACAAACCAGAGTTTTTACTAAGCATTTCAGCCTCATAATCATTGACTGTGATGAAGGAGGCTTTGTTTATAAAATTTAATAATTCATCTTTATCAAACATAGGCAATCCTTGACCAGGATCAAAAATAAAGGGTATTCCACACTTAAAAGACTGTTCTGCATGTTCAATCATGCCTTCTTTGCCGTCAGGAGATATTAAGATCAGTTTAATATTTTCCTTAATATCCATAATGGTATTTAAATGACTTTTGGACATAGCCCCAGGGTGGAAGGCGGTGATTTGATTATCATCTAAATCGGTTGTAATAAACGCCTGAGCTGTAAAATCATCATTGCAGAGTTTGATAAAATTTGTTGCTATGTTATTTTTCGTTAACCAGGATTGATAGGGTTCAAAATCCTTACCTACTGTACTCATTATTTTAAAGTTAGCTTTTATAAGATTTAGGTTATATCCAATATTTCCTGCCGTACCGCCAAAGTTTTTCTCCATATCAGGGACATAGAATGCAACACTTAGCTTATGAATTTGGTCAGGCATAATATGATTCTTAAAATAATCATGAAAAACCATTATTGAATCAAAGGCCATAGAACCACAAACTAATATACTCAAAAAAACTCCAAACTAAGGTTTATAAATAACAAGAAATACCGCAGCGATAAGAATAATTACTGGAACTTCATTGAAGATTCGATAAAAAACATGGCTGTGGTAGTTTTTATCATATTTAAAAAGATTGAGAAATTTCCAACAATAAAGATGATAAATTATAAGAAAAAAAACTAAAATTAATTTATAGGTGAGCCATTGGCCTTGGTAAGGGTAATTATAAATTAATAATAATCCAAAAAAAATGGTGAGAATTCCCCCTGGTGTCATGATGCCATAAAATAATTTTCTTTCCATAACCTTAAAGCGATCATTGCTGATTTTATCTTTTGTCTGAGCATGGTAAACATAGAGACGAGGCAGATAAAATAAACCTGCAAACCAGGTGACCATAAAAATAATATGTAGTGATTTCATCCAAAGCATAATTAGTTACATTTTACATGAATAATGAATAACCCTACTTCTGGTATCGTTGATACATAGACTATCGCATGGTATTCTTAGGTTTTAAATTTATAAAATTAATGAACGCACCAATTTCAACTGATTTCCTCAAAGCTCAATCAAAATTTTCTAGTAAAATTCGAGAAATTCCATATAACTATACTTCGTTTTCAGACAAAGAAATAGTTTTTCGTTTTCTTGGTGAAGAAATGTGGAACATCATTGAAGACCTTCGAAATGAGCGTAAAACAGGCATGTCAGCAAGAATGCTCTTTGAAGTGTTGGGAGATCTTTGGGTTGTAACAAGAAATCCATACCTTGAAGATGATTTGCTGGAAAATCCCAAGCGACTTAAACAATTGATTGATGCCCTTCATCACCGAATTAACTCCATAGAGTCAAGAAGTTTTGGAAATATAAAAGTTTCTCAATTAGTCATATCATCTAGAAAAGCTGTTGATGATTTTGAAGCATCTTTTGCTAATACAAAATTAATGCGAAAAAGAGTTCTAAAGCTTTTAGGGAGATATACTCGAAAAGATAATATCCAATTTGATGGTTTAGCTAGAGTGTCTCATGTTACAGATGCTACAGATTGGAGAGTTGAATTCCCATTTGTGGTAATTAACCCTGATACTGAAAATGAAATTCCTTTGTTGGTAAAAAAAATTATAGAACTTGGCCTGACAATTATTCCTCGTGGAGGGGGAACAGGATATACCGGTGGCGCTATTCCATTAACCAAAATGTCTGCGGTGATTAATACTGAAAAACTAGATTCTATCTCTGCAGTTGAAAATGTTGATTTACCAGGCGTTTATTCAAAAGTACCAGTTATTCATTGTGGAGCTGGAGCTGTTACAAGAAGAGTTATGGAAGCAGCAAATTTTGCAGGCCTAGAATTTGCTACTGATCCAACATCAGCAGATTCATGCTGCATTGGTGGCAATGTAGCTATGAATGCGGGCGGGAAAAAAGCGGTATTGTGGGGAACTGCTCTAGATAATTTAGCATCATGGAAAATGGTGGATCCTAATGGAAATTGGGTCATTGTGAACCGACTTGATCATAATTTGGGAAAGATTCATGATATTGATTTAGCAAGGTTTGAAATATCCTTTCTTGATCCGTTAACCTCAAAAGAAATAAAAGCAAAAGAAATTCTTGAGATTCCTGGAAATAGATTTAGGAAAATTGGCCTTGGAAAAGATGTTACAGATAAATTTTTAAGTGGCTTACCTGGCGTGCAAAAAGAGGGTTGTGATGGTCTGATAACTTCAGCAACCTTTATTCTTCATAAGATGCCAAGGCATATTCGAACAGTATGCCTTGAGTTTTTTGGGCTGGTTGGAGATGCGGTACCATCAATTGTTGAAATTAAAAAATACATCGATGAGACCTATGGCGTGGTTCTTGCTGGTTTGGAGCATTTAGATGATCGTTACATAAAGGCAGTAGGCTATTCCACAAAAGCATCTCGAACAGAAAGACCCAAAATGGTCTTAATTGCAGATATCGCGTCTGATAATGAAGATCTTGTTGGAAAAGTTTCATCACATGTCGTTACGATTGCCAACCGAAGATCTGGTGAAGGTTTCGTGGCAGTATCTGCAGAAGCAAGAAAGAAGTTTTGGGCAGATCGTGCACGAACTGCTGCTATTGCTAAACATACCAATGCTTTTAAAATTAATGAGGATGTTGTTATTCCTCTGGAGCGGCTTGGAGAGTATTCAAATGGAATTGAGCGCTTAAATATCGAACTGTCTTTAAATAATAAATTAATGATTCTTGAGGATGTAATTCATTTTATTCGGAATTTTAAAGCTGGTGTAGATGAGGAAGATTTTAATGAAGAACTTTTTATTGAGAAAACAAGTGTAGCAATTCAATTAATTGAAAGAGCCCATGCGAAATGGAAATGGTTATTGTCATCATTGGATCTCAGGGGTGCAGATTATAATACTTATTTGAATCATGAATCCAACTTTCCAGATTTACCCATTATAGAATTAATTCAGACTGCAGAGATCAGGGTCTCTTGGAAGAACGAGGTACTTGCTCAATTAAAAGATATTTTCTCCGGCAGGGAATTTGAGAAAATTATTCAAGGAATTGTAAACACACATCAAAAAAAATTAAAATCTAGAGTATTCATAGCGCTTCATATGCATGCTGGTGATGGAAATGTTCACACCAATATTCCAGTTAACTCTGATGATTATCAGATGATGCATGATGCTCAGATTGCTGTTTCACGCGTAATGAGTTTAGCTAAAAGTCTTGATGGGGTCATTTCTGGTGAACATGGCATTGGAATTACCAAAATGGAGTTCTTGGATCAAGAAACTATTGATGTATTTAAAAAATATAAAGATAAAGTTGATCCAAATGGTCATTTTAATAAGGGAAAATTACTTCCGGGTTCTGGTTTGACAAATGCTTACACTCCAAGTTTTGGGTTGCTGGAAGAGGAATCGATCATTATGGAGCAATCTGAAATGGGAGAAATAGCTGATTCTATTAGCTCTTGTTTAAGATGTGGAAAATGTAAGCCTGTTTGTGCCACTCATGTTCCAAGAGCTAACTTAATGTATAGCCCAAGAAATAAAATTCTTGGAACATCATTATTAATTGAAGCATTTTTGTATGAGGAGCAAACTCGTCGAGGCATATCAATAAAACACTTCGAAGAGTTTAATGATGTTGCTGACCATTGTACGGTTTGTCATAAGTGTCTTAATCCATGCCCAGTTAATATTGACTATGGCGAAGTCAGCATACAAATGCGAAATTTCTTACGTAAACAGAATAAGAAAAAATTTAATTTAGGTAGTTTTGTGGGCATGACTTATTTGAATTTAAAAGACCCAAGAAGCATCCAGTTAATGCACTCAGTCATGATTAATTTTGGCTATAAAGCTCAAACTTTTGTGCATAACATTATTAAAAAATTCACATTTGGAAATGGCTTATTCAAAAAAAATCCACCAGCCACGGTTGGAAAAAGCAGTATTACTTCTCAAGTGATTCACTTTATTAATCGCCCCATGCCAAAAAATGTTCCAACCAAAACTTCAAGAGCAATGCTAGGCATTGAAGATGACAAAATTGTGCCAATTATTCGCAATCACACAAAAGTCACTGATGAGTCTGATGCTGTATTTTATTTTCCAGGTTGTGGATCTGAAAGGTTATTTTCACAGGTTGGTTTAGCAACACAGGCAATGTTATATGAAGTTGGAGCTATTACGGTGCTTCCTCCGGGGTATTTGTGTTGCGGCTACCCACAAACCTCTTCTGGAGATGTTGAAAAAGGACATGAAATATCTTCAGATAATCGTGTGCAATTTCACAGAATTGCAAACACTCTCAATTATTTAGATATTAAAACTGTAATTGTCTCATGCGGAACATGTATGGATCAGTTATCAAAATACCAATTTGAGAATATTTTTCCTGGGTGCAGACTATTGGATATTCATGAATATTTATTAGAGAAACAAGTAAAAATGAATAATGCTTCAGGGGTGAAATATATGTACCATGAACCATGCCATAATCCAATGAAAACATATTCTTCCGCAAGTGTTACCAGTGGGCTTATTGGATCAGATGTGCCAAAAAATGATCGTTGCTGTGGTGAATCTGGAACATTTGCTGTGACAAGACCTGATATTGCAACACAAGTTAAAATGAGAAAATCTGAAGAAATTATCAAAGGTAAGCAAATGATTTCTCAGAGTGATAATGATCAAGTCAAAATATTAACATCCTGCCCATCATGTCTTCAGGGCCTTTCAAGGTATGGAGATGAAACTGGAACGGATGCAGATTACATTGTTGTTGAGATTGCTAAAAGTAATTTAGGTGAAAACTGGTTGCAGGATTATGTTCAAAAAGCTAATAATGGCGGTATCGAGAAAGTACTCCTCTAACAAAATTATATAAAGGGAAGAAATATTCTTGTTGAAACACTTTGAACTGCTCTGGTGATGGTGCGTTCCGTTTTTTCTGAAATGGTAAATGCAAAGTAATCCGTCCTTCCAATCATTTTCCCAAATTCTCTTTCAAAACTTAAATTTGACTCACTCTCAGTTAAAGTGTTTGTAATTAAAAAAGGGTTGCCATTTAAATCTTTTTTTGAAGATAGTTTCCAGACAATCACTTCAATATTTCGAGCAACGTTGTAAATATTTTGAGGGTTCAGGCTGTCAAACATATAAAAATCTATTTTATTCCCATGTGCCTGAAGCATCATGGTTTTTAGGCCAATAATTAAAGCCAAAACTCTATCCCCCTCGAAACTATCATCAAAAACAAAATTTAATGCCTCGGTGTCTTTTTTATTTTGAAGAGATTCAAAATTGTCCTCATGATCACCGCTAAAAATCCAATTGACCATTTTCTCGGCATCATCGGTTGTAGATTTTTTAAGTTCATTCGGATTCCTTTTGTAGAATTTCAACGCTAAAGTTTTTAGACTTTCTATATTTTCTCTTATTTCAAGATCTGCCATTCTGTCAAAGTCGGTTTTGCCAAACTGATTGATTGAACTCTTATCATATTGTGTCTTATGTGACTTAATTGTATTTGTATTACATGCACAAAGTATAAGAGCAATTAAAAAAATGATGGTGTGTTGAAATTTCATTTACTTGAGATTCTGTCTTTTGGAAAAATAAGTTTAAACTCTGTACCTGATTTTCCATCGCTGATAATTTCAATGAATCCATTGTGACTATCCATAATATTCTGCACGATAGCTAAACCAAGGCCTGTTCCACCAGTATTTCTGCTCCGATCAGCATTAACTCGATAAAATCTTTCCGTAACCTTGTTTATATGTGCTTTAGGTATTCCAATCCCAGTGTCTTTAACGCTTAATATTCCATTAAATTTTTCCTCATACCAGGTTACTTTTATAAAACCTTTTTCAGTATATCTAAATGCATTAGTAACTAAATTTTGTATTGCGCTTTTTATTTCTTTATTGGAGCCAATAAGATTTTTATTTGATTTTGCCTCACATGAAAAAAATATATTATTATTTTTATTACTATAGATAGATAAATCTCCATTAATCTGCTCAAATAATTCAGTAATAAATATTTTTTCGTTTCTTAGGTTTTTTTTCAATGCATCAATACTACTTAAGGCCATTAAATCCTTAATCAGGTAATTCATTCTTTCTGCTTGATTGATTAGTGATTCAATTAATTTGATATCCTGACTTTTTTTTGACTGTGAATCCAATAGTAATTCAGCGTTACCAAGTATCACTGTTAAAGGAGTTTTAAGTTCATGTGAAACGTCAGAAATAAATTGTTTTCTTTTTTCCTCAAGGCGTGTTTCATTAACAATATCACGGCAAATTAATAATTTATTATCAAAGCCAAATTTAATTAAATTTATTTGAAAATGATTTTCATCCAAAATAATATTAATCGAATTGTTATCTAAATCACCTTCAATTAATTTTAAAAATTTTGTATTTCTAACAAAATAATTAATAGGTTTTTTTAGATCTTTTGGTAATTCAATGCCTAGCATTTTTTGGATATTTTTATTGGCCCACAATATTTCATTATATTCATTCAGAGAAGCAACGCCATCAGGCAAAGCTTGCGCTCCTGCTACAAATTGATCAAGGGCTTTAGTTAAATCTTTTTTTGTAAGTGTATGATTTTTATATAATTTATAGAGTTTTGAATAAATAGGTTCCCAGTAATCATTCCCAATTGGCACCGAGGATAAGGTTGGTTTGTTAAGCCAATTTTCTAATTTTATTAATGCATTCAAGTGATTAAAAATAAATAAAGTAGTCAAAATACAAAAAACAATAATCCCAAAAGTGCTTGAGTAAAAGTTGAATGTAATCAAAGATATTACAAATGTGATTAAAAAGTAAATTAGTGATTTTAAGACAATTTTATTCAAAATAACTTTCTTCTGAAATTTTGTATCCAGCACTTCTAATCGTCTCGATACTTGGACTAACTCCATAATCTTTTAGCGTAGCCCTTAATCTTTTGATGTGAACATCCACAGTTCTAGAGTCAACTTCGGTTTCATTAGTCCATATTTTTTCAACTATTCGTTCTCGAGTCATTACTCTTTGCCTGTTAGCTAATAATAGGTATAACAATTTAAATTCTGTTGGACCCAGTTTAATTAAAATATCTTTATATGTTGTTACATGATTTTCAGAATCAATAATTAGATTTCCATATTTAATTTTCTCATCAACCAAATCGGGTGAATTTCTTCTTAAGATAGCCTTTATTCTCGCAATCAGCTCTTTGGGACTAAATGGCTTTGATAAATAATCATCTGCACCATAGTCAAGCCCAAGAACTTTATCACTTTCTTGATCCTTTGCAGTAAGCATAATTACCGGAAGCTTTGATGTATTTGTGGCTATGCGAATTCTTTTTAAAAAATCGATACCACTCATCCCAGGCAGCATCCAATCCAGAATAATTAAATCAATTTTTTGTGTTTTTAGAACTTGTTCGGCAATTTCTGCATTGATCGCTCTGTATGGTTTGAAATTGTTGTTATGTAAATTTAAAGCAATCATTTCTAAAATTGCTTCTTCATCTTCAACAATTAGTACATTGGGTTTATTCATAGCACATGCAGACACTAATTAAATTTATACACTATTGTAACTTAAATTAATTCATGATTTTTTTAATAAATACATGAGATAATTGATATCACTTTTGATTTTTTTTTAATTTTAAATTAGTCTTTAAAAGCTTTTAATTAATTTAGGATAAATATAATGTTTGGTTTTCTTAATAAAGATAAAATCATTGCTGATGAAAAATTTAATCGTTGGCTTGTCCCTCCTGCAGCGCTATTAATTCACCTATCTATTGGAATGATCTATGGTTTTAGTGTTTTTTGGAAAAGACTAACCCAGGTTGTTGGGGTTGAGTGTGCCGAGGATGTAAGTTTTTTACAAAGAATATTTGTAACTGATTGTGATTGGAAAATGAGTGATCTAGGTTGGACTTTTTCTTTAGCAATTGTTTTTTTAGGAGCTTCAGCTGCTATTTTTGGACATTGGTTAGAGAAAGCAGGCCCAAGAAAAGCCGGGGTTGCTGCTGCATTTGCTTGGGGGGGTGGTTTAATCATTACCTCTCTTGGGGTTTACTTACATCAATTATGGATTATATGGCTTGGCACTGGAGTGTTGGGAGGCATTGGCCTTGGGTTAGGGTATATATCTCCAGTATCTACCTTGATAAAGTGGTTTCCTGATAGACGAGGTCTTGCTACAGGGATGGCCATTATGGGTTTTGGTGGAGGAGCGATGATTGGAAGCCCTTCAGCGGAATATCTAATGAATAGTTTTTCAAATATTGATGGTTCTGGTGTTTGGCAGACTTTTCTCATCATGGGTTGTATTTATTTAATTGCAATGATGTTAGGAGCGTTTGGCTATCGAGTGCCTGCTGATGGTTGGAAACCAACAGGCTGGAAGGCTCAAGCTAAGACAAGTAAGCTCATCACATCTGCACATGTTCATGTAAAAAATGCTCACAAAACAAATCAATTTTGGTTATTGTGGATTGTGCTATGTTTAAATGTCTCAGCTGGAATTGGTGTTCTAGGAGTTGCTTCTCCAATGTTCCAAGAGGTGGCAGTAAATATTTTTGAACCTGAAAAAATTGTTGCTATAGCGGCAGGATTTGTTGCCCTGTTATCCTTATCCAATATTATAGGTAGAATTTTTTGGGCCTCATCATCAGATTTTCTTGGAAGAAAAAACACCTATCTAGTATTTTTTGCCCTTGGATTTTTAATGTATGTTTCTTCTCCATGGGCTGGAACGACAGGAAATATCCCATTATTCGCATTAATTTTTTGTATTATTTTGACCATGTATGGCGGTGGTTTTGCAACCATTCCAGCTTATCTTGCAGATATTTTTGGCACGCAGCATGTTGGAGCTATCCATGGAAGGCTGCTTACAGCTTGGTCAACAGCGGGTATTTTGGGGCCCATGCTCGTTTTTTATTTAAGAGAATATCAAATTAGTCAAGGAGTAGATCCCTCTCAGGCTTACAACTTAAGTATGTATATTCTTGCCGGATTATTAATTATAGGCCTTATTGCTAATATACTCGTAAGGCCAGTCCAATCAAAATATCACATGAGCAGCAAAGAATTAGAGAATGAGCGAAAAATTATGACAACAGCCACAAAGATATCAAGAACAAAATCGACAAATATTATATTCCAAAAGATGATTTTACCGATGGCGTGGTTGATTGTAGGCGTACCCTTGGTATTTGCAATTTTAAACACTTTCGATAAGGCATTGGTAATTTTTAAATAGGATGGATATGGAAAATAAAGGTATTTCAGACCTTAAAATAGGAATATGTATTTCAAAATTTAATTATGAGTTTGTTAATCAACTTGAGACGTCAATAGTTAATGAGTTATTAAAAAAGGGAGTAGATGAAAGGAATATCTCAACATTCTATGTCCCAGGAGCATTAGAGTTACCTCTGTTACTATCAAGATGTTGTAAGGCAAATAAGTTTGATGCCTTAGTTGCAGTTGGTGCAGTAATTAGGGGGGAAACTTATCATTTTGAAATTGTTTCCGATCAGTCTGCCTTAGGACTGATGAATGTTCAACTGCAAAATGATATCCCAATAATGAATGCAATACTCACGACCAACAATGATGCTGAGACTAAAGCAAGAGTATCCACCAAAGGGGTTGAGGTTGTTAATGGACTTTTTGAAACCTTAGACACATTAAATCAAATCTAATAATATTCAAATGAAAAAGATAAATAATCGAAGGAAATCAAGAGAATTGGTTATGAAATCAATATATCGAGGACTATTAAATACCTTTGATTTCGCACAAATAAAAAAAGATATTGTTGAAGACCCTGATTTTTGTCGATGTGATGAATCTCTTTACTATGCTCTTCTTGAAGGGGTAGAGCTTAATTACGATGAAATTATGGCTGATATTGAAAATTTTACTGAAAAAAAAATAAAAGAATTTAATCCTATTGAATTGTCTATAATTATTGCGTCATACTACGAATTAAAGTTTAGGATTGATATACCCTTTAAAGTTACAATTAACGAGGCATTAGAGATCACTAAAAGCTTTGGAGGGGAGGAGAGTTACAAATTTATTAATGGAATGTTAGATCAGGTTGCAAAGAAATATAGAGCATTAGAAATTAATTAAAATCACAAAATTTAAATCCTTTGTTTTTTTCCCAGAGTAAGTAGTTCCCAGACATATCAGTCCAGTCCCCTAATACATATCTTTGAAAATTAAAATCACCAATGACGTGTTCGTGAATATTTTTTCGATGCGTATGACCATGAATCACGTGCGGTACAAAATTATATTTTTTTACTGTATTAGCCAATGTATTTAAATTAATATCTACAATATTTTCAGATTTATTAAGATTTAATTTTTTACTTTCCTCTCTAAGATGATTGGCTATTTTTAGTCTTTCACTCAAGGATTTTTGTAAAAATTCATCTTGCCAATTTTTTGATCTCACAAGTATTCTAAAATTTTGATAATCAATATCATCTGAACATAACGTATCGCCGTGCATTAGTAAGATTTTTTCATTATCTATTGATACAATTACTTCATCTTCAAGAATCGTGATATTGGTTCTCTTAAGAAATTTTTCACCAATTAGAAAGTCTCTATTGCCAGGGATAAAAAAAAGATGTAATTGTTTTGAAAGTTCACAAAGGGCTTGCTCTTCTTTAAAATACATATCACTATCATCACCAATCCAATAATCAAACAAGTCACCTAAAATAAATAAATATTCTGTATTTTTTGGGATGCTTTTTATAAAATTAAAAAATAGTTGATTTTCTTTTTTATGATCAAGGTGTAAGTCTGAAATAAAAGCAACAGACTTACATTCATTATTCAGTGATAGATTCATTAATAATAATCTGTTCTTTAGGAACATCTTGATGTCCAGAGGGATGATTTCCTGTAGGCACTTTCGCAATATCGTCAACCACATTCATTCCTTCAACAACTTTACCAAAAACACAGTAGCCAGCCCCATCTTGCCCTGGATAGTCAAGGAAACCATTATCGGCAACATTTATAAAGAATTGAGATGTTGCTGAATCAGGAATACTTGTCCTCGCCATTGCAACCGTATATTTTGTATTTTTTAATCCATTCGCAGCTTCATTTTTTATTGGAGCCATAGTTTCTTTCTGATTCATGGTTTTATCAAAACCGCCCCCTTGAATCATAAAACCATCGATGACTCTGTGGAAAATGGTTCCGTTAAAAAATTCTGCTTTCACATAGTTTTCAAAGTTTTTTACACTAATAGGAGCTTTATCTGCATAAGTTTCGATGACAATGTCGCCTTTATTTGTTTTTAATCTAATCATAATTCTTCTTTCTTTATTTATTTGATCGGTTTAATTAAGTTTATTAATATTTTTTATTGTAATTGCTCTGATGGGTACATTTTCGTGTCCTTTCTTTAAAGCTGTAGGCACTTTCGCAATATCGTCAACCACATTCATTCCTTCAACAACTTTACCAAAAACACAGTAGCCAGCCCCATCTTGCCCTGGATAGTCAAGGAAACCATTATCGGCAACATTTATAAAGAATTGAGATGTTGCTGAATCAGGAATACTTGTCCTCGCCATTGCAACCGTATATTTTGTATTTTTTAATCCATTCGCAGCTTCATTTTTTATTGGAGCCATAGTTTCTTTCTGATTCATGGTTTTATCAAAACCGCCCCCTTGAATCATAAAACCATCGATGACTCTGTGGAAAATGGTTCCGTTAAAAAATTCTGCTTTCACATAGTTTTCAAAGTTTTTTACACTAATAGGAGCTTTATCTGCATAAGTTTCGATGACAATGTCGCCTTTATTTGTTTCGATCTTATAAAGACTTCCTGAGAAAGCGGGTAAAGTTATGAATAGTAAAAATAATGTAAAAATATTTTTAACGTGTCGCTTCACTGATAATTTTCCACTCATCATTAAATTTTCTCCATATTTGCTGTTTAATAGATACATTGTTAGTGATATTACTTGTATAAGTTTGTTTAAATTCGACAAACTTTAGATTGTCTTTATCATCTGGGTAGTCAATTGCTATAAAATTTTCGACTAAAACATTAATTGCATTAGAGTTTTCAAAAACTTTTAATTTGGTGTCAGTCCAATTTTTGAAACTTTTAAAATTATATTGTGCATTAGAATCATAAAAGGCGAGGTAGCTGTCAAAGTTTTTAGCTTCCCAATTTGTCTTCCATGAGTTGAATGTTGATATAAATTCACTGTGATCAGACTCATGCGTAGCTTTAAAATAATCTTCATAAGCTTCATCAGAAATAATTACTTTAACATTATTATTGCTTATTTGCTTTTCGAAATTAATAAAGTCTTCATTAGCAATAACAACACAACCATCGCTTGATTGTGGGGGCCGGCTGTAAGTATTTTTTGGTGTCCCATGGATCCATATGCCGTGCCCTGTCTTATTTAAAAGTTTATCGAATGAATTGGGGTAATTGATTGGAAAGGCTCCTTCACCATAAAAATCACTT
The DNA here is from genome assembly GCA_024919035.1 of Methylophilaceae bacterium LSUCC0401. GTDB lineage: Bacteria > Pseudomonadota > Gammaproteobacteria > Burkholderiales > Methylophilaceae > BACL14. The sequence continues at coordinate 1,034,284 of CP103442.1, read as the reverse complement.
AATGGTTGTTTAATTTTTTTTTCTAATGAATAGATCCCAATAGGAGTTTTTTTATCCCCTTCATGATTTTTCCTTGAACCATTCTTTCCAATTGATGCATAGACATCGAAAACTTTATTGAGTATCAACCCGTCTTTTTCAAAAATAAATAATCTTGAATTGCTAGTATCAATATAAATAATTTTTTGTAAATCATCAGGAAGGGTCGTGCGTATTGTTGAATTTACAGATGAAAATCCAGTTTTTAAATGGCTTTTGATTCTTTGTCGGGCTTCCTCTTTTAAATCATTTAATTTCTCTATCGATTGATTACCTGGCCCTCCAAATGCATCAATTCCTTCAGCATAAGCTTGATAAATATCACCTTTGATAAGGTGAGCCAGTTTGAAATTTGGCTTTTTTTCAATAATAGTATCAATGGTTAATAAGGCATTATTTAAGTTACCATCTGCTATCTCATAAAGCGATTTTATTAATAGCTTCTCAATATCATTACTATCATTAGGTTCTGTATAGGCATAAACAATTTTTAATGAAAAAATTATAAATAGGAAATACAGGAATAAAATTTTAAGAGATTTCATTAATAATTTTTATCTGATTCTCATTAGTCTCAATAATTAATTTTTTATTCGTTCTGGAATCAATATTTCCTGATTTATATTCTTGAATAAAACTTACCTCAAAGCCATTATCAATTTCGGTGATTTTTACATTGGTTAATTTAATTTCAATTTTATCTTTATTTGTTACTCTGGGTTTTCTATAAATTTTCCATTGTTCAAAATTTTGCCCATTATTATTTTTAAATCTTAAAGAATAACAGTTGATATATGATTCAAAATTTTGCTGCTCCCATGAAGTTTTCCAGTCATCAATAAAACTTTCGACTTCGGCTAAAGGAATATTATTACTTGTTTTTTCAATTATATTTTTGGAATCAGGCTCTTCAATTTTAGCAACTTCAGATTCATTGTTAGCTTTCTTTGTAATTTCTATATTTTTTCGTATAGGCTGAAAATTAAATAATTTTTTTATTAGGGATAGTTTTGTTTTAGCGCTTTTATTAGAACCATCAATTTGTAAAGCTTGGTTATATGATTCACTAGCCATTCTTGTATATAAATCACCTAAATTAATATGTGCGGTCGCATAACTTGGGTGTGTCTTAATTGATTGCTCCAATGCATGTTTTGCTTTTTGAAAATCTCCCTGTTGAGCATATAAAACTGCCAAATTATTGTAGGGCTCTGGTAAATTAGGGTGTGTTTTTGTTAAGCTCTCAAAAGTTTTTATCGCTTCATTAACTTTATTACTTTCTGATAACAAAACACCGTTAATGAATAATAATTGAGGATTGTCCCTATCATACTTAAGTAGTGTATTAATTTCAATCTGAGCTTGTTCGTAGTTTTTATCTTCAATAAGTTTATTAATTAGCTTAATATCTGCCTTACAATGAAAAGAGATTATCATCATGAGAGCAGCTATTGCTGTTAAAAATTGTTTGCACATACTATAATTTGACTAAAATTAATTAAATTATAATTTTAGCAAATTACCCATACTCTTACTATTGATATCTATAAATGATAAAAATTTATAATTCTTACACAGGCAAAAAAGAAGCATTTCATTCAATTGTTCCAAATCAAGTAAGTATGTATGTCTGTGGAATGACTGTATACGATGACTGTCATGTAGGTCATGCCAGAGTAATGATTGTTTTTGATTTGATCTATAGATGGTTAATGGAATCTGGTTATTCAGTTACCTACATTAGAAATATTACTGATATTGATGACAAAATTTTAAATAAAGCGAATACAAGCCAATGTCATTTTTCAGAAATAACGGCTAAGTATATTCAGTCTATGGTTGATGACGCTATGGAGCTTAATATTCTTGATCCATCCCATCAGCCAAAAGCAACCGAATCGATTGATGAAATGATTAAGATGATTATAGATCTAGAAAGCAAAGGGGTTGCTTATGTTGGCGATAATGGGGATGTTTTTTTTGATATTTCAAAATTTCCAGATTATGGAAATCTATCAAAAAAGAATTTGGATGATTTAAATGCTGGTTCAAGAGTTGAATTAGATCAAAATAAGAAAAATCCATTCGATTTTGTATTATGGAAAAAAACAAAAAAAAATGAACCTTGTTGGCCATCCCCATGGGGAGAAGGAAGACCGGGGTGGCATATTGAGTGTTCTGCAATGAGTACAAAGTATTTAGGAAAAAGTTTTGATATTCACGGCGGAGGGCAAGACTTAATTTTTCCTCATCATGAAAATGAGATCGCACAATCTGAATCATGTCATAATCAAAAAATGGCAAACTACTGGGTACATAATGGGTTTGTAAAAGTTGATGATGAAAAAATGTCTAAATCATTAGGCAACTTTTTTACCTTAAAGTCGGTGTTGAAAGATTATAACGGAGAAATTTTACGTTTTTTTATTTTAAGGTCACATTATAGGAGTCCTCTCAATTACTCGAATAAAAACCTTGTAGATGCTGAGAGTGCTGTAAAAAAAATATATATAGCTTTGCGAAATTACCCCTGTAAAGAAGTCACATTAGATTGGGAAAAGCCGTATTTAGCAGAATTTAGAAATGCTATGAATGATGACTTTAACTCTCCAAAAGCAATAGCAATTATTTTTGAATTATTAAACACCTTGAATAAAAAAATAGATAATCTTCTCGCTGATGAAATTTTTACTCTGTTAAAAAAAATCGGATTAATGTCGATAGCCTCTGATAAATTTCTTATGGATTCATTGGAAATTGATGCAAATCTAGTTGAACAGTTGATAGATGACAGAAATCAAGCCAAGGTTAATAAGGATTATCAAACAGCCGATCTAATAAGAAAACAAATTGAATCTTATGGTGTGTTGTTAGAAGATACACCACAAGGAACAGTCTGGAGGAAGAAGTGAGTGTTAATTTAAAAAAACCATTAAAAAAAGACATACTTCCAGTTCCTGGGTTTAGTTTCTTGACATTTAATGCAAAAGTAAAAGAAAAATCAAAAAAAAATGATTTTTTAATTTTTGAATTAAATGACAAAGCGTTAACTGCCGCTGTTTTCACTAAAAATAAATTTTGTGCAGCACCTGTTATATTAGCTAAACAAAATTTAACAAAAATTAACCCAAGATTACTGGTTATCAATTCCGGTAATGCAAATGCAGGAACTGGAAAGAATGGAATTGTTGATGCAAAAAAAATAAATTTACTACTTTCTAGTAAATTTAATGTCAATCCCAATTCGATACTACCTTTTTCAACGGGTGTCATTCTTCAGCCTTTACCAATGCGAAGAATTACTCAAGCTATAAATGATAATTGCTCCAAACAGATCAAATATAATTCTCATTGGATTGAGGCTGCTCAAGCGATAATGACCACCGATACTATTCCCAAAGCTATTAGCCAAAAGTTTTTTTTAAGTAAGCATGAGATATCATGCACTGGTATTGCAAAGGGCTCTGGAATGATTAATCCGAATATGGCAACCATGTTGGGGTTCATCTTTTTAGATGCAAACATAAGTAAAAAAATGTTGAATTGTCTAATACACGAGGTCGTTGAGAGAACTTTTAATCTTATTACGGTGGATGGTGACACATCAACAAATGATTCCTTTTTAATCAGTTGTTCTAATTTAGCAAAAAATAAGAGAATTGAAACAAAAAATTCTTTATACATTCAGTTAAGAAAAAATCTAATGGGCATTGCTGGAAAATTAGCAGAAATGATAATTCGTGATGGTGAGGGAGCAACTAAGTTTATTAAGATTGAAATTAAAAATGCTAAAAATATTGACGAGGTAAAGATTGCTGGAAAAGCCATTGCGAATTCACCACTCGTGAAAACAGCTTTTTTTGCATCCGATCCTAACTTAGGACGAATTTTGTCGGCTTTAGGGAATATTTCAGCATTCAATATCAACACCAACCTTATCGATATTAAGCTGAATAATAATTTTGTTGTACAAAAAGGAAAAATTGCACTGAGCTATTCTGAATCTAAAGCCTTAAAAGCAATGAAAGCAAAAGAGTTTATGCTCAGCATTAACCTAAAAAGAGGAAAGACAACAGCAACAGTTTTAACAACCGATCTTTCCTACGAATATATAAAAATTAATGCAGAATACAGAACTTAAAAAAATAAAAGTCTCTGCAGGAATCTTGCTCGATCAAAATCAAAATGTACTTTTAACAAAAAGATTAGCCTCTCAAACATGGCCCGAATATTGGGAATTTCCAGGAGGCAAGCTGGAAACGAATGAATCAATTGATCAGTGTTTAAAAAGAGAGTTACTTGAAGAGATAAACATAAGTGTTGTAAGTGCCTCCAGATGGATCACCCGTGAATTTGATCAAGACAATAAAATTTTACAAGTGACATTTTTTTTAATTCATCAGTGGAGCGGAGAAATTCAAAATAGAGATGTTGCCGAACACAAGTGGATAGATCCAAAAAATACTGAAGATTGGCCCGAGCAGATTCTCCCAAAAAATTTATATATTCTAAGAGCATTAACATTACCCCCCTTATATTTAATAACAGACGCTTATGAAAATCCAGAATTTCACAAAAAAATTGGAACTAGCAAACGAAAATTCTATATTCAATTAAGAGAACCTAAGTTGGAGAAAGACGAACTAATCAAACTTGAATTGGACTTAAAAAAAAATAATAGACACATCCTTATCAACTCCAGGCATGTTCATGAATTATCATCAGATTTTGGAATTCACTTTACCGAAAGTGACCTATTCAAACAAACTCAAGTTAATCCTAATAAAATAAATTCAGCATCTGTTCATAGTTTAAAAAGTATTCAATATGCTCAAAAATTAGGGATTAACTTTGTGGTGTTATCTCAAGTTTATGAAACTAAAAGCCATCCATTAGCAAAAGGGATGGGTTGGAATGCTTTCAAGACTATTGTAAACCAAGTCGACATTCCTGTTTACGCCTTAGGAGGCATGAGTTTGGATGATTTAGACCTAAGTTATAACAATGGGGCGGTGGGTATTGCCTCACAAAGAAAAATCTGGGATTTATTGAACTAAGAATTCGACATCAGAGGATAATTCTTCCCCATTATTCTTTAAAAATACAAAATTCAACTTAACTTTTTTTTGTTCATCAAGATTTTCACCAATGTCATAAATCATTAAATGGTTACCCCCTTTTTTTAAAATAAATGGTTTATTTTTTAAAATTTTTGGACTATCAATCCTGCGCATTTTCATGACATCATTTTCCATTTCCATTGAGTGAATCTCAATTTTTGGGCTAAATTCTGATTTGATTTTTTTAATCGTAAGATCTTCATCCGAAAGAATTTCAATAAAACCAGCCGTTACCTTTTTTCCAAAATTATTTTTAATGACAGCATTATTGAATTTAACTTCAGCATAAACATTCGAAGTAATTATAAATAATAGAATTAACAAGAATTTATGCATTATTTTTTCCTTTATGGCTTATAAATGATGAAGTGAGGCAGTAAATTTAATTATTTTCTTTATTTTTTTAGTATCTTCCGGATGAGTAAAGTTTATATTAATGGCATATTTGTTCGCTGAAATTGAGGCTTCATATGAAACAATAGTTTTAAGAGAGATTGTTAATAAATCAAAGCGAATAAGGGGATCTAGTTTGATTTGTGCCATCATATCATTTGCTATTAAATTTTCTTTAGAAGTTTGTTTTCTGATTATTCTTAGAATAAAATAGATTGATTCTTTGATTGCAAGAAGATCTTTAGATAGATTTTTATAAAACATATTTCTACTTCGAGTATTCTGTAATTCATTCCAAATTTTATATTTTGAAAAATCAATATCATTAATTCCAATTGGAGATTCTGATCTAACCTTTAACTCCTGCATCATTTTGTTGCTATTTAATGAATAAGATGAGAAAGAATTAATCTTTTCAAGTCTCTTTTTAAGTTTGTTGGCTTCCTCATCATGATGTTTGTATTTATTTACGATTCTTTGTAAGTCATTAATTAATTCAACTTTAATATCTGCTCTAGCCGCATTAGCATTGAGCTTAAAAATAATATTAAAAATTACATTTGAAATATACTGATTATGTTTTTGCTTGATGAAAAAATCATATTGATTAAATAAATACTCTAGTTTGAGATATTTTCTAATTTTTTCAGTAATTGGAAATTCAATTTTTATCATAACTGGTTCTTAAACATATATTTTTGTGTCTCAAGATCTAAAGTACTGTCAATCATTAAATCAGGTTTAACAGATTTATAATCTTCCGCTTGTGATGCAATTATTTTTTTAATAACTTCATTACTCAAGCCGTCTCTTGATTGTACTCGCTTTATAAGCTCATGAGAATTACAAGTTAGCATCACTGTTTTATTAAAATTAATTCTTTTTATGATTTTTTTTATTAAGGGAGCCACAATTATAAACTGATCAAGATTGATAATGATGTTCTGTACTTCTTCATAAATTAATGGGTGAAGAATCTCTTCAATTTTTATTTTAAAATCTTTATTAAAAAAGATTTCTTGTTTAAGCATGTCTTTTTTTAAGGAATTATCAGGATTAAAATAACTATTTCCAATTTGCTTGAATAATGCCTTATTTCCCAAACCTCCTGGCTCTAGAATATTTTTATTAATCTGGTCTAATTCAATAATTTTAAAATCATTACTTAAAGCATTTGCCAGGGTTGATTTCCCTGATCCAATAAAACCAAATAATAAAATTTTGTTATCCATAATTTAGTATGGCGATTGACTTAACACTTTCTATTTAATGAGTTTTCAAAAAAAGCGGATATTCTTTTTTTGTATTCATTGTTATCAAAATTATTCAATGTATCTTCAATTTGATGAATTCGATATTGGATATGTGCTTGGACAAGCTGAATTGCATTCGTTTTTTTTATAATTTCAAAAATTTTAGTTAGCTGACTAACATCACCTTGATTAATTGCTTTTTTTATAATTTCTTGATCATTTTGTGATGCATTACGATAAGCAATTAGTAATGGAAGTGTCATTTTTCCATCTTTAAGGTCATCCCCTAAATTCTTACCAACAATATTTGCTTCCCCCGAGTAATCTAAAAGATCATCAACCAGTTGGTAAATATGCCCATAAATGCGTCCAATTTGTGCAAGCCCATTTTTTTGATGAGGAGTACATTGATTCCCAATGAATGCCAGTCTGCCACATGCTTCAAACAACACTCCCGTTTTACTTTGAACGATTTCATTGTACTGATCGTCACTTAATTCAACATTGTGCTTATTGATCAGCTGGAGAACCTCACCCTCAGCAATTTTATTGGTGGTGTAGGCTAACACATCCATTATTTCGATATTGTTTAATTCAACCATCATTTGAAATGCCCGAGAATATATAAAATCACCAACTAAAATACTTGCAGAATTGCCAAATCTAACATTAGCGGTTTGTGAATGTCTTCTTTGTTCTGACTCATCCACAACATCATCGTGTAGTAGGGTTGCAGTATGTATGAATTCGATAATGGCTGCCAATTGATAATGAATATCTTTGACCTCACCTACCATACCCGCAAGATTAATTAAACATTGAGGCCTCATTCTTTTGCCACCGCCTTCAATGATGTGTTTGGATACTTGGTTTATCAAAGGAACATCTGAGTTCAAAGATTGCCTGATTACTTCGTTGACTTTAAGAAGTTGGTCGGCTGGGGATAAGATAGTTTTGGTTGTTTGGTTAAGCAATTATTTAAATTAATTAAATTAAAAAAGAAATATTAACATAACAACTTTAAGCCATTATTGTATTGATTTAAATAAATAATTTTCATATAATACACGGTCTTTATTTAACAAACTGATGTGATTAGGAATATAAACCATGCATGCTGTAATTAAAACAGGCGGAAAACAATATAAGGTATCTGTTGGAGATACGCTTAAAGTAGAAAAGTTAACTGCTAAAGAAGGTGAAACAATTAAGATTGATCACGTTTTGGCTCTTGTTGACGGTGAAAACACTACGATAGGAGCTCCACTAGTTAAAGGTGCAAATGTTGATGTATCTGTGTTAGCGCATGGCAAGCACGATAAGGTAAAGATTTTTAAAATGAAAAGACGTAAGCACTATAAAAAATCACAAGGTCATCGGCAAAATTACACAGAACTTAAAATCGAAAAAATAAACGCTAAATAGTTAAGGATTATATATGGCACATAAGAAGGCAGGCGGAAGTTCCAGAAACGGACGTGATTCAAACGCAAAACGATTAGGACTTAAAGTATTTGGAGACCAATTAGTTAAAGCGGGAGGCATTATATTAAGACAACGCGGAACTAAAATGCACCCTGGTGAAAATGTGGGTATTGGTAAAGATCATACACTATTTGCGAAAACTGACGGAAAAGTGTCTTTTTCAGTTAAGGGACATTTAAAAAGAAAACTTGTTAGTGTAATTACAAATTAGTTTTTAACAGATCACATATCGAAAGCCCTATCAACTGATAGGGCTTTTTTGTTTAGGCGCCACTATGAAGTTTATTGATGAAGTAATTATTAAAGTTTTTGCCGGAGATGGAGGAAATGGTATTGCCTCATTTCGTCGAGAAAAATATGAGCCTATGGGTGGACCGAGTGGGGGCGACGGTGGCAGGGGAGGGTCAGTCTTTTTTCAAGCTGATGAAAATTTAAATACCTTAATTGATTATCGTTTTAAAAAAGAACATCGAGCACAGCGTGGCGAAAATGGCAGAAGCTCAGATCAATACGGAGCATCAGGTGAAGATTTATACCTTAAAGTTCCAGTCGGTACGGTAATCAAGGATAGTTTCACAGGCCAAATCTTTGGGGATTTAACAAATCATAATGATTCCGTCTTGGTAGCCAAAGGAGGAAAAGGGGGGCTTGGCAATATTCATTTTAAGTCGAGTATTAACCGAGCGCCAAGGCAATTCACCAATGGGGAGCCAGGAGAAGAGTTTGAAATATTCCTCGAGTTAAAACTTATTGCAGATATTGGATTGTTAGGATTGCCAAATGCTGGAAAATCATCTTTTATTAGAAAAGTTTCAGCAGCTACTCCAAAAGTTGCTGATTATCCTTTTACAACGTTACAGCCTAATTTAGGCGTAGTTAAATTTGATATTGATAAAAGCTTTGTAATTGCTGATGTTCCAGGATTAATTGAAGGAGCCTCTGATGGAATTGGATTGGGGGATAAATTTTTAAAACATTTATCCAGAACCAAACTGCTTTTGCATCTCATTGATGGTATGAGTGAAATAAGTGGTGGCAATCCTATTAAAGATGCAGAAATAATTATTAAAGAATTAGAAAAATATGATTCTAAGCTTTATGAAAAACCAAGGTGGATAGTTTTAAATAAAATTGATTTAAATTATGATGCTGAAGAGCTAATTAAAAAAATAAAATTGAAATTTAATTGGAGTGACAAAATTTTTGTTATATCTGCCGTAACTGGATCTGGATGTAAAGAATTGGTTAACGCAATCGCACAATTTTTGAATGATTTAAAAAATGGATAAAAATTTACTTAAGAAAGTAGTTATTAAAATTGGATCAAGCTCATTGTCTTCAATTGATAAAGGGCTGAATCACAAAAATATCCGTAATTTAGTTAAAGAAATTGCGTGGCTATTAGCGTCAAATATTAAGGTTATTTTGGTAACGAGCGGCGCAATATCGATGGGGCTTTACATTTGTGATAAAACAAGAAGGCCTACAAAACTCTCTGAACTCCAATATCTCGCATCAATTGGTCAAATTGAGTTAATGCAAGCATATAAAAAACAATTTAATAAAGTACTCCCAGACTATCATCTTGGACAAATTTTATTAACAAACGAAGACCTTGTTTCTCGAGAACGATATTTAAATGCAAAAAATGCTTTAAATGAACTATTAAGAAATTCAGCAATACCAGTCGTGAATGAAAATGATACGGTTGCTTATGATGAAATTCAGTTTGGTGATAATGATGTGTTGGCATCAACAGTAGCAAATTTGATTGAAGCGGATTTATTAGTCTTATTTACAGACCAAGACGGCTTGTATGATAAAGATCCAACAAAGTTCAGTAATGCAAAGTTGATTGAGTTTATTAATGTAGATGACGAACAACTAAAACAATTAGCTGTCAGCTCAAAATCAAGTTCAGCAATTGGATCTGGCGGTATAAAATCTAAAATAATAGCAGCGCAAACGGCATCGAGAAGCGGTGCTTCAACAGTCATTGCTAAAGGTGTGGGTAAAAATTTTTTCCAGAAATTGTTTGATAATCAAATATCATGTACAACCATTGTGGCTCAGAAGAAAAATATAACAGCACGGCAAAAGTGGATGATAGACAATACTAAGCCAAAAGGGATCTTGTATCTTGATTCGGGCGCAGTTAATGCATTAAAAATAAAAAAGAAAAGTTTATTGCCTGTTGGGGTTATCAAGTTAACAGGTAACTTTTTTAGAGGCGATTTGTTATCCTGTCTTGATCAAGATGGAGTTGAGGTAGCTCGCGGGCTTTCAAACTTTTCAAGTGAGGATGCCAAAAAAATTATTGGAAAGAAGGCAAAGTCTTTTTCTGATGATCTTGAAAATCGTATTGATGAAAACTTAATACATAGAGATAACTTGGTAATTATTTAATTTGGGGATGAAATGAAAAGTAAACTAAAAAAAGTAGCAATAATCATGGGTTCAAACAGCGATTGGCCTGTAATGAAACATGCTGCAGATACTCTAGATTTTTTTGGTATTGCCTATGAAGCTAAGGTTGTCTCAGCTCACAGGACACCTGATCTAATGTTTGATTTTGCAGAGTCATCAAATAATAATGGTATCAGTTTGATAATTGCAGGCGCAGGAGGTGCGGCACATCTTCCAGGAATGGTTGCCTCAAAATCAAGACTTCCTGTGCTTGGCGTTCCCATTCCAACAAAATATTTAAATGGTCAAGACTCTTTATACTCAATTGTTCAAATGCCAAAAGGAATCCCAGTAGCAACTTTTGCCATTGGGGAAGCAGGAGCTGCTAATGCTGCACTATTTGCGGTATCAATGTTTGCACAAGATGATAATGATTTACTAGATAAGCTTAAAAAATTTAGAGCAGATCAAGAAATAAAAGTAAAAGAAATGAAGCTTAAAGAGGACTGATGTTTTGAAGCTCGTACCAAAAAAAATGTTAGCAATGCTTGGGGGCGGTCAGCTCGGCAGATACTTTGTAATGGCTGCTCATAAACTGGGTTATAAAGTAACGGTTTTAGATCCCGATCCTGAAAGCCCAGCTGGAAGAGTGGCGGATATTCATCTAAATTATGCCTATGATAATAAGGAGGCATTAGATAAGATCATTCAAACTTGTGAGGCTGTATCGACAGAGTTTGAAAATATACCGGCAGAATCCCTTGATTACTTAAATAAAAAAATTCAAGTTCATCCTAATGCAAATGCCGTTAGGATTGTGCAAAACCGAATCAGAGAAAAAACATTTCTTCGGGAAAATGCTATACCTGTTGGACTTTTTTATGTTATCCAATCCATTGAAGATTTTAATGAAATTAGTCAAGAGTGCTTTCCCGGTATTTTAAAAATTGCTGAGTTTGGTTATGACGGAAAAGGTCAGAAAAGAGTAAATGATATTGAAGGCGCTTTAAAAGCATTTGCTGAATTCAATCACAAACCTTGTGTTTTAGAGAAACAAATTCAATTAGATAAAGAAGTTTCTGTTATTTTAGCGAGATCTGTTAATGGCGAAATTAAAACTCACCCCGTCGCTGAAAATATTCATGTAAATGGAATACTTGATACAACGATTGCGCCAGCAAATATTGATTATTTAACAAAAAAAAATGTTACAGATTTAGCTAAAATGATTGCCCTTAAGCTTAACTATATCGGTGTAATGGCAGTAGAGTTCTTTATATCTGGCAAACAAATTTTTGTGAATGAAATCGCTCCTAGACCCCATAATTCTGGACATTACACAATTGATGCTTGTTATTCATCGCAGTTTGATCAACAGGTCAGAGCGCTGGTGGAAATGCCATTGGGAAATCCTGATCAACACTCTAATGCAATAATGATTAATTTGCTTGGAGATGTTTGGGAAGAGCCTAAACTTCATGAGCCGAATTGGGAATCAATCTTAGAAGAACCAAATCTCAATTTGCATTTATATGGCAAAGAACATCCCAGAAAAGCCAGAAAGATGGGACATATCACCTTTGTTACAGATGAGTCATTGAGTCATGATCATGTTGAGCATTTGCAGAATATAAAAAAAAGGCTATAAAAAAACAGGGTATCCCCTGTTTTTTTTAAAACAATGATTTATTTAGAGAGCTTTAATTGCTGCATTAAGTCGACTTTTATGACGAGCAGCTTTATTTTTGTGAACGATTTTTTTGTCAGCAATACGATCAATAATAGCAACGTTAGAATCGAATGTTTCTTTAGCAACTTTTTTATCCCCAGATAAAACAGCTTTCATGATTTTTTTAATAGCTGTACGAAAAGATGATTTTAAGCTCGCATTGTGTGCTCTTTGCTTATCGTTTTGTCGCGCTCTTTTTCTTGCTTGTGCTGTATTAGCCATATGTATCTCTAAATTAAAAAATAGACCGTTATTCTAGCTAAATCATAAATTATTTTCAAGTTTTAAATAAATAAACTCAGTGATCTGAGATAATATCTGCTAAAGCTATGAAAAATAAAAAAATTATTCAAAATTTATTCAATTTTAGTGGACTTACGATTATTTCAAGGGTGCTTGGTTTTGTAAGAGATACGATTATTGCTCGATTCTTTGGAGTAAGTATTGCTACGGATGCTTTTTTTGTAGCATTTAAACTCCCCAATATGTTGAGAAGAATTACTGCAGAGGGCGCCTTTACGCAAGCATTTATTCCCACCGTTTCAGATTATAGAAATAAAACCAAAGAAGAGTTTCACCAATTTTTAAATAAAATTGTGACATTGTTGAGTTTAATTTTATTAGGCATAACAATCCTTGGAATTTTTGCATCTCCTTGGTTAATTTACATCAGTGCTCCAGGTTTTGAGTATGAGTCATATCAATTTAATTTAGCTTCAAATCTTTTGAAAATTACTTTTCCATATATTTTATTTATATCTCTTGTGGCCATGTTTGGAGGCATATTAAACTCATTTGGAAAGTTTGCAGCCCCTGCATTTTCTCCAGTATTTCTTAATCTCAGCTTTATTATTGCTGCACTTTTTTTTAGAGATTTATTTGATGAACCGGTAATTGTTTTGGCATGGGCAGTTTTTTTTGGAGGCGTTATTCAATTAATATTTCAATATCCTTTTATCAGACAGCTGGGGTGGAATCCAAAATTTGATTTAGATTTAAAAGACCGAGGAATTTGGCAGGTCCTGAAATTAATGGGGCCAGCTATCATTGGAGTTTCAATTACGCAGATATCGTTATTAATCAATACAATATTCGCATCTTTCTTAGAAAAAGGGAGTGTTTCTTGGCTTTACTACGCGGATCGTTTAATGGAGTTTCCAGCAGGTGTTTTAGGCGTAGCGTTAAGTACTATTTTTCTTCCAGCCTTATCACTTTCATTTGCCAGTAAAAAACATAAAGAATTTACCGGACTCTTAAATTGGAGTATGCGCCTGGGTATTTTTTTATCAATTCCATCAGCCGTAGGAATTGCTGTGTTATCTATTCCACTTTTGGCAACACTATTTTTGTATGGTAAATTTAATTATTTTGATCTTATGATGACTCACAAGGCCTTAATGGCATATAGCTTTGGGTTAATTGGATTAATTATGATTAAAGTATTTGCTCCTATTTTTTATTCTCAAAAAAATATTAAAACACCAGTCAGAATTGCGGTAATGACCTTATTTGTGACTCAATTAATGAATTTAATTTTGATTCCACACTTTCAACACGTTGGTCTGGCTTTAGCAATTAGTATTGGAGCAAGTTTTAATGCATTTATGCTTTTTTGGGCACTCAAACAACTCAAAATTTATCAGGTGCAAAAAGATTTAATAATATTCTTAATCAAAGTAATTATTGCGGCCGTCATTATGGGATTTGCTTTATTTTTGTTGAGTCCAAATTTTGAATATTGGTTAAATTCAGGATTTTTTAAACGGTTATATTCATTAGGTATTTTAGTCCTACTCGGCACAATGATTTATTTGGCTGTTTTGCTATTATTGGGCATTAAACCAAGACACTTTCAAAGAACACAACTATGAAAGTATTTCGTTATTTTGAAAAGTCTTTGAAAGAGTGTGTGTTGACCATCGGAAATTATGATGGGATTCATTTAGGTCATCAAACCTTAATAAACCATGTCATATCAGAATCAAGATCACTGCAAGTTGAATCTGCTGTAATTACTTTTGAACCTCACCCAAAAGAATTTTTTTCACCCCAAAAAGCACCCCAAAGAGTGATAAGTTTGCGTGAAAAATTAGAATTTTTTCAAGCACATCGAATAGATAGAGTTTATGTCATAAAATTTAATAAAAAATTTTCTAAACTTACGGCATCAGAGTTTATTGATATTCTTAAATTAAAAGTCAAAACAATAGGTCTTGTTGTTGGAAGTGATTTTCGCTATGGCAACATGAGAGAGGCGGGACTTGATGAGCTCAAAACTTCGGGTATTAAAGTCACTCAACCGGGGACTATATTTTTAGAAAAAGAACGAATCTCTAGTTCCTTGGTGAGAGATGCTTTAAAACAGTCAAATTTTACAAGGGTTGAGGCTTTACTAGGAAGACCATACATGATTTCAGGGCGAGTGATTCATGGTGAAAAGAGGGGTAGAACATTAGGTTTTGCCACAGCAAACATACATATGTTTCATAAAAGCCCACCATTATCAGGCGTCTTTGCTGTAAAATTGGATAGTTTTTATGGGATTGCTAATTTAGGGGTGAAGCCAACTTTTGGTGGAATCAATAAATTAGTGTTAGAAGTTCATCTGTTTAATTTCAGTAAAGAAATTTATGAAAAGCATGTTCATGTGACTTTCTATAAAAAAATTCGTGATGAAAAAAAATTTAAGAATGCTGAGGATTTATCCCAGCAAATTTCAACTGACATTAAAGCGGTGAAGCTTTTTTTTAATTTATGAGTGACGAGAAAAAATACAAATTAAATTTACCTGATACTGATTTTCCTATGCGAGGAAATTTAGCTCAACGTGAACCTGATTGGGTGCAGTCTTGGATTAAAAAAAATTACTACCATGAAATAAGAAAAGCTAAAAAAGGCAAACCAAAATACATACTTCATGATGGCCCTCCTTATGCAAATGGTAATATTCATATTGGCCATGCTGTTAATAAAATTCTCAAAGATATTATTATTAAATCCAAAGGGTTGAGTGGATTTGATGCTCCTTATGTTCCGGGTTGGGATTGTCATGGCTTACCAATTGAGCTGGCGATTGAAAAAGAGTATGGAAAAAATATTGAGTCGAAAAAATTCCGACAACTATGTAGAGATTATGCAAATCTTCAAGTCTTAAATCAAAAAAATGACTTCATCCGATTAGGTGTTTTAGGGGATTGGGATAATCCATATTTAACTTTGAAATCGGAAACGGAAGCTAATATTGTTCGCGCTTTAGGAGCCATATATAAAAACGGATTGTTATATCAGGGTAATAAACCAGTACATTGGTGTTTAGATTGTGGATCTGCCCTTGCCGAGGCTGAGGTGGATTATGAAAATAAAACTTCAGTGGCCATTGACGTTGCTTTTAGAGGAATTGATCAAAAAAAAATAAGTGATGTCTTCCAATTAGATTCTGTGAATAAATCAATTTATGCGGTAATCTGGACAACCACCCCTTGGACACTTCCGGCTAATGAGGCGATATCGATCAACCCCAAATTAACTTACGGCTTATATGAAGATGAGGATAAGCTTTTAATGATCGCTGAAGATCTTCAAGCTGCCTTTTGCCATCGTACCGAACGGAAGTTAAAACTTAAAGCCAAGGTGCAAGGCCACGATCTCGAATTGTTAGAATTTGAACATCCTTTTTATTCCAATAAGCGGGTTCCAATCATTCTTGGAGAGCATGTTACCACTGAGGATGGAACTGGACTTGTGCATACTGCTCCGGCTCATGGTTTAGATGATTATATTGTTGGGCTCAAATATAATTTACCTGTTGAAAATCCAGTTAACGAGCAAGGTATTTTTAAAAGTACGGTTGATATTTTTGCAGATAAAAATATATGGAAAGCAAACCAAGATATTATTAACTTGATTGATGAAAATCAATTATTGATCTATCAAAAATCATTTATCCACAGTTATCCACATTGTTGGCGACATAAATCACCAATCATTTTTAGAGCGACACAACAATGGTTTATTGGAATGAATCAAACTTACAACAAAAGAACATTAAGAGAAATTGCCCAGCAAGAAGTAGATAAAACCCAATTTATTCCATCTTGGGGAAAAGCAAGGCTTGAAGGGATGATGAAAAATAGACCTGATTGGTGTATTTCTCGGCAAAGAAATTGGGGAGTGCCTATCCCTATATTTATTCATCTTGAGACAGATGAGCCTCATCCAAAAACCTCAGAGTGGTTTGATAAGGCAGCAAATTTGATAGAGCGTGAAGGAATCGATGCCTGGTTTGAATTAGATGCTAAAGAATGGCTGGGAGAAGAGGCAAAGGTATATAAAAAAATAACTGATACTTTAGATGTATGGTTTGACTCTGGAACAACACACCAATCTGTTTTAAACAATGACAATAACTTGACTTACCCAGCAGATCTATATTTGGAGGGTTCAGATCAGCACCGAGGTTGGTTTCAATCAAGCTTATTAACAGCCGCTGCAATATCGGGGCATGCCCCATATAAGGCATTATTAACTCATGGTTTTGTTGTTGATGGCCAAGGTAAAAAAATGAGCAAATCAAAAGGGAATGTGATTGCCCCTCAAAAAATCATGGATCAATACGGAGCCGATATCTTGAGATTTTGGGTGGCCATGACCGATTATTCTGGTGAGCTAAATATTTCGGACGAGATCATTAAAAGATCAGCTGATGGTTACCGAAGACTCAGAAATACTTTAAGATTTTTATCTGCAAACATTTCTGACTTTGATGCAAGTTCTATGATGGTTAAATCCTCGGATTTATTATCTCTAGATGCTTACGCGCTGCATAAAACAAAATTATTGCAGGACCAGATTGTGGGTCAATATCAGAGTTTTGATTTTCATCAACTAGCAAAAAAATTAGTTTCTTTTTGCTCAGAAGATTTGGGAGGTTTTTATCTTGATATTATTAAAGATCGTTTGTACACAATGCCTGAGGCTTCAATTGAAAGACGCTCTGCACAAACAGCGCTGTATCATATCACTCATGCCCTAACCCGAATGATTGCCCCAATTTTAAGCTTTACCGCTGAGGAGCTTTGGCAAAATCTAACTGGGCACTTTAATATTTTTAAAGAGGAATGGTACGAAATACCACAAATTCAGATTGATAAACAGGATGAGTTGCTCTGGAATACTATAGAAGATATTAGACCCATCATTAATAAAACCATTGAGGCTGAAAGAGAAAAAGGATCGATCGGTTCTTCTTTAGAGTGTTCAGTAACTTTATCTTGCAATAATGATTTATTTAAGATTCTCAAACCTTTTGAGGATGAGCTGCATTTTATATTTATCGTATCAAAGTTAAATCTATTAAATGGTGAAGGCGATTTAAAAGTTGAGGTCGCCAAAATAGAACTATTAAAATGTGATCGCTGTTGGCATTATGAGTCATCTGTGGGCTCTCATGTTGAACACACAAATATTTGTGATCGTTGTGTAAGTAATTTATTTGGAACAGGTGAAAAAAGAGTTTATGCATAAGTTGATTTTGGGCTTTTGTATTCTTCTTTTGGATCAATTTTCTAAATTTTGGATAATTAAAAGCGTAAGTCAGCAAGATCAAATTGATGTCAGTTTTTTTTTAAAAATTGTTCATTTTCAAAATACTGGTGCAGCGTTTAGTTTTTTGCATAACGCTTCAGGATGGCAGAATATTTTTTTCATTATTCTGAGCATTTTGATTCTCATCTATCTTATTTATCTCTACCAAGGTAATCAAAAGAATATATATGGATGGCTTTCGCTAATTCTCATAATAAGTGGAGCTATCGGAAATCTTATTGATCGACTTACTATTGGGCATGTCACAGATTTTATTTACCTTCACATTAATAATTATTATTGGCCAGCTTTTAATATTGCCGATACAGCAATATCGCTAGGTGCAATTATTTATTTTATTGGGTTATTAAAGAAAGAAATCAAATGAGTAGTTTTCATAAAATTTTAGAAGAGAAAATAAAACAAGCTCAAAATAAAAAGAAAGTTATAACAAATCAATCAGAAAATGAGCGAATACCTAGAGGGCAAACTGTCACTGAAAAGTTTCCTATTTTGGATTTGGGGATCACTCCAGCTGTAGAAGAGCGAGATTGGAAAATTAAAATATTTGGCCTGGTGGATCATGAAATGGAATTTAATTTAGCCACACTGAAACAAAAATTTGAAGAGGTTGAGGAGGTTTCAGATTTTCATTGCGTAACGCACTGGTCAAAATTAGATGTTAAATGGCGAGGATTTAGACCTCGAGACCTATTAAAATTATCAATACCAAGTGATGAAGCAAAATTTGTCACATTGCATTCTTATGATGACTATACGACTAATCTTCCTTTAGAGGCTATTCTCGATGAGGATGTTTTATTGGCGACATCATATGATAATAAGTTGCTTGATAGAGAACATGGAGGACCAGTGCGTTTAGTTGTTCCAAAAAGATATGCATGGAAGAGTGCAAAATGGATTAAATCAATAGAACTTCATGTGGAAGATCGACCAGGATTTTGGGAAGTTCGTGGGTATCATAATGAGGCGAATCCATGGCTTGAGCAAAGATACTCGGATTAGTTAAAATCAGAAATGATTTCTATAGCTTTTAACTAAATTCATCTATTCAATATAATTTTTAAAAAATTACTTTTAAATTTGAAATTTTAATTTTCATCACTATATTAATTACAACAGGTTTTTAATAAGGACATAAGGGATGAGATTTGAAAAATTAACCACTAAATTTCAACAAGCACTCGCAGAGGCACAATCTCTTGCAAATATATCTGATCATGGACAAATTGAGCCAGTCCATTTATTAAAAGCGCTGTTATCTTTGGATAAAGATGAGATTGGCAAATTCCTTATTTTGTCCGGTATGAGGGATTTTGGATTTAAGGCCCTTGACGAGGTTATGGAAAAAATCCCCAAGATTTCTAATTCATCAAACGAACCAGTTATATCACGAAACCTAAATAGCTTATTCAATTGGGTTGAAAAAAAGGCTAATCAGCTAGGTGATAAATTCATATCCTCTGATTTATTTTTATTGGCACTGGAACATGATAAAAGTGGTGTAAAAGAAACCCTGATCAATTCAGGCTTAGATTTTAAAAAATTAGAAGATATTTTAATGAATACGAGAAAAAATGAGAATGTAAATTCCCCAGATACTGAAAGTCATCGTCAATCCTTGGCAAAATATACAATTGACTTAACACAGATGGCTAAAGAGGGGAAATTAGATCCTGTAATAGGTCGTGATGATGAAATTAGACGCACAATTCAGGTATTGCAACGAAGAACAAAAAATAATCCTGTTTTAATTGGTGAGCCAGGTGTCGGTAAAACTGCAATTGTTGAGGGTTTGGCTCAGAGAATTATTAATGAAGAAGTTCCAGACACTTTAAAAAACAAACAAGTGTTATCACTTGATATGGCTGCATTATTGGCAGGAGCAAAATATCGAGGTGATTTTGAAGAGCGGCTTAAGTCTGTTTTAAAAGAAATTGGTAAAAATGAAGGCAACATTATCTTATTTATTGATGAGA
The DNA here is from genome assembly GCA_024919035.1 of Methylophilaceae bacterium LSUCC0401. Taxonomy (GTDB): domain Bacteria; phylum Pseudomonadota; class Gammaproteobacteria; order Burkholderiales; family Methylophilaceae; genus BACL14. Next base: position 1,014,276 of record CP103442.1, on the reverse strand, counting down.
TTCACACCATGGTTGGAGCCGGTAAAACAGAGGGAGCTATGGATGCTGGCAATATGCTTAAACCAGCATTAGCAAGAGGTGAGCTTCACTGTGTTGGGGCAACGACATTAAACGAGTACCGTCTTTATGTTGAAAAAGATGCAGCTTTAGAAAGACGATTCCAAAAAGTTTTGGTCGATGAACCCGATGTTGAATCTACTGTGGCTATATTAAGAGGTCTCCAAGAGAAATACGAGCTTCATCATAATGTTGAGATTACAGATCCTGCGATTGTGGCCGCAGCTGAATTATCAAATCGTTACATAACAGACCGTTTTCTTCCAGATAAAGCCATTGATTTAATTGATGAGGCAGCCTCAAGAATTAAGATGGAAATTGATTCAAAACCTGAACATCTTGATAAATTAGAACGCCGACTTATTCAATTGAAGATTGAAAGAGAAGCTGTGCGAAAAGATAAAGATGCAGCCTCTCTTGAAAGATTGAAAAATATTGAAAATGAGATCGATAAATTGGAAAAAGATTTCTCAAATATGGAAGAAATATGGAAATCTGAAAAAGCAACCCTTTATGGGAGTAAACAAATCAAAGAACAATTAGAAAAATTAAAAATAACCATGGAAGAGGAGAAGCGCAAAGGCAATTGGCAGAAAGTCTCGGAAATACAGTATGGAGAAATACCTGAGCTAGAGAGGCAGCTTAAACAAGCCTCGGAAAAAGAAATTAGTCTTGATAAAAATACTAGGATGTTAAGAACTGAAGTGGGCGCAGATGAGATTGCCGAAGTTGTCTCTCGCGCAACTGGAATTCCTGTTGCAAAAATGATGCAAGGCGAAAAAGATAAACTCCTTCAGATGGAAGAAGTTCTGCACCAAAGAGTAGTGGGACAAGATGAAGCCATTAAAGCAGTTTCAAATGCGATTCGAAGATCAAGATCCGGATTAAATGATTCAGGTAAGCCTTATGGATCTTTTTTATTTTTAGGTCCAACAGGCGTCGGAAAGACTGAACTTTCGAAAACTCTGGCTAATTTTTTATTTGACAGTGAAGATCATCTTATAAGAATTGACATGTCAGAATATATGGAGAAACATTCTGTGGCAAGGTTAATTGGGGCACCCCCAGGATATGTTGGCTATGAAGAGGGGGGTTATCTGACTGAGGTAGTGAGGCGTAAACCCTATAGTGTTATCTTGTTTGACGAGATTGAAAAAGCCCACTCGGATGTTTTTAATATTTTGTTACAAGTTTTAGATGAGGGTCGATTAACAGATGGAAAAGGAAAAACAGTTGATTTTAAAAATACTGTGATCATTATGACCTCGAATTTAGGTTCAGATTTGATTCAAAAAATGAGCCAAGATAATTATCAGGTAACTAAAATTGCAGTTTTGGGAGAAGTGAAAAACTACTTTAAACCGGAGTTTATTAATCGAATCGATGATGTTGTCGTATTCCATAGTCTTGGTGAAGATCATTTAAGATTAATTACAAAAATACAATTAAATGATTTATTAAATAGACTTCAAAAATTGGGGATAAATGCTAAAGTAACTGAAGCAGCGATTCATGAAATTGGTAAAGCTGGATTTGATCCGGTATATGGCGCGCGTCCATTGAAACGAGCAATTCAAAATGAAATTGAAAATAGTCTTTCAATAGAAATTCTATCTGGAAAATTTGCAGATAAAGATAATTTAGAGATCGACTTCAACAAAGGAAAATTTATTTTTAATAAAATCCATGAAACAGCAATTTAATGAAATTAAATTAACCTCTTCAAAGGGAAGAGGTTTTTATGACCTTACCTCTGAAGTAAAAGCATTCATTAAAAAATCTGATATTGACAATGGTTTGGTTACTTTATATATCAAACATACCTCGGCAAGTTTGCTGATCAATGAAAATTATGATTCCGATGTTCTGATTGATATGGAGACATTTTTTTCAAATTTAATCCCCGATGGACTTGAAGATTTAATTCATACCACTGAGGGTCCTGATGATATGCCTGCGCATATTCGAAGCGCTTTGACCCAAACCCATCTGTCTATTCCAGTTTTTCAAGGACAGCTGCAAATTGGTCAGTGGCAAGGAATTTTTATGTATGAACATCGTTTAAATTCACATCACCGAACAATTGCTATTCATGCCATAGGTGATTAATTTATTTTTTACTCCAAGAAGTTGGATCAAAAGGCTTACTATCTTTCCTTAATTCATAGTAGAGACCATCAATTCCAAGTCCACCGGTATTTCCAACCGTTGCAATAACGTCTCCAGCTTTAACCTCATCATTCACATTGAGTAAGATTGATTCGTTGTAGCCATATAAGCTCATATACCCTTGTCCATGATCAATAATAATCAAATTCCCAAAACCTCTAAGCCAGTCGGCATAAGCAACTTTTCCATCAGCAACTGCGATAACTTCCTCACCTTCTTTTGCTGCTATAAAAATACCTTTCCACTTAATTCCGGTATCTTTTCTTTTGGTATCAAATTGATATTTAATATTACCTTTTATAGGATAAGGAAGCTTTCCTTTTAGCTTTTTAAAATCGCCCCCTTCAAATGGAACAACAGTTTCACTTGATTTTGTTTTTTTTGTATCTTTTAAGCGTATTTGATCTTTAGCATCTTTTGCTGCCTTTTTTAAAAGCTCATCGATAATCGATTTCAACTTCTTCTCATCTTCAATGAGTTTTTGCTTGATTTGCTCTTTATTTTCTATTTCATTATCAACAATTACCAATAATTGTTTTTTTTGTTTTTTTTCTTCCTCGAGTTGTTCTTTTATCTTGTCTTTGTCCTTTTTTAAATTTTCAATTTTACTGATAGTTTTTTTTATTATTTGCTTAGTTTCAATGAGTTTATTATTTTTGCTCTCAAGATCTTTAATGAGATCAATTTGCGCCGAAGTATAGTAGGACTGTAACTTTTGATCACGCATGATATTACTTGGGTTTTCCCCATTGATAATTGATTGAAGGTAGCTTGATTCCCCACGTTTATGAAAATCTTGAAGAAAATTGGATAAGTATGATTTTTTGTTATTAATATCTTCTATTAATTCAGCTTGATCATCATTTAGCTTTTTTAATTTGGCTAGATTTTGTTTGGATTTCTTATTGATGCTATGAATTTGTTTTTGAGTTTCGCTTATTTTTTGCTCTTGTGCCTTTAATTCTTTACTGATGTCGGCTTTTTTTGCCTTATTTTCTTTAATTTCTTTATCAATCGTTTTAATTTGATTTTTGACGTTATCAAGATCTTTAGAGCTCTCATCAACACCCGCATAAGCAGATGAAAAAACCATATAAAAAAGTAAAAAAATTAAATGATTAAACCTCATGTTTTGAACTGAATTAAATTTTTTCCTGTCATTTCTTTGGGGGGTTCACAATTTAATAGCGATAGTAATGTTGGGGCAATGTCTGATAGCTTTCCTCCATCGACTATTTTTTGAACTTTTGAATTCATTACTATAAATGGAACCAAATTAGTTGTATGTTGGGTATGGGATTGATTATTTTTAACATCCATCATGAGTTCAGCATTCCCATGGTCAGCGGTGATGATCAATGAACCATTGACCTTGCGCGTTGATTCAATAATTTTTCCAATACAGAGATCCATGGCTTCCACCGCTTTTTTTGCAGCATTCAAATCGCCTGTATGTCCCACCATATCCCCATTTGCAAAATTACATATAATGACATCGTATTTTTCAGAATTAATCGATGTACAGAGTTTGTCGGTCACCTCATAAACACTCATCTCAGGTTTTAAGTCATATGTCTTGACATCGGGTGATGGGATGAGAATCCTATCTTCATTCGGGAATTCTTTTTCTTGTCCCCCATTAAAGAAAAAAGTGACATGCGGATATTTCTCAGTTTCAGCGATTCGCAGCTGAGCAAATCCCTTGTCAGCAAGGTAAGAACCCAGAGTATTTTTTAATTGAATTGGAGGAAATAGGACTTTGACGTTTTTAAAAGATTGGTCATAGCTCGTCATCGTTAAATAATTTAGATTTTTTAGAATTTTATTTCTATAAAATTCCTTAAAGTTTTTTTCCATGATTGCACGAGTTAATTCTCGGCCACGATCTGATCGAAAATTTAAAAAGATAACCATGTCACCTTCTTGAACCACAGATTCTTGATGTATAAGGGTTGGAGAGACAAATTCATCTAACTCATCTCGGGCATAGGCATCTTTGAGTGCCCCGAGACTGCTGGGCGATGAAAAAATAGGTTGTCCTTCAATGAGCATTTTGTATACGCTTTCAATACGATCCCAACGGTTATCTCGATCCATTGCGTAAAAACGGCCTGATATTGAACCGAGTTTTCCATACTGATTCGTTTTAAACCATTGCTCAAGATTATAAATGTATTTTTCTGCACTTTTTGGAGGCGTATCTCGACCATCCAGAAAAGCATGAACAAAAGTTTCGGAAACCCCATGTTTTTTTGCAATAGATAAAAGAGCTTCAAAATGATCATAGTGACTATGAACGCCACCGTCAGAAAGAAGCCCAAAAAAATGCAGCCTTCCTTTTTCTTGTTTAAGCAAATTGAAGCCTTCAATCAGAGCTTTGTGTGCATCAAGCTCTTTATTTTGAATCGCATTATTAATCTTTTGTATATCTTGAAAGACGATCCGCCCGGCTCCAATATTAATATGCCCAACTTCAGAGTTTCCCATTTGACCTTCAGGAAGACCCACATGGTCCTCAGAGGCATTAATTAAACTATGGGGATAATTTGTTTTTAAAAGATCTAAATTTGGAGTATGTGCTTGAGCAATTGCATTATGCTCAATGTCTATGGAATGACCAAATCCATCCAGAATTAATAAAGTGATTGTATTTTTTTTTGACATAGTAAAAACTTAATATAAATAATTATATCACTGCAGCGTTAGCTATAATATCTGAGCTTAAATAAAAACATTGAAATTATAAGATTAATCCCAATATATAAAATAATTATGAAAATTACTATGTATACCAGCGGCTTTTGCCCCTATTGTACAAATGCTGAAAGACTTTTAAAGAATAAGGGCGTTCAAGTCATTGATAAAATTTTTATCGACGAGTCTGAGGATGCGCTTTCTCAAATGATTGAAATGACCGGAAGAAGAACAGTACCACAAATTTTTATAAACGATCAACACATTGGTGGTTTTGATGATCTCCGCAAATTTGATCAATCGGGTCAGCTAGATCAAGTTATAGCTAAATCATCCACTTAGCACTAGGTTTTCATTGGGAGACAGTGTAAAATCTGTCGTTTAAAAATTAAATGTTGGAAAAAATATGGCTGAAGATAAAAAGAAAAAAACGACCAAGGCTTCAAAATCAACCAAAGCAAAAGGAATGGATCCTTCGCAGGCTCAACAACCTGGATTTGCAATTGAAAAGCTTTATTTAAAAGATGCATCAGTAGAGGTTCCTAATGCCCCAGAAATTTTTACGAACCGAGAGGCTCCAAAAATTGGCATAGAATTGAATAATACGGCTAGACCATTAGCTGATGGATTTTATGAAGTATCTCTTCAAGTCACGGTCACCTCAAAACAAGATGATAAAGTTGCTTTTTTAGTTGAGGTGACTCAATCAGGCATTTTCCAAATTAGTAATATTCCTAATGAGGGATTAGAAATGGTGCTCGCTATTACCTGCCCAAATATTTTATTCCCTTATGCTAGAGAAGCTGTATCAGATATGGTGACTAAGTCAGGATTTCAACCGGTATTATTAAATCCAATTAATTTTGAGAACTTGTATTTACAACAAAAACAACAACAAGCTCAAAAAACAAAAACTGATGATTAATAAACAAAAGTGCTTTGCACTTTTGTTTTTAGCTTTTTTTTGTTTTTCATTGAGTGCTGAATATTTATCTGTTGGTGTTGATCAATCTTTTCTGCATGAAGCACCATCTGATTCTACAAAAAAAACTTTTATTGTCACTAAAGGTTATCCTCTTGAGGTAATTGTGAGTCTAAAGGAGTGGAAAAAAGTGAAGGATCACCAGGGAGCAATTAACTGGATTCCATCGAATCACCTTTCTTCAAAAAAAATGGTATTGAACTTTAAGGTTAATAATCCAATTCATTTAGAGCCTAATGATTCAAGTCCGACGTTGGCTTTTGTAGCAGAAAACGTTGTGCTTGAGATTGTTGATAATAAAAGAATTGATAATTGGATTAAGGTTTACTCCAAATCAACTGAGGTAGAGGGTTTTATCTCGATTGAGAATCTTTGGGGTATCAAATGAATGTTGCTGTCTTAGGGGCTGGGGCCTGGGGTACAGCTCTGGCAATTCAGGCAGCTAAAAAAGTTCCTGTGATTCTATGGGCTAGAGATTCTGGACACATTTCAGGAATGCAAAAGGCAAGAACAAATCCTAAATATTTGGGCGACTTTAAATTTCCAGAGCCCTTAAAGCTTAGCGCTTCACTTGATGAAGCTGTTAATTTTGCTGATATTATCGTATCAGCTGTTCCTACCTCTGCCTTTGCATCAGTGGTTAAAAATATACAAACCATAGATCCAAAAAAGCCAATTATTTGGACAAATAAAGGTTTAGAAAAAGAGACGGGTTTATTTCCTCATGAGATTTTAAACAAATCTATCTCAAATACGAATTTGGAGCATGGTGTTTTATCGGGGCCTAGTTTTGCTGCAGAGTTAGTTCGTAACTTACCTACAGCGGTTACAGTGGCCGCCTCAAGTGAAGATCTTGCATTAAAAGTTGCAGAAATTTTTCATCATCACAGTATGCGTATTTACCTCAGTGATGATATTGCCGGAGTATCTATTAGCGGGGCACTAAAAAATATTATTGCTATTGCTGCTGGTATATCTGATGGAATGGGTTTTGGAAATAATGCAAGGGCTGCACTCATCACAAGAGGTATTGCTGAGATAACTAGATTTGGCATTAGTCATGGAGCAAAAGAAGAAACTTTCATGGGTTTAGCAGGCATCGGTGATTTAATGTTGACCTGTACTGGACAATATTCAAGGAACAGAGAAGTTGGGTTACGTTTAGCAGAAGGAAAAGTTCTTTCGGAGATATTGTCATCACTGGGACATGTGGCTGAAGGGGTAAACGCCTGTTACGAAGTAAAGAAGCGTATTAAAAGTGATGTTGATATGCCAATTGTTCAACAGGTTTACCAGGTGTTAACCAATAATATCTCTGCATCTGAAGCAGTAAAAAGTTTACTTTCGAGATCACTCCGACCCGAAAGTTAATTTCCATTGGTAAAGTTGTTTTGTCTCCATGCTTCGTATAAAACAATTGATACGGTATTGGCAAGATTAATGCTTCGATTATTTGATGCCATAGGAATTCTTAAAAGCATGTCTGGCCCAATTATGCCTCTAATTTTTTCCGGCAAACCTCTTGTTTCTGGTCCAAATATAAAAAAATCATTTATTTTAAAATTTACATGGTGATAGTATTTTGTACCTTTCGTTGAAATACCATACAAATTAATATTTTCATGAATTTTTAAAAAATGTTGAAAATTATCATAGATTTGAATCAAATTATTATCAATATAGTCTAATCCAGCGCGCCGGAGTGTTTTTTCATTGAGATCGAAACCCAAGGGTTGAATGAGGTGGAGATTCGCATCAGCATTTGAACATAAGCGGATAATGTTTCCAGTATTGGGGGGGATTTCAGGTTCAAATAAGACAATATTAAACATTTGATTATTTTTTAATCTTTTGTTAATTAAAATTTTTGTATGGTTAACATTTAAGTATTATAATATTCTTTATTTCTTTTGAGGACTTAATTGTGGACCAAAATATACAATTTCATACAAAAAGCATTAAAAAAGAACAAGTAACTAAAAATATTTCAAATGAATACATTAAATCATTATTCTTAATGCCATTTAATGATCTGATATATCAGGCACAGCAAGTCCATAGATCAAATTTTGACGCGAATAAAGTCCAACTGAGTACCTTGTTGTCCATTAAAACGGGAGGGTGTTCTGAAGATTGTGCCTATTGCCCCCAATCTGCAAGATACAACACTGACGTTGAGAATGAAAAAATACTTGCTCTCGATGAAGTAATTTTAGCGGCTAAGGCCGCCAAGGAATCAGGCGCTAGCAGATTTTGTATGGGCGCCGCCTGGAGATCACCAAAACAAAAAGATTTAGATTTGGTCAAAGAGATGATTGTTGAAGTTAAAAAACTGGGATTAGAATCCTGTGCAACATTGGGAATGCTCAATCAAGATCAAACAAGGCAACTCAAAGAGGTTGGCCTTGATTACTATAATCATAACTTAGACACATCTCCAGAATTTTATGGAGACATTATCAGTACAAGAACTTACCAAGACCGTCTAGATACTCTTCAAAATGTGAGAGATCAGGGAATACACGTCTGTTGTGGGGGTATTGTAGGTATGGGCGAAAATTTAGATGAGCGAGTTGGTTTGCTAGCTGAGCTTGCCAATCTGAGTCCACAACCTGAAAGTGTGCCCATAAATCTTTTAACTCAGGTTGAGGGGACTCCTTTATTTGGAATAGATGAGTTGGACCATTTTGATTTTGTGAAAACAATTGCAGTTGCCAGAATCTTAATGCCTAAAAGTTATGTAAGGTTATCTGCAGGCAGGGAGAAAATGAATGAAGCTACACAAGCTCTCGCATTTCTTGCAGGGGCAAACTCAATATTTTATGGAGAGGAATTACTCACTACTGAGAATCCTGCCTCCGAAAAAGATCAACAGTTGATGAAAAAATTAGGAATAACAGCAATTTAATATCCAATGAATGAATTTCATCATTATTTAGCGGAATTAAGAAAAAAAAATTTATATAGATATCGAGTCGACAGGGAAGATCAGTGGATTAATTTTTCTGATAATGATTATTTAGGCTTAAGAAAAAATAAGCTAATTTCAGAGGCTTTAAAGCAATCTATCGATCAACACGGAAATGGTTCTGGAGCCTCACATTTAATTTCTGGACATTTTTTAAGTCATTCAAAAGTAGAAGAAAAAATAGCAGGAATTTTAGGGTTTGAAAAAAGCCTTTTTTTCCACAGTGGGTATATTGCCAACGCTGCTTTTTTTAAAAACTTTTTAAAAAAAGGAGATGATGTCTTTTTAGATAAATTATGTCATGCATCCATATACGATGGGATTCTCAGTGTGGATGCAAATTTAATTCGATACCCTCATCTAAATTACCAGTATCTAGAAAAAAAATTAAAAACCAGCAAAGCATCAAAAAAAATTATTGTCACAGACAGTGTCTTTAGTATGGATGGAGATTGTGCGTTACTAAAAGATTTAATGGCATTATCTAGTCAATATAATGCCTACCTTTTTATTGATGATGCTCATGGATTTGGTGTTTACGGAGATCATGGATTAGGTGTTATGGAAGAACAAAACTGCTTAAATTTCAATAAAAGTAGGATCATTCATTTAACGACTTTTGGCAAAGCAGCTGGTGTTTCAGGAGCTGCGCTTTGTGGCCCAGAGCATATTATTGAATTCATCAAACAAAAATCAAGAGAATATATATACACCACAGCAACACCTCCTTATATCGCTGATGGAGTTTTAACTGCAATAGATTTGATCATCCATGGGAATCACTTAAGGGATCAATTAAAACAAAATATAGTTTATTTTAGAGGTTTAATTCGAAATCAGGACTATCTGTCTAATGTCCATGGGCCTATTCAGCCGATAATGATTAACAACAACCTTAAAGTCATTTCGTATCAAGAAGCTCTAAAAGCAATTGGAATACATGTTGCTGCAGTTAGGGCACCGACAGTTCCGTTAAATAGTTCAAGGCTAAGGGTCACCATTCGAGCAGACCATACTCAGGAGGATATAAGATTATTAGCAAGTCAGTTAAATTACACTTTAGAAAATGAACATTAAAATCATTGGTGAAGGTTATCCCATAGTTATGTTACATGGATGGGCAATGAACCTGAAAATTTTTGAACCATTTGTCGAGTTATTTAATATCAAGAAATATAAATTTATCTTAATTAATCTACCGGATATGCATGATGAGATGATTTGGGATGAGGTTATTGAAGAAATTGATGGTTCATTAAAAAAAATATCTATAAAAGAATTCGATCTTTTTGGTTGGTCGCTTGGTGGGCAGATTGCTATTGATATTTATTTAAAAAATAAAACACTTGTAAATCAACTTTATTTGGTAGCGACCACCCCACAATTTGTTAATTCAGAACAATGGAAATTGGGTCTAGAAAAGAATATTTTTGAAAATTTTTCCACAGGGATTTTATCAGATTCAAAAAAAACACTTAATAAATTTTTTAATCTTCAACTGATAGGGCAAGAGAATAAAAAAGACCTCCTTAATTTTTTGGATTCAAATGTATCTAAAGAGAAAATAAATATCTCTTCTCTGCATAATTATTTAAAACATATGGAGACGAAAAATTATAATAACGCTCTTGAACAGATCTCATGTCAAGTAAATTTGATAAGTGGTAAGAAGGATAAAATTGTTCCCATAGAATCCCAATATGAATTATTAAAGCTAGTTAAAAATAAAAGACACTTATTCATTGACGAAGCTTCCCACATTCCTTTTTTATCTCATGCTGTGCATTGTAAAAGTTTTATGCTGCGAAATTATGAATAAACAAAAAAAAATAAAAGACTTTAACCGTGCGGCTAATGTTTATGACAAAAATGCTGTCATGCAGCATCAGATTGCTGAGGACCTTATTGATCGATTAAGATTTATAAAAATTAAACCAAAGAAAATTCTTGACCTTGGATCTGGAACTGGTTTTACAACGAATAAATTAATTGATTTATATCCTGATGCAGATATTTATGAAACTGATATTGCAATTGAAATGTTAAAAAAATCCAAATCTAACAATACAACCATAAAATCTTTTTTTAAAAGAAATAATATTACATACATTAACGCTGACATGGATTTAATGCCATTTGATAAGCAATCATTTGATTTAATCATCTCATCGAGCTCTATTCAATGGTCATCAAATATAAATAGTTTATTTGAAAATATTTTTTCATTATTAAGGCCTGAGGGTTTGCTTATTTTTTCTACCTTCTTAAAAAATACTCTATCAGAGTTACAATCTTTTGCTGACTCAAAACTAACAAATGAATTTTTTAGCATTCAAGAATATGCCCAAATGCTTATTTCTAATCATTTTTATGATCCTGTTTTAATGAAAGATGAGTTTAGAATAGATTATAACGATGCATTAAGTGCCCTGCGTGATTTAAAAAAGATTGGTGTTAGTAAATCGAGTGATGATCATAAAGGTTTACGATCAAATCAATTTTTACGTAATTTAATTGAGCATATGGATCAGTATAAAATTGACAATAAAAACTATTTAACCTACGAAGTTTTGTTTGCACATGCCTGGAAATTAAATAATAGTCAGGAAAAATCAATAAGTTTTATTAAATCATGAGTAAATATTTTATAACGGGGACGGGTACTGATATTGGAAAAACTTTTGTTACTAGCTTATTGATACAACATTTGGGGCAGAAAAATAAAATGATTGGAATTAAACCAATTGCCGCAGGAATTGAAGCTGATAATTCATTAAATAACGATGTGACATTATTATTGAAATCTTCAAATAGTTTATTAACAGCAGAAGAGATTAATTTTTATACTTTTAAAAAAGCTGTATCACCACATATTGGTGCCGAAGAGGAAAATGTGAATGTTGATTTTGAGTTTATCAAGAATAAGATTGATGTATTAACTAACCAATTTGATCACGTATTGATTGAAGGGGTAGGGGGGCTAATGTCACCTGTCGATAATTCGCGAACCAATCTCGATTTAATTAAATACCTTCATGTCCCAGTAATTTTTATTGTGGGACTTAAGTTGGGATGTATCAATGAAGCTTTACTCACCCTTGAAGTATTGCGTTCTCATAATATTCATCTTTTGGGTTGGATTGCAAATGAGGTTGATTCAAAAATGCTTGAAATTAACAAAAATATTGAGTACTTGAAAAAGAATATCGATTGCCCCCTGATTGAAATAATTCAGCATCAATCAAAACAAACAAATGCTCCTCGTTTTGAGGCATTTAAAAAATTAATCAACTCCATATAAGTTAAATTCAAGAATATAATCAAGAATTTTTTTATTAAGGTGCTTGCTACATTCTACAAGCTCTCGATTTTTTAAATTCATCTTGATTTCTGAGGAGGAGATATTGTAACCTCGCCCTTGATGGTAATGGATAATTTGATTTGCTGATGTGATAAAATCTTCAAAATTATTTTCAATAGTAAATTTTTCTGATCGTATAAAATTGAAAAAATTCTTTGAATTTGCACCACGATTGATAACAAGAATTTTAGTTTTATTTAATAATTGCTGCCAATCTTTCCATTTCTTAAAGTGATAAAAAGAATCCTCTCCCATAACAAAGCATATTTTTGGATATTCTTTTAAAAAATGATCAATCGAATCTATGGTGTATGAGGGGGTATCCGAGCGAAATATTTCATAGTTACTGATTTCAACCCCTGTTACTGCTAAATTAATCATGTGTAATCGATGATTAGAGTGTGTGAGTTTTTTAGTAAAAGGTGAATTACCGGTTGGGAGAAGTATAATTTTTTTAAAGCTTAAGACCTTAAGTACGTCAACGATGTATTGATGGCCATTATGAAAAGGATCAAAAGCACCTCCATATAAGGCAACATAATCCTCCATTAACTTCTTAACTGACCCTCACCAAAAACAACATATTTTTCTGATGTTAAACCTTCTAGCCCTACAGGTCCTCGCGCATGAAATTTATCTGTTGAGATGCCTACTTCAGCTCCTAGACCATACTCAAAACCATCTGCAAAGCGAGTAGATGCATTTACCATTACCGATGACGAATCTATCATTTTTATAAATTCTTGGGCATTAGAATAGTTTTCAGTAATAATCGCCTCTGTATGCTTTGAGGAGTGCTGGTTGATAAAGCTGATTGCTGTTTTTAGCGAAGACACAGTTTTAATTGAAATAATTGGCGCTAAATATTCTTCATAAAAATCTTCTTTAGAAGCCTTGTTGATGAATGGCAGGATGGATAATGTTTCAGCACAACCCCTCATTTCAACACCATGTTTCTTAAATATTTTTGCAATTTTTGGTAAGAAAATACTCGCTATTTTTTTATGAACAATTAATGATTCGAGAGTATTACACGTTCCGTATCTTTGTGTTTTGGCATTTTCAACAATTTTTAAAGCCATTGGCATTGACGCAAATTCATCCACAAAAATATGACAATTTCCATCAAGATGTTTTATAACAGGAATTTTTGCATTATCACTGATATTTTTGATGAGCCCTTTACCCCCCCTAGGAATAATTACATCAATGTAATCTTTCGCAGTGATAAGTTGTTGGACTAAATCGCGATTTGTATCATTGATGACCTGGACACAATCTTTTGGAAGACCAGATTTCTCAAGTGACTTTGTAATTAAATTTGCAAGATATAAATTAGAGTTGATGGCTTCCGAGCCACCACGAAGAATTAAACAATTTCCAGATTTTACTGCCAAGGCAGCAGCATCAATGGTGACATTTGGTCTTGATTCGTAAATCATTAAAATCGTACCAAGAGGTACACGCATTTTGCCAATTTTAAGACCATTTGGCCTGACTTGTATATTTTCAATATTTCCAATTGGGTCACTTAATGAGTGAATATTTTTTAAGCCTTCACACATGGATTCGATTGTTTTTTTGTTGATTCTTAGTCGATCAACAAATGCCGCATCTTGTTTATTTTTGATGGCGGTATTTAAGTCTTTTTGATTTTCTTTTATGATCAGACTGCTATTTTTATTTATCAAAAGTTCTAAATTTTTTAAAAAAATATCTTTTTGAGCTGAGTTGGCAGCAGATATTAATGGGGTAGATTGTTTGGCGTTTTCCAGCACATTTTTGATGTATTTATTCATGATGAACTACTTTATGAGTCAAGATCATTATTTTTTTAATTTCAGTTACGGGGTTGGTTTGCATATCCTGCCCTTTACTTATTTTATCAATAGTGTGGATCTTTTGGAGTATTTTTTGAATTAATTTAGCATGTATTTTTTGGGATAATTTCTTACAATAAACTGACATATCACCAAACAGCCTAAGGCTTTTGAGGTCAATATTTGGGTTTAGCTTATGACGGAAAACAGATCTGTAAAACCAAAATAAAAGACTATTAAATTGAATAGGGTCATTTCCAGTTTCAAAAAAACGATTTATTTTTTTTATAAAATCTGACTTTGATCCTGAAAATATGGCTGCAATAAGATCAAAACTGTTATATATAGATTGGTCATTTATTTGATCTTTGTAATCTGGTGTTATCGATTTAATTCTTAGGTAGTTATGAAGAAATAAATAATTATTTGAAGAGACAATCTCCAATGACTGAACTTCATCATTTGTTAAATTTAATTGATCTCTGAGGTTTAGATAATTAATATATTGAGATAATTCGTAAATTTTAAAAGTGGCATCAATACAAGTTGTATAATTATTAAGAGGCAATTTCATCGTAAATTTACTTTTTGGGACTTTGATAATAAATATATTTTCACTCGTATTGGTATTAAGAAGCTCTGTGAAACTTAAAATATTTTTATCATTTTTCTGGTTAATTACTAAAAGTGACCTGTCGCCAAAAAGATTCGCTTCAAGGTAAGTATTTAAATCTTTATCAATATTGTTTTCATCAAGATTTATTATCGGGGCATGGGGAATAAGAATATTTTTAATGTAGTTAATTAAATCACTGACGATAACTTCATCATCATACTGAATAAAAAAATATTGAAAACTTTGAATATTAACTTGATTAACATCAAATATTCTTAAGTTCATTTATCTAGATTATTTATTTCAGTTATAAGCGATCTTGAAATTTGATCAATCATGGAATCTTTGAGGAATTTTTCTTCTTCCGCAGCAGCACTATACAAAGCTGGATCAAAGGTATATTCTCTTATAGCCTCAAGTTTTCTGATAGTGGACCAATTATTTTTTGATTTTATTCGGTATGATAAAGTTTGAATAAGTTCAAACTCACCAACTTGTCCAGTTCCAGCTAGTGATAAAATTCTTTTTTCAAAATTATTTTCTAGGATTTCAATTACCAACTCACCATTTCCATCTTTTTCTTCAAGAATTTTTCCATAGGAAAATTGTTTCTTAAGATTTTCAGAAATAAGTGAATTATCTCCAATTATGGAATAAGACCCAAAATTTATTGATATTGGCTTCCTTAAGTGAAAGCCACAAGAAGTTTGAAAGCAACAAATAGTAATGAAAATAATAATTATTTTAAATTTGTTCATATCACTATATTCAGTATTTTATTTTTTATAAAAATTATTTTTTTAACTTCATTTTTATCATTAATAAATCTTAACACTTTTTCACTTTTAAAGGCTTTTTCTTCAATTATGCTTTGCGGGGTATCGGTATCTATTTCTAAATTTTCTCTGACCTTACCATTAACTTGTATGACTACAGTTTGTTTCTTCCTTTGAAGTGCCTGCTTATCAACTTTTGGCCAATTTTCTTTTTTTATGTCCTCATTTGTGAGTGCTTTAAAAACATACTCACAGAAATGGGGCACAAATGGAGATAGCATAATTAATAATTTTTTATAACCAAAATACACATCTGATATATTTTTTTCAGAATTAATTGAGGAAATATAATTCACAAATTCCATCAGACTGGCAATAGCAGTATTAAAACTCTGTCTCCTATCAATATCATCAGTGACTTTTTCAATCGTTTTGTTTAATTGATAGGTAAATTCTTCATTTTGCGAAGGCTCTTCACTCAGATTTTTTATATTTTGCTGCTTTAAAAGATTATTAAATTTATAAATTTGTGTATAAATTTTCTTCAAAAACCTGTGCGATCCTTCAATGCCTTGATCAGACCATTCAAGACTTTGCTCAGCAGGAGCGGCAAACATGATAAATAATCTAGCTGTATCAGCTCCATATTTTTCAATTAAATCACCTGGGTCTACAGTATTCCCCTTAGATTTAGACATTTTTGACCCATCTTTTAGTACCATCCCCTGGGTTAACAAATTATCAAATGGCTCAGAAATTTTTATTAAGCCGATATCTCTCAGCAGCTTGGTAAAAAATCGTGCATATAAAAGATGAAGAATGGCATGCTCAATTCCTCCAATGTATTGATCAACAGGTAGCCAATAATTAACTTCGTCATTCAACATTTGTTTATTTTCGTCAGGACAGGCATATCTTGCAAAATACCAAGAAGATTCAACGAAAGTATCCATCGTGTCTGTTTCTCTTTTGGCATTTCCTCCACATTCTGGACATTTACAATTAATAAACGACTCTTCAGTTTTGATGGATTGATTTTCGAAGTCAAACTTATTTTTTTTGGGGAGTAGCACTGGTAAATTTGTCTCACTTTCACAGACCTCTCCACAATTGGTGCAATGGATGATCGGGATTGGACATCCCCAGTACCTCTGCCGTGAGATTCCCCAATCTCTTAATTTATATTTGGTTTGTTTCTCAGCTAAATTATTTTTTGAAAGCTCTAATCCAATTTGATCAATTGCATCGTCACTGGATAGAGTATTGAAGCGGTCAGAGTTTATTAAAATACCTTTTTCTGGAGAGCACTCATTATTCGATTCAATAACTTTTCTAATAGGAATCGAATATTTATTAGCAAATTCATAGTCTCTTTCGTCATGAGCTGGAACCGCCATGATAGCTCCTTCACCATAAGCCATTAGTACATAATTACTAATCCAGATTGGAATTAATTCGTTATTAATCGGATTTGAGGCATAAAGTCCAGTAAAGATTCCTTTTTTCTCAGCTTTGGCTTGATCAGCAGTGGACACGCCAGTTTTTTTAATTGAATCTATGAAATTTCGAATATCCTTATTTTCAAGGCTTAAATTTTTTGAAATTGGATGATCTGGAGCAAGTGCTAAAAAGGTTACCCCAAAAATGGTATCTAGTCTTGTAGTAAAAACAGATATTTTTTCGAACTCTTTTTGTTGGAAATCCACTTTATATCCAAAACTTTTACCAATCCAATTTTTTTGCATTAGAGTAACTTGCGACGGCCAGTTATTCAGATTTTCAAGCTCTTTATCTAGCTCTTCAGCATAGTCTGTGATTTTGAAAAAATATTGAGGTATCTCCTTCTGCTCCACAAGCGCGCCAGACCTCCAACCCCTTCCATCAATGACTTGTTCATTTGCCAATACGGTTTGATCGATCGGGTCCCAATTAACGACAGATGTTTTCTTATATATCAATCGTTTTTTAAACAATTGAATAAAAAACCATTGTTCCCACTTGTAATAACTTGGATCACAAGTTGCAATTTCCCGCCCCCAATCTAAAGACAAGCCTAATGAGTTCAATTGTGACTTCATGGAGCTTATATTTCCAAAGGTCCACTCATCGGGTAGTGTTTGATTTTGGATAGCTGCATTTTCAGCAGGAAGGCCAAAAGCATCCCATCCCATGGGCTGCATTACATTAAAGCCATTTAGTCTTTTAAAGCGAGATATAACATCTCCAATTGTATAATTTCGAACATGACCCATATGTAATTTTCCACTTGGGTATGGAAACATGGAGAGCACATAATATTTTTTTTTATTTAAATCTTTTTTTGATGAAAACAAATTATTTTTTTGCCAATCAGATTGACAATTTCTCTCAATATTTCTGAAATCATAATTTTCGTTCATAGTTTTAAACAATAGACTTTCTTAATAAAATATTTATTGAGTCGATATTTGCCGTTCCGTCAATGCTGATAAAATTTAATTCATGAGTTGCTGATTTATCCTGGTAGAAACTAATTAATGGTTTCGTAGATTTATGATAATTTGCTAATCTACTAATCACAGTCTCTTCTTTATCATCATCTCTAATGATAAGTTCCTCGTTGGTTATGTCATCCTTATTCGCATTTTTTGGTGGGTTAAATTGGACATGATATGTCCTTCCTGAAGCAGGATGAACTCTTCTTCCTGAAAGTCTTTCAATAATAACTTCATCTGGAACTTCTATAGCCACAACATAATTTATTTTTACCTGAGCTTCATCAAGAGCTTTTGCCTGGCTTAATGTTCTGGGAAATCCATCTAACATAAATCCTCGAGAGCAATCTTCTTGGATTATTCGCTGCTTCACTAAATCAATAATGAGGTTATCGGGAACAAGTTCGCCACGATCCATAAATGATTTTGCTTTTAATCCAAGATCTGATTTGTTTTGTACAGCTTCTCTTAGCATGTCGCCAGTAGATATTTGTGGAATGCCAAACTGTTTATTTAGGAACGCTGCTTGAGTCCCCTTTCCAGCTCCTGGAGCCCCTAGAAGTAAAATATTCATAAATATTCCTAAATTGCAAAAGTCATCATTATATCAATAAGAATTTTTCTTATCATCAATAAACACATAATTAACTATTTTTAAAAAATCTTCTACTGATAAGTCCTCTGCTCGTGAGGTTGGGTCTAATTGAAGTGAATCAAAATCTTTTTCACTGAGAATATTTTTAAGATTATTTTTTAAGTTTTTTCTTTTAAATTTAAATGAAGCTTTTACTATTTTTTTATATTGTTCATAAACAAACTCATTATATTTATTGTGTCTGGTGAGTTTAATGAATGATGATTTAACTTTAGGGGCTGGCTCAAAAGCATTTGGATTTACATCAATAAGTTTTTCAGTATCAAAATAAAAATTGACTAAATTCGTAAGTATTGAATTATCTTTGGTCCCAATTTGAGCGATTAATCGATCTGCAACCTCTCGCTGGAACATAAAATACATATGAGTAATTTGTTTTATAGGGAGTAGTTTAAAGATAATTTCACTTGAAATGTAGTAGGGGAGGTTTCCAATAACTATATTAAATTTATTAAAAAAATGTTCATCAAGTTTCAGCACATCAATTTGAATAATTTCAAGATTTTTAGAGTTTATTTGCTTAAGAATATTGATCATGTCAGCATCAATTTCAATTAACGTAAGGGGATTTATTTTTTTAATTAACTCTCTTGTTAATGCACCTTTTCCTGGTCCAATTTCGAGGAAGGTTTTTGATGGATCAAATTTTATTTCACTAATAATTTGATTTATAACATTATGATCAACTAAAAAGTTTTGACCAAATTTTTTTTTTGCTATGACCATTTCAAGAAAGTTTTAAAGCAAGATTTATTGCGTTTATAAAACTTTTAATAGATATTTTATTTTTTAATCCAACAATATCCTCGGCGGTCCCATGGTCTACTGAGGTTCGGATGATAGGCAATCCTAAAGTTAGATTTACTCCCGTATCAAAATGAACAGCTTTAAAAGCACTCAATGCTTGATCATGATACATATAATAAATACAGTCATAATTATTCCTATTATCAACTAAATATGCAGTATCACCAGGTATTGGTCCATTTATTTTTATATGATATTTATTTCTCAACTCCTCAATAGCAGGACTAATGTGTAGCTTTTCTTCATCGCCAAATAAATTATTTTCTCCAGCATGAGGGTTAAGGCCGGTAATTAAAATTTTAGGGTGTTTGATTTTTAATTGTTCTTTTAAGCAATTATTTAAAATAATTATTTGTTTAATGATTTCTTTTTTTTTAACTTTTCTAATTGCTTCTTTTAGACTGAGATGCATTGAATTTAGAGCCACAATGGATCTATCAGAACTTACAAAGGTCATCATAGTTGGAAACTTATTTTCAAATATATCCTCTAGGTATTCAGTATGGCCAGAAAATTTTTTTGATGGAGTTGATAACTTATTTTTATTGACAGGAAGAGTAACTAAAGCGCTTGATTCCTTTTTTTTACATGACTCAACCGCCATATTAATTGAATTAAGGACAAGATTTTTATGAGCTATTGAATTTATATCTATAATTTCAATATTCGGATGGTTTTTGTTAATATTTAAGCCTAATAATTTTGATCGGTTATAAATTAAATCTTTATTACCAAAAATTTTGACTTTAAAGTCAAAATTCTTTTCTAATAAGAGTGCACATAAATCATAACCAATTCCATCCGGATCTCCTGCAGAAACAGCAATAGTTTTTACACCTGTGGAGCTATTCATTTCTGATTTCAATAAAGGCTTCTGCTTTCAATGCTGAGATCCAGTCTTCAAAAAGAAGCTCTGTTCGTTCGTTAATAAGATCCATCTTAATTTGATTATCAATATTTTCTGATCTCATATCTTCAATTTTCCTATCTGTATATTGAATAATATGCCACCCATTATTTGTTTGAAATGGTTCACTAATTTCATTTTTATCTATTTTAGATAACTCAAGCTCAAGTTTTTGATCCATACCTTCTGAAAACCAACCAATTTTTCCACCGTTGGTAGATGAGAAGTCCTCGGAATATTTCTTTGCGAGTATTTCGAAATCACCACCATTTTGTATTTCTTTTTTTATTCTTTTTAGCTTTGAAATGATATCGTCTTCTGATTGCAATTCAGACGTTCTAATTACAATTTGACGAACAAAATATTTTTGAATCTCCTTGCGCGATATGTCTCTATCATCAAAACTTTTTAGAGAATTGACTTTAATAATATGAATTCCATTTCCTGATTCAAATGGTTCCGAAATATCACCAGTTTTAAGATTATCTAATTGGGTTATAAAAATTTCAGGCAATTCATTTTTACTTAATTCTCCGATTGCGCCACCTTGATTTGAGTCAGGAGCGTCTGAATATTCATATGCAATTTTTTTAAACTCCTCAATTTGAAGCATTTGATATAACTTTTTACCTAGCTCTCGTTTATCTTCTTTCTGTTTTGCAGTTGGATCTTGAGGAAATTTTAATAAAATATGAGATAAGTTGTATACATCTGGTTTTATTTTAGCTAATTTTTTCTTATGTTTTTCGACTTCAAAATCTGAAATATTGAGCTTTGAACTAATTTCCTGATTTTTAATTTTTTTTAATAAGATTTCAAATTTTAAATTCTTAACAAAATCATCAAAATTTGTGTTTTGATTTTTTAAACTTTCTTTAAATTCCTCTATACTTATTTGATTTGACAAAGTTATATTGTTTACAACATTTTCTATATCTTCTTGTGATACCTTTATATTCCATTCGTTTGCGTAATTTTCAAGTAGTTTCTTTTCTATTAATTCATCAAGAACCTTTTTTTGAATAATATCATCCTCAGGCGGTTTGATATTATTTTTTTGAAAATACAATTCTGCTTTATTTATCCCGTCTTCGAGATCTCTATAAGTTATTGGTTCTTTATTTACTATGGCGATAATTCTATCTAATTCTTGGTAAGAGTATGTAGGGGAAATAAAAATACTTAAACTAATATAAATAAATAAATTTTTTATTCTATTCATAATTCTGTTTTCGTATGTCGTCATCGTAAGTAGAGGCCCATGAGGCTCCTGGAACATTTCTCATTAAAACTCTGTTTAGCTTTCGTGCTTTTCCAGTACCTATACTTCCAAGACCTCCAAGTTCTAGTTGAAACCATAGTGAATAGTTAGGTTCCTCTTCGGTTGCTAAAGATAAGCGATGTAAAACTAGTTTTGAGCTCCAGCAGCCTGCGTCATATTCAATACCTCCCAGTGATTCAATAACTTTTGAATTATCTAAATTGAAATTATATCTGCCAACAGCATAATAACCTTGACCAAGAGGCCATTGTCCAGAAATATTAAATTGTTTTAACCTTGTCTCGTTTGAGGATGGAAATTCAATAAATCTATAATCAAATTTAAGAAGCTTTCCATCTTGAGGATTATATTTAAATCCATAAGCAACCCTTTTTGAAGAGTTTTGTTCAGGATTGTATTGTGTCATAGATCTGAAAGTTAGATGCTTAGTAATTCTGGCATTTCCTCCAAATAAGAAATCACTGGAGGATCTTTCAAGGCTCGAATCAGCAGTTGAATAGACTGGGTCATTAAGCACATTACGATCTGATAAGTAAAATTTCTGAGCAAAAGTCAAAGCGACTCTTTCAGCTCCAGTGGCATCAACGAATCTAGATGTGAATCCAGCTGTAAGATGGTTAGTATCTTCTATTCGATCATATCCTATAAATTGTGTTTCTGAAAAAATATTATAAAGATTAATGTCCGTTAGTCTTGTATCGTATATTGGTAGCATTGATTGATCATGAAATGGTGTATATGAGTAAAAAGCTCTTGGTTCAAGTGTTTGAGTTAATGAATTACCAAAAAAATCCAAAGATCGATCAAAGTATAGTCCACTGTCTACTGATACCCTTGGTATAAAAAAACTTTCTGAGGAAGTTGAAAGTGAATGATTAGTATCATAATTTCTGTAATTAAATGAAATTTTTGGTTTTACAAAAGAATAACTATTTTCAATAATTGCCTTTGAAAAACTTTGATTGTATATAAATCTACTCCCTGTGGGCTTAAGATTATTCTGTACGTCTTTATTGTGTGAGTTGTTTGCATCAAATTCCGTGAAATCAAAACGAGAAAGGGATTCAATCCCGAAAAATTCATCTTTTCTATCGGCAAAAATTTGTGGTAATTTTTCATAAGGCGATGAAGTAGTTAAAGATTGAAATTTTGTAACTCTAAGGCCAACGGACCATTGATCTTTTTTATTAATATAATCAAGACCCAATTCTTGAGGCATAATTACCCTCGATGTTCTTGAAACTAAAGATGACATATCTGCAAAATAATCGTTATCAGATACTTTCTGGTAAGAGTAAAAACCAGAAAAATTGTTAGTAAAACGTTGTTTATGTTTTAAATTTATCAGATATCTTTGTTCATTGGTCATGTAATCGTTATTTAGAAATTCTAAATTTGCCTCACCTTCAGATTCGTTTGTAATATAGCGGTATTGGCCACCAATTTGTAAACCCCTTTTTCCCATATATCTTGGAGTTACTGTAGCATCTTGATTTGGTGCTATATTAAAGTAGTAAGGTGTTTTTGCTTGGAATCCACTTCTTGTTGTTGTTCCCCAAGTAGGACTTAAAAAACCACTCTTTCTTTCTTTATTGAATGAAAAATTTACCATCGGTGAATACATTATTGGTAAACCTTTAAATTCCATTAAAGCATTGGTTGCATCAACAGACTTTGTCATATTATCAATATTGATCTTACTACCTTTTATAAACCAATCTGTCTTGCCAACCTCACAAGTTGTTATTTTTGCATTATCTAAAATTGTTTTGTTTTCGCCTTGAAGTGTAAGTTTAGATGCATTACCTCTAATAGATTGATTAATAGATGCTTCATTTTTTATGTCTGTATCAAAAGTAGCATTAGGAATCTCTCCAATGGACTCATCAACATTAAGTATTAATTCTTGACCAGTTATTCTTGAATTTCTATTTTCCAGGTTAACATTGCCCTTAGCTTTTAGCTGATTAGATATTTGATCATATACTATAGTATCAGCTTCAATGCGATTACCAGACTTGATGAGAACAGCGTTGCCTGAAGCTTTGATCTGCTTATCGATAGTATTTTCAAGAGACTCACCCTCAATAAATAAATCTGTATCATTTGGGTTATCAATTGCAAAGCAATTGCTTATAACTAAATAACCTAAAATAACTGATTTGGTTAAAATAAAGAATGTGCGCTTATTAAAAATCATTAATTCTAAAAATATAACTCCAGAGAGTCCGGGGGGTATATTTTAAATGATATTTTTAACAAATCAAATAAAATCAACAATTTATAACAAATTTTTAAGAAAATAATGATTTCACAAATCTCTAAAAAAATGATTGATTTAGACCAAAAGATAATAAATTTTTTAGATAATTACTTTAAGGCAAAGTATGACGTATCAAAAGCTTCTGAGGATGCAAGCTTTAGAAAGTATTACAGAGCCTTTTTTAAAGATAAAACATACATCATTATGGTTGCTCCACCAGATATAGAGCCAATTGATCAATTTATTTTTTTAGCTAAAAGCCTAAAAGAAAAAAATATAAATGCGCCAGTGCTCTTTGAAATTAATCTTGAACTTGGCGTTATTATTATGCAAGATCTTGGGGCTACCTCTCTTCTTGAGTTTTTTAATGATTCAAATTACCAAGAGGATGAGATGTTTGAAAAGCTAATTCACTTGATATACCAGATGCAGCTGAATTGTTCAGGTTTTATGATCAATTCTTACGATCATAAAAAGTTTCAAGATGAGCTTGATTTGTTTCATACTTGGTATTTAAAAAATATCAACTTTGATCAGGCTAAACTTCTGGGAATATACAGTTACTTAATTGAGAGAGCCGAGTCTCAAGTTCAAAAGTTTGTTCATAGAGACTTTCATTCACGAAACCTACTTATAAATGATACTGAAATTGGAGTGATTGACTTCCAAGATGCCCTCATTGGTCCGGTAACCTATGATCTAGTATCTATCTTAAAAGATGCTTATCATGAAAAAAATGCACAATTCATCATTGATAAATGTATCAGGTATTGGAAGCTTGCAAGAGATTCGTTTGGATTAACAGATGATTTTTCTGAATTTTTTATTGATTTTGAATTAATGGGAGTTCAAAGACATCTAAAAATTTTAGGTATTTTTAAAAGGCTCTCTGAAAGAGATGGTAAACATCAATATTTAAATGACATTCCCCTCATCGAAGAATATCTTCTGGAAATTATTCCAAATTATCCAAAATTAAAATATGTGGGACAGCTCATTCTTGAAAAAAGAAAGCAGGATGGCTTATGAAAGCCATGATACTTGCGGCTGGAAGAGGAATGAGAATGGGGAGTTTGTCAAATAAAACACCTAAGCCCCTGTTAAGAATTAAAGATAAAGCATTAATTGAGATACAGCTTAATAAGTTAATTGAAGCTGGTTTTGATGATTTTTTAATTAATGTTTCTCATCTTTATGAGCAAATTATCGACTTTGTCACCACTAAATACGAAAATAAAGTATCGATAACATTTTCGATTGAAACGGAACCACTTGAGACTGCAGGAGGTATCATTAATGCATTAGATTTTTTTGATGATAATCCTTTTTTAGTCACTAATTCTGATATTTTCACTGATTTTAAATATGAGGAAATCATCAAATATCAGCTTAAAGATGGAATCATCGCGCATTTGATATTTGTTCCAAATCCTATTTTTAAAGACCAAGGTGATTTTGGCTTAGCAGGTGAATTAGTTAATCTCACTAGAGACTTCACATTTTCTGGGATTGGTATTTATACAAAACAGATGTTTACTGAATATACAAAAGGTGAAAAAATTCAATTGAAAACAGTATTTGAAAACAATATTAAAAAAAATAGAATAAGCGGATCTTTATTTCAAGGCTACTGGTCTGACATAGGTACTCCTGAAAGATTAAAATATGAAAATACAAAATATGACAATTAAACCTATGATTTATAGACAAAGAAGAAAACATCTAGCAGCTTTGTTAAATGGAGGAATTGCAATTGTCAGAAACTCATCTGACCAAATTCGATCAAATGACACACATTATCCTTATCGCTCAAATAGTTATTTTCATTATTTATCAGGATTTCCTGAGTCCGAATCTATTCTTGTTATTACCTCTAAGCCCAATCAGTCTTTTATTTTTACAAAAACAAAAAATAAGGAAAAAGAAATCTGGGATGGCTTTCTCTATGGACCAAAAAAAGCAGCTCAAGAATTTTTATTTGAAGCAGGTCTTGATTTAAAAGAGTTTAAATCTTTTTTAAATGAATTAATTTCAACACACACAAATTTTTATCTGCTTCAGGAAGATTTAGATTTACGCTCCATGCTGTCAAAAGCATTAAATATTGCGAGCAAAGGTAAGAGGGTGGGCCCGGTGATGAGAAATCATATTCATTCTCTGAATACTATACTTGACGAGATGCGATCCATTAAAAGTAAAGATGAAATTGAAATAATTCAAAAGGCGGCAAATATTTCTAGTGAAGCGCATAAGTTTGCCATGGCAAATATTCATTTAGATCAATATGAATATCATGTTGAAGCTAGGCTGAGATATGAGTTTGCAAAAAATGGAGCTAGAAATGAGGCATATCATTCGATTGTTGCCTCTGGAAAAAACGCATGCACGTTACACTATATTCAAAATAATGCAAAGCTAATAAATGGCGATCTGATTTTAATTGATGCTGGCTGTGAGTATGGATGCTATGCGTCAGACATTACCCGAACTTATCCAATTAATGGAAAATTTTCAGCGGCTCAAAGAGATGTTTATGCGATTGTGTTAGAGGCACAAAAAAAAGCAATTGAATGTGTTAAAAGGAATAATGCATTCAATGATCCTCATGAAACTGCAGTGAGGGTTTTGGCGCAAGGATTGAAAGATCTGAAAATTATTAAATCTTCAATTAATGAGATTATTGAAAAACAACTTTATAAAAAATATTTTATGCATCGAACATCCCATTGGATGGGTCTAGATGTTCATGATGTCGGTGATTACTATGACCAAAAAAATAATTCAATTAAATTAAAAGATGGACAAATCTTAACTATAGAGCCTGGTCTGTATTTTCAGAAAAATGAAAAGATTCCTAAAGTTTTCCAGGGGATGGGCATCAGAATTGAGGACGATGTTTTGGTGAATGGAAATTCACCTATAATTTTGACAGCAAAGTGCCCAAAAGAAATTCAGGACTTGGAATCAATTATTGGAAAAGGATAATTTAAGTCAAATTCGAGTAATTGGAGCTGGCCCAGCTGGACTCATTTTTGCCCTATTAAATGCAAGAAAAACTTTTCAAATTATTCTTCATGAGAAGGAACCTGAAGATTTTTTTACTCAGCAGTCTCGTGCTCTTGCATTGTCTCCAAGCTCCATTGAAATTTTATCGGTAATAGGAATCAGTCCAGATCAAGATTCCAGCTTTGTTCCAATAAAAACAATTCATACGAGTCAGAAAAACTCCTTTGGCAGAGTTTTAATCGAGGACGATAATAAAGAATTGGGCTATGTCATTCGATATAAAAATTTAATTAAGTTATTGCTTGATAAGGCTAAAAATAACAAATACATCAAAATAATATTTGAAAGTGAAGTCTTCAGTATTAACGATCAGCAAGATTTTTTTACCGACGGTAAAAATAAAATATATAAGTATGATTTCCTCTTGTTTTCTGACGGTATCGGCAAGCTGTTGAGCAATACATTTGAATTTGAGACCGATCCAAATATGGATGGTTTAGTGGCTCTAGTGACAGAAATTCGTACAGAATTAAATCATCAACATTGCGCTTTTGAGCGATTTACTGTTAATGGCCCTATAGCTCTTTTACCCCTAGAGAATCAAAATCTATCTAAACTGGTTTGGACCGGAAAAAAAGACTACATCATGCAAATGTTGAATTGTGACAAGCAAACATTTGCAACTTTATTTGTCGATCATTTTGGCGAAAGGCTTGGGAAGTTGACTCATATTGAAGAAAAATCTGCCTATCCACTTAGCCATCAATTTATTAGACAACCTTATCAAAAAAATATTGTAGTGTCAGGTAATGCAGCACACTCTATGCATCCAGTTGCTGGACAAGGATTAAATTTGACTATTCGTGATCTTAAGGTTTTATCAAGCTTGCTTTATAAAAATAACTATCAAATATCTGAGGCTCTATTAAAACAATATAGCGATCAAAGAAAAAGAGAGGTTCTTTCTTTGATGAAAATATCAAGTCATTTAGTGAAAGGGTTTTCAAATCAAATAGTTGGAGCAAATTTGTTAAGAGGCTCAGCAATGCTTTTCCTTGATAATAGTTTTTTTGTAAAAAAAATGTTTAGAGAGAAATTTAGTTATGGAAAAAACTAAAGTTATTTTGCTTGGAGATAATATTGTTTCAAATTTATTAAAAATTTTACTTAATAAGCAAAAGATTGATTATGTTAACTTATGTTTGCCCAAAAAAAAATTAGAGACTCGGTTTTATGCAGTAAAGCCAAGTTTTTATCAATGGTTTGAAGATAATTTTAAATTACCTTTTTCAGAATTTTATCCCATTAAAAATATTGATATTTTTTTTAAACAAGAAAAAATTACTTTTGCTAATGAACATTCCAGACCCTTCACGTTATTCAATATGACTAACAGTGATGATATTTTTAAAACCATTAAACATTTTAAACTTCATGCCGCCACTGAGGTTAATGATATTACAGTGAAAACTGATATAAATTACATTTCATTAACTAGTCAAAACATTCAAGGAAACTTAATTATTAATACGGATCATCGTTTAAACGAATCTTTGGGAGTCATAGAGACGGTTAACAACACCCAAGAGTTTGCAATTGTGGCCTGTTTTGCTACTAAAACTAGCCTAGAAAATAAGGCATATCAATATTTTTATAATAATCAAATTCTTGCCATACTTCCTTTTGAAGATAATAAGTTTTCTATTGTATTGTCGGCAAAAGATGACGTAATTAAAAATTTATTATCATTGTCAGATCAGAATTTTGAAAAAAATATTCAAAAGATGTGTGGGCTTACTTCGATAAGCTTATTAACCGAAAGGCAGTCCTATCCAATTCTTCAATCAAAAGTTATAAAAAATAATTTATCTCGAATGATCATCATGGGCGACGCAGCTCATCGGGTTCATCCTCTTGCAGGACAAGGACTCAACTTAGGTTTTGGAGATGTTGTGGATTTTAGTTCACTGATCAATCAATCTTCATATCATGATTATGGAAAAGCTAACTTTATTAAAAAATACAACATTAAAAGAGCTGCCGATGAAACGTTTATTCATTATTTAACCTCAACAATTGATGCTATGATGATTAAGCAGGGTGATTTTTTCCAACCTTTGATGAAATTACCAACTAAATTAATCAATAATTCTAATTTAATTAAAAAACTGTTAGCTGAGGCGATGATCTAATGAAATTTATTTGTATAGTACTGTTATTCTTTATAACTGCTGTTTATGCGGATGTTGGTAAGCTTGAAAAGGCGATCAAAGCACAGTATCCGGATATAAAAATTCAAGGCATTAGTAAAACTCAATTCAATGATTTATATGAGGTTTATTTGGGAAATCAGATCATTTACACAGATAAATCTTTTAAATTTTTAATAGTTGATGGACACTTGGTTGATCCTAAAACAAAAAAAGATCTTACCGCAGATCGATTATCTGAATTGCAAAGAATCCCGTTCGAAAATTTACCAAAAGACTTGGCTATTAAAATTAAAAAAGGTAATGGACTAAAAAAAGTAGCAGTTTTTTCTGACATAGACTGCCCATTTTGTAGAAAATTAGAAAAGGATGTATTGATGAAGTTAGATGATATTGAAATTTATACATTTATTTTTCCTTTGGCCATTCATCCCGAGGCAGAAGAAAAGTCCTTAAAAATTTGGTGTTCAGATAATCCATCGAAAAATTGGATTAATTTTATGACCAATGCTCAATTACCGGCTAATGATGCAAATTGTGTTTCCCCGGTAAAACAAATACAAGACTTTGCTCTTAAGCATGGCATCCAATCAACCCCAACTATTATTTTCCAAAATGGAAATCGTGTTTCAGGAGCAATACCTCTAGAAGAATTTAAGTCCTTAATGTAATAAGTATTTCTTGACTTTACTTTAAAATTTACGTACCGTATTGAACTCAAGGTGTTTGCATTAAGCTTATCTGTGTATTCTAAATCTCAATTAAGTCTTCACTCATTCTTAATACAAACTTTTAGGGGCGCCTCCCCAACATTATGTAGGAAGTTTTATGGCTGAAGGAACAGTAAAGTGGTTTAACGATGCAAAAGGATTTGGCTTCATCACACCTGATGACGGATCTGAAGATTTATTTGCACATTTTTCATCTATCACTGGTGATGGATATAAAAGCTTAAAAGAAGGTCAACGTGTTACTTTTGAAGTAACTGATGGCCCAAAAGGTAAGCAAGCTTCAAATATACAAAAAGCTTAACCTTCTAAATTCTCAATAATAGCCTGAGCAAAGTCACTTGTTGACATTGCATTGACACCCATGTGAACTGAAAAATCAGCGGTAACTTTCTTTTCTAGAAGTGTTTTTCTAAAGGCTTTATCCAGCGCATTTGCCGCTTCGTTCCATTTTATGTGGGATAACATCATATGTGCTGAGAGAATTAGAGAACTTGGATTAGCAATATTCTTACCTGCTATATCAGGTGCCGTTCCATGGGTAGCTTCGAATATTGCCAAGTTGTTTGATAAATTAGCACCTGGAGATATTCCTATACCTCCCACCTGAGCAGCAAGTGCGTCAGAGATATAGTCACCATTTAAGTTTAATGTGGCAACGACATCATATCTTTCAGGGCGGAGTAAAATTTCTTGTAAAAATGCATCCGCGATACAGTCTTTAATTCTAATACCATTGTTCAACACAATTTCACCAGATTCATTTAAATGCGCACCAAATTCTTTTTTAGCAATTGCATAACCCCATTCTTTAAACCCACCCTCAGTAAATTTCATGATGTTACCTTTGTGAACAAGAGTGACGGATCTTCGATTATTATCAATGGCGAACTGAATAGCTTTATGAATTAGACGCTGAGAGCCCTCGATTGAGACAGGTTTAATTCCTATGGCGCTACTATGAGGAAATCTTACTTTACCATCATCATTAAACTCTTTAAGCAGCCCAATGATTTTATTTACCTCATGAGTACCTTGTTGGTATTCAATACCCGCATAGATATCTTCGGTATTTTCTCTAAAAATTACCATATCAGTTTTTTCTGGATTTTTTAAAGGACTAGGAACGCCTTCGAAATATTGAATAGGTCTCAAGCATACAAATAAATCAAGTTTTTGGCGCATAGCAACATTTAAGGATCGAATGCCTCCACCAACAGGGGTTGCAAGAGGACCTTTGATAGAAACAATGTATTTTTCTAAAGCATCGAGTGTTTCTTCGGGAAGGTAGTGATTATTGCCATATAAGTTTGCCGCTTTTTCTCCAGCAAAGACTTCCAGCCATTCAATTTTTTTTGAGCCAGAGTAAATTTTTTTGACTACTGCATCAACAACTGATTGCATCGCTGGCATAATATCAACACCGATACCATCACCTTCAATGAATGGGATGATTGGAAAATCTGGTATATTAAGCTCATGATTTTTTTTTACATTTATGGCTTGACCATTCGTGGGGGTTTTAATAATTTGATTCATCGAATTCCTAATTATTCATGATTATTTTATTTAATAAACCATTCGGTGTTATCAGTCAATTTTCTCACCATGATACTCACCCAACATTAAAAAAATTTATAAACATTCCTAATATTTACCCTGCTGGTCGTTTAGATACTGACAGTGAGGGCCTCATGATTCTGACCGATGATGGAAAAATCCAGCATGAAATTTCATCACCAAACAGCAATAAGTATAAAGGATATTGGGTGCAAGTTGAAGGCGAGATTAATGAAAAGGCCCTAAAAAATTTGATGGAAGGTGTGATAATTAAAGATTATATAACCAAACCCGCTTTGGTTAATTTAATTGATGAGCCAAAAATATGGGAACGATCAAAACCAATCAGATTTAGAAAAAATATTCCAACATCCTGGATAAATATTGAAATCGTTGAAGGAAAAAATCGTCAAGTGCGCAAAATGACAGCTTCAGTGGGCTATCCAACATTAAGAATTATCCGACATAAAATTGATATGTTTTTTTTAGATGACCTACGGCCTGGTGAGTATAAAGTTCTAAAATGATCAATAATGAAAAATGATATAATAAAAAAAATAATAAGGATTTAAATTGTCAGGTAACTCGATTGGAAAATTATTTACACTTACCACGTTTGGTGAGTCTCATGGTATTGCTATTGGAGGCGTTGTTGATGGTTGCCCACCTGGGTTGGAGTTATCTGAGCAAGACCTTCAAGTTGATCTTGATCGAAGAAAACCTGGGACATCAAAATTTGTAACCCAGAGAAAAGAGAGTGATCGAGTGCAAATCCTTTCTGGTATTTTTGAAGGGAAAACGACAGGCACTCCAATAGGCTTGATAATTTTTAATGAGGACCAACGCTCAAAAGATTACTCTGATATTAAAGATACCTTTAGGCCTGGGCACGCAGATCTAACTTATCAACAAAAATATGGTATCAGAGATTACCGAGGGGGAGGACGTTCCAGCGCCAGGGAGACCGCAATTCGAGTTGCAGCCGGAGCAATTGCAAAAAAATGGTTACTCAAAAAACATAAGGTTTTAATACAGGCATGTATAAAAAAAATTGGCACAATTGATATTCCTTTTATTTCATGGAAACATGTTAATCAAAATCCTTTTTTTGCTCCAAACAGTAAAATTATTCCTGAGCTTGAAGCTTATATAAATAATATTCGTTCTGATAGAGACTCTGTGGGGGCGATAATTCATGTTGAAGCTAAAAATGTACCGAGCAGTCTTGGCGAACCTATTTTTGATCGAATGGATGCTGATATTGCTCATGCATTGATGAGTATTAATGCGGTAAAAGGAGTTGAAATAGGCGCAGGATTTCATTCGGTTGAACAAAAAGGGTCTGAACATAGCGATGAAATTACCCCGAAAGGATTCTTAAGTAATAATGCTGGTGGTGTTTTGGGCGGCATCACAACGGGTCAACCACTCACCGCAAATGTTGCCTTTAAGCCCACATCAAGCATCCCCCAAGACCGAAAATCTGTGAATAAAAAAAATAAACCCATTTTGATGAAGACCAAGGGGCGTCATGACCCGTGTGTAGCCATCAGAGCCGTTCCAATTGTTGAAGCTATGATGGCCTTAGTTGTAATGGATCATTTGCTCAGAGATAAAGCTCAAAATTATTTAGTAAAAAGAAAATAGTTTATCTTGGTTAAAAATCTCCATTTTAATCTTTCACGATTTTATTTTATTTATTATTTTTTTGTAGGGCTTTTTGTTCCCTATTGGGGATTGTATTTAACCTTCAAGTCATTTACCCCTATTGAGATTGGTTTTCTTTTATCTTTTTTTCAACTCAGCAGAATTTTTGCTCCAAATTTGTGGGGCTGGGTTGCCGATCATACCGAAAAAAGATCGTTATGGATTCGATTAACTTCTTTCATAGGATTTATAGGGTTTATAGGAATTTTTTGGGCAGATAGCTTCATCGAGATTTTTATAATAATGATGGCCATGAGTGTTTTTACCAGTTCAACTTTGCCCTTGGCTGAGTCATTAACCTTATCACATTTAGCAACAACCAACGGACACTACAGCAAAATTAGAGCTTGGGGATCTCTAGGATTTATTGTGGCTTCATTAGGTCTTGGGTTTATTTTTGATATTTTTGGAATTAAATTTTTACTGTTTATGTTGCTATTAACGCAATTTTTTATTTTTATTTTTAGCTACAGCATTCCTGATAAACCATATCATCAAGAAAGCTTTGGTAGAAAATCTTTTTTTCAAATTATCAAGAAGCCAGAAGTTTTTAGCCTTTTATTATCATGCGCATTAATGGTGACCTCACATGGATTACTTTATAATTTTTACTCCATTTATATGAGTGAACAAGGATATTCTAATTCAATCATTGGATTTTTATGGGCACTTGGCGTTATTTGTGAAATTTTTATTTTTTTCTTGATGCCAAAAATTACTCGATATTTAAATTTTAAACAAATTTTATTAATTAGTTTATTTATAGCTGTGGCTCGTTTTTACTTAATAGGTTCTTTTGCCCACAGTTTATTGATGATCCTGATTGCTCAGATGATGCATGCTTTTACTTTTGGTTCTTTTCATGTCGCATCGATTGAAATGATACATCAGTTTTTCTCAGGAAAAAATCACGCTAAGGGACAAGCTCTATACAACAGCATCACTTATGGGGTGGGTGGAGCATTGGGAGGTTTAGGTGGGGGGTATGTCATTCAGATGTATTCAGCATCGACAGCATTTACCTTATCAGCATTATTTCCCTTAATTGGTTTTTTTATCGCACTTGTAGGGATAAAATCTCGATTCAGTATTTCAAAATTATTTAATTAATTGCTTCTAATCATTGCATAAGCAGAGTGATTATGAATGGACTCAAAATTTTCTGACTCAACCACATAACTTTTTATTCTCTGGTCCTTATTTAAATCAGTTGCGATATCACGCACCATATCTTCAACAAATTTAGGATTATCATAGGCTTTTTCAGTCACATATTTTTCATCAGGCCTTTTGAGAAGACCATATAATTCTGATGATGCATTTTCTTCAACCAGTTTAATAATATCTTCAATCCAGACAAATTCTGTAGTTTTAACTGTGACCGTTACATGTGATCTTTGATTATGGGCTCCGTAATCAGATATTTTTTTAGAACATGGGCATAAGCTTGTAACGGGGACAACGACCTTGATTTGATTGGTGAATGTATCTTCTTTTATGCTTCCAATAAAAGTTACTTCATAGTCTAGTAAGCTTTCAACTTCAGAAATAGGAGCTTTTTTATTTACAAAGTAAGGAAAGGTCATCTCAACATCTCCAGCTTCTGATTCAAGTCGGTGTAGCATGTCACGTAATATCTTTTCAAAATTTTGTACACTTATGGTTTTTTCATTTTCATTTAAGATTTCAACAAATCGAGACATATGTGTCCCCTTGAAGTTATGAGGAAGGTGAACATACATGTCAAACATCGCAATAGTTGATTGATCGCCACCAGTTTTGTCTTTGACAGATATGGGGTGTCTTATTGATTTTATTCCAACTTTGTCTATGTCTAGGTGTCTTTTATCTGGCGTATTTTGAACGTCTTCAATATTATCTTTTAATTTATTCATACGGTAAGTCTAACATTTGGATATAAAGTTAACAATTTTATTTTCTATTGACTGTGTATCAAGATTAAAATTTTTATGAATTTCTTCTTGTGAGCCATGATCTGAAAATTCATCTGAGTAGCCGAGCACTAACGTATTTATTAGGATATTATTTTTAGATAATAGTTCCAATACTGAGGATCCAGCGCCCCCTGCGATTGTGTTATCTTCTATAGTCACAATGTATTTATATTTTTTAGCAGCGGCAAGAATTAACTCTTGGTCAATCGGCTTGGAGAATCTCATATTGATGACAGCATAATTGTATTTTTCTGCTATAGGAATTATATTCTCCATGAGGGGACCAAAACATAAGAAAACTAATTTTTTACCCTTTAAAATTTCAACAGATTTTCCAAATTTTACGGCGGCAGATTTTAATTTTGACGCATATCCCCTAGGGTATCTGATAAAGCAAATCTTATTTAATTTATAACCCAAGGTAAGCATATCTTTTAACTCCTGCTCGTTAACAGGATTCATGATGACGGTGTTGGGTATACATCGGATAAAGGAAATATCAAAACTACCATTATGAGTCGGACCATCTGCTCCTACTACTCCTGCGCGATCTACTGCAAATACCATAGAAATTTTTTGTAGAGCAACGTCATGAATTATTTGATCATAGGCCCTCTGCATAAAAGTTGAATAGATAGCAACGACCGGTTTAAAACCTTTTAAAGCTAACCCAGCTGCAAAAGTCACAGCATGTTGTTCAGCTATACCAACATCATAAAATCGAGAAGGATATTTTTTTGCAAATGCTGTTAACCCACTTCCGTCTGACATAGCTGGGGTTATTGCGACAAGACTTTTATCCTTTTTCGCATAATCCAGAATCCATTCCCCAAAGGCTTGAGTGAAAGTTTTTTGATTTGTAGATAAAGAAGTTTTTTTTGAGATCCCATGAAATTTATTTGGATCTTTCTCAGCGGGAGAGAACCCATTACCTTTTTTAGTAACCACATGAAGAAATTGAGGACCCCTTAAATTATTTATATTTTCTAAGGTATCAACTAATACATTCAAATTATGACCATCAATAGGTCCAATATAATTAAATCCAAATTCTTCAAAGAGAGTTCCAGGAGTCACCATTCCTTTGACATGCTCTTCTGTTTTTTTAGCCAACTCAAGAATAGAGGGTACTTTTTCAAAAATCTGTTTACTGGTTGATTTAAATCCACCATAAATTTTTCCACTTAAAAGTTTAGCAAGATAGTTATTTAAGGCTCCCACATTTTTTGATATGGACATATCGTTATCGTTTAAAATAACTAAAATATTACTCTTACTGTTTCCGGCATTGTTTAAGGCCTCAAAGGCCATCCCGGCAGTCAGGGCGCCGTCTCCTATAATAGCAATACTCTTTGAATTTGAACGCTGTTTATTAAATGCTTCTGCCATACCAAATGCCGCAGAAATTGATGTACTCGAATGGCCTGTACCAAAATGATCATGATCACTCTCATCCCGTTTTGGAAAGCCAGATAACCCTTGGAATTGTCGTAATGTACTAAATTGATTTTTTCTACCAGTCAAAATTTTATGGGCATATGTTTGGTGACCAACATCCCAGATTAAAATATCTTTGGGACTGTTATAAATATAGTGCAAGGCAATAGTTAATTCAATCACCCCCAGGTTGGATGCTAAGTGGCCTCCGGTTTCTTGAATAGATTTTATTAAAAATTCTCTAATCTCAGATGCGAGGGTAGGTAATTGTTTTTTTTCTAATTTCTTTAAATCTTCTAAAGAATTAACTTGATCAAGAAGGTTGCTATTCAATGCGTTCATACATTTCTGTTATTAAAAAGGTAAACTCGGTTGGGAGTTTTAGATTTTTTGCTAATCTTGCTATTTCTTTAAAATTGATTTCTATAATTGCTTTCAATCTTTTCTGTCCATACAAAGAAAAGTAAGTAATTTTTTTTGTATTTAAGTCGTTTCCAGGATTTTTTCCTAAGATGGTTTTATTTGATGTTGCATCCAAATAGTCATCAATCATTTGGTATAACAAGCCCAATAATTTAGCTAAAATAGAAAAATTATTATATCGCGACTTATGCAGATTTGAGAGCAAAACAGGAAGGAGAATACTAGCGCTAATCAGCTTACCTGTTTTATTGGAATGAATCATTTCAAGGATTTTTTTATTTGGCTTTTTTTTCTCATAAAGCATATCCAGCGACTGCCCAAACACCATACCCTCAGGGCCGATTGAATTTGCAATTAGATGAATACACTTTAATTTAAGCTCACTCGATATTTTAATGCTATCAGAACTGAGCAATTGAAACGCCAGTGATTGAAGGGCGTCCCCAACCAAGAGCGCTTGTGCCTCATCAAACTTTTTATGACATGTTTTTTTACCGCGCCTTAAGTCATCATTATCCATACATGGGAGGTCATCATGAACTAAAGAGTAGGCATGAATCATTTCTATAGCAGCACCGAAGGAATAAAGCTGATGTTTGGAATATTTAAAATGTCTTCCAACAATAAACAGGAGGTATGCCCGAAAACGTTTACCACCATTTTCTAATGAGTAACGTATGGCTTTATGAAGGACATTATTTGTTTTTGGAATTCGCTCTAATAGGAAATTATTGAATTCGGATTTGAATTTTTCAAATTTTTCAACTTGGCTCATCAAAATCTTTTAACTCATTTTGTTCATTTAAAATTTTAATTTTTTTTTCAAAAGCCTGAAGACTTTGCTGAGCTTGTTTAATCAAGGTTATTCCTCTTTCATAGGAATCAATGGTTTCTTCAAGTTTTAAATTTCCATCATCCATTGATTCAACTATGGCTTCAAGTTCCTCAAGAATCAGGTCAAAACTTTTATTTTTCTCGGCCATTATAATTTCTCCAAAAATTCAAGAAAATCAGAAATTTGTTCATTAACCACATTATGACCCATATTGTAGCTTTTAGAATTAAGGTTAGAAAAGTTTATTTGAGACATGGATTGCTGTGAAACCTTAATATCGATGATTTCATCATGTGTGCCATGAATTTTTAAAATGGGTGTATCCATATTTTTATGGGCATAACTAAAATTTGGTAAAAATCCTGAAAAGCATACAATCCCATTAATTTTATTGTTTGATGTTGCTCCATAATACAAAGATAAGGCAGCACCTTGTGAGAATCCACCGATGATGACCTTATCGTGATTGAAGTTATTAATAATCTTATCAATGATCTGCGATGAATCAATAAAGTCTGATTCGTTTAAGTGCTCAAGGGTTAGATTTTTCATATCAAACCATGCCCTCATCAGCATATTTTGATTCAATGAAACTGGTCTTAATGGTGCATTAGGAATAACAATATGGTAGTTCTTAAACTCTTTAATATTAAAAAAGGGGAAAAAATCATTTGAATCTGCACCAAGGCCGTGTAACCAAATAATTAAGGCCTTGGTATGCGATTCTTTATTAAGTTGAAGCAATATAAATTAAAAAAATTACTTTTGTGATTCAATAAGTTTTTTTAATTCTGGCAAAGCGGCATCGACAACAGAGTTCATAGCATTCAATGCAGACTCGTCATCTTGACCTTCAGGAATGGGTGGATTTAATTTATATACTCTGTAAAAGCGAGCAGTCCATTGAACTTCAGACTCATTGTCATTTGCTCCTTTAGTGACCGTGATGTACATATTACAATCCGCAACAGGAACATCACCCTCAACAATTTCAAATTTAATTTTCATTAAATCATCATCAACTCCTTTGAGCTTTTCTAAGACCTTGCCACCTTTTTTAAGAGTTAAGGTTCTAAACTTTTCTTCACCCTTAGTTTCAATTTTAATATCTGATACAAAAGGGAGCCATTTGTTAGCATTGTCAAAATCTTTTACCACTGCCCATACAGTAGCTGGGCTCGCAGCAATTTTGACTGATTTTTGAACTTTTTGTGGTGTTGGACCATGAGCAAATGCTGTAAAAACAAAAAATAATGCGGTTAAAAATACAACTAATTTTTTCATCTAAAATCCTTAAATATTTATTCTTATAACAAACTCCATCTTACTATAACTAAATAGAATTTTATCTTTTTGACCAAATAAAATTCCCAAAAGCACGACTTTCTTTTCCAGTTTTAATATGTTTAATTAATTTCAAAGTATTTAGATCAAATATACTAATTGTGTTTGATCCCCAATTGGTTATTACTAGTTGATTATTTGTTTCATCTATACCAATATTTTCTGGAACCTCTTGGGTTTTTAAGTTAACAATTAATTCTTGAGTGGTTTTGTTGACCACGCTCACCGTGTCGTCTTGGGTATTGGTAATAAAAATTTTATTTTTATGGATCACCATATTGTAAGGATGACTCCCTGAATTAATCTCTTTGCTTGAGAAATTATTTAAATCTATTTGAGTAATATTATTTGAGTAGACGTTTACCGTAAAAGCTTGGTCATCAAGTGTATAGACACCAAATGGATGTTCACCTGTTTTTATCGTCTTTAGAATTTTATTATCTTTTATTATGGTTGCAATATTTTCATCACGATTGGCACAAATAAGGAGGCCTTGTTTGGTATTGTAAGCCAAGCCGGATGGTGTCTTTGCCACCTCAATCTGAAGCAATTGCTTCCAGGATTGTGTATCAAATAGATAAATTTTGTTTTCGTACCATGAGGATACATAGAGCCGCTTTTCTTTTGTAATGGACACCATTCCCAAAGGAGTGAATCCCAATTTGATTCGGTTAGTAATTTCAAAATTATTAAGATTTATGACTTGTAGGGTTTGATTTTTTGTATTTGAAATTACCGCATGATTAGTATCAATAAATTCAACGCCTAGAGGACCTTTGTCGGTTTGAAGGGTCTTGATTACCTTAAGGTCATCCAAATTAACTATCGAGACAGTATCATCGCCCTGGTTGGTTATAAGGGCAACGGTGGAATTCTGACACCCAGATAAATTTAGGATAAAGGATAGAATTAAAAAAATTTTTAAAGATATGTTTATCAAATTGGATATTTATGAAAAAATTGAGTATAGATAAGGAATTCTAACAATGATTGATGATGATGGATATAGGCCTAACGTTGCTAGCGTAATTATTAATAAGGATCATAAAATCCTATGGGCTAAACGAACCAATGAGAATAATTGGCAATTTCCTCAAGGAGGCATACAGGCTGGCGAAACACCAGAAGAGGCTATGTATCGTGAGGTGTATGAGGAGGTTGGTTTAGAGCCAGAAAATATTGAAATAATTGGACGATCAAAAGACTGGCTTAAGTACGATGTCCCTGAAAAGTTTGTGAGAAGTTATTGGCAGGGACGCTATAAGGGACAAAAACAAATATGGTTTTTACTTAGATTTATTGGTGAGGATGAGCAAATAAACTTAAATACTCATGATGCGCCTGAGTTTGATCAATGGCGCTGGGAAGAAT
This sequence comes from Methylophilaceae bacterium LSUCC0401, assembly GCA_024919035.1. Taxonomy (GTDB): domain Bacteria; phylum Pseudomonadota; class Gammaproteobacteria; order Burkholderiales; family Methylophilaceae; genus BACL14. The sequence continues at coordinate 973,869 of CP103442.1, read as the reverse complement.
TTTGGCAGCCCTTAAATGAAGTAGTTGATTTTAAAAAAGATGTATATTCTCAAGCACTAAATGAACTCTGGGAGTTTATTGCCGGTTAGTTAACTTTAAATCTCAGCTAAAGTGGTGATAGTATTTTTTACTTTTTGACCAAGCTTTACTTTTACTTTTGAATTTACTGGCAGATAATGATCCACTCTTGACCCAAATCGAATAAAACCGTAACGCTGTCCTTTCGATAAGGTTTCACCCTCACTTGCATAACATAAAATTCTTCTAGCAATTAATCCTGCTATTTGTACTGAGGTTATAATTTTTTTGTCATGGGTTTTGATGGTAATTGCACACAATTCATTTTCACTAGATGCTTTTTCTAATGCCGCATTTAAAAAACTACCCGGCTTATAAATTTTTTGGGTAACTTTTCCAGAAATAGGCGCCTTATTAGAATGCACATTAAAGACATTCATGAATACACTTATTTTCAAAGAATCTCGATTATTAAATGGATCCCTTGTTTTTTCAATTGCAATAACTCTGCCATCAGCGGCTGATGTGACTTCATTTGGGTTAGTATTTGCTAACCTAGTGGGGTCCCGAAAAAATTGGATCACAAAAATGGTAATAATTAGAAACAAGATCACTACTAAGGTGGGGCAAAAGAGTATGGATAAAATTAATAACGAAAGGGTTAATCCAATAAAGGGCCAACCCTCTCTTGCAAGAATGGGGAAGTTTTTATTCATTTAGTTTTTGGATTGATCGACTAGTTTATTTTTCGCAATCCAAGGCATCATTGAGCGGAGTTGTGCCCCGACTTTTTCAATGGCATGATCACTGTTCTCTTTACGATGAATAGTCATCTCTGGATATCCATCATTACCTTCATCAATAAAACGTTTTGCGTAACTGCCATTTTGAATATTTTCTAAAGCTTTTTTCATAGCTTTTTTTGATTCGCTATTAATAACTTCTTTACCCGTAACGTATTCACCAAACTCTGCATTATTGGAAATAGAATAATTCATATTGGCAATCCCGCCTTCGTACATCAGATCGACAATCAGTTTAAGTTCATGAAGACATTCAAAATAAGCCATTTCAGGTGCATACCCAGCTTCAGTAAGTGTTTCAAAACCGGCTTTGACTAACTCAACTGCGCCACCGCAGAGAACAGCTTGTTCACCGAATAAATCTGTCTCGGTTTCCTCCCTAAAGTCTGTTTCAATAACACCACCTTTTGTGCCTCCATTGGCCATCGCATAAGAGAGGGCCTTATCTTTTGCTTGTCCAGATTTATTTTGATAAACAGCTATTAGTGTGGGCACACCTCCACCTTTAAGAAATTCTGACCGAACGGTATGTCCCGGACCTTTTGGGGCAATCATAATCACATCCAAATCATCCTTAGGAGAAATAAATTTATAGTGAACATTAAATCCATGAGCAAAAGCAAGCGTTGCTCCTGGTTTTAGATTAGGTTCGATATCTTGCTTGTATATCCTTGCCATTGTTTCATCTGGGATAAGGAGCATAACAACATCTGCATTCTTAACTGAATCAGCAACCTCTTTAACGTTATGCCCTGCATTTGATGCTTTTTCCCAAGAGGAACCCTCTTTTCTCAATCCTATAGTTACATTGACACCAGAGTCTTTTAAATTGGCTGCATGCGCGTGACCTTGAGAACCATAACCCACAATAGTCACATTCAGATTTTTGATAATATTTAAATCCGCATCTTGATCGTAATAAACTTTCATTTTTATTTCCTAAATTAAATTTTCAGTATTCTATCACCTCTACCAATTCCAGATGCACCCGTGCGAACAGTTTCAACAATTGCTGACTTGTCTAAACTTTCGATGTAGGCATCAAGCTTGGTTGATGATCCAGTAATTTCAATAGTGAAGGTATTATCTGAGACATCAATGATCCTGCCTCTGAAAATATCACTAATTCTTTTCATTTCCTCACGGTATTGATGAGAGGCCTTGACTTTTACAAGCATTAACTCACGTTCAATATGTTTTCCATCGTTTAAATCCAAAACTTTTACAACGTCAATCAGTTTATTGAGTTGTTTGATAATTTGTTCTATGACTTCATTTGATCCAGTAGTAACAATCGTCATTCTTGATAACGAAGGATCTTCGGTTGGTGCCACGGTCAGAGATTCTATATTGTAGCCTCGAGCAGAAAATAGACCAGAAACTCTGGATAGTGCTCCGGATTCATTTTCCATTAAAAGAGAAATAATATGGCGCATTATAAATCCTCAGCTAAAATCATTTGTGAAAGACCTTTGCCATTCGGAACCATTGGATATACATTTTCTGTTTGATCAGTTAAAAAATCTAAAAATACAAGTCGCTCTTTGTTTTTTATAGAAAATGCTTCTTCTAGAGCGCTGGAAACGTCACTTGGATTTTTTATTTGCATTCCAATGTGACCATAAGATTCTGCTAATTTGACGAAATCGGGGAGGGCATCCATGTATGATTCAGCATAACGATTACCGTAAAAAAATTCTTGCCATTGTCTGACCATTCCCATATATCGATTATTGAGGTTAATAATTTTAATCGGAAGGTGAAATTGTTTGCATGTGGATAATTCCTGGATACACATCTGAATTGAGGCTTCACCAGTGACGCAAGCAACTTGTGCCTCTGGGTGAGCTAATTGGGCTCCCATTGCATAGGGTAAGCCCACACCCATAGTTCCTAGACCTCCTGAATTTAACCATCTCCTTGGCTTATCAAATGGGTAATATTGAGCTGCCCACATTTGATGTTGACCAACATCACTGGTTATAAAAGCATCACCATTGGTTACTTTATGTAATTCTTGCACAACATATTGGGGCTTAATCACCTCTTTGCTGTTTTGAAAGTCTAATGATTTTTTCCCTCTCCAAGATTCAATTTGAATCATCCACTCTTTTTGATTATTTTTATCATGAGCAGTCTTAAGAGAGTCATATATAACAAGCATATCTTCAAGAACACTTTTTACACTTCCCACAATCGGTACATCAATTTTTACTCTTTTTGAGATTGATGCTGGATCGATATCAATATGGATTATTTTTTTTGGTTTTGATAAAAAATGATCGGGATTACCGATGACTCTATCATCGAAACGAGAACCAACAGCAATTAGAACATCACATTCTTGCATCGCCATATTTGCCTCATAGGTTCCATGCATACCTAACATTCCAAGGAATTGTTTTTCACTTGCTGGAAATCCACCTAATCCCATTAAAGTGCTTGTTACAGGAAATCCAAGTTTCTTCATTAATTTAGTTAAAGATTCAGAGGCATCACCTAAAACCACACCTCCACCAGTGTAAACCATGGGTCGTTTTGCATGAATCAGAAGTTCTAAAGCCTTTGTTATTTGACCTTGATGACCTTTTTCAACTGGATTATATGACCTTAACTCAATATTTTCTGGATAAATAAATTCTGCCTCTTCAGCAGTTATGTCCTTAGGAATATCAACAACAACTGGACCTGGACGCCCAGTTTTTGCAATGTGAAATGCTTTTTTAATGGTAGGGGCTATGTCTTCTATTTTTTTGATTAAAAAATTATGTTTAACACATGGTCGTGTTATTCCCACTGTGTCACATTCTTGGAAAGCATCTTGGCCTATTGCATGGGTAGGAACTTGACCAGAAATGATCACCATAGGAATGGAATCCATGTGTGCGGTTGCAATTCCAGTAACCGCATTTGTGGCCCCAGGTCCAGAAGTTACAAGCGCCACTCCAACTTTACCTGTGGATCTTGAGTAAGCATCAGCAGCATGTACTGCTGCTTGTTCATGACGAACAAGAACGTGCTTGAATTTTTTTAGCTGAAAAATGGCGTCATAGATATTTAGAACAGCTCCGCCAGGATAACCAAAAACAAATTCTGTGTTTTCTTTGTGCAAGGAATGTATAACAATTTCTGCACCTGTTAACTTGTTTGTACTCATTATATGAATTTAAACCAAACCGCTAAAATAACCTATTTATATAGGTTTGGTCAAGTATTACTGGTTTTTTTTGATTGAATTAACATTGAGAAATCAATAGCTTGTATATCTTTTGTAAGCAGCCCGACAGATATTCTTAGTTTTCCCAATGAAGCGTACTTTAGGATGGTCCTTTTATTGATATTGCCAGAGATTTCAAGGTTAATTTTGTGATTAGAAATTTGCAGGGCTTTTTTTACATCAGTAACTGAGAAATTATCTAATAATATATTTTTTATGGGGTATTTTAAAGCTGTTGTTAATTGATCAATTGACTCAACTTCAATTTGTGAGTTTAAAAACATTTTTTTTTGCCTTAATTTTTTTAGCAAATTTAATAAGCTGCCGTTAGCAGTGATGTGATTCTCCTTAAAAAGAGCATTGTCATATAAACCCAATCTTTGATTTCGACCACCACCAACTTTTACTGCATATTTCTGGGCTAACCTCATTCCGGGGAGAGTTTTTCGGGTATCAAAAACTTTTGATTTTGTATGTTTGATTAGATTTACGAAAGTATTTGTGGTTGTCGCTGTTCCAGAAAGAACTTGAATATAATTGAGACATACTCTTTCTACTGCAAGAATATCGCGGGTGGAGCCAGATATTTCACATATTGACTGATTTTTAGTTATTTTTTGACCATCTTTAACCAACCATTTTATCTTCAGTGATTTTCTGGTTTTAATGATTTCATTGATCCATATTTTTCCACAAAAAATAGCGTCTTGACGAGTAATAATTTTTGCTAATGAGTATGATTTAGGAGGAATGAATGATTTTGTTAAATCTCCACTTCCGAGGTCCTCTGATAATGCAAGGGAAATATGTTTTTTAATTTCCTGTAAAAGTTTTAATTTATATTTAAACTGCATGGATTGTTTAGTTGAAACTATTGTATGCTGAATGAATCACTGCGCCACCAAGACAAACGTTGCTGTCATAAAAAACTACATATTGCCCTGGCGTTATAGCCCATTGTTTTTGTCCAAAAAGCGAGGTTAGCTGATTTTTTTCTATCTGATCTATCTGACATGCTGCATCTGGTTGCCTGTATCTCGTTTTTGCCCCAATAACCCTCTTTATAGGAAATGGATTACTAATCACATGTAAATTTTCAGCAATAAGGGCATCATGGAACAAAGATGGATGATTTCTACCTTGAGCAACAACCAACATATTTTCTTTTAAATTTTTTTCTACAACAAACCAAGGCTCTCCATTCCCTCGTGCTGTTCCACCAATATGAAGTCCTTGGCGTTGCCCAATCGTGTAAAAAGTTAAACCCTCATGCTTTCCAACTTTTTCTCCTTCCACAGAGACTATGTCACCAGGATTCTTTTTAATAAATTGACTTAAAAATTCAGTAAAAGGTCTTTCACCAATAAAACAGATCCCTGTGGAATCTTTTCGATCAAAATTATGTAAACCATTTTTTTTCGCAATCTCTCTTATCTCGCTTTTAAGATATTGACCGAGCGGAAAAATTGATTTTGATAATTGTTTTTGATTTAATTTATGTAGAAAATAACTCTGGTCTTTTGAGGAGTCAATTCCTTTAGTTAGAAAAAAAAGACCATCCTTCTCAATAACATTTGCATAATGACCGGTTGCAATAAAATCAGCTCCCAATTTTATAGCGTGGGATAAAAAGGCCTCAAACTTTATTTCAGAGTTACAAAGAATGTCTGGATTCGGGGTGACACCTTTCTTAAGATCAGAAAGAAATAAATTGAAAACTTTCTCTTTGTATTCTTTTGCGAAGTTTACAACCTCAATATCAATTCCAATCTTTTCAGCAACACTAATGGCATCAATAAGATCCTGTTTACTTGAGCAGTATTCATCGTCGTCATCAGTCTCCCAATTTTTCATAAACAATGCTTTAACGTTATGACCTTGTTTTTTGAGTAGGTGAGCAGTCACGGCTGAATCTACCCCTCCAGATAATCCAACTATGATATTTTTTTTAATCATTCTTTAATAAAGTTTTTTAGTCATGATGCTGAATTTTCATCGTTAATTTCTGAGGCACGATTTGCTGCATCTTTTATTCCATTTTCTATAATATTTTTAAAATTATTTTTGGCAAAACTAGTTATGGCAGCTTCTGTTGTTCCACCCTTTGAGGAAACGTTTTTAATTAATTGATTTAAGTTATCAATATTTTTTTTTGCCACAGCGCAAGAACCTTCTAGGGTGCCAAAGACTAGTTTTCTTGACTCTTCCTTAGGTAATCCTAGTTTTAATGCGGCCTCTATTAATGCCTGCATAAAGTAGAACACATAAGCTGGACCACTTCCGGAAATCGCTGTTGCTCTGTCGATCATGATTTCTTCATCAAAAAATATATTTGAACCAATACTTTTAAAAATAATATCTATACTTTTTTTAGATTTTTCATCAATAGCATCATTAAAATAAATGGCGTTAATACTTTTGCCTTCAAAAGCACATAAATTAGGCATTACTCTGACCAGTTTCTTGTACCCATTCATAAATTTTTCAATAGTTTTTAACTGAATGCCTGCGGCAATACTAATAACTATGGAGTCTTTGACTTTGAGCTTTTTACAAACCTCTTTTATATCTTTTGGCTTCACTGCTAAAATAATAATGTCGGATTGAGTGTAATCAATGCTTTTAATAACTCTTATAGGTAGATGGTCTTTGACTTTATCTATAATTTTTTGATCATTTTCAATAATATTAATTTGGTAGCGATTTTTTGAAGCAGATAAACCAGAAATCATCGCTTGCGCCATATTTCCGCATCCGATAAAAGTTATCTCTGATGTCATACTCTATCTCCAAAAATTTTTGAGCCAATACGAACCATAGTAGCCCCATACCTTAATGCTAAAAGATAATCATTAGACATTCCCATCGATAAAGTGTCAACTGATGAAAATTTTTGTTTCAAGTTATCAAAGGTTGTTTGCATTAGCTTAAATTCAGAACTGAGCTGAACTTCATTATCAGTATTAGATGGAATAGCCATGACTCCTCTAAAAATTAAATGAGAGCTATTTGTATCGATATTTATTAAAAAATCATCAAGATTGGAGATATTTAAACCACTTTTTGTATCTTCACCGCTGATATTAACTTGAATAAGAAAATTTATTTTTTTGTCTATTAATTCTGCTTGGTTTTTTATTTTTTGATAAATTTTTAATCTATCAATACTATGAATCCAATCAAAGTAGGTTCCTATTTGTGCAGCTTTATTACTTTGAATGGGGCCAATATAGTGCCAATTTACTCCTGGATTATTAATTAACTTAATTTTTTCAATACCTTCTTGCGCATAATTTTCCCCGAAGTTTTTTTGTCCCGCTTGAATTAAATATTGAATTTTATCTACAGAGTGTTTTTTTGATACAGCTATCAGTTCGATTCTTTTTTTTGTTTCATATTCAAACTGATTCAGTTGCTCTTTTATTGATTGAAAGTTTTGTAGGTTCATAGTTTTATTATAAAAAAAAACCAAGCAAAAGCCTGGTTTTTTTAAGATATGTTAGAAATAAAACGTTATTATTTCTTAGCGGCTGGTTTCTTAGCAGCTGGTTTCTTAGCAGCTGGTTTCTTAGCAGCTGGTTTCTTAGCAGCTGGTTTCTTAGCAGCTGGTTTCTTAGCAGCTGGTTTCTTAGCAGCTGGTTTCTTAGCAGCTGGTTTCTTAGCAGCTGGTTTCTTAGCAGCTGGTTTCTTAGCAGCTGGTTTCTTAGCAGCTGGTTTCTTAGCAGCTGGTTTCTTAGCAGCTGGTTTCTTAGCAGCTGGTTTCTTAGCAGCTGGTTCTTTTGACTCTTTTCCCATGAGGGCATTAACTAATTTATCTAACATATCTTATTCCTTATTTAAAAAAAAAGTAAAACATTAAACTACAAGTGGTTATTATATTGCGATTTAAATTTGTTGCAACAGTAATTTATTTGAATTAACTTAAAGTTGATAGATTTTCATACCATCTACAAAGGTATGCGTCACTCTTCCTTCAAGCTCCCAATTGAATGGCACATTTTTTCCAGAACTTTTTAACTCATTGGGTGAAGCAACCCAATTGTGTGACTTATTGTAAATACAAAAATCAGTATTTTTATTATTTAAGTAATCATAACTTTCTCCATAGACTATTTTGTATGGCGAGTAACTAATTTTGGATAGTAAATGCTCTAAATTTAATCTATGTATTTTGGCTGCTTTAAATGTCAAGGGAATAAATGTTTCAAAGCTTGAGGCGCCACTCTCAGACTCTTCAAAAGGTAATCTTTTTTTATCATCTTCTACTGGTCGATGATCTGAACAAACAGCGTCGATAATATTTAATTCTATACTTTCAAGAATTGAGTCTTGATCAGATTTTGATCGAAGTGGCGGGCTCAGATGATAATTGCTATTGTATAAATCGATATCTTGATCAGTAAACAAAAGCTGATTAATAGAGACATCACATGAGACATTAATATTTTCATTTTTCGCTCTTGCAATGATTTCTAATGATTCTCTGCAAGATATTTTAGACAAGTGAATTTTGGTACCGATCTCTTTAGAGAGGGCAATATATTTAAGAACTTCTATCACTTCTGCATTTTTATTCGATCCTCTAATACCTAGCCGGGTTGCAATTGCACTTTCATTTGCGAATGTATTTTCAGTTAAAAAATTTTCAGATGCTCTTAAAAATAAAGTAAACCCAAATGTTTTGGCATATTCAAATGCTCTTAATAAAACTTTTGTGTTGATAATAGATTTTTCAGCTTGAGAAAATCCAATAGCTCCCGCATCGTATAATTCCTTCATCTCAGCAATTTGCTGACCTTCTAGATCTTTTGTTATTGCTGCTATTGGCTTGATATTAATTGGAAAAACTTTATTAGCCTTAGTAATTAAATCTTTTATTAAACTGGGCTCATCAAGAACCGGGTCTGTATCTGGTTGGCAACAAACCGTTGTAATACCACCGGCAGTGGCAGCCGATATTTCTTGATCCAATATTGATTTATATTCTTGTCCAGGAGTTTTTAAGTCTGCATAGAGATCAGTGACCACAGGCAAAAAAATACAGTCTTGCCCATCAATAATCTCATATTTTAATTTTTCATTTAATAGATCAACATCTGCATGTTCTTTTAATTTACCTTTTGTAATGGATAAAAACTCTTTTTTTTGAAAGTGATGATCATTATTTAAAATCTCTATATTTTTTATAAGATACCTCATCATTCCTCCAATAAAAGCGACATAACTGCCATTCTGATTGCAATCCCAAAACTTACTTGCGGAAGAATAACTGCTTGATGTGAATCTGCAACTTTCGATTCAATTTCCACACCACGGTTCATCGGACCTGGATGCATAATAATACAATCTGGATTTGCATAATTAATCCTTTTTGCTGTTAATCCAAAAGTTTTGAAATATTCTTCTTGGCTTGGAATCAGTGCATTATCCATTCTTTCTTGTTGCAATCTAAGCATCATGACTACATCAACATTTTTTATGCCTTCGTCAAAGTTGTCATATGGAATCACACCAAGTTCTTCAACTCCATATGGCATTAAAGTCTTTGGAGCAATCACTCGTATTTCAGGAACACCTAAAATATTTAATGCATTAATTTCTGATCTAGCAACTCTAGAATGTTTTATGTCACCCACAATGGCAACTTTAAGATTTGTAAATTTTTTTTTGTAATGTCTTATAGTAAAAGCATCAAGTAATCCTTGAGTTGGATGGGCATGGTAACCATCACCCGCATTTACAATTTTAATTTTTGGGTTAATATTTTCTGCAATAAAGTGCGCAGCACCCGATTGACCATGTCGAATGACAAACATATCCGCATGCATAGCAATTAAATTATTTATGGTGTCTAAAATTGATTCACCTTTAGATTGTGATGATGTATTTACATTAAGGTTAATTACATCAGCAGATAGTTTTTTTGCGGCTATTTCAAATGTAGTTCGTGTTCTCGTGCTGTTTTCAAAAAAAAGATTACAGATGGTTTTTCCAGTTAAAAGATCAACTTTCTTTACATTATTTTTTTCTGAGTCAAGAAATGAGTCTGCTCTTACAAAAATCTCATTAATGATATTTTTTGAAAGACCTTCAATTGTTAGTAAATGTTTTAATTTTCCATTTTCATTAATTTGTATATTTTTCATATTTTTTCAGTACTATTTAGAGAGTCTATTTCATTGAAATGGGTTTGAAGGATGATCTCCGCTGAAAGTTGATCAATTAGATCATTATTTTTCCTTAAATTTAAATTTAAATGATTTTCTATAAAACCCTCTGCTTCCGTTGAAGAGTAGTTTTCATTTGTGAATACAACAGGAATATTCAATTTATTTTTAATTTCTTTTCCTGTATTTAAACAGAACCTTGACACTGCGCTCATGGAATCATCTTGATTAGTTGGTAGGCCAATGACGATGTAAATGGGCTGCCATTGATCTACAATTTCTTTTATTTTTTTTAATCTCTCTTCTTTATTTTTTGCAGTGATGGTAGTGAGATTCTCTGATGTTTTTAATTCATTATTTCCAATGGCGACCCCAGTCTTTTTTATTCCTAGATCAAGGCCCAAAACTGGACCTTTCTTATTTTTAATTGAAAAAAGATTTAAATGATCAGACGTCATTGTAAAAAAAAAGGGATGGGTTAGATTCTGGGAATCGAGAGGATTTTTGTTGATGTATATTTTTTTCAATCAATAAACTTATTTTATCATAAATTTATTTTTCTATAAATTCTTTTACGTCCAAACCAAAGCCAATCATACTTGGCATTTTTCTAGGAGAAGCAAGTAGTTTCATTTCTTTAATGCCAAGATCAACTAATATTTGGGAGCCAATTCCATAATTACGTAAATCATTCTGTTTATTTTTGGGCTGCTGATCAAGATCGTTAATTTTTTGTACTTTGTTTAAATTTCCATAATTGAGAAAGAGAATGACCCCATTCTTTTCCTGTGCTATTTTTTTAAATGCATCATTCGGTGACCATGAGTGTTTGTCATCTTTGATAATGAAGTCAAGGATTGATAGCGGTTCATGAACTCTGACCATAATGGGTTCATTGTTGAGAATTTCACCTTTTATAAAAGCTAGATGAATATAATCTGAAATAATATCTTTATAGGTTATGAGCTTAAATTCACCGTACTCTGTTTTTAGAATTTCTTCACTGGTTCGCTTGATTAAGTTTTCTTTTCTTCTTCTGTATTCAATTAAGTCTGCTATAGAGCCTATTTTTAGATCATGTTTTTTTGCAAAAATTTTTAAATCATCAAGTCTAGCCATTGACCCATCATCATTTAAAATTTCACATATAACAGAATACGGTTGAAACCCTGCAATCTGGGCTAAGTCACAACCTGCTTCTGTGTGACCAGCTCTATATAAAACTCCCCCAGGGTGAGATATCAAGGGAAAAATATGACCAGGTCGAACAATACTTTTCTTGGTTGCATCTGGATGAATGGCTGCTTTAATGGTTGTAGAGCGGTCACTGGCAGAGATTCCCGTTGATACTCCCTCTGCTGCTTCAATAGAGACTGTAAAATTAGTACCAAGCTTTGCTTCATTTTCTTGAACCATTAATGGAAGATTTAACTGTTTCGCTTTGTCCTCTGTGAGGGTTAGGCAAATAAGACCACGTCCATATTTCGCCATAAAATTTATAATTTCGGGTGAGATGTTATCAGCTGCTACAACAAGATCACCTTCGTTTTCTCTATCCTCATCGTCAACAAGAACAACCATTTTTCCCGTTTTTAGATCTTCAATTATCGATTCAATATTATTCAGCATATTTTCTAACCATTTAATGCATATCTTGCCAGCATATCAATTTCAAAATTTAGATGATCATTAATTTTATTATGTTTAAATACAGTGTGGTCGATAGTATGAGGTATTAAATTTACTGTAAAGATATTTTTTTTTACGCTATTAATTGTGAGACTTACCCCGTTTAGACTAATAGATCCCTTTGAAGCGATAAATTTTTGAAAAGATTCAGGAATTTGCAAATTCCATATTTCACAATTTGATTCCTTTTTTATGTCTACCAATACAGCTTGAGAATCAACGTGACCAAAGACAAAATGACCACCAACCTTATCACCAACTCTAAGAGACTCTTCTAGGTTAACAAATTGATTAATTTTAAAAGGAACAATTTTGGAAAGTGTTTCTTTAGATAAATGAAATTCTAAGGTATCGGCTGTGAACTTAAATACAGTTAAACAGGCACCATTCACGCAAATACTATCACCTAATTCAAGATCAAAATTACTTTGATAACTAATAGCAAGATGAATATCATTTTGAATTTCTTCAATACTCTTAACCTTACCAATTGTTTTAATTATGCCTGTAAACATGACATAATTCTATCAGATCAAATCTTCATAACTAATAAATGATTTAAAAATGAAATCCTTTCTACTTGACCTTTGGATATCGAAAAAAATTCTCATAAACGGAAGTAAAAGCCGTTTTATATCTTTTATTGGCCTGTCAAGCATTCTAGGAATATCCATTGGAGTCATGGCACTTATAGTTGTGATGTCTGTTATGAACGGTTTTCACTATGAGTTAAAAAAAAGAATTTTAGATGCGACATCTCACATTGAGATTTACGGTGGCTTAGATGATCAAGATAAATTTAATGAGCTATCTAATCGATTGGATAATATTTCATCAATTGATGCCTATGCTTCTTTTATTTCTGGTGAAGGTTTAATTACAAATAATAATAACAATCATGGTATTCAAATACGAGGAGTTGATCCTGAAAAAGAGGGTCAAGTAAATCATCTTTTTGAAAAAATAGTAATTGGTTCAAAAATTCTAAATAATGATCGTTATGAAATGATCATTGGTATAGATCTTGCAAGAATTATGGGTGTAACAGTGGGCGATTCTATAAATTTACTGATACCAAAATTAAATTTCGGTCCTGTTGGAAGTTATCCTGTCATAAAAAAATTTATTATTTCAGGAATATTTGATGCTGGGATTTATGAATTTGACAGCAGCTTAGCTTTGATAAGTCAAAAAAATGCGAGAAAAATATTTTATAAAAATACAAATACTTTGTATTCAGGCATTCAAATTCAATTAAAAAATTCAGATGAAACTCTGCCTACAGAATCACAAGTGAAACAAATCCTTTATGATTTAAATATCAATGCTTTTGTAAATAATTGGACCAATAAAAATAAAAACTTTTTTTCAGCTATACAAATGGAAAAAAGAGTGATGGCAATAATTCTTACTCTAATTATTGCTGTTGCAGCATTTAATCTCATTGCATCTTTGACTATGAGTGTATATGACCGAAAAAAAGACATTGCTATATTACAAACTATTGGGTTTTCTAAACTTCATATTGTTCGAATTTTTGTAATGCAAGGATTTATTATTGGATTGATTGGGTCTTTTATTGGGCTTCTTTTGGGAGCATTAATTGCATCTAATATCAACACCATTGTTCCTTTTATTGAAAGAGTTTTTAATATTCAATTTTTATCAAAAGATATTTATTACATTAATGAACTTCCCTCAATGATAATGATTTCAGATATTAACTTTGTAGTTTTTGTTTCAATCATATTAGCCTTGATGGCAACAATTTATCCAAGTTATGTTGCTTCAAAAATAAACCCGGCTGAGGTTTTAAAAAATGAGTAATTTTTTGGAAATACATGATTTAAAAAAAACTTTTCCGGCACTTGACAAGCCATTATTTTCAAATTTATCTATTAAATTATCAGATAGTGCTGTTTTTACTGGGGTGTCTGGCTCTGGTAAAAGTACTTTTTTGCAGATTATTGCAGGATTAGATGTTTGTGATAAAGGATCGATTAAGTTTTTTGGAAATGAACTATGTGGAATAAAACAATCTGAACTTATCAATCTAAGAAAGCATGAGTTTGGTTTTATTTATCAATTCCATCATTTGTTGAACGATTTTAATGTGTTGGAGAATGTCATGCTTCCCCTTAAAGTTAATAATATTAATGATGGTTATGCTATGCAACAAGCCAAGAAATTGTTGAATTCAGTTGGGCTTTTAGATCGAATTATGCATTATCCTAATCAATTATCAGGCGGAGAAAAGCAAAGGGTAGCTATATGCAGAGCCCTGATTCACCAGCCCAAAGTCATATTTGCTGACGAACCTACTGGTAATTTGGATAAAAAAAATTCAAAAATAGTTATGGATTTATTATTAAAAGGGACTCAAAAAAATAATATTAAGTTACTTTTAGTTACTCATGATCAGAGTATGTTAAGTAACTTTAAAAATAGATTTGAGTTTATCGATGGCAGATTAAAAAAGTGTTAATATTTAGCTAATTTAAGTATTTAAGGAGTCGTATTGTGTGGGATATTATTCAAGGCGCGGGCTGGCCGATTTGGCCTTTGGTTTTTGCTTCAGTCATTGCGTTAGCAATTATCATCGAGAGACTATGGGCATTGCGTTCAGAAACAATTGCCCCAAAAAATTTATTGAATGAGGTGAAAGTTTTAATTGATCAAAAAGGAGTTAATAATAAATCAATTGAATTACTGAGGCAGCATTCTTACATGGGAGAGATTTTTGCTACAGCGCTTGATCATGTTTCAAGTTCGCCAGGTTTGATAAAAGAATCAATAGAGGAAACCGGAAGAGCTGTATTTCATAGATTAGAAAAATATTTATCGACATTAGGAACCATTGCTACTGTCGCGCCACTCTTGGGACTTTTTGGAACGATTATTGGTATGGTTGAATTATTTGGTTCTTTTACCAGCAGCGGGGCAGATGTTACTGTGTTTGCTCGAGGGATATCTATTGCTCTCTATAACACAGCGGGAGGTATTGTTGTTGCTGTTCCTGCAATGATTATGTATCGTTTTTTTAAAAATAAGGTTGAATCTTTAATTGTAGAAATGGAACAGCAAGCAATAACGCTGGTTGAAATAATTCACCAAAAAGGAAATTAGAAATGAATTTCAGACGAGGTAGTCAAACGGAGGAGCTTGAAATAAATTTTATTCCTCTTATTGATGTGTTACTAGTAATCATTATTTTTTTGGTTGTTAGCACTACTTTTTCTAAATTTAGTGAGTTAAAAATTAATCTGCCTACTGCTGAAGCCTCACCTCAAGACAAAGATTTAGATCGAATTGATATTGTTGTTACCGCTGACAACCAATATATTATCAATAATAAGAAATTATCAGAAAATTCCATAAATGAAATTTCTAAAGAATTGAAAAATTTAAAATCTGTAATTAAAACAGAGGATTTACCCTCTGTTGTGATTAATGCAGATGCAATGTCAAATCATCAGTCTGTTATTAATGTAATGGAAGCAGCAAGATTGTCTGGATTAAATCGTGTAACTTTTGCCACACAGGTGAAATAAGACTTAATTAAATGTCTTCATTCAAGTCAAACCCTATTAAGCTTTCTGAATTCAAAGCTATCTATAAACAACTTCTTCGATATGCACTAAATTATAAATTTTCACTCATTTTAAGCATTTCATTTATGGTTGTTTATTCTCTGACGAATACGGGTTTTTTAGCCTTGCTTAAAGAAATAACGGATAGTGGTTTTGATACTCATGACGGCCTGGTGAAGTTGATTCTCCCTGTTTCATTGATGCTTCTAATGCTTATAAGAGCTTTTGCTTCATTTGTTTCAGGCTATCATATGCGTAAAACATCAAGAGGTGTTGTTGCGGATCTCAGAATTGATACATTTAAAAAATATTTAAAACTTCCGGTTACCTATTTTGATAATAATAATGCTGGAATGCTTGTATCAAAATTAACTTATGAAGCTGATCAGCTTTCAGCGGTAATTACTCGAATTGGTCTCACGATTATTAGAGAATCGTTTACAGTAATTGGTTTATTCATTTATATGATTTACTTAGATTGGTTTTTAACCTCAGTTTTTTTGCTAATGACCCCTGTCATAATTCGATATTTAAAAAAGGTGTCTCCACGATTACGAGCTTATGGATTTGAAGTTCAAGAATCTATGGGTGAAATGACTTCAAATTCTGAAGAAACGATTTCGGGACAAAGGGTTATCAAAATATTTGGAGCTGCAGGATATGAGCTGAAACGATTTGTTGATATTGTTAAAAAAAATATGAATATGCAAATTAGATTAGCCAGACTCTCCTTATTTAACAGCATGTTGATAGAAATTATAGCGTCAATAGCCTTGGGCTTGATTGTTTACTATGCGCTTGCAAATTTTTCGACAGGGGAGTTCGCCGCATTTGTTGGTGCTTTATTAATGATGATAAAACCAATCAAAAGTCTGACGGAAGTTAATGAGTCACTTCAAGTGAGTATTGCCGCAGCAAAAAGTATTATGAATGTTTTAAATGAAAAAAATGAACATGATCGAGGTGAGAAGGTTCTTTACGAATGTAAAGGTAATATTGAGATTAAGAATTTATCATTCAAATATAAAGACACCAATCAATATATCTTAAAAAATATATCTCTTAAAATTAATAAAGGTGAAAAAATTGCATTAGTGGGTAAATCAGGAGGTGGAAAAACCACACTAATGAATCTTCTTCCAAGATTTTATGAGTTTGATGAGGGCGAAATAACTTTAGATAAAAAAAATATTAAGAGTTTAAAGCTTGCTAATCTAAGGAGTCACTTTTCATTAGTCACCCAAGATACAATTTTATTTAATGACACGATTCGAAATAATATTTGTTATGGGATGCAGAAAAAGTCTATTACAAATAAACAGCTAGAAAAAGTTATTGATCAATCAAACTCTCGAGAGTTTATAGAAAGGCTGCCTAATAAACTTGATAATTTAGTTGGAGATCGAGGAGTAAAATTATCAGGAGGGCAGAAGCAAAGAATTTCAATTGCTCGTGCGATTATTAAAAATGCTCCAATACTTTTATTGGATGAAGCGACCTCAGCACTTGATCTCGAGTCTGAAAAACTTGTTCAAATTGCACTGGATAATTTAATGAAAAATAAAACATCAATCATCATTGCACACAGATTATCAACAGTTATGAATGCAGATAAAATTTTTGTTTTAGATAAGGGACAAATTGTTGAATCAGGAACTCACGCCGAATTAATTTCAAAAAAAGGGTTTTATGCAAAATTATATAAAACCGATTTAGTATAATTTTTTCTCATGTTATTTCATAACTTTTTTTTAAATCAGTGGTACAAAAAAGCTAATCTTATATGGGTTTTCATACCTCTGTGTTTAGTAAATTATATTTTTTTTTATATACGTATATATCTATATAAATTTAATATTCTCAATCAAAAAAAGTTGCCTGTAAAAACCTTAGTGATTGGTAACTTAATTATTGGCGGTTCAGGAAAAACACAGCTCGTTTTATACTTAGCGAAATTATTTACAAAAAAAAATATTAAAGTTGGAATAATTTCAAGAGGCTATAAGGGTAAGCTAAATGACAATAGAGAAGTTCATCAAAATTCTGATGTCAATATCGTAGGCGATGAACCTTTAATGATAAAACAATCCTTAAACATTCCTGTATTTGTTGGAAAATCAAGATATAAATCAGGTCTCATGATGCTAGATAAGTACAAGAATATTGACTTAATTATTTCAGATGATGGCCTACAGCATCTAAATCTACATTTTGATCATAAAATTTTAATTCATGATCAGCGTTTCGTAACTAATCATCTGATACTTCCAGTGGGACCATTTAGAGAGCCTTATTTAAGATTAAACAATACCGGGGCCATGGTCATTAATAATTCAGAGAATTCAGAGACTGATTATATTAATTTTTTACTATCAACAAAAGTTGTAAACTTAAAAACAAAGATAAAGAAGGATATTAAGGAATTGAGTAATTTAAATTTATCAATTGGTATAGGAAATCCTGAGCGCTTAATTTCATCTTTAAAAAAAATATGTTCTTTTGATTATCAAATATATGAGGATCATCACAAGTTTTCTAAAAAAGACTTTGAACAAAATAGAAATTTCCTTATAACTCAAAAAGATGCAGTAAAATGTAACCAGATTAATAATAAAAATATTTGGGTATTACAGTCAGAAGTTAAATTGTGTCCAAATTTTGAAAAAAAGTTATTACATAGGGTTCTAAATGGATAAAAACTTACTCGATATTCTTGTTTGCCCGATCACTAAAGAGAAATTAATTTTTGATAAAAAAAATAAGGAGTTAATTTCAAATGGCGCAAAATTGGCATATCCAATTATTGATGGTATCCCAATTATGATTCCAGATCAGGCTCGAAAAATTAAATGAATTTTATTGTCGTTATTCCTGCTCGTTTAAATAGCACACGTCTTAAAAAAAAGCTTATACTGGAAATTAATAACAAACCTCTTTTTATCCATACTGCCCAGCAGGCATCGAAATCATTGGCAACAGAGGTTTTTATCGCCACAGATAGTATTGAAATAAAAAAGATTGCTGAATCATATGGTTATAAATCAGCGATGACATCTGAGAACCATTCATCAGGGACAGATAGGATAAATGAATTTTTAAATGTAAATGAAATTAATGATTCCCAGATATTAGTAAATGTTCAGGGAGATGAACCGCTGGTTGATGAAAATCTAATCAATAATCTTGCTCAAACTATATCATTGGGTAATTCTTTTGCCTCTGCGTATAAATCATTCAAGTCATTTGATGAGTATAACAATCCAAATAATGTGAAAGTTTTATTAAATCATAATAATATGGCAATTACATTTTCGCGAAGCTTATTAGGAAACTTAAATATAGAAAATTTTTGTGATGATTTAGCTTATCATCATCTGGGGATATATGCTTATTCTGCTAAACAAGTCAGAGAGTTTTGTATGTTAGATCAGCCAAAAATTGAACAAACTGAAAAGCTTGAGCAACTAAGAGCGATCTATAACAATATTCAAATAGCGATGGTAAAGCATACAGGTAAAGAAATGATTGGGGTTGATACCGCTGATGATTTTGATCAAATAAAAAAATTTTTAAAATAAACTAAAGAGCTTCATCATTTTTTTCGCTTGTTCTAATTCTGACCGCTTGTTCGATCGATGAAACAAAAATTTTCCCATCACCAATTTTACCAGTATGCGCAGCAGATTTGATGGTTTCAATAACCTTATCTAATTTATCATCAGATATAACAATTTCAAGTTTCATTTTAGGAAGAAAATCTATAACATACTCTGCACCACGATATAGTTCAGTGTGACCTTTTTGGCGACCAAATCCTTTGACTTCAGTCACAGTTAGTCCTTCTATACCAATTTCAGAAAGCGCCTCTCTCACTTCATCTAATTTAAATGGCTTAATGATTGCTTCAATTTTTTTCATGACTTACCCTAAATAGTTGTTCGTTATTGGAAATCTTCTTTCTCTACCAAAAGCTTTTCTGGAAATTTTTGGCCCTGGCGGACTCTGACGCCTTTTAAATTCGCTACCAAGTATTAATTTTACAATTTTTTTAACTAATTGTGGTTTAAAACCACGTTTTATAATTTCTTGACTATTAAGACCATCGTCAATAAAAAGCTCAATAATTCGATCTAAAATAGCATAGTCCGGTAAAGTATCCTGATCTTTTTGATTTTCTTTTAATTCTGCTGAAGGCGGCCGTGTAATTATTCTTTGAGGAATAATTTTCTGTTTTTGGTTTATGTAATTTACTATATTGTAAATTTTTGTTTTCGAGATATCTTTGAGAGGGGCGTATGCACCAACCATATCTCCATAAAGAGTTGAATATCCTACTGCGGATTCACTTTTATTTGAGGTTGATAGAACAACAGCTTTATCTTTATTAGCAAGAGCCATAAGAACTAAGCCACGACTTCTAGCCTGAATATTCTCCTCAGTGACATCAGGTTGTTTATTTTTAAAGTCCAAAGTTAATGACTCATTAATACTATTAATTATTGGCATGACATCTTTATTTTTGTATTGAACTCCCAAATTTTTAGCTAATTTTCTTGCATCTTCACAGCTAATATTTGATGTAAATTTTGTTCGCATCATAATACAATTTACCTTATGTTTTGGTATTGCTTTTGATGCAATAAAAGCAACAAGTGCAGAATCAATTCCACCAGATAACCCAATATAAACTGAGTTTATTTTATTTTTTCTTAAATAATCTCGTGTTCCTAGAATACATGCATTAAGAATTAACTCTTCTTCTAAATTATTTTTATGAGCAAGGGTTGGATTTGTTTTATTTAAATCCAAAGTTTTAACATGAGTTCTAAATGAATTTAATCTTAATATTAATTTACTCTCTTTATTAAGAATAAATGATTCTCCATCAAATACCAAATCATCTTGACCACCAATCATATTTAAATAAATTAAAGGTGATTTAATTTTTTTAGTTAATGCAATAGCTCTATTTTGTCTTTTGGAAAATTTATTAATTTCAAAAGGAGATGCATTTACCACAACACATAAATCTATTGTTTTATCTGTATAAAACTTTTCAATTTTTTTATCCCAAAAATCTTCACAAATCAATACTAAGATTTTTTTGTTTTTAAATGAAATAATTTCTATTTTTTTTCCTGCGGTAAAATATCTTTTTTCGTCGAAGACTCCGTAATTCGGAAGATTTATTTTATTTTGGCGATTTAGTTTATTTTTTGTAATTAGAAAAGCAGAATTTGACCTTTCATTTTTATTCACAGCTACACCACCAATTATCAACATTTGATTTTTTTTTAGCACAGATTTAAATTTTTCAAGAAGCATTTGTTGCTTTTCTATAAACAAATTATCAGATATTAGGTCATCAGCAGGATATCCAAGCAATGCCATTTCAGGAGCTATAAACAAATCAGCATCTTGTTTTTTAATTTGGTTTTTCAGCCAATTAAAATTTTGAGTTAAATTTCCAAGTATTGGGTTAGATTGGAGTAAACATACTTTCATTAATATGTACCTCCATTATCTTTTATGAGATCCACAATTTTTTTATTTTTTTCTTTTAGGGCATAAACATAGGCTGTTAAACCATACTGATCTGTTGCTTTTAGATTCACATTGTATTCAATAAGAAGTTTGACAATTTCATAATCATTATTAAAAACTGCAAAATGAAGTAAAGGCGTCTTTTGATCGTCTTTATGATTCACATCTGATCCTCTCTCTAATAATGCAGAAGCAATTTTTGAACTTTTCTTTTCAACAGCCCACATTAAAGGTGTCCAATTTGATTTATCAACGTCATTGATGTTGGCTCCTCGATTTAAAAGGAGCTTTGCCACATCAAAATTATCATTTGCAGCGGCAATCATAAGTGCTGTCTTTCCATTTGGATCTTTTAAAGATAAATTAGCTTTGCTGTCTAACAAGCTTTTGACAACGGCTAGATTTCCTTTTTTTGCAGCTATCATTAATATTGTTTGACCACTATTATTCCTGTTATTGGGATCAATACCGTATTGAATTAAAAGATCGATAGTTTCGCTATGGCCAGAGGAGGCAGCTAAACCAAATGCAGACCATCCATCTGGATCAGTTATTTTTGGATCAGCTTTATTTGCCAATAAAATTTTAATCGATTCAATATAATTTTTTTTTGCAGCATACATCAGTGCTGTCCATCCCGAATTATCTGCATGATTTATTTCTATTTTATTTTTAATGAGGATTTTTATTATTTCAGAGTTATTTTTTCTTGCAGCATACATCAGAGCATTTAAATTATTAGAATCTTTAACATTAATATCTGCTCCGCTGTCTAGTATTGCTTGTACTGTTTCAATATCTCCTTTTGCAGATGCCGTTAATAAATAATTAATGTCTGCAGAATAAGAGTGTGTAAAAACAAAAAAAATTACAGTAAGCAATATTCGTTTAAACATTATTTAGTGCCATGGCAATAGACTGTCCGATTTCTGATGGAGTCTGGGCAACAATAGCTCCTACTTTTTCTAATGCTTTGATTTTATCTATCGCTTTACCGCTGCTTTTCGAGATAATCGCACCAGCATGACCCATTCTTTTTCCTTCAGGTGCGGTTACACCAGCAATATAAGCAGCTACAGGCTTTGTTATTTTGTCACTTATATATTCAGCTGCTTCTTCTTCATCATTTCCACCAATTTCGCCAACAAGAATAATTCCTTGCGTTTCTGGATCATTTTCAAAAAATTCTAAACATTCAATAAAATTGATTCCCTTAATAGGGTCACCCCCGATACCAATACAGGTTGTTTGACCCAATCCATTTTTTGTAGTTTGATTCACGGCTTCATAGGTAAGCGTTCCTGAACGTGAAACTATTCCTACCTTTCCTGGAAGATGAATATTGCCAGGCATAATTCCAATTTTACATTCTCCTGGGGTAATAATCCCTGGACAGTTTGGCCCAATTAGAATTGATCTATTTGCACTAACGATAGTTTTAACTTTGAGCATATCAAAAGTGGGTATTCCTTCAGTGATGCATACAATGATTTCAATACCTGCCTCACTGGCTTCTATAATTGAATCTGCAGCAAATGCAGGTGGAACATAAATCATTGTTGCATTGGCTTTTGTTTGATTAACAGCTTCTTTAACAGTATTAAATACTGGTAAGTTAAGATGTTTTGACCCACCTTTACCAGGAGTAACCCCTCCAACAAGATTTGTTCCGTAAGACATGCATTGCTCAGAATGAAAGGTTCCTTGTTTTCCAGTGAACCCTTGGCATATTAATTTTGTTGTTTTATTAATTAGTACTGACATGAGCTTATTCCTTTGATAACTTCACTGCTATTTGAGCAGCTTCAATTAAATTATCAGCGGAAATAATATTTAGATTGCTTTTATTAAGCAATTCTTTTCCAGCTTCAACATTTGTACCTTCAAGTCGAACCACCACTGGAATTAAAATGCCCATATCTTTTGCTGTATTAATAATTCCTTCTGCAATAACATCACATCTCATAATGCCACCAAAAATATTAACTAAAACAACTTTAACATTTTTATCCGAGAGAAGAATTTGAAAAGCTTTTGAAACAGTTTCTGATGATGCACCGCCACCAACATCTAAGAAATTAGCTGGCGAACCTCCACAATGATGAATGAGATCCATTGTAGCCATTGCAAGACCAGCACCATTAACCATGCAGCCAATCTGACCATTTAAGGCGATGTAATTTAAACCAGCATGATGGGCTTCAGCTTCTTTTATATCATCTTGCGACCAATCTCTAAGTTCAGATAATTTTTTTTGTTTAAATAGGGCATTATCATCAAGACTAATCTTACAATCTAAAGCAACAAATTCGTTATGCTTATTTATGACTAATGGATTAATCTCAAGTAAAGATAAATTATTTTCTGTAAATAGCCGGTAAGCGGACTTAGCGAATTGATTAAATTTAAAAGCAAGTTCTGAATTAAGATTTAGTGCATTAGCTAGCTCTCGAGTTTGGTAATCCATTAATCCTGTAATTTGATTGCAAAATTCTTTTAAAATTAATTGTGGATTTTTTTGACTTATTTCTTCTATTTCCATTCCACCTGCACTTGAAACTATCAAGCAAATTTTTTCTTTTTCTCGATCTATTAAAATTGAAAAATATAATTCACTTGAAATATCTTCCGTCTCTTCAAATAGGATTTTATGAACGGGTTGCCCGAGGGGTTTATTTTGATAGGTAATAAGATTTTTCCCGAGGAGTTTTGTTGCAAATTCAACTGCTTCGTCTTTGGTTTTTACAACTTTTACGCCACCAGACTTTCCTCTACCACCAGCATGGATTTGGGCTTTAATTACCACAGGATTTTTTATATTTTTTGCTAAACCATTCACTTCATTTAAGGTTTCAGCAACTTCCCCAAATGGTGTTCTTATTCCATATTGCCTTAATAGCTCTTTTGCCTGATATTCGTGAAGGTTCATGTATTTTTTATATTAAAAAACATAATCATATCAGATTGATTAGGGTTGTATAATTGCATGTATGCAAAAATTTTTAATCTTTAGAAATGATTTTGAAAAATTTATTAATAAAAATCATCTTTCATTTGATCAATCTGAAATTTCAGTGTTGAGTTTTGATTTTTTATCATTTGATAGTACTTCAGGATTTTATAAAGAATATTCAGAATTACTAAAAAAATCGAATACACAGTTTTTTAATGATATTAATAAAACTCTTGCCAGTTATAAAATGCTAGTTTGTGATATGGATTCCACTTTGATTCAAAATGAATGTATAGATGAAATTGCTGATCTTATCAATCTTAAGAATGAAATTGCTGAGATCACGGAGCAAACTATGATGGGTCATTTGAGTTTTGATGAGAGTATAAAAAAACGTGTCTCATTACTTAAAGGTATAAATGTAAGCGCTTTTGAAAAGATCATTAATGAAAAAATAAAACTTCAACCTTATGTTGTTGAGTGGATCGAGTATGTAAAAAAATTTAATTTGAAAACAATTATTGTATCGGGTGGATTTACTTACTTTGTTGAGTTTGTTAAAAATACTTTGCGAATGGACCAAGCTTATGCCAATGAACTTCAGATGGTCGATGGTGTTTTAACTGGTAAATTATATGGAGATATTATAAATGCAGAAAAAAAAGCTAATATTATTAAAACACTAACTCATCAATACGGATTAAAAAGTGATGATGTTATATCGATTGGTGATGGCGCAAATGATTTGTTAATGTTTAAAGAGTCGGGTTTAAGTATTTCTATGCACGGTAAACCGATATTAAACGATTATGTAGATTGGACGGTTCGACAAAATTACTTTTTAACCTTAATCAAACTATTTGAATTTTACGAATCAAGATAAAAAAAAGCATCTTTAAACAAAGATGCTTTTCAAAAAAAATCAAATTTTAAGTTAAAAGCATTTTCCTTGACAACCTTCTTCATTTACACCTAAGCTCAATAAATATTTAGCCATATCATCTTTACCATCTTCTTTTAATGCTCTAATGATTGATACATCACCTTTTAATTTTTTATTAATATCCCCACCTTTTTCAGCAATGTATTTAGCCATTTCTTTGTTGCCATTAAAAGCTGCATGGTGAAATCCATTCATTCGTGTTACCGGATGCACATAATTTACATCAGCACCTTTCTCTGTTAAATATTTTAAGATTTGAAATTGATTTTTTGCCGCTGTTATAAGGAATGGTGTCCATGCAAAATATTTATCTTCAAGGGGAACTCCCTTTTGCTCTATATATTTTTGAACAGTTTTTAAATCACCATCATTGAGAGCTCCGGTGAATTCGATTTCTTCTGGATCTGATAACCCAGCAAAGGCATGGATACTAAAAAATAATACAATAAATAAACCTAGTAACTTCTTCATAATTTTCCTAACTATTATTTAAAAAATAAAGTGCATTAGTAAACATCTTAAACCATGGTCCGTATTCCCCTGATCTATCTTTAGACCAAGTATGCTGGTCTTTCCTGAACACTCTTTCAGGGTGTGGCATCATGATATTAAACCGTCCATCATCATTTGAGAATCCTGTAACCCCCTTACTAGAACCATTAGGGTTGTAAGGAAAAGATGAAGTTTCCTTATGCTTGTTTGTGACATATTGTAATGTAATTTGTTCCATTTGACTTAATTTGTTTAAATCTTCTGATCTTTCAAAAGAAGCTCTTCCTTCACCATGCGCTGTGATCACAGGAATAACTGATCCAGCCATGTCTTTGAAGAAAATTGAATTCGTTTTTGGTATTTTTACGGACACCACTCTTGATTCAAATTGGTCAGAGGTATTTTTAACAAATTTTGGCCAAAATTCTGTACCTGGAATTATGCTTTTTAAATTGGAGAGCATTTGACATCCATTACAGACTCCGAGAGCAATGGTATTATTTTTCTCAAAAAATCTAATGAATTGCTCTTTCAAACTAGGATTATTTAATATAACTTTTGACCAGCCTTCACCGGCACCTAAAACATCACCGTATGAAAATCCACCACAAGCAACTAAAGCTCTTACATCTAATAAATTGAAGTGACCAGAGAGAAGATCTTGCATGTGAACATCGATTGATTCAAATCCCGCATAATGAAATGCTGCTGCCATTTCATAGTGACCATTGACTCCTTGTTCTCTGAGAACTGCAATTTTTTGTTTAGATTTATGATGAATATTTGGAAAATCTAATTTAAAGGATAAGGATTCATTGATACCGGGATCATTATCGTTAAAAATTGTTTCCAGCTCCTCTTTCGCTAATTCTGAGTTATCCCGTAAGGATTGAATATGAAAACTATTTTGGGACCAGAGCGCTTCTAGGTTTGCTCTGCTATCAACAAACACTTGATTATCATGTTTAATTCTAATTTCTTGAGATTTATTTGTTTTACCAATATAAAAAATGTCCTTAATACCTTTGCTCTTAAATAAGTCTATTATGTGTTGTTGTTTATCCTTATTAACTTGAATAACCGCTCCAAGCTCCTCTGCAAACAAAATTCTATTAAATTCACAGGAAATTTCTGATAAATCTATATCTAAGCCTGATCTTGAGGCAAAAGCCATTTCACACAAAGTTGCGAAAAGTCCTCCATCTGAGCGATCATGGTAGGCGTTAATTAAACCTGCCTCAATTAAATACTGAATTGCATCGGAAAAATTAATCAATAGATCGGGATTATCTAAATCAGGAGCATTTGCAGTAGTTTGATTCGTAACTTGTTCAGCTATTGAAGCGCCGGTTCTGTATTGGTTTAAACCTAAGTCAATATACAGCATACTAAAGTCGTCCGATATTTCTAAAACGGGAGTCAAAGTTTTGCAAACATTTTGACATTCCGAGAAGGCTGTTACAACAAGAGACAGCGGTGAGGTAACACTTTCATTATCCCAGGAAGTTTTCATAGACATAGAGTCTTTGCCAACAGGAATAGATATTCCCAAGGCAGGACATAATTCAATACCGATCGACTTAACAGCTTCAAATAATTTGAAATCCTCCTCATCGTCTCCACTGGCAGCCATCCAGTTGGCAGATAATTTTATATTTCTTAAATCTCCGATATATGCACTTAAAATATTTGTAATAGATTCACCAACAGCCATGCGTGCTGATTTTTTTGCATCAATAACGGCGAGGGGAGAGCGTTCGCCAACAGCAAATGCTTCACCATACTGACTTTCAAATGATAGTTTTGTCACTGCTACATTAGACACAGGAGTTTGCCATGGACCAACCATTTGATCCTGAGCAATTAGCCCAGTTACAGATCGATCACCAATATGTATAAGAAATTTTTTAGATGCCACAGATGGATGACTTATAACAAGTTTTGCTGTTGGCACTAAATCAAAGGTTGCTGACTTAGGGAGAGATTTAAATGATGGTGTTTTTATATTCTTTTCAATTTTTGGAGGCTTTCCTAAAAGAATATTAAGATCCATATCAACCACATTTTTGCCAAGTAGACTATCTCTTACAAGCAGATGTTTTTTATTAGTAGCTTTTCCTACGATGCTGTATGGACATCGCTCTCTTACACAAATAGCATTAAAAGTATCTAGCGAATCTTCATTGATCGCTAAAACATATCTTTCTTGTGACTCATTGCACCAAAGCTCATGAGGAGCCATACCTTTTTCTTCTGTTTGAATTTTGCGAATATCAAACTCAGCACCCACACCTCCATCATTAATAAGCTCAGGGAATGCATTAGACAACCCTCCGGCACCTACATCATGGATACTCAAAATAGGATTTGATTTTTTTAATTGCCAACATCGATCAATAACCTCTTGAGCTCTTCTTTGAATTTCAGGATTACCTCGTTGAACTGATGCGTAATCTAAATCTTCCTCATTTGATCCACTATTCATGCTTGATGCTGCACCACCTCCGAGACCAATTAGCATTCCAGGACCGCCGAGTTGCACCAATAATACATTTTCATTTAATGTTTTTTTATGTGTGTGCTCATCACTTATGTTTCCAACTCCTCCAGCTAACATGATGGGTTTGTGATAACCATATTTTTTACCGTTAACTTCTTGTTCGTATACCCTAAAATAACCGGCAATGTTTGGTCTTCCAAATTCGTTATTGTAAGCAGCCCCACCTATAGGCCCCTCCATCATAATATTTAGGGGGGATGAAATATGAGCTGGTTTAGAAGGCTTTTTTTCCCATGGGTATTTGAGTTCAGGAATATTTAGATTAGATACTGAAAATCCTGTTAATCCAGCCTTTGGTTTTGATCCTCGCCCGGTGGCTCCTTCATCTCTTATTTCTCCACCACTTCCTGTCGCAGCTCCAGGAAATGGCGATATTGCAGTTGGGTGATTATGCGTTTCCACTTTCATTAAATAGTGTGTTTTTTCGATATGAGCTTTATATACATTATTTTGCGACGGATAAAAACGTGCTATTTCTTTTCCTTCAATAATCGATGAATTATCAGAATAAGCAACAACGGTTTTGTGAGGATTTTTTTGATGAGTGTTTCGAATCATTCCAAAAAGTGAATTTTCTTGTTGTTTGTTATCAATGATCCACTTTGCATTAAATATTTTATGCCGACAATGCTCTGAATTTGCTTGAGCAAACATCATGAGCTCAGCATCTGTTGGATTTTTTTTGATTTTAAAAAAATAATCAATCAAATATTGTATTTCTTCTTCTGATAGAGCTAAACCATTTTTTTGATTGTAGGTGACTAGCTCATCTCTTCCTTTTTGAAGAATATCAATTTCATTTAAGGATTTTGGGGCGTTTTCCGTAAATAATTTTTCTGCATCATTTAAATTATACACAACAGTTTCGGTCATCCGGTCCATACACAATGACGAGATTTGCTCAAGCTGTTCTTTGCTGATACTACAATTGCTTAGCGGTGTAAGATGGAAAACAATTCCTCTTTCAATTTTATTGACATCTAAATTACATTTCTTGGCAATGTCCGTAGCTTTTGATGCCCAAGGTGAAAGAGTTCCAAATCTAGGAATTACTATAAATTTATAATCTGAATGTTTGAGGTGTTTTTTATATTCACCATAAGTTAGCAGGCTATCAAGAAGAGTAAGACTTTCATTTGATGGCGTATCTATAAAACTACTAAAATGAACATACTGTGTTTGAATATCAAGAATATTTTTATTAAATTGTTGAATACGTTTTAATAATTTTTGAAGTTGATTTTCAGATAGTGCAGAGCTACTAAAATGATGATGAATCACGTTTATAAACCACAAATTAGAATCTTGTATTCTAACAGATTCAATATTAATTTATTATTTTCATGAGCTAAAATTGATTAACAATTGGTAAAAACAGAAACTGACAATCCAGGCTAAAACTAATGACCAAAGAAGTGATGTTGCTACTAATCGAATATTTTTTGATTGACTTTTTATAGTGGCGATTGTTGATAAGCAGGGAGTGTAAATTAAAGTAAAGGTCATAAAACTTAATGCTTGTTGCCAATTTATTTCTGTCTGTAAAATATCTCCCAAGCTATCCATATTGCTAGAGAAAATAACCGCTAGGGCACCAATAAGAATTTCTTTGGCTATAAATCCAAAAATCAAAGCAATAATTAATTTATCGTTAATACCAATTGGGTCAAAAATAGGACCTAAAAAGCCACTCATGTGATCAGCGATAGTAACATTTGTAGACACATAAAAATTTGTTAGAAGCCAGACTACAATCACTCCACCTAGAATGAATTTTGATGCTCTTTTAAGAAAATGGTTTATTTCATGGATAGCTGTGAGTAAAGTTTGTTTGATTGTGGGTAAACGGTAGGGAGGCATCTCTATCAAAACCGATTCATTTATAGCTTTTTTATCCTTAAAAATGAGTGCAGTTATGATGATAATGAGGAAACTTAAAATATACATGAAAAAAAGAACAAGCGCTCCCATTTGAGGACTAAAAAAGATAGCTGTAAAAAATAAAAATACCTGAAGCCTTGCTGAACAGAGTGAAAAAGGAATTATTAACATGGTTAGGAATCGGGTTGTTTTGGAGCGCATAATTTTTGTACTCATTAGTGCAGGGACGTTACATCCAAATCCAAATAAAATCATCACAAAGCTTCTGCCATCTAATCCCATTTTTTCCATGATTTTATCCATGACGAATCCAGCTCGTGAGAGGTAGCCTGAATTTTCAATAAATGACATAACTATAAAAAAAATAATAATTACCGGAATAAAGGTTAGTACTGTAGTTACTCCCAGATAAACACCATCGTATAAAAATGATGAAAATAGTTTTGGTAAATGTTGATTTAAAAACAAACTAATTATTTCTCCGATTGAATCAAAAGCCAAGCCCATGAAATTTTGAAGCGGCTCTGCAATTCCATAGATAGCTTGAAATAATCCAAAGAGAAGCACAAAGAAAATTGGTAAACCCCAAAAATGATGGAGAAAAAATCTATCAAGGGTTTTGGTAACATTGTCATTTGACTGTTTAGGAAATTTTACATATTGATATATTTCATTTTCAACAAATGGTTTAATAGAAATTTTCTTTTCTAGAGTTTGCATTTTTTTATTCAGGAATTCATAGCCTGATTGAAATTTTGCACTGATTGGATGAATGGGTATTGCTAATCGTTTTTCTAGTTTTTGGTAGTTGATTTCAATACCATTTTTTTTTGCTTCGTCATTCATGTTGCAAAGCATACGAACTTTAAAACCTAAATTTTTAAATTCTAAAGCGAGATCAATTTGACGATCGATTTGGGAGGAGTTGAGAATGAAAAAAATTTCATCAATCTTGTTATGATTTAAAAAATCGTGGACGACAACTTCGTCATCGGACCCAGGTTTGAGAGTATATATTCCAGGGAGATCAATAAGCTCAACGATTTCTCCAAAAATTAACGTCTTTACACTTTCAATATCAACAGTAACACCTGACCAATTTGCAACTTTTGCTGATGCCCCACTAATTGAGTTAAAAAAAGTAGATTTTCCAGAATTTGGCATTCCAATAAGTGCTATTTTTTTCATAACTCCACCACTCTAATTCGGTTAGCATCTGATAAGCGGATCATAAAACTTGTGGTGTTAATATTTACACAGATAGGACCTTTTTTATTTTTATGAGTAACCGTAATTATGTTGTTGATTTTTACCCCCAAAGCTTCAGCTTTGTTAATAAACCATTCCTCATGATCTATAGCTATGATTTTTGCTGAACAGTTTTGATTAATGTCAGATAAAGTTTTATCGGTTAATTTCTGCATTGTCTTTTAATTCTTTAATATGGGCTGTAAGCTTTCTTTTTTTTAATGTCTCTTCAATTTGTTTTTTAACTGTTTCAAGATCTGGAGGAGGTCTTTTTTTGATCTCATTTATTTTTAATATATGCCAACCAAACTGAGTCTGAAAAGCATCACTTACTTCAGTTGGTTTTAATTTATGAGCTTCTGCAGAAAAGCTATCAACCATATCTTCATCTTTGAACCAGCCTAAATCCCCACCATTTTTTGCAGACTCTTTATCCAAAGATAAGTTTTTTGCAATTTCATCAAATTGTTCACCTTTTTTAATTCTTGAATGAATCATTTCAGCGTCATTTTTTGTTTTCACTAATATGTGCTGACCTTTAAATTCTTTTTTATCAAATTTTTTTTTGAATGCATCGTATTCTTTTTTGATATCATCTTTTGAAATTGGATGGTCTAATAAATATTTTTTCAAATACTCCGTGTATGCTAATTCCATATAAGTTAACTCAACTTTTGATAAAAATTTTGATTCATTAGTTATCCCTTTTTTTCTAGCAGCATCTGTCATAATTTCAAGTTCTATTAATCTCTCGGTAATATTTTTCTTCATTTCATCTGTAATTTCTTTACCTTGTAACTCTAGTTCTTTTGAAATAAATTCGATCAGTGCGGGATTAAGATGCTGCTCGTTTACTGTGATTGAAATTTCTGCTTTGGTTGCTGTACAAATTGTGAGAAGGAGTAAGCTAAAAATTGGAAGTATTTTCATTTTAGTATTTTAATTTGAAGTGCATGAATTTTCGTAGGTATTAAATCCCCTAAGAGATCATATATTAGCCTATGCGACTCAATTCGAGATTTATCATGAAGAATGGAGCTGTTGATTTTGATTGTGTAATGACCGCCCCCATTATTGCCAGAGTGACCTCGATGAAGATCGGAATCGTCTATGATTTCAAGTTGAGTAGGATTGAGTTTTGCTAATCTTTTTTTAATTTCTACTTGCATGAGATTTAGGGTAAAACTTTCCTAAATGGTTGAACAGAAAAAGATGCATAGACGCCTGCTATAACATAAGGATCCTCTTGAGCCCATTTCTGCGCATCCTCAATTGTTTCAAATTCTGCAATAATCAAACTACCCAAATAACCATTAGGACCTGGATCTTCATTATCAATTGCTGGTATCGGTCCAGCCACATAAAGCCGTCCTTGATTCAGAAGCTCATTTAATCTTTTTAAGTGTTCAGGACGTGTGCGCAATCTTTTCTCTAACGAGTCGGGAACATCTTTACTATGGATTACGTACCACATTACTTTGGTTCCTTTGAAACAAAGATTGCAAGATAAATCATAAATAATATCAGTAGGGACGTAATTCCAAATAATTTAAAATTGACCCAAGTGTTTTCATCAAAATTGAATGCAACATATAAATTCAAGAAGCCAATTAAAATCATAAAAATAATCACATTGGTATTTAAAAAACTCCAGCGCTTTTCAGATAACTGAAATTGCTTACCCATCATTTTTTTTATTAAATTTTTTCTTAAAAAAATTTGACTTCCGAAAAGGGTAAATGCAATAAGCCAATATATAGCTGTGGGCTTCCACATGATAAAGGTATTATCTTGGAAAAGAATTGTTAACCCCCCAAGAAAGGTAATCAATAAAGTATTCACAATAACCATTTTTTCAATGGTTTTTTTTATTGCAAAAGTGACTGCAGCGATAAAAATACTAATTATTATGGCCCATAAAGTTGCTAAAAAAATATCCGAATACTTATAAACGGTAAAAAAAACTATCACGGGTAGAAGATCTAAAAAAAATTTCATAATTTAATCACTGACATGTTGAGTAAACTATAGTACATTATTTATTAATGTACATAGTTGATTTGCACTCACATTCTAACGTATCTGATGGTAATTTAAACCCTGATGATCTAATCTCATACGCTGCTGAAAAAAATGTTGACATGATCGCTTTGACCGATCATGACGATATTTCTGGTCTTGATTTGGCTCGTAAAAAAGCAGAGGAATTAGGCATAAGTTTTATCAATGGCGTAGAAATTTCTGTGACCTGGAGGTCAAGAACAATCCATATGCTTGGGCTCAATTTTGATCCAAATAATCAAAACTTAATTAAAGGTCTTGAACGAATTCGTGAAGGAAGAATTGAGCGAGCAAAAAAAATTGCTTATGGGCTTGCCATGGTTGGAATTCCAAATGCTTTTGAGGGAGCAAAATCTTTTGCTAGCCATCAAGTAATTGGACGTATTCATTTTGCCCATTATCTGGTGTCAAAAGGATATTCTAAAAATATTAAATCAGTTTTTAACAAGTTCATGACAAAAGGTAAGCCTGGTTATGTTGAGCATCAATGGGCATCCCTTGAAGATGCGGTGGGTTGGATAAAAAATGCAGGCGGTATTGCTGTTATTGCTCACCCAGGGAGGTATGACATGGGTAAAAAACTTTACCCACAATTTTTCCAAGAATTTAAAAATTTTGGAGGAGGAGGAATTGAGATAATATCTGGTAGCCAAAGCCTTAATCAGATTGATTATTTTGCCGACTTTGCCCAGCAGTTTGATTTTTTTGGATCTATTGGTTCGGATTTTCATGGTCATGGTGTTTCTCATCGCGACCTAGGACCTCTGCATAAGTTACCAGAAAAGATTAAGCCAATATGGAATCAATTTACTCAGACAAGTTGATATAATCTCATTATGGAAATGAACCCAATTCAATATTTCACTATTTCAATAATACCTGTATTGCTTGCCATTACTGTTCATGAAGCTGCTCATGGATACGCTGCTAAACATTTTGGCGATAAAACTGCATTTTTTTTAGGGAGGATCACATTAAATCCCTTAAAGCATATAGATCCAATTGGAACCATTTTAATCCCTGGGGCATTATTGTTATTGAGTGCACCATTTTTATTTGGCTGGGCGAAACCTGTTCCAGTAAATTTTTCAAATTTAAGAAATCCTAAAAAAGATATGATGTGGGTCGCTTTAGCTGGCCCAGCATCAAATTTCTTCATGGCTATAATTTGGGTTATTTTATTAAATTTTACTCAGTCTACCCAGGTAAATTATTCCCTCTTTATTTCTGGAATGTGTCAAGTGGGTATTATGATTAATTTAGTTTTAATGCTTCTGAATTTACTTCCTATTCCTCCATTGGATGGCGGTAGAATGGCAGTAAGCCTCTTACCAAACCCATGGTCATATAAGCTAGCTAGCTTAGAGCGCTATGGCATGTTTATTTTATTGTTTATGATCATGAGCGGTTTATTAACGGTAATTTTGCTTCCTTTGTTACGTTTTTTTCAAAATTTATTAGTGGGTATTTTTTTATAATTTTATGAGTAATAATCATGGCAGTTGAGCGTATTGTTTCAGGTATGAGACCAACCGGTAATTTACACCTTGGGCACTATAATGGCGTTTTAAAAAATTGGATTCAGCTTCAACATGAGTGCGAATGTTTTTTCTTTGTTGCCGATTGGCATGCGCTTACTACACACTATGACTCTCCCGAGGTTATCGAAGAAAATGTATGGGAAATGGTTATCGATTGGTTAGCAGCTGGAGTTGATCCGGCGCATGCGACTATTTTTATTCAGTCAAAAGTCCCTGAGCATGCTGAGCTTCATACTCTTCTGAGTATGATAACGCCTTTGGGCTGGTTGGAAAGAGTTCCAACTTACAAAGATCAGCAAGAAAAGCTAAGTTCAAAAGATTTGTCAACTTATGGATTTCTTGGTTATCCACTTTTACAAAGTGCAGATATTTTAATTTACAAGGCCACTCAAGTGCCTGTTGGTGAGGATCAAGTGCCGCATGTTGAATTTACTCGAGAAGTGGCTCGTCGTTTTAACCACTTGTATGGAAAAGAAGCGGGTTACGAGGAAAAAGCACAACTTGCTGTAAAAAAACTAGGATCAAAAAAAAGCAAGCTTTACTACGAACTTAAAGATGCTTATCAAGAAGAGGGAGATGAGCAGGCATTAGAAGCTGGTCAAGCACTGATTGACGAACATCAAGGTTTGAGTTTAGGGGACAAGGAAAGGTTGCTTGGCTATCTTGAAGGCGGTGGAAAAATTATTTTATTAGAACCCGAGTATAAACTGGCACCAGCTTCCAAAATGATTGGATTGGATGGTCAAAAAATGTCCAAGTCTTATAACAACACAATTGCTTTAAGAGAAGCAATGGATACGGTGGATAAAAAAATAAAAACAATGCCGACCGACCCAGCAAGGATCAGGAGGACTGACCCTGGAGATCCAAATAAATGCCCAGTTTGGCAAATTCATCAAATTTACTCTTCTGGGGAAGTGCAAGACTGGGTGAGAGAAGGTTGCACCTCTGCAGGCATTGGTTGTATAGAATGTAAACAACCTGTGATTGACTCAATTTCAAAGGAATTAAAACCGATCCAAGAAAGAGCGATTCATTATATTGAAAATCCTGATTTGGTGAAAAGTGTTGTGGCCGAAGGTTCAGAAAAGGCTGGTAAATTAGCGCGTGAAACGATGCGTGAAGTTCGTGAAGCGATGGGTTTGGATTTTTAATGGAGTTAGATAATTTAATTAACCCAAATTTGCAGGCTAAAATTCATGGAGAATTAATATCAGAGTTTCCTCAAGATCTTTATATCCCACCTGATGCGCTTGAAGTTTATTTAGAGTCATTTGAGGGGCCATTAGACTTACTTTTATATTTAATTAGAAAAAACAATTTAGATATTTTAAATATCCCAATGCTAAGTCTTACAAATCAATATATGACTTATGTTGAAAAAATGAAAGAAATTAAACTCGAGCTAGCAGCAGATTATCTTTTAATGACAGCGATGTTGATTGAAATTAAATCAAGAATGTTGGTTCCCAAACCTGAAACAGAGGAAAGCGAAGACGACCCTCGTTCTGAGTTGGTCAAGCGATTGATTGAGTATGAGTTAGTTAAAGAAGCAGCAATCAATTTAAATACCATTCCCCAGCTTGGACATGATCGACTAGCCCCAGAAGTCTATTATGAAAAAATATTTCAAGATCAATTTCCAGATGTAGAAGTTGCAGATTTATTTGATGCTTGGAGGAATGTTTTAAAAAGAGTTAATCAACTTGCCCATCATAAAATAGATCGATCGGAATTGTCAGTTAGAGAGCATATGAGTGAAATTTTAAGAAAATTTGATGATCATGAAAAAATAGATTTTGATGATTTATTTTTAAAAGATAGAAAGCCTTTGCAAAAAATGGTTGTCTGTTTTTTAGCAGTCTTGGAGTTAGCAAAAGAATCATTAGTAAAAATCCATCAGCAATCAAGTTGTTCAAAGATATATTTAATGAGAGCCTAAAATGGATAAAGATATAAAACTAAAAGATGTGATTGAGGTTGCACTTTTAACATCTCATAAGCCACTATCTGTTGATGATCTTCAAAAATTATTTACTGAAAAAATTGACCGATCTACCATAAGGATGCTGATTGATGAGTTAAAGGTTGAGTGGAATGAAAAAACATTAAATTTAATTGAAGTCGCTTCGGGTTATCGATTTGAAGCCAAAACAGAGTATGTAGAAAGTCTGATGAGAATGAATCCTGACCGAGCCCCAAAATACTCAAGAGCTGTTCTTGAAGTTTTGGCTATAATCGCTTATAGACAGCCGGTGACTCGCGGCGATATTGAATCTATTCGAGGAGTTGCGTTAAATCCCAATGCAATAAGGCAGCTGACAGAGCGTGAATGGATTGATATTGTTGGTATAAAAGAAACTCCTGGAAGACCTGCCTTGTATGGAACAACCAAACACTTTTTAAATGATTTTGGATTAAAAAGTCTAGCAGAATTACCTGATGTAGAAAAGTTTGAGGAACAACTTAATTTAGATCTAATACAAAGAGAAAAAAATTTAATAGCTGAAGATATCAAAAATAATGATGACATGGAATCAGCAAATGAAGAAGAGTAATTCATTACCTGAGCCAGTAAAAAAAAAAGAAAGGGTTCAAAAAGTTTTAGCAAATCTTGGGGTGGGCTCAAGGAGGTCAATTGAAGAGCTAATTCGCCAAAGTAAAATTACGATTAATCAAAAGACGGCAGAGCTAGGACAGTTAATTTATGGAGATGAGGTTATCCATATTAATGGCCGAAGAATTCATATAAAAAAAAAGGACGTTTTCGAGACACGCTTAATTATTTACCATAAACCTGAAGGTGAAATTGTGTCTCACTCTGACCCTAAACATCAATTAAATGTATTTCAAAACCTACCCAAAATAAAAAATGGAAAGTGGATATCTATTGGGCGATTAGATATTAATACCTCTGGACTTTTGTTAATAACAAATGACGGAAATCTTGCAAATCATATGATGCATCCAAGTAAGCAAATTGATCGAGAGTATTCTGTAAGAATTTTGGGTGAAGTTACAGAAATGATTATTAAAAATATTAAAGCCGGGATTAAGTTAGAAGATGGGATAGCGCATGTCGATGAATTCGAACATGCGGGAGGCGAGGGAGCTAACCAGTGGTATAAAATGATTTTAAGGGAAGGTAAAAATAGAGAAATTCGAAGAATCATTGAGTCTCAAAACTTACAAGTGAGTCGATTGATTAGAACTCGATATGGGCCAATTCAATTACCAACATATTTGAAAAGGGGTAAATTCAAGGAGCTAGAAAAAAAAGATATTGATAAAATTATGAAATCTTTGGAGATCATTTAAGGAAGGTCATTCTTTTCAAGCATAAATATATAATCAGAACCCGATTCAGTATCTACCCACCAAAGATTCAAGTCTTTAAATACCTCATCAACAACATCGCGATTGTGACCAATTTCAATAAAAATTTTCCCATTGTCATTTAAATACTTTTTTGCATTTTTTATGATTAGTCGAGTCAAGTCCAAACCATCTTCACCGCTTGCTAAGGCAAGCTGAGGCTCTTTTTGATATTCTGTTGGCAATTTAGTCATTGCATTCGCATTTACATAAGGAGGATTGGTTACAATCAAATCATATTTCTTTTGACAATGCTCAAACAAATTTGATTGAATAGCAGTCACTCTTTTTTGAAGATTATGCTTCTGGATATTAATCTTAGCAACCTCAAGAGAGGGTTGGGATATATCCATTAAATCAACATCAAGGTGAGGGTATGACTTCGCAAGTAAAATTCCTACACAGCCTGAACCACAGCACAGATCAAGAACATTTTTAATATTATGAATGGATTCAAGCCATGGATAAAAATCATCTTGAATTAAATCAGCAATTAAAGATCGAGGAATTAAAGCTCGTTCATCAATATAGAACTCAACATTTTTTAACCAAGCCTCATTGAGTAAATAAGCCAGAGGTATTCTTTGTTCAATTCTCATGGATTTAATCAGATTTATCTTATTTACATCCTCAATAGATACTATAGTTTTAAGATGTTTATTTATATCATTAAATTTAATCTTTAGAACTGAGCTTACCAGCCAAACAGCTTCGTCTATTGCAGATAATGCTCCGTGGCCAAAAAAAATATCAGAATTGTCAAACTCATCTGTTATTTTTTCAATGATTTCATTTAGTTTCAAATGATTTAATTTTCTAAAATTTTAACTAAAGTAAGTTTATAAATATTTTTTAATTTTTCGATATCAGTAATATTGATATGTTCATTAATTTTATGGATGGATGCATTGATCGGGCCGAATTCAACAACTTGACTACATATTTTTGATATAAATCTTCCATCTGAAGTTCCTCCAGTGGTGGATATTTCAGGAATTATATTCGTTACATTTTTTATTGCATCTGTTAATACGCTGGTTAATTTTCCGAGTTCAGTTAAATATGGTTCACTTGGGATATCCCAAATTAATTCATATTCATCAGCGTGTTTTTTTACAATATTTTCGACGTCTTTTTTTAATTGATCTGGAGTGCATTCGGTTGAATGACGGAAATTAAATTTTATAGAAACATTTCCAGGGACAACATTAGTGGCTCCAGTTCCACCGTTAATATTAGACACTTGCCATGATGTTTTTGGAAAATATTCATTACCTTCATCCCAAGAGATTTTTTTTAATTCATCAATGATGGAAGATGCTCGATGAATCGGATTATCAATTAAGTGTGGATATGCAATATGGCCTTGAATGCCTTTAACAATAAGGGTCGCTGATAATGATCCTCTTCTTCCATTCTTGATAGTATCACCAAAAATTTTTGAACTTGTGGGCTCTCCAACAATACAGAAGTCAACCTGTTGTTTGTCATGAATAAATCGTTCGACAATTTTTTTTGTTCCGTCAGTGGCAACCCCTTCTTCATCTGAGGTAATAAAAAGTCCAATTGATCCAAAATGATTTGGATATTCCTCTAGAAATTCTTGAATTGCGACTATAAACGCTGCTAATGATGTTTTCATATCAGCAGCACCACGGCCGAATAAATTACCTTCTCTTTCAGTCGGGATAAAGGGATCTGATGACCACTGATCTATTGGACCTGTGGGGACGACGTCAGTATGACCAGCAAAGACTAATAAAGGTGATGATGAGCCATATTTTGCATATAAATTTGAAACACCATTACTATCAAATCTTTCAAATTTGAAATTATACGATGCAAGTTCAGATTCAATTAAATCGATACATCCATTATCATTGGGTGTAATTGATTCGATACTGATTAGTTTTTTTGCAATCTCCAGAGTTTTAGACATGAAATTCTTTCATATATAAACTTTCATCATAACCTAGAATTTTTACATTATTATCTTTTGTTAACACGGGACGTTTCATTACAGAGGGGTATTGAAGAATTAAATTGATAATCCCATCTTTTGATTTTATATATTCTTTTAGGTCTGGACTTAATTTTCTCCAAGTTAACCCTTTTTGATTTACAAAGGAAAGTGGAATTAAACCCTCTGGAAGATTATTAAACCAATAACTTAAGTCTTCTTTCGATATGTTTTTTTTTACATCAACAAAACCGTATTCAATTGAATTTTCATCAAGCCAGTTCAATGCTTTTTTT
The DNA here is from genome assembly GCA_024919035.1 of Methylophilaceae bacterium LSUCC0401. GTDB lineage: Bacteria > Pseudomonadota > Gammaproteobacteria > Burkholderiales > Methylophilaceae > BACL14. The sequence goes on along the minus strand of CP103442.1, from coordinate 933,531 downwards.
ACAGTGCTACAATTTTTTATGCCAAAGAGTTTAACCAAACTTTAAATACCCCTTAAAAGTTCGTTAATCCCTACTTTGCCAAGGGTTTTTTCATCAACCTTTTTAACAATAACTGCACAATATAGACTGTATGTTCCATCTTTGGATGGAAGATTTCCTGAGACAACAACTGAGCCTTTTGGTATTCGACCATAACTGACTTCACCTGTTTCACGGTCAAAAATCTTGGTTGATTGGCCAATATAAACTCCCATAGAAATTACTACATTGTCTTCAACAATAACGCCTTCTACAACCTCACTGCGAGCGCCTATAAAGCAATTATCACCAATAATTGTTGGACCAGCTTGAATAGGTTCAAGAACCCCACCAATACCAACACCACCAGATAAATGAACATTTTTACCAATTTGAGCACACGAGCCCACGGTGGCCCAAGTGTCAACCATAGTCCCTTCATCAACATAAGCACCAATATTTACATAGGATGGCATGAGGACAGCATTTTTTCCAATAAAACTTCCATGGCGTGCGATTGCATTTGGAACCACGCGATAACCACCGCTCTTAAAATCATTTTCTGTAAAGTTTCTGAATTTTGAGTCAACTTTATCAAAAAACTTGGTAGAGCCAGCTTCCATAATTTCATTATCTTTTAATCTGAAAGATAGTAAAACTGCCTTTTTGATCCATTGGTGTGTTTCCCAGTTTTGACTGTCTCCGACTCGAGTAGCTACACGAAGCTCTCCAATATTCAGTTTTTGTAAAACCTCAGCTACTGCTTCACGAATATTTTGTGGGGCGTTCGATGGATTAATTTCAGCTCTGTTTTCAAAGCCTTGTTCAATAATTTCTTGTAAAGTACTCATTAATAACCTTGTGTATAATTTTTAAAAGACTTATTTTACCGAAAAATAAAGTTAATTATTGGTAAAACGAATTTTATTTTCCTCATAGAGGTACATAATTTTCTTTGCCTGTATTTGAAGATCATCAATTCGGCTTTGATTGGAGGGGTGAGTACTTAAAAACTCTGGCGGTTGCATGTCACTGAGCTCATCCATTTTTCGCCACAAACTTACTGCTGCGAGCGGATTGTATCCTGCTCTTGCAGCCAGTTCTAAACCAATTTTGTCTGCTTCTCTTTCTTGTTCACGGCTGTTAGGTAAAGCAAAAAATAACGTAGTGCCTAATGCGACTCCTTGAACGGCAAGATTTTTTAATTCACGATTATCTGATGAGTCACTGATGTATATGGCAAAACCCAAAATTCCTAGCTGTTGGACTAAAGCTGTAGACATTCTTTCTCTGCCATGCTCTCGAAGTGCATGAGCTATCTCGTGACCAACAACCGCTGCAATTTCATCATTTGTTTTGGCAGCCTTATCAATCAAGCCTGTGAATACCATAATTTTTCCACCAGGCATGCAATAAGCATTTATTTCATCACTGGTTTGTAAATTAACTTCCCACTTCCAATCTGAGGCGTCTGGACGAAAATATCTTACTTCGTCGATTAACCGGTAACTAATTTTCCGAACTTCATTTAAGAGGTAAACATCTTGATTTAATTGTTTATGTTCTAATGCTTTTTGTTTAGCTTGTTGATAACCCTCATTTGCCATGGACAGCGCCATAAATTCAGGAAGGATTACAAATTGTTTTCTAGTGACATCCGAATCTGTTTTTAATGTCGTAGAAGTGCACGCGCTAATTAAAAAAAGACAAAATATAAAAATTTTCTGCATAAAATTAAAAATTATTTTGACTGCCTAATTCAACAACACGATTGACTGGCAATTTAAATTGATTTGTAATTTCTTCAGCACTGTTGAATAAAAATGAAAATATTCTTTTTCTAACAACAGTCATATTTTTATCTTGAGTAATTACAAGGGTTTCTTTACCAATGAAATATGACGTGCTCATAGGTTCAAATTTCAAACCTTTTTCTTTGGAGCGAGATAGCTCTCTAGGTATATTTGGTTCATCACTGAAGCCATAACTAATAGTTGCGCGATAAAAATTATTTGGAAGTTTTTCAATTTTTAACAAATCTTTTTGCTTTGCATGAGGAATATCAAGGAACTTTACGGTCAAAATGACCACTTTCTCATGAATGACTTTATTATGTTTGAGGTTGTGCAAAAGAGCATGGGGGACCCCTTCTGAATTAGGAGTCATAAAAACTGATGTCCCTTTAACTCGAGCTATTGAATCTCTTTTAAAGGTTTTAATAAAATCATTAATTAGCATTGATTCCTGTTTAAGTTTTTTGTAGAGCAACCCCCGGCCTTTACTCCAGGTGGTCATTAAAATTAATAGGATGATACCAATTAGAAGTGGAAACCATCCACCATGGGGGACTTTAATGATATTAGCGCCAAAGAAAACTAAATCTATAATAAGAAAGATAGAGAAAACAAAAATTGTTTTTATCCAGTTTTTCCAAATTTCAGCAAATACTATAATGGCGAGCAATGACGCTATAAGCATATCCATAGTAATAGCAACACCATAAGCTGCTGCAAGATTTGATGATTTTTGAAAAATTAATACAACCGCAATCACACCAATCATTAAAAGAAAATTTACTCGGGGCAAATAAATCTGACCCTCTTGATTTTCAGAAGTATGGTCGACTTTCATTCGCGGAATGAACCCAAGCTGAAGAGCTTGACGGGATACCGAAAAAGCACCGGTTATACATGCCTGAGAGGCAATAACCGTCGCCACTGTTGCTAATATAATAAGTGGAATAGTAAACCACTCTGGCGACATCAAATAAAATGGATTTGAAATATTTTCCGCATTATTAAGAATCAATGCCCCTTGACCAAAATAATTAAGGGTTAATGCTGGAAATACAAAACTAAACCAAGTAATCCGAATAGGAGCTCTGCCAAAATGACCCATATCTGCATAAAGAGATTCTGCCCCGGTGATGCATAGAATAATTGCTCCCATTGTAATAAAAGCTACAGTAAAGTTACTGTGTAAATATTGATAGGCATAAAAAGGGTTGAGGGCTTTTAGAACTGAGGGCTCATTAATGATGTTAATGACACCCAAAAATGCTAAGGTAGAGAACCAAATTAGCATAACTGGGCCAAATAAGAAGCCTACTGAGGCTGTTCCTCGACTTTGAAACCAGAATAAAAAAAAGATTATTACTAACGTTATTGGAATCACAAAATAATGAAACCCTGGAAAGGCAATTTCTATTCCTTCAACGGCTGATAATACTGAAATTGCAGGAGTGATCATGCCATCAGCATAAAACATACATGCTCCCATGATGCCAATAATAGCGATGAACATTCTTTTGCGTTTTGTTTTAGCATTTCTGTGGGCTAACGAGAGTAAAGCCATTATTCCACCTTCACCATTATTATTCGCGCGCATAATAAAAGTAATATATTTCACTGAGACTACAGCGATTAAAGACCAAAAAATCATAGACAGAACACCAAGCATATTTTGAATATTTAGTTCTAAAATACCATTGCCTACAGAAAAAATTTCACGAATAGAATAAAGTGGACTCGTACCAATATCACCGAATACTACACCAAGAGCGGCAAGTGATAATGCTGCAGTTTGTTTTTTTGTTGGGTTATTATTCAAGTTTTTTTGGTGCCCTTTACTTCTCCAAGAATTCTGCCTAAATGGAGATGAATATCAATTGTGTCGTTTAGTTGAACATCAGAAAAGTTCTTAATTACTTTGCCGTTATTATAAACAATAGAATAACCCTTAGCCATAATGTTTTTAGGGCTGAGGATTTCTATCTTCTCTTGTTGAGATTTAAGTTGTGTTTGTTTTTCATTAAAATATTTTTTTAAATTATGCTGCAATGATTTTAAATACCTTATTAATTCCAATTCATTTCGCTCCAGAGTTTTTGTTGGAGGCTGTATTCTTTTTTGAAACGTAACAATCTGTTTTTGAATATCCATTAATTTGATATTCATTTTATGTGTTAATAATTTTGATATTTTTGTTAGATTGTTTGTATGGCGGATAAGTTTTTCTTTAGGAGATATCAGCCTTTTTTCTAAAAAATCTAATTTCTGTTCGTTATTAGACATTATATTTTTTAAAATCTTTTTCATGGCTAATACATAATGAGTAATATATTCATCAATTTTGAGTATATTCTCTACAGCCATTGCCGCCGCCCCAGTTGGTGTGGGAGCTCTGACATCCGCAACAAAATCACAGAGTGTGAAGTCAGTTTCATGACCAACACCAGAAATTACAGGCAATTTTGATTTAGCTATTTCAAATACGAGTTCTTCTTCATTAAAGGGCCATAAGTCTTCAATGGATCCACCGCCTCTACAAAGAATAATAAGATCAACCTCATTTCTTTGATTGGCTACCTGTAATGCTTTACATAATTGCTTGCTCGCTTCTTTTCCTTGAACCGCAGATGGGTAAATTATGACCCCATGATATTTACGGGTTTTTTCAAAAATTGAAAGAACGTCTTGAAGGGCTGCGCCTGTTGATGATGAAATTATTCCGATATTTTTGGGGAATAGGGGTATTTTCTTTTTATTTATCTCTTTAAAGTATCCCGCATTTTCAAGTTTATTTTTCAACTCAACAAACTTTTCAAAAAGATCCCCAGTTCCTGCTTCTCTTAATTGCTCTAAGTTGATTTGATAGTCACCCCTTGCCTCATAAATCGATACAGAACCAAATGCTTCAATTAGGTCCCCATTTTTTGGTTTGATAGATGAAAACTGATTATGACCCCTAAACATAGTACATTTGATTTGAGCTTGAGAATCTTTTAATGAAAAGTACCAGTGACCAGATGTTGCTTCAGTAAAATTTGATACCTCCCCACAAACCCAAAGCTTGGGAAGGTGAAATTGAATTAAATTCTTTACAAGCCGATTGATTTCTGAGATTTTAAAAATCTTTTCGGGACTAATTTTATCTGGTTCGTTTACTAGCGACACAATTTTTTAATAATTGGATGGTTTATCGTAGAATACATATATATAAACTATAAAGTACAAGCTGATATGAAAAATATTTTCATGGACCATCTTAAGTTAATTTCGGGAATTATCAGTATACTCCTTGTAATATTAAGTGTAATTATTCAAGAAATTTTTAATCTTGAACCCTGTCCATTATGCATCACTCAAAGAGTTATTTTTCTAACTTCAGGCATTACATTTCTTATATTTTATTTTAAACCAATCAATAAAATTATAGAGTTATCTATTTTAGGAATGATAAATCTCATAGGATTGATATTTGCTATTAGGCATGTATTAATTCAAAGAAAAGTCATAAATATTCCTGCTGAATGTGGAATTGACCTTGAATATATGTTTGATAATTTTCCTCTGAGAGAGGTGTTTGAGCTTATTTTTCGGGGGACGGGAGACTGTTCAGAAATTGATTGGAGTTTTTTAGGAATTACGATTCCAGAATGGTCGGCAATTTGGTTTTTAATTTTCATGGCTATGACTTATACAAACTATAAGAGAAACACACAGTGAGTAACCAATTTAATTATTTAGAAAACTTAATAGGTAATACCCCTCTAGTGCAGCTTAAAAGATTAGTAGAGCCTAATTGCGGTACTGTTCTTTTGAAGCTTGAAGGTAATAATCCAGCTGGATCTGTAAAGGATAGACCGGCAATGTCAATGATAGTAAATGCTCAAAAAAAGGGAATGATAAAGCCTGGTGATACGTTAATTGAGGCTACATCCGGAAATACAGGGATTGCTCTTGCAATGGCTGCCGCAGTTATGGGATACAGAATGATCCTGGTTATGCCTGAAAATCAATCAATAGAGAGAAGACAGACCATGATGGCTTATGGAGCTGAATTAATTCTTACCAGTAAAGAGGGAAGCATGGAGCTAGCAAGAGACACAGCAGAGAAACTTCAAGCTGAGGGAAGGGGCGTTATTTTGGATCAATTTGCGAACTCAGATAACCCAAGAGCTCATTATGAAGGAACGGGTCCAGAAATTTGGAGAGATACAAAACAAAAAGTTACTCATTTTGTTTCTAGCATGGGCACAACAGGAACTATTGTTGGCACATCAAAATTTTTAAAAGAACAAAATCAAGATATCAAAATTATTGGCGTTCAACCAGAGGAGGGGTCTCAGATTCCAGGGATAAGAAAATGGCCCATTGAATATATACCAAAAATTTTTACTGAAGAAAATATTGATAAAATTATGTATGTTTCTCAGGAACATGCTGAACAAACTGCCAGAGATCTGGCCAGATTTGAGGGAATTTTCTCTGGTGCATCGACTGGGGGAGCGCTTTATGTCGCTCTCATGTTGGCTAAAAAAAATCCTGATGCAATTATTGTTTCAATAGCATGTGATCGAGGAGACCGTTATCTTTCCACGGGGCTCTTTCCAAGCTCATGATTTTGCCAACTACGCTTGTATTTGATACGGAAACAATTCCTGATGTTGAGGGTTTAAGAAAAACTCTTCATATTTCTGAAAATTTCAATGATCATGACGTTGTTTCAATAGCCAATTACCATTATCGGCAAAAAAAAGGTACTGATTTTCTGCCTCTGCAATTTCAAAAAATTATTGCTATTTCATGCGTCCTTAAACAAGAAAGTAATTTTGAGATATGGTCTATTGGTAACTCTGAAAGCAATGAGAAGGAATTATTAGAACGTTTTTTTGATGGATTGAATCGATTTATACCAACCTTAGTTACTTGGAATGGATCTGGGTTTGATCTTCCAGTGATTAATTATCGTGCTTTAATTAATCAAGTCAGCGGTGGAATCTATCTTGATCAGGGTGAGATAAATAACAATTTTAAATACAATAATTATATAAATCGTTATCATGCGAGACACCTTGATGTTATGGATTTTATGGCTCTATTTGGTGGTCGAGCAAATGCTTCTTTGGATGATATTGCCAAGCTATGTAATTTTCCAGGCAAATTAGACATGGACGGTTCGGATGTTTTTTTCAATTTCCAACAAGGTAAGATTGACGAAATAAGAGCATATTGTGAAACAGATGTTCTAAATACCTATCTTATATTCCTCAGACTATGTTTAATTAGAGATCAATTAACACAGGAAGAGTATGAATCTGAAATTGAAAAAGTTAAATTAAAGATTAGCAGTTCAAATCATAATCATTTGCAAGAATTTAAGATGGCTTGGGAAAAAAATGAGTGATGAGCTTCTAGAGATTGTTGATATTGATCAAGACGGAAGGGGTGTTGCAAAAAATAAAGATAAAACTTTTTTTATTCACAATGCTTTGATTGGTGAGAAAGTTGAAATTAATGTTTTAAAAAAGAAAAAAAATATTTACTATGCAGCTGCGATTAAAATTACTAACCCTTCTCCAGACCGTACCGATCCTGCTTGCGAGCACTATACTCAATGTGGCGGATGTTCAATGCAGCATTTTTCAAATTATGCCCAGATAAATTTTAAGCACCAAGCATTTTTTAAAACCTTAGAACACATAGGTAAAGTTAAACCAGAAATAGTTTTTGAGCCTGTTTCCTTAGGTTTTTTAAATTATAGACATAAAGCTAGATTAAGGGCTAAATTCGTAGAAAAAAAAGATAAAGTTTTGGTAGGATTCAATGAGCGATTAACGCATTTTTTAACAGATATGGATCAGTGCCCAATATTGCCAGAGAGAATTTCAAAATCCATAAAGCCACTAAAAGATCTACTTAAAAATTTATCTATCTATAATAAAATACCGCAAATTGAGTATGCTTCAAATCAAAAAAGAGACATTTTTATTTTTAGAATTCTTGACCAACTAACAAAGGACGATATTAATAAATTTGAGCAATTTCAGTCTGATTTTAATATTGAAGTGTGGGTTCAAGAAAAAGGACCTGAGACTGCTAAACCTTTATTTCATGATCAACAAGAGAAAAAAATTAGCTATCGATTAAATGAATTTAATTTAAATATTGAGTTTGATCCAACTGGTTTTATTCAAATTAACCCATTTATTAATGAGCTTATGATTACCAAGGCTATTAAATTGCTTGATCTTAGCTCAGAGGACATTGTTTCTGATTTTTTTTCAGGACTGGGAAACTTTACACTTCCAATAGCAAAGTTTGCAAATCGGGTTGAGGGTGTTGAGGGAAGTGAGCAATTGGTAAAGTTGGGTGAAGCAAATGCAAAGCTTAATGGGTTAAATAATGTTCAATTCACATTTCAGAATTTATTTGAACTTAATAACCAATATTTAAAAAGGCATAAGCAATCAAACAAATGGCTCATTGATCCTCCTCGAGACGGTGCAATGCAATTAATTCAGCTGATTTCACCGGATACTTCTCAGCCTAATAAAATTGTTTACATTTCTTGTAATCCAGCAACTTTTGCAAGAGATGCAAATATTTTAGTTTTTGAAAAAGGCTATAAGTTTAAAGGGTCTGGAATATTAAATATGTTTCCAAACACTTCACATATTGAATCCATTTCAGTATTTGAATATGACAAATAAATTTTTTATCTTTTTATTTGTTTCATTATTTTCAGTAGTTGGATATTCAGAAACAGTAAAATTTGGCATAGCACAAAGTCCTCAGAATCTTCACCCTCATTTAAACCGTGATGCTGCTTCAGAAAAAATTGTTGACTTGGTATATGAGAAAATTTTTGATTTAGATTTTACATTTAACCTGACATCAGATTTTATCGAATATGAGAAAATTAACGATAAACGTTATCTTTTAAAAATTAAGCAATTTAATAAATTTTTTTCCAATGGACAAAAATTAACGGAAAAAGATATCTTGTTTAGCATTCAATCTAATATTGATAATCCTTTATCAAAGTTTCACGAGGACTTAAATATTATTGAATCAATTCAATTATCAAAAAATAACATTCTGATTCAACTTAAAAATAATGATCCATATTTTCTAAACAAGCTTTGCCTGCCCATCATTCCTTATAATATTAAAGAATTAGGGGTGGATTTATCATTATCATCTTTAGGATCAGGAAATTTTAAAATCTTGGAAACAAAACCTAATGTTTTGTTAGAAAGAGCAGATGGTTTGATGGTTAAGTTTATTGAAATTAAAGATCCTTCAGTAAGGGCGTTGAAGATTATAAATCGAGAGATTGATTTATTACAAAATGATCTTCCATTACCAATTATAAAATTGCTCCAAAATAAAAGAGGAATTTATACGGAAACAAAATCAGGAAGTAATGTTTCTTACATTGGATTTAATCATCAAGATCATTTAGTAAAAGATAAAGCAATCAGAAAAGCCATTGCTCATGCAATAAACCAAAAAGAAATTATTCAGTATTTCTTTAATGAACAAACTAATTTAGCAAATCAACTTTTAACCAAGGAGCATTGGGCATATTCAGAATTAAAAAGTTATGATTTTAATCCTCAGTTAAGTAAACAAATATTAGTAGACGCTGGTTATCAGCTCCCTATAAACTTAGAACTTAAAACATCAACAGATCCTTTTAGAATAAAAATAGCGACTGTTATTCAATCTCAATTAAAACAGGTAGGCATTAATCTAAAAATCAAAAGTCTTGATTGGAGTACTTTTTATAAGGATATTCAAAACGGAAACTTTCAAATATATTCTTTAAGCTGGGTTGGATTGAAATCTCCGGAAATATATAAACAAATTTTCTTTTCTAAAATGACTCCTCCTTTTGGATTAAATCGTGGATTTTATGACAGCTTAGAAATGGACAATTTAATTGATAATGCCCTAGAAAAAAATAATTGGCAAAAAGTTGTTGCTCTGATGCATGAGGATATTTTAATGTTACCTTTATGGTTTGAGGGAAATTTTATGGCAACACTCCCCTCAATTAGTAATTATCGTTTATATCTTGATGGAAGTTGGACCGATTTAAATCATATAAGAAAAAATGATTAACATTTTTATTCAAAATCAAACTCTTGAACATATTGGAAAAAATGGCCTCTCAACTATTTTTTCAATTTCTTCATCAGGTCGTGGATTGGGACAAATTAAGGGTAGTTATTGTACTCCTCTCGGTGAACATATTGTTCGTGCCAAAATTGGAATGGATGTTCCCAAATATGGAATTTTTAAAGCAAGACGATGGACAGGTGATGTTTGGAATAAAAATAAACATTATGATTCTAATGATTTAATTCTTTCAAGAATATTATGGCTATCTGGAACACAGCTTGGATTTAATCGACTCGGAAATGTTGATACGATGCAAAGATTTATTTACATTCATGGAACACATGAAGAAGATAAAATTGGTCAAGCTGCATCTCATGGGTGTATTCGAATGCTGAATGATGATGTCATTAGTTTGTTCCAGCTGGTCTCTATAGGCGAGAGGGTATTGATTAATGAATAGTTATTGGCTAAAAGTAATTTTTCATTACTTACTTTTAATATTTTCTGTTTATTTGATAACTTTTTTTTTAATTCGCCTTGTTCCTGGTGATCCAATTGATTTTCTTGTCGGTCAAAGTAATTTTTCTGCTGATGTTAATCAAATTAAGGAACATCTTGGCTTAGACTTATCAGTATCTGAGCAAGTGTTTAAAGCTTTAAAAAATCTTTTTCAATTAGATTTTGGTCTGTCAATTCATCAAAATATTGATGTTCTATTTTTACTCAAACCAGCTCTAGTAAACACAGCTTTATTGGCAATTTTATCAGTTTCAATGGCAGTCATTATTGGTATTCCTTTAGGCCTCTTTATATCGTATTTGAATAGCAGCTTTTTAAACCAAATAACGAAATGGATAAATGCAATTTTAATTGCTATTCCATCATTTATTTTAGCTCCGATTTTAATTTTATTTTTTGCGATATTTTTAGATTTTCTTCCAGTAAGCGGCATGGAAAAACCATCCTCTATATTATTACCAGCAGCAACTTTATCTATAGGTTTTATTGCGTATCTTGTTAAAATGACAATGGATTCTACTGAGGAGCTAAAAGATTCTATTCTTATTATCGCTGCAAAGTCAAAAGGTTTAAATCTATCCTATATATATTTTACTCATGTCATAAAATTAATCAGTCTTCCAATTGTTACGGCCATAGGTCTTCAGTTAGGAGGCTTGTTGTCAGGAACTATCATTACTGAAATGATTTTTAGTTGGAATGGAATAGGTAAACTTCTTATTGATTCAATTCATCAGCGCGATTATCCAATTACACAGGCTGCTGTTTTTTTTATAGCAATTAGTTATGTAACTATTAATTTTATCCTTGAATTCATATATTTAAAATTAGATCCAAGAATAAAAACTTATCATGAATAAAATTGGACTAATTTTTCCATCACTCTTTTTTATTCTTGTGGTTATGAATAGTTTTTTAGGGTGGGATCCTTATGGAATGAATTTTGATTTAATTTTAAAACCACCAGGCACCAGTGGATTCTTTGGCTATGATGATTATGGTCGAGATATCTTGATAAGATTGATTAATGGTTTTTTAGTTTCTTTTGAGATTGTTGTTTTAGCAACATCCATTTCGTTTTTGATTGGAATTTGTTTAGGTTGTATTGCAGGTTACTTTAGGGGACCTGTTGATCAAATTATTACTAGCGGGATGACTATAATTCAAGCATTTCCTGGAATTCTTTTAATTATTGCGTTAGCTGCTTTTTTGGAAACGAGTTTTTGGAATATCTTAGTTGCCTTAAGTGTTACAGCTTGGATTGGATTTGCCAGAATAGCAAGAAGTAAAACTTTATCAATTAGAGAATCTGATTTTGTTAAAGCAGCTATACTGATGGGAGCAGATAGAAATAGAATTATTCTTAAACATATCATCCCTAACATCTTGGCACCTTTGTCAGTTGAATTAAATTTTACAATCGCCAATTTAATTGTAGCTGAAGCAGGATTGGCATTTCTTGGTCTAGGTTTGTCTTCGCCCTTTCCATCTTGGGGCGGAATGCTTAGAGATAGTATTGACTATTTATTAGTAGCACCACATTATGTGATTGTGGTCTCTCTGTGTATGATTCTGATGATTCTATCTTTTAATGTGATCGGCGCAGGTTTAAAAAAATATATCAATGAGTAAACTCCGTAAAAATTATCGTTACTATGACTTGGTTATGGCGGCATTTGTTACGGTACTAATTACAGCGAATATTATTGGACCTGCAAAAATTTCACAACTTGATCTCCCTCTAATTGGAACAATTACCTTTGGAGCTGGAGTTTTATTTTTTCCTATCTCCTTTATTTTTGGCGACATCTTAACTGAAGTTTATGGGTATAGTGCATCCAGAAGAGTTATATGGACTGGATTTGCTGGATTAGCATTTGCATCATTTATGGCATGGATGATCGTGGCTCTTCCACCCGCACCCTTTTGGGATAATCAAGAGGTTTATGAAATTGCCTTTGGGTCGGCATGGCGAGTGGCGTTAGCCGGATTAATTGCTTTTGCTGTTGGGGAGTTTGTTAACTCTTGGGTAATGGCTAAGATGAAAATATGGACTGAAGGAAAATTCTTGTGGCTAAGAACTATTTCTTCAACGATAGCAGGGGAGGGAGTAGATTCCATTATTTTTTATCCACTCGCATTTTACAACTCAGGTGTGATTCCAAATGATAAAATTTGGCTTGTTGTAGTTGCCCAATTCTTTGCAAAAACTTTGGTAGAGGTTGCTTTCACCCCCTTTATCTACAAAATAATCAATTTCCTAAAAACAAAAGAAGGCATTGATCATTATGATCACAGAACAAATTTCAATCCTTTTACATGGAAACTTTAATGCTAAAAAGCTCTATTTTAATTGATGTTGTAGGCTATGAGCTATCGCAGGAAGATATAAAGAGAATCTCACACCCTTTGGTCTGTGGGGTTATTCTCTTTTCAAGAAATTATAAAAACAAAGCACAGTTATTACAGTTAATTAAACAAATAAAGTTAGTCAGAGCTGATTTGCTTATATCGGTCGATCATGAGGGAGGGAGGGTGCAAAGATTTAAGGAAGAATTTTTCTTATTACCATCAATGGGCAAATTAGGAGATATTTTTAATCAAGATCAAACCCTAGCTTTAAGATTGGCTGGATATTCAGGATGGCTTATTGCCAAAGAGCTTGGAGAGGTTGGAATAGATTTAAATTTTTCACCCGTTTTGGATATTAATTATGGAAAAAGTAGTGTTATAGGTAATCGATCTTTTTCAAATAATGCACAGATAGTGATTTATCTGGCAAAACAATTTATAAATGGCCTAAATGCTGGAGGTATGTCAGCTGTTGGGAAACATTTTCCTGGACATGGTTTTATCCCTAATGATTCTCATCATGAAATATCAACAGATTTAAGAACGATTGAAGAAATGTCTGACGACTTAAATTGCTTTAAAAGTTTTATTAATGATGACATTGCTGCATTAATGCCAAGTCATGTAATTTACAATCAGGTTGATACTAGGCCTGCTAGCCTTTCAAAAAAATGGATTTTAGAATACTTGAGAAAAATTTTAAAATTTAAAGGAATAGTGATATCAGATGATTTGAGTATGAGAGGGGTTGCGGACTATATTCCGGATATTTACGATCGCGTCATGGAGGCATTTAATGCTGGATGCAATATTGTATTAATTTGTAATGAGCCTAATACCGTTGATAAGCTCCTTGATCAAGTTAAGCCAAAAAATGTCAAACCACAAAATTTTAAACAAATTCGATTAAATCAAGCAAAAAACGAAAACTTACGCTTTGATAATTTAACTTTAGATGAAGTAAAACATTTTATGATCAGAGAGAGTTTTGTTGAAAATTATTGAAACTTTTAGTTATGTTATATAATCTATGTGTGTGTTTAACTTATTAATTTGTAAAGGAAAATTTTATGCAAGATAACTTTAATATTGCCTCTTCGTCATCTGCGATTCAGAGCAATAAAGTTCTAAGAAGCACTTATGCGTTATTAGGCTTTTCGCTCATCCCAACAGTAATTGGGGCTCTATTAGGTATGAGTATGAGTTTTGGCTTTGCTGCACAAAGCCCAATCATGTTTAGTTTGCTAATGTTCGCAGGTATTTTTGGATTATTTTTTCTTATTTCAGCTAATAGAAATAGTAGTTTAGGGGTTGTCTTTCTATTAGCACTTACATTTTTTCTTGGAGTGATGCTTGGTCCGATACTGCAATTTGCTTTTAGTATGAGTAATGGAGGACAAATTGTAACTCTGGCTGCCGGTGGAACCGCATCCATATTCTTAGTTCTGTCTGCCATAGCAACAACTTCAAAACGTGATTTTAGTTTTATGGGAAAATTTCTAGTGATTGGTTTAGTGTTGTTAATTCTAGCCTCGCTAGTAAATTTATTTTTTCAAGTCCCAGCTGCATCATTAGCAATCTCTGCGATCGCAGTCCTGATTTTTTCTGGCTTCATCCTGTTTGATGTGAACAGAATTGTTCGTGGAGGCGAAACAAACTACATCATGGCAACTCTTGCTCTGTATATGAATATATATAATTTATTCGTGAATTTACTTCATTTGCTATTAGCATTCATGGGTAACCGTGATTAATTGATTTAAGTTTTCCAAAAGGCTACTTTTTAAGTAGCCTTTTTTATTCCTTTGCTAAATTAATTGTGTATTTCGGTATTTCAATAGTGAGGTCATCGTTTTGTATGATACTTTGACATGACAATCTTGATTTAGGCGTTAATCCCCATGCTTTGTCGAGCATATCATCCTCTAAATCATCGGATGGAGGCAAAGAGGCATAACCCTCCTTAATAATCACATGGCAAGTGGTGCATGCACAGACTTTGTCACATGCATGTTCAATATCAATATTATTGTTGAGCAGGGTGTCACAAATAGTATCTCCAGGATTTGCATCAAGAAGATCTCCATCAGGGCACAGTTCTTCATGAGGTAATACAATAATTTTTGGCATAATTAATAATCTATGTTGTTAATATTTTTTCCAGAAAGAGCGGATTGAACAGAGTGATCCATTCTTTTTTCAGCAAATGAGGTACTTGCATTATTGAGTTTGTCGATAGCTTCTTTAATTTTTTGTGGATCGTTTAAATTAATCTGTTTTTTTAGATCCAATAGAGATTTTTGAATAACATGGTTCTCATTTTCATCGAGTAGATGCCCGTCTTCAGTAACTGCTTTTTCAGTTAACTCTATGATTTGATTAGCTTCTACAACAATTTCAGCCAGAGACCTAAATTCTTTATCCATATTCGCATTCATAAATGAATCTTCAAGCATTTTCCTAATAGACTTATCATCGATACCATAAGAGGGCTTAACTTCAACTTTTGTTTTATTCCCTGTGGTTAATTCTTCTGCAGACACGGTAAGCATACTGTCGGCATCAACTTGGAATATTACTCTCACTTTTGCGGCACCTGCGGGTAAAGGTGGTATATCTTTAAGAATAAATTCGGCTAATGATCTATTTTCAGAAACTTTTTCTCGCTCACCTTGAACTACATGAATTTTCATCATTGTTTGTCCATCTTTATAGGTAGTAAACTCTTGTGCTTTAGCAATCGGAATTGTTGAGTTTCTTGGGATAATTTTTTCTACTAAGTCACCCATAGTTTCAATTCCTAAAGACAAAGGAGTTACGTCAAGAAGAAGCGTGTCATCATCACTCTGTCCAGATAAGGCTTGAGCTTGTCTAGCAGCTCCTAAGGCTACCACTTCATCAGGGTTTAAGTCATTTAATAGCGACTGTTTAAAAAATTGTCGGATATATTTTTGAATCACAGGCATTCGAGTTGATCCACCAACCATAACTACTCCGTCAATGTCGGTCACATTTAAGTCAGCATCAAATAAAGCATTTTTTACGCATTGTACAGTTTTATCGATAAGGTTGATTGTTAAATTTTCAAAGGTTTTGGAAGATATGCTCACACTTAAATTATGATTTTTGAAATTAAATTGCTCACTCAAATGATCATTTTTAGTCAATTTTTCCTTGATCATTTTTGCAATATTATTTAACTTTTCATGGTCTTCAGAGTTAAGATGTATAAGGGAATTTTGTTTAATTATTTCATGTTTAATGATTTGATCGAAATCATCACCTCCCAAAGAGGCATCCCCATTCGTTGATAAAACTTCAAAAACTCCTTTGCTAAATCTTAAAATAGAGATATCAAAAGTACCACCCCCTAGATCATATATTGCATAGACACCCTCTTTTTTTGTATCTAATCCATAGGCAAGTGCGGCTGCTGTAGGTTCATTGATAAGTCTTAAAACATTTATTCCAGCAAGCTGAGCAGCATCCTTGGTAGCCTGTCTTTGTCCTTCATCAAAATATGCAGGAACAGTTATAACTGCTCCAAAAATATCATCTTGAAATCTTTCAGTCGCAATCTGTTTTAATTTCTTTAAGATTTCAGATGATATTTCAACAGGATTTTTGAGGCCTTGTTGTGTTTGTATAAAAATATCTTCACGTTCTTTATCTATTTTGAAAGGTAGAGCATGGGTATCAATATCTTTAAGTTTTTTCCCTAGATATCTTTTAATGCTGCTAATTATATTTTTATGCTCTGGAATGTCATGCCCAACTAAAACATCATTTTTTTGGTATAAAACTTTTGAAGGGATCAGGCGATGTTCACCATCTGAAATGATTGTGGGCATTCCGCTTATCACTGAAGCTACTAAAGAGTTTGTTGTTCCCAAATCAATTCCAATTGATAGCCTTCTTTGATGAGGTTCTGTGCTTTTTCCTGGTTCTGAGATTTGAAGAAGTGCCATTAAATGATTTGATGCATCCTATGTTTTAATTTTGTCTTGAATTTGCTTAGAAATATTAATTCATTCATTTTATTTGATGCTTCAACCAGATTTTTCTGATTAAATAAGATTGCAAGTTTTTCGATTTCACATTCAAGAATTTGTACTATTTCTTTGTGAAGCATCTCAATTTTATTTAAATGATGAGCATTCTCTTCAAGATAATCTTCATATTCCATTTGTTTAATGAGGAACTCAGGATTTGTTCGGTTATTTTGCTCTATCTTATTACATTTAAGCAAATACTCAGCTCTTTTTAAATCATCCTTCAAAATCTCAAATCCATCATTAATCATTGATGAATTAAGTAAAGCTAGAGTTTTCTCATGATCAGAAGCTGATGCGTAATTGTCTGGATGATATTTTTTTTGCAACTCCAAAAATTTCTTTTTTAGATTATTTTGACAGATTTTAAATGAAGGTTTTATTTCAAAGATTTCAAAAAACTTCATTACACAGTAAAACTTTCACCACAACCACATTCATCTTTCACATTGGGGTTATTAAATTTAAACCCCTCATTAATACCCTCACGGGTAAAATCAAGTTCAGTTCCATCAATATAAACTAGGCTCTTGGGATCAACATAAATTTTTATATTATTACTTTCGAATACCACATCTTCTGGGTTTTGCTGGTCCAAAAACTCAAGAGTATAAGCCATTCCTGAGCATCCTGTGGTTTTTACACCCAATCTTAACCCAATCCCCTTACCCCGGTTTTTTAGGTATTTATCAACTCTTTCTGCGGCTTTTTTTGTTAAAGAGATTGCCATTTATTTTTTACTTTTCAAATCATTAATAGCAGCTTTAATCGCATCTTCCGCTAATACAGAACAATGAATTTTTACAGGAGGTAATGCAAGTTCTTCAGCGATAGCAGAATTTTTAATTGATTCTGCTTCATCAAGAGTTTTACCTTTAAGCATTTCAGTCACTAAACTACTAGATGCTATGGCTGAACCACATCCATATGTTTTAAATTTAGCATCCTCTATAAGCCCATTTTTGCCTAATTTAATTTGTAATTTCATGACATCACCACACGCTGGAGCACCTACCATTCCAGTCCCTACATTGGGATCATTTTTATCTAAAGATCCAACATTTCTTGGATTTTCATAATGATCTAAAACTTTATCGCTATAAGCCATTTAATTTCTCCTTTATTTAATGAGCAGCCCACTCAACTTTTTCAAGATCAACACCATCTTTGAACATCTCCCAAAGAGGGGATAACTCTCTTAATTTGCCAATTTTCTGTTTTAATAAACCTATTGCATGATTGATATCCTCTTCAGTGGTGTAACGTCCGATTGAAAACCGAATTGAGCTATGTGCTAATTCATCAGACCGCCCTAAAGCTCTTAGAACATAACTAGGCTCTAAACTGGCAGATGTACATGCAGATCCGCTAGAGACCGCAATATCTTTAATAGCCATAATTAAAGACTCTCCTTCAACATAATTAAAACTAATGTTGAGATTGTGGGGAACTCTATGGTTAAGATCACCATTCACATAAACCTCTTCAATTTCTGTGAGTCCTTTTAATAATTGATCATGTAGTTTTTTAATTCTTTTATTTTCATCATGCATCTCTTCTTTTGCAATCTTAAAAGCTTCCCCCATACCGACAATTTGATGAGTAGCTAATGTTCCTGAACGCATTCCACGCTCATGGCCTCCACCATGCATTTGAGCTTGCAGTCTAATTCTTGGTTTGCGTCTAACATACAAGGCACCAATGCCTTTAGGACCATAAGTTTTGTGAGCAGAAAAACTCATGACATCCACAGGTAATTTGGTTAAGTCGATATCAACTTTTCCAGTGGCTTGAGCAGCGTCCACATGGAAAATTACATTATGCTCTCTACAAATATTTCCAAGTGAATGAATATCTTGAATCACACCGATTTCGTTATTTACAAACATCACTGAAGCTAAAACCGTATCAGGCCTTATTGCAGCTTTAAACTTTTCAATATTAATTAAGCCATTAGGTTCAGGAGTGAGATAAGTTGCCTCATAACCAATTCTCTCTAGCTCTCTAAATGCATCAATTACAGCTTTATGTTCAGTGGCTATAGTAATAATATGTTTACCTTTATCTTTGCTATAAAATTCGGCGATGCCTTTAATAGCAAGATTATTTGATTCAGTAGCACCACTGGTCCAAACAATTTCTTTAGGGTCAGCATTAACAAGATCAGCAACATGCCTTCGCGCTTCTTCAACTGCTTTTTCAGCTGTCCATCCATACGGATGACTTCTGGACGCAGGATTACCAAATTCCTCAGTGATAAACGGAATCATTTTTTCAGCTACCCTCTTGTCAACTGGGGTGGTCGCTGAATAGTCCATATAAATCGGTAATTTCATTTTTTTTCCTTATTTAATTCAGTATTGAAGTGTAGGTTAATAAGCGGTTAACCTCTAATTTAATTTTTTCCAGCAAGAAAACAATATCTTCTTTCGTATTTTGGTCGCCAAGACTCAATCGAACTGCACTTTGTGCTTGTTGATCTTCTATTCCCATCGCTAAGAGGACATGACTTGGTTCTTTATTATTCGAGGAACAAGCCGATCCACTGGCAATACCGATTCCATGTTTATCTAAAGCAGTTATCAGTGTTGCCCCATCAATATTTGGGAAACCAAAAAAACTGGTGTTGCTAACTCTTGGACTGGCTTCAGCAAAAATAACTCCACCCAAGAGCTTGATATTTTTTTCAAAAAAATCTCTTAATTCTTTTAAATGAACTGTTTTTTTTAATTTCTCTTTGGCAAGTTCGCAAGCTTTTCCAAAACCAACAATAGATGCAATATTTTCAGTACCACTTCTTAACCCAGACTCTTGTCCTCCACCATAGATTAGCGGTTCAATATCTAACCCATTTTTTATAACTAAAGCCGCAATACCTTGGGGACCATTTACTTTATGACTTGAAATACTCATCGCATCTAAATTTAGATCATTAAACTCCAATTTAATTTTTCCGAGAGCCTGCACTGCATCGCTATGCATTAAAACATTGCTGCCTAAATTTTCTTTTATTTTTTTTAGGTCATGAATAACGCCTGATTCATTATTTACATACATTAAACTGACAATATTGATGTCATTTTTATTTAATTTTTTAAAAAATGTTTCATCAACTTCCCCGGATGTTTTCACCGGTATGACTTCAGAAAAAATTCCAATATTTTGAAGTTGTTGCATCGGTTTAGAGATACAAGGATGCTCAGTCGCGCCATAAAAAAATTTGGCATCTGGATTCACTTTTGCCATGCCATTAACGAACCAATTGTTACTTTCACTTCCACTGGATGTAAAAAAGACTTCTTTGGGTAAAGCGCCCACTGCATTTGCTACCTTGATTCTTGCTTCTTCCACAAGTTGGTGAGCTTTTCGACCAAAGGAATGATTACTTGATGGATTTCCAAGTTGTGAGCTCCAGCACTCTTGCATGCTCTGTATCACCTCAGGATCAACCATAGTCGTTGCATTATTATCAAAATAAAGCGAACTCAAACTCTAACTCCATTATCTTTCGTATAATGATTTTCGAAGAAATCAATTCGATGATCTTTTTTATCGTTCTGACTGATGTGATAGTTATCGTACAAATCTTGAAGCGATAAGCTATCAAGATAACTTAATATTTTTTTGTTGACTGAAATCCATAAATCGTGGGTCATGCATCGATTTCCTGCGTGACAATTTTCTGTACCCCCACATTGCGTAGCATCAATTTTTTCATCAACAGCTGCAATAATTTGCCTGACTGTAATTTCAGTATAAGCTCTGATGATTTTGTATCCTCCACCAGGACCCCTAATGCTAGATACTATTTCTCGTCTTCTAAGTTTACTGAATAACTGCTCCAGATAAGACAAAGAAATACCTTGTCTTTCAGATACGGCAAGCAGCGTAACAGGACCCTGTTTTTGATTGAGGGCAATGTCTAAAATTGCAGAAACTGCAAATCTACCTTTTGTCGTTAATTTCATAATTATAATTATATAAAAACTTGACTATTTTGATCAACTATTAATTGATAAAGTTCAATTATTTTTGTTTTAAAGAGTCGATTTCTTTTTGTTGTTTGTCGAGCAAGGCTAGAATCTCGTCAATTGACTTGAGAACAGGATCAGACGGATCCTTACCAACAGCATAGGCGCTAAATTTATTTAAAGTTTGGTCGCTTTCGATAATTTTGGCTGGAATACCCACAGCAGTAGAATCTTCAGGAATGTCGGACACAACGACGGCATTAGAACCTATCTTCGAATTTTTACCTATTATTATTGGACCCAATACTTTGGCCCCCGCACCAATCACGACGTTATCACTAAGTGTTGGATGTCTTTTGCCTTTTTTCCAAGTTGTACCTCCAAGCGTTACTCCATGGTAAAGGGTACAATCATTGCCAATAATTGAAGTTTCTCCTATCACAACTCCCATGCCATGATCAATAAAAAATCTTTGCCCAATTTTTGCACCCGGATGTATTTCTATCCCAGTGAGAAAGCGTCCAAGATGCGAAACCATGCGTGCAATCAATTTTAATTTCAATAACCACAAACGGTGAGCAAGCCGATGTAAAAGGACGGCATGGACCCCAGGGTAGGTCATCAAAATTTCAATAAAGTTTCGAGCTGCAGGGTCTCTTTGAAAAACAACAGCTAAATCATCTCGAAATTGTTTAAAAAACATAATTTTTGTATTGCAAGTAAAAATAGAATTAGAATGTTATCACAAATAATAACTGACTAAAATAGTTGGTTTCTAATCAATTTTTTTATTAATTTGATTTAATATTCCTCTAAGAATATTGACTTCATCTTTATCCATTTGAATTCTATTAAACATTAGTCGTATTCGATGCATGAGTCTTTTGCCTTGAACTTCATCGTATAACTCTAAATTTTTTAATGTATCTTCAAGGTGTGCATAAAAACCATTCTGCTCGGTAAAGCTGGCTATTGCTCTCTCTTTAGCTGTGATATTAAATTCTTTTAGATTGATCTCCTGTCGAAGGGCATAGGCTATTACCTGAACTGCTTGAGATAAATTAAGGGAGGAATAGCTCTTGTTGGCATCAATATAGCCTAAATAATGACAGTGTTGAATTTCATCATTAGACAGACCTGAAGTTTCATTACCAAAAAACAGCCCAATTTTATTAGTCATACCAAGCTTAATTATTTTTTTAGCTACCTCATCCGAAGACAGGTGTGCTTGAGTTAATTCACGCCTACGTGCCGTAAATCCAACAATAATATTGTTATGAGCTAAGGCCTCCTCGATATTGGTAAAAACCTTTGCTTTTTCTAAAATATCTGTAGCTCCTGAGGCTAATGCATCTGCTTCTGAATGAGGAAATTTTTCTGGACATAATAACGTAAGTTTATTAAAGCCCATCGTTTTCATTGCCCTTGCCGCGGCGCCAATATTCCCAGGGTGACTGGTATGGGACAGAACAAAAGTTATATTTTTGTAAATTTCTTTTTTTGAATTCATTTTATTCCATTAGAATGACACATTATTATTAATTAAGAAATTCGTACGGAAAAAAAATGCACCCAATGCTCAATACTGCAGTTAAAGCAGCTCGAAAAGCGGGCTCAATGATATTAAGAGCTGCAGAGGATATCGATCAGTTAACAGTAAAAAACAAATCTGCTAATGATTTCGTATCTGAAGTTGATTTAGCTTCTGAAGAAATAATTATCGATACGCTAAAAGCGGCATATCCCACTCACGGTTTTTTGGGAGAAGAGTCTGGATTTAATGATAATAATTCCGAGTTTATTTGGATCATTGATCCATTAGATGGTACAACAAATTTTCTTCATCAATATCCTCAATATTGTGTTTCTATTGCGCTAATGCATAAAGGTGAAATCACCCAAGCAGTTA
Organism: Methylophilaceae bacterium LSUCC0401; assembly: GCA_024919035.1. Taxonomy (GTDB): domain Bacteria; phylum Pseudomonadota; class Gammaproteobacteria; order Burkholderiales; family Methylophilaceae; genus BACL14. The sequence goes on along the minus strand of CP103442.1, from coordinate 910,799 downwards.
TTTATGACCCAAATCGTAATGACTTATTTACAGCAACAAAAGGCAGGGGTGCCTTTTTAAATGATAGGCGTCTCAGAGTTTCAAAAAAGACAAAATTAAAAGAGTCTATTATTGGAACTGGGTTTCCTTTCAGAGATTTTTCTCATTTACCGAGCTACTTAAAAATGTTTGAGGAAATGGTGCTCAGCACTTCAGGAATTAGAAGACCTGGTTCTGCAGCTCTGGATTTAGCCTATGTTGCTGCCGGTTGGTTTGATGGTTTTTGGGAGATAGGTTTATCTAAATGGGATATTGCAGCGGGAGCTTTATTGGTGAAGGAAGCAGGGGGCATTGTTTCTGATTTTAACGAAAAACAAGCTTGGCTGAAAACAGGCAATATTCTCGCTTCTAATGGAAAAATTTATGATGATTTTATTAAGATTGTGCAAAAACACATGAGTGATGAATTGAAACATCAATGATGATGGTGTCCACCAGGACCGTGGACATGTTTATGTTGAATTTCTTCTTGATTGGCTGAGCGAACCTCCACAATTTTTGCCTTAAACATGACCCTTTGTCCGGCATAAGGATGGTTGCCATCAACAACAACTTTACCATCCGCGATATCAGTAACAGTAAATACGACCACATCACCTGATTCATCCTCTCCCTCAAATTGCATGCCCACTTTAACATTTTTCTCGGGAAATTTATCGGCAGATTCAATGTTTACTAAGTCTTCGTCGTATTCTCCAAAAGCATCTTTCGGTTCAAGTGATACCTCTACCTCATCCCCTTGGGCTTTGCCATGGATAGCTTCCTCAATTTTGGGAAAAATATTGTCGAAACCCCCGTGAAGGTATGAAATTGGCTCTTTACTTTTTTCTAAAGTTTTTCCATCACTGTCTGTGAGTTCAAAATCGATGGTAACCACAGTGTTCATTGAGACTTTCATTTTTTTTCCTAACTTTTTTTATTTAATTGTATCACTGTATCAACTGCTTTTTCTGCTTTCAGTGGGTAGTCTTTGCTAAAATGTAGGCCTCGACTTTCTTTTCTTTGAAGCGCAGAAATTACGATTAATTCAGACACTTGAAGTAAATTTCTGAGTTCAATCAAGTCAGCGCTGATATGAAAATTATTATAATAATGTTGTACCTCATCTTTTAACAGTTCAATTCGATCATATGCCCGTTTAAGGCGTTGGTTTGTGCGAACAATACCGACATAGTTCCACATAAATCTTCTCAGCTCATTCCAAACTTGCAAAATCATCACAGCTTCATCGGGATTGGACACACGACTTTCATCCCATTCCGGGAGAGGTGTATGCTTGAAGTTAAGATTCTCAGAAATATGTTTAACTGCTGAGGATGAAAAGACTAAACATTCAAGCAAAGAATTACTGGCTAGTCTATTCGCTCCATGAAGTCCTGTACAAGCTGTTTCGCCTACGGCATATAATCCCTCAAGGGTTGTCATAGCATTGAGGTCAGTTGCCACCCCACCACATGAATAATGCGCTGCAGGAACAACAGGGATTGGCTCACAGGTCATATCAATATCGAGTTTTAAGCAATGTGAGTAAATACTTGGAAACCTTTTTTTAATATATGCTTTGTCCAGCATGGATATATCTAAATACACATGTTCTAAACCATATTGTTTCATTTCGCTATCAATTGCTCGAGCTACAATATCCCGAGGAGCGAGATCTGCTAACTCATGATATTTGTGCATAAATTTTTCACCATTCGGAAGGAGAAGGATTCCGCCTTCACCACGAACAGTTTCGGATATTAAAAAAGAGCGCTCCATGGGGTGATAGAGGCAAGTTGGATGAAATTGAATGAATTCCATATTTCGAATTTCACATCCAGCACGCCATGCCATAGCAACTCCATCACCTGTACTTACCGGAGGGTTGGTGGTATACAAATAAGCTTTTGAAGCTCCTCCGGTAGCTAAAATAGTTTTTTTTGCAGAAATGGTAAACACCTTCCCTGTTCGATTTTCTAAAATATACGCACCCAGGCATCTCTCTGGTAAATCTTTATTGTTTAGCTTGGTCGAGACAATTAAATCTACGGCTGAATGCTCCTCAAACACAGTGATATTCTTCTGTTGGAGGGCCTTTTGGATCAAATTATCTTGTATGGCTTTGCCGGTAAAATCAGCGACATGCGCTATTCGATTTAATGAATGACCCCCTTCTCGCGTTAGATGAAGAGAATTTTTGCCATCAATTTTTGTGAATTCAACTCCCTGGTCTATGAGCCATTGAATGCATAAATCGCTATTTCGAACGACATGCCTTACAGTTTCCAATTGACATAAACCAGCCCCAGCTGAAATCGTGTCTTGTTCATGCAAATCAAAATTATCATCATTGTTAATCGCTCCAGCCACACCACCTTGAGCCCAGTGGCTGGAGCTGAGTGATAGCTGCCTCTTAACAACAATGGCAACTGTTATATTGGGAGCAAATTTTAGTGCAGAAGAGAGTCCTGCAAGACCGGCCCCTATGATTAAGACATCAAATTGCATGTAATTATTTGAACCTTTCGATTGAAAGGCTATCACAAGTATAAACAAGGAATATAGAATGCATAATCTAAAAGTTGTTGAATCTAATAGAAGAGTGTACAGTGAAAAATCTGACACACAAAATAAGAATAATATGAATTTTCCTCCGAAAAATCCGGAGCGCGAAATAGATCAAAAACTTGTAGAAAAAGTCCAAAAAGGTGACAAACAGGCTTTTGGCATCCTTGTAGAAAAATATCACAAAAAGTTATACCGTTTACTTTCGAGAATGGTGCGCGATCAGTCTGAAATAGAAGACATAGTTCAAGACTCTTTTATCAAGGCATACCGTGCGATAAATAATTTCCGTGGCGACAGTGCTTTTTATACCTGGCTTTACCGGATTGGCGTGAACACCGCTAAAAATCATTTAATGGCTCTCGGTCGCAGACCAAAGGCGATGAATGAGGTAGAGCTTGAAGATATTGAGAATTTTGATGATGCGGGTGATTTAAGGTCATACGAAACTCCCGAGAGCGCTATGATGACCAAGGAAATTGCAGCAACCGTTAACGATACCATTGAACATCTTCCTGAAGAGTTAAGGTCAGCCATTACCCTTCGCGAAATGGATGGTTTGAGCTATGAAGAAATTGCTGAGATTATGGATTGCCCAATCGGAACTGTGCGTTCGAGAATATTTAGAGCTCGGGAATCGATTGCAGAAAAATTAAAACCCTTAATTGAAACATCTAATAAAAGATGGTAAAAATTATACGATTATTACGTAAGGAACTACATTAAATGTCTGAAAGAGTATCATCAATTTTTGATAATGAGTTGAAAGGTAAAGATCTTGATATCAGCCTCAATGAGCTCGCAAAAAATCCTAGTGCTTTATCAAAATATAAAACATATCAAATGATTAGCGATGTGTTAAATAATGAGTATTCAGAAGTTGACCCTATGCTGACTTCAAAAATCATGTCAAAAATTAATAATGAACCTACTCAGTTTAATAATGGTTTCTTTAGACCCAATCAATCTTCAGTTAGTTTTGATTATAAGAAATATGTGCTTGTATTTACATTAGGGCTAGTAGTTGCTTTAGTAATTTCCTGGGCTACAAATTTTTATTTCAATGCATCGTCCAATAATTTTTCGTCAAATGATTTTTTAGCGTCTGACGATGTATCTCTTGAAATTATTGAAGATCATTTTTCAAATACAACACGAAATCCAAATTACTATTTAGAAGCTGGATATCAGCCCAATATTTAGTATGCTCAGATTCCTATTCCTGCTTTTTGTCTCTTTTTCAGGGATGGCTGCCTCTGAGTCAGATCTTTGGGAAAAAATTAATCAAGCATCCCTTGCAAGCCAAAACCTATGCTATTCAGGGATATTAAATACTGTTGATGAAAAACAAGATATAAACTCAACTCGGATAATTCATGTCAATCACAAAAATGAAGAATTTTTGAAAATTGAAAAGATAGATGGTGCACCTAATTTATTATTGATGCATCAAACAGATGCAGTTTTATACGACAATGATCATGATAAGATTCTTATCAAGAGAAAAAAAAATGCTCGTCTGTTTCCTAATATTTTTCCAACCAGTGTTGAAAAGTTAAAGGAAAATTATTCTATTTTTAATGGGGGAGCGTTCCGAGTGGCGAATCGACCATCGACAATGCTTGTGCTAAGTCCAAAAGATCAATATCGCTTTAATTATCATTTATGGCTTGATGATGAGACCAGCTTGCCTCTTAAATTAATGGTCATTGATAATAATCAAAAAACCATTGAAAACATCTCTTTTGCAAATTTAGAATTTCTCTCTAATGAGGATGTGAGCTGGTTTCGTCCAAATCTTGATCCTCAAAAAAAATATATTATTAACGAAGAAAATCAATTATCACAATCTGTCCGAAAATTTTGGAGTATTGAACAATTACCTCAAGGTTTTGAAGAGATGAGCTATTCTGCTAAACGTTACTCAGGCTTGAATGCGATTGCCCACCAAATAGTATTCACTGATGGCTTATCCTTTATTTCAGTCTTTATACATCCTGTTCCTAAGAATCAAAAACCGCAAACTGGTTCGACTCGAAGGGGTTCAAACAACATTCATGCTCAATACAAACAAGGTTATCAGATCATGGCAGTCGGAGCTGTTCCAATGACTACTTTGTCTAGCTTGACTGATAACGTCAAATTAAGTAATGAGTGATAAAGGGATTGTGGTCAAGATTACGAGCTCTAAAATTTTTTTAGAGTCATACCGTGATCAACCCTGCGGCTTATGTGGTAAAAACCAAGGCTGTGGTAACTCCCTGTGGGGTAAATTTTTGAATCATAAAAGTGATATGATCGCGGTTGATAATAATGTTAAGGTAAAGCAAGGAGACATCGTCAATATTCATTATGATGAAAGAAAGCTTTTAAAAATTTCTCTAATGATTTATTTTGTTCCACTCACGTCACTCTTGTTTTTTTTATCATTGGCACAATATTATTCGAATAGTGTTGGTTATTCCTTATTGGGGGCTATTTTCGGTATTTTTTTTGGGATTCTCATAAGTCGAAAGTATACAAAATCCTCAGGCTTGGATTTGAATCTGACAATCAGTAAATAAGTTTATTTAGGAGATGTTTTTTTATGAAATGCTTTAAAACTGTAATTTCATTATGTGCAATCTTGATTTCATTAATCAGTAATGCAATCACTCTTCCTGACTTTACCGAGCTTGCTGAAAATCAAGGAAAAACAGTTGTCAATATTACCTCAATCAAAAACACCGTGACGCCAGCAGGCAACACACCGCCTTTTCCATACGATGAACATTTGCAAGAGTTTTTTAAGCGATTTGGTATACCTGGTTTCCCGGGGGGAATTCCTCCGAATGGAAATACAGCTCCACAGGAAAAGCAAGTCATGGGAACCGGCTCAGGCTTCATTATTGATACCAAAGGTATTGTGATCACAAATGCGCATGTGGTAAATGATGCAGACACGGTTATAGTTAAATTAAATGATCAGAGAGAAATTCAAGCTGAGGTGCTTGGGGTTGATAAAAGGACCGATGTTGCGGTTTTAAAAATTAAGGCAGACAATTTACCCAAAGTAACTATTGGCGACCCTGCAAAACTTAAGGTCGGCGAGTGGGTAGCGGCTATTGGCTCACCTTTTGGTTTGGAAAGCACCATGACTGTTGGAGTTGTGAGTGCGTTGGGCAGAAATTTACCGCAAGAAAATTATGTACCTTTTATTCAAACAGATGTAGCAATTAATCCTGGTAATTCAGGTGGCCCCTTATTTAATACTTCAGGTGAAGTTGTAGGAATTAATTCTCAAATATATTCGAGAACAGGGGGTTATATGGGACTCTCTTTTGCGATTCCGATTGATGTTGCCATTAATGTGGCTGAGCAACTCCAAAAAGATGGAAAAGTTTCAAGAGGTTGGCTGGGAATTGCCATTCAAGAAATTAGCAAAGAACTTTCAGAATCATTTGGAATGAAAACAACCCAAGGTGCTCTGGTTGCCGGCGTGGAAAAAGAGTCTCCAGCTGAGAAGGGTGGACTTAAACCTGGCGATGTGATTCTTAAGTTTAATGAAAAAGACATTAAAACATCCTCAGATTTACCTAAATTTGTTTCTGCGACAAAGCCAAATACAGAAGTGTCTGTTGTCATCTTAAGACAAGGGAAAGAACAAAGTTTAACCATAACCATTGGTGAAATGCCGACTGATGATATGGTAGTTGCGCGAAAAAATTCTGAACAAGCCAAAAAAAATAGAATTGGATTGGTTGTGAAAGATTTGACACCGCAGCAGAAAAAACAAATCAAAGAAAATGCTGGTGTTTTAGTCGTCGAAGCTGCAGATGCTGCGCTGAATGCTGGTATTAGACAAGGCGATGTGATTTTAGGATTAAATAATAACCCTGTCTCATCAGCGCAGTCGTTTAATCAAGCCATTAAAAAGATCGCAAAAGGTAAAACGATTGCTTTATTGGTTTACCGTAACGGGGATACACTTTACGTTCCAATTAAAATAACCAATTAGAATTGATTAGGGTAAAATCACAAATTCAAAGGCGCGTAGGCGCCTTTATTTGTTCATATTATTAAACTTTCATGCAAAAAAATATTAGAAACTTTTCAATTATTGCTCACATTGACCATGGTAAGTCTACGCTAGCCGATCGCTTAATTCAGTCATGTGGAGGTTTAGAGGATCGAGAAATGGATGACCAAGTTCTTGACTCGATGGATCTTGAGCGTGAGCGAGGCATTACCATTAAAGCTCAAACAGTGACTTTGAAATATAAAGCCAATAATGGACAGGATTACATTTTAAATTTAATTGATACCCCTGGGCATGTTGATTTTACTTATGAGGTCAGTCGCTCATTGGCAGCCTGTGAAGGCGGATTATTGGTGGTGGATGCCTCTCAGGGAGTTGAAGCGCAAACAGTCGCCAATTGTTACACGGCACTGGATCAAAATGTCGAAGTCTTTACCGTGCTCAATAAAATTGATCTGGCATCAGCTGATCCTGAGCGGGTCAAAGGCGAAATAGAGGATGTTATTGGCATTGATGCATCAGATGCAATTCCTTGCTCGGCGAAAACCGGTTTGGGAATTCCAGACATATTAGAAAAAATAGTCTCCTTTGTTCCACCGCCTAAAGGTGACCCAAAAAATAATCTCCAAGGTTTAATCATTGATGCATGGTTTGATAATTATGTGGGCGTAGTTATGTTGGTAAGAATTGTCGAGGGTGTGTTAACGACCAAAGACAAAATAACTTTAATGTCGAATGGGCGATATTTTAATGCTGATCAAGTTGGTGTTTTTACACCAAAACCACTCATCAAAGAAAGGCTTGAGGCGGGTGAAGTGGGTTTTGTGATTGCTGGAATCAAAGAATTAGCAATCGCTAAAGTGGGAGATACCATTACCCATACCGCAAAACCGGCAGAATCCCCGCTACCGGGATTTAGAGAAATCAAACCTCAAGTGTTTGCAGGTCTTTATCCGGTCGAGTCTAATCAATTTGAGGCACTCAGAACCTCCCTTGAGAAGTTAAGCTTAAATGATGCTTCTCTACATTTTGAACCAGAAAATTCAAGTGCGCTTGGGTTTGGTTTTCGATGTGGATTTTTAGGCCTGCTGCATATGGATATTATTCAGGAGAGGTTAGAGAGAGAATACGAGATGGAACTGATTACTACTGCACCAACAGTGGTATACGAGTTATTGTTAAAAAATGGGGACATAAAACAAATTGAAAATCCATCAAAACTTCCTGACCTTTCAACCATCGAGGAAATTCGTGAACCTATAATTACCTTAAATATTTTAATGCCCCAAGATTATGTTGGACCTGTTATGACTTTAGCCAATGAAAAGAGGGGGGAGCAAAAAAATATGCAATACTTGGGGAGGCAGGTCATGCTGACCTATGAAATCCCATTAAATGAGGTGGTTTTAGATTTCTTTGATAAGTTAAAATCTGTATCGAGAGGATATGCCTCCATGGATTATGATTTTTTAGAATTTAGAGCCTCTGATCTGGTTAAATTAGATATTCTTGTTAATGGTGAGCGAGTCGATGCGCTATCAACCATTGTGCATCGGTTAAATAGTAAATATAGAGGGCGAGATCTAGCTGCTAAAATGAGAGAATTGATCCCAAGGCAAATGTTTGATGTAGCCATTCAATCGGCAATTGGAGCGAATATTATTGCTCGTGAGACCGTAAAAGCTATGCGAAAAAACGTTTTGGCAAAATGTTATGGCGGTGACGTGAGTAGAAAAAGAAAATTGTTAGAAAAACAAAAAGAAGGAAAAAAGAGAATGAAACAAGTGGGTAATGTTGAAATACCTCAAGAAGCTTTTTTAGCGATTTTGAAAGTGGATGAGAAATGATTTTTGCAATCATCTTAATGGCGTCAACCTTATTATTTGGCTTAGTTTTTCTAGTTGATGTTTTATTTAAAATTTCACAGTCCTCATCAAATTCGTGGCTATTAAAAGGAATAAAAATTGCCCGAGAATTTTTCCCTATTCTGTTGTTAGTGTTTGTCATTAGAACGTTCTTGATTGAGCCATTTAAGATTCCTTCAGGTTCTATGATGCCGACATTAATTGCGGGTGATTTCATTGCCGTTAATAAATTTGCTTACGGATTGAGATTACCGGTCTTTAATAAATTAATTTATAAAATTGGTTCTCCTCAACGAGGGGATGTTTTTGTGTTTCATTACCCAAAAGACCCCTCCATTGACTATATTAAAAGAGTGATTGGTCTTCCAGGTGATGCCATCCGCTATGACAACAAAAAATTATTTATTAATAATCAAGCATTGCCACAATCCTTCATAGGAAATTATGAGTATCAGCTAAATGCGGACTTGAGTTTAAAAGCTAAAGAATTTTTAGAGACAAATAATAACCTGAGTCATTCGATTTTGATTCATGACATCCCATCGGAAACTTTTGAATTTACTGTCCCTGAGGGTCATTATTTTGCTATGGGGGACAATAGAGATAATTCATCAGACAGTCGAGTATGGGGATTTGTCCCAGACCATTTGTTGGTGGGTAAAGCGTTTGTGATTTGGTTAAACTTTAATGATTTTAATCGTATAGGTTCTTGGATTAAATAATGGATGATTTGACAATAAAACAATTAATTGAATTATTAAATTATTCTTTTAAAGACATTAAGCTGCTAGAAAAGGCTTTGACGCATCGAAGTTATGATGGGGAAAATAATGAACGTCTGGAATTTCTTGGAGATAGCATACTTAATTTTACGATTGCCGAGTCATTGTTTAAAAAATTTCCCAATTTGCCTGAAGGAGATTTAAGTCGACTCAGGGCTTCATTAGTCAAAGCAAGTGCTTTGGCAGAGGTGGCCTCAAAAATAAAGTTAGGTGACTTTATTCTACTTGGTGAAGGCGAATTAAAAAGTGCGGGATGGAGAAGACCTTCTATTCTTGCAGACTGTTTTGAAGCGATTATTGGCGCATTATATTTGGATGGAGGTTTGACACCTGCGCAACAGTTTATCCTCAATAATTTTAATGATTGGTTAGATCAAATCAATCCAGCAAGAATTGATAAGGATTCAAAAACAGCATTACAAGAACTTTTGCAATCTAAAAAATTAATGCTTCCAAAGTATGAAGTGATTGACATTAAAGGTGAAGCGCATGCACAGGAATTTATTGTAAGGTGTTCGGTTCAACAATTAAGCCTATCAGCTGAAGCTTCAGGTCCTTCAAGGCGTGCGGCAGAACAAGAAGCCGCTACCATTACCATGCCATTGGTAAAAGAAAAATTAACATGATGGACCAAAGATGCGGCAAGGTAGCAATCATCGGTCAACCTAATGTTGGCAAGTCAACCTTACTCAATTTTATTCTGGGCCAGAAACTGTCCATTACCTCCAGAAAAGCGCAAACCACGCGAAATCAGATCTTAGGAATCCATACTATAGAGAATACACAGTATATATTTGTTGATACCCCCGGCTATCAGCAAAAATTCTTAAATGAAATGAATAAAAGAATGAATAAGTCTGTGACTTCAGTGATGCATGATGTCGATTTAGTCATTTTTATGTCTGAGCCAAACGAATTAAATGAGGTTGAAAAAAAACTATTAGATCAGATCCCAAAAAGTGTCCCCATTATCAATCTCATCAATAAAATTGATAAAATTAAAAATAAGAATCAGATCTTAGAGTTAATAAAACTCAATACAGAACTTGATTTTTTTAAAAAAATTATCCCTGCTTCTATTAAGCTCAAAGATAACCAACGAGTGATCTTAGATGAAATTCGAGAATTTCTTCCACAGCAACCTTTTATTTTTGATGCGGATGAAATTACTGATAAAAATGAACGATTTTTAGCAGCTGAAATCATTCGCGAAAAAATCTTTCGTTTAACGGGAGACGAACTTCCTTATGTGATTGCCGTTGAAATAGATGATTTTCAGACCACAGGTAATTTAAGAAGAGTATTTGCATCGATTTTAGTCGACAAAGACAGTCAAAAGCCATTACTCATTGGAAAAGATGGTGAAAAACTCAAAAAAATATCCTCAGATTCGCGCAGAGATATGGAAAAATTATTTGGCTCTAAAGTGTGGTTAGAAGTTTGGGTCAAGGTGCAAAAAAATTGGTTTGATGATGCCAGAGCATTAAAGTCATTGGGAATATAATGCAATGCGTTTTGACGAACAAAATATTTATATTCTTCACACCTATCCTTTCAAAGAAACTAGTCTTTTAGTTGAGGTATTTTCTGAAAATTATGGAAGATTATCCTTATTAGCTAAAGGTGCCCGAAGACCCCGATCTTTACTCAGAGGATATCTGCAACCCTTCCAACAGGTTCAAGGGACTTGGTCTGGGAGTGGGGATTTAAAAACTTTATTTAGCGTGGAATGGACTTCAAAATATCTCGGATTGCAAGAGCAAGGATTAGTGTGTGGATTTTACATGAATGAACTTTTAATCAAGCTGCTCCCAAAGGATGAGCCTGTACAAAGTTTTTTTAATTTTTACCATACTTGTCTTCATCAGCTATCATCATCAAAGGATTATGAAAAAATTCTCAGACGTTTTGAGATCAAGTTACTTGAAGAGCTTGGATATCAAGTCAAACTTTTAGTGGATGAGGATGATAATGATATTATTGCTGACCAACTGTATAGATTTGAAGCAGAGTACGGTGCATCTTTATTGGATAAAACCAACCATGGAATTAAATTGAGAGGCAAGACACTTCTGGATATGGCCAAGGATGATTACCAAGATCCAGCAACAGCAAAGGAGAGTAAATCATTAATGCGTTATCTAATCAATTATTACATGGGCAATGAGACATTAAATACTAAAGAATTATTTTTAAAAAATGAAATGGAAAGAAAATGAGGCTTGGGGTAAATATTGATCACATTGCAACAATCAGACAAGCACGGGGAACATCATATCCCAGTATTGTGGATGCAGTAAGGATTGCTGAATCATCCGGAGCGGATAGCATTACCTTACATCTCAGAGAAGACCGCAGACACATGCAAGATCAAGATTTATTTGATTTAAAACCCATTATCCAAACAAAAATGAATCTAGAGATGGCGGCCACAGAGGAAATGTTAAAGATTGCTTTAGAAATCATGCCTGAAGATGTTTGTATTGTCCCTGAAAGAAGAGAGGAAAGAACAACAGAGGGAGGCTTGGATCTTAAAAATTATTATTCTCAGATCAAAACAATTGTTCGTGAACTTGCTGATCATGGCATTAGGGTGTCATTGTTTATTGCTCCTGATATAGAAGTGATTGATTGTGCGATTAAGATGAAGGTTCCTGTGATTGAACTTCATACCGGGCATTATGCGGATACCCATGGGAAACAGCAACAATTAGAGCTTGAAAAGATAACCAGGATGGCAGAATATGCAGCTCAGCATAATCTGGTTGTTAATGCAGGTCATGGACTAAATTATAAGAATGTTTCCGCCATGACTGCGGTGAAACAAATTGATGAGCTGAATATAGGCCATGCGATTGTTGCTGAGGCATTATTCATTGGTTGGGATAACGCTATTAAGAAAATGAAATCTTTAATTAAGGTATAGCATGATTTTTGGGATTGGAAATGATGTCGTTGAGATCGAGCGAATAAAAAAAATTTATGAGAAATTTGGCGATCATTTTGCAAAAAGAATTCTGAATGCAGAAGAGTATGATATTTTTAGGACTAAAAAAAATCAGATCCAATTTTTGGCAAAGAGATTTGCAGCTAAGGAGGCTTTTTCAAAAGCCTTAGGCATTGGATTTCGACATCCAGTCACATTTCACGGAATACAGGTCATTAATAATTTAGTGGGTCAACCTTATTTGGTTTTAGATGAAAAAATCAATGCTTATCTGCAAGAACAGCATATCATCCGTTATCACTTATCTATTTCTGATGAAAAAAGAATTGCGAGTGCTGTGGTCATTCTTGAAAAATAACGATGCCAGCAATCAAAGATAATTTTTTAAGTACGCAAAATTTACTCGGAAAAGATCAATTTGAGCAAATTAGTCAGAGTCATATTTGTGTGATTGGCTTGGGGGGTGTTGGTTCTTGGGTGGTTGAAAGTTTGGTGAGGCAAGGTTTTGGTGAATTAACTTTAATTGATATGGATCATCTGGTGGCATCCAATATCAATCGTCAAATTCAAGCCTATGAACATAATGTGGGCATGTCTAAAATTCGTGCCTTAGCAGAAAGAGTCACCCACATAAATGCAGATTGTAAACTGAATTTGATCGATCAGTTTCTGGATGCAGCAAATATAGAAACACTGATTCATCAAAATATGGATGTGGTCATCGATGCCATTGATCAAGTTTCAGTCAAGGTTGAATTGGTTGAGCATTGTCTTAGAAAAAAAATAAATCTTTTGATGTCTGGGGGAGCAGGGGGAAGAAAAAACCCCTCGATGATTCAATCGGCAGATTTATTTGAAACTTTTGGTGATCCGCTATTAGCAAAATTAAGAAAAGTATTAAAAAAAAGATATCCCACCAAAAAAAGATTAGGTATTCCATCGGTTTTTTCTAACGAGCAGGTCATCAAGCCTGATCTATGCGATGACCTTTCTAACAACTTAAGTTGTTCTGGCTATGGATCTTCTGTGATGGTCACGGCAACTATGGGATTTCATTTAGCTTTTGAGGCGCAAAAAAAAATTCTTAAAGCTTGAAAATTTAGAATTTACCCCCACTATTATTCATCATTAATCATTACAAATAAAATTTATGTCTAAATCAGAAAAGCTAAATTTCCAAACTGAAGTTAAACAACTTCTCAATCTTATGATTCATTCTTTATACAGTAATAAAGAAATTGCATTAAGGGAGTTGATTTCTAATGCGAGTGATGCGGCCGATAAATTAAGATTTCAGGCGCTTGATAACGATAAGTTGTATGGCAACGATTCAGAATTAAAGGTCATCGTTGATTATGACACCTCTTCGAAAACACTCACCATTGCTGATAATGGTATTGGCATGGATCGAGAGGACTTGATCAATAATTTGGGCACGATTGCGCGTTCAGGCACAAAAGAATTTATTGCTAATTTATCAGGGGACACGAAAAAAGATGCCAATTTGATTGGGCAATTTGGGGTTGGGTTTTATTCTTCTTTTATTATTGCGAAAGAAGTTGTGGTGGAAACTCTTAAGGCGGGGCAAGATCAAGCTTATCGTTGGACCTCTCAAGCGGATGGTGAGTTTACCATTGATGAAATCAAAAAAGACACCCGGGGGACAACAGTCATTTTAAAATTAAAAGATGAGGAACATGAATTTTTAGACTCATGGAGACTTCAGTCCATCATTCGCAAGTATTCGGATCATATTTCCATTCCGATTCAAATGTACAAGACAGACATGAAAAAAGAGGAGATGGTCAAGTTAACCGAACTGGAGACCATAAATAATACCAACGCGATTTGGACGCGAAATAAGTCGGATATTAAGAAAAAAGAGTATGAAGAGTTTTATAAATCACTCTCTTATGACGCTGACGCACCTCTTGCTTATTATCACAACCGGGTGGAGGGAAAAACAGAGTACACCTCTTTGTTATTTATTCCGAAGAAGGCTCCATTTGATTTATATGATCGAGACAATCAACATTCAATTAAGCTTTATGTGCGCAAAGTGTTTGTGATGGATGCCAATGAAAAGCTTGTGCCTCAATATCTCCGCTTTGTGAAAGGAGTGATTGACTCTCAAGATTTATCATTAAATGTCTCCAGAGAAATACTCCAGGACAGCCCCCTTGTGGATACCATCAAATCTGGGATCACCAAAAGGGTACTCACATCCTTGCAAGCTATGGCCGATAAACAAGCGGATGATTATCAAATCTTTTGGGATCAATTTGGTAAAGTCTTAAAAGAAGGGCCAGCTGAAGATTTCGCGAATAAAGAAAATATTGCAAAATTACTGCGTTTTGCAACCTCAAAGACAGACCAGCAAAAGGTAAGCTTAGATGCATATATAAAGAATATGCCTGAAGGCCAAGAGGCAATTTATTTTATCACCGCAGACTCCCATCAAGCCGCAAAAAATAGCCCACATTTGGAAATCTTTAAGAAAAAAGATATTGAAGTTTTACTGTTGAGTGATCGGGTGGATGAATGGCTGGTGTCCAGTTTGTATGAATATAATGGGAAAAAGCTTCAATCAATCGCTAAAGGTGACTTAGATCTTGGTAAATTAGATGATGAAGAGCAAAAAGCAGAACAGCAAAAAATAGAAAAACAGGCAAAAGGCATCATTGAGCGTATTAAAAAAACATTAGGTGAAAAGGTGAAAGACGTCAAAGTGACCCATCGTTTAACGGATTCTCCAGCTTGTTTAGTGGTGGGAGAACATGATATTTCTGGAAATTTAGAACGGATTTTAAAAGCAGCGGGACAAAATACACCTGAAAGTAAACCTATTTTGGAGATTAATCCGAATCATGAATTAATTAAAAAATTAGAAAAAGTTGATGAAAATCAACTATTTAGTGATTATGCCTCGGTGATTTTTGATCAAGCAATCTTGGCGGAAGGCGGTCAACTGGATGACCCTATTGGGTACGTCAATAAGGTGAATAAATTTATAGCAAAGTAAACCGGATTTTTGTTACAAACTGTTAACAAAAAAATATAAAAAAAATAGCGATAAAGTGTTTGACAAGGTAGTTTTAAACCTGATATAGTTTCGCTTCTTTGGCACTACGGGTGCCAAAATCACTCAGAAAATAATAATTTGGTGGTGATTTATTCGATCGCGGGGTGGAGCAGTCTGGCAGCTCGTCGGGCTCATAACCCGAAGGTCACAGGTTCAAATCCTGTCCCCGCAACCAATCGAAATGATCTTTAACAATATGCAACTGATAAGTGTGGGTACTTATTGATTGAGGTCAGTGATTGTTTACAATCACACTCAAAAAATATAGTGCTTACACAAATTTGTGAACAAGACCACACTAGCTTCGGCTAGTTAACCTTGTGAATGAATTTGAGTTTTTAAAAAAAGCACAAAGCGATTTATCTAACTTTCTTAATTTATTGAGAAAGTTTTAGTAATAGACAAGATTAAACTGAAGAGTTTGATCCTGGCTCAGATTGAACGCTGGCGGGATGCTTTACACATGCAAGTCGAACGGCAGCATGGAGAGCTTGCTCTCTGATGGCGAGTGGCGAACGGGTGAGTAATATATCGGAACGTGCCCAGTAATGGGGAATAACTAATTGAAAGATTAGCTAATACCGCATACGACCTACGGGTGAAAGCAGGGGATCTTCGGACCTTGCGTTATTGGAGCGGCCGATATCTGATTAGCTAGTTGGTGGGGTAAAAGCCTACCAAGGCGACGATCAGTAGCTGGTCTGAGAGGACGATCAGCCACACTGGAACTGAGACACGGTCCAGACTCCTACGGGAGGCAGCAGTGGGGAATTTTGGACAATGGGGGAAACCCTGATCCAGCCATCCCGCGTGAGTGAAGAAGGCCTTCGGGTTGTAAAGCTCTTTCGGAAGTGAAGAAAACTTATTTCGTAATATGTTATAAGAATGACGGTAACTTTAGAAGAAGCACCGGCTAACTACGTGCCAGCAGCCGCGGTAATACGTAGGGTGCGAGCGTTAATCGGAATTACTGGGCGTAAAGCGTGCGCAGGCGGTTTTGTAAGTCAGATGTGAAATCCCCGAGCTTAACTTGGGAACTGCGTTTGAAACTACAAGACTAGAGTGTGTCAGAGGGGGGTAGAATTCCACGTGTAGCAGTGAAATGCGTAGAGATGTGGAGGAATATCAATGGCGAAGGCAGCCCCCTGGGATAACACTGACGCTCATGCACGAAAGCGTGGGGAGCGAACAGGATTAGATACCCTGGTAGTCCACGCCCTAAACGATGTCAACTAGTTGTTGGTGGAGTAAGATCCATGAGTAACGTAGCTAACGCGTGAAGTTGACCGCCTGGGGAGTACGGTCGCAAGATTAAAACTCAAAGGAATTGACGGGGGCCCGCACAAGCGGTGGATTATGTGGATTAATTCGATGCAACGCGAAAAACCTTACCTGGCCTTGACATGTACCGAATTTAGCAGAGATGCTTTAGTGCTCGTAAGAGAACGGTAACACAGGTGCTGCATGGCTGTCGTCAGCTCGTGTCGTGAGATGTTGGGTTAAGTCCCGCAACGAGCGCAACCCTTGCCATTAATTGCCATCATTTAGTTGGGCACTTTAATGGGACTGCCGGTGACAAACCGGAGGAAGGTGGGGATGACGTCAAGTCCTCATGGCCCTTATGGCCAGGGCTTCACACGTAATACAATGGTCGGTACAGAGGGCTGCTAACCCGCGAGGGGGTGCCAATCTCAGAAAACCGATCGTAGTCCGGATTGTTGTCTGCAACTCGACAGCATGAAGTCGGAATCGCTAGTAATCGCGGATCAGAATGTCGCGGTGAATACGTTCCCGGGCCTTGTACACACCGCCCGTCACACCATGGGAGTGGGTTTTACCAGAAGTAGTTAGTCTGACCGTAAGGGGGACGATTACCACGGTAGGATTCATGACTGGGGTGAAGTCGTAACAAGGTAGCCGTATCGGAAGGTGCGGCTGGATCACCTCCTTTCTAGAGAATACCTCATCTTTAAGTATTCACACTTATCAGTTGTTAGCGATCAAAGGTAAATTGGCCCTATCGAGAGGGGTCTGTAGCTCAGCTGGTTAGAGCACCGTCTTGATAAGGCGGGGGTCGTTGGTTCGAGCCCAACCAGACCCACCAATTATTTATTTTGGGGGATTAGCTCAGCTGGGAGAGCACCTGCTTTGCAAGCAGGGGGTCGTCGGTTCGATCCCGTCATCCTCCACCATTTTCTTTGACTTTAGAGGTTAGACTCAAGAATTATCAATGTTCTTGAGTCTAGCTTTTTATTAGCTAGTATGTTCTTTAACAATTTGGAAGAAGTAAGACTTGAAATCATAAGATTGTGATGAGATTGTGATTTCATTGGGTAAGATTGTAGTAATCAAACTTTTTTAATTACACTGAGATTTGTAGTTCGTCTATAAATTGAGTTGTTTTTTAAAGTTGCTTTAGAAAAAATAAATTCTATAACGTAGAACTTAGGTTTTAATGTTATAGGATCAAGTGAATAAGTGCATATGGCGGATGCCTTGGCGATTACAGGCGATGAAGGACGCGATAGTCTGCGAAAATTCTCGGGGAGTTGGCAAATAAACTTTGATCCGGGAGTGTCCGAATGGGGAAACCCACCCTTTTAGGGTATCCATCTCTGAATACATAGGAGATGTGAAGCGAACCGAGCGAACTGAAACATCTAAGTAGCTCGAGGAAAAGAAATCAACCGAGATTCCGGAAGTAGTGGCGAGCGAAACCGGAACAGCCTGTTATTTTTAGCTTGCGCGTTAGTAGAATGGAATGGAAAGTCCAGCCGTAGAGGGTGATAGCCCCGTATACGAAAGCCCGCAAGTGGAACTAGGATAACGACAAGTAGGGCGGGACACGAGAAATCCTGTCTGAACATGGGGGGACCATCCTCCAAGGCTAAATACTCGTAATCGACCGATAGTGAACTAGTACCGTGAGGGAAAGGTGAAAAGAACCCCGGGAGGGGAGTGAAATAGATTCTGAAATCATATGCATACAAACAGTAGGAGCCCTTCGGGGTGACTGCGTACCTTTTGTATAATGGGTCAGCGACTTACATTCAGTAGCAAGCTTAACCGATAGGGGAGGCGTAGCGAAAGCGAGTCCTAATAGGGCGATTTAGTTACTGGGTGTAGACCCGAAACCAAGTGATCTATCCATGGCCAGGATGAAGGTGCGGTAACACGTACTGGAGGTCCGAACCCACAAATGTTGAAAAATTTGGGGATGAGCTGTGGATAGGGGTGAAAGGCTAAACAAACTTGGAGATAGCTGGTTCTCTCCGAAAACTATTTAGGTAGTGCCTCGTGTATAACTGCTGGGGGTAGAGCACTGTTATGGCTAGGGGGCTCATAAGAGCTTACCAAACCATTGCAAACTCCGAATACCAGCAAGTTCAATCACGGGAGACAGACATCGGGTGCTAACGTCCGGTGTCAAAAGGGAAACAACCCAGACCACCAGCTAAGGTCCCTAATGATGTGCTAAGTGGTAAACGAAGTGAGAAGGCACAGACAGCCAGGAGGTTGGCTTAGAAGCAGCCACCCTTTAAAGAAAGCGTAATAGCTCACTGGTCGAGTCGTCTCGCGCGGAAGATGTAACGGGGCTAAGCACATAACCGAAGCTGTGGATGCATATTTATATGCATGGTAGGAGAGCGTTCTGTAGGCCTGCGAAGGTGTTCTGTGAGGAATGCTGGAGGTATCAGAAGTGCGAATGCTGACATGAGTAGCGATAAAGAGTGTGAAAGGCACTCTCGCCGAAAGCCCAAGGTTTCCTGTGCAACGCTAATCGGCGCAGGGTGAGTCGGCCCCTAAGGTGAGGCAGAAATGCGTAGCCGATGGGAAACAGATTAATATTTCTGTACTTCAATTTAATGCGATGTGGGGACGGAGAAGGTTAGGTCAGCCTAGTGACGGATATCTAGGTTTAAGCGTGTAGGTAGATTCTTTAGGCAAATCCGGAGAGTCAATACCAAGGCGTGATGACGAGTGAACTTTTGTTCATGAAGTGATTGATACCATGCTTCCAAGAAAAGCCACTAAGCTTCAGTTAAATTGAAACCGTACCGCAAACCAACACAGGTGGGCAGGATGAGAATTCTAAGGCGCTTGAGAGAACTCTGGAGAAGGAACTCGGCAAATTTGTACCGTAACTTCGGGATAAGGTACGCCCTTGTAGGTTGAAGCATTTTACATGTGGAGGCCGAAAGGGTTGCAGTGAATAGGTGGCTGCGACTGTTTAATAAAAACACAGCACTGTGCAAACACGTAAGTGGACGTATACGGTGTGACGCCTGCCCGGTGCCGGAAGGTTAAATGATGGGGTGCAAGCTCTTGATTGAAGCCCCGGTAAACGGCGGCCGTAACTATAACGGTCCTAAGGTAGCGAAATTCCTTGTCGGGTAAGTTCCGACCCGCACGAATGGCGTAACGATGGCCACACTGTCTCCTCTAGAGACTCAGCGAAGTTGAAATGGTTGTGAAGATGCAATCTACCCGCGGTTAGACGGAAAGACCCCATGAACCTTTACTATAGCTTTACATTGGACTTTGACAAGATCTGTGTAGGATAGGTGGGAGACTTTGAAGCGTGGTCGCTAGATCACGTGGAGTCACCCTTGAAATACCACCCTGATGTTGTTGGAGTTCTAACCCAGATCCCTTATCGGGATCGGGGACCGTGTATGGTGGGTAGTTTGACTGGGGCGGTCTCCTCCCAAAGAGTAACGGAGGAGTGCGAAGGTAACCTAGGTACGGTCGGAAATCGTACTTTTAGTGCAATGGCATAAGGTTGCTTGACTGCGAGACGGACAGGTCGAGCAGGTGCGAAAGCAGGTCATAGTGATCCGGTGGTTCTGTATGGAAGGGCCATCGCTCAACGGATAAAAGGTACTCTGGGGATAACAGGCTGATTCCTCCCAAGAGTTCATATCGACGGGGGAGTTTGGCACCTCGATGTCGGCTCATCACATCCTGGGGCTGTAGTCGGTCCCAAGGGTATGGCTGTTCGCCATTTAAAGTGGTACGTGAGCTGGGTTTAAAACGTCGTGAGACAGTTTGGTCCCTATCTGCCGTGGGCGTTGGAAGTTTGAAGGGGGCTGTTCCTAGTACGAGAGGACCGGAATGGACAGATCTCTGGTGGACCGGTTGTTACGCCAGTAGCATAGCCGGGTAGCTAAATCTGGAAAAGATAAACGCTGAAAGCATCTAAGCGTGAAACTTGCCTTAAGATAAGACTTCCCTTGCACTTTAAGTGCACTCAAGAGTCGTTCTAGACCAGGACGTTGATAGGTCAGGTGTGGAAGTGCAGTAATGCATGAAGCTAACTGATACTAATTGCTCGTGAGGCTTGATCCTATAACATTAAATCTTAGATTTATGTTTTAGTGACTAAAGCACTACAATTTACAACTTACTTCTTCTTTTTGTTAAATTTCATCAAACGAATTCGAGCGTTATGCTCAACAGTTTGTTTGGCGGACATAGCGAGTTGGCACCACTCCTTCCCATTTCGAACAGGACAGTGAAACGATTCAGCGCCGATAATAGTGTGATCTTTTTCATGCGAACGTAGGACACCGCCAAACTTTTAATACAAAAAAACCCAAACGATTGTTTGGGTTTTTTTTTGGGTGCAAGATTTAAATTAGGTTTTTATTTTTGCCAAATATCACGCAGTGTAGCGGTTCGATTAAAAATCATTTGTTCAGTGCTGCTCTCGGGATCGACAATGTAATAGCCATGTCTTTCGAATTGAAATTGATCACCAATTGACGCTTGAGTAATATGTTCTTCACAAACGGCTTCGCTCATTTGGATTGAATTTTGATTAATATCGTCTAAAAAATTTTCCGCGTCATTGGGATTGTCTGAGTGAAATAATCGATCGTAATTACGGATGACGACAGATGTTGAAAACTGTGCAGACACCCAGTGAATATTGCCTTTCACTTTGACCGCATCGCTCCCTGGGGTGCCTGATTTGGTATCCGGCAAATAGTCACAAAGTACTTTAATCACCTTGCCTTGATCATCAGTTTCATAACCGGTGCACTCAATCACAAAGCCGTATCGTAAGCGCACTTGATTTCCTGGAAATAATCTAAAAAACTTAGGCGGTGGATTCACTTCAAAATCTTCTTTTTCAATCCACAGTTCCTTGGTTAATTTGACCTGACGAGACCCTCGTTCGCTATCCTGAGGATGATTCGGCACTTCACACAATTCAATATGGTTTTCTGGAAAATTATGAATCACTAATTTTAATGGATTCAGTACCGCAATTCTTCGGTCACACTCATGATTTAATACTTCGCGCATGGCGTCTTCAAAGACTTGATAATCAATCACAGAATCTGCTTTGGAAACGCCAATGCGATCCATGAAGAGTTTAAAGCCACTTGGAGGGTAGCCACGGCGTTTTGCTCCGACCAATGTGGGCATTCTCGGGTCATCCCAGCCATGGACATGTCCTTCGTCAACCAATTGAATCAGTTTGCGTTTTGATAGCACCACATGGGTTAAATTGAGGCGCGAAAATTCATGCTGTTTGGGTAAGGGTTTAGCCAGAAAACCTGCGTCAGCTAATTTTTTTAATACCCAGTCGTAAAAGGGCCGTTGATCCTCAAATTCTAGGGTGCAAATCGAATGGGTAATTTTTTCTAATGCATCTTCAATCGGGTGGGCAAAGGTGTACATGGGGTAGATGCACCATTTATCCCCGGAATTATGATGAGTGACGTGACGAATCCGGTAGATGGCGGGATCCCTCAAATTAATATTGGGAGAAGCCATGTTGATTTTTGCCCGCAACACCATCTCACCATCGGCATATTTTCCCTGTTTCATTGCTTCGAAAAGGGTGAGATTGTCTTCCACAGATTGATTGCGAAACGGGGAATCTTTCCCCGGTTCAGTTAATGTGCCGCGATTGAGGCGAATTTCTTCGGGTGTTTGTTTGTCCACATAAGCCAAATCAGCCTTGATGAGAACAACAGCAGCCTCGTACATGTAGTCAAAATAATCACTGGCAAAATATAAATTATTTTCTTTTTCGTCTTGGAACTCGTAACCCAGCCAGCGAACGCTGTCGATAATACTGTTGACGTATTCTTCACTTTCTTTTTCCGGATTGGTATCATCAAAGCGAAGGTGGCAACGCCCTTGATAGTCTTCGGCTAAATTAAAATTTAAAATAATGCTTTTGGCATGGCCGAAATGGAGGTAACCATTCGGTTCAGGAGGAAATCTGGTGCGAATTCTGGCGGTATCTTCCGGAGCCTTGGCGTGTTCTATTTCTGGACCGGGTTTTCCGCTCCATTTTTTATGTTGATATAAATTATCCGCTAGATTTTTTTCAATAATATTCCGAATAAAATTGGTCGGTGGAGGCGTTGCATTGTCATTTTTCATAACTCAATATTTTACACACTTTATGAAATTTTACTTAGGGGTTACATGCTATGATTAATCTATGAAACAGTACGATTTAGCCTTTAAAACCTTAAACATATTAGCAGATGGCAAATTTCATTCGGGGGAAATAATTGCTCAACAAACCCATTGTTCACGGGTCTCAATTTGGAAAGCAATTGCCCAACTGAAAAGCCTTGGAATAGAGATTTTTTCGGTCCGCAATAAAGGCTACCGCCTTACAAAAACCATGTCCTTGTTGAATGAAAATACATTGCGAAGAGAATTGGGTGAGCTCGCTCAGTTTGTTCATCTGGATTTCCATCAGGTGATTGAGTCAACTAATACGTATCTCATGCAAACGGCACAAGAAAAACCCCATGCCACAGTGGTGGCTACAAATATGCAAACCAAAGGTAAGGGACGAAGAGGGCGAATTTGGCAATCTCGCATTGGCGAATCTTTGACTGTATCCATTTTATGGAAATTTAGTAAAGGAGCGTCCCAGTTATCGGGTTTAAGCTTGGTGATCGGCATCGCTCTGCAGCGGGCCATGCGTAAGTTAGAGTTAACCAATACCTTTTTAAAGTGGCCGAATGATTTACTCATGAAAATTGACAATGATTATTTTAAAATTGCCGGTTTATTAATTGAGCTGCAAGGGGATATGGAAAGTCGCTGCACCGCAGTGATTGGCATTGGCTTAAACTATGAGCTTTCTGATGTGTTTAAGAAAAAAATAGATCAGCCGGCCATGGGGATTAAAAACATACTTGATCCAGCAATGGGGATCAATAAGGTCGCTGCACTGTTGGTGAAGGAAATCATTCACATTTTGTCTGACTTTGATAAATCAGATTTTTCTGTTTTTCGGGAAGAGTGGCTAGCCTCTCACGCTTTTGCTAATCAGTATGTAAAGTTTAAAAAAGCCAATGATGATGAGCTGTTTGGAATAATTCAGGATGTCGGGCGCGATGGCTCTTTGAAAATTTTAAAAGAAGACGGTCAGACAGAATTGTTGCTGACGGGAGAGTTATCCCAAGCTTAAAACTTTAACTAATTTTTATTTCTCAAATTACTTTTTTATAGAATTCAAAGGGTTGACTGCAAATTTAACATTATTCAACAGAATTTTTTTACAGTTTATTTATAATTAAATGCTATAATTTGTAACCTTATTCAAAAGTTTAATATGCAACTTTTTAAATATATGTTATTTTTAATGATGCTATTAAATTCATTATTTAGTTTTGCTGGTGATGCCGGCCAGATTCTTCAGCAAGAGAAAGAATTACAACGTCTGCAACAAATTCCACAAGCTATTCCAGATACACTGCAGATTGATGATGACCGACCAATCGTTGAGGATTTAGGTCCGAAAATATGGGTTAAAAAAGTCAGCTTCAAAGGCAATGAGGTGTTCACTGATGAGGAGCTTTTAGAGCAAGTGACTGCTTTCATTAATCAGCAACTGAGCTTCACCGAAATTCAACAAATCGCAGCAACCATCTCAAAGTTTTACCAAGATCAAGGGTATTTTTTAGCCCAAGCGATCTTACCCAAACAAGAAATTGTGAATGACACTATCGAGATTATTATCCAAGAAGGTGCGTTCGATCCAAATCAACCGCTGCTGATTAATGATACTGGCGCTGTTGGATTTCCTCTACGCTTAAAACAAACGCTTATTGAAGACTATATCATCGCTGATAAAAATCAATTAAAAATTAAGCAAGATGATCTTGAACGCGGTATCTTAAATATAAATGATAATCCGGGGATTACTTCGGCCGCAAATATAGCCCCTGGAAATACTCCGGGCACAAGTAAAATAATCCTTGATGTTGCAGAGGGACCGCGCTGGGATGGATCAATCGCTGCTGATAATTACGGCAGCCGTTACACCGGTCAGGATCGTTTGACCACTATGGTAAACCTTAATAACCCCTCGGGTTATGGTGATAAAGTTAATTTTATGACGGTGAATGCCATTGAAGAACCTTTTCATTTACACCGCCTAGCTTATGAATTTCCCTTGGGACGAAAGGGGCTACGCGCCAATGTCGCCTTCAGTGAATTGGACTACACCTTAGGTAAAACTTTAGCAACCACCCCTTCTTCTGGGGGGGCGGCTTATAACTGGTCTGCGGATGTAAAATACCCCATCTACCGAAACGCAGAAAAAGCATGGTTTATTGGAGGGGGGTATGATTGGAAATCAATCAAAAGTTCAGCCTCAGGAGTGCGCACCGCAAATAAAAATCTGTATAGCTATAAACTCAATTCCAGTGGTCAATTGATCGATAAACTGTTTGGTGGCGGGTTTACGCTAGCGGATATGTCTTACACCACCGGTGAATTGGATCTAATTGATAATTTAACCAGTTATACCAATGATCAAGGCTCAGGTGGAGCGCGAACCGATGGCGCATATCAAAAAATAAATATGCAGGTTGTTCGCATTCAGCGAGGAACGGATAAGCTTTCTTTTCAAATGATCTATAACCAACAGTGGGCATTTACTAATTTAGATGGCGCTGAAAAAATGATTTTAGGTGGTCCTGCTGGAGTTCGAGCATACCCTCCGGGAGAGGCGGCCGGAGATGAAGGTCATCGACTGAGTGTGGATGCAAAATATATCATGCCTACAGGCTCACGTTTTGGTGATGTCATTGGATCCATTTATTACGATTACGGACAAATCCATCAAAATGATCGGCCACACTTGGTGACAGTCACTAAAAATTCATATTCCTTAGAAGGCTGGGGATTAGGTTTGGATATGGTCAGTGCAGGAAAATATTCAGTAAAAACTGGATGGGCAAAAAAAATAGGGGACAATCCAAGTGCGTCGTCTGAGGGAAAAGATGTAGATGGATTTAGTCGATACAGTCGGTGGTGGATTCAAGGGAGCGTGTTCTTTTAAATTATGAATCGAATATTTAAAGTGATTTGGAGTAAAGTCAATCGTCAATTTATCGCGGTAGGGGAAACTGCGCGTTCGGCAACAAAACAAAGGACTTCACGAAAACGATTAAAACCTTCCATTCCATCTTTAAAAACACCCGCACTTTTATTAGGTGCCATATGGGCTCAAGCAGTTCTAGCTGACCCGATTGCTAGTACCGCGTTGCCTACAGATCCGCATGTCGTCTCAGGATCAGCAGATTTCCAAGCGATAGAGAATCAACTCACCATTCAACAAAACACCAATCAATTAATCACCAACTGGTCTTCGTTTAATATTGGTCGGGATGCTAGTGTTAATTTTATTCAACCCAGCGCATCCTCCTCCGCCCTGAATTATGTGCAATCCATGGATCCAAGTTATATTTTTGGTTCGCTCACAGCGAATGGTCAAGTGATTTTAGTGAATCCATCAGGAATTCAATTTGGCCCTGGCGGTCGTTTTGATGGCAGTAGTTTTATCGGTTCAACATTAAATATCAACCAACAAGATTATTTAAATGGACAATTAAATTTCTTTAACTCGGGGTCTGCGCAATCGATTTTAAATGAAGGTTCTCTGAATGCATTTGCCAATGGGACCATAGCGTTAATTGCTCCACAAATTACCAATTTAGGTACCATTGTTTCACCATCAGGTAGCTCAGCCTTGTTATCTGGAGATAGGGTTAATTTAGCCCTTGAGGGAAATCGTTTAATTCGTTATTCGATCGATCAAGGCACTCTGAATAGTTTAATTGAAAACCAAAGTGCTATCCAGGCCACAGAAGGTGCAGTAATTTTATCGGCAAAAGGGGTGAGTGAAGTCAGTCGTTCTGTCATCAACAGTGCAGGAATTATTGAGGCTCAGGGAATTGTCACTGATGGTGGCAAAGTATTTTTAGATGGGGACCAAGTAACTCAGTCAGGTCAAATTAATGTTTCCTCAACGAAAACTGCAGGCAAAATTCAAATTACTG
The DNA here is from genome assembly GCA_024919035.1 of Methylophilaceae bacterium LSUCC0401. Classification (GTDB taxonomy): domain Bacteria; phylum Pseudomonadota; class Gammaproteobacteria; order Burkholderiales; family Methylophilaceae; genus BACL14. The sequence continues at coordinate 884,189 of CP103442.1, read as the reverse complement.
GTGATGACATTCACATTCTCGGAACAGCCGATTTATTAGCAACAGGTGATTTGGGCGGTGGACAAATTCTAATCGGTGGCAGCTGGCAAAACTCAATCCCCACAATTCGGCAAGCAATAAATACAACCATTGATTATGGTGCAAATTTGGATGCTTCTGCAACAATAAATGGTAATGGCGGAATGATTGTCGCTTGGTCAGATATTAAAAATCCAATATCAAAAACAACAGTTAATGGGGCTCTTTTAGCCAAAGGTGGAAACTACTCTGGAAATGGCGGCAATATTGAAACTTCAGGTTATTTTTTGAATCTTGACAATTCTTTTGTAAGCACCGCATCATTCAATGGTATAGCTGGTACGTGGTTACTAGATCCTTACAGTATTTATATAGGGCCAACGCGCTTATCCTCTACCTCGGGTTCTACAACCACAGTAGCCATTTCCAGTGGAACAGGAACATTTAATGGCACAGATAATTTATCTTTACCAAGTACAGGTTATAGTGCACTTTCAACAGATTTAATTTACACGGCTCTTGCCAATAATGCTTTAGTCACATTAGCAGCAACTAATGATATCAATCTTGCTGGAGATCTAAACTACACTGGAGTTACGAGTTCTCTGAAATTAGAGGCGCCAACTATATCCTTAGGTGGCAATATATCAACCACTAATGCATTAGATTTAATCTTTGGCGCTAATGATAATTCTGACAATATTTTTCTTACACAAAATGTACTAATTAATTCTGGTGGCGGCGATATAACTTTTTATGGAAATATGGGGGGAGCTAAACAACTTTCAGTAGACTCTGGAACCGGAGATATTAATCTTAATTCAATTACAGGTAACTTTTCTGGTTCATATTGGGATGGAACATATACATTTTCGACTGTTAGTTTTTCAATATCATTTCCTAACAACACAGCTTCTTATATAGATTTTACAAAAGCAGGTACAGCCGAACAAACCAATGGAACAATTTCTGGGGGCTCTTTGCCTCGGCCTTTTACCACTACAGGCAATACTTATATTAATTTACCTATAGGAAATGCTGGAACAGCAAAAGTTTATTATGATGACGGAACTAATAGTGGAAATTTAGCAAGCGGAGGTGCTGGGAATAGCGCAGGAGTAATGATACCTGGAGGAAAAACAGTAATAAAAATCGAATTTACAACCGCTACTGGAAACTCTGTTACTGTTGCCACAGACAGTCAAGTACGAAAATATAATTCAACTGCAATTTCTTCTGCTGCGAGAGTCGACAGTTTAAGCTTTTCTTCCTTAGGAACAATTACCTTAAGGGGAAACATTTCTAGTACCAGCACTCAAACGTATAGCGGTGCAACCACACTGTCGGGGGGTAATCGAACATTAACCGGCAGCACTATTAATTTAGGTTCCACCTTAGCAGGAGGGACTAATGGTTTAACAATCAGTGGTGCGCTTGATTTGGATGGAGCGGCAACTGGTTTAACCACTTTAAGCGTTAGTGGTACATCTAATTTAGGTGCGGATGTGACCTCAACCAGCACTCAAACGTATAGCGGTGCAACCACACTGTCGGGGGGTAATCGAACATTAACCGGCAGCACTATTAATTTAGGTTCCACCTTAGCAGGAGGGACTAATGGTTTAACAATCAGTGGTGCGCTTGATTTGGATGGAGCGGCAACTGGTTTAACCACTTTAAGCGTTAGTGGTACATCTAATTTAGGTGCTGCTATAACCACTTCTGGTAATCAAACTTATACCGGTATATCTACAATTTCTAATATAGTTACTTTAACCAGTTCAGGTAGCGGCAACATAAGTTTTTCAAATAAAATTGATGGCCCTGGACAAGATTTAACAATTAACACCTCGGGCTTAACCAGTTTTGGAAATAATATTGGTGATGCTGGAGCTTTAAAATCAATTACTACAAATAATCCAGGTACTCTTTCAAGAGATGGAATTACCGTGGCCGCTACAACACAAACTTTTGGTGAAGAATCTGATCCAGATCCAAAACCGATCCAGAGCTCAAATCCAAATTCATCAACACAAAAAGGGAAAAAATCTGTTGAAAATTTAGTTACTAATTCAACTGCATCTACTGCTAACACCATTAATACAAATAATAATTCAAATAAACAAACCAAGGATAACAAAAATTCGACAAATCCGGTTAATGGCGCTTCAGGTTCTAATAATATTTTTACCCCACCAAAATTAATTAATTTCACAGCCAATTCAAATACAGGCGCAAGTCCAAATACAGGAGCTATTAATCTAGCTCAAAACATTCCCTCTGGTGGCGGCGGAGCCAACACCGGTGGCGGTGGTAACACCCAACTCGCTCAAAATAATCCAAATACTGGCGGTAATACCGGCGGTGGCGGCGGAGCCAACACCGGTGGCGGAGCCAATGAAGTCGAAGGTACTGGCCGTGGTGCGGGTGGCCCAGGCGATGGTAATGGTCCCGGTCAAGGCGCAGGTCAAGGTTTAGGTCCATCGAATGGTGGCAACACCGGTGGCGGTGGTAACACCCAACTCGCTCAACACCTCCGGCTGGCCCAACACCACCAAGTGGTCCAACGCCTCCGGGAAATAACCCAACACCTCCGGCTGGCCCAACACCACCAAGTGGTCCAACGCCTCCGGGAAATAACCCAACACCTCCGGCTGGCCCAACACCACCAAGTGGTCCAACGCCTCCGGGAAATGATGCTCCAATCAATCCAAATGTTGTCACGTTTGATAATTTACCGAATGGCGTCACCTCTGTTAAACCCTCAAACAATTCAGTAATTACTGGTGTTTCAGAGGAAGTAACGAATGCGGGTGCTAAGTTGGTTATCCTGGAACCTGATCGCGCACCATTTGTGGAAAAAGGCTATGAGATTAAAGTGAATAATTCTGAAATTCAATTACGAACATTGGATCAAATTGATCAAAATTACCAAGCTCTGGGTCAGTCATTGTCTAATCAAGGTCAATTCTCTGTGAATGATCCTGTTTCTGGAAATGTTTTAAATTTCACGGTGACGGTGAATGAGAGTGGATTGGTTATTCAACCAGTTGATCAAGCGGCAGCCAGCTTTACCAATGCGCAGCGAACTCCAGCGATAGGTGGCGCAGTTCAATCTGCATTGACTGATCTGGGTTTTGATGTTCAATCGTTCACCACAATCTTTATTGATTTTAGAAATGTTGCGCCTTAGCCACTTAATACAAATTAAATTAAGCTCGTGTGGAAATTAGTTGGCAGTTTTTTATTGTTTGTATTAGTTGGCTGTGCGGGTTCAAAAAATTTAGCGCTCCTGAAATCATCCGCAAATGATTTGAATTTCGTATTTACAGGACGCATTGATCAACAATCATATCGAAATATTATTGATGTGATCAACGCCCATCCCCATCAAAAAATCACCATTCACGCGAACTCAAATGGCGGCTATATCGATGGCATTTTAGAGGCCATGGATGCCATCCATCAGCATGGTCAGGTCATCTGGAATGTCAGCCAATATGACAAATGTGTCAGTGCATGTGCTGTTCTGGGCATGTCGGCTCAGCATATCAATGGGAAATTAAGTTTTCATAGCGTGTATACCCGATATGATGCAAAGAGCTATAAATTACTCGGAAATAATGATGAAATCCAACAGCGATTAATTGGTTTTGGGTATGATGCACAATTAATTAAACAAATTTTTTTATCTATCAATATCTACCGTTCTATAGAATTTTTGAACGGTAAAATAACAGTAATTAACTAGTTAAAAAATATGACACTGATTCGAATCTCTAAAATATTATCTGAACAAGGAATCTGCTCAAGACGAGAAGCTGATCGGTATATTGAGCAAGGGTTTGTCTATGTCGATGGTCAACAAGTCACCGAACTTGGAGCCAAAGCCAGCCCTGATCAGAGGGTCGAATTAAAACACCAAGGCAAAAAAATCCAAGACAGTAAAAAAACCATCCTGCTGAATAAACCGGTGGGATATATCTCGCATGCGGATGATGAAAAAAAATATCAGTCTGCATTAACTTTAATTAAGCCCGAGAACTATTTTGGTCAGGAAAAAATGACGAACTCTTATTTTAAAATTGCTCCTGCAGGACGTCTTGATATTGATTCAACTGGGCTGTTGGTATTGACTGAGGATGGGGTGATTGCTAAACAAATTATTCAAGAAGATAGCGATATTGAAAAAGAATACATTGTTCGGGTTCAAGGTCAGCTCATTGAAAATGGTCTTCAGTTATTGAATTTTGGGCTTTTTTTAGATAATAAAGCCTTAAAAAAAGCGGATGTTTCCTGGTTAAATGAGGATCAACTCAAGTTTATTCTTAAAGAAGGGAAAAAAAGACAAATCCGGCGCATGTGCGAATTAGTAGGGTTAAAAGTGACTGGCTTAAAGAGGGTGAGGATTGGTAAAGTTAAACTGGCTGATCTGCCTTTAGGAAAGTGGCGATTTTTGGCTGATCATGAAACTTTTTAGAATGCTATGTTTAAGGATTGCAGTAAGCGGTAATACAGGTAACTAATCGATAAGATTAAAACGAGTAACATCGATAACTTATAAAAAAAAGAGCGACTAAATCGCTTATCTTTACCCTCAACCACATCAAATATTTGGTCGCCCATAAAAATCGATAAAAATGTTCCAATACCGCACAAGAAGATGATCAGCCAATAGGGGATAGGGTGAATCAAGATGGCATGGAAAATTTGCATTAATGCATTCATTTCAAAAATCTTTGGTGAAAACAGAACGGCCGATCCGCTAATGACAATGGCCAGTCCCCAAACTAAAATTTCAGTGTGAATCATTTTGATGTTGTATAGCAGTCGAATCGGAAAATCTAACAAAAAACCGGCATCAGCAACCGGTGTGCATAACACAAAAAAACTCCAGGTTAAGAGGGTCACCATTCCCCCATCTTCTATTCCATAGTGGTCAATTAAATACAAAAAATAGAGGCAAAATAAACCAATTAAGAGTAAAAATTTGAGCCACGATTTTTGTGTGGTGATTATTGATATATTCATCATTATTCAGCAGCGTGGCTGACCATGCCCAGACTTAGATTTGCAGGAACGGCTTGATCGATGAGTTTAGGTTTTGGTAAATTTAAATTGTCCATGATTGCAACAAAGTCATCCATAGTTTTTCCCGCCAGTCTTGGATTGTGTTTTTTTTCATCGCCAATGGTGGATTGTTTTTTACCACGGTAATCATGCCCAGGGTAAACAATCGTGTCATCGGGTAAGGTAAACAGTTTTTCAGTGATGCTTTTATAAAGCTCTTGACTGGATCCACTTTGGAAGTCGGTTCGACCACAACCATTAATTAATAATGTGTCACCGGTAAACACAGCATTGTTCCATATAAAAGACATGGAACCTGCCGTATGTCCAGGGGTGTGGATGGCTGTGATCACTTGATTTTTTCCAAAGACCAGTTGTTGGTGATCTTCAAGCTGTATTTCTGCATTCGTGATGTTGCAATGAGCAGGGGTGGCGGCAATGGCGCCCGTCATTTTGCATAGATTACCCGCTGAGGTGATATGGTCGGCATGCGCATGCGTTTCTAAAACAAAACGTATGTTTAATTTTTTTTCATTCACAAAATTGATCAAACTATTCAATTTGGTATCCACTGGATCGATGATCACCGCCTCATGGGTGTCTGAATCCATTAAAATATAGGTATAGGTAAATGATACTTCATCAAATTGTTGCATGAGATGGCTCATAAATAGACTCCAAAAGTTAAAACAAGACGGCCTTTATTACTAAAAGCACAGCAATTAAAATTAAAAAAGATGCAAAACCCTTATCCAAGCCTTTATTGTTAATTTTGAGTCTCTTTGAAAAAAACATTCCCGCTGTTGTTCCCATACAAAATAAAAGGCCGTAATGAATATTCAACAACCCTGTGCTCAAAAAAATAAGAGAATTATATGAAGAGATGATGGCAATCACCGCTAAAGATGTAGGAAAGATGTTATCCAATTTAATGTTCGAAAATCTTTGTAAAGCAGGGACTATGATGAAACCACCGCCAACCCCCAACAGACCTGACATTAGACCAGTCATACCTCCAGTCAATGACAGGGCTCTTGCACATTTATTGGTCCATTGAATTTTATGTGTTTGTTGATTAATCTCACATGGAAAAAGTTCTTCAAAATTATTGGCATTGGAGCTATCCTCATTTTTTGATTTTTTCATTAAGGAATAAAGACCAACGAATAGTAACAGACCTGCAAACACTATCATTAATGGTTGTTTGGGGAGGAATTGAGCTAACCAAATAGCAAAAGGTGAAATGAGCATGGCAAAAAAAGCAATCAACATTGAAGCGCGGTAGCGAATCTGTTTTTTGATTAATCCATCAATCGAACCCAATATTGCAGAGACCGCTACAGCAAACATAGAAATGGGAATAGCCATTTTTGGATCCATATTCAGTCCAAAAATTAAAAAAGGAACCGCAAGGATCGTACCTCCAGCACCAAACAATCCTAAAATAAAGCCAATAATTAAGCCAATTAAAATAAGAGACATTATGGTTATTTTCTGGAAGGCTTAGCCAGCCATTCAATGCCTTTTTGCATCAAGTTCCAATATAACCAGGGCATCAACAGTTGCTTCATGAACCAGGACGATCTTCTTGCCACGGGGGGATGAAGCGGAAAGGTGGGCAGTAATTTTCCACCAAAACCAAACTCAGCTAAAATCACTTTTCCTCTTTCCACAGTTAATGGGCAGGCGCCGTAACCGTCATATTTTGTTTCGAGATTTCTGAGTTCTTTAGCCGCTATTAAATTTTCTGCAACAACATACACTTGTTTTCTCGCTGCCGCCGCTGTTTTTGCGTTGGGAGAATTAATGACATCGCCAAGGCCAAATATATTCGGATATTTTTTATGTTGAAGTGTTAATTGATCAACATCAAGCCAACCCTCGTTGTCGGATAGCTCACTCTGTTTAATAAACGCCGGTGCCTCTTGAGGTGGGACGACATGGATAAAGTCATATTTGACGGGTTTGATTTGAACAGCGCCTTGCTCATCTTTGTATTCAAAATAGGCGGTTTTATCCAACCCATTAATTTTAGTTAATCTGTGACTAAAATGAAGATGGGCATTGTACCTTTTCACATACTCCATTAACGGGGGGACAAAGTCGGCGACCCCAAATAAAACAGGTCCGGCATTATAAAATTCAACATTAATGTTGTGCAGAGTCTTATTTTTTTCCCAATAATTTGCAGATAAGTACATTGCTTTTTGAGGAGCCCCCGCACATTTAATGGGCATCGGAGGTTGGGTAAAGAGGGCAACACCTTGTTTTAATTTTTGCACACACTCCCAGGTATATTGCGCATGGTGATAATCATAATTCGATGCCACATTATTTTTTCCTAAAGTTTCTTTGAGCCCTTCAATTTTCTCCCAAGCCAGTCTGAGTCCCGGGCATACCACTAATTGATTATATGACACTGTATCGCCACTTTCTAAAGTGATTGTATTTGCTTCAGGGTTAAAAGATTTCACGGCATCTTGAATTAATGTGGCTTTTTTAGGTAATATTTTTTTTAAACTGCGAACAGTTTTTTTTGCATCGTAGGTGCCACCGCCCACCAAAGTCCATGCTGGTTGATAGTAATGATCATCTTTAGGGTCAATCACTGCGATACGTAATGATTTTCTTCTTTTTAATAAGCTGGCCGTGATGGCAACACCGGATGCCCCACCGCCTACGACAACAACATCAAACGCATCGGTCCAGTTACAAGCGCTGGAAACATTTTGTTGTGTTTGCTGATGAAGTGATTGTTCATATGCTTGGTATATGCTTTTGGCTCTTCCTCCGCTTTTGCAGTAACCGAGAATAGGCTGTTCACGGGTATGCATGAGATCACGAAATTGACTAACATGATCGGGGGTAATATTGCCTGGAATAATGGGAATCGATAAGAAAGTCATTCCCTTTTGTGCCGCTGCCTCTTGAAGAGTCTTCTGTTTTGGCTGATGTTCAGCATCCTCTTCTTCTGGACGGAAACAGACGATGGTTTTAAAGCCATCTGCAAAAATTTCGTCTAGATCACTTACATTGATTTGTCCTGTAGCGCTATATGAGTTGTTGATTTTTGTAACTTGCATTTTTACTCCACGTTATTTTGTATTACAGCCATACAAATTTCCAAGTGTTTGCATGACTTGTATCACCTCTTCAGAGGCTATTGAATAATAGTTAAACTTTCCATCTTTTCGGATATTCACAATTTCATCTTTCCTGAGGATGGTGAGTTGTTGGGAGAGTGTGGGTTGTTTGATGTTGGTGGCCAATTCAAGTTCGCCAACATTTTTTTCACCTTGGGTTAGCTGACAGAGCAACATTAATCGATCTTCATTGGCTAATACTTTTAACATGGAACACGCTTGTGATGCAGAATCCCTTATTGCATCAACGTTTTTTACACTATATGCGGGGAACTGGTTTTTTTTCATATTAGTTTATAAATTAATAATATATAAATAAATATTATATTAATTAATAAATTAATGCAAATTTTCGTTTTATTTTCAATCAACCACAGGTATTACTTAGTAATTTATTAAAAGTCAGGTATAATTCGCCTGCGCTTTCCACAAGAAAGCTTTTATAAATTTCTCACAAGGAATAATTACCGATGAATAAACTACTGTGGCAACCTCAAACCGACGAAGATCTGAACTGGTTAAATAATCCAAAAAAATTGAACCATTAATATTTTTTTAGTCTGATACCTGCTTCCAAAAGAAGCTTATAACAATAAAATTCTCAAAAAGGGTTAAACAAATGAAGTTTTTAATAGTAGCAATATATTTAGCTGTATCAACATTATCCTTTGCTGGATCCAATTATTCTCAAGATCGACTTTCTGAGTTCAAAAACTTAAATGACAAAGTAGAAAATCTTGAAAAAGCTTTACGCTTGCAGTCCCTTGTTAATACTGCAGTTGATAATCAAAACTATGAACTTGCCTGTAAAGCACAAACAGAATTACAAGATCTTGTTGAGAAAGCTGAAATTCGCGACATCATCACTAAAATTAAAGATTATAAGAGTGCTTATTGCACCATGAAAAAGTTTAGCGCTCTTTAAAAAAAGTATGGATATAAAAAAACCCGTGTTTTTCACGGGTTTTTTTTGTAACAAACACAACTTAACTAATTGATTTGAACTGCAGAATTAAATTGGTTTCCTTTAGTGTCTTTTGCTGTGATCGTGATATTTCCCTGAAGTGGATCGGGGAGTGTGAACTTTAAAAATGGATCTTGGCTAATGGAGATTTGATTTTCGACCGCTAAAATCTGTTCACCTTCATGATTAAATTCGATTGTTTTCACAATCCATTCTGGAATATACCCACCGGAATCTAAATCTTTTTGCAACCCAGTAAAATTCGGATGTTTAATGCGCGATGTCACAAAATTATTTTCCGCTTTTATTAGAATCTTCCCTAAATCTTTAGTAAGTTCAGGGTCATGCACATCCATGTAACCGCTGCAGCCACCAGATGCCCGAATAGGGATCGCACTCATAAATAATTCTCCGGTCTCGGTTTCTGCAACAGCACGAACAAAAGAATCAGTTTCCATTCGAATTCGGGTATTAATAAGTATTTGTTGAGACTGGTCGGTGAGGAAGTAGGTGGCTGCATGTTGACCGGGATTGGCATCGATAAACACCGAAATTTTTTTAATGTGGTGTGTATTTTTTGAGAGAGCAATAGTCACAGGAACCTGGGCTCCACTAGAGGCTCTTTTGGGTCCATCAATTTTTAAAAAATTTTGATCTTCATGAATATCACGATCCTTAAATACTTGCTGTTTTAAATAAGGCCAAATATCTGGACTCGCATCGGCGTGAGCTTGAAAATTAATCAAAGCCAATAAGCAAGCTAAAAATAATTTAATAATTAAATTGTGTTGAATTATTCTCATAAATTTGTTCCAACTAGCAAAATGATGTTTAATAATTTAAGCTTTTTTGAGCAAGATGACAAGGAATAGTTCGGAATGATAATTTTTTTGAAAATAGTGTGCTTAGTCTTTGTGGGTTTTATTCATCATGCTTTTGCAGATGATTTACAAAAACAGGCACTGGATGGGGATCCTCAAGCTATGTGTCAATATGCAAATGCACTTGACCAAGCTCAAAGAAATGAAATAAGAAAACATGCCTACATCCTCGGTAATCTTGGCTGTGCAATGGCAAAAGAGGATCAGTTTGCTTTAGGTGGACATGAGAATATTCCATTGATAAAGGCGCCATTTTCAATCAATCAATTAAAAAAAGAAGCTGAAAATAATGTGGATAAACAATTACTTATATGGACTTTATACGCCAATGGTTTAAGTGTATCAAAACTTAATGCGTTCACATGGTTAAAGGTTGCAGCGGAAAATAAAGATTGTCGCGCCATGACCATTTTGGGCGCCTTATATTTTTATGGGTACATTCTTCCTCAGGATAAAGAGAAAGGATTAAGTCTTATCAGTGAAGCGGGACACACATACGCGTTTGCAAAAAATTTATACAACCACTTAAAGTAATTGACAAAATTTGTAGGTTTTGTAAAGTAATAGAACATGTAGGAAAACGCAGATGTAAGGTTTTCATATATTTTAAGTACTTAAATTTTGAGGGAGTAATAAGTAATGAAATATTTAAAAGTTTTATCAATCGTAAGTTTTTTAGCATTATGTTCATCTGTCTTTGCTGCAGATGATGCTTTTCACCCAACTGATGCGCTATTAATTGGCGGCAATGGCGGCTTTAACCCTACAGGGGATGAAGATTCACCTATTAAATTACCAGGTGAAGATGGTTTTGAAAGCGGAGAAGCAAAATAAAAAAGTAGATTTATGGCTCACGACTTAGTGAGCCATAATGATTTTACTTAGCCTAACTTCATGTAGATCATCATTCTATTTTTGAAGGAAGGGAATATAGTGGTCTTGTAAATCTCAAGTTGAACCTTTGTAGCTTAGGCTGCATCTTCAATGATCTGGTTTATGTTGATACTTTTATAACATAAACAAGGAGAAATACTATGTGGACACAACCAACAGCAACTGAAATGCGTTTTGGTTTTGAAGTAACAATGTACGTTTGCAACAAGTAATTTTATTTTTAATGAAATTACAACGTCGTAAATATACTGACATTACTTTTTGGCCGTTCCATAACTGGCAATGTACTTGCCCGATATGTTCGGCAAAATCTTTTAATTAATTTTCTTTAAGGAGAAATATTATGTGGACAAAACCAGCAGCTACTGAAATGCGTTTTGGTTTCGAAGTAACCATGTACGTAATGAACAAGTAATTTTATTTGTTCTTTATTAAAAAGCCCGATTTTTTCGGGCTTTTTTATTGTTAGAATAGGCCTATGAAAAAATATATACTGTTCTTCATCAGCATCCTTTTTTCCGCACAAACTTTGGCTGAATGGACATTGGTCTATGCCAATGATGAAACGGATGCTAAATACTATGTTGACCTAGCCACCTTAAGCAAAAAAAAAGACACGATACGCCTTCTCACTCTGGAAGACTTTAGAGCTCCGGTGATTATTAAAAAAGGCTCGATCAAAATTAGTTACAATTCCATTAAATCATTAACTGAGTTTAATTGCTCCAAAAGCGTTATGCGGGTTTTATCGTATTCAGTGTATGAAAATCAAATGGGATATGGCGAACCCCTGATGTCTAAAGGCTCCCCCTTTGAATGGTCAGGCATTAAAAATAACACCCTAAACGAAGCTTACTTGAATATAGCGTGCAGTGAGGTTGAGTAGCAATTTTGCAGCAAAAGTTAGAACGGTAAATTTTTCAAATTAATGTTTTTTTCCAAGATGTTGCGAAAATCATCTTGTATTTTTTCAAGAGCCATTAGAGTTTCTGCCTCAAAACGTAACACTAAGACGGGAGTGGTATTAGACGCTCGGATGAGCCCAAAACCATTAGCATACTCCACCCTTAATCCATCGATGGTGGTAATTTCAACTGAATCTGGAAACACGGCCGTGTTTTGTAATGTGGTAATGATTTGATGTTGCTCACCTTCAGCAACTGAGATATTAATTTCAGGAGTGGAGAAGCTTTTGGGGATATTGTTTAACACCTCCTGAATGGGAAGTTCCTCATGACTCAAGATTTCCAAGAGTCGAGCTCCGGCATAGACACCATCATCAAAACCATACCAGCGATCGTTAAAAAATGTATGCCCACTCATTTCACCGGCGAGGATGGCATTTTCCTGCTTCATTTTTTTCTTAATCAGAGAATGTCCGGTTTTCCAAATCAAAGGGTCGCCTCCATAAGTTTTGATCCAAGGATTGAGATGCCGAGTGGATTTCACATCATAGATAATTTTTCTTTGCGGATTATTTTTCAACACATGTTTTGCAAATAGCATCAGTTGACGATCAGGAAATATAATTTCACCATCCTTATTGATCACGCCCAAACGATCGGCATCCCCATCAAAGGCTAGCCCCAGTTCGCAATCCGTGTGTTTCACCACCTCAATTAACTCTGCCAGATTGTCGGGTTTTGAGGGGTCGGGATGGTGATTTGGAAAATTCCCATCAACGGTGTCATACAGCATATGTGTATCCACTCCCAATTCTTGAAATAAATTTTTAGCGATCACTCCCGCGGCCCCGTTACCGCAATCAATCGCAACTTTCATTTTACGTCGCAGTTTAACGGTGCTTAAAATCTTGTGTTTATAGTCAGCCAGTATATTTTTTTTAGAATAAGTGCCTTGGCCTACAGCAAAATTTTTATTGAGGATTCTCTGTTTCAGTTGTTGAATATCTTCGGCACTGAGGGTGTTCTCATTCACCATCATTTTAAATCCATTATAATTGGGAGGATTATGACTCCCCGTGATCATCACACCCGTTTTGGTATTTAAAAAATAAGTGCTGAAGTAGAGCATTGGCGTGGTCACTAGACCCATATCGAGGGCATTGACTCCAGTCGAGGTAATGCCTTCAATCAATAATTTACAGATGTGTGGACTTGAGAGTCGGCCATCATATCCCACACAAATATCTTTTTGGTTTTCATCTTTAGCCAGAGAGCCTAACGCTTGCCCAATCCATACCACCGTTTCATCAGTCAGGCTTTGATCGACAATCCCTCTAATATCGTAAGCTTTAAATATAGATTGATCCAGCATTATTCTGATTCCTCAATCCACGCCATCTGAATGGCTTCTAAAATACGCTCGCCACAATTACTTTCGAGGTCATCAAAGCCGTCCAGTTGCATCACCCATTGCAAAAGATCAGTAAAGCGAACAGTTAGTGGATCAATATCCGGATATTGGTCATACAAAGCCTCTGCAATTTGAATTGTGTCTGTCCATTTCATTTCATTCTTTCCTCAGTAGGTTTAATTATCAGTGGTACAAATATGATTAAAGATTTATTCCCCCATGATAAAATAAGTTTCTTTATTAACTAATGATACTAAACAAAAAATGTACGACAGCCAACACTATTTACTAAAAGATATTGATCCAGACATCTATGCTCAAGTTATGAATGAGGAAAAGCGCCAAGAGGAGCATATTGAATTAATCGCTTCAGAAAATTATACCAGTCCTGCAGTTATGGCGGCGCAAGGCTCTCAGCTTACGAACAAGTATGCTGAGGGGTATATTGGCAAAAGATTTTATGGGGGTTGTGAATTTGTTGATCAAGTGGAGCAATTAGCCATTGATCGTATCAAAAAACTGTATGGAGCTGAGTATGCGAATGTGCAGCCTCACTCAGGGAGTCAAGCGAATCAGGCGGTATATTTTGCGTATCTAAAGCCCGGCGACACCATTATGGGCATGAATCTTGGACATGGGGGCCACTTGACGCATGGATCACCAGCGAATCTGTCAGGAAAGCTTTTTAACATCGTGCCTTATGGTTTAAATGATAACGAGGAAATTGATTATGATCAGATGGAGCAATTGGCGATTGAGCACAAACCCAAATTATTAATTGGCGGGGCTTCAGCATATGCATTAACATTCGACTGGAAAAGAATGAGTGAGATTGCTAAAAAAGTAGGGGCTTATTTTATGGTTGATATGGCTCATTATTCTGGACTCATCGCTGGCGGCGTTTATCCGAATCCAGTTCCTTATGCTGATTTTGTCACATCAACAACGCATAAATCCTTACGAGGTCCCAGAGGTGGTTTTATTCTCGCTAAACAAGAACATGAAAAAATATTAAATTCTATGGTATTTCCTGGAATTCAAGGAGGCCCATTGATGCATGTGATTGCGGCGAAGGCTGTGGCTTTTCTTGAGGCATTAAAACCAGAATTTAAGACTTATCAGCAGCAGGTGGTCAAAAATGCTCAAGCCATGGCAGGTCAATTTCTTAAGCGTGGCTATCGGGTCATTTCTGGGCGTACAGAATCTCATGTATTTTTAGTTGATTTGAGAAAGCAAAATTTAACCGGAAAAGAAGCAGATCGCCTGTTAGGCTTGGCTCACATTACCGTAAATAAAAATTCAATACCGAATGACCCAGAAAGTCCATTTGTGACCTCTGGAATTAGAATTGGAACTCCGGCGATCACCACAAGAGGCTTAAAAGAAGCAGATGCTATTGAAGTAGTGAATCTCATTGCAGATGTTCTGGATCATCCTGGCAATGACGATGTCACTCAGTCTGCAAAGCAAAAAGTATCATCGATGATGAAATCATTTCCAGTTTATAAAAAGTAGGTAAACAATGAAATGTCCTTTTTGTTCAACTGCAGACACACAAGTTATTGACTCAAGAGTCAATGAAGCAGGAGATTCGATTCGCAGGCGCAGAAAATGTCAACAATGTGAAAAACGTTTTACCACATATGAGAGTGCCGATTTAGGACTCCCTGTGGTTGTCAAACAAGATGGAAAGAGAGAAGATTTTAAATTAGAAAAGCTCTCCCAATCCTTTGCCCGCGCGCTACATAAAAGACCGGTTCCTGCTGAATATGTGGAGCAGGCCATATCCAATATTGTTCAAAAAATTCTATCCACGGGAGAGAAGGAAGTGGTTGCCAGAGAGCTTGGAGAGTCGGTGATGGCGGAATTAAGAAAGCTTGATAAAGTGGCTTACATACGATTTGCCTCAGTCTATCGAAGTTTCTCTGATGTTGAAGATTTTAGTAATGTAATTAAGGATCTTGATTAGATTGAATCAAGAAAATTTTGATTTTATCTTCATGGCTCAAGCCATGAAATTGGCTCAAAAAAGTTCCCTGACCTGTCGCCCCAACCCTGCTGTCGGTGCAGTCATCGTTAAAAATAATGAAGTGATCGCTGACGGCTATCATGAACGTTATGGTTCAGATCATGCCGAGGTAATGGCCATAAAAAAATGCAAAGATGCGTCACAGTTAAATCAATCGACTATTTATATTACTATGGAGCCATGTTCCCATCATGGAAAAACTCCGCCTTGTGTCGATTTAATTCTTGCTTCAAACATCTCCCGTGTCGTCATTGCAAGCTTAGATCCCAATCCAAAAGTGCATGGGCAGGGCGTCAAAAAACTCTTGGATGCAAATGTAAAAGTTGATACTGGCATTTTGGAAAACCAAGCATTTGAGTTGAATAGAGGATTTTTTTCAAGAATGCAACATCAGAAGCCCTATGTGATCTCGAAAATTGCGGCATCAGTTGATGGGAAAACCGCTCTCAGAAACTGGCAAAGTAAATGGATTTCTGGCGCAGAATCAAGAGCCAATGTGCAACAGTTAAGAAAACAATGTGATGGCATTTTAACGTCTTATAAAACAATCAACATCGATAATCCTCAGTTGAATATTCGCGAAGCAGGACTAATAAATCAACCTTATCGGTTTATTTTAGATACCAATTTAAAACTGAATATGCAATCTCAAATTCTCCAACAGTCGAAAGTGATTGTCTATCATGCTGAGCCACTCAAATCTAAACCAACCGTTAAAGCTGAGTTTGTGCAAATCTCAAAAAAAAACCACCAATTAAATCTTCAGGAAATCATGGCGCACATGTGTTCGCTTGAGGTCAATGATTTACTGGTTGAATGCGGAGCTGGTTTAAATGGCGTGTTAATTCATGAGCAATGGTTGGATGAGTTGGTTATTTTTCAAGCCAATTCAATTTTGGGAGGAGAAGCAAAATCAATGTTTAACTTTCCGGTTATTGATGAGATGCAACATAGAATTCAATTAGAGATGGTTGAGCAAAGATATTTTGGAACAGATCGGCGATTGAAATTTAAGGTGAACTATGTGGATTGATACCCATTGCCATCTTGATTTTATCGTTTCTAGAGAAGAGCAATTATCAAACATTAACTTTGCTCAATTAGATTATATTATTTGTCCCTCAGCGGATCAGCATAGTTTTGAAAAATTAGTGAGAATCCATGAGCAAAATAAAAAATGTGTGTATGCTCTGGGCTATCATCCTTTATATTTAAAAGCACTGCCTAAAAATGCTGTTGAAGAGTTAGAGAAGGCTATCCAAAAGTTTAATCCAATCGCTGTGGGTGAAATTGGATTAGATTTTTACGTAGCGGATTATGATAAAGAACAACAAATCACCTATTTCAACCAACAATTAACATTAGCTCAAACATATAATCTCCCTGTGATTCTTCATGTTCGCTCAGCGATTGATGAGGTCATCAAGATCTTAAAAAATTATCCTGATATCAAAGGGATTGTGCATGCATTTAATGGCAGCAGACAACAAGCAGATCAACTCATTAAAAGGCAGTTTAAGCTTGGTTTTGGGGGAGCAATGACCTACTCAAGGGCTTTAAATATTCAACGCTTAGCCAAAGAGCTTCCCATTGAGTCTATTGTGCTTGAGACAGATGCTCCAGATATGAATCCATCATGGCTTGCAAAAGATCTGGATAATCATCCCAATCAGCTTCCACAGATCGCCACTTTTTTTGCACAGCTGAGAAATATTTCATTAGAAAAATTAGCGCTGCAGATGAAACAAAATCTTCAAGAGGTGATGCCTCAGATCGGAACTGGTTGATGAAAGTCGGGAACCAAGAGTACCAAACCATCTGGATGGATCAGGAGGCAAAAAAAGTATGTTTTATTGATCAAACGTTATTGCCGTTTAATTTTGAAATTAAGTCCACTGATTGTTCGACAGATTTAATCACGGCTATTCAAACCATGCAGGTTCGAGGGGCCCCTGTGATCGGCATATGTGGCGCATTAGCTTTAGTGTTGGCATTAAAAAATAATACCAGTACCGACCATATCATTGATATGGCTCAAAAAATTATTCAAGCAAGACCCACGGCTGTTAATTTGGCTTGGGCGGTGAATAGGGTGCAAGAAAGTGTTCTCAGCCAAGCTGAACACAAACGTGAACAGTTTGCATGGGATTATGTGTCCGAATTAATGGAAGACGACATTCGCAATAATTACCAAATCGGCATCAACGGAAACACATTAATACCCCCAGGCAAAGAAAAGCCTTTTAATATTCTGACCCACTGTAATGCAGGATGGCTGGCAACGGTTGATCACGGTACAGCTCTAAGTCCTATATTTCAGGCACATAAGGAAGGGAAGAATATCCATATTTGGGTGGATGAAACACGTCCTCGCAATCAAGGATTACTCACCGCTTGGGAATTACAACAATACGATATTCCGCACACACTCATTGTGGATAATGCAGGCGGAGCGTTAATGATGAATGATCAAGTGGATTTAGTCATTGTCGGCGCTGATCGTATTTCCATTAATGGCCATGTGTGTAATAAGGTTGGAACCTATTTAAAAGCGCTGGCTGCGAGGGCTCATCAGATCCCTTTTTATGTGGCGGCTCCTTTATCGACGATTGATCAAAATTTTAAAGAAGACGTGAACTTTGCCATTGAAGATCGAGACTCTAAGGAGGTGACCCGATTGTATGGACTATCAGACGAAGGTTCATTAGTGCATGTGAATTATCCTCAAGTGAAGGTAGCCAACCCAGCTTTTGATATCACTCCAAAAGAACTGATTTCCGGTATTATCACCGAGAAAGGTATTTTTAAACCGAACGAACTGAAAGCAATCTATGAATAAATCTGTACAAGAAAAGATTTGTGAGATTTCAAAAAAATTACTCACTCATGGACTAAATCATGGCGCCACTGGCAATGTGAGTGTCAGAATCGACAATGATTTTTACATCACACCCAGCGGCATAGCGACCGAGTGGATGGAAGCAAAAGATGTGGTGAAATGTTCATTATTGATTGATGAGGAGGAAGTGAGCCGGATGACTAAGAAACCCTCAAGTGAGTGGCATTTTCATCAACAGGTTTATCAAACACGAAGTGATGTCAATGCCATCGTGCATACCCATTCTCCTTATGCCAGCGCCATCAGCGTGTTAAGAAAAAATATCCCAGCCTTTCATTACATGATTGCTTTATTTGGCGGATCTGAGGTGAGGTGCTCAGCTTATGAGATTTTTGGGAGCCGTGAGCTTTCACAAGAAATCATCAAAACATTAGGGCCATTAAAAGCCTGTTTGATTGCCAATCATGGTGCAGTTTTGGTTTCCAATGATTTAGAGAATGCATTCTACTTAGCCCAAGAATTAGAACATTTAGCCCATCAATACCTTGAGTTATTAAAGATTGGATCATTCACCCTTTTATCAGAGGATGAAATGACAGAGGTGTTATTAAAATTTAAAAGTTATGGGCCTTCATCGCAGGCACAAGATTAATATTTAGTAAGAGTAAATATATCTAAATTGATTGTGGTAACTTCTGCATTAACGTAAAATATTATTCCGTCAGCAATAAATTATAATAAGCTCAATGACTAAATATATTTTCGTTACTGGCGGTGTCGTTTCCTCCCTAGGAAAAGGCATTGCTGCAGCAAGTTTAGGTTCTATTCTAGAATCTCGAAAAATCAAAGTAGCGATGCTCAAGCTTGACCCCTATATTAACGTTGACCCTGGAACGATGAGCCCATTTCAACATGGCGAAGTTTTTGTGACTGAAGATGGCGCTGAAACAGATTTGGATCTCGGCCATTACGAACGTTTCGTGTCCTCTAAAATGACTAAAAAAAGTAATTTTACAACGGGTCAGATTTATGATGCGGTGATTAAGAAAGAACGACGCGGTGAATACCTGGGGAAAACAGTACAGGTAATCCCACACATCACTGACGAAATTAAATTACAGATTAAAAATGGAGCCCAACAGGCCGATGTGGCCATTGTTGAGGTGGGTGGGACAGTAGGTGACATTGAATCATTACCTTTTCTTGAAGCCATTAGGCAGATGGGTTTTGAAGAAGGCAGAGAAAATACCTGTTACATTCACTTAACCTTACTCCCTTATATTTCAACGGCTGGAGAATTAAAAACTAAGCCGACACAACATTCGGTAAAAGAACTAAGAGAGATTGGAATTCAGCCGGATATTTTATTATGTCGCTCTGAAAAAGAAATTCCACAAGAAGAAAAAGACAAGATTGCACTATTCACCAATGTTCCAAAAGGTTCTGTGATTTCATGTTTGGACTCGGATTCAATTTATAAAATTCCAAGCATGCTGCATTCACAACATATTGATGACATTGTTTGTGATGTACTTAAGATCAAATCAGCCAAAGCCGATTTATCTGGTTGGGATAAAATTACTCAACTGATCTCAGACTCAAACTTGGAAATTAAAATAGGTTTTGTGGGTAAGTATGTCGATTTAACGGAGTCATATAAGTCATTAACCGAAGCGCTTCTGCATAGCGGCTTCCATCACCATGCAAAAATAAAACTTCATTTTATTGATTCTGAAGATCTAGAATCTGATCTCAGTTTGCTTAATAATCTAGATGCTATATTAGTTCCAGGTGGTTTTGGTAAGCGTGGCACGGAAGGAAAAATAAAAGCCATTCAATTTGCCCGTGAAAATAAGGTTCCTTTTTTAGGAATTTGTTTAGGTATGCAACTTGCTGTCATTGAGTTCGCAAGAAACGTGGCGGGAATTAAAGGCGCTGATAGTACAGAGTTTAATGAAGCCACCAAGCACCCTGTGGTTGGCTTAATCACCGAGTGGATGGATCAATCTGGGCAGGTGATGCACAGAGATCACACCTCTGATTTAGGGGGAACGATGAGGCTGGGTTCTCAAGTTGCACTGATAAAGCCCAATACAATCGCTCATCACATCTATGGCGACGAGGTGAATGAGAGGCATCGTCACCGCTATGAGGTAAACAATAAATATGTAGATCAATTGGAGTCGGCAGGCATCATTTTTTCATCAAAAACAAAAGCAGATAATTTATGTGAAATCGTTGAATTACCCAAATCTATTCATCCCTGGTTTTTTGCATGCCAATTTCATCCTGAATTTACATCCAACCCAAAAGATTCTCACCCATTATTTTTAGATTACATTAAACATATACTTGAATATAAAAAGGAAACGGCATGAAATTATGTGGATTTGAAGCGGGTTTGCAGCACCCTTTTTTTCTGATCGCCGGACCTTGTGTGATTGAGAATGAAGCCATGACCCTGTCGGTGGCGGAAGAACTCAAACAAATGACATTAGATCTAAATATAAACTTTATTTTTAAATCATCTTTTGACAAAGCCAATCGAAGTTCCAATCATACCTTTCGGGGCCATGGTTTGGATGAGGGTTTACGTATTTTAGAAAAAGTTAAAAAAGAACTTGAGTTACCTGTTTTAACAGATGTGCATACCGAAGAACAGGTGAGTGCCGTGGCTCAAGTGGTTGATGTCCTTCAGACCCCAGCATTTCTTTGTCGCCAAACGGATTTTATTAATGCAGTCGCAAAATCGGGAAAGCCCGTGAACATCAAAAAAGGTCAATTTTTAGCTCCTCAAGACATGACCATGGTGGTTCAAAAAGCTAAAGAAGCTAACGGTGGATTAGATAATATTATGGTGTGCGAAAGAGGCGTGTCTTTTGGATACAATACCTTAGTATCTGATATGCGCGCATTAGAGATCATGCGTTCAACCAATTGTCCGGTAGTGTTTGATGCCACCCATTCTGTTCAGCAGCCTGGAGGAAAAGGGGATCGAAGCGGAGGGCAAAGTGAGTTTGTTCCATTACTAGCACGAGCAGCAATGGCGGTTGGTATTTCGGGTATTTTTATGGAGACCCATCCCAATCCATCTGAAGCCCTATCTGATGGGCCAAATGCCGTTCCCTTATCTGAAATGAAAAATCTATTAACCGTTCTTAAAGGGATTGATCAATTAATTAAAAAAAGTATTTAAGTAAAGGTAAAGATGACAATAATTAAACAAATTAAAGCGCGTCAGGTGATTGACTCAAGAGGTAATCCAACAGTTGAAGCTGACGTTATTTTAAATGATGGCACCATCGGGCGAGCAATTGTTCCCTCTGGAGCTTCAACAGGTTCTAAAGAGGCGATTGAGCTGAGAGACAAGAATAGTTTATATTTTCATGGCAAGAGCGTGTTTAATGCAGTTGGGTTTGTAAATACAGAAATTAATTCGGCATTAGTCGGTCTGGATTGTTCCGATCAGAAAAAAATTGATCAAATCCTAATTCATCTCGATGGAACTGATAATAAAGCTCGAATGGGAGCAAATAGCCTATTAGCTGTCTCTTTAGCTGTAGCCCATGCAAATGCGAATCACCAAAAGAAACCCTTATATCAAACGTTATCTATGAATACAAATTATTCATTACCCACGCCCATGATGAATATTATTAATGGCGGAGCACACGCAGATAATAGTGTAGATATGCAAGAATTTATGATTGTTCCAGCCGGGTTTAGCAAGTTTGCAGATGCTCTTCGCTGTGGGACAGAAGTATTTCATGCTCTAAAACAAAATTTGTCGAAGAAGGGGCTGGCCACAACAGTCGGAGATGAGGGGGGGTTCGCACCCAATTTACAGTCTAACGAAGCGGCAATTGAGCTGATTATGGAATCTATTGAGATGGCTGGATATCAAGCTGGGAAGCATGTTTTTATTGCTTTAGACTGCGCATCATCCGAATTTTATAAAGATGGATTTTATCATTTAAAATCCGAAAATTTAAAATTAAACTCGCTTGATATGGCGAACTACCTGGAAGCTTGGTGTGATAAATATCCGATTATTAGTATTGAGGATGGGATGGATGAAAATGACTGGGAGGGATGGAAAGTGCTGACTGATAAGCTTGGCAAAAAAATTCAACTTGTGGGTGATGATTTATTTGTGACCAATCCCAAAATATTAAAAGATGGGATTTCCAAAAAAATTGCTAACTCAGTTTTAATTAAAGTGAATCAAATTGGGACCTTATCGGAAACTCTAGAAACCATACAATTAGCTCAAGATAACCAATATACGGCGGTAATTTCCCATCGATCTGGCGAGACAGAAGACACAACCATTGCAGATTTAGCCGTTGGGACAAATGCGATGCAAATTAAAACGGGATCAATGTCCAGATCAGAAAGGGTTGCAAAATATAATCAGCTCTTAAGGATTGAGGAGGAGTTGGGAAATAAGGCGAGTTATCCTGGATTAAAAGCGTTTTATCAACTAAATTTATGAGATTTTTGACTATTACTTTTACTCTACTGATTGTGCTTTTGCAATATCCATTATGGTTTGGAAAAGGCGGGTGGTTAAATATTATTAGTCTGCAAAAACAAATTGACCAGCAAGTTAAAATCAATGAAAAAATAAAATCAGAAAATGATGTGTTAATGGCTGTTGTTCAAGATCTCAAACATGGCTCGGATGTTATAGAGGCCAAAGCTCGATATGATTTAGGGCTGATCAAGAAGAATGAAATATTTTTTTTAGTGATTAGCAATAAAAACTAATCGACGAACGACTTGATTGATTTGATTTGTTTACCCTGTATCACTAAATGATCGTTTGATGCTGAAATACCCTTTTCAAATAACACATAATTAATATCATCTAAGGTAATAAAATTAACCACTGTACCCACTGAATTACCTTCTTGAAAAACTGGGTCACCGTAAGACATTGAACACGAGTCAACAATCCCATAAAAACAACGATGTTTGGGTTTTCCGAGATAATGGGTACGAGCCACAATTTCCTGGCCGGTATAGCACCCTTTTTTGAAGCTCACTGCATTGATATGGTCCAAATTACAGGTATGGACTAAAAGTTTTTCCTGGGTCTCAGGCATGATTTCTGGAATACCGGATTGAATATCTTTCATCAGCCACTGAGATAAGTTAGTGGAAGCCATTGCTTGATCCATCAAGTTTATGAAATGTCCATCCTTGTCCTCGGTTAATAGGAGTTGCCGATTGTCATCAGATGGAAGGGGAAATAAACTTTCATTACCTTGTTTAATTGAGCTGCAGTCATTCATAATTCCAAACATTTTAAAATTTTTATTAATCTCAATTTCAACCTTTGATCTCAAGATAAACATTTTTAATCTTAATTGAAGGCTGTCAATTATTTGATGAGGGCAAATCAAAAAATAATGATCTGTCATTTTTACAATTCTTAAAAATGCAAATAATCTTCCCTTCGGATTACAAATCCCACTGTAAATCATACCTTGATCAGCTCGATGAATATCGTTTGTAATTTGACCTTGTAAGAAGGTTGCAGCGTCATCACCTTTCACTGTCAGTATTGAATAGTAGTTATTTAAATCAATAATCATTTTTCAAATCTTTTTAAAAATACTTGAAAACTCATTTTGGAGACAAACCTCGCTATGAAAAAAATTAATGCCAACAAACTAAATAGGGGTTGTAAATAAAATTGGTCGGGGGCTTTCCATGCCGGCGGTTGTTTTTTCATGACTTTTTTGATGGCTTTGTAGCTGTTTCCATTAATATAGTAACCTCCGATTTCATCAGCTAATTTTTGCAGATATTCCTCATCCAGTTTTGACAGATAACGATCATTGGTTCCATTGGCGACACTATTATTACGGGTCCCTATATTGGATTCGGATATTTGAGCAATTCCGGGTTGCAAGGCAAAACTTTCATTAGCCCAATAACCAATTAATTGATTTTTATTGTCAAATTTTGGTATCGGTGTGCCCACATCTGAACCAATTCCAACAAAAAGCCAATCTTTACCCCCTTGAAATTGTTCAAGGTTTCTGGTGTTAAACGCATGAAGTTTTGGCGCCTCTTCACCATCTGTAAAAAAAACAACTTGGGCTGATTCAGGAAAGCTTCTAATTAGCCGAGCTAAATTGACAGTTGATTCTCGGATTCGTGTATTACCTGACCAAGTGGCGCGCCAATCCAGTTTCTCGATGGTCGTGGCGATGTTGCTAAAGTTTTCACAGACTTCAATGGGGGAGTAAGTTGCAGACACCGAGACTCCGGCAAACATCCCAATTCCCACTTTCGATCCACAAGGTAAATCATCAATCATTCGACGCATGATATGTTTTATATAATCTAAACGAGAGACCGTTTTTTGATTGATTTTCATATCTTCAGTATTCATGCTTTGTGATATATCGGCGATTAACAGGTAGTTGTATCGAGATTGATTAATCGGTATTGATGGATTGATGAGGGCCACAATTAAACACAAAAGACTGATCAGTAAAAATAAATCACTTCTCTTTTTAAAGTGCTTTATAAAACCTTGAAAAAAACTCATGGTAAGCCTACAGGAATATTACCCATAATTAATCCTGGTGAATCTGATTCACCAACACCAGGAGTGGGATCAGGGGGAAGCATGGTTAATAGTCGATCTAAATTATGCTTGGCATCCCAATAGTAGGGGCGAAATTTTAATGATTGTCGGTAAGCCTTATTGGCTTGTTGAAATAAATATTCTGTTTCGTCGCGAACGGTCATACTGGTCCCGTTGATGATTAAACCTCTTTTAAAAAAAATGTTACCGATGTTGTATTGAAGAGCTGATTTTTGATCATCATCAGCTTCTTTCATTAAGTTGTTGAATAAAATGGTTGCTTCTTTAAACATTTCTTTTTTTGCTAACCAATAAGCAACTGAGAATCTAGCTTCAAAGGATTGTTCAAAAGACGAGGGTGACTCTCCTTTAAGGATTTGCTCATTAAATTGCTGTGTTTTATATAAGTAAAAAGAATTCAAGCTAATAGTGAAGATGCTTAACGTTGAAATAATTAACGCCATAATTGTAATGTATTTGATCGTCAAAAATTGGTTTATAAATTTCATATTATTTTTTTAACTCGATTAATTTTAATAAGAATAACAAAAATGTCATAAAAAAAGCTGCTAACAACATATGCAAAGAATAATTTTTTCCAGGAATGACTTCATCATAAAAGATTTGTTTTTTTTCTTTTAAATTAATATCTTTAATGGCTTTTTCAAGTGATTCTGGATCTTCTGCTTCATAAGCCTGAAAGGGTGATCTGAATGTTTTGAAGTAATCAAATAATTCTATTTGTGGAGGGAGTTGAGTATCATCGATATGTTTAAAGTCCTCATCAAAAATACTGATTCCACCGGGCTGTCTCAACACAATCCAGTATAAACCAATATCAAAACGATCAAACCAATCTCTAATTTTTTGCTGTGTGGGCGCATCAATTCTTCCTGCTCCATCAGATAGAAGAATCACTGCTCTTGACCCTGAGTCCTCGACTTTGGCAAAAAGCTCTGAAACGCTTGACAAACCTGCGCCAATGTTGGTTTGAAATAATGCATTTCCAGCGGTAGCATTCACGGCTCCTGTGACGGCATCTTTATTTTGCGTGAGTGGTAAAACAAACATAGCTGAATTACTAAAAGTGATTACTCCAATCATGTCATTTTTTCTCGATTGTACAAAGTTGATTATTAATCGTGCTGCTGCTGCCGATTTAGTTTCGCCAATGCCATCTTCAGCGCCTGTTTCAGAGCCTGAAAATGGATCATCCATTGAAGCACTTCTGTCTAGAACCAGTCCAATTTGAGAACCAATACCGACTTTGGTAATGACTTGCTGAGGTGACTGAGGTGATGCAAAGTAAAACACTAAACATAAAATAATTAGACCATTAAATAATTTAATCAGAAGGGTGAGCAGCGATGATGATGAATCATGAGGAATTAATTCATTCCATGAGTAATAATTTTTTGAAATCATCTTGAATAAAAATGGAACCAAAATCAATGGAATAAAAAATAAATATAATGGATTCAGAAAATACATTGTTATATTTTAATAATTTTTAAATCTACACTCTTGATAGGTAATTTTTTTTCACATAAATGCAAATGAAAACAAAAATCCATTAACCAATTTTTGATTTTTTCATCACTATTTTTTTCTTTAGTGAATAGTTTTTGATTAGAAATTTTAAAAAATATTTTTAACTCTTGATCAATATTTTTAAAAGATTCATTTGTTTTATATAAATCTTGTAAATTTTTTTCAAAGAGACTGGCGTCAATAAAGCGATCAAGGCCGTTATGGATTATGCGAATCATATCCTCAATTTTAATATCCTTATTTTTCTTGAATTGCCGATAAATGGGTAAAAATATTTTTTTAAATCCAGGAAGAATGGTAAATCGGGTATAAATATAAATTAATACAAATAGAAAGATTGTAAGAATAAAAAGACTTTTATAAATATTCATTTCATATTTTCTGGCATCAATTAAAAAAGGGCCGCGGAGATCGCTCATATCATCTTCTACTTTTACAGACCCAAAGATGGCAATGGGGGATACCGCGATGGTCAGTTCAGGAACTCTAATTTTTAACACTTCATCTGGTTTATTTTTATTGATGACTCGGTAGTAATCTGCTGTAATAAAAGCGGGTTTGGCAACGGTGTTGTTGGTAAATATTTGATAAGTCAGGTTAAGTTCTAGAAAGTCTTTTCGTTGATTTTTAACAACCTCTCTTAACGTTATCCCCAGCAGTTGTCCTCGATATCTTTTTTCATATCCTACAATGGGAAGCGATTCTTCAATGAGTTTATAAGGTTCTTGAATAGATAATTTAATTTGTCTTTGGATGATATCACCTACAAAATAACCCACTTTTTGTGATGGCTCTTGAATCGATAAGCTATAAAATTTTTCATCCAGATCGGGATATTTGTTTGGATCCTCGTATGAGAAGGCTATCTGCGATATGGATACAAGAGTGAGAAATAATAATTTAAGCATGGTAATACTCATTAAAATATTGCGTCATTAATTCAGGGTTAAACTTCTCTTCGATAAAAAAAGGCGGGGCATCAAAGCGGTGGAATATCTCAGTTAACTGTTTTTTTTGATTTTCAAATTGATGAATAATTTTTTTAATTAATCTTTTTCGAATGAGGATAGTTCTTTCCTCTAGAGTCTCAGGATCGGTCATCGTGGTGATCCCAAATTTTGGTAAATCTGAAAATTCTTTTTTATCCCAAAGTATGATTGGAACGACGGTATGCTTTTTTGTGTTATTCAAAAATTGGATTATATCTTGATTGGGCATGTGAAAATCTGAAATAAAAAAAATCAAAGTATGATCTTTAGGTAAGAATTGAGGGAGCCTTGAAATAGCTTTAGTTCCTTTTTTTTCTGAATGAAAACTTTTCATTTGATCAACTAAACTATCCACGCGATAGGGACGATAGGACAATGGCGCGATCCATTTTTCTTCAATTTCATCGTGAAACCCCACAAAACCAATTGCATCACTATTTTGAAATGCAGAGTTTTTTATAATTCGCGCAATTTCACTCGCTTGGATAAGTTTATTGTTTTGATCATCACCAAATCTCATGCTTGAGGATAAGTCAGAAAAAATCATGACAGGAGTCGCACTTCTTTGATTGAAGATTCTGACATAGATTTGTTCCATGGGATCTCGCATAGTCATTCTTAAATCGATTCGTCTTGGGTCTGGGTAATCTAAAAGATTGGAATGTCCGGCAAACTCAATTCCCATTCCCCGCTGATCTGATTTGTGGCGGCCCGGATGAACGCCTCTGGATTTCCAATTGATGTGGTAACTGAAAAAATCACTTGTCATAGGTTAATGAGCGCTTACTTTATTGATTATTTCTGTGGTCAGCTCTCTTGAAATCTCTGTTCGGCGAAGATCGTATACCGGATTAAATACCAGTCTGTGAGCAACGGTCTCATGGAATATTTGATGAATATCTTCAGGTAAAACTGAGGAACGGTTATTCATCCATGCGTTCACTCGAGCGCATTTCATCATCATACTAATACCTCGCGGACTTGATCCAGAGATGATCAGCCGATTCACATCAATGTCTGAAATTTTGACATTAAAATCTTGGGGTCTAATAGTCGCTTTCCATAAATTTAATGCATATTTTTCTAATTCTTGAGTCGCATCAATATTGTTTTGAATTTCTGCAGCCACATCATTCAGTTCATTAAAATTAAGTTGATCATTTTTTACTTTTGTAATTAATTGATCTGCATTGTGAAACTGAGTATCAAAGATCAGATCGGTCATTAATTTATCATCTTTGGGAATGACAATGGGAATCTCCATCATAAAACGATCTCTAGCCGCGGAGGGTATTTCAAAAGTTTCTTCTTTTTCAACCTGATTTCGATCAGCAAAAACAATTAAATGCGGAAAGTGAAATTCTTTATTGAAAGCGGATAGTGTTTTCTCTGCCATGATTCTTAACATCAGTGAGTGCACCTGCGGTCTGGCTCTATTGATCTCATTAAAAAAGAAGATACTCAAATCTTCTCCAGATCTTAATACAGGCCCTTTGTCTACATGTGGTTTTCCATCATCACCTAAGTAGGTGTGATAAATCAAATCATTTGGCATTAAATCAATGGTTCCCTCAATGCGTTCGTAACCTCCCCCAATTCCTCGAGCAACAGCTCTCAGCATTGTCGTTTTACCCACACCAACATCGCCTTCAAGTAAAACATGTCCTCTTGCAAAAATTGAAATTAAGATCAAACGAATAGGATTTTCTTGCCCTAAGATAACTTGATTAATTTGTTTTTCTAAACTGGAGGCACTTTTGAGCCAATCTGCAAGATTTTTTTTAGCCATTAATATGAGTTCCTATCTTTAAAAAGAAATATTACTTCTGT
The DNA here is from genome assembly GCA_024919035.1 of Methylophilaceae bacterium LSUCC0401. Classification (GTDB taxonomy): domain Bacteria; phylum Pseudomonadota; class Gammaproteobacteria; order Burkholderiales; family Methylophilaceae; genus BACL14. The sequence goes on along the minus strand of CP103442.1, from coordinate 855,061 downwards.
TGAGTCATTATCAGAAGTTTATTGTTTATAATGTTTGAATAACAACAATTTAAATATAACATGACAACAAAAAATAGCTACTCTTATGAAGAATTGATTCAATGTGGTCAAGGAAAAATGTTTGGTGAGGGAAATGCGCAATTACCTTTGCCCCCCATGCTAATGTTTGATCGAATCATTGATATTAATGATAATCAAGGTCAATTTAATAAGGGGTACATTAGGGCAGAGATGGATATCAATCCTGATTTGTGGTTTTTCCAATGCCATTTTGAAAAAGATCCCGTGATGCCAGGTTGTCTTGGTTTAGATGCCATGTGGCAATTAGTTGGGTTTTTTCTTGGATGGAAAGGTGGCGAAGGAAGGGGTAGGGCTTTAGGCGGCGGTGAGGTCAAGTTTTCGGGTCAGGTATTGCCCACTGCTAAAAAAATTACTTATCATATTCATCTAAAAAGAGTCATCATGAGAAAATTGGTTATGGGAATTGCTGATGCTAAAATGGAAGTCGATGGCAGGATTATTTACGAGGCAAATGATTTAAAAGTGGGCTTATTTAAATCTATTGAAAATTTTTAAGGATTATTTTGAGAAGAGTAGTTATTACAGGTTTAGGGATTGTTTCAAGCTTGGGAAACAATCAGGATGAAGTAAAACAAAGTTTACATCAGGGTAAGTCGGGCATTACTTTCCAGCCTGAATATGCGCAACATGGCTTGAGGTCACAAATAGCAGGATCGATCAATATTAATTATGAAGACTTAATCGATAGAAAACTTTTAAGATTTATGGCAAAAGGCCATGCCTATGCCTGGATAGCCATGCAGGAAGCTATAGTTGATGCAAATTTAACAGAAAATTATGTTTCAAATCCAATGACGGGAATCATTGTTGGTGCTGGCGGAACTTCAACTGAATCCATGTTACTAGGCACTGAAACATTGAAAGAAAAGGGCATTCGACGAGTGGGCCCATATATGGTGACTAAAACAATGTCCAATGGAGTTGCAGCGTGTTTGGCAACCGGCGCCAAAATTAAAGGGATAAATTATGCCATTAGTTCAGCGTGTTCAACCAGTGCTCATTGTATTGGAAATGCAATGGAGCAAATCCAATTGGGAAAACAAGATATTGTTTTTGCAGGAGGAGCAGAAGAAGAGCATTGGACCATGAGTTATCTTTTTGATGCCATGGGAGCAATGTCTTCAAAATATAACGATACTCCAGAAAAGGCCTCGAGAACTTATGATCAAGATCGAGATGGGTTTGTTATATCCGGTGGTGCAGGAATTTTAGTTTTAGAAGAATATGAGCATGCAATAAAAAGGGGTGCGAAAATCTATGCTGAAATTATTGGCTACGGAGCAACATCAGATGGACATGATATGGTTGCGCCAAGTGGTGAAGGTGCAGAAAGATCAATGCGATTGGCTCTCGGGAATGTAGAAAAAGTTGACTACATTAATACCCATGGAACTAGCACTCCAGTTGGCGATGTTGTGGAAATCAATGCAATTAAAAATGTCTTTAGTTCTGGTAATTATGGAGAAATGCCATTAATCACCTCAACTAAATCATTATCTGGGCATGCGCTTGGAGCGGCTGGAGTGAATGAGGCTATTTATTCGTTAATCATGATGAAAAATGATTTCATTGCTGCATCAGCAAATGTTGATAATCTGGATGAAAATATCAAGGGCGTCCCTATAGTGACCAAATTAATGGAAGGCAAAAAAATTCAAACAGTGATGTCAAATAGTTTTGGTTTTGGTGGAACCAATGCAACACTCTTATTTTCAAAGATTTAATTAAAATACACTAACAACCCGACTTCTCTTGATTCCGATAAAATGATATTAAAAGTTCTGTAAGCGGCATCTGTCTTCATAAATTCAAAGCCAATCTGCATCTGAATAATATCTTTATATTTATTCAATTTATTCAGTTCCTCATTATTGGGTGAAGCAATAATCACTAATTCTAATTTTTTTTTAGAATAGCTATCCTGGATTAATTCTATTATTTGGGTATCAGAAAAATTACTGATATTAAGGACTGAATCGCTCAGAATAAAAATTGAATGGCCATACTTTTTATTCTTAATTTTTACCCAATTTTCTTCGTATGCACTGATATAATTTAAATTTGAATCAGTCATTTCGTGAAATTTCATAATGTGGCTATATTTATTTAATAAAGTTTAATTATAAAGACATTTAAAGTGAATAAAATTCTTAAATCCAATAAGCTTGATGACGTTTGTTACGATATTCGCGGCCCTGTATTAGCGCACGCAAAGAAAATGGAAGAAGCCGGACACCAAATTATCAAAATGAATATTGGTAATCCAGCTGCTTTTGGTTTTGAGGCGCCCGATGAAATCACAAAAGATGTTATACGTAACATGTCACAGGCTTCTGGCTATACTGAAAGCCACGGATTCTTTGCTCCCAGAAAATCCATCATGCATTACGCTCAAGAAAAAAATATCAAGGGCGTTGATGTTGATGACATTATTATTGGTAATGGCGTATCTGAACTAATTGTCATGGCGATGCAAGGTTTAATTAACAATGATGATGAAGTGTTAATTCCAATGCCTGACTATCCTTTATGGACTGCTGCTGTAAGCCTTGCCGGTGGAAAACCCAATCATTATCTTTGTGATGAAAGTCAAAACTGGTATCCAGATTTGCAAGATATTAAGGCAAAAATAACAAATAAAACTAAAGCGATAGTTGTGATCAACCCGAATAATCCAACAGGCGCTTTATATCCGAAAGAGATTCTTGAGGGAATTATCGATATTGCACGAGAAAAAAATCTTATCATTATGGCGGATGAGATTTATGACAAGGTACTTTATGGGGGAAAGCAACATATCTCGATAGCCTCATTAGCAGATGATATAGTTTTTTTAACTTTTAATGGGCTCTCTAAAAATTATCGGGCTTGTGGTTATAGAGCTGGCTGGTTAATTTTATCTGGAGATAAGAAAAGAGCAGCTGATTATCTTGAGGGATTGAACATGCTTGCCTCAATGCGGTTATGCTCAAATGTTCCAGGACAGCTTGCCATCCAGACAGCCTTAGGGGGTTATCAAAGTATTAATGATCTAGTTGCGCCAAATGGCAGACTTTGTCGCCAAATGAATTTGGCATATGAACTCATTACCTCTATTCCTGGGGTGACTTGTGTTAAACCTGATGCTGCAATGTATTTATTTCCAAAGCTTGATCCAAAAATGTATAAGATCGAGAATGACCAGCAATTGATTTTAAAAATTTTAGTTGATACGAAGGTTCTTCTGGTTCAGGGAAGTGGATTTAATTGGCGTGATAATAATCATTTTAGAATAGTATTTCTTCCAAATGAGGATGATTTGGGTATAGCAATAAAACGTTTAGGTGAATTTTTTATGGGAATGGTAAAACAATGAGTGATTTTAAAATAGGTATTTTGGGATTTGGGACAGTGGGATCAGGTGTTTTTAATGTTTTAAAAGAAAATAATAGTGAGATTCATGCAAAAACTGGAATTAATTTCAAAATTACTTCGATCTTGGACTTAGACCAAGAAAAAGTGACTGCCATTACGAACGACCCATCATTGTTGGCAAGCAACGTTGATGAAGTGATTAAAAAATCAGATGTGGTTGTTGAATTAATTGGTGGTACAGGCATTGCCTATGAATTTGCAAAAAAAGCGATTGAATCAGGAAAATATCTTGTTACGGCTAATAAAGCACTTATTGCTCTTCATGGCTCAGAACTGTTTGAGCTTGCAAAACAAAATAACACCTCGATTTTATTTGAAGCATCAGTGGCCGGTGGTATCCCAATCATTAAGGCATTAAGAGAAGGTTTGGTTTCCAATAAGATCGAGTGGGTTGCTGGTATTTTAAATGGAACGACAAATTATATTCTTAGTGAAATGAAGAATAATGGATTATCTTTTGAAACTGCCTTATCACAAGCCCAACAGCTTGGTTATGCCGAGGCTGATCCTACATTTGATATCGAGGGAATTGATGCGGCTCATAAAATAACCATTATTGCGTCAATTGCTTTTGGTATTCCTCTTGATTTTAAAAAAGTACATATAGAAGGAATAACTAACCTTCAATTAAAAGATGTTACTTATGCTGAAGAGCTTGGTTTTCGAATTAAATTAATTGGCTTAGCTAAAAAAACAAATAATGAGATAGAAATCCGAGTACATCCTACTCTCATTCCAGAATCTCGATTAGTTGCGAATGTCGATGGACCAATGAATGCAGTTTTAGTGATGGCTAATATGTTAGGACCAACTCTGTATTATGGGGCCGGAGCAGGCTCTGATCCAACAGCCAGTGCTGTGGTTACAGATGTAGTCGATTTAGCCCGCTCAATAAACCATGGCAGTAAAACTTTTCATATTCCGTCCAATGGATTCGAGACATCGAACTCAAAAGGAGTCAGTTTTAAAGCCATTGAAAATATCTCAACGGGGTATTATTTGAGAGCAAATTTTCTTGATTCAGCAGGAGTGCTTGCTAAAATTACAAATTTATTTGCTGAAAAAAATATTTCTATTGATGCCATGCATCAAAAAATGCTTAAAAAAGATCAAAAAGAAAATGACGTAATTATCGTGGTAAATAATGCGCTTGAAAAAGACATAAACGAAATTGTAGACAAAATTCAATTGATGGAATCCAATATTGGATCTGTCGTTAAATTAAGATTAGAAGAGATGGCAAAATGATGTATGTATCCACACGAGGAACTGCTCCAAAAATAAATTTTAGTGAAACACTCCTAACAGGATTGGCATCTGATGGCGGCCTATATTTGCCTGAGCAATACCCCAAATTATCAAAACATGATCTAGATGATTTAAGAAATTTAAGCTATGCAGATTTAGCATACCAAATAATGCGAGAATATATTGGAGCTGAGGATATTCCTCATGCAGATCTAAAGAAAATAATCGATAAAACATATGTTAAAGATATTTTTGCTTTTACTCGAGATGATCAAAGAGCTGAAGATATTACGCCTGTTACAAAAGTTTCTAATAACCTGTATATGCTGTCGCTCTCAAATGGCCCCACATTAGCATTTAAAGATATCGCCATGCAATTTTTGGGTAATATTTTTGAATACCTTTTAAATAGAGAAAACAAAAAATTAAATATATTAGGTGCGACATCCGGGGATACTGGATCTGCTGCAGAATATGCGATGATAGGTAAAAAGGGTGTCAATGTATTTATGTTATCTCCTCGTGGCAAGATGAGTCCTTTTCAGACCTCTCAAATGTATAGCCTAAAAGAAAAAAATATTTTTAATATTTCGATTGATGGTTTTTTTGATGATTGTCAAGATATTGTCAAGGGGGTATCAAATGATTTAGATTTTAAAAATAAGCACAATATCGGTGCTGTGAATTCAATAAATTGGGGCAGAATTATTGCTCAAGTTGTTTACTATTTTAAAGGTTATTTTGCAGCCACCAAATCATCTAATCAATATATAGATGTAACTGTTCCTTCTGGTAATTTTGGTAATATATGTGCTGGTCACATTGCTCGAATGATGGGTTTACCGATTAGAAAATTAATTGTGGCAACAAATGAAAATGATGTATTGGATGAATTTTTTAAAACGGGAAAGTACCATCCAAGATCATCTGACAATACATTTCATACATCAAGCCCATCCATGGACATATCCAAGGCATCAAATTTTGAAAGATTTATTTTTGATCTATTGGATAGGGATTCAAAGAAGCTTAAAGACCTGTGGGATCGAATTGATCGAGGCTCTGATTTTGATTTAAGCGACACTAATTACTTTGGAAAAATACCAAATTTTGGCTTTACATCATCTTCAAGCTCACATGAGCTGAGACTTAAAATGATCAAAAAACTTTATGATGAATTTGGTTTAATTATTGATACACATACCGCCGATGGTTTTAAAGCTGCCTATGATCATTTTGATGAAAATGAGTCTATCCCTATGCTAGTTTTGGAAACAGCATTACCAACAAAATTTGAAGACACGGTAATTGAAGCAATTAATTTAAAACCGCCAAGACCAGAGCTGTTAAAAAATATTGAAGAATTACCCAAGCACTCTTACGAATTAAATAATAATATTAATGATGTAAAAGAGTTCATAGAAGGTAATTCCTAGACTAATGCAACAGTATCTTAATCTTCTAAATCACGTCATGAATCATGGCGATAAAAAAAATGATCGAACGGGGACAGGAACACTTTCTATATTTGGATACCAAATGAGATTTGATTTATCGGAAAAGTTTCCTCTTCTCACTACCAAGAAAGTCCATTTAAAATCAGTGATTTATGAGCTACTTTGGTTCTTAAAAGGTTCAACCAATATAAAGTATTTGCAAGACAATGGTGTTAGTATCTGGGATGAATGGGCGGATGAGCACGGCGATCTTGGCCCTGTTTATGGCTCCCAATGGAGATCATGGAGAACACATGATAACCGATCCATCGATCAGATAGAAAAGCTAATTAAAGACTTAAAAACAAATCCAGACTCAAGAAGGCTTATTGTCTCTGCTTGGAATGTTGCTGAAATTGAAAATATGAAGCTTCCTCCATGCCATTGTTTTTTTCAATTTTATGTTGCCAACAATAAATTATCTTGTCAGCTATATCAAAGAAGTGCTGATATTTTTTTAGGTGTCCCTTTTAATATCGCATCATATGCTTTACTCACACTCATGATTGCTCAGGTTGTTAATCTTGAACCTGGAGAATTTGTTCATACGCTCGGTGATGCACACATATATTCAAATCATTTTGATCAAGTCAATGAGCAACTTACAAGACAACCAAAAGAATTACCAACTATGCATATTAATTCAAACGTAAAAAATATTTTCGATTTTAAATTTGAAGATTTTAAATTATCTGATTACGATCCTTATCCGCTGATTAAAGCGCCTGTGGCTATTTAATAATGAATCTGTCAATCATTGTCGCTATGTCATCCAATCATGTTATTGGTGTTAATAATTCTCTACCATGGCATATTTCTAGCGATCTAAAACGTTTTAAGCAAATAACCTCTGGACATCGGGTTGTGATGGGACGTAAGACATATGAATCAATTGGTAAGGCGCTTCCAAATCGTGATAATTTTGTGTTGACAAGAAATAAAAATTTAAAAATAGAGAATGTTGTCATAATTTCTGCATTAAGTGAATTACCTAATGATGACAGCAAAAAATCTTTTATTATTGGCGGTGGAGAAATCTACAAGCAGTCTTTAGATTTGTGTAATGAAATCATGGTGACCAAAATACATCATGTAATTGAAGGCGATACATTTTTTCCAGAGATAGACAATAAAGTTTGGTTAAAAGTGGAAGAATCTGAAATTTTTCAGGAGAAAGATGTGTGTTTTAGTTATATTACTTACAAAAAAGCGTCGGGTTAAACTTTTACACAATCAATAAAATATGTAGCTTTTCCGTTGATAACTTCCTTAACGAGGCCATGGTTATCTGTTTCAAAACCAGGAAAGAGCTGATTAAATTCTTCGGCAAACTTAAGGTAACTTACAATTTTTTTATTAAATTTTTCACCGGGAATTAATAGTGGTATTCCTGGAGGATATGGAGTCAATAAAACTGAGGTTATCCTTCCTTCAAGATCATGAATAGATACTCTTTCTATATCTTTATGAGTCATTTTTGCAAATGCATCTGTGGGTTTCATGGCTGGCTCAATATGAGATAAATACATTTCAGTTGTAAGGCGCGCGACATCATTTTCTCGATAGATGCTATGAATTTGATCGCAAAGGTCTTTCAAGCCCATGCGTTCATATTGGGGAAATTTTTGAGTAAATTCAGGTAATACCCTCCATATGGGTTGATTTCTATCATAGTCATCTTTAAATTGCTGGAGAGCAGCCAGCAGCGTATTCCATCGACCTTTTGTAATGCCAATCGTAAACATAATAAAAAATGAATACAATCCTGTTTTTTCAACTATCACCCCATGTTCAGCCAAGTATTTGGTAACTATGGATGCTGGTATTCCAAGTTTTTCATCAAAGTCACCTTTCATATTGAGCCCAGGAGTGATGATGGTGGCTTTAATAGGATCAAGCATATTAAAACCCTCAGAAAGTTGATTAAATCCATGCCAGTTGTCTTCAGATTTAAGCATCCATGAATCTCGTGTTTCAATTCCTTCTTCAGTCAAATCGTCTGGGCCCCATACTTTAAACCACCAGTCTTGTCCCCAATCACTATCAACTTTTCTCATAGCTCTTCTAAAATCAAGCGCTTCCATGATTGACTCTTCAACGAGCGCAGTGCCTCCTGGTTGTTCCATCATGGCGGCAGCTACATCAAGGCTTGCAATTATTGAATATTGCGGACTCGTGGAGCAATGCATTAAATACGATTCATTGAAGATATCTCGATCTAGTTGAATATTTTCCGCATCTTGGACCAAAATTTGTGAGGCTTGACTGAGCCCAGCAAGAAGTTTGTGAGTGGATTGTGTTGAAAAAATCATACTATCTTTACATCTTGGTCGATCTTCTCCAATTGCATGATAATCTCCATAAAAGCTATGAAAAGCTGCATGAGGAAGCCAAGCTTCATCAAAGTGAAGGGTATCTATTTTGCCATCCAGCATTTCTTTAATTTCTTCAACATTGTATAAAATTCCATCATAGGTAGATTGAGTGATCGTCAATACCCTTGGTTTTTGTTTTTTATTAATGACAAAAGGATTAGCTTCAATCTTTTTTTGAATATTTTTCCAATCAAACTCCTCCTTTGGTATTGGACCAATAATGCCAAAGTGATTTCTTGTTGGCATTAAAAAAATAGGTATTGCTCCCGTCATCGTGATGGCATGAAGAATAGACTTATGACAGTTTCTATCAACTAGTACTACATCTCCTGGAGCAACAGCAGAATGCCAAACCATTTTATTTGAAGTGGATGTCCCATTGGTAACAAAAAAACAATGATCAGCATTGAAAATTCGCGCTGCATTTTTTTCAGAGGCCGCAACAGGACCGGTATGATCAAGGAGCTGACCTAACTCATCTACCGCATTGCAGACGTCTGCCCGAAGCATATTTTCACCAAAAAACTGATGAAACATTTGTCCGACAGGAGATTTTAAGAAGGCAACTCCACCTGAATGACCTGGGCAATGCCATGAATAGGATCCATCTGCAGCATAATGGGTAAGCGCCCTAAAAAATGGCGGCGCAAGACTGTCGAGATAAGAACGTGCTTCGCGGATAATGTGTCTTGCCACAAATTCAGGTGTATCTTCATTCATATGAATGAAGCCATTTAGTTCACGAAGAATTTCATTGGGTATGTGTCTACTTGTTCGTGTTTCTCCGTGAAGAAAAATTGGAATCTCATCATTGCGGTAGCGTATTTCTTCAACAAATACTCTCAAGCTTTCTATTGCTTTGGGACTTTCTTCCACAAACTCTTCATCATCAATCGCTAAAATAAATGCTGAGGCACGGCTTTGTTGTTGGGCAAAGGAGGCTAGATCAACATAGCTTGTCATTCCAATGGCTTCAAAACCCTCTTTTTTAATAGCGTCAGCAAGAAGCCGTATACCTAGACCTGAGGAGTTTTCGGAGCGAAAATCTTCGTCAATAATTATTATAGGAAAGTTAAATTTCATTATATTTTAGGCGGTGTTACGCCGGTTTGTCCTTGATATTTTCCACCACGGTCTTTGTATGAAACATCACAAATTTCATCAGATTCAAAAAATAAAACTTGGGCACATCCTTCCCCAGCATAAATCTTTGCAGGTAAGGGTGTGGTATTACTGAACTCCAAAGTAACAAAGCCCTCCCATTCGGGTTCAAATGGGGTGACATTCACAATAATGCCACAACGCGCATATGTTGATTTACCTAAACAGACCGTTAGGACATTTCGAGGTATTTTGAAAAATTCGACTGTTCTTGCCAAGGCAAAGGAATTTGGTGGAATAATACAATGGTCAGATTCAAATTCGACAAAAGAATTTGGATCAAAATTTTTTGGATCCACTATGGTTGAGTTAATATTGGTGAATACTTTAAATTCATTTGCACAACGAATATCGTATCCATAACTCGAAGTACCATAAGAAACTATTTTTTCACCAGCCAGCTCTCTGATTAGCGTGGGTTCAAAAGGGGAGATCATGTCATGTTTTAATGCCATCTCTCTAATCCAGCGATCTGATTTAATTGCCATCTTTTTCCTAAATTAAATTATTCAACTATATTAATACCACTTCGCCAAAATTGATCTTCATTTTCGAAAATAATTTTTGAAGCTTCAGGATCTTTAGATCCGGCAGTGTATTGATGAACAGGAATATTCTCATCTTTCCATTTTTCAATAATGGGGTCAATTAAATGCCATTGAGCTTTTACCTCATCAATATGAAGGAATCTTGATTGATTGCCTTCGATTAAATCAAGCAGCAAGGTTTCGTAAGAGTCAATGGTTTCATCATCCTTGTGACGAATACCGCCCTGAAGTTGAATGTTTCTTGTTTTGGTATCATCTAAACCAGGCACCTTAGTTTTCATCTCGATATGAATAGATTCAGAAGGTTGAATGCTAATAATTATCCAGTTTTCAGATACTTCATGTGCTGAGATATTTTGCGGCTTAAGTTTTATTGATATATATGTTGCATTTTCATGTAATCTTTTTGCAGTTCTTAAGTAAATTGGCGTATTTTTCCATCGGTCATTGTTAATAAAGAACTTTACTGCAGCATAAGTTTCAACAATGCTAGGCTCACCTAATTCTTCTATATATCCTTTTACCTTTCCTTCTTTAACGACCTCACCTGATGTATATTGAGCTCGAAATACATGTTGCTCAAATTTATCCATAGGAACTTGCTGAATTTGACTTAATAATTTAATTTTTTCTGCTCTAATATCCTCAGGTGAAAAAGATTTTGGTTTTTCCATTGTGGTTAATGTTAATGTCTGAAGAATATGGCTTTGCATCATATCTCTCAATGCCCCAGTTGCATTATAGAATGTGGTTCTGTCTCCAACTCCTAAAGTCTCATGATTGGTGACTTGAATATGATCAATGTACTTATTATTCCAAATAGGCTCAAGAAAAGTGTTGTAGAACCTTGTAAATAAAATATTCTGGAGAGCAAATTTTCCGAGATAGTGATCAATCCTGTAAATTTGGGATTCATTAAGATGTTTAGAGATTGAATCTTGAAGTTCCTGAGCCGTTTGACTGTCCACTCCAAATGGTTTTTCAATCAAAACTCTTTTCCAATGATTGGTTTCGTCTAACATGCCAGCATCAGCAAGCTGATCTACAATGCTTGCAAAATCTGAGGGTCGAACAGATAAAAAGAATGCTAAATTTTGAGAGAAGTTTTCAGCTTTGACTCTCAAAGAGAGTTTATTAAATGCTTCTGGATCATCTGGAAGATTAGCATGATAAATATTACGCTGAAGAAATCGATCTAAAAGGAATTGATCTGTATCTTTATGTTTAGCCAGAATCATACTTTTAACGTTAGCAATCCATTCTTCATGTGATTCCTCCTGTCGGCCAACAGAGATAATTCTCATATCTGGATGAAGCTTTTCTGCTAACTCTAATTTAAAAAGCCCAGGAAATAACTTAACACGAGCTAAATTACCTTTCGCGCCAAATAAAAGTAGGGTGGATGCTTCTTTTTGACTCATAGCTCTTCCTAGCCTTTTCTTCTTAAATTATGCCCACCAAAAGCATTGCGCATTATTGACAATAGCTTGTATCCATAACCTTTTTGTTTTTCCTGAGATCTAAATCTTACCTGGAGAGCTAATGTGAGTACTGGAGCAGGTATCCCTAAGTCAACTGATTCTACAACCGTCCATCTTCCTTCTCCTGAATCAGCTACGATCGGTTCGATGCTATCAAGATTCTGATCATGTGTGAGTGCTTCCGCGGTTAAATCCAACAACCAACTTCTGACGACAGATCCATGGCGCCATAATTCTGTAACCTTTGCTAAATCAATATCAAATTCTGTTTTACCTTTTAGTAATTCTAAACCTTCAGCTAAAGATTCCATCATTCCATACTCAATTCCATTATGAATCATTTTGGTATAATGACCTGAACCAATTGGTCCAACATGAAGCCATCCATCTTGTTGATTAGGAGCTAGAGCTCTTAACACAGGCTCTACAGCTTTGGCTACGTCATTATCAGCTCCAACCATTAAGCAATAACCATTTTCAAGACCCCATACTCCACCAGATGTCCCACAGTCCATAAAGCCAATATTATGCTCCTTGAGCATTTTTCCAATTTTGACACTGTGCTTATAATTTGAATTACCACCATCAACAATGATGTCACCTGGATTTAAAAGCGGAATTAAATCATCAATTTGTTTTTCTGTTATTTCCCCTGCAGGCAGCATCATCCAAATAATTCTTTGTCCTTCAATTTGATTTACTGCATCTTCAACTGAGGAGGATGGTATTAAATTTTCTTCTTGTTCAAGTTTTGCAATTGTTTCCTTAGACGTGTCGTATCCAACAACACTTATACCATTTCTAATTAATCGAGTGGCCATATTTCCGCCCATTTTACCAAGTCCAAGCATTGCAATTTTCATAATATTCCTTTTGTAAAAGTTATTTTTTTGGTAACCTTGTGGATTACATTTTGGACTGAATTATATCAAACCATGGATCAGTCTGATAGCTTTAAATCTAACAAAAATGAATAAATAACTCATGCAAAACATACTTAACTGGAAAGAATTCAGCAGTTCGGAAGAGCTTCAAACAACCTTACTTTTAGAAATAGAACATTTGGCAAAAGAAGCAATTAAAGAAACTGGATCTTTTAAAATAGTCTTAGCGGGAGGAACAACTCCTGAAAAGATATATCATGCTTTTTTAAAATTTAATCACACTGACTTTCAAAATTGGGAAATATTTATTGGGGATGAAAGATGTTTAGAGCCACATGATAAAAATAGAAATAGTCAAATGATAAGTAATGCATTTTTAAATCATTTAGATCCAATAAATATGCCAAAATTTTTTCCAATTAAAAGTGAATTAGGACCAATTGACGGGGCTAATGATTATGATTCTTTAATTGATAACTATGATTTTTTTGATTTAGCACTGCTTGGCTTAGGCGAAGATGGCCACACGGCGAGTCTTTTTCCGGGACATCAATGGAATCCGAATGCTAACGTTATTCCAGTAAACAATGCACCAAAACCTCCATCAGATAGAATTTCACTTACGCCTAAAGCGTTTAGTAAATCTAAAAAAATTGTTTTTATAGTAACTGGCAAGAATAAATGTGAACCAGTTGAAAATTGGAAAAGTGAGAAGCCGATACCAGCTTCTCAAATAGTTTCGAATAACCCAATTGATATTTATTGCAATTTTAATTAATTGTTTTGAATCACAATTTTAGGAAAACGATCTTTAAAATTTTCTTTTATTTGCGCAACCCGGATGCTGACTTTTTCGGCAATTGAAAAAAATTCTCCATGAATCTCTATATGATTATCTTTAATTAAGGTAGGTACGCCTGAGTCCATATCTTCTTGAATGTGAGCTTTTAATGGGATTGATCCTAATAGCTCAATGTTATTTTTTTTGGCCAACCTTTCCCCCCCACCTGATCCGAAAATATGTTCATGATGACCACAATTTGGACATTCATAAACAGCCATATTTTCAATTAAGCCAATATTAGGGATATTCACTTTATTAAACATCCCAATTCCTTTTTGCGCATCAATTAATGATATGTCTTGTGGCGTGGTTACTATCACTGAGCCTGTGACAGGAACTTTTTGAGCTAATGTAAGCTGAGTGTCTCCCGTTCCCGGTGGAAGATCAATGATCAAGTAATCAAGATCTTTCCAGTTAGTTTCACCAAGAAGCTGTTGAAGCGTATTTGTGACCATTGGACCTCTCCAAACAACAGGAGTATCAATATCAATTAAATACCCAATAGACATTGTTTGTATACCATGAGCCTCTATAGGCTCCATACTTTTTCCATCTTTTGATTCTGGTTTTGAAGAAACCCCAAACATTTTAGGTTGACTAGGGCCATAAATATCAGCATCTAAAATTCCAACCCGTGCTCCAAGTTTATTTAATGCAATAGCAAGATTGCAGGCTACAGTCGATTTTCCAACCCCTCCTTTTCCAGAGGCAACGGCAATAATATTTTTTACATTTTTTAAACTTTGCGTACCTGTTTGTGTTTGATGGCTGGCAACATTTAATTTGAAGTCAATTTTTACAGATTTTTTTGTAGGCTCTAAAGTTTTAAAGATTATTTTTTTATATTTTTCTTCAAGTCTTTTGAATACAAACCCTAAATCAATTTTTACATCTATTTCATTATTGTTTTCACTCAATGAAATATATTTTCTTTTAAAAGGATAAATTTGATTTTCTTCATCAAATATCTTTTCTATTAAATCTTTTATTTTTTCCATAGTTCTAAGTTGTCTTCTTAATAATTTGATAGAATACGATCATTCATTATAAATAAAGTTTACATGAGACGAATTCTAATCACCTCCGCACTTCCTTATGCAAATGGAAGTATACATCTAGGACACCTTGTTGAGTATATTCAAACTGACATTTGGGCAAGATTCCAAAGGATGAATCAAAATGAGGTATTTTATGTTTGTGCTGATGATACCCATGGAACGCCCATCATGATAAAGGCTCAAGGTGAGGGGATAACACCACAAGAATTAATCAGCAGAGTGCATAAAGAGCATGATCAAGATTTTAAAGATTTTTTGGTTGAGTTTGATAATTTTTATACAACAGACTCTGATGAAAATAAATTTTTTTCTGAAGAAATTTTTAAATCGTTAGAGAAAGCTGGAAAAATTATAATTAAGGAAATTGAACAATTTTTTGATCAAGAAAAACAAATGTTTCTCCCCGATCGTTTCATTAAGGGCGAATGTCCAAAATGTAAAACAAAAGATCAATATGGGGACTCCTGTGAATCCTGTGGGGCCACCTACACACCCACTGAGCTTATTAATCCATTTTCATCATTATCTGGGTCAAAACCAGTTAAGAAAAAAACAAAGCATTACTTTTTTAAGTTATCAGATTGTGAAGAATTTTTAACTCATTGGACAAAATCTGGAACGCTTCAGCCCGAGGCAGAAAATAAAATTCAAGAATGGTTTAAGTCAGGGCTTCAAGATTGGGATATAACCAGAGATAAACCTTATTTTGGTTTTTTAATACCTGGCGAAAAGGAAAAATACTTTTATGTATGGCTAGATGCGCCCATTGGTTACATGGCAAGCTTTCAGAATTTATTACAAAAAAAAGAGCTGGATATCAATTTTGATGATTATTGGAAAGATTCTGGTAAAACTGAGCTCTATCATTTTATTGGTAAAGATATTCTTTATTTTCACGCATTATTTTGGCCTGCAACCCTAAATTTTTCAGGGTATCGTAAACCTACCAAAATATTTTCTCATGGTTTTTTAACCGTGAATGGTGAAAAAATGTCAAAATCAAGAGGGACATTTATTACAGCCAGAAGCTTTCTCGACCACATTAAAGAGCCCGAATTTTTAAGATATTATTATGCTTCAAAATTAAATGATTCAATGGCAGATATAGACTTAAGTCTTGATGATATGGTCACAAAGGTTAATTCAGATTTGGTTGGTAAATTAGTAAATATTCCCAGCAGAACTTTTGGTTTCATAAATAAATATTTTGATGGAAAAATAAAAACTTTAAATGATATAAAAAAAGAACCTTTTTACTTCGAATTAATACAAAAATCATTAGATCTTCAACATGAAATCAACGAGCTCTATGAAAACAGATTGTTCAGTCAAGTGGTTCGAAAAATTTTTACATTAATTGAAGATGTAAATGAGCTAATAAATGATCAACAACCATGGAATTTAGCAAAAAATATCGAACAAAACAAAGAGCAGTTGCATAATGTTCTTACAACGTGCGCATATATTTTTAGGAATGCGACAATTTATTTAACCCCAATATTGCCTAATCTATCTTTTAAAGTTGCAAGCCTATTTAATGAAGATATATTTCATGATTTTAACCAAGCCGGTAAAGATATAAAAAATGTCACTAAATATAACCATCTTCTACAAAGGCTTGAAAGTGAACAAGTAGAAAACCTTTTAAGTGCAAATAAGGAGCAGGGTTTATCAAAACCAGAAAATAAAAAAATAAATATGAACCAACAGATTAAAATAGATGATTTTCAAAAAATAGATCTGCGTGTAGCTTTAATCACAGGCGCAGAATATCTTGAGGGCGCAGACAGTCTTTTAAAGATAACCTTAGATGTAGGTAGCCTAGGGAATAAGAATGTATTTGCTGGAATTAAATCACAATATGAGCCAAACAGCTTAATTGGAAAAAAAACAGTTTTTGTTGCAAATCTTGAACCAAGAAAGATGAAATTTGGTGTCTCAGAAGGGATGATTCTTGCTGCTTCTGATGAAAAAAAAGGGCCATTTATTTTATTTCCGGATGAGGGTGCTGAGCCAGGGATGAAGATAAAATAATTTTATATTTGTGCGTTTATTTTTCTAATTAAATCCAATGGATTGTCATGCTCAGTAATTGGCCTGCCAATGACAATATAATCCGATCCGTTTTTTATTGCTTCAGCTGGGGTATTAATTCTTTTCTGGTCATCGTTACTGTTGTCTTTCAGTCTTATTCCTGGAGTAACAAACAAAAAGTTTTCATCTTTTATAATTGAAGATATTGATGCTATATCATTTGCAGAACAAACAATGCCATCTAAATTTGATTCTTTCGCAAGTGATGATAAATGAATAATTTGATCCTTTAATCCCATTTTAAACCCAAGTCTATCAAAGCTATTTTCATCAAAGCTAGTTAAAATGGTTACTGCAATTAATAGAGGTTTATGATTTGATCCTGCAATTGCATCATACGCAGCATCAAGCATGGCTTTCCCGCCTGAGGCATGAACATTCACCATCCACACACCGTGAGAACAACTAGCTTTAATAGCTTTGTTTACTGTATTAGGGATATCATGAAATTTAAGATCAAGAAAGATTTCAAAATTATAGTTTTTAATTAAATCAATAACTCTTGGTCCCTCAGCAGTAAATAGTTCTTTTCCAACCTTTAATCTACAATCAGCCCCTTTGATTTTTTTTAGAAAACTATCTGCTTGATGTAAGGTGGGAAAGTCTAGAGCAACAATTAATTTTGAGTCTGTCATTATTTCGCAATATCTTTTAATTCAGTGGAAATAGTTTCCCATGAGTTGCACGCAGGGCATTGCCAATGATGTTGTTTAGCCTTAAATCCACAATGACTACAAAGATGGAATAATCGATTTCCTATTGTATTTTTTATAACCTGTTGAATAATTTTTACATCACTATTTGTGTCATTATTTAAAGATTGTGCACTGTAGAGTTGATCAAGTACTTCGATTGAGGGTCTTTTAATTAAATTGCTTTTTGCCAATTCCTCAGCTTTACTTGGGCCCTCGTTGTGCAGAATGTATTCGAAGATAATTTTATCAATTTGATTAATTGCATAACTTTCTCTTAAGTGTGACATTAAAGAAAGACATTCATTTAATTTATCAATTTGTTTGTAAGACTCTAAAAATTTTGTAGCTATTAAAACAAAATCCTCAGGTTTTTGGAGTTCAATTCTTTTCCATAATTCTATTGCTGATTCAAATTGTTTTTTTTCATATTCAAGTTCCCCGAGAATGATATTTGCTCTGGTACAATTTTTATTGATGTTTAATGCTTCTTCTAGATGTTTAACAGCCTGCTCATTTTTTTTATTAATAAATTTTTCTAAAGCAAGCTCACAAAAAAAATGACTAATTGGAAATCTTTGTGATTTACCAAATAGTTTTTCTATATCTTGACTAAAGTGAATAGCCTTTTCCCAATCACGTTTTTTAATAGATATATCCAGAAGTATATTAAGTTTAAATTCTTGATACTGTTCGCTTGTTAACTCATGAGATAAGCTTTCACAACGATCATAAAAACCGGCGGTAAAAAAATCTTGAATTAATTCAGCCTTCACGGATTCAATTTGTTCTTTATTTAGCTCTTTTTGTTCAAGTAACTTATTATGAAGATTAATGGCTTGATCTATCTTTCCTAATTTTCGATAAATATTTCCTTGGATAAAATGCAATTCAATAGAATCGGGTTTTATTTGCAGCGCTTCAGAAAAAGCTTCGGAGGCTTTTTCATATTCATGAAATAGTATAAGATTTAATCCTTTAAAATAAGAAGCAGGGAGGTCTGTAGTTTCTGAGATGATATGTTTGATGTCAATTCTAGCTGCTAACCAACCTAAGCCAAAAAAGAAAGGAATGATAAGTAGCCACCAGAGTTCAAATTCAACCATATATATATGTAAAGCTTATTAACTACTAAAAAGTATACTTTAAAATTTACTTATCAACACGTGAGCGTAATTCTTTACCAGCTTTAAAATGCGGTACAAATTTTTCACTAATTTCTACTTTTTCACCAGTTTTGGGGTTGCGACCAATTCTTGCTGGTCTTTTGTTCAGTGAAAAGCTTCCAAATCCCCTTATCTCTATTCTTTTACCCTTATTTAGAGTTTCAATCATAGAGTCTAGTATGTTTTTAACAACCAACTCTGCATCTTTGTGCATAAGTTGTGAAAACTGAACTGAAAGCTTTTCGATTAATTCTGAACGAGTCATTATTTAGTCTTTGTTTTCCTTGTCACTGGTATCCATTTTTGCTTTCAGAAGAGCGCCAAGATTAGTGGTTCCTGCATTTTCAGGTTCACTTCCAGCAGCTTTTTTCGTTTTAGCAGACTTGGAGGTTGTTTCTGCTTTTTTAGTTGTAGTTTCTTCTGTTTTCTCTTCCACATAATCAGGTGAGAGGTGTTTGATTCCTAGGGAAATTCTTTCTTTTTCAACATCGATTGCTAGGATCTTTGCTTCAACTTCATCACCCTTTTTATATTTTTTAACCGCTTCCTCATTTGGCTCTGAAGCTGAAATATCTGATAAGTGAATTAACCCATCAATACCGCCATCTAAACCAATAAAGATTCCAAAGTCTGTAATAGATTTAATAGATCCTTTAATTGTTTCACCTTGTTTATGGTCACTTTCGAAAGCAAGCCAGGGATTTTCTTTACATTGTTTAACACCTAAAGATAACCTTCTTTTTTCTTCATCAACTTCAAGAATCATTACTTCGACTTCATCCCCAAGGTTGACAACCTTAGTAGGGTGAATATTTTTATTGGTCCAATCCATTTCAGATACATGAACAAGTCCTTCAATACCAGACTCAATTTCAACAAAAGCACCATAATCTGTAAGGTTAGAAACTTTACCAAATATTCTGGTATTTACTGGATATCTTCTTTCTAAACCAATCCATGGATCATCACCTAATTGTTTTAGACCTAGTGAAACACGATTTTTTTCTTGATCGTATTTTAATACCTTTGCTTCTATTTCATCACCTACATTTAAAACCTCAGAAGGGTGTTTAATTCGTTTCCAAGCTAAATCAGTAATATGCAGCAAACCATCAATTCCACCTAAGTCGACAAATGCACCATAATCAGTTATGTTTTTGATAATACCTTTGACTACTGCACCTTCCGATAGCGTTCCAATAATAGATTCTCTGTCGGCACCCATTTGTTCTTCTAAGACTGCTTTTCTAGAAACAACAATATTGTTTCTTTTTTTATCAATTTTGATAACTTTGAGTTCTGTTTCTTTATTTTCATATGGCATCGTGTCCTTAACAGGTCTTGAATCAACAAGTGATCCTGGTAAGAAAGCCGTTATCCCATTCACTGAAACTCTAAGTCCACCTTTTACGCGTGAGCTTACAAATCCAGTGACGGTAATATTTTCATTCATTGCATTTTCAAGGTCATCCCAAGCCTGTATTTTTTTTGCTCGTTCACGTGACAGGATTGTGGAACCATAACCATCTTCTAGTTTATCAATAGCAACTTTAACAAAATCACCAATAGCTACCTCAATCTCTCTCTTATCATTATAGAATTCATCAATTTTGATAAAACTTTCTGATTTAAGTCCTGCATTGACAATTACGACATCTGAATCAATTCCTACCACTTCGGCAGTTATGATTTCTCCTTGACGCATTTCTTTTAGTGCAAGACTTTCTTCAAGCATTGCAGCAAAATTTTCATTGTTTTTTGTTTCAGTATTTTTTGTTAAAGTTGTCATTAAAATTTCCAGTTCCCATCTAGCAATGGGGTAGTTAAATAAACTTTATGGTTTGGGGCCATAAAGAGCTCTATAATTTATATTTTCTGAAGAATCGCATTTACGACTTCATCAGGAGATAAAAACGTAGTATCAATCTGGTGTGCATCACTAGCGGGTACTAGCGGTGAAATTTTTCGATTTATATCACGATCATCTCTTTCTTGTATCTCAGATACAAGGTCGTGAATATTAACATCAAAACCTTTTGAAATCAACTGTTTATATCTTCGAGCAGCTCGTTCTTCAGTTGATGCTGTGAGAAAAAACTTTTTATTTGCTTCAGGAAAAACAACCGTTCCCATATCTCTCCCTTCAGCCACAAGCCCAGGTGGCTGGAAATAAGATCTTTGCAGATCTAAGATAGAAGCTCTGACTGATTTTAATGAAGAAATATGAGAAGCTGTTTTAGCGATTTTTTCACTTCGAATTTCTTCAGTCACATCATCATTATTAAGTGTGACTTTTGTTTTTAAAAAAACTATATTTAAATCTTTAATTTTCTGTTTAATTAGTTGTTCTTCATCATTAGGAATATGATTTCTGTTTAGAAAAAGAGCAATCACTCTATAAATTGCTCCAGAATCAAGGTAATTTAAATGAAGCCTATCAGAGAGAATTCTTGCTATGGTTCCCTTACCAGAACCGGCTGGACCATCAATGGTAATTAAATTCATGACAGGAGGCCTGTGAAATCCCTAAAAAAATTAGGATAAGTTTTATTGACGCACTGAGGATCTTCAATAATTGTTATGACACCTCCAAGACAGGTTAGGGCAAAACACATGGCAATTCTGTGATCGTCATAAGTTTTGACACGAATATTATTATTTAATTTTTTGGGTGGATTTATGGTGATTGAATTATCAGTCGCATCAACTTTAGCACCAAACTTTTCTAGTTCATTTTTCATTGCACGGATACGATCCGTCTCTTTAACTTTCCAACTAGCAATATTATCTAATGTAAGGGGTGATGAACAAAATAACCCTAAAATTGCCAGTGTCATTGCAGCATCTGGTATTGAAATACAATTAAAATATCCTCCAGATAGTTGGTCTGCTTGAGAAACTGTGATTGAATTATTTAAATACTTAACTTTTGCTCCCATTTTTTCTATGCACTCAAGAAAATAGATATCCCCTTGGATTGAGTTTTTTGTTAAATCCATTATTTCTATTTTTCCAGAAATGGCCGCGGCTGCAAAAAAGTAACTTGCTGATGAAGCATCAGGCTCTACTGAAATTACAGGGTTTTTTGCAAAATAATAGTTTTTTTCAGAATACCTGTATTCAAAACTTTCATAGTTATGATTAATAAATTTTATATTAAAGATGTCTAATAGATTAAGGGTGATATCGATATAAGGTTTAGATATTAACTCACCATCTATATTAACTTGAACATCTCTTTTTAATATTGGAAGAGCCATCAGAAGGCTTGATAAAAATTGGCTTGAGGTATTTCCCTTTACGACGACTTCTTGAATTGCCGTATCATTGAATGAACCAATTTTTAAGGGAGGGTATCCATCATTTTTTAAATAAGTAATTTGTGCACCAATCTGGTTGAGGGCATCAATTAGATCTTTAATTGGCCTTTCATGCATTCTTTTAATACCATCTAAAATATAATCTCCACCTAATAATGATAAAACAGCACATAGAGGCCTAAAAGCTGTACCTGCATTTCCTAAAAATAAAGAAACTTCTGTTGAGTATTTATGAATACCACCTTCAATAACGATGGATTCCGTTTGATTGTTTATGGATAGGCCTAAATCTTTTAATGCTTGAATCATGAAGCCTGAATCATCTGAAACAAGGTGATTAGTAATAACTATTTTTTGAGGGCATAGTGAACTCAGCAATAACAGGCGATTGGTAATACTTTTTGATCCTGGAGGTTTTATTGATCCATTAATTTTAATTTGAGGAAATAACTTTAAATCTTGCATTTAGTATTTCCAGTTTTTTCTTAATTGACTTGCGCTGTCAATAAAATTTTCAAGCTGATCCTCATCGTTTAATATTTTTTCAAATAACTCAATTTGTTTTTTAAATTCAGCTAAATCTTTTATGCAAGCATCTCTATTCTCAATAAAAATATCTTTCCACATCTCCGGAGAGCTAGCAGCGATTCTTGTAAAATCTCTAAATCCACTTGCAGCAAAACTCATTAATTGATCTTTGTTTGATTTCTGAAAAATCATATTCATGAAAATCATAGCTAAAGCATGTGGGAGATGGCTCACAGTGGAAAAAATTTCATCATGTTGTTGAGCATCCATAATAATTACTTTTCCTTTTAATAAATGCCAAAAACTTTTGATTGCATTAATATCTTTATCAGCATTTTGATCATGCGTTGTAACGATGATATTTTTATCATGAAATAAGCTCTCTTGGGCAGCTTCTGGACCATGTTTTTCAGATCCTGCTATGGGATGAGATCCTATAAAGTTTTTAAAATGCTTTCCAAGTACATTATTTGCTTTTGTGAGTACATTATATTTTGTACTTCCAACATCAGTAATGATGGTTTTTTCTGAGAGATGAGGCTTTATTTGATTTAATACTTTTTCAATTTGTCTTACAGGTGTTGCAATAATAACAAGATCTGCATCATGGATATCTGTGTAATCATCTGATATGTCATGAACAAGATTTAGTTGTTTGGCTATTTCTAATGTTTTTTTATTTCTTCCAAATCCAATCACATGTTTAACATGATGATTTGCAATACAATCTTTACCAATTGAACCCCCTAATAAACCAAGGCCAATAATACACAATTTATTCATTAAATTTTTTCCACTCTTTTTTATTTAGAAGCTCATAGGGTTTGAACCTTGTTTTATAGCTCATTTTAGCATTATCTGAAATCCAATAACCGAGATAAAGATAAGGGAGTTTATTTTTTTTACACCAATCAGTCAGCCATAAAATTGAATAGGTACCTAGGCCTAACTTTGGCATATTTTGATCATAAAACGTGTAAACCGCAGAAATGCCATCGACTAATATATCAACAATACTGACCATGACTAATTTATCTTGAATAAAAAATTTAATCATTTGAGATTTTATGTTACTGGTTAGTAAAAAATTAATATACTCATTTTTTTGATCTTCTTCAGAAGTTGATTGATCCTGATGTCGAATACTTTGATATTGTTGGTAAAGTTGAAAATCTTCTGGGTTGAAATTTAGATCTGAAATAATCACTTCAAAATTATTTTTTTTTAAACATCTTATTTGGCTTTTATTAGGTTTGAAATCTTTCACATTCAGTCTGATTGGAACACAAGCCTCACATTCGTGACAATGAGGTTTGTATACATGATTCCCACTTCTTCGAAAACCAATATTGATTAAATTATCGAATTCTTTTTGTTTTATATTTTGGTATGGTGAAGCAACGATTGACTGAGCTTTTTTTCCAGAAATATATCCACAATTGTAATTTGCAGTTAAATAAAACTGAATTTTTTTGAATTCATTATTTTCTGGATAACTCATGAATTAATTATAGCCAGAAACTCTTCTCGCGTAACTAATGTTCCACCCCATTTTTTTATATGTTCACTCTCAACTTGAGTATCAATAATTTGAATACCTTGTTTTTTTAAAAATTGACACATATAGAAAAAACAAATTTTTGAAGCATTAGTCTTTAAATGAAACATCGACTCACCAAAGAATATATTTTTGATTATGAGCCCATAAACCCCAGCAATAAGCTCATTATCATCATAAAGTTCAAATGAGTGAGCATAGCCCGTTTGGTGGAGATCGGAATAAGCTCTGATAATTCTATTATCAATCCATGTCCCATTTTGATTTTTCCTTTTAACTATTCTGCATAAATCAATAACCTGATTAAATTGATTATTGATATTAAATTTAAAAATATTTTTTTTTATAATTTTTTTTAAACTTCGTGAAGTATGAAGATTATTTATATTCAAAATTTGTCGTGGATTTGGGGACCACCATAAAATCGGTTCATCTTCATTAAACCAAGGAAAAATTCCATATTCATATGCAGCTAGTATCAACTGTGGTGTCAAGTTATGAGAAAAGGCTACAAGACCGTGATCAGGTGTCGATGATAGATTCAATTCTTTGAAATCACTCGGGCTTTCAATAAAAATAATTTTATTTCTCTTCATGGTTATAATAGTCTCATGAAAATTTTACCCTTTTTAATTTTATGTTTTTCAGTTATTGCCCATGCAGGATCAACTTTTTATGAAATCACAGACACAAAAGGCAATAAACATTTTATTTTTGGGACTTTCCACAGTGATGATAATCGTGTTACAAATTTCGATCCAAAGATAATAAATGCAATAAAGCAATCCAGCCTTTTTATGATGGAAACAGATGAATTGACTGATGCATCAGTCATTCAAAATCTTAATATTGATATTCCCGCTCAATTGACTGATAACGAACTTGAGCGACTAAAAGATTTGATCAATTTTCATGTGATGTTCTATGATCAGGCCATAAAAATGAAACCGTGGCTTCTTGCATTTATTTTTGATTCTCCCAACCCAATTACCCCTTTTAATCAAGATAACCTTCTTAAACAAATTGCTGAAGATGCATACATAAAAACTCAAGGCTTGATGAAAAATATTGAGCATTTTTCAGTTTTAGATTTCTTGACCACTAATGAACAAATAGAAATTTTGAAAAATGCATTAAAAAGACCTGATAAGATAAAGCAAGAGAATTTTGAGAAATTATTAGTCACCTACCTTGATGGAAACTTAATCAAGATTCATGAAATAAATGAAAAGATCACACTAGATTTAATGAGTCCAGAGTTGTGGCAAAAAGTTAAACAAAAGATATTAATTGAGCGTAATCAAGTGTTCAATAAAAAAATTTTAGAAGCAATGGAATCACATCAAATTTTTGTTGCAATTGGTGCCTCGCATTTGGCAGGAGATGATGGCTTAGTAGCCTTTTTAAAACAAAATAGACTGACTGTTCAACAGGTAAATTTTTGAATGTTGAAAAATGCATGAGATTAAATCCAAAGATAATAGTCGTTTAAAGTTTCTAAAAAAGCTTCAACATAAAAAATCATTTCGCGAAGAAAATAATTTAACAGTTCTAGAAGGGCTTCATCTTTTTGAAAGTTATTTAAAAAATAAAAAAGATTTTGAGTGGATTTGTTGCACTGAAGACTTTTATAAAAAAAACCATACTATTTTTAAAAAATCTTGGGATAACAAGATTTTTGTTACCACTGAAACAATTTTTAAAACAATTTCAGAATTAAAAACCAACCAAGGGTTTATTGCAGTAACAAAAATTCTTTCTTATCATTTTGATGTTAAAAATTTAAAAGAGGGCTTGTATCTATTCATAGATGGCATTCAAGATCCTGGTAATTTAGGAACAATTATCAGAACTGCACAAGCTGCAGGTAATATGGGTATTTTTTTATCAAGCGACTGTACGGATCCTTGGGCACCCAAAACATTAAGAGGCAGCCAGGGGTGCCAATTTGAAATTCCAATTTTCCTTAATTCAAAACTTATAGATTTATCTGAGCTATCTTTTGATATCGTTTTAGCTGATATGCAAGGTATGAGTGTTTATGATTTTCAATTTTCAAGAAAAACTATCCTCGTTCTTGGAAATGAGGGTCTTGGTTTATCTAAACACATAAACTCTCGGAAATATAAAACAATCTCAATCCCAATGAGAGCTTCTGTGGAATCATTAAATGTTGCAATCACCGCCGGAATTATGAGTTATATGTACAATGCTCAGTTTAAAATTTGACTATTTTTCTGGAAAATGATGTCGATTTCATTTTTTGTTACCAAATATTTTTTCTGACAGTATTCACATACCATTTCAACAACATCATTTTTTAACGATGCATAAATTTCATCTGGATTTATTAAACTTATAGTTTTGAAGATTTTTTCTTGGCTACAAGAGCATTTATAGTTAACTAAATGTTCTTCGTAAATTTGTATATCATCATCTGGAAAAAGATCGCCAAGGAACTTGCTCGGTGAATTGTGAAGACTCGAGATTTCAATCTGATTTATTGTCGCCCATAATTTATCTGATTTAAAACGGTCATCTTCATTTTCATGGGGAAGTTCTTGAAAAAGAACCCCATAGGATATGGTACTGGTTTGATAAAAAAACACTTTGCTTTTTAATTGCATTGATTGAGTTAAATAATGTTCAATCATATCCTTAACATTGCCTGAGCCAATCTCAATAATCCCCTGATAAGGGGATTTTTGATCTTTATGGACAATAGTGAGAGCAAAAATTGCATCCTTAATAAGCTCTTCAAAGCTTTTTTCTGTCATCTGGTTGAGTTTTAAAGTACCCCGAATATTGAATTGATTATCAGACTCGGCAATCATAAGTTTCAAGTCTTTTTTCCCTTGAATCTGAAGAATTAAGCCCCCATCAAACTTTAAAGTCCCAGCTAACATTGGACAAACGGTAATAATTTGGGTAAATGCTTCTTCTATTTGTTCTGGTATTTCAAGAGAATTTTTTAATTGTTCTAAACTATTTTGAATTTTAATGATATTGCCACGTATGGGGGAATTTTTAATTAAAAAGCGATTTAATAAGTCATTATGCATGTTTCAATTATATCGGAAAAAATATTCGATATTTTTATTGTAATGAGAATCATTCTCATTTAGAATCACAATAAATCTTTTTTTTGAAATAGCATGAAACCAAATTTCTTTACACCCTGGCTTATTTTTTTGCCTTTTGTCACTCAAGCAGGGGATCTTGGTTTATCTGAAATTGATGTGACTGCTCCAAAAGGTATCTACCAAAGTGAATTTTCATCTACTGCAACGAAAACAAATACAAGCATCATGGATGTCCCGCAAACGGTAAATGTCATTAATCAAAAACAACTTCAAGACCAACAAGCAACAGATCTTGGTAAAGCGATTACTTATGTTCCTGGGGTTGATCTTGATCAGGGAGAGGGCAATCGGGATGCTTTTATTATCAGGGGAAATAAAACAACAGCTGATATTTTTATGGATGGCATCAAAGATGACGCCGAATATTATAGAGATCTTTACAACATAGAAAAAATTGATGTCCTTATGGGAGCAAATGGAATTCTGTTTGGAAAAGGGGGTGGTGGAGGTATTATTAATCGCGTATCTAAGCAAGCCATGTTTGAAGATTTTAATCGAGCCACAATCCAGTTTGGAAGTTTTGACTCCAAAAGAACTACTTTTGATATCAATCAAACCATCACTGATCGTTTAGCGATGCGCATTAATATTATGGGTGAAAAAAGCGACGCATTTGTGAGTGGCGTTGAATATGAAAAACAAGCCATCAATCCTGTATTTACTTTTTTGCTTGATGATAAAACAACTTTGAAATTTGGGAGAGAGTATTTCCATGATCAAAGAATTGGCTATCGAGGCATACCGTCTCAAAATGGAAGACCCTATAATTCGAACCGTGATCAATATTTTGGATTTGCTTCAAAAAGTCCTAACGAAGTGTCCGTTAATTCAAGTTTTTTTTCAATTGAACATAATTTCTCGGATGCCGTCAGCATAAAAAACATGACTCGCTTTACGGATTACGATAAATATTATTCCAATGTTTATGCTAACGGTGCCGTTTCCAATGATACTTTAAAGCTGAGTGCATATTATGACGCCACTCAACGCCAAAACTTTTTTAATCAAACGGATGTTGTATGGACTTTTGATACGGCAGGAATTAATCATACTTTATTGACAGGATTTGAGATTGGTAATCAACAAAATAGACGCTATCGATTAACTGGAAATGATCAAACTGTCTCCATTCAAAGCCCATATGGGAGTGATTGGAGTTATAACATTTACTACCGTGATAAAAAAGCAGATATTCGATCAAACTCTGTCTATATCCAAGATCAAATTAAATTCGATGAAAAACACCAAGTTGTCGTTGGCATAAGGCATGATGCTTATGAAACTGATTTTAATTTAGTTGCTGATGATGGAGCTCTAGTGGGTGATAAATTTAAAATTAATGATGATATGTTCAGTACACGCTTAGGCTACATTTATAAGTCAGATACTAATATTTCTTATTATGCATCTTACAGTAACTCGTTTCAGCCTAGGAATGGAGACCAGCTTGATGCCGTTACCTCATCGAATGCAAATGAGGATCCGGAAAAGTTTATTAACTACGAGGTTGGGGCTAAATGGCAGCTAAATAATAATCTTTTTGCGAGCCTTGCCTTTTATCAATTAGAAAGAGAGCGGATGCAAATCACCGATCCTTCTAATGTTAATAATAAAATTATTGTCGATGGTCAGAGGACAAGAGGCATGGAGATTAATATCAACGGTCGAGTGACGGATAAGTACTCTGTGGTCGGAGGGATTAATCTGACTGATGCAGAAATTACCAAAGATCAAGGTACGGGAGGTAATCTTATTTCCAAAGGAACTGCTCTAGGCAATGTAGCTAATGTCAGTTTTTCATTGTGGAATTTGTATGACATTGATGATAGGTGGTCCCTAGCTCTAGGAGCAATTGGGAGGGGGCAAATGTATGCCGCCACACCAACAACAAATACCAGTGTCACAATTCCAGGATGGATTCGTTTTGATGCGGGTGCTTATGCGAAAATTGATGACAAAACCAAGCTTCAGTTTAATATTGAAAATATACTCGATAAGACTTATTACTCTGCGGCCCATAATGTGAATAACATCATGGTTGGAATGCCTGTCAACGCAAAGGTTACAGTGATTCGAGATTTTTAGTCCATAGCAATATCAAACGATTTACTCACTTTGCTGTTATCCCAAAATGTTAATGCCTGGGTCAGAAGATCGTTATAATTTCTTATATTTTTCGGAATGTTTTGATGAAGCGATTTTAGAATTTGCATTAAGATTTCAAATCTATTTTCAGGAATAACGGGCTCTCCTTGATCACTTTTACTAATTTTTTTTCCATTCAGTGAAAAAATCGGATGGTGCATGTATTTTGGTGAAATGATCCCTAGTTTTTTTTGAATGAAAATTTGTTGCGGTGTTGAGTAAGTGAGATCACTGCCGCGAACAACATGGGTTATCTTTTGAAGATAATCATCAATCACACAACAAAAAATATAAGAAAAACCCTCTTTTCGCTTGATAATAAAGTCACTTTTATGCGATGACGGTATTTTTATCAAACCATAATGTTGATCATAGAAA
Source organism: Methylophilaceae bacterium LSUCC0401 (assembly GCA_024919035.1). GTDB lineage: Bacteria > Pseudomonadota > Gammaproteobacteria > Burkholderiales > Methylophilaceae > BACL14. The sequence goes on along the minus strand of CP103442.1, from coordinate 825,447 downwards.
TCTAATTTCATCTCATCAGCCTTTAACCGCATTGCACCATATTTTAAATTTTTTTCGAGGCATGTTTGATTGTAAATAGACCCCGCTAAACCTTGAGGGAGCTGTTGCAAAGTTTTACGCGAACAGTCACAAAAATATGTATCCTTTTCGGATAGCTCATTTAGGTAGTTTTGATAATCTTTAATGTGCTCACTTTGGAAATATATTTCATCAGGAATTAGGGCAAATTTTTCTAAAGTGATGATTATTTCTTCAGCGTAATTTTTTTTTGATCTTTCCTCATCGATATCATCTATTCTTAATTTCCATAAACCATTGTTATGTTTAGCCTCAAAATAACTAACAAAAGCAGATGTCATTGATCCGATATGAAGGGATCCTGAGGGGCTAGGAGCAAATCGACCAATATACCTTTTATTCATTGTGGTAGGGCTCGATATACCAGTCGATCAGTTTATTATTCACCATTACCAAATAACACATTAATCTTATTTCATTATAAGGAGAAGCATAAAAATGAAAGGTACGCTGGATTGAGATAGGATATTTGCTTCCTTTAATAAATGAAATTTTTGCGCAATAGATTGAATCATCAAGAAATTGTAATTTGTATCCTTTAACTAGGTTATGTGCAAATTGTTTTGCTTTCTCTCGTTTAGACAGTGCCTCAACAATGTAAATAAGAAAAAATATAAAAATTATAAATAGAAAAATATTCATTCCTGCACCATTTTGATGCATATGATATGAATAAATGATATTTTAAAGTGCATGGTTATGATTTTTTATCTCGTTAATCACTATTTTAACTGACATATCAGTTAGAGTTACATTTCAATTTTTTTGGGTTTAGAAGATGGAAAATTTAATCGATCAAAGCAACGTCCTGTTTATTCTTCTTGGTGCAATTATGGTTCTCGCAATGCACGCTGGTTTTGCATTCTTAGAGGTGGGTACGGTTAGAGAAAAAAATCAGGTTAATGCACTGGCGAAAATTATTGCTGATTTTGCAGTATCGACTATTGCATATTTTTTTATTGGATACTCCTTGGCATATGGGTTGAATTTTTTTGATTCAGCTTCGGTCATTTCAGAGAAAAGTGCCTATGATTTAGTTAAATTTTTCTTTTTATTAACTTTTGCTGCTGCTATTCCAGCCATTATTTCTGGAGGCATAGCTGAAAGAGCATCATTTAAGCCTCAGCTTATTGCATCATTCATCATTGTTGGATTTATATATCCAACTTTTGAAGGCATTGTTTGGAACGGAAATTTTTCCATCCAAGCCTTATTTGAATCCGTGTTCGGCTATGAATTTCATGACTTCGCAGGCTCAATTGTTGTTCATGGATTTGGAGGTTGGTTAGCTTTGGCAGCTGTTGTGATCCTTGGATCTAGGTATGGAAGATATAAAAAAGATGGCTCGTTAGTTGCTTTTCCCCCGTCCAGCATTCCGTTTCTTGCTCTAGGCTCTTGGATTTTAACTGTGGGTTGGTTCGGTTTTAATGTGATGTCAGCACAAGAGTTAAGTGGAATTTCTGGACTTGTGGCTGTTAACTCTTTAATGGCTATGGTTGGAGGTACGCTGGCTGCACTTTTTATTGGAAAAAATGATCCTGGATTTTTATACAATGGACCTCTTGCAGGATTGGTTGCAGTGTGTGCCGGTTCTGACTTATTTCATCCATTAGGCGCTTTAGTGACCGGAGGCGTTGCAGGAGCCTTATTTGTTATAACCTTTAATTTAACCCAAAACAAATGGAAGATTGATGATGTGCTCGGGGTATGGCCGCTTCATGGTCTTTGTGGACTTTGGGGAGGAGTGGCTGCAGGAATTTTTGGTCTTCAAACGTTCGGTGGGCTTGGAGGGGTGTCTTTTGGTGCACAATTCACCGGTTCCTTGCTCGGAGTTAGTTTTGCATTTATTTTAGGTTTTATAACCTATAAAGTCATTAATATGTTTTCCCCTATTCGGTTAGACCAAGAATCTGAATACGATGGTGCTGACATTTCAATACATAAAATAACCGCAACACCAAATATCGATCGATAAACTCATGCTAGAATTTGGTGATGAAAAAGATCATCACCATAATTCCTGCCTCAGGAACGGGTTCGCGTTTTGGTTCTGAAAAACCAAAACAGCTCAATTTTATCAATCACGAAATTATTCTTGAAAAAACTCATAAAATTTTTGATGTTGAATGCATTGATAAAATATTGATTGCAGTAAATCAATCCATCTTAAATGATCTTATTCCGCTGAAGAAAAAATTTTCTGTAAAGTCAGAATTTATTTTGTCGGGAGGTGAGACCAGAGCCCAAACGGTCTTAAATACCCTAAACATGATGAGTGATGATGTGAGCTTAGATGATTGGATAATTGTTCATGATGCAGTCAGACCCTATTTATTACAAACAACTCTTTTAAAATTCATCAATGAGGCTGTACATACAAAAAATGGAGCCATTATGGCTCACCCAGTTGTTGAAACTGTGAAAGAGGTTGGTGAGGATTTGCAAGTAAAATCAACTTTAGATCGAAGTAGAATATGGTTAGCCCAAACACCTCAAATGTATCCTTATGGATTATTAAAGAAATCACTTGAAAACTATCCCAATACACCTACCGATGAAAGCCAAGCCATGGAGTTTTTTGGACATCACCCAAAAGTTATTAGGGGCGATCCAGAAAATATAAAAATAACTTTTCCGAAGGATTTAAAAAGTAAATGATTAACTATAAGATCGGACACGGCTTTGATATTCATCCTCTTGTGACGGGACGTAAATGTATTATTGGTGGAGTTCAAATACCTTTTGAAAAAGGCTTGCAAGGCCATTCTGATGCAGATGTTCTTTTACATGCGCTTTGTGATGCTCTAATTGGCGCAATGGGTATGGGCGACATTGGTCAATTTTTCCCCGATCATGATGATCAATATAAGAATATTGATTCAAGAGTTTTATTGAAAAAAGTTCATTCAGTCCTGCAACAAAAGAAATTTAAAATTGAAAATATTGACTCTACAATAATCTGTGAGGCTCCAAAATTATTATTATTCACAAGCCAAATGAAACAAAATATCGCTGATGACTTAGCATGTGCTTTAGATAAAATAAATATTAAGGCTAAGACTATGGAAAAATTGGGAGCTATTGGCAGAGGTGAGGGGATAGCAGCAGAAGTTGTATGCTTAATTAGTTTTTCTCTAGAAGAGTAATCAAAGCTCCGCTACCACCATCGTAATTTGGAGCTTGTATAAAGCAAATTACCTCTTGTTTTTGGATTAACCATTTTTTTACTTTGTTTTTAAGGACAGGCTCTTTATTTTTTGAGTTATATCCTTTTCCATGAATGATGCGAATACAGCGAATGTCTTTTTGTTTACAGAAAAGTATAAAATCAACTAACGCAATTTTGGCTTCGTCTGAAGTTAATCCATGAAGGTCTATGGAATTTTGGACAACCCATGAACCATTTCTGAGCTTTTTGATAATCTCTGGGGAATGACCTTTTTTTAAATAAAATAATTCATCTCTTGCTAAAAAATAATCGATGGATTCAAAATTATCACTGAGGGCATCACGTAATACTTTTTTTTCATCTTCAATTAACTTTTTTGCAATGGGCTTGGGTTTCGGTTTTTGACTATATATATCTACAGTATCTTTTCTTTTGATCGGTGATACGTCTTGTACCGCTTTTTTAAAAAGATCATCTTCACTCATTGTTACTCAAATATCTTTCGGCATCCAGGGCAGCCATACAGCCAGTACCGGCTGAAGTGATTGCTTGCCTATAGATATGATCTTGGACATCTCCGGCGGCAAATATTCCCGGGATAGAGGTTGAGGTAAAATTTCCATCACGACCATTATTAGTAATGATGTAACCATTTTCCATTTTAAGCTGACCCTCAAAAATTTCAGTATTTGGTTTATGCCCTATGGCTATAAAAACCCCCTTTACAGAGATTTCTTCGGTATTATTTGTTTTTGAGTCTTTTAGTCTGATGCCGGTAACTCCCGTCTCATCACCTAATACCTCGTCTAAAACTTTAAAAATTTTTAAGGTGATTTTTCCTTCTTTGACACGTTTATGAATTTTTTCCATCTCTATGGCCTCAGCTCTAAATTGATCCCGTCGATGCACAAGGGTGACATGATTAGCAATATTAGATAAATAGAGGGCTTCTTCAACGGCAGTATTACCGCCACCAATTACTGCAACATCCTGATTTTTATAAAAGAAACCATCACATGTCGCACATGCCGATACACCTTTACCCATAAAAGCTGTTTCTGAATCAAGGCCTAGATATTTTGCTGAAGCTCCAGTACTAATAATTACAGCATCTGCTGTGTAAGTATCGTTATCTCCCATCAGCTTAAATGGCTTATTGTTAAATTCAACCGTATGAATTTGGTCAAAGATAATTTGAGTATTGAAGCGTTTTGCATGCTCCTCAAATCTAGTCATAAGGTCTGGCCCCAAAACACCATTTGCATCTGCAGGCCAATTATCAACATCTGTGGTGGTCATTAGCTGGCCTCCTTGTTGAATTCCTGTAATTAAAACTGGATTTAAGTTAGCTCGAGCAGCATAAATTGCAGAAGTATAGCCTGCAGGTCCGGAACCTAGAATTATTAATTTTGAATGCATAATTTTGATTGTTGATTAAACTAGCTAGCATTCTAAAGGAGTATATTTTGTAGGGCAAATATTTGTGTGATTGATTCCGAAAATTCTAACCAAGCTGATATAATTTCTAAGACAATTAACCACACACAATCAACTTGATTTTTAACAATAAAAACAAAAAAAAGACAAATGATCTTTTAAATCAAGCCTTGCTTGAAAAGAAAACCATTGACCGAGTGTTAAGAGAAGTTTCATTTCTCCTCTTACTTTTTGGGGGTATCTATGTGATTTTGATTCTTGCATCCTATAATCCATTAGATCAATCATGGTCACATACAGCACAATCACAGGATAAGATTTATAACCTTGGGGGCACATTCGGAGCCTATTTATCAGACGTTCTCATCTATTTATTTGGACTTTCCTCCTGGTGGTTTGTATTTTTATTGTTGTATTCAATCAATCTTATCTATCATCGGATTGAAAATGAACATAAAGTGAAGCGTGTTTTATGGATAAATTATTTAGGATTTATATTATTTATACTTGCTTCATCAACCATTGAAGCCGGGCACATCATCAATCTTCCAGCTTCTTTTGCATCTGCGCAAGGTGGTCTTGTTGGTCATTCAATAGATACCCTTCTTAGAAGTTTTATCGGATACATTGGATCTTTACTCCTATTAGTTGTTGGTTTTGCTTCTGGGATGAGTTTATTTACTGGCTGGTCCTGGTTAACTATTTCAGAGAAAATTGGCGATAGCTTTTTAAAATTATTTTCATCAATTCATGAAAAATTTAATCATTATATGGATACCCGTGCTGGTAAAAAATTTGAACAAAAACGAATTGAGTATGTTGAAAATGAACGTAAAAAGCTTGAGGACAGAAAACCAATTGAAATTGTTGTTCCAAAAAATGAGATTAAAGAAAGTGCGAGAGTAAAACAAGAAAAGCAAACTAGTTTATTCAGTGAGCCTGGCGTCTATGGAGATCTCCCGCCGCTTCATCTTCTAGATCAACCTCCGAAAGAAATTGAGCAACAATCTCCTGAAACAATCGAATTTATTTCGAGGTTGATTGAAAAAAAACTATTAGATTTTGGAATTGAAGCAAAAGTTATCTCAGCTCAACCTGGTCCAGTAATAACCCGCTATGAAATTGAACCTTCAGCAGGAGTGAAGGGTAGTCAAGTGACCAACTTATCAAGAGATTTAGCCAGATCTTTGTCTGTAACAAGCGTACGAGTTGTTGAAACAATTCCTGGAAAAACTTATATGGGGCTTGAAATTCCCAATAACAAAAGACAAATTGTTTACCTCTCAGAAATCATGAGTTCTAAAATATTTGCTGATACCGCATCTCTTACAACAATTGCTCTTGGGAAAGATATTTCAGGTAAACCTGTTGTTGCTGATTTAGGAAAAATGCCTCATGTTTTAATTGCAGGAACAACTGGCTCAGGAAAGTCTGTGGCGATCAATGCTTTAATTCTTAGCTTGTTATACAAAGCAAAAGCAAATGAAGTCAAGCTCATAATGATTGACCCAAAAATGTTAGAACTTTCAGTTTATCAAGATATCCCACATCTTCTTACACCTGTCGTTACTGATATGAGGGAAGCTGGCCATGCATTAAATTGGTCAGTAAAAGAAATGGATCGACGATATAGATTGATGTCCGAGTTTGGTGTAAGAAACCTCGCTGGCTTCAATGATAAAGTTAAAGAAGGAATTACATCTGGAAAGCCTCTAACAAACCCCTTTTCTACTGATCCCGAAAATCCAGAAACAGTTGAGGAATTACCCTTGATTGTGATTGTTATTGATGAGCTAGCAGACTTAATGATGGTTGTAGGTAAAAAAGCTGAAGAACTTATTGCAAGAATCGCACAAAAAGCTCGTGCGGCTGGAATTCATTTAGTCTTAGCAACACAAAGACCTTCTGTTGATGTTATTACTGGTTTAATTAAAGCAAATGTTCCGGTAAGGGTTGCATTTCAAGTTTCCAGCAGGGTTGATTCAAGAACTATCCTAGATCAAATGGGGGCTGAAACATTACTAGGTCAAGGTGACATGTTATATCTTCCCCCTGGAACAGGCTATCCATCAAGAATTCATGGAGCCTTTGTTTCTGATCAAGAAGTTCACAAGGTGGTCAATTTCTTAAAACAGCAAGGTAAACCCAATTACATAGATGAAATTACCAACGCACAAGAGAGTTCAGATTTTTCAGCATCAGCCATGAATGATAATGGAGGAGAAAAAGATCCTTTGTATGATCAAGCTGTTCAACTTGTTTTAGAATCAAAAAAACCTTCAATCTCATATGTACAGAGAAATCTTCGTATTGGATATAATCGTGCTGCTCGAATCATTGAAGATATGGAAAAAGCAGGGCTGGTTTCACCAATGCAAAGTAATGGAAACCGTGAAGTAATTCAACCTAATCATTAAGAGTGAAGAACCTATTTTTATTTTTAACGATTACTTTAATAAAAATTAATTTTTTATTTGCACAACCTTCTTCAGATTTATCGATTCTTCTTAATAAAAATGAAAGCTTTCAAGGAAGTTTCAATCAAATTGTTTTCGACAATCAAGGACAGATTATTGAAGAAGCAAATGGAAAGGTAATCTTTAAAAAACCACATTTCTTTAAATGGATCTACAAAAAACCTCATCAAAATCAAATCATAAGTGATGGAGAGATAATATATATTTATGATCCTGATCTATCACAGGTGATCATGAGTCAGTTTAGTCAATCAAACAGTAACAATCCCTCTTTAATTTTTTTTCAAAAAAATATTGAAAAATTTTTTAAGGTAACTACAAAATCGATTAATGGCGAACTATGGTATCGATGTCAATCTTTATCAGATGATGCAGATTATGAAACATTAGAATTAAAGTTTGATTCACAGGGTAAAGTTCTTGCTATGAATATTATTGATCGACTTAAAAATAAAATATTAGTGAATTTTGAAGACATACAAACAAATATAAAAATAAATGAAGCAACTTTTTTATTTAATGTGCCTGAAAATGTAGAAATTATTAAAAATTAAATATGGATAATCAAAAACCATTAGCAGAACACTTAAGACCAAAAACCATTCATGATATTGTTGGCCAAGATCACCTATTGGGTGATGATTGTCCAATTAGTAGCGCTGTATCCAAAAATAAATTACCCTCCATGATCTTATGGGGTCCACCTGGTGTTGGAAAAACTTCCATTGCTAATGCAATTGCTAATTCCATTAACTATGAATTTATATCCTTATCTGCAGTTCTATCTGGCGTAAAAGATATTCGTGAAGCAGTCGAAAAAGCACAGTTCAGCTTAGATCAACATCAAAAAAAAACTATTTTATTTATTGACGAAGTTCATCGCTTTAATAAAAGTCAACAAGATGCTTTTTTACCTCACGTTGAAAATGGTTTGTTCACTTTTATTGGTGCAACCACAGAAAATCCTTCATTTGAGGTAAATTCTGCTTTACTTAGTCGGTGTCAAGTTTATACGTTAAAAGCCCTGAATAATGAATCATTAGAGTTGATTTTAAGTAAATTATTATCTTTTTTAGGCGGCATCAGTATCAATGCTGAAGCTAAACAGTTTTTATTTGACTACGCCAATGGAGATGCCCGGCGGATGATAAATCTTCTTGAAGTTATTAGCTTCAGTAATAAGGAGAATGAATTGCTAATTAATGAGGATTTTATCAAAAGAATTGCATCATCTTCCTATCGAAGATTTGATAAAGGTGGGGAGCAATTTTATGATCAAATATCAGCCCTGCATAAATCTGTAAGAGGCTCTGATCCTAATGCCTCTTTATATTGGTTTCAGCGAATGCTTGATGGAGGAGCTGACCCACTTTACTTGGCTAGAAGGATTGTGAGAATTGCAATAGAGGATATTGGATTAGCAGATCCTAAGGCTCAAACAATGGCTCTCGAAGCGTATCAGATTTTCGAAAGACTGGGCTCCCCAGAAGGAGAATTAGCGTTGTCAAATGCACTAATCTACCTTGCTGTTGCACCAAAAAGTAATGCTGCTTATCAAGCTTATAATGAATCTCATTCTTTTATAAAAAATCATAAAAACTTTGATGTACCCACACATTTAAGAAATGCCCCAACAAAATTAATGAAAGATATGGGCTATGGTAAAAATTACCGTTATGCACATCATGAAGCTCATGCTTATGCTGCAGGAGAAAAATATTTCCCAGATGAGTTAGATCCTATACAATTCTACACACCCACTGAACGTGGACTAGAAATAAAAATTAATGAAAAGTTAAATTTTTTGAAAACTTTAGATAAAAAAAGCGACTGAAATGATTGATTTAAATGTCTTAAGAGAAAACACCGATCAAGTAAAAAAATCTTTAAAAAATAGGGGGTTTGAACTTGATGTTGATTTTTTTCAACAACTCGAGCAACAAAGAAAAGATATCCAAATAAAAACTCAAGATATACAGCAAGAAAGAAATAGTCTTTCAAAACAAATCGGGATACTTAAGGCAAAAGGCGAAGATACCGAAAAAATTATGCAACAAGTCGCATCCATTTCGACAAGAACAAAAGATTATGAAATTCAACTACAAGATATTCAGCAACAATTAAATGATTTTCTTCTAAACATACCTAATCTTCCCCATAAGTCTGTTCCTATTGGACCTGATGAAAAATCTAATTTATTGTTAAAAAAAATTGGAGATATTCCAAAATTTAATTTTGAAGTCAAAGATCATGTTGACCTTGGAAATTCTTTGGGTCTGGATTTTGAGACGGCAATAAAGATATCAGGATCAAGGTTTGTTTTTATGAAGCATGATATAGCCAGGCTTCATCGAGCAATTGGTCAATTTATGATTGATACTCATGTTGAAAAACATAATTATATGGAGTGTTACACTCCATTTTTGGTAAATAATGAATCATTATTAGGGACTGGACAATTACCAAAGTTCGGCCAAGATCTATTTTTAACAAAAAAAACTGATAACGAAAATTTATACCTCATACCAACCTCGGAGGTATCTTTAACTAATTCAGTTCGTGATGAAATTTTAGAAGAAGAAAGTTTGCCAATTCGAATGACAGCACTAACTCCATGTTTTAGGTCTGAGGCAGGATCCTATGGGAGAGATACAAGGGGTATGATAAGGCAACATCAATTCGATAAAGTGGAAATGGTTCAGATTACCAAACCAGAGGATAGTTACAGGGCTCTTGATGAAATGTTGTCACATGCAGAAAATATCTTACAAGCCCTTGAGCTTCCCTATCAAGTTGTTACATTATCAACAGGAGATATGGGTTTTGCAGCAGCAAAAACTTATGACATTGAAGTATGGATACCATCACAAAATCAGTATCGGGAAATTTCATCTATTTCAAATTGTGAAGATTTTCAGGCTAGACGATTAAAATCTCGTTATAAAAATGCTGATGGAAAAAATATCTTGGTTCACACTTTAAATGGTTCAGGTCTGGCGGTTGGGAGAACCTTGGTGGCTATCATGGAAAATAACCAAAACGCCCAGGGTGAAATTATAATCCCGAAGGTTTTGTCTAAGTACATGAATGGCAATAAAATTATAGCTAAAGCGAAATAACCTCTATTTCACCATTTTTGATTATTAATGCCATGTCCGTTATTTTGTAAAAAATACCAGTCTCAACTACCCCTGGTGTAGTAAGAATCTCTTCATGTAATTTTTTGATATCTTTTTCTTTGAATTGATAATCAAAAATATAATTCCCAGCAGATGATATAGAAAAGGCATCACCCGCTGAATTTTTTCTTAACTCACCTTGACCAATACGGTCTAATAATTTTTTTGTTAGGCGCCATGAATTTTTCATTACTTCTATTGGTATTGGATATTTTTCACCAATAGATGAAACATGTTTTGAATGATCAGCTATAACAATAAATTTTTTTGCACTTTGCGCTAAAAGTTTTTCTTTGACTAAATCATAACCTCGACCTTTTAATACATTTAAATCATTGGTAACTTCATCTGCACCGTCAACATATAAATCAATGTCGTTTAGTAGATCAATACTAATTAATTTTATACCATACTTATTAGCTTCTAATTCAGACACTGATGAGCTTGCAACTACTTGAATATCTAGTTTTTCATTTTGTATCTTCGAAGCTAGATGTTTAATAAAAAAATTAGCAGTCGATCCGGTTCCAAGTCCTATGGTTGTATTGTTTTCAACATACTTTAAGGCTTCAATAGCTATTTTTTCTTTATCTTCCATGGATCTAAACATTTGTGTTTATAATGACACCTAAATTTTAAATCTAAATGAATACAATAACAAAGAAAATTCTTAACTATTCTGCTTATGCTTTTGAAGTAACGCAATTTTATTGCTCAAAGCTCAGTAATGATAAAATACCTCTAGTAATTTTTACTCAAGATAGCTATATTGCAAACCGTCTCCAAACAGAAATCAAGTGGCTAAAAAATAGTTTAGAAGTGACTATCATTCCTGACTGGGAAACACTGCCATACGACTCAATTTCACCGCATCCTGATTTAATTTCCGATCGATTAAAGTCATTGTTTTTAATAAATGAAAAAGCATTTGATATTTTAATTATTCCAGCAACCTCAGCATTAAATTTTTTACCTCCTAAAACATACATCATCCAAAATAGTTTTTTTTATAAAACGGGCCAAAAAGTTGAGCTTGATTCATTAAAAAATTTATTAGTCGAAAATGGGTACATCAATGTTCAAAAAGTTTTTCATCCAGGAGAATTTGCTGTCAGAGGAGGTTTAATTGATTTATTCCCAATGGGATCTCTTATTCCTTATCGAATTGATTTTTTTGATGATGAAATAGAAAGTATAAAAACATTTGATACTGATACTCAAAAGAGCATTTATCCAACAAACACAATCGAAATATTACCAGCTAGGGAGTGTCCTCTAAGTGATGCTTCAATTGAAATTTTTAGAATAAATTTTAGAGAAAATTTTTCAGGTGATCCAAGTAAATCTGAGATCTATAATAATATTTCTAATAAAATTCCTTTTTCGGGTATGGAATGGTATTTACCGCTTTTTTTTGAGGAAACAAATACTATTTTTGATTACCTTCCTAAAGATATTTTTTTGAGCATTCCAGCAAATTTGGCTGCAAGTGTAGAACATTATTGGGCTGATGCACAAACACGCTTTAAAATGTATGCCTATGACCTAAATCGACCAATTCTTCAGCCAAATCATATTATGCTTTCCTCACAAAAGTTTAATCAACTTTTGGCCCAATATAAACAAGTTAATTTAAATACCAAAGTTGAGGATTTACCCTCCATACATATTGACTATAAGTCTGGTTATAAAAAAATAATTGAGCACATAAACCAATCCTCAAAAAAAATCATAATTTCAGCAGAGAGTTTAGGTAGAAGAGAAACAATCAATAAATTATTAATTGAAAATGGCCTCGCACTCAAGCTCACGGAAAAAATTAATTTATTATCTCCTGATTTTAGTACCAGTTTATTAACACACAGCCCAGTTAAGGAGGGGTTTGTCACTGATGATTTTGAATTTTTTACTGAGTATGATTTGTTTCCAGATTTTATTCATCAAGAAAAATCAAAGTATAAAAACAAGGATTACAACGCTGAAGTTGTAATTAAGGATTTAGCTGAAATTTCAATTGGAGATCCAGTCGTTCATGAAAACCATGGGGTAGGACGATATCAAGGTTTAGTTCAACTAGAGCTCCTGGGAACAGTGAATGAGTTTTTGCTATTAACGTATGATAACGACGATAAATTGTATGTTCCTGTCACTCAATTAAATAGTATAGCAAGATATACTGGCGGACCTATTGAATCTGCGCCATTACACAAACTTGGCTCTGGACAATGGGAAAAGGAAAAAAAGAAAGCATTAAAGCAAGTTTATGACACTGCAGCTGAACTTTTAAATCTTTACGCATTAAGAGAAAAGAAAAAAGGACTTGTTTCTAAAATTGATCTTAATGAGTATCAAAAATTTGCAAATGAATTTCCATTCGAGGAGACACCGGATCAACAGCAAGCCATTGAAGCTGTGATCAAGGATATGGAATCATCAAAGCCAATGGACAGGCTAATTTGTGGTGATGTTGGTTTTGGAAAAACTGAGGTTGCTATGCGTGCTGCATTTATAGCTATCATGAACAATCGTCAGGTAATTATTCTTGTGCCAACTACGTTATTAGCTAGTCAACATTATAATAATTTTATAGACCGATTTAGTTCATTCCCAATAACTATTGAAGAAATTTCAAGATTTAAATCTGCGAAGCAGCAAAAAGAAGTTTTAGAAAGATTGGCACAAGGATCAGTAGATATTATTATTGGCACGCATCGGTTATTACAAAAAGATATAAAAATTGATAATGTTGGCTTGATCATCATTGATGAAGAGCACAGATTTGGTGTAAGGCAAAAAGAGATGTTGAAAAAATTTAAAACAAATACCGACTTTTTAACCCTTACAGCGACGCCCATTCCAAGAACTTTATCTCTCTCTTTGGAGGGCTTAAGGGATTTTTCAATTATTTCGACTCCGCCTCAAAAAAGATTATCTATTAAAACTATAGTCCAAGACTTCTCAGAAGGGATTATCCAAGAGGCTCTGATGAGAGAGTTTAATCGGGGTGGTCAGGCCTATTTTCTGCATAACGATGTAAATACAATAAATTTGATTCAAGAAAAAATAAAAAAAATTATGCCTGATTCAAAAATTGCGATTGCCCATGGACAGATGAAAGAAAAAGAGCTTGAGAAGGTAATGCAAGACTTTCATCAGCAACGATTTAACTTATTGCTGTGCACAACAATTATTGAAACAGGTATTGATATACCAACATCAAATACGATTATAATCAATAACGCAGATCGTTTTGGCCTCTCTCAGCTTCATCAGCTAAGAGGGAGAGTAGGAAGATCGCACCATCAAGCATTTGCTTATTTGCTTATTGATCCGAATAGAAATTTAAATACAAAAGCAAAAAAAAGACTAGAAGCAATTCAGTACCTGGAGGATTTGGGCTCTGGTTATTTCTTAGCTATGCATGATCTTGAAATTCGAGGGGCAGGTGAAATTTTAGGGGACCAACAAAGCGGAGAAATTCATGAAATTGGTTTTTCATTGTATTTGAAAATGTTGAACCGAGCAGTTGCGCTGCTAAGAAATAATGAGATTTTAAATGTTGAAGATGATAATAACGAAGAAAATGATATAAACATCCATGCCCCTTGTATACTAACCAATCAATATTGCAGTGACCCTAACGAAAGATTAGTTATTTATAAAAGACTATCCTCATGTAAGACCATAAATGAGTTACAGCTTATACAAGAAGAATTAATTGATCGCTTCGGTGTCATGCCTGAACAAACAGAAAATTTATTTATCATTCACCATATTAGGGTAATATCCAGTGATATTGATATAATTAAGATAGATGCTGGTAAAAAAACCATATCTTTTACTTTTAAAGCTAAAAATAAAGTCGATCCTGTGAAAATCATAGATCTCGTTCAAACCAACAAAGATATCAAATTAGATGGACCAAATAAATTATCTATTAATGGTGAATTTGAAAGTGCAAATGATAAATTTCAAGCAATTAAAAAATTTATAAAAAGTTTAATAGATTAAATTTCAACAAGTTTTGACTGTCTTAAAAAATAAACAGCTTTTTTAATCTTTTTTTCATTAAAAAATTTTGCATATAAGTTTAATTGATGTTCATATTTAAGAGCGGTTTTGTTTAGGTCGTCATTATCATTTTTATGATATTTATAATCAATAATCCATCTTTCGTTATTTTTTAAAAAGGTTCTATCGATTCGATGACTCCATAAATCACCTTCAAGATAATGAGATACTTTGTACTCACTATGATCATCATCATACATTTGTTTAATAAATGTTCCAGCGTTTGTATTATTTAAATTATCTATACAAAACTTCACCTCAGCTTTTAAATAATCTGTATCAAAAAACTCTGGTAAATTTTGTTGATAAATAATTTTTTCAATAAATATATCTATATCTGGATTTGTAAATTGGTGAATGATCTCAAGATACTTGTGAACAAAAATACCTATGAGTATTTCTGGGGACTCATCATTTTTAAGATGACTTTCATAAAAATTATTATTGTTATGATCTTTCTTTTCTGGAACAGCAATCATGTGCTCAATTGGAATTTGGTAATGAACGGGTTTAAAGGACCTGTAATCAAAATTGATGGACTTTGATTTTATGTATTTAGATTTTTTACCTGAAAACTCTTTTTGAAGCAATTCTAGAAAAGTATTTTTCTTTATTTTTGGAGCATCAGGCTCAATATAAGCAATCAAATCTAATTGTGAAATACTTCTTGTTGCAGCCACATAAAATAATCTTTTTAATTCATTTGTGTCTTTGATTCTATTTTTTAAATTGTGATAGTCATGTAACGAAAGTGTATTGTCATGATTATTTTTAATTGAAAAAATAGTTTTATTTTGTTTTGTAGAATAATCAAAGTTAATCAATGGTGAGCTTGATGTGCGTGTTGATTTATCTAGGCTGGGAATAATTACATGCTCAAATTCTAACCCTTTTGATTTATGAATAGTTAAAAAATTTACTGTTTTGTTTTCAGTACTGATATTTGAAATCATTTTATTATCAATTTCATGTAACAATAATTCATCATTAATAATATTTGATTCAAATTTTCTTATAAGTTTTAAATATTCCTCGATGAGCCCATAATCACTTTTTTTATATAGAGTTTCAGCTCCTTTTAATTCAAACCATGACTCCTTTATGATGAAATGCCATTCATCAATATATATTTTATTTAAATATTTTTTCAGTATTGATATAAATACCTTTAATCGTGCCTGCCCATCAGTTGATATTTTATTTTGTATGGACGAGTTAATAATAGACCAAGGATTATCTTTATTATCTTTAAACAGAATAGCCAGGTCTTTAATTGTGAGTCCACATAAGGGTGATTGAAGCAGACTGATCCAATGAATTCTGTCACAAAAATTATTCAATGCTAAAGTCAGTGAAAGAATATCTTGTATACATTGATGATTCCCAAGGGCTTCTAATTCAATTGCAGTAATATTAATTTTATTTGAGTAGTGCTTTTTAATATAGGTGACAATTGGTTTTAATTGTGTTCGTGATCGCGCAATTATGGCTATTGACTTATGAGAGCTTTGAAGAATTTGTTGTGCGACTAATTCAGCTTCTGCATAAATATCACTCATTTCTTTATCAGAAAAATAAGGAATTAGGTTTATTTCACCTGTAGTTGAGTTTTCACGTGGCGTGCATGCTTGGTAGCTTATTTCCCCTTTGTCTAAATCTGTTTCTTTTTCAAAGATTTTGCTAAAAACTTTATTAAACCAATCTATTAGTTGGGGTTTGGATCGATTATTAATTGATAGGATTATGTGGTTTAACTTAAAATTTCCAATACCATGTTGAATGGTATTTAAAAAAATACTGACTTCTGACTTTCTAAACCGATAAATTGATTGCATGGGGTCACCAACACAAAAAATAGTATTTTCTGCATCCCAATTATGAATTAGGTGAGTAAATAATTTGAGTTGATTATTATTAATATCTTGAAACTCATCAATTAAGAGATGTGAGTATTTAATACTGAGGTAATGACTGATGTCTGTATGTTTATTGTCATGATATAAGGCAAATAAAGCTTGTTGAGAAATTTCTGAAAAGTCGATTTTTTTGTGATCAAGAAAATATACCTTTAATTCTGCACATAGTGTTTTAAGTAGGGGCGTTAAAACCTTAATTAATTTTAAATTATCTTCTTGATAAATTTTAAATAAGATATGTTCTTTTTCAATTACATCATATGTAGGCAATAAATTATCTTTAATGAGTTTTCCAATACCCTCTAGATTTTTACTATCAATATTCGATAGATCTATTTTTTTTCTAATCGTTTTTTGTTTTGTATAGATTTCATCAATAAGGTTAGAAAATTTATGAATACTGATATCAATTCCAATTGTGATATTTAAGAGATCTTTAATTTTTATGATGGCATTGTTTTTTTCATCATTTAGATAATCATTAATGACTTTTTCTTCTGCAGTGTTAAAAAAATCATAAATCCAGAACTCTCTATTTATCATAAGCTCAGCAAGATAATTTTCTAATGCTTTATACTCAATATTAAGTATTTCAAGAAGAGCATGAACATTTTCACTAAATTCCTCTCGATAAATAACATCTTTGATAATGTCATTAATAAACGGGCTGATATCACTTTCTATTTTGAATTCAAAACCAAATTGGCTTAAAAGTGGCATTGAGTTCACAATTTTCTGGTTTAAGGAATCAATTGTGAGAATATTAAATTCACTGATCAATTCATCAAGACTTGAATTTCTAGGTTTTAGGCCATTAATCACATCATCGACCAGCTCTTTAGTGAGATCATTTTTTGGTATATGAGTTTTTTTTAAATAACCAATAATCCTATTTTTCATCTCCGAGGCTGCTTTATTAGTGAAGGTTACTGCAAGAATTTCTGAAGGTGTATTTGTAATGCTTAACAGTTTTAAGAATCTTTGTGTAAGAAGCTCAGTTTTACCTGATCCTGCCGGCGCTTGAACAATAAATGAGTTTATTTCTAAACATTTTTCACGTAATTTTTGATCATCATTTAACATTGATTACGATTCAAACTGAAAGTTTTTTTCTGGGATTCTTAATAAGATTTTGCAGTCACAAAAGAGTAGATCAGATTCATCATTAAAAAGATTGGGAAAGTAACCTCGCTGATATTGTTTCAAATGGTTACTAATTTCTCTATGCCAAGACTTTTTCAATTCCTTGAGTTGCATTTTTGTATCGGTAATGTGGATAAAATCAGTTGAAGAAGTCTTGTCGATATTACTTTCGGTAAAGACAAATTGACGAATTTGAGTCTCTTTAATATTAATTTCATAGATCATCAATGTCATGCAATCACTTTCTGAAAATAAAAGGTATAAGGGAAACTGAAAATTTACAAAAGGACTTTTTAACCAAGAGTTATGTGAATTCTGCTTTCCAGTTTTGTAATCAATAATATGCAGAATTTCACCTTCTAGGTCTTCTCGGTCTCGGATAAGATCAAATGAAAAAGATTCTAAATTATATGTTTGTTTATTTTCGGATGATTTGATTTTGAAAGGTTTGCGTGATTTTTCAATTTCCAATATTTGTAAAATTAAATTAGTACATCTTTTAATTTCAAATTGTTTAATTGATTCTTTTAATCTTGAAAATCTAAGATCATTATTAATACAATCAAGGACGAGTTTTTCAACATAGTGATCAAGCATTTCTATGGCACAGAGCTCATCATGTGAATTAATTTCAGACCAAAATTTATTCAGTATCAAATGAATTAATATTCCACGATTAATTGTATTTTGCTCTTCGGGTGAATTATTTAATTCTTTTGAACAGTGAATTACATCATAAAAAAAACTCCATCTTGGTGACTTCTGCATGCGTTCTAAAAGCCCTCTAAAATTTGAAATTTTATGGGGTTGAATAGGTAAAATATTATTATTTTCTATCGCTTTAGTAATATTTTTACCCAGGTAGTCATAATTTTCCATAAATTGTAATTGATTAAATTTCGAAAATTTAATCAACATATTTGCTGAATTATCAATATCATCAGTTGATAATGCATAAGATATGTGAAAGTTTGATGTGCTTAAATTGAGGGCATTTAATTGTTGTTGGGAAAATTCTTTTATTAAAGATGTACTATTTATCTGTTTTAAAAATTGATAGGGTAACAAATAATTATGATGTTTCAGAAAGTCATTTCTATCTATAAAGTTAATAAGATAAATATGATCATAATATCCAATAATATCATCAGTAAATGAATATGCATCAATCGATAAATTATGATATTGACACTTGATTTGGGTTTGATCTAAAAAGCTATATAAATGTTGTTGAAATATATCAAAAGTGATTAACTCATGTTGATTTCTTATTTTTTTTATTGATGCAAATACAGTTTCAAGTTGCCTCAGATCTCTCTGATGTCCTTTATCCATATTCATTTTTGTTATAAATGATTTATTAAATTGATTTTCAACAGTCACTATCCATGAATACAGAGATAGTTTTTTTCCAATATCAATTAAATTAACGTTATTAAATATATCAATTTCTGGAATATCATTTCTAATTATTTTAATAATAAGCGCATAACTTATTATTTTTATTCCACTTGATTTTAGTTTCGAAAAGATTTGCTCACACTTATTTAGTAATTCAATATTGGAGTTATACACAACAAAAATTAATAGTTTTAAATCACTCAGAGATACTGTTTGATTATTAATTATATTAAAGTAAGTTATTAATGATTTTATAAGAGGTCGCTTGATTAGACTATTGTGTTGATTCCTATTAATAATTATTTTCTGGTTATTTTTTAAAACTTGATTTTTTAATGCTGGATTATTGAGTGAGGATTGGAGATCATCGGCTATTGCTGATATATCAAAAGAAATAATAGCAATATTTTTGTTATTTTTGAGATGCATTAATATTTCATTACTAATTTTTAGTAATTCATTGCGTGTATCTAAATATTCATTTATTTCCCAATCTGTTTTTGAATCTTTTATTTTTAGTTCACATTTAAATTTATTTCTTATTTTTAAATTAAATGGTGTTTTTTGGTGAAAGCCAATAAGCTCTATTTTTTCATCACATTTAATATTATCAATAAAAAAATCTATTGCCTGATGAAAAGTGAAATAACTATTTTTTTGGATGAATTTTGAATATTCACTGTAAATTTTTATTAATAATTTGGATTCATTCGTGCTTTGAAAGAATGGATGATTAATATCAATACAATATTCTTGAATCATTGAGAATGCACTTTGAGTATTTTTAATTAAAGAATCTCGATCTAATAATTCATTATTTTTATTTTCATTTATTAAATTATTAATAATTTTCGAAAGTGTCAGGTATTCTTCAAACTTAGTTATTATTTTTTTACTTGTTTCGGGCGATAATAAATAAAAAGTATCTAATTTTTGGGAAATATATTCATATAATGTGAATGTATTAAATACTGGACTGTGCTTTTGTTTTATGAAGCGATTGTAGTAAATTTCATTTTTGCAGATTGTTGTTATGATATTTTTCACATTTTGATTCTATAGTAAAAATTTATTATGAGCGAGCACACTTCTTATCTTACAAAAACTGGTTTTTTAAGACTTCGTCAGGAGTTAAACCATTTGTTAAAGGTTGAGAGACCTTCAGTTATAAGAGACGTTTCATGGGCTGCAAGTAATGGAGATCGTTCTGAAAATGGGGATTACATCTATGGGAAGAAACGATTAAGGCAAATTGATTCAAGAGTAAAATATTTATTAACAGCCATTGAGGACTCTAAAATTATTGATCCAAAAGAACAAGAAAATAGATCTCATATTTTTTTTGGCGCTACTGTTGATTATTTAAATCTGATAGACAACTCTCATAATCAAATACAAATTGTGGGTGTTCCAGAAATAAATCCAAATGAAAAAAAAATTAGTTGGTTATCCCCCCTATCAAAAGCAATTTTAGGGAAGGAAGAGGGGGATGTCATATCTTACGAAACACCCTCCGGTATTATTACAATTGAGATATTATCAATCAAGTATTTATGAATACCGGGATTGATATATTTTCGGAATATATTGACAATTTTGGGGATCTGACAATTCCAATTCGCCTTGCTAACGATCTAGCATCTCTCTACAAAGAAAAAGTAAACCTATTTATATCAATTAATGACCTTTCTACAGAGGTCCTCCGAATCAATAGACTACATAAAAATATAAATTTATACGATCTTCATCAGGTCAATTTCTCACCTAAACCAAGTGATCGAATCATTACAATTTTTGACACTAAATTTCCCAAAAATTATGAAAAAAATATCTCACCTAATGCGTTAGTAATTAATTATGAGTATTTTTCCTGCGAAGAATGGGTTAATGGTTTTCATCTCAAACATAGCTTAAATAAATCTTTTAAAAAAATAAACTATTTTCCTGGAATTTCAATGCAGGCGGGAGCGCCTATTTATAGTATTAATGACGTAGAGTTTTTTCAAAAAAAAAAAGAATTTAATACTCCAAATGTTGTTACATTTTTTTCATATTATAATGACAAGATTCACGAATCCATTAATAATTTAACCAGTAATTTTAAAGATATTTCAATTGTTCAATTTGATTCAAATTATCAAGATATTCATTTAAAAAATAGAACTCAAAACCTCATGAGCTTTAATGCTTTTGATTCTCAGCTTTTAAAGAGTAGTATAAGTTTTGTTAGGGGAGAGGACAGTCTCATAAGGGCAATTTTGTCAGGAGTTCCTTTTATTTGGCAACCATATAATCAATTAGATAATTTACATTTAAAGAAACTTGAAGCTTTTATTGATCTTTATTTTATTGACTTACCTGATCAATTCAGAGACATATTTATGCTTTGGAATTCTAAAGTAATTCTAAAACAGCATTGGAAGTACATTTTTGATAATTTAAATTCATTAATGGACACCTTTTCTATATCCAAAGTAAATTTTTTAAAAAAAGGATCGGGTGTTGAACAAATTTATTCATTATTTATTTAATAATTTAGTATAATTTACAAAATTTTTTTATAAGGGCAGCAATGAAAACAGCACAAGAAGTTAGGATTGGTAATGTAATCATGGTCGATGGTAACCCAATGGTTGCATTAAAGTGTGAATATAATAAATCAGGCCGTAATTCTGCTGTTGTGAAGATGAAATTAAAGAATCTTCTCAACGAGTCATCAATGGAAGCAGTTTTTAATGCCTCTGATAAATTTGATATTGTAGTTTTAGAAAAAAAAGAAGTAACTTACTCTTATTTTGCTGATCCCGCTTATGTGTTTATGGATGAAGATTACAATCAATACGAGGTAGACCCGGATAGTATGGAAGACGCGCTAAAGTTCCTTGAGGATGGAATGTCCTGTGATGTTGTGTTTTATGAAGGAAAGGCAATATCTGTTGAGTTACCAAACTCAGTGACCAGAGAAATCACCTACACAGAACCAGCCGTTAAAGGTGATACTTCTTCTGGGAAGGTTATGAAATCAGCTAAATTAAATACAGGTTTTGAACTTATGGTTCCATTATTTTGTGACACAGGTGATTTTATTGAGATCGACACCCGTACATTAGAATATAAAAACCGAGTAAATAAGTAATTACATTAAAGTTTTAATGTTGAGTGTCAGAGCCGCCAACCAGGATTTCGTCAATCTTTAGCGTTGGCTGCCCAACGCCTACCGGTACGCTTTGTCCATCCTTTCCACATGTGCCCACACCACTATCAAGTGAAGAGTCATTACCCACCATAGAGACTTTTTTTAGAATATCTGGACCATTGCCAACAATTGACGCACCCTTAATTGGTTTTGTTATTTTTCCATCTTCTATCAACCAGGCAAGTGAGGATGAGAATACAAATTTTCCACTAGTAATATCAACCTGGCCCCCACCAAAATTTGGAGCATAAATGCCTTTTTTGACTGATTGAATAATCTCATCTGGACTATCTTTTCCATTTGTCATCAGCGTGTTAGTCATTCTGGGCATAGGAATGTGTGCATACGATTCTCTTCTTCCATTTCCTGTGATAGGCATATTCATTAATTTAGCATTCAGGGTATCCTGGAGATACCCTTTAAGAATGCCATTTTCAATTAAAGTTGTTCTTTGTGTTGGATTGCCTTCATCATCAATATTTAAAGAGCCGCGTCTGTTAACAATTGTCCCATCATCTACAATGGTGATATTTTTATTGGCAACTTGTTCACCCATAAGATTAGAAAAAGCTGAGGTCTTTTTTCGATTAAAATCACCTTCAAGTCCATGCCCAATGGCTTCATGAAGCAAGATTCCTGGCCAGCCAGGCCCCAATACTACAGTCATTAATCCTGCAGGTGATGGGGTTGCCTCTAAATTTATAATCGCTTGATGGTAAGCTTCATCCACATAGTCTTTTAATATTTGATCATTGAAATAATCAATACTGAATCGACCACCACCACCTGCAGTTCCTTGCTCTCTTCTTCCCTTATGCTCAACAATAATACTTAACGACAGACGAACTAGCGGTCTAATATCTGTTTTGAATTCTGACTGTTGATTAACAATTAAAATAGCATCATACTCTGCAGCAATAGATGCATTTACCTTTTTGATTCTGGGATCAACCGCAAAAGCCATTGATTCGATTTTCTTTAAAATTTCAATTTTCTGCTTACCGGTGTTAATAACTGGATCAATTGGTTGGTAAAGCATATGTTTTGTTTGTGAACTAATAACTGGAATTTTTTTTTCTTGACCTTGAGATTTTAAAGCATTAACAATCTCACAAGACTGTATTAATGTTCTGAAGTTAACTTCGTCTGTATAAGCATAAGCCGTTTTTTCGTCAGAAATAGCCCTTACTCCACAACCGTTATCGATGTTAAAAGATGTATTTTTAACTTGACCGTCTTCAATTGCATAGAATTCATTTTTTGAATATTGAAAATACAGGTCATAATAGTCAATATTAGCTCTGTTAAGTTGAAACAAAATTTTATCAATTGCATTTTTATCCAACTCTGCAGGAGTTAAAATCAAATCATTAATTTCATTGTTCATTTTTTTTATCTTTTTCTTTATCGGTGCTAAATATATTTAATTTTTTTAAAATACTTTCCGAAGGTTTAATAACCTCTTCATCCACAAGTTTGGATAATTCTTCAGACTTTGGTTTGTCTGTTTCAATTGGATCATCCCAGGTTCCAGTAATTTGATACTCATCTGTTAAAACTTTATTGAAAGGGTCTTTTAAAATCTTTTGTGCAATGAATGCAGCGGCTCCAACCAGTGGACCACCTGCTAGAGCTGCTAATGATAAAGAGTCGCTGACAAAAGGCTTAACAGTCACATGGAGGTTTTGTGTTTCCGCAATCATATCCACTTCTCCATCTATATTTACTTCAGCTGCCGGCCCCATCATTTTAAAATTATTAGAGCTTAGTATACCTTGGTTCATTCTGACACCAGCGTTAATAGAATCAAATATAAATCCTTTTGAGAATAGGTCACTAAAATCAAGGCTCAGTCTTTTTGGTAAATTCTGTAAGGTTAATAGCCCAAATAGCCTTCCAATACCAGGCTCAGCCTCAAGAATTTCACCTTTTTGTACATCCATTGAAAAATTTCCCGAAAGTAGTTCTGGGCTGAAGTCGAAGGGACTTCCCTCCCAATTGGCGATACCGTTTAATCTTGCATTACCTTTTTTGACCAGATTTGGGTAATTAAATTGTTCAAGAGTTTTTTCTAGATTATCAATTTTCCATTTGAAGTTCATTTTTGATTGACTGTTTTGTTCACCAGCAATCCATTTTCCATCTGCAATTATTCTATTGTGCTCATTAATAATGGTTAAATTTTTAATATCCCAGGTTTTACTGTCTGAATTCACTGCTATCAATTCAACTTTTCCATAATTTTTCTCATTAAGAACAATTTGATCAATTTTGAAATCAAATTCTAATGATGCATCAAACGTTTTGAAATTATTTTTTTTGGTGAGTTGTCCGGGTTGCTCTTCTGTTTTAATAATTACCTTATTAAAGCGTCCAATGACCTTATTTTGACTCATATCCCACAGCATATTACCTTTAATTTCATTGGAATATAGAGCCAATTTGATTCCTGTTTTTGAGGGAAGTATTTTTGCTTCAAGTCGATTAAGATTTAAACCATCAATAACCAGTTTTTCAAAATTAATTTTTGACTCATCGAATTTAAAATTACTTGATTGATCATTATTTATTTTAAGTAATGATGCGAAGTCGCTAAAATTAATTTCCTTAAAATTTGCAAAAAATGATAATCCATTCCTATCCCGAAAAGGTTCATTATTTAAGATATTGATTTGACCTGATAGATTATTTTTAGCATCTAAATAAACTTTTCCATTGATACTACTGTCCAGCGTTAATACAAAATTTGTTTTACCTTTAACTGTTGGTTTTTTTACTACCGATAATAGTTTTACTTCATTTTTTTGTTTTTTAAAGGGCTTAGGACCATCAATAGCAAGCCCTTTTAAATCTGAAGTGATTGATAAGCTTGATGATAATTTTGATATATTTGATTCTAGAATCCAATCTGATGATCCCTGAACTCTTCCCAACCAGGTGGGCCCAAGGTTTTTTATAAAGAAATCTTCGTCTATTTTTCCATAAGCTACGATTTTTGTATTGTCATCCTGGTTGCTTAAATCTATAGTGATTGGCATATTTAATAAAGTTGCCTTGGCTTGACTAAATCCATACGAATTATTTTTAATATTCAATCTTGCATTGAAATTCTCAATCTTAGGGAGTCCAATTCTTAAATTTTCGAAACTTGCGTTATTTAACTCATAAAAGGCATTAAATGTAAGATCGTCTGGGGATGAAACCGGGTAAATCATTTTAAGGTTTAATCTTCCTTGACCACTTGAAACCAATTGGTTGGTAAATTGAGCTGTATCTTCATACAAGGGAGTATTGTTTACTGTTTTTACAAAATCACTTACCGACCCATCAATTATCCAATCTACATTGATATTTTGTGATCTGTCGGTCAGATCACTTTCAACTGTAAGAGAGCGAATATTCTGGTTTGCAATTTTTCCATCTGTGGAAGTCATTTTCACTAAGTTGTTATTTACTTCAACATGAAAATTTGAATTTACAATTTCCGGATAACCTGTGGCAAACTCAATCTTTACATTTTTATAGAAACCAGAAATTTTAAATTCACCATTATTCTTATTAAAAGGAAAATTACTTGGTTGACCTTTGTATTTAATAGAAAAGTTGTCAAGACTCCCATTCAAAAGGGAGGTATCAAGCCAGCTTAAGATTTCTGGATCAGTATTTTTTGGATAATATTTTTTTAATTGAGATACATTACCCGCTTTGAAATTAGCAGTTAAATTAATCTCAGGATTTTTGCTATCAGCTACATTAGCTGTAGCTTCGAGGGTACTGAAGAGATCTTGGTTTAG
Source organism: Methylophilaceae bacterium LSUCC0401 (assembly GCA_024919035.1). Taxonomy (GTDB): domain Bacteria; phylum Pseudomonadota; class Gammaproteobacteria; order Burkholderiales; family Methylophilaceae; genus BACL14. The sequence goes on along the minus strand of CP103442.1, from coordinate 799,586 downwards.
TAATGTTGCATTCTTGATATTAATGTTGTTACCATCCCATCTTATCATTGCTCCTAAACTATCAAATTGAATTTTTGATCGGAGAAAAACACTATGATTGATATCAAGATCTGTGCTATTAATTTCTAGGGTCCCAGTTTTATTTTTAATATTTGCAACTGCTGATAAATTGTTAATCATTGGCCAACTTTCATATTCTGAAATTCCAAAATTAACAAAAGATCCAGAAAGAATAAAATTTGAATTTTTTTCCCATGAAAATTGAAGATTTTTTATTAGGCCTGATGGATTATAATTTTTTAGTTGATTTTTGATTTCCGTAAAAAATGGAGTTTGATTGAGGAGTGTTTCTGCAGCATCAATATTTAATTCATTCATTTTTAATTTTACTAAAACAGGTTGATCTTCTTCTACGCTAATTTCGAGTGCACTTTTTTTAAGTTTTATATCTTTAGCATTAAAATTCAAATCATTAACAATAACTCTTATTTGAGAATTATTTTTTTGATACAGTGCTGATCCAGAAAGCTCATCAATTTTAATGTAATTATTTTCATTCACGTTAAAATTGCCGATATAGTTATCAATGTTGAAGATTGACTTGATCTCCTGGAACGAGTTATTGGCGTAAATAGCTTTAAGTTTTAAATCACCATAACCTTGTTTGATATCAAAAGGGTAATCAATCCATGGTTTAAACGCCGGTATATATGCTTGTGGGATATCTATCATTACATCAGATTTTATTTTGGATATTTCATCAATGGAGCCTAAGTCAACAGAGCCACTAATAGATATTCGTTGTTTTGTAGCTGTTGAAATTTTTGTGTTTAATTTAAATTTATGTCGATCTAAATATGAAAGATAGGTAGGTGATGTGAAGTGAAAGTTGATTTCCTGTAAGACTAAATCAGCCGCATCACGTTTATGATCTCGCCAAGTAATTTGCCCATTAATAATTTTGATGTCTTTTTGGTTGAGCAACCAGTCAGATAATTTTGAATCTTTTGATTCAATAATTTCTATACCCGCGATTTTTAACTTATCATCAACAGTTCTTTCAACCAAAACATCAATATCGCTAATGATAATTTGATTTAGTAAGGGTTTAAATTTGAAGATACTGAGCCAGGATAACTCAAAATCTATGGCCTGAAGATTGATGGTTTTATTATTATCTCGATCGGTAACTGAAAAGTTTCTGATTTGAAACCTTGGATTTGTAATATTCCAATCAACATTTAACGTTTCAATTGAGACTACACCACCAGTTTCCTTAGAAACAAAAGTTTCAATATCAGATTTAATGAGAGCGATATTAGGTTTTAAAAAAAAGTGATAGCCAAAAAAAACAGCAAAAAAAGTTAAAAGTAAAATTGATGAAATAGCATAATAAAAATATTTAAATTTTTTATTTTTTATAAAAACATTTATATACCTAATCATCCATGTATTCTAAACTTTTTGCTTTAATTGATCCAGAATTGCTGGATTTTCAAGCGTAGAGATATCTGCAGTGATTTCTTCATCTTTTGCAATACTTCTTAATAAGCGTCGCATTATTTTTCCCGATCTTGTTTTTGGTAAGTTATCACCAAATCTTATTTCATCAGGTTTGGCAATAGGGCCAATTTCTTTTCCAACCCAAGCTCTTAAATTTTCGACTATAGGTGCAATGTTTTCTGCCGAGGGTCTTTCGGACTTTAAAACGACAAAAGCAATAATTGATTCACCTTTTACATCATGAGGTCGGCCTACAACAGCAGCTTCAGCAACTAAATCATTTGATACTAAAGCTGATTCAATTTCCATAGTACCTAGTCGATGTCCTGAAACATTCAGCACATCATCAATTCTTCCCATTATGGTGAAATATCCAGTCTTTTCATCCCTCACCGCGCCATCACCGGCAAGATAAATATGACCTCCTAATTCATCAGGAAAATAACTTGTTTTAAAACGCTCAGGATCATTCCAAATGGTCCGGATCATGGATGGCCATGGTTTTTTTATGACCAATAAACCACCTTGACCCCAATCTAACTTTTTCCCGGTTTCATCAACAACATCTATATCAATCCCTGGAAAGGGAAGGGTGCATGAGCCAGGAACTAGGGGTGTTGCCCCGGGAAGAGGTGTAATTACATGACCACCTGTTTCAGTTTGCCAGAATGTATCTGCTATAGGGCAGTTGGAGTTACCAATATTTTCATGGTACCAAATCCAGGCTTCTGGATTTATCGGCTCACCAACCGTCCCTAAAATTTTTAAAGTACTTAAGTCGTAATTTTTTGGATGTACGCTAGGGTCAATTTCCGATGCTTTTATAAGTGCCCGAATGGCAGTCGGTGCTGTATAAAAGATAGTGGCTTTATGTTTTTCAACTATATCCCAAAATCTTCCTGCATTCGGAAATGTCGGAATACCTTCAAAAACAATTTGTGTGGCTCCCAGAGCAAGAGGTCCATAGGCAACATATGAGTGCCCAGTAATCCAACCAACATCAGCTGTACACCAAAATATATCATCGTCTTTTAAGTCAAAAGTCCACTTAGTCGTGTTCATGGCATGAAGAAGATAACCACTTGATGAATGTTGAACTCCTTTTGGCTTTCCGGTTGATCCAGAGGTATAAAGGAGAAAAAGAGGATGTTCTGATGATACCCATACAGGGTCACAAACTTTCATTTGATTTTCACATAATTCATGCCAATCAATCTCATTTGGCTTTAACTCATATTTTTTATTTGTTCGATTGAGTACAATAACTTTTTCAATTGATTCACACTTGCCAAGCTGTAAAGCCTCATCGACTGCTTGTTTGAGAGGTAATTCCTTTCCACCACGGTTTTGATAATCTGCTGTGATGATTAATTTAGCTTCAGCATCAATAACTCTTTCTTGAATACTTTTTGCAGAAAAGCCACCAAATACAACCGAGTGAGTGAGACCAATTCTAGCGCATGCTTGCATAGCAACAATGGCTTCAATTCCCATGGGAAGGTAAATTATTACTCGATCACCAAGAGCTAGGTTAAGGGTTTTGAGCCCGTTAGCAAACTGACAAACTCTTTCATAAAGTTCTTGATATGTTAAATGAGTCGATTTTCCATTATCGGCCTCAAAAATAATGGCAACTTTATCTTTCTTCGAGGGCAAGTGTCGATCGAGGCAGTTATATGAAACATTTAATTCTCCATCTTCAAACCACTTATAAAAGGGAGCGTTATCAGCATTTAAAATTTTAGTAAAAGGTTTTTTCCAATCAATGAGTTCTTTAGCTAATCCAGCCCAAAAATCTTCATAATTCTCTTCAGCTTGTTTACATAGATTGTAATATTCATCTAGATTTTTTACATACGCTTGATCGCTTAGAGTTTTTGGCGGGTTAAAAATTCTTTTTTCATGCATTACCGATTCAATAGCCATTCAAACCTCCCTTTTGAATTTTTTGACTTTAGTTCAACGTCATTTTGGTATTGTGGATATAATTAAATGTGATCCATTTTTAAGAACTATAATACAAGTGTTTTTTTGATTTCCCAAATTTTTAAATTTAATATTTACTTATGAGTTTAAGGCTTCGATTAAATCTTTTAATAACCATTATTATGATTTTATTTTTGATAGGATTATCTATCACGCTAATGAAATCATCAAAGAAAGCTATTGAAGAAGGTGTTGAATCATCACATCGAGTTACCCTACAGCTACTAGATACTTTTATTACTAGTTCTGTTCAAAATCCGGAATGGGGCTACACCCACGAAGTTATTCAACCTTTTCTCATGGAATTGGGGCATGTGAGGAGTAATGTTATTTCCCTTTATGATTTAAATAATCATCTTTTATATCAAACCCCTGAATCAACCTATCGTAAAGAAATTAATCCGCCTAATTGGTTTAAGAGTTATATGACGCCCCCTAAAGAATTAAATGCAAAAATTATCAGATATGGCAGGCTTATTGTGGAGTCCTCTCCCGACGGAGCTATCAGAGAAGCTTGGTTTCACACCAAAAGTTTGATTTATATTTCACTAATCGTTTTTTTAATGATCAATACATTAATTTACTGGCTGTTAGGCAAATGGTTATCCTCAATAAATATTTTAATAAAAGGTATTGAGGAATTCGGTCAAGGAAAGCTAAAAACTCGATTACCTTTTTTTAAAATTTCAGACTTTCAAAGTATTGCTGATAATTTTAATAAGATGGGCCAGTCTTTAGATAATTTTTTAAGTGAAAACAAAAGGCTTGCCTTAATTTCGCAACAAACTGCTGATGCAATCATGATATTAGACTCAGACCAGAAAATAAACTTTTGGAATAATTCGGCAGAATTAATGTTTGGATATAAAAAAAAGGAGGTGATTGGAAAAACAGTCGAGATGATTGTTCCAAAAAATAAAATTTCGGAGTTAAAGTCCAATATTAGCTTTACACATAAGAATAAAAAAATACAAAATCTAGAAACCAGACGATTAACTAAATCTAAATCAGTCATTGATGTATCTGTTTCAATTTCGCCTCTGTACGATCCGGAAAAAAAGGAGGTGATTGGAGATATTGTGAGCATGAGAGATATCTCTGAAAAAATTAAAGCAGCAAAATCTAAAAAAGCATTAGACCAGAGCCGAAAATTAACGTCTCTAATACAGGAAAAAATTGAAGATGAGAGACGCAGTTTGGCCAGGGAACTCCATGATGAACTTGGTCAATATGTTTCAGCAATTAAAATATTTGCACAAAATATTAAAAACCAATCTAAAACAAATGATGTAATTAAAAATAGTGCGGAATCAGTAACTTCTGCAGCTAATCAAATTTATGATGGAATGCATAATATTATTCGTAAATTAAGGCCAGGCTCTCTAGATAATTTAGGTTTAGTTGAAACCTTGAAAGATTTAGTAGCAACATGGCAAATACAATATCCAAATTTACATATAAATTTTAAATCTTTTGCTGTTGATAAACTATCTGAGGATGTGAGTATAAATATTTATCGATTTATTCAAGAAGCTATGAATAATTGTTTAAAACATGCTGATGCTTCTGAAGTAGATATTCATTTGTCTTTAAAAAATAGAGTATTAATGGTTTCTTTTAGGGATAACGGTAAAGGATTTGATGTCAAAAACTTGAAATATTCGAGGCAATTTGGAATTGTGGGTATGCGAGAAAGAATTCAGGGCTTAAATGGAAAGTTTGAGTTACAATCAAATTCTGATGGGACATTTCTTTTAGGGACTATTCCTATTAAAAATTAAATTTAAGGAAATATATGGCAGAACTAAAAGTACTTTTGGTGGATGATCATTCGGTCGTTAGAATGGGCTTCAAAATGCTCATTGATTCTGAAAAGGATATGAAAGTTATAGCTGAGTCGGAGACAGGTGAAGATGGTATTCAAAAATATCAAGAATTGAAACCGGATGTTACCGTTATGGACATCACAATGCCTGGTATAGGTGGTCTTGAAGCTATTGAACGCATTATAGCTAAAGATAAAAATGCAAAGATATTAGTTTTATCTGCTCATGAAGATTCAGTTCACCCAAAGCGAGTGCTCAGTGCAGGAGCAATTGGTTATTTAACAAAAAGAAGCGCTGCTGAGGAGCTAATAAGTGCAATTAGAACAGTAGGATCAGGAAAAAAATACATTGAATCATCTGTAGCACAGCAATTAGCTATTACTCAACTTTCTGGAGAAAATGACCCGACTGAAATCTTATCTGATCGTGAATTTGAGGTATTTATTGCGCTTGCTAAGGGAAAAAGTACCAACGAAATTGCAGATACCATGTGTTTAAGTCCGAGAACAGTGGGCACACATTTGTATAATATTAAGCAAAAATTAAACGCAAATAACTCTGCAGAAATTGCATTGATTGCTATTCGATGCGGTTTAATTGAGCCATAATTATTTTTTGCTGACAAAAAATCCAGAAATAAAAATTAGAATAATGCCCAAGATTGTTTCTGTGGCTAATGCCTCCCTGAATATCAAAATACCCCAAATCACAGAGAACGCCACGGTCATATATGAGTAAGCGGCATTATTAATAGTTTTCCCTTCTTTATAAGCCTGTGTAACCGCCAGCTGTGCAATTGTTGCGCTGAATCCAAGGATTAACAAAAACAACAAATTTTTATCAAAAGAAATAGGGTGAATATTTTGAGTAAGCATTAGCGCAAAAGAAAGCACAGTAGATAAAAAAGTGAAGTAAAAAACAGTTCTTAATCCAGCCTCTTTCAGTTGACCTAATTTTGCCACCATTATGTATGCGATAGCTGCCCCAAAACCTGAAAGAACACCCAGAAGACCCGCTAAGAAGTTATCATTAAATACAGGTTTTAAAATTAATGTTATCCCAACAAATCCTATCAATATGAGAAAAATTTTATTTACTTGAAATTTTTGTTTCATCAATAATGGAATTAACAGTCCAACAAAAATTGGTGATGTGTAATTAAGTGTCATTGAGGTAGCTAATGGAAGCTGAGTGATTGCATAAAAAAATAAGAGCAAACTTAAGAAGCCGACAAAAGATCTTGTGAAATGTAGCATGTTGTATTTCGTATGGTAATGAACGCCGTTCATTTGCATTAACACAACAATGATTATTAAGCTTATAAATGATCTATAAAAAACAAGTTCGTATTCATTAAAATCTGAGGAACATAATTTAACAGATAAGCCCATTATGCTAAAAAAAATGGTCGCGACAAGCATCCATCGAAAGCTTTGGTATTTGGAACCTTTATATTTCTTTGTATGATCGGTATATTTGTTCATCTTGACAATGTTGTTAAATAATATAGTCTATTCTTAAATTTCGGAGGTTATATTTATGAAGAACCCATTAGATTCAATTTTAGGCACTATTGTAGCAGGCGTTATACTTACTATTGTTTTCGTATATCTCTTGAAAAACTTTTTTTAATTAGTGTGAGTATTACTTAATTTATTTATTTGTAGGAGATTGAAATGGAATATGATTATTTTACCGCAATAGTTCGATGTGTTCACGTCATAGTTGGTGTTGCTTGGATTGGACTTCTTTATTATTTTAATTTTGTTCAGGTACCAGCATTAAAAAATGCAAATGCCGATGGAACGGCTTCTGGAATCACCAAACATGTGGCTCCTCTTGCTTTGCTTTGGTTTAGATGGGCTGCACTCGCGACATGGATTGCCGGAGCTGCTCTTCTTGGGGCAAATTTTGTTCCTGCCTTTACTTTAAGTGGCGGTTATGAGGCTATAGGTCTTGGCTCATGGCTTGGTACTATCATGTTGTTTAACGTTTGGGTGTTAATTTGGCCAAATCAACAAAAAATCTTGGGTTTGAAACCAGCCTCAGACTCTGAGAAAACATCGGCAAGACGAATTGCCTTTTTAGCATCAAGAACTAACACTATGCTATCTATACCGATGTTATTTTTAATGACCAATGGGCTTTCACATAAAGGGCTAATTGGTTTATAATTAACCTTTAACAATATTTGAAATTCGGCGGCAGTTGCCGCCGTTTTTTATTTTCGGAATGGAATCCAATACATCAATTTTAAATACATACGGAAGACTTCCTATTTCATTTGAAAAAGGATCTGGAGTATGGCTTTTTGATAAACAAGGAAATAGATACTTAGATGCTCTTGCGGGTGTCGCTGTTAATACCGTTGGGCATACTCATCCTGTTCTTATTGAAGGCCTTAAAAATCAGCTCGATTGCTTTATTCATGTATCTAATTACGTAAATATAAAAGAGCAAGAAAATCTCTCATCTAAATTAACTGCCTTAACTGGACTTGATGCAGTATTTTTTTCAAACTCCGGTTGTGAAGCCAATGAAGCAGCAATTAAATTTGCAAGGTTATATGCTCACTCTCATGGAATTCAAAGTCCAGAAATAATTGTGATGGAACAATCTTTCCATGGAAGGACAATGGCTACTTTATCAGCAACAGGAAATAGGAAAGTGCAAGCAGGTTTTGAGCCCCTATTAAAAGGATTTATCAGAGTTCCCTTTGATGACTTAGATTCTGTAAAAAAAATTGCAGAACAAAATAAAAATGTTGTTGCGATATTTGTAGAACCAATTCAGGGCGAAGGTGGTGTTAGATTGCCTGAAAATTTAAACCTCTATTTAAATGAGCTAAAAAATATTTGTGAACAGAATAATTGGTTATTAATGCTCGATGAAGTTCAAACCGGAATTGGTAGAACAGGAAAATTATATGCTTATCAATATTCTGATATTAAGCCTGATGTTCTAACAAGTGCCAAAGGGTTAGGTTCTGGGGTTCCAATTGGAGCAACCTTGGTAAATAACAAAATAACAAACATTATCAAACCTGGCCAGCATGGTTCAACTTTTGGAGGTAACCCACTAGCTTGTAGTGCTGGGTGTTTAACTTTAGATATTATTCAATCTGAAAATTTACTTTTAAATGCCACAATACAGGGAGCAAAAATAGCTCATGAGTTGAGAACAAATTTAAAAAATTTGATCGCAGTTCAAGATGTAAGGCACTTAGGTTTGATGATTGGAATTGAATTAAACCAAAATTGTACTGAATTGATGACAACAGGTTTAAAGCATGGATTGTTAATTAGCGTGACTTCTGGAAATGTAATTAGAATTGTTCCTCCATTAGTAATTAACGATAACGAGTCAGATTTTTTAGTTGCAAAATTAACTCTCTTGATAAAAGAATTTATTGGAAGTAAATAAGGTATGAAATTAAAACATTTTTTACAATTTAATGACTTAAGTAAAGATGATATCTATTACCTTTTCCAGCGTGCAAAGTGGCTAAAAGATCAATTTAAAAATTATAAAAAATATTGGCCGTTAGAGGACAGAACCCTAGTGATGATTTTTGAAAAAGCAAGCACCAGGACTAGATTGTCTTTTGAATCAGGAATGCAACAATTAGGAGGATCAGCAATTTACTTAAATACCAAAGATTCTCAATTGGGTCGAGGGGAGCCAGTTGAAGATGCTGCACAAGTTATTTCAAGAATGAGTGATGTCGTTATGATTAGAACCTTTGAACAAGAAATAATTGAAAGATTCGCAGAAAATTCAAGAGTCCCAGTTATTAATGGACTCACTAATGAATATCATCCTTGTCAGATTTTGGCTGATATTTATACTTATATTGAACACAGAGGATCAATTGAGGGTAAAACCGTTGCATGGATTGGAGATTCTAATAATGTATGCAACACCTGGCTTCAGGCAGCTGAATTGTTAAATTTTAATATGCATGTTTCCACACCTAAAGGATATGAGGTTGAAGTGGAAAGGGCTGGCTTATATGATGATTCACATTTTGAACAATTTGAAAATCCAATGGATGCAGCGAAAGGGGCACATTTAGTCACTACAGATGTTTGGACGAGTATGGGATATGAGTCTGAATTAAAAGAGAGAAAATCAATTTTTGCAGATTGGCAAGTGGATAAGGAGATGATGAACGAAGCTGACAAAGATGCAGTTTTTATGCATTGCCTGCCAGCTCATCGGGGTGAAGAGGTTACTGCAGAAGTTATCGATGGCCCTCAATCGGTTGTTTGGGATGAGGCCGAAAATCGTTTGCATGTGCAAAAAGCTTTATTAGAATTGCTTTTGATAGGAAGGGTATAGCTTAATGAAACAGATCAAAAAAGTTGTTCTTGCATATTCAGGTGGCTTAGACACGTCAGTAATTTTAAAATGGCTTAAAGAAAAATATAATTGCGAAGTGGTTACATTTACTGCGGATATTGGCCAAGGGGAAGAAATTGAACCCGCCAGAGAAAAAGCTAAAAGTGCCGGGGTAAAAGAAATCTTTATTGAAAATCTTCAAGAAGAGTTTGCAAAAAATTATGTGTTTCCGATGTTTAGAGCAAACACACTTTATGAGGGTGAATATTTACTTGGAACCTCTATAGCCAGACCATTGATTGCAAAAAGACTGATTGAGATTGCTAAGCAAACAGGAGCGGATGCAATTGCTCATGGAGCTACTGGTAAAGGCAATGATCAAGTAAGGTTTGAATTAAGTGCTTATGCATTAAATCCAGAGATAAAAGTGATTGCTCCCTGGAGAGAATGGGATTTATTAAGCAGAGAAAAATTATTAAATTTTGCAGAACAGCATGGAATTTCTGTTGACATGAAACATAAAGAAGGTGGAAGCCCCTATAGCATGGACGCAAATTTATTGCACATCTCTTACGAAGGTCGACATTTAGAAAATCCAAATAATCCTCCTGAGGAGTCAATGTGGAGATGGACAAAATCTCCTATGGAAGCTCCAGACAAAGAGGAGTTGTTAACTTTATCATTTGTTAATGGGGATCCGGTAGCAATTAATAATCAAAAATTAAAAGCTCATGAAATATTTCATACGCTCAATGAAATTGGATCAAGAAATGGAATTGGTCGACTAGATTTGGTTGAAAATAGATTCGTTGGTATGAAATCAAGGGGTTGTTATGAAACGCCTGGAGGCACGATTCTTCTTAAGGCTCATCGAGCAATTGAATCAATTACCTTGGATCGAGAAGTGGCTCATTTGAAAGATGAATTAATGCCACGATATGCACAGTTAATTTACAACGGTTTTTGGTTTGCACCAGAAAGAGATGCTCTGCAAACTTTAATAGACCATACGCAAATAAATGTGACAGGCGATGTCAAACTCATGTGTTATAAAGGTTCAGTTCAAGTTATTGGGAGAACTAGCCCACACTCTTTATTTGACGAAAATATTGCAACATTTGAAGACGATGGCGGAACCTATAATCAATATGATGCCGAGGGATTTATTAAGCTAAATGCGCTAAGACTTAAAATTTTAGGAAAAAAAAATAAGGAGTAATTATGCCCAGTTTTGATGTAAGCTCTTCTGCTGATAAAGTCAATCTCGCCAATGCAATTGATGTCGTAAGTAGACAAATTGATAACCGCTATGACTTTAAAAATACCAGTGCAAAAATCGAATTTAATGAAAAGGATATGATTATCACTCTTTATGGAGATAATGATTTTCAAATTAATCAAATTAAAGATATTCTTTATCCATCATTAGAAAAAAAAGAACCTGACTCAACAAAGCGTCTAGAAGATAAAACTTTAGAATCTGTATCTGGGAATAATGTTAAATTAGATATAACAATTACTCATGGTATTAATCAAGATCTAGGCAAAAAGATTATTAAACTTCTTAAAGATAGTAAGTTAAAAGTGCAAGGTTCAATCCAGGGGGACTCCGTCAGAGTTTCCGGGGCAAAGCGAGATGTTTTGCAAGAAGCCATCGCTCTCTTAAAAAATCAAATTACAGATTATCCACTTAACTTTGAAAATTTCAGAGATTAAATTTTATGGGTAAAACCTTATATGAAAAAATTTTTGATAAGCATCGAGTCTTATCTTCTGATGACACACATTTAATTTATATCGATCGACATCTGATACATGAAGTAACAAGTCCTCAAGCATTTGAGGGTTTAAAAATCAATAATCGTCAACTATGGAGAAAAGAATCTATTGTTGCAGTTCCTGATCATAACGTACCAACAATGTCTAGAGATGAGGGAATTAAAGATCCTGTATCTAAGATTCAAGTAGATACTTTAAATGAAAATTGTCAAACTCATAATTTACTTCAGTTTAAGATGAGTGATGAAAGACAAGGTATTGTTCATGTAATAGGCCCCGAGCAAGGTTTAACATTGCCTGGGATGACTATTGTATGTGGAGACTCTCATACCAGTACTCATGGAGCATTCGGGGCTCTGGCGATGGGGATTGGCACATCTGAAGTTGAGCACGTCATGGCTACACAATGCTTAATTCAAAAAAAACTCAAAACATTTAAAATTCAAGTTTCTGGAAAATTACACCCATTGGTAACTGCCAAAGATATGGCTTTGTTTATTATCGGTAAAATCGGCACGGCCGGTGGAACAGGGCATGCGATCGAGTTTTGCGGTAATGCTGTTGAAACGCTCTCCATGGAGGGAAGAATGACCCTTTGTAACATGGCTATTGAGGCAGGAGCCCGTGCTGGATTGATTGCTGTTGACCAAATCACTCTAAATTATCTTAAAAATAAACCATTTTCTCCTAAAGGGGAAATGTGGGAACTAGCAGTTAAAGAATGGCAAACCTTAAAATCAGATTCTGATGCAAGTTTTGACAAAACAATCATCATCGATGCTTCAGAGATTGAACCTCAAGTCACATGGGGGACCTCGCCAGAAATGGTTGCTGGAATTACTCAATCAGTTCCCAAGCTGACAGATATACAAATTTCAAAACAACCTGACTTTCAAAGAGCTTTAAAGTATATGGATTTAGAAGAAAATATCCCCCTATCCAATATCAGTGTTGATAAAGTTTTTATTGGTTCTTGTACAAATTCTCGTATAGAAGACTTGAGAGAGGCAGCAAAATTTATTAAAGGAAAAAAAGTTAATTCATCCATTAAGCTGGCAATGGTTGTTCCAGGATCTGGAATTGTCAAAAAACAAGCTGAATCAGAAGGATTAGATAAAATATTTATAGAGTCTGGTTTTGAATGGCGAGAACCAGGTTGTTCTATGTGTCTTGCTATGAATGCAGATAGACTTGAAGACGGCGAGCGTTGTGCTTCTACATCCAATAGAAATTTTGAAGGAAGACAGGGTAAAGGAGGAAGAACCCACCTTGTTAGTCCTGCTATGGCAGCAGCAGCAGCAGTTCATGGCCATTTCGTAGACATTCGCGAGATCAATTAATGGATAAATTTGTAACATTAAAAAGTCTAGCAATTCCTCTTGATCGATCTAATATTGATACCGATGCAATTATTCCAAAGCAATTTTTAAAATCTATTAAACGCTCAGGATTCGGTCCTAATTTGTTTGATGAATGGAGATACCTTGATCATGGCGAACCAGGAATGGATAACTCTGCAAGGCCTCTTAATTATGATTTCGTATTGAACAAACCAGAGTATACAAATGCAAGCATTTTACTAGTTCGCGAAAATTTTGGATGTGGATCCAGTCGTGAACATGCTCCATGGGCTCTATTAGATTATGGTATAAAAGCTATCGTAGCAGTAAGTTTTGCTGATATTTTTTATAACAACTGCTTTAAGAATGGTATTTTACCCATTACTCTGTCAAATAATGAAATTGATGAGTTGTTTAAAGTATCGAGCAATCAAAAACTTGAAATTGAAGTCGATCTTCCTAATCAGCGTATAAATTTTCTTAATGATAAATTTTTTGAATTCGAGATTGACGAATTTAAAAAAAACTCACTGATCAATGGCCTGGATGAAATAGGTCTTACGCTTGAAAGAACACAAGAAATAAAAAATTTCGAACAAGGTTATTATGATATTTACCCATGGTTAAAATAAACGAGACAAATAAAAAAATGAATTTATTAACCCTACCAGGTGATGGTATTGGCCCGGAGATTGTAAGACAGGCTACAAAGATTATTAAGGCTCTTTCACCAGATATCATCATTGATTCAGCACCGATTGGTGGAGCTGGATATGACGCAGATGGCGATCCCTTGCCTAAAACCACTTTAGATAAAGCTGTCAAAGCCGATGCTATTCTTATGGGTTCAGTGGGAGATTGGAAATATGACAAACTTCCAAGAGAAAAAAGACCAGAAAGAGGCTTATTAAGAATTCGCTCTGAATTAGAACTTTTTGCTAATTTAAGACCAGCTATGTTATTTGATGATCTTGTTAATGCTTCTTCACTCAAACCTGAAATAGTCTCAGGATTAGATATTTTAATTGTTCGAGAATTAACGGGGGATATTTATTTTGGCGAGCCACGAGGAATTCACAGAAATAATAAAGATCAGCGAGAAGGTTTCAACACAATGCGCTACTCTGAAAATGAAATTAGGAGAATTGGAGATGTCGCATTTCAATTAGCTCGTTTAAGAAAAAGAAGATTATGTTCTGTAGATAAAGCCAATGTCTTGGAGGCAACTGAGTTATGGCGGGAGGTCATGATAGAGACATCACAAGACTATCCTGATGTAACCTTATCTCACATGTATGTTGATAATGCCGCTATGCAGTTAGTTAAAGATCCAAAACAATTTGATGTTCTAGTTACAGGGAATATCTTTGGGGATATTTTATCTGATGAGGCATCAATGTTAACAGGATCAATTGGTATGCTTCCTTCAGCCTCATTAGATAAAAATAATAAAGGTTTATTTGAACCTAGTCATGGATCTGCACCAGATATTGCAGGTAAAGATTTAGCAAACCCTATTGCGACAATTATGTCAGCAGCAATGATGTATAAATATTCTTTAAATCAATCAGATAAATCAGATTTAATTGAAAAAGCAATTGAAAAAACTTTAGCACAAGGCTTCAGAACAAAAGATATTATGAGCAAACAATCTATTGAAGTTGGCTGTGAAGAGATGGGCGATTTAATTTTAGGAAATTTATTTAATGAATAAGCATAAAGTAGGTATTGTTGGCTGGCGAGGAATGGTTGGTTCGGTTCTCATAAAACGAATGATTGAAGAAAAAGATTTTGAAAAATTTTCAACATTTTTTTTCTCAACGTCACAAGCTGGTGATGATTGCCCTTTTAGATTTTCTGAATCAAATAAATTATTAGATGCTAACAATTTAGATGACTTAAAAAAAATGGATATTATTTTGACATGCCAGGGCAGTGACTTTACTGAAAAAGTTTACCCAAAATTAAGAGATCATTCTTGGCAGGGTCATTGGATTGATGCAGCTTCTTTCTTACGAATGAATGAGGATTCTGTAATTATTTTAGATCCCATCAATCGAAATTTGATAGATAAAAAATTAGAGACTGGAAACAAGACGTGGGTGGGAGGAAATTGTACTGTATCCCTTATGCTATTAGCCATCAACGGGCTTATTAAAGAGAATATTGTTGAATGGGTTTCATCAATGACTTATCAAGCTGCGAGTGGTGCTGGGGCAAATAATATGAGAGAGTTGCTCAAGCAAATGGGATATCTGCACCAGACTGTATCGGATCTTCTTGAAGATAAAAATGGCTCTATTCTTGAAATTGATCAAACCATTACCAATACCTTTCAAGATCAATCTTTTCCAAAAGAAAATTTTTTAGTTCCTCTCGCTGGAAGTCTCATCCCCTGGATTGATAGTGATCTAGGTGGAGGCTTAAGTAAAGAAGAATGGAAGGGTCATAATGAAACATTAAAAATTCTTGATCACCATTATGATCCAATTAAAGTTGATGGTTTATGTGTACGTATTGGGACCATGAGATGTCATAGTCAGGCTTTAACAATTAAATTAAATCAAAATTTATCAGAAGACGATATTTTGGATAAGATTTCCAATGGAAATGAATGGGTAAAGGTTATTTCAAATAACAGAGATGAAACAATACAAAATTTATCACCTGCAAAAGTTTCTGGAAAATTAGATATTTTGGTTGGAAGAGTTAGAAAATTGAAATTAGATGAAAATATCGTTTCATTATTTACCATAGGCGATCAATTATTATGGGGCGCTGCCGAACCATTAAGAAGAATCTTAAGTATAATAACTGTTAAATGAAAACACTTTTTAAAAATCTACTATTTATCATTTTTCTTTTTAATGCTTTAACAGTAAATGCTCTTCAACTTGGAAAAATTTCTGTTAATTCTAAACAAGAACAACCTTTAAACGCTGACATTGAAGTTATTCTCACCAAAGCTGATGATGTAACTGAGTTAGTCCCAAGCATCGCTTCTAAAGAGGATTTTGAGTCTCAAGGAATTGAGAGGCTGCCTGTACACGCAAATATTAATGCAAATTTTGTTAAAAATTCTGAAGGAAAAATTTATTTAAAATTAAAAAGTTCAAACCCTGTTAAAGATCCTTTTCTTGATCTTTTAATTCAAATTGATTCACCTAAGGGAAGAAACTACAGAGAATACACAGTTCTTTTGGACCCACCTGATCCAATGGATAAAATGATAAATGAGACGCTTGAAAAAGAAGCTTCTCCAAAAAATGAAATAAAAGATCCTTCCAAGGCAATCGCTGAAGGAAAAAAAGTTGATATAAAAAAACCAGAAGCTAAACCAGAAGCTAAACCAGAAGCTAAACCAGAAGCTAAACCAGAAGCTAAACCAGAAGCTAAACCAGAAGCTAAACCAGAAGCTAAACCAGAAGCTAAACCAGAAGCTAAACCAGAAGCTAAACCTGTAAAAGCAACTCCAGGTAAAACTTTGTACCAAATTGGTCGAGAAAATAGTATTTCAGGAGTTACCCTTGAACAGATGGTTGTAGGCATATATCTGAAAAACAAACAGGCTTTTCAAGATGAAAATATTAATGGCTTAAATAAAAATGAATTACTTATATTACCTTCAAGAGAATTTTTTGATGAATTAAGTCACCTGGAAGCCCGAAAAATTTTAAAAGCCCAAAATAAAGAGTGGAAAGAAAAGTTTAATAGTCCAGAGGTTAAGGTAGCCCAAAAAAAACAGCCAACTGAATTAGATAATAATAAAATTCAGGAGCTAGAAAGTAAGTTAGCTGAAGCTGAGAAAAAGTTAAAACAATTATCAGAACCTAAAAATGAGTCAAAAATAAAACCAGAAACTCAATCTGACATCAAACAACAGGCTAATAAAAATCCTGAGGTGGCTAAAGAAAAAAATAATTCAATGAATCAATCTGATATTGTTGATGGTTTTGAAATTGAACAAATTAATTTAAGTGATAACAATACCAATAATAGTAATGATGTTTTTACTTCCTCAATTTCTTTAGAACCAGAACTTGATAAAAAAAGTATTATTGATGACAAAGAGAATAAAACAAATAATTTACTAATTGTTTTAATTCTTTTATTTGTGATTATTATTATTGCAGGAATCGTTTTTTATTTTTCTGTGAAGAGAAAAAGTGAAAAATCTTTATTTAATTCAGCAAGTGGTGAGGTAAACATTCAGAGAGATATTATTAATGATCTTTCGACATCAGGTGAAAATAAAGATAATTTTTAAGTGATTGAGCTTTTAAAACTCCTAATTGTATTAGTTTGTCTCAAGTTTATTCACATATTTTCATTTTATAGTAACGGATTAGCACTCTTTCTTTTATTATTAGTTTGCTGTTTAGTAAAATTAAATCCAATTAAATTAATTTTTAAATTGCAGTATTTTTTATTAAGTATCTTTATCATCTATCCCTTATCAATCCCTGGTGAAATTATAATAAATGTAATGAATTTAAATTTTACTTTGGAAGGATTTATTTCTGGTTCCGAGCAGTGTATCAGGTTGTTAAATTTTTTTTTGGTTGCTAAGCTCTATTTGATTTCAACATCATCTTATTCCGTAATTAATTCTTTAATGTATTTTGTATACCCATTAAAATTTTTTTCTTTTAATGTTTTAAGACTTCATAAAATAATGTTATTAACTTTTACTTATTTTGATAATTTCTCAAAAAAAAGTTTTAATTTTAGAGAACCAATAATTTCATTAAAAAAGTTATTAGAAAATAAAACACAAATTAAAATTCGATATACTAAATTCTCAGTAAATCCGATGGGTTATTTCTTCATTTTTTTATATATTGGATCTTTAATATTATTATGAGAATTGCAGCGATAGTTGAGTATTTAGGAACAGATTATTGTGGCTTTCAAATACAACCCAATGTAAAAACTATCCAGCAGTATTTGGAAGCAGCATTGTCAGAAGTAGCAAATCATAATGTAAAAATAGAAGCGGCCGGGCGCACAGATGCTGGAGTACATGCTTTGGGTCAAGTTTTTCACTTTGACACAACATCAGTAAGAGCTAATCATTCATGGATCAAAGGTGTAAATTCTCTATTACCTAAAGATATTGTAATTAAGTGGGCCTCTCAAGCTAGCGATGATTTTCATGCAAGATTTTGTGCAGTTCGCAGAGAATATCAATACTTATTATATTGCAGTCAGAGCCGATCAGCTATATGGGATAAACACTGTGGTTTATACCCATATCATATAAAATTGGATTTATTGGACTCAATTTTATCCAAATTTATAGGTACACACGATTTCAGCAGTTTTAGATCGAGCGAATGTCAATCTAAAAAACCAATCAAAGAAATTTATGAAATCGGATATTCAAAAAAAGATAACTTTTTAATTTTTAAATTTGTAGCCGATGGTTTTTTGCATCATCAAATTAGAAATATGATGAGTGTGATTTTGGATATAGCCAATGAAAAAAGAGAAATTAATTACATTGATTATTTATTTGATGTTAAAGATAGGTCTAAAGCATCAAATACATTTTCACCAAATGGACTTTATTTAACTAATATTGTATATGATGAAAGATTTAATATACCGACTTTAAATAATAAAATACTTGCATGAGAGATATTAAGGTAAAAATTTGTGGAATTACTAATTTAGAGGATGCTTTAGCATCAGCCGATGCAGGAGCTGACGCAATTGGTTTTGTTTTTTATGAGGGTAGCCAAAGATACTGTTCACCAGAAAAGGCTAAGTTAATCAGTAAAAAAACACCACCATTTTTAACGAAAGTTGGACTTTTTGTAAATCATGATAAAAGTTTTATTCGTGGTATTCTTGATCAAAACATAATTGATGTAATTCAATTTCATGGACATGAGAGTAATGATTTTTGTAAATCATTTAATTTCCCATTTATTAAAGTTATTCCTGTTGAGAAAAGCACGGATATTGTTAAAATTAGCGAGGAATTTATTGACGCAAGCTCAATTCTCCTTGATACTTTTGATACAAAACATTACGGCGGTTCAGGTAAATCATTTGATTGGTCGTTAATACCCAAAGATATAGCAAAACCTATCATAGTTGCAGGCGGTTTGAATGTTGAAAATATTCAATCACTAGTTAGTCATTATAAACCGTATGCTGTGGATGTGAGTGGGGGTGTAGAGGATGGCGTCAAAGGTGTAAAATGCCATAAACTATTAAATTCATTTATTAAGGTTGTAAAAAATGCAAAATTATAATTTTCCAGATGAAAATGGCCATTTTGGTCCTTACGGCGGAACTTTTGTTGCTGAAACGCTTATTGAAGCTTTAGATGAGTTAAAGGTTATGTATGAGCAATTCAAGGACGATAAAGACTTTTTAAATGAATTTCATCATGATCTAAAACATTTTGTTGGCAGACCAAGTCCAATTTATTTTGCTGAGCGTTTAACAAAAAAAATTGGTGGCGCACAGATTTATTTTAAAAGAGAAGATTTAAATCATACTGGTGCACACAAGGTTAACAATACTGTTGGACAAGCTTTGCTTGCAAAAAAAATGGGTAAACCAAGAGTGATTGCAGAGACTGGAGCTGGCCAGCACGGCGTAGCAACAGCCACTATTGCAGCTCGCTTAGGTTTGGATTGTG
Organism: Methylophilaceae bacterium LSUCC0401; assembly: GCA_024919035.1. Taxonomy (GTDB): domain Bacteria; phylum Pseudomonadota; class Gammaproteobacteria; order Burkholderiales; family Methylophilaceae; genus BACL14. The sequence goes on along the minus strand of CP103442.1, from coordinate 780,156 downwards.
TGGTTTATATGGGATCTGAAGACGTGAAGCGTCAAAGCCCTAATGTTTACCGCATGAAACTTTTGGGAGCAGAAGTTGTTCCTGTAGAAAGTGGATCAAAAACTCTTAAAGATGCCTTAAACGAGGCATTGCGTGACTGGGTCACTAATGTAAGTAATACATTTTATATTATTGGAACTGTTGCAGGCCCTCACCCTTATCCAATGATGGTCAGAGACTTTAATTCAGTTGTGGGCAAAGAGTCTATAGTCCAAATGGATGAATTAGTCGGAAAACAACCGGATGCCGTTATTGCGTGTGTCGGAGGCGGATCAAATGCTATGGGAATTTTTTATCCCTACATCCCTTATGAAAATACAAGATTAATAGGGGTTGAAGCTGCTGGCCATGGAATTGAAACTGGAAAACATGCAGCTCCTTTAACTGCAAATAGTCCTGTTGGGGTTTTGCATGGAAATAGAACTTATATGATGCAAAATGACGAGGGCCAAATTATTGAAACTCATTCAGTATCAGCTGGATTAGATTATCCCGGTGTTGGTCCAGAGCATGCATGGCTTAAAGACACAAAAAGGGCAGAGTATGTTGCTATTAATGACGAAGAGGCTTTAGCTGCTTTTCATAATTTATGTAGAACAGAAGGAATTATCCCCGCACTTGAAACAAGTCATGCAATTGCCTATGCGGAAAAATTAGCAAGAGATCTATCAAAAGATAAAACAATATTGGTGAATTTGTCTGGTCGTGGTGATAAAGATATTAATACTGTAGCTGGTATTGCTGGGATAAAAATATAAATGAGCAGAATAAGAAAAACTTTTGATACCTTAAAAATTAGTAATCAAAAAGCTTTGATACCATTTGTAACTGCAGGTGATCCTTCACCAGAAATGACAATTAAAATTCTTCACCAGCTTGTAACATCTGGAGCTGACATGATAGAGCTGGGCATTCCATTTTCCGATCCAATGGCAGATGGCCCAATTATTCAAAGAGCTAGTGAAAGAGCTCTTGCAAAAAATGTAGGTATTCGGAAAACTTTGGAGATAGCAAAAGAGTTTAGAAAGCAAAATCAAGTTACGCCTCTGATTTTAATGGGATATGCAAATCCTATAGAGGCGATAGGAATTGATGAATTTTTAAAATTATGCAAATCATCTGATATTGATGGTGTTATTACCGTTGATTATCCTCCTGAAGAGTCAAAAGCATATGTAGAGAAATTAAAACAAAATGACATTGATGCAATTTTCTTATTGGCTCCTACAACTGAAAAAAAGAGGATTGAGCAGATTATCAAACAAGCTTCTGGTTTTTTGTATTATGTATCACTTAAAGGGGTCACAGGGGCGCAAAACATTGATATTGAACAAGTCAAAAACAGAGTAGGTGAAATTAAATCCTTAACGGATCTTCCTATAGGCGTTGGATTTGGTGTGCGTGATCCAGAAACAGCAAAAAATGTTGCTAAATTTTCGGATGCAATTGTTATAGGTAGTCGCATTATTCAAGAAATTGAAGCTTCTGATGAATCAAATATGCTTGAGAACATTAACAAGATCATACGATCAATAAAGCAGGTAATCTGATATGAGTTGGTTAAAAAATGTTTTCCCCCCAAAAATTAAAAAAATTGTCGGATCGGCAAAAAAAAGTGTTCCCGATGGCGTTTGGCATAAATGTATATCTTGTAAAACGGCACTTTACAATAGTGATTTAGAAAAAAATCTTTATGTTTGTCCAAAATGCGATCATCACCATCGATTGCCCGCTAGAGAAAGATTGAAGCTCCTTTTTGACTCGATTGGTCAAAAAGAAATTTTTCAGAATATTTTGCCAAAAGACCCTTTAAAGTTTATTGATTCTAAACCCTACCATGAAAAACTTTCGGAAGCCCAAGAGCATCATAAAATTGGGGAGGCGCTTGTTGTCATTACAGGTAAAATAGAATCGTTAAAAGTTACGGCTGCTGCTTTTGAGTTTTCTTTTATGGGAGGCTCTATGGGTTCAGCAGTTGGTGAAAAATTTGTTAGGGCGGTTGAGTATGCTATTGAAAATAAGACTCCTTTGATATGTTTTTCCGCAAGTGGTGGCGCAAGAATGCAAGAAGGCCTATTTTCATTAATGCAAATGGCAAAAACAAGTGCTGCATTGACTGCATTAAGTAAAGCAAAATTACCTTTTATATCAGTTTTAACGGATCCAACTATGGGAGGTGTTTCTGCAAGTTTTGCCATGCTAGGAGATATTATCATTGCCGAACCGAATGCATTAATAGGTTTTGCTGGTCCAAGAGTAATAGAACAAACTGTCCGAGAAAAGCTTCCTGAAGGATTTCAAAGGGCTGAGTTTTTACTCGCGCATGGTGCGATTGATTTTATTGTCGATCGACGTGAAATGCGAAAGTCATTAGTTAATATTATTTCAAAACTTCATAGGTAGTTCTTGATAAGCGAGCTCAACTTACTTCTAGCTAAGCTTGAGAATCGGCACAGCAATGTCATTGATTTATCCCTAGATCGTCTTATTAAAATCAAAAAAAAATTAAATATAATTCCAAAATTTAAAATTATTTCAGTCGCTGGTACAAACGGTAAAGGAAGTGTTTGTTTCTATTTGAATCATCTTCTTATGAAAGCACAAAATTTTAATGTTGGCCTATACACTTCCCCACACTTTTTTAGCTTTAACGAAAGAATCATGATTAATGATCAAAAATGTAATGATGAAGAATTACTCACAGCAATTAATTTTGTATTGGCCAACGACCCTGAATCATGTTTAACATTTTTTGAAATAACCACACTCGCTGCAATTTTTATTTTTAATAAAAAAAATATTGACATAGCTATTTTAGAGATTGGTCTTGGCGGTCGATTAGATGCTGTTAATGCATTTGAGCCTGATATTTCTATTATTACCTCAATTGGATTGGATCATACTGATTATTTAGGCCCAACCCTTAATCATATAGCATATGAAAAGTCTGGCGTAATGCGTGAAAATAAAATTTGCGTCTGTGGTGAGGAGTTGCATAATGAAATAATTATTGAACAAGCAAAGATTAAAAAATCAAATTTATATATTTATAATAAAGACTTTAGTTTCGAAAGTTTATTTCCTGATAACCCGAACTTCGATTTATCTATTATTCAAAAGAAAAATTTATGCTGTGCCGTATATGCCCTTGAAAAATTTGGATTTAGTGAAATAAGGCAACTGGTATATAGGCAAGATTTTTTTGATAAACTATTTTTTGGAAGATTTCAAAAAATATCCAAGAACCCAGAAATTATCATAGATGTAGCCCATAATGAAGATAGCATAAAAAATTTGGTAAACACTTTGAGCTCTCTTGACTTAAAAAAAACTTTTCTTGTTTTCTCGATATTAAAAGATAAAAATTTTAAGGAGTATGCAGGATTTTTTAAAACGTTAAAAAATCAAATAGAGTGGTTTGTAGCTCCCCTAAACTCACCAAGAACAGAAAGTATTGATCAATTAACAAAAATTCTAAGTCAAAATAAATTTCGGTTTACGTCTTTTTTATCGATCAGAAATGCTTATATTCAAGCGATAAACAATGCACAAAAAAATGATAGAATAGTTGTGTTTGGAAGTTTTTATGTGATTAGTGAAATTTTTAAGGATGACTATGGCGGCAAATGAAGATCCTTTTTCGGAAGCAATACAGTTAAAAAAAGCAAAAAAAAGATTACTCGGAGCTTTAGTTATTTTAGTAATCTTATTGGTCTTGTCTTACTTTTTTTTAGATGATAGGTCAATAGGTGACAAACAGCATATAAAAATATCTTTTATTGATGAACATAATGATTCTCTAGATGAGGTCATTGATAGTGAATCTAAAACAATTTCCTTTAATAATTACTATATCCAAGTAGGTGTTTTTTCAGATAAAAATAAATCGAATGAATTAATTTCTCAAATCAAATCTGTTGGCATTGAATGTTTAATGGATGAGATTGCAAAAGATAACCAAAATTTATATTTAGTAAAAACCACAATCTATAATAATTACAGCGAAGCTGAAGCAGCTCTTGATGTTTTAAAAAATAATAAATTTAGCGGCATTATAAAAAAAAATAATTCATGACCTCGTTTGATTATTTCATTATTACTGTATTAGTAATTTCTTCGGTGTATGGAATAATTCGAGGTTTTATAAAAGAATCTCTTTCATTAATTGGCTTAGTGCTTTCATTTTATCTGGCTTCTACTTTTGATGACACTATTGCAAGCTTAATTCCTGTTCAAGATAAAACAGAAATTATAATAGTTGTTGCTTTCATAATCATTTTTGTAAGTACATTGCTGTTAACTTCTTTTTTTGTCAAATTGATGAATAAAGTTTTAAGGTTCGCTGGACTTTCTCTAATGAACCGGTGTTTTGGTTTTATGTTTGGTTTAGCAAGAGGCTTAATTATTATTTTAATTTTAGTCTATTTAAATCAATTGATACCCTTTGTAAGTTTGATTAATCAAGATAAGTCTTTAATACTCCCTTTTTTGGATCCAATATTTTCATTTATCTTAGACTATTTGCCAAAATATCAAGTAACCCATGTAGAATATGAATATGCTGTTTTAACCAAGGAGTACATATAATGTGTGGAGTTATTGGAATTGTTTCAAACAATCCAGTTAACCAGATGTTATACGATGGATTGTTGGTTCTACAACACAGAGGTCAGGATGCTGCAGGCATTGTGACTACTGATGGCAATCGTTTTTATATGCATAAAAACAATGGTCTGGTTAAAGATGTTTTTCAAACCAGACATATGCGAAATCTAATTGGAAATGCTGGAATAGCCCATGTGCGTTATCCTACAGCAGGATCATCTTCTGCCGCTGAAGCTCAACCATTTTATGTAAACTCACCTTATGGAATTGTTCTTGGACACAATGGAAATTTAACAAATTCAGCAAAATTAAAACAAGAAATGTTTCAGCAAGATCTTCGACATATTAATACCAATTCTGATTCTGAAGTACTAATTAATGTTCTTGCGCATGAATTAGTAGAATCATCAAAAAAGAATGTCCTTACAACGGATGTAATTTTTGATGCAGCCACATCACTTTATCATCGCTGCAGTGGAGCCTTTGCAGTTGTTTCGATGATTGCAAATTTTGGATTACTCGCTTTTAGAGACCCTCATGGAATAAGACCTCTTGTAATTGGCAAAAGAGAAACAGGCGATGGTCCTGAATACGTTGTTGCTTCTGAGAGTGTTGCTTTGGATGTTCTGGGTTTTGATCTGTTAAGAGATGTTGATCCCGGTGAAGCTATTTTTATTGACTTGAATGGAAATTTTTATTCAAAAAAATGTGTTAAAAATAAGCAGATGAGCCCATGTATCTTTGAATATGTTTATCTAGCGCGTCCTGATTCTGTTTTAGATGGAGTGTCTGTTTATCAAACTAGATTAAATATGGGTGATTCGCTAGCAAAAAAAATAAAAGACAAATTTAAAAATGAAAAAATTGATGTGGTAATACCAATTCCAGATACCAGCAGGCCATCCGCACTTCAAGTTGCATTGCAGTTAAAAACAGATTTTAAAGAAGGGTTTGTAAAAAATCGTTATATTGGAAGAACATTTATTATGCCTGGTCAGGCAACACGTAAAAAGTCAGTACGCCAAAAACTTAATCCAATTGCTATTGAATTTAAAAATAAAAATGTTTTATTAATTGATGACTCAATTGTTCGAGGGACAACCTCAAAAGAAATAGTAGAGATGGCAAGAGAAGCGGGTGCTAAAAAAGTTTTTCTAGCATCAGCAGCACCCCCAGTAAAGTTTCCTAATGTTTATGGAATAGATATGCCATCAAGAAATGAACTGATTGCTCACAACAAAACAGTAGAGGAAATCTGTAAGGATATCGGTGCTGATGGTGTGGTCTATCAGGATATAGATGATCTTAAAGCTAATATTACTAAAGAAAATAAAAAATTAAATCAATTTGATGCATCATGTTTTGATGGTAATTATGTTACACAAGATATTGATGAAAATTATTTGAACCTGATTGAGTCTATTCGTGCCGACTCAGTAAATCACACAAAACCACAAAACTCTATTACTCAATTAGACTTGAATTTAATTACAAGCGAAGACAATAATACTATAGACGATGTTATTGAGCTTTAGGTAGCTGAGTTGACCATTTAAATTTTTTTATCCATAATGACTTCGCGTGGATTTGCACCAGCTTGCTAGCGCATATAACTATTAGCTAAACTGAGGAATAAACCTGATTCAGTCAGGATAATATGAAAAAAAATAATAAAAAATTCGAAACTAATGCAGTTCGCTCCGGAACTGAAAGGTCACAATTTGGCGAACACTCTGAAGGATTGTTTTTAACATCTAGTTTTGTTTTTAAGAATGCCCAAGAGGCAGCTCGTCGATTTTCTGGCGATGATCCAGGATATGTTTACAGTCGCTTTACCAATCCATCTGTCAATATGTTTGAAGAAAGACTCGCTGCACTTGAAGGTGCCGAGCAGTGTATCGCTACATCATCAGGAATGTCGGCAATATTAGCAACTTTCATGGCTCTTTGTAAACCTGGAGATCATGTAATAGTTTCTAAGAGTATTTTTGGAACTTCGGTTCAATTATTTAATAATTTTTTATCAAAATGGGGTTTGGATATTTCTTTTGTAAATTTATCTGATCTAGCATCTTGGAAGAATTCGATTAAAAAAAATACAAAACTTTTCTTCGTCGAGACCCCATCAAACCCTCTTACTGAAATAGTTGATATTTCTAAATTGGCAGAGCTAGCTAAATTTGCAAAGGCAAAATTGATTGTTGATAATTGCTTTTGTACCCCAGCATTACAATTACCCTTAAAACTTGGAGCAGATATTATTATTCATTCGGCAACAAAATACCTTGATGGTCAAGGAAGATGTCTTGGCGGAGCGGTTTTAGGAAAAAGAAATGTCATGTCAGAGATTTTTACTTTTTTAAGAAATACTGGAGTATCTCTGAGCCCATTTAATGCTTGGATTTTTTTAAAAGGACTAGAAACTCTAAAAATTAGAATGGAACAACAATCAAGCAATGCCTTGGCTTTGGCTTTATATTTAGAAAAGAATAAAAATATTTCTAAAGTTTATTATCCAGGACTAAAAAGCCACTCTCAATATAGTATCGCAAAAAAACAGCAGAGTTTGGGGGGTGCGGTTTTGTCTTTTAGTTTAAAAGGAGGCAAAAAAGAGGCTTGGTCATTGATAAATAAAACCCGAATGTTATCAATCACAGCAAATCTAGGCGATACCAAATCTACGATTACCCATCCAGCAACAACTACACATTCAAGATTAACTCAGGCTGAAAGGGATGAATCTGGTATATCTGACAGCTTAATTCGAATTGCTGTTGGACTTGAAAATGTGAATGATATTATTACAGATCTTAAGCTTTAATTTTAATATTTAAACTGTCATTAAGCCCTATAATTAGGCTAACCCATGCTAAAATGTAAGTTACATTCATAGCAATTTCAAAAAAAATTATGACTCAATTTGCCAAAGAAACCATACCCGTAAGTCTTGAAAATGAGATGAAGAAATCTTACCTTGATTACGCAATGAGCGTGATTGTGGGAAGAGCTCTTCCAGATGTTCGTGATGGACTAAAACCTGTGCATAGACGTGTCCTATTTGCAATGCATGAACTAAGCAATAGCTATAATCGCCCTTATAAAAAATCTGCAAGAATTGTTGGTGATGTAATTGGTAAATATCACCCTCATGGGGATACAGCTGCATATGACACAATAGTTCGCATGGCCCAAGACTTTAGTCTTAGATACATGTTAGTTGATGGACAAGGTAACTTTGGATCCATAGATGGTGATAATGCTGCAGCAATGCGTTATACAGAAATTCGCATGTCTAAAATATCACATGAGCTTTTAGCTGATATTGATAAGGATACAGTAGATTTTGGTCCTAATTATGATGGTTCTGAAAATGAACCTCTAATCATGCCGACAAGAATTCCTAATTTATTGATTAATGGAAGTTCAGGAATTGCAGTTGGGATGGCAACAAATATACCCCCACATAACCTCACCGAAGTTATCAATGCTTGCGTCGAGGTTTTAAATAATCCTAATATCACAATTGATGAATTACTGGAATTTATACCTGGACCAGATTTCCCAACTGCTGGAATAATTCATGGTAATTCTGGCATTAGAGAGGGCTATAAAACTGGTCGTGGAAGAGTGGTGATGAGGGGTAGAACTCATTTTGAAGAGGCTGAAAAGGGGAATAAAGAGGTAATTATTATTGATGAGTTACCTTATCAGGTAAATAAAAAAAACCTACTCGAGAAAATTGCAGAATTAGTTAATGACAAAAAGCTTGAAGGAATTTCCGATCTAAGGGATGAGTCTGATAAATCCGGAATGCGCGTGGTCATCGAGTTAAAGCGTGGCGAAATTCCTGATGTTATTTTAAATAATCTATACAAACAAACCCAGCTTCAGGATTCGTTCGGAATAAATATGGTTGCTTTAATTGATGGTCAACCAAAGTTGCTTAATCTTAAGCAGGTTTTAGATGCATTTCTAAATCATCGAAGAGAAGTAATTACCAGACGAACAGTTTTTGAATTAAGAAAAGCCAGAGAGCGTGGCCATGTTTTAGAAGGACTGGCAGTTGCCTTAGAAAATGTTGATGAAATGATTAAAATTATTAAATCTTCACCTTCGCCAAATGACGCCAAACTTGAGTTAATGAAAAGAGAGTGGAGTTCAAATGTGGTTGTGTCTATGCTTAAAAAAGATGATCCAAAGCAATACCAACCAGAAGGTTTACTTTCTATCTATGGATTAAAAGAAAAAGGGTATAAATTATCGGATACTCAGGCTCAAGAAATTCTTCAGATGAGGCTGCAAAGATTAACAGGGCTTGAACAGGATAAAATTGTTACAGAATATAAAGAGATTATGGATGTTATATCGAATTTAATTGATATTCTTAATAAACCTGATCGGGTAACACAAATAATCAAAGATGAGTTACTAGAAATAAAAGAAGAATACGGTGATAAACGAAGAAGTGAAATTGTTGAAAATGCAGAAGATTTATCTATTGAGGATTTAATAGCCCCTCAGGATATGGTTGTCACGTTATCTCACACTGGGTATATAAAAGCTCAGGCATTAGACGATTATCGTGCGCAAAAGAGAGGCGGTCGAGGTAAGCAAGCAACGGCTACAAGAGATGATGATTTTATTGATCAGATGTTTGTGGCAAATTCTCATGATAATATCTTGTGTTTTTCAAGCCGCGGACAAGTGTATTGGTTGAAAGTATACGAAGTTCCTCAAGGAAGTAGGATCAGCAGAGGAAAACCTATTGTTAATCTTTTTCCGCTAATGCCAGGTGAAAAAATAAATACGATTCTCACTGTTAAGGAATTTGTTGATAATGAATTTATATTTATGGCGACAGCAAAAGGTACGGTGAAAAAAACTCCATTATCTGATTTTTCTAATCCAAGAAAATCTGGAATCATTGCCTTAAAACTTGATAATGGAGATTATTTAGTTGGTGCAGCTATTACTAAGGGCGAGAATGATGTTGTCTTAGTTTCCAACAATGGTAAAGCAGTCTGGTTTGGAGAGTCAGATGTAAGAAGTATGGGAAGAAATGCTAGGGGAGTCCGAGGTATGAAGCTCAGTGACGGCTCTGAAGTTTTATCTTTATTGATTGCTGAAAATGAATCTCAGTCTGTTATGGTTGCAACTGAAAATGGCTATGGAAAAAGAACACAGCTATCTGAATTTAGAAGATCTGGAAGAGGGACACAGGGTGTTAAAGCAATACAGGTTAGCGAAAGAAATGGATCTGTTGTTGGTGCTAAATTAGTTGGGGATCATGATGAGTTAATGTTAATCACAACGGGTGGGGTATTAATCCGAACAAGAGTTAGTGAAATTCGTGAGCTAGGAAGAGCTACCCAAGGTGTGACACTTATAAATTTAGGCCCTGATGAAAAACTTCGTGGACTAGAAAAAGTTGCTGAAAGTGAACATGACGATGATGAGGATGCTGGTTCATGAATCCTTTAGATTCTGTTAAAAATCCTTGTAAATATAATTTCTCTGCAGGACCGTCGATGCTTCCAAAAGAGGTTATGACAATTGCACATCAAGAGTTTTTAAATTGGAATAATACCGGGATGTCAGTTCTTGAGATGTCACATCGTGGTAAAGAATTCATGAGTATCTTTAAAAACGTTGAAAAAAATCTTAGAGATCTTTTGCATGTTCCCAGTAACTACAAAATACTTTTTCTTCAAGGAGGTGCCATAACACAAAATTTTATGGTGCCCATGAATTTACTTGGGAATAAATCTGCATCTTATGTTGTCTCTGGCTATTGGTCAAAACGAACCTATGATGATGCTCAGGTTTTTAAAAATATCAAAATAGCAGCAACATCAGAGTCTAACAATTATATAAAAGCACCTAATCAAAATGAATGGGTATATTCGGAAGATGATAGCTATATTCATTTTTGTCAAAATGAAACTATACATGGCGTTGAATATTTTGATGACCCTAAAATCAATATACCTGTAGTTGTTGATATGTCATCTACAATTCTATCTCGGCAAATTGATATATCTAAATACGGAGTCATATATGCTGGAGCACAAAAAAATATTGGACCAGCAGGTTTGACAATTGTAATAGTTCGAGATGATTTATTGGGACTTAATCAAAAACAAACTCCAACAACCCATAATTGGAAAATTCAAGCTGAAAATGATTCGATGATTAATACACCTACTACATATAGTATTTATATGGCTGGGTTAGTTTTTGAATGGCTTCTTAAAATGGGTGGTTTAAAGGTTATTGAAGAAAAAAATAAAATAAAATCAAAATTACTTTATGAATTTATTGATCAATCTAACTTTTATTATAATGATATAGATCCAATAAATCGCTCAAGAATGAATATTCCATTTAGAATAATTAATGATGATTTAACAATGAAATTTGTTGAAGAAGCAGAAAATGCTGGACTGTATCAATTAAAAGGGCATCGCCTTGTTGGTGGATTAAGAGCTTCTATTTACAATGCAATGCCAATTGAGGGTGTTGAAGCATTAATTAATTTTATGATTGAATTTGAGACTAAATTTAAATGAAAAAATTAGACAAACTTAGAATTGCAATTGACAGTATAGATAATAAAGTTTTGGATTTGATTTCAAAGCGAGCAAAATACGCAAAAGAAATTGGAGCATTAAAAAAAGATGGTGTGATATATAAACCAGAAAGGGAAGCTCAAATATATCGAAAACTTATTGATAATAATAAAGGGCCATTGTCTGCCGAAAGTATTCGATCAATTTTTTCATCAATAATATCAAATTGCAGAGCATTAGAAAAAAAATTAGCGGTTAGTTTTCTCGGACCCTTTGGAACATTTAGCGAGGAAGCAACAATTAAAAAATTTGGGGATAAAATTGAATTTATACCCACTTTGAGTATTGATGAGGTTTTTAATAATGTTCAATCAGATGAGAGCCAGTATGGTGTTGTTCCTGTTGAAAACTCAACAGAAGGCGCTGTTAGTCGAACATTAGATTTAATGCTCAATACAGATTTAAAAATATGTGGTGAAATCATTCTTCCTGTTCATCACAATCTTATTTCAAGTTGTAAAAGTATAAAATCTGTTAAAAAAATATATGCACATGGCCAATCTCTCGCACAGTGTCATAATTGGATTATGAACAATCTTCCTAATGTTGAAACTCAAGCAGTATTAAGTAATGCAGAAGGGGCAAAATTGTCAAAAAATGAAAAAGGTGCGGCAGCAATAGCTAGCGAGAGGGCTTCAAAATTGTTCAAATTAAATATTTTGAGACAAAATATTGAAGATGAAAAATCAAATACAACAAGATTCTTAGTGCTTTCAACGCAAGAAACAAAAAGAAGTGGGCATGATAAAACATCAATTGTGGTGGCAACAAAGAATAAGCCTGGAGCAATTGCTGATCTTGTTGAACCTTTTGCAAAGAATAAAGTAAGTATGACAAAACTTGAGTCACGTCCAGCAAAGATTGGAATGTGGGAGTATGTCTTTTTTATTGATATCGAGGGACATAAGGAAGACATGAATATAAAAAGATCATTATTAGAAGTTGAATCAAAAGCGAGTTTTCTGAAACATCTTGGCTCATATCCAAGATATTAAATTTATATGTCAGTTTCATTTCTCGAAAACCTTGAAAAAATCGAACCCTATGTTGGTGGAATGCCAATTCAGGAATTATCTCGAAAAATTGGAATTCCTGAAGATCAAATTATTAAACTTGCCTCAAATGAAAATCCTTACGGCATAAGTAAAAAAGTTCATAAAGCCATTAGCGAATATGAGGAGTATTTTTTATATCCGGATGGCTCTGGATTTGATTTGGTTAATAAAATATCTGAAGTATTTAATCTAAAACCTAATCAAATTGTATTGGGGAATGGCTCCAATGATATCTTAGAATTATGTGCTCGAGTGGTCGCCAATCACGAATCGGAGATTATATTTTCTGAGCATGCATTTGCAGTCTATGGCCTCGTAACCAAGGCTGTTGGAGCAAAGGAAATAGTTATTCCAGCTTTAGATTTTCACCATGATTTGGATGGATTTTTCAAAGCAATTACAAAGAAAACAAAACTAATTTTTATTGCTAATCCAAATAACCCAACAGGAACATTAATTGATCAACAAAAGTTATTTGAGTTTATTCAAAAAGTACCATCAAATATTCTGGTTGTTATCGATGAGGCTTATGAGGAGTATTTAGAAGCGCATTTAAAATCTAAAGTTTTTTTATGGCTTGAAGAGTTTGAAAATATTATTGTGAGTAGAAGTTTTTCTAAAGCTTATGGACTTGCTGCATTAAGGGTTGGTTTTGGTGTAGGATCTTCAAAAACTATATCAAAAATAAACCAAATCAGACAACCTTTTAATGTTAATTCACTTGCTCAGATTGCTGCGATTGAATCTTTAAATGACCTTAAGTTTGTTGAAGAAAGTGCCATTAAAAATAATGAACAAAAGAAAATCTTAGAGGAGAATTTTAATAATTTAAATCTATTATTTATTAAAAGTTATGGAAATTTTATTAGTTTTTCTTTAGGCTCACCATCCACGGCACTTCGATGTTATGAATATTTATTAAATAAAGGTATCATATTACGTCCAATTTCCAATTACGGAATGCCTGATTTTTTGAGAGTAAGTATTGGTACCGAGGAAGAGAATAAAATCTTTATTGAAAAATTGACTGAATTTATAGGAAATACTAAATGATCATTGTTATGGATAAATCTGCTACACAACAGCAGATCGATAATGTTATTGAAAAAATCAAAGATAAAGGTCTTGATGCTTCAGTATCAAGAGGAATTGAGAAAACTGTTATTGGTGCAATTGGCGATGAAAGAATACTTGACCCGGAGTTATTAGAGTCACTTCCAGGGGTTCAACAGGCGCTGCATATTGTTAAACCTTATAAAATTGTTGCAAGAGAATGGCATAGCGATGACACTATTATTAATATTAAGGGTAACTTAATCGGTGGTGAGAACATTCAGGTGATTTCAGGGCCTTGTTCCGTAGAAACTCCATCTCAAATGGCTGCATCTGCTTCAGCTGTAAAAGCCGCAGGCGTCAGAATGATGCGTGGTGGAGCATTTAAACCTCGAACTAGCCCATATTCTTTTCAAGGCATTGGATTTGAAGGTCTTGATATGTTTAAAGAGGCTGCGGGTAAAGAAAATTTACCGATTGTAACTGAACTCCTTGATGTTAGACACCTTGATACATTCTTGGAAAAGGGAGTTGATGTTATTCAGATTGGTACTAGGAATATGCAAAATTTCGAATTGCTTAAGGAAGTTGGTAAAATTCATACCCCAGTCATTTTGAAAAGAGGTCTCTCGGCCACTATTTCTGAATGGCTAATGGCAGCTGAATATATTGCCTCTGGAGGAAATCATAATATTATTTTTTGTGAAAGAGGAATTAGAACTTTTGAAACAGCATATCGAAATGTAATGGATGTAACGGCTGTACCAGTATTAAAAAGAGAGACGCATTTACCTGTCATTATTGATCCATCTCATGCTGGTGGAAAAGCTTGGATGGTCCCATCATTAGCAAGGGCCGCAATTGCTGCAGGAGCAGATGGATTGCTGGTGGAGATGCACCCAACACCATGTGAAGCATGGTGTGATGCTGACCAGGCTATCAATCCAGAAGAATTAAAAAAGCTAATGTTAGAATTGAGTCAGATTGCTTCAATATTGAATCGTAAAATATAGCCTTAACTCATGAATTCCATGAGTTTTTTTTGCATATTTTTGCCTTAGGATAAACTTAAAAGTCATTCATACTCTTCGTTGGTTTAATTAAGGGGTTTATATGCACATAAGAGTTTTAGGGTCCGGAGCAGGTGGTGGTTTTCCGCAATGGAATTGTAATTGTGAAAATTGCAAAGGCTTGCGTCAACACAACATCAAGTCATCTGCAAGAACACAATCTTCTATCACTGTTAGTAGCAATGGGGAAGACTGGATCTTATTTAATGCATCTCCTGATATTAGAGCTCAAATTGAATCTTTTCCTCCGCTGCAACCAGCGAGGAAAGTAAGAGACACTGGCATAGCCTCAATAATTATCTGCGATGGTCAAATTGATCACACCACAGGCCTCCTTATTCTCAGGGAACATGATAAGCCATGGGATATTTATTGTACAAAATCAGTTCATGATGATATGACTACCGGTTTTCCCATCTTTAATATTCTTGGACATTTTAGAGGTGTTAATTGGCATGAAGTGAAAACAGATTTAAAGCCATTTGAAATTCCAAAAGCAGAAAATCTAGAGTTTACAGCAGTCCCCCTTAAAAGTGAGGCTCCTCCATATTCACCTCACCGTCACAACACTGTTCCGGGAGACAATGTTGGCTACCGAGTTTTAGATAAAAAGACGGGTAAAAATCTTTTTTATGCGCCAGGTTTAGGTGTGATTGAAGATCATGTTTATGATTTTATGAAGAACGCTGATGTCATACTTGTTGATGGCACTGTTTGGACTAATGATGAAATGTCCCGGTTTGGTATTAATGATAAATTAGCAAGTGAGATGGGGCATCTTGATCAATCTAGCAAAGGCGGAATTATTGATACGCTTACATCACTTGAAAAACCAAGAAAAATACTAATTCATATAAATAACACTAATCCTATTCTTCGTGAGGACTCACCTGAGAGAGAGGTTTTAAATTCTCATGGTATTGAGGTTTCCTATGATGGAATGGATATTATTATTTAGTTTAGAAAGGTACAAAAATGACGGCACCATGGTCAAGAAAAGAGTTTGAAGAAAAGCTAAGAACTAAAGGGCAGGGTTATCATATTTACCATCCTTTTCATGTTGCAATGTATGAGGGAAAACTTTCTAAGGAGCAACTCCAGGCTTGGGTATTAAATCGTTTCTATTACCAGATAGGAATTCCAATGAAAGATGCTTCCATATTATCAAATTGCCCTGATGTGGAAGTGAGAAAACAATGGATTGTAAGAATCACAGATCATGACGGTACGCCTGAGGAGCCTTATGGTGGAATTGAAGCCTGGGTTGAGCTTGGAAAAGCTGTTGGTTTAACTCGTGAGGATGTTGTTTCTTTAAAACATGTCTCACCAGGAGTAAAATTTGCTGTTGATGCTTATATTAATTTCTGCAAACAAAGACCTTGGCAAGAGTCAGTATGTTCGTCACTAACTGAGTTATTTGCCCCACACATCCATCAACAAAGAATTAGCTCATGGCCAGAAATGTATCCATGGGTTGATGAAGCTGGTTTGAAATACTTCAAAAAAAGATTAACTGAAGCAAGACGTGATGTTGAACAGGGTTTAAATGTTACACTTGACTACTTTAGCCAAAGCAGGGACATGCAAGAGAGAGCATTAGATATTCTACAGTTTAAATTAAATGTTCTCTGGGTGATTGCTGATTCGATAATGTTGCAATCAACTAAAATCACTATGGATGGAAAAGATTACTTAAGGCAACCGGTATATTAATATGAATATAGAACATGGTGATGTATATAAAATTTCTCCACACCACCGATTTCAGTGGGAAGAGGCTCAAAATTGTTACGTAATTCTGTTTCCAGAAGGAATGGTTAAATTGAACCCAAGTGCTGGAGAAATACTTAACCTTGTGGATGGAAAAAATACGGTTTTAGATGTAATTACGTCTTTAAAAAAGAAATTTAAAGATGCTGGAGATATTGATAAAGATATCATTTCGATGTTTCAATTTGCTTTAGAAAAAGCTTGGATTACTAAGGATTAATATGGCTAGTCTTAATAATGGTGTTGAATCAAACGTGACACAAACTCAACCCTTGTGGTTGCTTGCCGAAATAACCTACAGATGCCCATTGCATTGTGCCTTTTGTTACAACCCGACAGATTATGCGGATTACACCAAAAATGAATTAGGTACGGATGAGTGGATTAAAGTATTAAGAGATGCTAGAAAATTAGGAGCATTACAATTAGGTATTTCAGGGGGGGAGCCGCTTCTTCGAGACGATATTGAAGATATTGTCGTTGAAGCTAATCATTTAGGTTATTACTCTAATCTTATTACTTCTGGCGTTGGCCTTACTGAAAAAAGAATTGATGCATTCAAATCTGGTGGCTTAGATCATATTCAGCTTTCAATGCATGATATTACTGAAGAAATTTCAAATTTTGTAACAGATACTTCAACTTTTAAACTCAAACAAAAAGTAGCCGCTATGATTAAAGATAGGGGCTATCCGATGGTTTTAAATGTGGTTATCCATCGTTATAACATAGGACATATTAAAGAAATCTTAGAGATGGCTGAAGCACTTGGTGCAGACTATGTTGAGCTAGCTAACACTCAGTATTATGGGTGGTCTCTTATTAATAGAAATCAACTAATGCCAACAAAAGAACAGATTGATGAGGCTGAAAAAATTACGAATGAGTTTAGAGAGTATATTGGCAATAAAATGAAAATATTTTTTGTTGTTCCTGATTACTATGCAGAGCGACCAAAAAAATGTATGAATGGTTGGGGCGAAGTGTTTATGATTGTAACGGCTAATGGTGATGTACTTCCTTGCCACTCAGCACGAGTTCTGCCTGATATGAATTTTCCTAATGTTACTAATAATGATTTAAAAGAAATTTGGTACGACTCCACAGCATTTAATAAGTATAGAGGTGATGATTGGATGAAAGAACCATGCAGATCATGCTCAGAGAAAGAAAATGATTTGGGCGGATGTCGTTGCCAAGCATTTTTATTGTCCGGTGACGCAGAAGCTGCTGACCCAATATGCACAAAATCACCGCATAGACATTTAATTGATCAAGCACTCGAAGATTCTAAAAATGAAAGATTGCAAGCACAACCTATTATTTTTAGAACTGATAAAAATTCAAAAGAAATTATTCAAGGCGAACATAAAGAAAGATTAAAAGATTTTAAAGCACTACCTTAGCCTTATAATAACTTATGTTTTTTCTTAACCCCCGGATACTCATTTTAGCTTCGCTTACTGCACTTGCACCTTTCGCAATTGATACCTATCTTCCTGCATTTCATATCATGGAAAGTGAGTTAAATACTAATTCAAAATTTAT
The DNA here is from genome assembly GCA_024919035.1 of Methylophilaceae bacterium LSUCC0401. Classification (GTDB taxonomy): domain Bacteria; phylum Pseudomonadota; class Gammaproteobacteria; order Burkholderiales; family Methylophilaceae; genus BACL14. The sequence goes on along the minus strand of CP103442.1, from coordinate 762,387 downwards.
TCAACAAACATTAACTTTTTATTTAGTCCCTTATACACTCATGACATTATTTCATGGTGCAATATCTGATTCAATTGGTCGAATAAAAACCATAAAATTTGGTTTAATTTTATTTATTATTGGATCTATTGGTTGTGCGTTTTCGACATCAATTCAAATGTTATGGTTTAGCAGATTGCTTCAAGGGGTTGGTGGAGGTGCCGGCAATGTAGTTGCTCGCGCTATGGTCCGTGATTTATACAGTGGTCCAACTGCTCAAAAGGTAATGGCAACTATACAAATAATATTTGGAATTGCACCAGCCATTGCACCAATGGTAGGTGGAGTATTGCTAGGATTTGGATGGCAGTCCATATTTATTTTTTTAATGGTTTATGCCATTATTATTTCATTTTTTTCAGTTAAATATCTCCCAGAGACCATCAATAATGAGAATCGACTTTCATTTAGTTTTTTGGAAATATTCACTAGGTACAAAAATTTACTAGCAGATAAGAATTATATTTTTTTAATCTTAGCTGTATCTTTTAACTTCTCTGCATTCTTTTTGTATGTACTAGCCAGCCCAATTTTTCTTATTAATCATTTAAACCTAAACCCATCTCAATTTGGGTTTTTATTTGTTCCAACCGTAACAGGAATGATTTTGGGCTCAATGATTTCTAAAAAAACGGCAGGTATTATTAGTCCAGAAAAAATGCTGAAATTTTCCTATGCTTGGATGTTTATCATTTCTTTTTCAAACTTAATTTTTTGCACTTTTTTTGAAACTCTTATTTGGTTAAATATTTTATTCATTGCTTTGTACAATATTGGTATGGCTTCAGCCATGCCATTAATTTCAATTAAAGCGCTTGATTGTTTTCCTAAAACAAGGGGGACTGCAGCATCAGGGCAAGCATTTAGTCAGATGCTGGTTTCTTCAATCATTGCTGGCATTATTGTTCCTATTACCTGGTCATCAACTGCAACATTGGCATTAGGTATGTTTATGATTTTTCTTTTAGGTTTATTTTCAATAATGAAAACTTTAACCTGGAGAGATAAGAGCTTATTCCTCGATTAATAACTCTCTTTTACTGCTTTTTCCATTAAAGGAGTCAGCGTCAGGTAGGGGATCTTTTCTTTCAGATATTATCGGCCATACTTTTGCAAGTTTTGCATTAATTTCAATAAAGTCTAACTGATCCTCTGGTACATCATCTTCTGCAAAAATCGCTTCAGCAGGGCATTCGGCTACACATAAGGTACAATCAATGCACTCTTCAGGATCAATCGCTAAAAAATTTGGACCTTCAACAAAACAATCGACAGGACAAACATCTACACAGTCAGTATATTTACATTGAATACAATTTTCGGTAACTACATAAGTCATTTTTTTCCTCTTACAATATTTCGTTTATCATTCCAGCAGCAACGGTATGATTTGTGCTGTCATCAATCAAAATAAAAGACCCTGTTTTTCTATTTTCAAAATAACAATCAGCCATTATTGATTGTGCAAGCTTAATATTAATCCTTGCTATATCATTTGTTATTATTTCGTTTGATGCAATTGATGTTAAGGTATTAACTTCTATTTTATCAAAAATTGTGGCAATTTTGGCTTTTGCAACCTTACTTGTATGCATAATTTTATAGACTCTGCTTGGGTTTAATTTTTCTTCGGAAAGCCAACAAATAGTTGCATTAATGTCTTTTGAAGTTTTGGGTAAGTTTTGAGGGTCTGCAAGCATATCACCTCTTGATATATCAATTTCATCATTTAAAAGTATTGAAACAGACTGAGGAGCTATAGCCTCATTTACCGATTCATTGCCTATTAATATATCTTTAATGGTTGTTTGCTGATCACTTGGTAAGCATTTAATTTTATCGCCTTTTTTAATTTTTCCTGATTCAATTCGCCCCATGAAGCTTCTAAAATCATGTAAATCTTTATTTTCTGAATCTCTTGGCCTACAAACATATTGGATGGGAAATCTAAAATCTAATGTACTATTTAATGATTGAGTTTCTGCAAGTTCTAATACTTCAAGAAGTGATTCATCTTCATACCAGCTCATATTATTTAAACGCTCAACAACCATGTCTCCATTTAAAGCTGATAAGGGAATAAATTTGGTATTAAATTGACTATTTTTATTGACTTGGATGGATTCAAACATTTTTAGGTACTCATCTTTTATAAGATTAAATTTATTTTCATCATATTCAATCAAATCCATTTTGTTGATTGCAACTATAAATTGTTTGATACCTAGTAATTTACAAAGATACGTGTGTCTTTTGGTTTGAGTCAGAATACCTTTGCGGGCATCAATCAAAATAATAGCAGCTTGAGCTGTGGATGCCGCTGTGACCATATTTCTTGTGTACTGTTCATGACCCGGGGTATCTGCAATGATGTATTTTCGTGTGGGTGTGGAAAAATAACGGTACGCTACATCGATCGTTATTCCTTGCTCTCTTTCAGCCTGAAGCCCATCTGTTAAGAGCGATAAATCGACTGCATTAAGCCCTCTTTTTTGAGATGTTTTTTCAATTTGATTGTATGTGTCAGATAATATTGTTTTTGAGTCGTAAAGTAAGCGACCAATTAATGTGCTTTTCCCGTCGTCAACACTTCCGCATGTAATAAATCTCAATAATGAATCTGACTGTTTTCTCATTAAAAATATCCTTCTTTTTTTCTTTGTTCCATTGACGCTTCAGACATTTGATCATCAAGACGTGTTGCGCCTCGTTCAGAAATTCTTGTTTCAGCTGTTTCTTTAATTATTTTTTCTACTGTATCTGCTTCACTCTCAACAGGGGCCGTACACGTTATATCCCCAACTGTTCTAAACCTTACCATAATATTTTCTATCATCTCATTTTGTTCTGGCGGCGTGACATCAGTGACTGGAACGATAGATCCATTTCTGCGAATTATGTCTCTTCGGTGAGCAAAATAAATAGATGGAAGATCGAGATTTTCTCTTTCAATATATTGCCATACATCCATCTCAGTCCAATTGGAAATAGGAAATGCCCTAATATTTTCTCCCTTATGCGTCATTGCATTGTAAAGATCCCATAATTCAGGCCTTTGATTTTTTGGATCCCACTGCCCAAATGCATCACGAAAACTCATAATTCTTTCTTTAGCTCTTGCTTTTTCCTCATCTCTGCGAGCACCACCAATACAACAATCAAATTCAAATTCTTCTATTGCTTCAAGAAGGGTAATAGACTGATATTTATTTCTTGGTTCTAGTTCATAATTTAACTTTACTGTACCTCGAGCCATTGAGTCCTCGACTGATCGAACAATAAGGCGCTCGCCAAGATCACTTGTTTTTTTATCTCTAAAATCTATAACCTCTTTATAATTATGACCAGTGTCAATATGCATTAATGGGAAGGGAAATTTACCAGGCCTAAATGCTTTTTCTGCAATCCTTAAAAGACAGAGTGAGTCTTTTCCACCTGAAAAGAGTAAGACGGGGTTGCTGCATTGACCAGCGACTTCTCGCATTATATGGATTGCTTCTGATTCAAGCCAATCCAAATGTGATAATTCATTTTGCATTCTTATACCTCATTTTTTATGTAAACCACATTCTTTATGTTCAGGATTTTCCCACCACCATCTTCCAGCGCGAATATCTTCACCTAATGATATTGGTCTTGTGCAGGGTTGACACCCAATGCTGGGGAAAAATTGATCATGGAGAGGATTGTAGGCAACATTATTTATTTTTATATAGGCCCAAATTTCATCTTCTTTCCAATTGAGAAGAGGGCTAATTTTATCAATCTCAAAACTATCATCCCTTACAACAAGCTTTTGATTTACCCGTGTTATGGATTGTTCAGCTCTTAGTCCTGTGATCCAGGCATCATGACCTTGAAGTGCTTTTTTTAATGGTTCAATTTTTCTTATACGGCAGCATTCTTTTCTTGAATCGAGTGAGTTATAAAAATCGTTGATTCCTCTTGTATCCACATAATTTTTAATCTCATTTGCATCAGGGAAAAAAATTTTAATTTTATTTTTAAAATTCGAATTTATATGAGAAATTAATTCATAAGTTTCTGCATGAAGGCGACCCGTATCTAGGGTAAATATGTCTATTGACTTATGCATTTTATTTATTAAATCATAAATCACCATATCTTCAGCACCCATGCTTGTAGCAAAACAAATATTTTTATAATCATCAAATGATTGATTTAAAAGATTTTGAGCTTGTTTTGATTTGTCAGCAATATCAGTTTTAAGTTGATCTGTTAATAATATGGATTCAGTTTTTTTTGAGGGTGTTGTTATAGACATATTATCTTTTCTTCCAGAGAGGGGGCTCATTAAGAGTGCCTTGGTATGAATAGGTAAAATCATTTAAACCCTTTATAGCGTCAATTGGATCGCGACCTTCTTTGATTAAAAAGCTGGTAAAGCCTGAACGCTTGAGAAAAAAAAGCTGATCTTTTAAAATATCTCCCAGGGCTCTCATGTCATTCTTATATTTTAGTTTTCTTCTAATCAAATTACCGAGTGAGAAGATTCTTCCATCAGCAAACTTTTCAATCATTACGCCCACAACGGGAAAATCATTAATATCTTTGTCAAGCTGTTTAAATAAATTAATTTCTTCATGAGAGTATATCCATAACCCAATCTCGCTATATTTCTTTTTTAATTCTACCTTTTTGAGGAGATATAATTTGAGTGGCAATAGAACTTTGCTTGCCTCAGGAAGAATGGTTTTTTCAATATCCTCATGGCTAGGGATTTCTTCTCCTGTTGTTTTAAACTGCACAACTTTTCCAGCTTGTTTTTTTACATTTTCTATTGATATTTCTGGAACTACCAGTGCCCATTCATTATTTATAAGCTCATTATTTATTATTAATTGTGTTTTCATGATCAATGCTGATAAACCCTTTCTTTAAAAGGTTCTATTCCAATTCTATTGAAGCAATCAATAAATAATTCCTCATCAAGCCTCACTTCTATATATGTTTTTAGAACTAAATCAATAACATTGGGAATTTCTTCAGCCGAAAAAGAGGGTCCAATAACCTTACCCAGTGATGCATCTACGCCTTGTTGTCCGCCCAAGGTAACTTGGTACCATTCTGATCCATCCTTATCAACGCCTAAAATACCAATATTGCCAACATGATGATGACCACATGCATTCATGCACCCAGAAATATTTAGAGTCATGCTGCCTAATTCATAAAGATAATCATAATCATCAAAAAGTTGCTCAATACTTTTAGCGATGGGAATACTTTTTGCATTTGCTAAGCTACAGAAATCGCCACCTGGACAGCAGATCATATCTGTAATTAAACCTATATTAGCCTCAGCTAAATTAGTTTTAATAAGTTGGTTGTAAATCTCAAATAAATGACTTTCTTCAACATCAGCAAGTACCAAATTTTGTTCATGTGTTGATCTAATTTCGCTGAATGAATACTTGTCTGCAAGATCTGCTACATCCCTCATCTGTTCACTAAGGATATCACCTGGAGCTTGTTGTTTTTTCCCTTTGAGGGATATGGTCACGGATCGATACCCTTGAATTTTGTGAGGACGAGTATTCCGGTCAATCCATTTCAAGAAATGGAGTTCACTTTTATAAGTATTTTTAAAATCAATTGCAGAAAGCGCTTTGTAATCTGGTTCAGTGAAAAACTTTTTGATTCGGTTTATTTCTGATTGATCAATTTTATTTGGTGAATTAGCTCCATATTCCCAGTCCTCTTCAACTTGTTTTCTAAACTCCTCAACACCCAGAGATTTCACCAGTATCTTAATTCTTGCCTTGTACATGTTATCTCGACGACCATACAAGTTATAAACTCTAATGATAGATTCGCAATAAGTTAATAAATCTTCGATAGGAAGTTTTTCTTTAATAAGTTGACCAATGATGGGGGTTCTTCCTAATCCGCCACCAACATAAATATTGGCAAAGATTTGTGCATTATCTTGAATTAACTCTAAGCCAATGTCATGGGTTTTGATTAATGCTCGATCTTGTTTTGATCCGCTTATTGAAATCTTAAATTTTCTTGGAAGAAGAGCAAATTCAGGGTGAAATGTGCTCCATTGTCTTATAATTTCTGCAACGTATCGAGTATCTATAATTTCATCAGGAGTTACCCCGGCATAGGGGTCTGTTGTGATATTGCGAATGCAATTTCCTGAAGTTTGAATAGCATGCATTTCAGATTCAGCTAATTTTCTCAATATATGAGGAGTGTCTTCAAGCTTAGGCCAATTAAATTGAATATTTTGACGTGTACTGAAATGCCCATATCCTCGATCATATTGATCAGCGATATCAGCTAATGTTCTTAGTTGACTGGATGAGAGAAGACCATAAGGAATCGCCACTCTAAGCATGGGGGCATGTCGTTGAATATATAAGCCATTTTGGAGTCGAAGTGGGCGGAATTCCTCCTCAGTTAAGTCTTTTTTTAGAAAACGGTTAAGTTGATCTTGATATTGATTAACTCTTTCATTAACAATTTGGTTATCTATATGATCATATTTATACATTTATGTTATTACCTATTAATTTAATCGCGATTCCAATAAGGATAATTACTAACAGTAATCTGATCCATTTTTCATTGGCCTTGGCATTTAACTTTGAACCGATCCAGACACCTGGAATAGAGCCTATTAATAAAACCATGAGTAATTTTGGGTCTACGGTACCAATTGAGGCATGCCCAATTCCACTAATTAATGTAAGTGGCACAGCATGAGCAATATCTGTTCCTATAATTTTTTTTATTGATAAACTTGGATATAGAATTAATAACATCGTGACCCCGATTGCGCCTGCACCAACTGAGGTTAAGGTAACAATAAAGCCCAAAATTATGCCTAATAATATTGTATATTTTTTTCGGTTTGTTGAAGAGATGGATGGTCTTTTTAGAGCTCTATTAATTATTAGTGGTTGGAAAAAAATAGCTATCGAAGTAAAAATTAGAGCTATGCCTAAAAATATTTTAATATAAGAAGTCATATCGCTACTATTCAACAGATTAAAACTGAGAAAAAAACTAGTCCCAATAGCAGCTGGGGCGCTACCCATAAGTAAATATTTAACTATGGACCATTCAATATGGCCATATTTTTGATGATTGAATAAACTAAAAGACTTGGTTATTGATGCGTAAAGTAAATCTGTTCCAACAGCAATTGCTGCTGGGACTTTAAAAAAAAGTATTAGTAATGGAGTCATCAGGGATCCTCCACCTACACCAGTAAGACCAACAAGCAGGCCAATTAAAAAGCCAGAAATAGAAAGAAGCATATAATTTTATATAAAAAAACAGCTTGAACTATAACAGAATTTATATATAAAATAATAATATTAATTACTAATTATATATTAAAAAGTTATATGAAATTACAACAACTTAGATGTGTTTATGAAATTGTGAATAGTAACTTTAATGTGTCCAATGCTGCCGAAAACTTACATACTTCTCAACCAGGGGTCAGCAAACAAATTCAGTTATTAGAAGATGAAGTGAAAGTAAAGATTTTTGTTAGAAACGGTAAGCGATTAGTTGGATTAACAGAGCCAGGTCGTTTTGTGTATGAAGCCATTTCAGACATATTAAAAAAAGAAAAAAATATACAACATATTTCAGATAATTATTCAAAATCCGGAGAGGGAGTGTTTACAATTGCTACAACACATACTCAGGCAAGATACAAACTTCCTGAAGCTGTTGAATGGTTTATAAAAAAATATCCAAATATTAAGCTTAATATTCACCAGGGTAACCCTATACAAGTTACAGAGCAAGTCGAGTCTGGAGAAGCAGATATTGGCATTGCTACTGAGTCTATTGGCCATAATGAAAAAATTTATACCTTACCCTGTTACCAATGGAACCGCATTTTAGTCGCCCCTCATAATCATCCACTTATGAATTTAAAAAAACTCATCTCTTTGGAGGATTTATCAGTACACCCAATAATAACTTATGACTATGCATTTACCGGAAGTACAAGTGTGTCAAAAGTCTTCAAACAAGCCCACATTATCCCCAATATAGTTTTAACTGCAATTGATGCGGATGTAATAAAGACGTACGTTAACTTGAATTTAGGTATTGGATTAATCGCGGAAATGGCATACGATAAATATAAAGATCAAGACTTAACACCCATAAGTGTGAGTCATTTGTTTCCTTCGAGTACAACTCTATTGGGAATTAGAAAAGACCTCTTCATAAGAGAGTTTGTTTTTGATTTTATTGGGCGTTTCACAGGAATGAGCCCTGATCATTTAAGAGAAAAATTAAAGGATAGAACATGAAATCAGATTTACATATATCTCAAGAAAAAAAACTCAAAAATATTTCAGATATTGCGAAGAAAATTGGTTTAAAGAAATCAGATTTGTTTTTATATGGCGAGCATATCGCAAAAATTAAGAGCATCCCAAAAAGAACAAAAAATGCGAAATTAATTTTAGTGACCGCCATGAGCCCGACCCCTGCAGGTGAGGGCAAAACTACAACGACAGTCGGCTTATCAGATGCATTACAAAAAATTGGAAAAAAAACTATTGCTTGTTTGAGAGAGCCATCATTAGGGCCTGTTTTTGGAATGAAAGGGGGAGCAACCGGAGGTGGTTATTCTCAAGCTCTTCCGATGGAAGAGATTAATTTACATTTTACCGGTGATTTTCATGCTATCACTTCGGCGAATAATCTTCTGGTTGCAATGATTGATAATCATATATTTCATGGCAATAAGTTAGGCATTGACCTAAAGAAAATTCAAGTTCGCAGGTGTCTTGACATGAATGATCGATCTCTCAGGAATATTTCACAAGATGGCATTCGATATAGCAGAGAATCAAAGTTTGATATCTCTGTTGCTTCAGAGGTGATGGCAATTTTTTGTTTAGCAAAAAATTTAGACGATTTAAAAAAAAGGCTCGGTGAAATTCTTATTGCTTTTGATCAAAAGGGAAAACCGATATATGCAAAACAAATTAAGGCTCATGGGGCAATGACGGCTCTTATAAAAGATGCCTACAAGCCAAATCTTGTTCAATCCTTTTATGAAACTCCTGTACTTATTCATGGCGGACCTTTTGCTAATATAGCGCATGGCTGTAATAGTGTTGTAGCGACTCAAATGGGTCTAAAACTTGCTGATTATGTTGTCACTGAAGCTGGTTTTGGTGCTGATCTGGGCGCTGAAAAATTCATGGATATCAAATCAAGAGCTTTAGGGGTAAAGCCTGATGCAGTTGTAATTGTTGCTTCTATAAGAGCGCTAAAATATCACGGTGGGGTAGAAAAAAAATACTTGAATCGAGAAAATATTGACGCATTAAAAACAGGATTTGCAAACCTTCAAAGACATATTCAAAACTGTCAAAAAGAGTTTGGATTAAAAGTTGCAGTTGCAGTTAATCGATTCAAATTTGATACTCAAGATGAAATAAATACCCTGAAGAATTTAATTGATGAAGAAGATTGCCAGATGTACCTTTGTGAACATTGGGAAAAAGGAGCAGAAGGGGCGGTCAATTTGGCAAAAGGTGTTGTTAAACTAGCACAAATGCCAAACAAGTCTCATTACGCATACAACATTAATGATTCTATTATCAAAAAAATAGAATCAATCGCCACAAAGCTTTATAAAGCAAAAAAGGTAAGATTTTCTGCGATTGCTAAACGCAAGTTAAAAGAGTTTGAACGGCTGCCTAAAGTTAAAAGTATGCCGGTCTGTATTGCAAAAACACAATTTTCGTTTTCTTCTGACCCTTCACAATTAGGGGCTGCTTTAAATCATACCCTTGAGGTAAAAGATATTGATTTAAAGAATGGCGCAGGCTTTATTGTTGCAATATGTGGACCTATCATGACTATGCCAGGATTGCCTTTAAAACCAGCTGCTGAAATAATTAAACTTAATTCAAATGGTGACCTAGAAGGGCTATTCTGATGCTTGTTTTAGCATCAGAAATCACTAAAAAATCTGAGATTAGTGTAAATAAATCAAAATTTATTGGGTTCATGTTGACTTCATCAAGCATAAAAGAGTTGAAGTTAAAGATTGAAGATTTATGGAAATCAGAGTTTAGTGATGCCAGCCATATTGTTTATGCGGTTAGATTTAAAAATAGGAATGAGGTCATTGAGCCTTACTTTTCTGATGATGGTGAGCCTTCAGGAACAGCAGGAAAGCCATTATTAACCCTTTTGGAAGGCAGATCAATTATCAATACAGCAGTAATAGTAATAAGATACTATGGAGGAATAAACCTAGGTACAGGTGGACTGGTAAAAGCATATGGTGAAGCGGCTCAGATGGTAATTGATCAGGCTAATTTAATCCACTATGTTGAGTATAATAATTATAAAATATTATTAAAATACAATATGTTAGATAAATTTATTAATTTAATTTATAGTATAAATGGTGAAGTTTTGGAACGTAGTTTTGAAGAGGATATTCTTTTAAAAATTCGCTTACCTAAGGGACAGGAAAAAAATATAAAAAACTTTGTAGACTCAAACCAGCTGGAGTTAAATGATGTCTGAATATGTATGGATAGGTATTGTTATATTCCTTTTTGGCCTCATGATATTTACTCTTTTAAAAAAATCGAGCTCAACGATTAATGATGCTCAACTAAATGATCACCATAGGAAAATTTTACTCGACTTCAACGAATCTTTAAATAAAGCGACGGATCGTTTCAATAAATTAGTGAGTGAAGAATTTAAATACAATAGAGATGTTTTAGAAAGTTTAAAAATGAATCAACAAGAAAGTATCAATCAGTTAAAAGCGGAGGTTGTTGAAAAAATAAACTTGGCTTTAAGTAATCAGGCAAAAATTCAACAAGAATCAATCCAATCATCATTAAAGAACACAACGATGCAGCTTTTGGCCTCAGTCGAGGCATTAACAAAATCGGTAGATTCTCGTCTTGAAGAAATTACTGGAAAAGTACATGAGCGGCTTGAAGAGGGCTTTAAAAAAACAAATGCAACTTTTATGAGCGTGATGGAAAGATTAGCAACAATTGACGAGGCCCAGAAAAAAATCGATGGACTAACCACCAATGTTGTCAGTCTCCATGAACTTCTGGGTGACAAAAGATCAAGAGGGGCTTATGGCGAGCTTCAGTTAGAGGGCTTAGTTAAAAATATCTTACCGCCAGACTCGTATTCCTTTCAACATACTTTTAAAGACGGCTCAAGAGCAGATTGTGTTCTTTTTTTACCTGAGCCCACTGGAACAGTCGCAGTTGATTCTAAATTTCCTATGGAAAATTATCAAAAAATGTTCGACATTAAACTTAATGATGTTGATAAATTAAAAGCAGAAAAACAATTCAAAATAGATGTAAAAAAACATATTAATGATATTGCTAAAAAATATATCATTCCTGGAGAGACTACTGATGGAGCGGTAATGTTTGTTCCAGCAGAGGCTGTCTTCGCTGAAATTCATGCTTACCACTCTGACCTCATTCAAGAATCAATGAATATGAAAGTATGGATTGTCTCCCCAACGACCTTAATGGCTGTTTTAAATATGGCTCGAACTGTCCTAAAAGACGTAGAAACAAGACAGCAAGTGCATATAATTAAGTCAGAACTTGGAAAGCTAGGAAAAGAATTTGAGAGATTTGATCAGCGCATGAAAAAGCTAGCAGACAATATTCGTTTAGCGCATGAAAATGCCCAAGATGTTCATGTGACATCACAAAAAATTTCACGTCGATTTTCACAAATCGAAAGAGTTGAGTTAAGAGACAATCCAAATGATCTTTTAGAGTTTGAGGATTCTTTATTAGAGCAAAAAGACGAGCATGATGATTAACATTCTTTTTTTTGCGCGCCTTAGAGAGGTCGTGGGGCAGGGTATTATTCAATATCAACCTTCACTTGTTAAGCCGCTCACAGTAAAGTTAGTACTTGAGGAAATGAAGTTTCAATTTATACGGCTTCAGGATGAAAAAAATATCAGAGCTGCACTCAACCAAGAATTATTGTCTGATTGGAATACTCCAGTTCAAGATGGAGATGAAATTGCTTTTTTTCCTCCAATTACAGGAGGTTAAATGACTGTCATTGTTCAAGAAAGTGATTTTTTATTACAGCAAGTTATTGAGGAATTGCGTAAAAATCCGAATACGGGAGCTGTTGTAAGTTTCATCGGGTATGTAAGAAACTTTACAAATACATCAAAGGCTGCAGAGGAGGATAAAGAATCCTTTATGGAAATTGAGCATTATCCAGGCATGACTGAAAAATCTTTAATCGCAATTGAAAATCAAACACGTCAAAAATGGAAGGTAAGTGACATCAGGATTATTCATCGATATGGAAAATTAGAGATCAATGATCAAATCGTTTTAGTTGCAGTTTCATCAGAACACAGAACAGAGGCTTTTAGTGCATGTGAATATATTATTGACTATTTAAAAACAGATGCGCCATTTTGGAAAAAAGAGTCTGATGGCAAGGTATCTCACTGGGTTAATCTAAATCTCAGTGATATTGAAAAAAAAAATAAATGGTAATTAAATCATATGTTTATATTATTTATTTAAATAGTTTTATGATTTTTTTATTTGCTATTAAGAGTTTCTTAATTAGAAATTTTTTATTTTTAATGTGTGCCTTAAAAAAATGTATTGCTATACTATGATTGATAATAAGGAAACTGATAATTAGTATGCAACAACTTAGAAAAATAATATTCCCTGTAGCTGGTCTTGGATCTAGATTTCTTCCGGCAACTAAAGCCACTCCAAAAGAGATGCTACCGATCGTTGATAAACCACTTATCCAATATGCCGTAGAAGAGGCAATCGAAGCTGGATTTAAAGATCTCATATTTATTACTGGTAAATCAAAAAGAGCTATCACTGATCATTTTGATTCAACATTAGAGCGATTTTCAAATGTTGATGATAAAAAAGCTAAGTTATTGGATGAAATGAACCAAATAGTTCCCAAAGGTGTTTCATGTATTTATATTCGACAAGGTGAACCCTTGGGTTTGGGTCATGCCATCTTGCAAGCTAAGCCTGTTGTGGGTAATGAACCCTTTGCAGTTTCCCTAGCTGATGATTTGATTGATTCGGAACCTGGTGTCTTAAAGCAACTTGTTGAGCAGTTTAATGAACAGCAAAGCTCTATTATCGCGGTGCAAAAGGTGGACCAATCCGAATCAAAAAAATATGGGATGATAGATTCTAATAATCTAGACAGTGATTTAGTCAAGTTATCGAATATTATAGAAAAACCTGATCCAGAATTTGCTCCATCTGATTTAGGAGTAGTTGGGCGCTATATATTCACTAATTCGTTAATGAGCTTTCTCGAGAAAACAACCTTTGGGGCGGGTCATGAAATTCAGTTAACTGATGGTATAAAGCTTATGCTCAAGCAAGAAAGTATTTACGCTTTTTTATTTTCTGGTAAACGCTATGATTGTGGGTCAAAATTAGGCTACTTAATGGCTAATATCGATTATGGATTAAAAAATAAAGAATTCGGTGATGAATTACGAAATTACATTAAAGATTTAGTATGACCTTATCAAATGGAGATCAATGCCTTTATACCTATGGTCAAATTTTAGATGCAATTCATAGAATATCTCGACAAATTAATTTAAAAACACAATCAAAAGAAGTTATTTTTTGTCCAGTTATGTCTGGATCTTTAGTTTTTGCTGGGCATTTGCTTCCATTATTAAATCATCAGCATTTATCTGTAAATTATCTTCACTACTCGCGATATAAAGGTGATCAAGGTTCAAATATCGGTGAATGGCAATACCTCCCAAAAAGAGAAGAACTAGTAAATCGTCACATACTATTAATTGATGATATTCTAGATCAAGGTAACACATTACAAGAGTGCATAAAAATTCTGAAAAAACTTGGTGCAAAAACCATTTTGTCATGCGTTCTTTTTTATAAACCCAATACGAAATCTATAATAGATGCCGATATCAAGGGGCTTGAATTGCCCAATGAGTATGTTTATGGTTTTGGCCTAGATAAATCCGGGCTCCATAGGAATGAATTAAACTTATATGTCAAAAATACGCAAGCCTAAAGTAAAGGCTAAATCAAAAGACCCTTTTTTTAAAAGAGAGTCACAAAAATATGAAAACCCGATTCCCAGCCGAGAATTTATTCTCGACATCATGAAAGAGCACGGAACGCCCATTAAAAAAAGCCAATTAATTCGATTATTGGGTATTCATGAAGAAGAAGAAGAAATACTATCTCATCGGTTAAAAGCGATGAGAAGAGATGGTCAGATTCTGAAGAACCGAAAAGATGTTTTTTGTGTTGCAGAAAAATTAAATTGTATTCCTGGAAAAGTTCAGGGACATGCTGATGGTTATGGATTTCTTATCCCAGATGATTCAAAACAAAGCGATATTTTTCTTAGTCAGCGAGAGATGTCTAAAGTTTTTCATAATGATCGAGTAATGGTTCAAATATCAGGTTTGGATAGAAAAGGCAAAGCTGAGGGAACCATAATTGAAATACTTGAAAGAAATAATAAGGTTTTGGTCGGAAGAGTTGTTCAGTCTCATGGGGTCACAATCGTATCTGCAGAAGATAAAAGAATAAATCAAGACATTCTTATTCCTTATGGCAAGGATTTAAATGCAGTGCCTGGAGACATTGTTGAGGTTGAAATTACGACACAACCAGCAATGAATATCAAACCCATGGGTCAAGTCATAGAGATTATTGGAAAACTCGATGACAGTGGTATTGAAATTGAAATTGCATTGAGAAAACATAATCTCCCATTTCGTTTTGATAAAAAGGTTGATAAGGAGTTAACGAAAATAAAAGATATCTGTGATAAAGATCTTGATGATCGTGTCGACTTAAGAAATCAGATGTTTGTCACAATTGATGGAGAAACTGCGAAAGATTTTGATGATGCGGTTTATGCAGAAAAAGAAAGTGATGGGTACCGTTTAATGGTGGCTATTGCTGATGTAAGTCATTATGTTCAGGAAGGGACCGAGCTTGATAAGGAAGCATTTAATCGTGGAAACTCCGTGTATTTTCCAAGAAGAGTGATCCCAATGTTACCTGAAATTCTTTCCAATGGATTGTGTTCATTAAATCCAAATGTCGATCGCTTGGTTATGGTTGCGGATATGAAGATTTCAAGCTCGGGGGATGTTTATGCGTATCAATTTTATCCTGGAATAATAAATTCAAAATTTAGACTGACTTATACCATTGTTGATCAATTAATCTTTAAGGAGATACCGAATAAAGAATATCCCAAAGAGCTTGTTAAAAAATTACTAACTTTAAAAGAGGTATACCAGACTCTTAGTAAACAAAGAACACAGCGACATGCCATAGAATTTGATCGTATAGAATCGCAAATAATTTTTGATGAATCGGGAAAAATTAAAAATGTAGTCCCCTTAGCACGAAATGAAGCTCATAGGCTGATTGAAGAGTGCATGCTTGCAGCAAATGTGAGTGCTGCTGATTTTCTTCTTACAAAAGACCTAGGACTTTTTCGTAACCATGAAAAACCTAAAGAAGAAAAAATTGAAATATTAAAATCAGTATTATCTGATTTTAAGGTTTATATGGATGGGGGAATTAAACCAGATGTCAAAGATTATGGACTATTACTTGAAAAAATAAAACAAAAAGAAAACTTTCAGATGCTTCAAACCATGGTCTTGAGATCCATGCAGCAAGCGAATTATAGCTCTGAAAATAAAGGTCATTTTGGGTTAGCTTATGAAAAATATACACACTTCACTTCACCTATTCGACGTTATCCAGATCTGGTGGTCCATAGAGTTATTAAATCAATTTTAAAAAAACATAAGTTTAAAACTGAGAATCTTGAATCAATTGCTAATCATTGCTCAGCCACAGAGAGAAGAGCTGATGAAGCAACACGAGATGTTGAAAATTGGCTTAAATGTTTCTTTATGAAGGATCGAATTGGAGAAAAATTCGAAGTGATCACATCGAGTGTTACAAACTTTGGACTGTTTGTTGAGATCCCAAATTTGCATATTGAAGGACTGTTACATGTTACTGAATTGGGCAATGATTATTTTGTTTTTAATAAAGAAAAGCAGTTGCTTGAAGGTGAAAAATCCAAGAAAAAATTCAGACTGGGAGATGAGCTATTAGTAAAACTTATACGAGTTGATTTGGAGTTAGGTAAAATTGACTTTACATTAATTAAGAAGATCAAAGATGCCTAATTTTGTATATGGAATTCATTCGGTTGAGTCAGCTATCCATGCTAAAAAAGTGGACCATTTGTATGTACTTAAGGATCGACAAACATATAAAGTGAATCAACTTATCGAAGCAGCTCAAAAAAATAAAGTTCCTGTTACTTTTGCTGAACTTGGGTGGTTGGAAAATAAATTGGGTGATGTGAATCATCAAGGTGTAGCTGCAAATTTATTACCACAATCCTCTCAAACAATAAATCTTGAAGATTTTTTAAAGAATAACAATAATAATTTATTTTTTCTTATTTTGGATGAAGTTCAAGATCCTCATAACCTTGGTGCGTGTTTTAGAATTGCCAGTGCATTCAATTTATCTGGGATCATTACGCCAAAAAATAATTCGGTCGGAATAACACCAGCGGTCATAAAGGTAGCCAGTGGAGCTGTTGATCATGTTCCTTTCTTTCAAGTGACGAACCTCTCAAGAACTCTAGATTTATTGAAGGAAAATAATTTCTTTATTTATGCAGCAGATGGATATTCAGATGTTTCAATTTATGACGAAAAATTTTCTGGAAATGTTTCGCTCGTTATGGGCTCTGAAGGGAAGGGTATTCGTCGTCTGACTAAAGATAAGTGTGACTTAACATTTTCAATTCCAATGCAAGGATCCATTGAGAGTTTGAATGTATCGGTGGCAACTGGTATTTGTGTCTCAGAAATTAGAAGAAAATTAGGATAGTTTAAGAAGACGTCTGTAGTTTTTCCTAATTATTTCTAATTTTTTTGGTTGTTTATTTAATTCAATCTGATAGCTTGGAAAAATACGTCTAATTTTATTATTGAAATTAGGTATTTCATGAGCAAAACATTTTTCAATAATTTCCAACATTGAGGCAGCAGAAACTGATGCACCTGGAGATGCACCTAATAAAGCGGCTAATGTTTTTTTATCGTCATAAATTATTTCGGTACCAAACTCAAGCTTTCCAGAAAATCCTTTTGATGGCTTAATAATTTGCACTCTTTGCCCTGCATCGATGAGCTTCCAATCATTTGATTTTGCATTTGGATAAAATTTTCTTAAGTGATGCATGCGCTTTTCATGCGTCAAAATAATCTGTTTAAAAAGGTAATTTACTAAATTTAAATTTTTTATACAAACAGAGAGAATTTCTTTGAAATTCGTTAATTTGATCGATTTTGGAAAATCAAAAAAAGAACCGTTTTTCAAAAATTTAAAAGTAAATCCCGCAAAAGGACCAAAAAGTAAACTGTCCTGATTTCCAATTTTTCTAATATCAAGATGGGGAACTGACATTGGAGGTGCTCCAGTTTCAGCTTGGCTATATACTTTTCCTTGGTGCTGTTTGACGATATTTTTATTGTTACAAATTAACCATTTACCACTAATTGGAAATCCACCATAACCAAATGATTCTTTTATTTTTAGGCTTTGAAGAATTTTAATTGAATTGCCACCAGCGCCTAAAAATATAAATTTAGTAAGCCGCGTTCCTGTTTTTGATTTAATGAAGTACCCATCTTTTATTTTCGTTATTTTTTGTATAGGCTCGTTCAAATGAAGCTTAAAGCTATTCTGTTTTTTCAGTTGTGAAATTAGTATATTAGTTAAGTTTCCAAAATTTACATCTGTACCATTTTCATAGTTGGTTAAAGCAATATCATCGAGTTTTTTTCTTCCACGAATTAACAAAGGAAATTTCTTTTTAATTTCTTCATAATTGTCAGTGAAGGTGATTCCTTTGAACAAAGGCTGTTCTTTAATTTTATTAAATCTTTTCTTTAAAAATTCAACATTTTTTTTATCCCATACAAAACTTGCATGAGATGATTTTGATATGAATGCCTGTGGTTTGATTGTTTTATTTTTTTTAACAATATATGACCAAAATTGTAAAGAAAGCTCAAACATTTCATTTATTGATACTGCCTTACTGATATCAATTAACCCATTTTTTTCAGGAGTATAATTTAGTTCACAATTTCCAGCATGGCCGGTTCCAGCATTGTTTAAAACTTCCGAACTTTCCTGGCCACACGCGGGCAACTTTTCATATATATGAATTTTAAGTTGAGGATTTAATTCATGTAATAAAGTGGCAAGGGTCGCACTCATTATGCCGGCACCCACTAAAACTACATCAATTTGATTTACACTTTTTTTTTGCATCGCGCTATTATAAGTAATTATCTTTAATAATTAAAATTATGCATCATATTATTTTATCTGTTGGCTTGCTTATTTTTGCAGCACATGCTTTAAACTTTATTTTTAAAAAAACTTATATTCCTGATGTCTTAATTCTAATCATTTTTGGTATCTTATTAGGTCCAATTTTTCAAATCATTATGCCCCAAGATTTTGGAAGAGTAGGCGAGGTAATCACCACAATAGCATTAGTTGTTATTTTATTTGAAAGTGGTTGCTCACTTGATTTTAAAGTATTAGTTCGTTCATTTAAAACATCAGGTTATTTGACCCTTTTAAGTTTTTTTATGACTACCTTGATTGTTTTAACTTTCGCAATTGTATTTTTAAATATGAGTTTCTTATCAGGCCTAATGCTTGGAGTAATTTTGGGGGGAACATCGTCGGCTGTTGTTGTTCCAATAACTGATGTGTTGAACATCCATCCCGAAACTAAAACAACATTATTGCTTGAATCAGCAGCAACGGATGTCTTATGTATTTTAACATTGTTTTCTTTAATTGAATTTTCTGAACTGAATCAATCATTTGACTTAATTAAATTTATTTCTAGTATCGGCACCTCTTTCGTGATGGCTGTTGTGTTTGGATTACTTTCTGGAACATTATGGCTCATCATTATTGATAAGTTAAAAAATTTTCCAAATTCACTAACCACTACCATTGCATGGCTTTTTATTGTCTATGGCATAACTGAGGTATTTGGATATTCAGGCCCAATTGCAGCATTAGCGTTTGGATTAATTTTAACTAATTTTCAATCTTTTGGTTTTATCAATAACTATATTCTCGCCCGACATGAGATTAAGCCGCTGACTAAGGTTGAATTAGATTTTTACAAAGAATTAGTTTTCTTATTAAAAATTTTCTTTTTTATCTACCTTGGCATACAGTTTGAAATTAAAGAATATTATTTATTAGTTTTTGCGCTGGGTATTGTCACAGCAGTCTTTATGTCTAGAATCCCGCTTACAAAATATTTATTCAAGAGAGTAGATTTTGAAGATAAATCATATATCTCAATGATGGCTCCAAAAGGATTAGCTGCCGCAGTACTAGCGTCTATTCCACTGGCTCACAATATTCCAGGGTCAGAGCAAATTATTGATATTGTCTCGATGGTGGTTGTGTTTAGTATTATCTTATGTGCTGTTTTGGTAATGGCATTTCGATTTAAATTGATAAAAAATTTATACCGTAAATTTATTTAAAAAAACCACACCAAAATGGTGTGGTTTTAAAATTTGGCTCCCCAACCTGGGCTCGAACCAGGGACACACGGATTAACAGTCCGTTGCTCTACCGACTGAGCTATTGGGGAAGAGAAGTGAGATGGTAAACAGAAAAAAGCATTTGGTCAATATTTTCAAGTATTAAATTTCAATAGCTTTTTTTATTCGGGAAATGGCCTCAACAAGATTATCCATTGAAGTGGCAAATGACAATCTAAAATAGTCTTCAGCACCAAAGGCTGAGCCTGGAACAACTGCAACATTTGCTTTTTCTAATAAATATTCACACAAAGCTAAGTCATTTTCCTCGTTAATAATTTGTTTAGAAAATAAATTTTGAATAGCTTCTTTAGCATAAGCAAACGCATAAAAGGCTCCATCCGCGGGAATGCAATGTAGGCCCTGAATATTATTTATCGCTGATATTACAAATTCATGTCTTAGCTTAAATTCTTTAACCATAATATGAATACATTCATGTGTTCCCCGTAATGCGGTTTCAGCAGCAGCCTGAGAAATTGAACAAGGGTTAGAAGTTGATTGCGACTGAAGTTTTGTCATTGCTTTAATTATTTTTTCCGGCCCTGCCGCATAACCGATTCTCCAACCAGTCATTGAGTAAGCCTTGGATACTCCATTTAAAACTACTGTTCGGTCAAGTAATGAGGGTTCTACCATAACAATATTATGAAATGGTTTATTGTTTAGACTGATGTGCTCATAGATGTCATCTGAGGCAATAATAATTTTTGGATGTTTTTTGAGAACCTCAGCAATTTCGATTAATTCTGATTTTGTATAAACAGAACCAGTAGGGTTTGATGGAGAATTAAGAAAAAGTAATTTTGTATTTTTATTGATCGCCTTTTCAAGCTGCCCAGCGGTAATCTTGAAATTATCTTCAATGCTAGCTTGAATAGTAACTGCTCTCGCTGCAGTGAGCACAGCAATATCCTCATACGATACCCAGTAAGGGGCAGGGATAATGACTTCATCGCCTTCATCAAGAATCGATAAACATAGATTAAAAATACATTGTTTTCCACCAACGCCAACAACAATTTGTTGAGGGTTATAATTTAAACCATTATCATCTTTAAACTTATTTACTATAGCTTCCTTTAAGCTTGGAATGCCTCCCACGGGGGTGTACTTAGTTTTTCCAGATTGAATAGCTTTAATGGCACCTTGTTTAATAAATTCGGGTGTATCAAAATCAGGTTCCCCAGCAGCAAGACCAATAATATCGATGCCTTGTGATTTAAGTAAAGATGCTTTTGCAGTGACCGCTAAAGTTGGAGATTCTTTGATGCGTTGGACAGCTTCAGATAAAATATGATCGGTAGACACAGTGAAAAAAAATTTAATTTAAGAACTCAGATTTTACAAAATATTTAACAAGACGGAAAGTTTTATTTATTAAATATCTCTTTTAACTCAGCTGCTTTGTCTAAATCAATTTGATTAAGCTGTTCTAAATAGTTTTCAGCTTGGTTTGGATCATCATTTTTCTCAATTTTTGCAAGTTCAAATATGGGATCAATATTTTTTTTATCACATTGGTTAGATTTTTTGAACGCTTCTTTTGCTGCATCCTTTTTATTTAATGAGAGATAGGCGAAACCCAGCTCATACCAAGCCTCTGTATTATTTGGTTCTTTTTTTACCCACTCATTAGCTAGTCTTTCAACGCTATTCCACTCCTCCTTCGCTTTGGGAATAGCGATTCTTAAGTAGTAAGGTTTTTTATCTTCATCTTCCTCCCATAGCGCTTTTCCTTGAACGGGGAATTCATCAAATTCTTTTTGATTCATCAGGTCTTTCAACCACTCAACCGGGACCGCATAGTAGGAACCATAACCTGTCGTTTTGAAAGTATTTATACCGACTAATTCACCTTGCATGTTAAACAAACCACTGCCACTTGCTCCAAGTCTAAATTTCGCACTGGATAAAATTAAATTACCATTATCTATAGGATAAGTAGCAATAATGAGCCCTCCTATGGTTAATGGAACAGGGGCTCCATGAGAATGCCCTATACCCACGACTTCACTATTTTTCTTTAATTTTGATGAACCAAGGGGGGCAGGAATTCGGCTCATTCCATGCGTTCCGATAAGACACAGGTCATGCCAGGGGTTTGATTTCACTGATACGATCGAAAAAGTTTGATCACCTTGAGATACCCAAGGTTTTTTGGTTCCTCTTAGAACATGACAATTGGTCACAATTTGATTATCGCCAACAATAACACCTGAGCCGTACCCAAGTGACCCATTTTCTTGGTAACCACGAATCATGACAACGGAGTTGAATGCATGCATTAATGCAGACTGATCATATGCAAACACTGAAGTGGTTAGTAAAAGGAATAGGGATATTATTTTTTTCATTACTTAGTGACTATGGTCAGACTATAAAGTTCTTTTGCTGTTAAAATTTAAGGTTGATGAAAAAAGATAAAATTAAAACTTACCCAAACAGTCCTTTTGAGCTGTATTTGCCTTTTGAACCCTCTGGCGATCAACCGGAAGCGATTAAAAAACTGATTCAGGGTGTCAATAATCAGGAAAAGTTTCAAACCTTATTAGGTGTGACGGGCTCAGGAAAAACATTTACCATTGCCAATGTGATTGCTCAAACTGGACGTCCCACTATAGTGATGGCTCCCAATAAAACTCTTGCAGCTCAATTATATTCTGAATTTAAAGAATTTTTTCCTAATAATGCAGTTGAGTATTTTGTATCTTATTATGACTACTATCAACCCGAAGCTTATGTTCCGGCTCGAGATCTTTTTATAGAAAAAGATTCAAGTATTAATGACCACATAGAGCAAATGAGGTTATCAGCAACAAAAGCATTGCTTGAGAGGGATGACTCAATTATTGTGAGTTCGGTATCGGCAATCTATGGCATAGGTGACCCAGTTGATTATCAAGGAATGGTTTTACATATTCAGGCTGGTGAAAAAATCTTACAAAGAAATATTGTGCAACGCCTAGTCTCTATGCAATATGATCGCAATGACTTTGATTTTTCTCGAGGTTCATTTCGAGTCCGAGGAGATGTGATAGATATTTTTCCAGCAGAAAATTCAGAAACAGCGTTAAGGGTTTCAATGTTTGACGATGAGGTTGAAACATTAACTCTTTTTGATCCGTTAACTGGACAGATGTATGACAAAATAAAAAGGTTTACGGTATATCCTTCAAGTCATTATGTAACGCCAAGAGAAACGACGATCAATGCTATCGAAAAAATTAAAATCGAGCTTCACGATCGTGTCAATTACTACCTAAAAGAAAAAAGATTAGTAGAAGCTCAGAGAATTGAGCAGAGAACCAAGTTTGATTTAGAAATGTTGAATGAAATTGGGTTTTGCAAGGGAATTGAAAATTACTCAAGACACATGTCAGGCAGAAAAGCTGGAGAGGCGCCACCCACTTTAATCGATTATCTGCCAAATAACGCGTTGATGGTTTTTGATGAAAGTCATGTGACGATTCCACAAATTGGAGGAATGTACAAAGGTGATCGAGCGCGTAAAGAAAATCTTGTTGATTTTGGTTTTAGATTACCCTCTGCAATGGATAATCGCCCATTAAAGTTTGAAGAATTTGAAGCGCTTATTAATCAATGTATCTTCGTTTCGGCAACTCCATCGGATTATGAAGAAAAGCATTCAAAAATAATTGTGGAGCAAGTAGCCAGACCAACCGGTCTTGTGGATCCTCAAGTTGAAGTTTATCCAGCAGACTCTCAGGTTGATCATCTCCTGGGTGAAATTAATAAAACTATTTTAATGGAAAATCGAGTTTTGGTTACCACCTTAACAAAAAGAATGGCTGAAGATTTAACGGATTATCTGACTGAAAATGGAATCAAGGTGAAATATTTGCATTCAGACATTGATACCGTCGAGAGGGTTGAAATTATTCGAGATCTACGCCTTAAAGAGTTTGATGTATTGGTGGGAATAAATTTGTTAAGAGAAGGTTTGGATATCCCTGAGGTTGGATTAGTCGCTGTTTTAGATGCAGACAAGGAAGGTTTTTTGAGATCTGAACGCTCATTAATTCAAACCGCTGGCCGTGCAGCCCGAAATCTTGATGGTCGAGTCATTTTTTATGCAAATACGGAAACAAGAAGTATGAAGTCAGCCATGCAAGAAATGGCCAGAAGGCGAGAAAAGCAAATTGAGTACAATAGAATTAACAATATTACTCCCGAGGGGATAAAGAAAAAAATTAAGGACATTATTGAACAAGAATTGGATACTGAATCTTTTAAATTAAGTCAGAATGACAAAAGAAAGTACAGGAAGTATGAGGATATGACAGAGCCGCAGCTGATTAAGGAGATTGGAAAATTAGAAAAAAGTATGCAAAAAATGTCACGTAATCTTGAATTTGAAAAAGCAGCAGAAGTGCGAGATGAAATTAAGTTCTTAAAAGTACGTATCTACGGACCTAATCTGAAGGACCACGTTGCTTAATTAGGTAGATTAGTTCGATTAAATTATTGATAATATTAAAAATAACAGTATAATTTACGTTTTTTAATCCTTGCCTCACTGCATTTGACAGGAGGCTTTAACCGAGAGGAAATAGTATGCGACACTACGAAGTAGTTTTTATTGTGCATCCTGATCAAAGCGAGCAAGTTCCTGCAATGATCGAGCGATACCAAACATTGCTAAAAACAAACTCTGGCTCTATTCACCGTCTGGAAGACTGGGGCAGAAGACAATTAGCTTATCCAATCCAAAAAATTCACAAAGCTCATTATGTGTTAATGAACATAGAATGCGATCAAAAAACACTTGAGGAATTAGAAACCTCTTTCAAGTTTAATGATGCTGTGCTTAGACATTTAACTTTCGCAACTAAAGGACCAGTTTCTTCTCCATCACCCATGATGAAAGAAGAAAAATCAAAATCTATTGTTGGCGATAAAGAAGTGGTAGAAGAAAAAGATGAGGTAGTTAGCGGATCTTGAATGAATTAATTTTGGATGGCACGGTTGTGGAGCTTGACGATATTCGATTTACACCGGGCAATGTTCCAATTAGAAATTTTAAAATTCATTTTAAAGATTTAACGCGAAAACAAT
Source organism: Methylophilaceae bacterium LSUCC0401 (assembly GCA_024919035.1). GTDB lineage: Bacteria > Pseudomonadota > Gammaproteobacteria > Burkholderiales > Methylophilaceae > BACL14. The sequence goes on along the minus strand of CP103442.1, from coordinate 737,534 downwards.
TATATAAACATGTTGAATTTGAAATAAATGCGCTAGTAGTTGGTGATCTTGTTAAAAAAATTGAGTTAAACAATGATTATCAATTCAAAGGATTTTTAGATAAGAGATCACAAAAGTCTTCACAGCTTACATTTCATGTTCAGGAATACAAAACAAGGAGTTAAGAGTTATGGCAAGAGATATGATTAGAAGAAGAAGATACTGCCGCTTTTCAGCTGAAGGTATCAAAGAAGTCGATTACAAAGATATCGATCTTTTAAAAGATTTTATTTTAGAGAATGGGAAGATTATTCCTGCAAGAATTACTGGCACGAAAGCTCGCTATCAAAGACAGCTGACCACTGCAGTAAAAAAAGCACGGTTTTTAGCTCTTCTTCCATACACTGACAAACATTAAGGAGAAGGCATATGCAAGTTATTTTATTGGAAAAAGTTGCCAATCTTGGAAACCTTGGTGATGTTGTAAAAGTAAAAGATGGGTATGGACGAAATTTTTTAATACCGCAAGGTAAGGCTAAGCGAGCAACCGAGGCCAATATGGCTGAGTTTGAAGCTAAAAAAGCTGAATTTGAGAAACATCAAGCGGCATTACTCAAATCAGCTCAAGATCGAGCGACTAAATTAGATGGATATACTTTACAAGTAACCCAAAAAGCCGGTGTTGACGGCAAACTCTTTGGATCTGTGACTAATTTTGATATCTCTGAAGAGCTTGCTAAAGCAGGTCATGAGGTTGCAAAATCAGAAATTCGTATGCCAGATGGTCCACTCAAGGTGATTGGCGATCATAAGGTTTCTGTAGCTTTGCATGCTGACGTGGTGGTGGAAATCACCGTCTCAGTCCTCGGCGAGACTGAATAAGTAAATTCCAAAAAGGCTGCCAGTGGCAGCCTTTTTTTTATCGTTTATAATCATTTAATGGCTGATGAATCAATTAACAAGTTAAGACTTCCACCTCATTCTATTGAGGCTGAGCAATCTCTTTTAGGCGGTCTATTGATTGATAATGAAGCCCTCGATAAGGTGGCTGATGTGGTTTCAGTCAGTGATTTTTACCGCCAAGATCATCAAATTATTTACCAACATATTCATCAATTAATTGAACGATCTCAGCCCGCTGATATTGTCACTGTTGGCGAATCTTTAGAATCCAATGCTGAATTAAATACGGTTGGCGGCCTTGAATACTTGGGATTGCTTGCTGAAAACACCCCCACCGCAGCCAATATCAGAGGTTATGCACAAATTGTTCGTGAACGCTCTATCATGCGCAACCTTGTTCAAGTAGGTACAGAAATCGTTGATAGTGCTTTATCTCCTCAAGGAAGAGATGCTCAACAGTTACTCGATGAATCTGAGTCGAAAATTTTTCAAATTGCAGAAGCTGGTAAAAATGACCGAATTGGTTTTACCGACATTAAAGAGCTTCTTCCACAAGTGGCAGAACGAATTGATCAATTATTTCAACGCGATAACCCATCAGATGTGACCGGAGTTCCGACAGGTTATAAAGATCTTGATATGATGACTTCTGGTTTGCAGCCGGGTGACCTGGTGATTATCGCAGGACGGCCGTCAATGGGAAAAACCTCGCTGGCCTTGAATATTGCAGAATATGTTGCGATTGATACCGGACTACCTGCAGCTATTTTTTCAATGGAAATGGCTTCCACTCAGCTTGTTTCAAGGCTTATTGGTTCAGTGGGTAAGCTTAATCAACACAAAATGAGAACCGGTCAATTAGACGATAACGATTGGGAAAAATTATCATACGCCCTGGGTCAGCTTAATGAAGCACCTATATTTATTGATGAGGGCTCGGCTCTCAACCCCTATGAAGTGCGTGCAAGAGCGAGACGCCTGCATAAACAATGCGGAAAACTTGGTTTAGTGGTTATCGATTACCTTCAATTGATGGGAACCGCTGGTTCTTCTGAAAATCGAGCTACAGAAATCTCTGAAATATCAAGATCACTGAAATCATTAGCCAAGGAATTAAACGTTCCGGTTGTGGCCCTCTCTCAGCTCAATCGAAGTGTGGAGCAACGTCCTGATAAGAGACCGGTGATGTCAGACTTAAGAGAGTCCGGCGCGATCGAGCAAGATGCTGATGTCATTATGTTTATTTATCGTGATGAGGTTTATAACCCAGAAAGTCCGGACAAAGGTGTGGCTGAAATCATTCTTGCAAAACAAAGAAATGGTCCAGTCGGAAGGGTGAAATTAACCTTTTTGGGTGAGTTTACTAAGTTTGAAAATTATGCAAACCCGGTAGGGTACGAAATACCAGACTAATGCGTCCGTTAAAAGCCTTAATAAATCTTGATAATGCTAGGCACAATTTAGCCTATATTAAGTCACTAACCCCTTCTTCAAAAATTATGGCGACCTTGAAAGCCAATGCTTATGGGCATGGGCTGACATTAATGGCTACCGCTTTTAATGATGCCGATGCATTTTCTGTGCTCACAATTGATGATGCCATTGAGCTCCGTGAAGCAGGATGTGATAAAAAGATACTTTTACTCGAAGGTCCCTTTGATCAGGATGATTTAAATATCGCCGCTGCCTATCATTTTGATATGGTCATTCACAGCGACTATCAACTGGCTTTAATTCGACAGCTTGATAAGCACAAAAAAATAAACATTCATTTAAAAGTGAATACAGGCATGAACCGATTGGGGTTTGCTATAGAAAAAATCTCAAAAATTTATCAGCAGTTAAAAAATGATACCCGGGTTGATGAAATTATTTTTATGTCCCATTTTGCAAACGCGGATATCGAAAACGGTACTGATGAACAAGTTAAACATATTGAGGCTTTACTAAAAACGTTCAATGAGCCTTTTTCTGTAGCCAATTCAGCAGCCATTGTTAATCAAATTAGCGCCCAGTTAGACTGGGTGAGGCCAGGGATTATGCTCTATGGAGCAACTCCGTTTGACCTAGATTTTCCTCTGGATCAACTTAAGCCTGTTATGACCTTGCGTTCTGAAATTATTGCAATTCAAGACATAAAAAAAGGTGAGGGCGTCGGCTATGGCGATGAATTTAAAGCGCCTAAAGATATGCGCATTGGCATCGTGGCTTGTGGCTATGCTGATGGCTATCCCAGGCATGCCGCTTCAGGAACACCGATTGTGGTTGATGGCATTCAAACCAAAACAGTAGGTCGAGTCTCTATGGATATGATCGCAGTGGATATTAATGATATCCCGAATGTGAATTATGGATCCAGTGTTGAGCTGTGGGGTGAACATTTAAGTGTGGATCTGGTGGCCCATCATGCGAAGACCGTGGGTTATGAGCTCTTATGTGCGATATCATCGGCATCACGAGTCCCTATCGATATTTATTATGGTTAAAACAAAAGTTCTCTATCAATGTGTCCAATGTGGTGGACAGTCGTCAAAATGGCAAGGGCAGTGTCCTCATTGTTTTGAATGGAACTGTCTAGAAGAGTTGGTGACCAGCGGCTCAAATAACCGGTTTCAAGCGCTGAATAAAAAATCTTCCCTTGTCAGAATAAATGATGTTGAGGTGAATGAGATTCTCAGGCACCCCACCAACAACCATGAGCTCGATCGTGTTTTAGGTGGAGGGCTTGTTCCGGGCGGGGTCACATTAATTGGTGGGGATCCAGGCATCGGAAAATCAACGCTATTGATTCAGGCGCTGGCCTCGCTCACCCAAAACCCAAGCTCCGCATTAAATGTGATTTACGTCACCGGTGAGGAGTCAATTGAACAAATCGCGATGCGCGCTCGACGATTAGATTTAGAGGTATCAGATCTGTTTGCCGTATCGGAAATCAATTTAACGCAGATCATAAAAATGATTGAAAAAGAGAAGCCCAAGGTCGTTGTCATTGACTCCATTCAAACTCTGTTTTCAGATGAGCTGACCTCAGCTCCAGGCTCTGTTTCGCAAGTGAGGGAATGTGCCGCTCAGTTAACCAGGTTAGCCAAGGCGAATGAAATTAGTATGATCTTGGTGGGTCACGTCACTAAGGATGGCTCGATTGCCGGACCTAGGGTGTTGGAACATATTGTCGATACCGTTTTATATTTCGAGGGCGAGGCTAACTCCTCCTATCGATTAATCCGCTCCATTAAAAATAGATATGGCGCTGTGAATGAGTTGGGGATCTATGCCATGACCGAAAAGGGATTAAAAGAGATCTTAAACCCATCGGCCATTTTTTTATCAGCCACATCATTTGAAACGTCGGGGTCAGTGATTACTGTTATGCAAGAGGGGACGCGACCGATCTTGATTGAAATTCAAGCTTTAGTCGACGAATCAAAACAAGCGTCACCGAAGCGACTCTCTGTGGGCTTAGAAAATAACCGAATGGCAATGATTTTAGCCGTACTGAATAAGCATCTCAATTTATCTTGTCATCATCATGATGTATTTCTCAATGCAGTTGGTGGGGTCAAAATTTCTGAACCGGGGGTAGATCTTGCTGTGCTGATTGCCATTGCCTCTTCACTTCAAGAGCAACCGGTCCCTAAAAAAACTATTATCTTTGGTGAAATTGGATTAGGCGGAGAAGTGCGCCCGGTGGTAAGGGGTCAGGAACGCATTCAAGAGGCTAAAAAATTGGGTTTTGAGCGCTTCATCTTGCCTCGAAAAAATCTCCCAAAAAAGGCTATAGAAGGAGTCGAATTATTAGCCGTTGATGATGTAAATTCCGCCCTGAATTTGGTTTTTAATTAGTAATAAAATACATTAAAATAATATAGTAAAATATTGATTTAATTATACTTATTAATAAAAGTTAACACAATAACCCAAATTTTCCTAAACGGTGTGAGTTGTGTGCGTTCGTTTAAAATATTGGCTAAATCGCCTTCTTCAATTCTCAATAAAAGGTCAAAATAGATATTGCCCATCATCAATCCCGGTAATTGTTTAAACCGATCTTCTTTAGGCAGAAGAGTAAAGGCCTTTGCATAAAAATCTTTGGCTCGATCGATTTGATACTGCATTAATTTAATTAATTGGGTATTTCTTGTACATTGTTTCAGCTCTATTTCATCAATTTGATAACTTTTTAAGTCATTTAAAGGAATATAAATACGATTTCGACGAATATCCTCTCCCACGTCACGAATGATGTTAGTTAACTGCAGTGCAATGCCGAGATTATGAGCGTAATCTAAGGTTTTTTTGTTGTGGAAGCCGAAGATCTGTGCGGAAAGAATTCCGACTACAGAGGCTGCTCGGTAGGTATAGAGCTGTAATTGTTTAAAATCTTCATAGCGGTTGAAGTCTAAATCCATTTTCATACCATCAATGATTTCAATAAAATAATTCTGATTCAGGTCAAACTGTTTTATAGCAGGGTAGAGGGCTTTCGTCACAGGATGTTGCGGATGGTCTTGATATAAATTATTAATTTCTGTCAGCCACCAATTTAATTTAGTTAAGCCGACCTCATATTCCTGACAGTGATCTGCAATGTCATCAACCTCTCGACAAAAGGCGTAAAGGGCGATCAAAGCTCTTTTTTTTGGTTTTGATAAAAATAAAAAGGGCAGAGCAAAATTTGTTTTACTATCTTTAAGTTTTTGTTTGCAATACTGGTCTGGGGTCATTTGATCATCATACCCTTAATTAATACAACTCCCCATTCAATCAAGGTCATCTTGTTGTTTTTAAATGGATTTTTAGATTTTTTTAGCTTTTGGTTTAAGTGTAAACCAGTAGCTACCAGCATCCTCATTTGAAGATTAAAGCGTATCGAAGGGGTGTGCATAATACCAGTTCCGTGAAGAAGTTTTTGTTCTATTTTTTTCGTCCAATAATGCTTAAATGCCTGCCAGTTTTGATTGAATTGTTCAAATTGATCATGGGCGAGCTTGAGTTTGAATTTTTTTTGTAAGGTGATCGGTAAATACACCCGATTTTTTTTGAAATCTTCTGGAATATCCTGCAGCATGTCTAACATGGCAAAGGCGTTACAAATACAATCTGAGTATTGCTTATTCATCGGTTGATCTAAGCGATTGATCTGAAGATAGATGCGACCAGCTGAATGAGCTGCTTTTTGATAATAGGCATCCAATTCCTTTTCATTTAAATAGCTTTTTTTCTTAGTATCTTGCAGGAACGCATCGAGAAGATCATCAAAATATTGAGTATCAAGGTTAAATTGGCGAATAATTTTTTGCAGATCTTGAAATAAGGGTATATTTGGATGGCCGTCTGTTTTGATGCGCTCCAGTTGCGATTTCATTTGTTGTAACGAGGCTTGTCTATGTGTTTTCGAGGATGAGCCTTCATCCGCAAGATCATCTCCAATGCGAGCGAAGGCATACACAGTGGCTACCGCATGCCTTAATTCTCTCGAAAGAAATCGAGCGATCGGGAAATTCTCGTAGTGCTGATTAATTATTAGATTTTCTTGAAGGCTTGTATAATTTATTTTCGTCATATTTTTTATTATATAAGGTTAATTTATTTTGCTAGCAATTATTGGAGGCTCTGGCTTATGCCAGATTGAGGGGTTAGAAATTATTCGGCGTGAGATTGTCAGGACCCCATATGGACAACCTTCAGAACCAATTATCTTTGGAATGCTCGGTGGTAAAGAGGTGATTTTTTTGGCGAGACACGGATCAAATCATTCCATAGCACCGCATAATATTAATTACCGTGCGAACATCTGGGCGCTGCATGAGGTTGGCGCGAAATCTATTATTTCAATCGCCTCCGTGGGTTCAATTCCAAATAACATAAAAGTGGGCGATTTTGTGGTGCCCCACCAAATATTGGATTACACGCATGGCCGCAACAATACCTTTTTTGACGGCAAAGAGAATCCGGTCAAACATATCGACTTTACTCACCCCTATGACATGAGTTTACGTGAGCTGATTATTAAAACCATAACTCAATTAAATTTAAGGGTATCTCCTTTAGGGGTTTATGCGGCAACTCAAGGACCAAGGTTAGAAACGGCAGCTGAAATTGATCGTTATGAAAAAGACGGGGCTAGCGTGGTGGGGATGACCGGTATGCCAGAGGCATGCTTGGCAAGAGAACTGGAATTAAGTTACGTTGCCATATGCCCTGTGGCGAATCATGCAGCTGGCAGAGGGGAGAGTTCTAAGGGAATTTCATCGGCCATGCTCAATCAAAGCTCCAAGCAAACGATTGAAAATACAATCACAATTTTGCAACAGCTAGTAAAAGCCTATGGCTATTAGGGGCATTTTAAAAATGGGTAACCCTGACCTTCTGAAGGTCAGTGAGCCAATCACTGACTTTAATGATGCAGAGCTTTTTTCACTCATCGATGACATGATTGAAACCATGAAAGCGAATGACGGTGCCGGATTGGCTGCTCCTCAGATTGGGGTATTCAAGCGATTAGTGATCTTTGGTTTTGATCAAAATGATCGATATCCGGATGCAGAAGCGGTTCCATTTACAGTTTTAATTAATCCCGAGATTAAGCCACTTTCTGATGAGCTTGAAAACGGTTGGGAGGGATGTCTCTCAGTTCCAGGTTTAAGAGGGGTAGTCCCTCGGTTTAAAAAAATTCACTACCAGGGTTTTGATCAGTATGGCGACACTATAAGTAGAACGGTTGAAGATTTTCATGCACGAGTGGTTCAGCATGAGTGCGATCATTTAGACGGTATCTTGTATCCCATGAAAATTGAAGATTATCGATATTTCGGGTTTCATGAAGAAATCTTTAAAGAGTAGTTTGGTTGTAGGAAAACCTATGATAAAATTTGCTCGACGGAAGAGTGGCAGAGCGGTTTAATGCACCGGTCTTGAAAACCGACGTGGGTTCGCGCCCACCGTGAGTTCGAATCTCACCTCTTCCGCCATTATTAATTACTTTCTTATTGTCTCTGTGGCTTTGTTCTTCCTAATTTTTCTTATACTCTTTTTCCTTTACTTCACTTCATGTGAAGAGCCAAATAAGTAATTATAAAGATAATAAAGAAATTTCTTATAGTCTTTATTTATAATTTAGAGAAATTGACCTCACTTTAATGCTGTGAGGTCTTATAGACAACATACCTAAATTTAAATAACAAATTTTCCATACAATTTGTCTTATAACTTTAAATTAATTTTTTCATCAATAATTGCTGGACTTTTTATTTCATCATTTTTAAATATTCTGCCTATGTACTCACCCATTATTCCAAGAATTAAAAAATTAAGTGAAAAATTGAATAAAAGTATGATTATTATTGCTGCAATTCCCTCTTGAAATTCAATATTGAAAATAAATTTAGCCAATAAAAAATATATTGTTGATCCACAGGAAACGATTGCAAAAATAATACTTAAAAAAACAGAAATTCTTAATGGTGAAAGAGTACTCCCAATTATTGAATCAATTGCATAATAAAAGTAAGATAGAAAATTAAATTTTGCTTTACCTTTAACTCGAATTAACCTGGTGTATTCAACTTTTTTTAAGTTGAAACCTAGACTATTAATTAATCCAGGCAAGTAAGGCACATAATAACTTTTCTTTTTTAGTTGGTTAACTACTTTATTACTTAGTAGCCAGGCTCCACTTTCAATATCAGGTTTATTTTTAATTAATATTTTGCTTAAAACAGTATAAAAAAATCTAAATGTTTTTTGTACATATGATTCATTTCTTTTAATTCTTTTTCCATAAATCACATCATTACCCTTCTCAAATTCCTTAATAAATTCAATTAGTAAATTAGGTGGATCTTGTAAATCACAATCAAATACGGCTATTGCATGCCATTTTGAGGGAACATTAATTAATCCAGTATAAATTGATTTCATAACACCAAAATTTTTAGAATATCTAATTAATGAAACATTCTTGTTATGTCGGGATAATTTTTTTAAAATTATAAAACTATTATCTAAGCTTCTATTGTCTAAAAATAAAAAGTGAATTTCATATTTTTTATTTATTTGATTCTGAATCTCTAAATAAGCTTTATAAAAATCAACTATATTTTCCTCTTCATTAAAAACAGGGCATAGAATACCAATAATTTTTTTCAACATTGATCCTTTAAGTAACTATTAATTAATTTTTTAATACCAATACGAATGTCATAACTTAAGTTAATTTTTAATTCTTTTTGCAATCGTGATAAATCATTTTTAAAGGTTAATATCTCAGAATTTCTGTATTTTAAGGACCCCCATAACAAACAATCGTAATTTTTTGAATTTAATAAGTTTTCAATAATCTTTGCAATTTTTATAATAGTAATATTATTGATTGAACCAATATTGTAATTATTGAATTTTAGATAATCTATTTTTTTTAAGATTCTTAAAATTATTTTATTAAAATCATTAATATAAAGATAATTTCTTTCTTGGTAACCTTTTGTTAATTTTAATGCAGTATTATTTATCAAAGATTTAATTAATGATGGTAGTAATTTATTTTCATTTTCAAGCTCTCCGAAAACTGAAAAGGGTCTAATAATTAACAAGTTAGTATTTTTATAAAGACTTTCATGTTCTAATAAGATATCACATCCAGCTGCTTTTGTTCTTCCATATATTCTTGTAGGGTATCTTATTGAAAGTTCATTAATTTGATCACTTAAATTTTCATATTCTTGGCTGCTACCAAAATGAATAAAATGTTTAACATTATTATTATTTGAAATTTTAAAAATTTTTTTTGGGATTTCAATATTTATATATTTTGCCTTATCCTCGTTATTTTCATTATATAAAACTCCATATGAAATTAAATTTAATACTATATCTATATTTAATTTATTTAAATTTAAATCTTCTTTTTCAAGGTTCTCATCTTTATATCTTAGAATTTTAAGATTGTAACTTCTATATTTTCTTTTAAGTTTTTCTATTCGTGAAATATCAGATTTTTCTCTTATAAAGCAATATACATTGAAATTTTTTTTAGTATTTAAATAATGTGAGAGATGACTTCCTATAAAACCATTTGCTCCAAATATTGCAATATTCATTAGTTATCCATAACTACAAGATTGCTTAAACCATAAATTATTTTTCTAGGATCACCATTATCAAATGGCTTGCTATTGGTATTTATTTTTATTAAATTTTTACCTGGCTTAGCTATGAAATTAAATTTAACATTTTCCAGAGAGTCAAATTCTTTTGTAATAAGAATTTTTCCATCCCAAACCACTTCAATATCTTTTTTCTCATCAGAAGGACTGAATACGTTAAACTCAATTTTTAATTCTTTTTTGATATTATATTTATTGTAAATCACTATTTCGGTATCACCAGAAATCCAACTAAAATAATTATTCCAACCCCCTTCGATGCGATTTGAGTTTCCTAATATTAACCAACTTATGCCTGCTAAATGATCATCAATTTTAAAATCATCAAAATTTCTATAAAGTGTTTCATTTTTTATGATTTTCATAAAATCAATTTCTTTATTTGTATGAATTTCCACACTATCAGTTCTTTGATTATAAACTTTTAAATTTTTTGTTATCATTGCTATTGGATAATCAATATTATCAAATATGACTTGATCTATTTTAGCAAGAAAAATAGCTCCATTTTTTTTCTTATCAATATCAATTGAATAAGCAACTGCCCATAAATTTTCTGGCTTTGAAATATTTTTTTTTGTATCTACACATTTATTCATAGGCATAAATGGTGATTCAATATCAAAACTACAAATTTCATGAAATTTATTAAGCATCATATAGTGGTTCCATTTATAATCATGAGGATATTTATATTCTTTTACTAATTTAAAATCATCTTCAATACTTCTAAGTAATTCATCATGTTTATATAATTGTTTATTCAATTCATAGGATTCCTTTAAATAGTATAAATTCTTTGTTGCTATCAAATTTGAAAGTTGTGTGAGCAATGAAATAATAGTAATTAGTATAAAAAGAATTGGTAATAATATTTTACTTTTAATTTTTGATTTTAATTTAGTAATTAAATATACAATAAGTATTGAGAATCCAAAATACTGAATATATACAGGGAGATAAGATTGGCCATATCCATCTGATATTATATGTTCTTGATGTCCGGATATTGATATTAGAATAGCAGGGATAAATATTAAAAATATTGAAGTTAAAACAAGATTTTTTGATATTTTTCTTGAAGATGTCTTATACACTGAAAGACAAATTGAAAAAGCCAGCAAAATACTTATTACAATATTGTGAGGCGCCAGGAAACTCATGTCTTGATAAATACTTCTTAAAAAAATTTTTTTTTCTAATATAGATCCAAGAATATAGCTTAATGGAAATGTTGAAAATAACTGAATTTTTAATGCTTTAAAGATATTGTAAAAATTAGTATGTATCTCCAAACCTGAGTATAGAATTGTTTTGGAATATACTGGTATATAAAAAAATTTAAGAAAAAATAAAATAATTAAATAAATTGCAATTGCAATCAATATTGGTAATGAATAGTACAAGTAAATTTTATTTTTAAATTTCCAATTTGTTATGAAGTAAACTAGAAAAATTGGTATGAATATAATTGATATTTCGTACATTATTAAGATAAGAAAAAATAACAAAGACGAAATAATAGAATATGAAATTTTTTTATTTTCTAGGGATAAAATATAGAGATATAATGAAAGAAATCCAAAACAACATATTAGAGGAATCATAAATGATGGAAATCCAAGAACAGGATCATGTGAATTTCTTAATTGAATTAGTAGAAAAATACTTAAGCTTGCTGAAAGAGCAAAATAATAATCTTTTGATGCTATTTTTATAAATTTAAAAAAACTTAATATTGAAAAAAAAATTGTAAATATAGATAGTATTTTAATAATTTCAATATTTTTAATAAAATAAAAGAGAGGATAAATATAAAAATAAAAAGAGAATCTCATGCTACCTGTATTTAACCAACCAACTGACTCCCTAAGGATCATTTCAATAAGGTTTGTATTTTCCGCAATGATTTTTCCTGCAATTTGGCTATTGTAAGCATCGTCACCAACATATGGCATTTTGATTAAAATAGTAAATAAGGAAAAGCAAAAAAAAGAAATTAAAATACTGGATAAAATATTATTTCCTTTGAAATATTTTTTTATAATTTTATTTTTTTTTGTTCGGAACATCTTTTATGTCTGCTTACTAAATGTTCATAATATCAGATAAAATTTGAGAGTTACTGTTTAAAGTAAATAAAAAAATAGCTCATATTAATTATAAAAGTTTTAGTTTGGTTTTATATATTAAATATGATCTTGTACACATATATATTCAAAACTAGAAAAAATTTACTTTTATTGCATTGTCAATTTATTAAATTTTAAAACTTTATTTTTAAAATCTTTATTTTATTATTTACAATAATCTCACCAAATTATTTATTCCATATAAACTTGCTTTATCACTCATGGTATGATTAATTTTTATGATTTTTATTAAATATTTTATTTTTTTTCTTTTCTTTTCTTTTCTTTTTGGCGATAGTAGTTCAGAGCCAAGAATTAGTAACTTCAATAATTACAAAAAACTTAATGCTAATTTTAAGCTTGAAAAATTAGATATTAATTTTGATTTTCCTTGGGCTTTGAGTTTTGTAAATAATGATGAATTGATTGTGACTGAAAAAGGTGGAGGTTTATTTCTTTTCAACTTAGTTAATTTTTCAAAGAAAAAAATTGAACACAATATTCCACATATTGAATATTATTCCGGTGGACAACAGGGTGGTTTGCTCGATGTTTATTATAATACTGATGATAATTATTTTTATTTTACCTACAGTTATGATTTTGATAGTGAATATTCTAGTGCTGCTATTGCTAGGGGTAAATTAGTTAATAATGAAATTATTTATTTTCAAAATCTTTTGATTGCAACGCCAAGGATGAAAGAAAATAGGCACTTTGGCTCACGAATTGTTATAAAAGGAAATGAGCTTTATGCCGGATTTGGTGAGCGTGGGGGTGAGATGATCGCACAAGACCCTCGGACACATCCCGGAAGCATTATTCGTATTCAAACTGATGGACAAATTCCAAAAGATAACCCACATTTCACAACCCATCCGGAGTGGCTACCTGAAATTTACGCGATCGGAGTGAGGAATCCCCAAGGCATAGCTCTAATGCCCAATAAAGAAATTTTATTTTCAAGCCATGGGCCCAGAGGCGGAGACCATATTGCGATTGCAAGGCCAGGTTCCAACTTTGGTTGGAAACATATTGCCTGGGGCGGCAGGGAATACTCAGGAATAAATATAGGTAAATCAGCCTTTGATTCAAAATTTAATTTACCTGAGTTAAGCTGGGTTCCATCCATCGCAGTGAGTAGCATTCACTTTTATGAGGGAAAAGTTTTTCCTGAATGGCAGGGTGATTTAATTGTTTGCTCATTAAACGGAGAAGCTTTGATTCGTATTGATTATGAAAATGATGTCATTGTAGGTGAGGAGATTATTTTTAAAAATAAAATAGGACGAATTAGAGATTTTGACATTGATAAAGATGGTAATATTTACCTCATCAGTGATGCCAGAAAATCTGCCATCTGGAAACTAACTCGTTAATTAATTTAAGGATACCAATGATGATTCGAAGTTTACTCTTTACCTTGCTCTGTTTACCGATATCTGTTGTTGCACAGACGGTTATGGATGGTTTTTTAATGCCAGAATCAGTAGTCCAAGATTTACAAGGAAATATATACATGACTGAAATTGGCCAACGCGATATCGATGGCGATGGAAAGATTACAAAAATTGATCCGCAAGGAAACCGTTCAGCCTTAGCCGAAGGCCTCTATGATCCAAAAGGCCTGGTTTTGTTTAAAGATAAATTATATGTAACGGATCGTGATGTGGTGATTGAAGTAAATATCAATGATGGAGCATATGGAGTTTTTGCCGGAACGATGAGTTTTCCAAAGAGTCCAGTGTTCTTAAATGACATCGATGTTGATGACCAAGGCAATCTTTATGTGTCCGATTCTGGTGATTTTAAATCAACGGGCTTTATATTTAAAATTAAACCAACAGGCGAGGTTAGCTTGGTGCTTGAGGATCAGAGAGATGTGGTTAAAGCACCCAATGGTCTTTTGATTGAAGGCGATAAACTTTTTATTTTAGATTGGGGCGGGGAGTTTTTTAAAGCCAATCTCAAAACTAACAAGGTTAAAAAAATTGCTGAGGGATTTAATGGAGGTGACGGCATTGCCAAGATAGGCAAAACAATTTATTTAAGTAGTTGGCTCGAAGGCAAAATTTATACAGTGGTACAAGGTAAAGTAAGCGTGATTCAAGAGGGTTATGAAGCGGCTGCAGACATTGCTTTGTCAAACAACAAGGGTCAGCTTCTAATTCCTGATATGAAGGCCGGGACACTAACCATTATGGATCTTCAGTAAACATTTATTTATTATTAATTCGGCTCTTGTTTCTGTTTTTATTGCCTTTGAAGAAACCAGGATGCTCGATCATCCTTAAATAGTCTTGATATTGAGTAAAGTTATTAGTGCCATAATGCTCCTTGATCATGTCATTAGAAATGTAGGTTGGAACAATCACGTCATCACCCGGCTGCCAATTTGCTGGAGTTGACACTTTGTATTTTGCAGCAACTTGAAGGGCGTCAATAGTCCTGATAATTTCATCAAAATTACGTCCTACGTGCATCGGGTAAGTTAAGATGGTTTGTATTTTCTTTTCGGCATCAATTATAAATACAGATCGGATGGTAGCTTTATGTTTGATTCCAAACGCACTTTCATTCGGATTCGCATTAGGATGAATCATGTCGAAGAGCTTTGCGATATCCATGGAGGTGTCGGCAATAATCGGATAATTTACATCAGGACGATCATCAAATAATGCTGTGATTTTATTTAATGAGTTTTCAAGTGATAACTCTTGTTTAATTTGATCTTTATAAGAATTGACATGAGGAATCCATTCTTTGTGATCCTCGAGAGAGTCCACACTTAGGCCTAATAGTTTTACATTTCGAGATTCAAAATCAGGTTGCAGGTAAGCAACTTGCCCCAATTCTGTGGTACATACGGGGGTAAAGTCTCCTGGGTGTGAAAAGAGCACCACCCAATGGTTTTGAGACCAATTATAAAAGTTTAATTTGCCTTGAGTCGTTGATGCGTTAAAGTTGGGTGCAGTGTCTCCAATTTGAAGCGCAGATAAAGGCATGCAAAAAAATACAAGGATTACTAAAAAAAATTTCATTTTAAATTTCTATGTTGTTGAGAGTCTGCTGTTAATTTTTGCACAATCTTTTGACTGACAAATGGAAACAGCGATGGAATAAAGGCGTGAATAATAGAAGTTATTCCAGCGTAGAGCAATAAAAACCCAGCCTTAAAAGCAAAGATAAAATGATTCCAATAGGTCTTATTTGCTTCTGTTAAATGTTTTTTAAATAACATATGATTAAAACTATAATGTAATCAGTCAACTTTGAATAGGTATTATAGTGTTTAATTGCGCAAAAATTATTATAACCACCTTACCAAAAACAAAAGTGAAGACATTTGTAAATAGACTATTGTCGAAAAAGTTAGCCGCTTGTGTGAATATTCTTCATAATGTTGAGTCGGCGTATTGGTGGCAGGGAAAAATCGTGACAGATAAAGAAAGTATATTGCTAATCAAGACGACGAAAAATAATATTAGAAGCATAAAAAACTTCTTTATTGAGCATCATCCCTATGCAGTTCCTGAGCTGTTGATTCAGGATGTTAAAGGGTCCGACAATTATATGAATTGGCTAAAACAGGAGGCAAAAAAGTGACCATAAAATATTTTATTGATTACCCCCAAGAACGAATTGAAGAAGGAGTAAATAATTATCAGTGTTCATATTGCAAAGTTTCAACACTTGAAATTAATGGACTCTTAGAAAAGCACAAGAGTAATTGTAAATACCGCTTAGAAAAAGAAACCAGCCAATGACTGAAACTTTATTAAAAGCAGTTCAGTTTGCCCTTGATGGACAGTGGGATCAGTCTCATCAAATTGTCCAAGAAATAAACACGAATCACTCAAATTGGATTCATGCGGTATTACATAAAATAGAGGGCGATGAATCCAACAGCAGGTATTGGTACGCACAAACAGATCATGACTTCTTAGACTTTGATGATCCCAATCAGGAACTAAAAGCTATTCAATCAGAACTTACTTAACAAATAGGTTCACATATTCATGAACTGGAGTTGCAGCAAGTTTTTCATAATTGAGATTTAAATTTAATATTTTCGCTGCATGCTCTGGATCAAATTCTCGATTTAGATTTTTAGAGAATTTTTTAATCAATTCAGGAATACCTTCCGTGCGTCTGCGGCGATGACCAATCGGGTATTCAACCGTTATTTTTTCTGAATGAGTACCATCTTGGTAAAATATCTGTAGAGCATTAGCAATTGAGCGTTTGCTCGGATCTAGATAATCTTGAGTAAATTGTTTATTTTCAATACATTGCATTTTTGCTCTTAATGCATCAATCCGAGGATCTTGAGCTACCGCATCCTCATAGTCTAGAGCGGTCAGATTTCCCTTAAGCAGTCCAACGGTGGTCATGTACTGAATACAATGATCTCGATCGGCAGGGTTATTGAGAGGACCGGTTTTATCAATAATTCTTATCGCTGATTCATGTGTTGTGATTTCAATTCGATCAATGTGATTAATTTTTTCCAACGTATCTATATTGTTAACATGATTAGGATGAAGTTGAAGCGCACATTCGACCGCGGTCTGTGCATGAAATTCTGCAGGAAATGAAATCTTAAAGAGCACATTTTCCATCACATAAGATCCATATGGTTGGTTGATTGCAAAGGGTTTGCCTTTAAATAAAACATCATAAAAGCCCCATGTTTTTGCAGTTAATGCCGAGGGATATCCCATTTCACCTTTCATCACCATCAATGCTAACCGCACTGCACGGCTGGTCGCATCACCTGCGGCCCAAGATTTTCTTGAGCCTGTATTAGGCGCATGTCGATAAGTGCGAAGACTTTGACCATCCAGCCAGGCATTCGATACCGCATCAATAATTTGCTCAAAACTAGCACCAAGCATTTTAGCTACCACAGCAGTCGAAGCTATCTTTACTAAAACTACATGATCAAGACCTACGCGGTTAAAACTATTTTCTAAAGCAATGACCCCTTGGATTTCATGTGCTTTAACCATACCAATGAGAACATCCTTCATTAATAAGGGTGTTTTTCCCTCGGCAATACGCGTTCGGGATAGCCAATCCGCAACCGCCAATATACCACCTAGGTTATCGGACGGATGACCCCATTCCGCAGCAAGCCATGTGTCATTAAAATCTAGCCAGCGGATCATGGCACCAATGTTAAACGCAGCATTGATCGGGTCAAGCTGGTAGTTTGTTCCGGGTACTTTTGCTCCATTTGGAACATTTGTTCCTGGCACAATAGGCCCTAAAAGTTTTGTACAGGCGGGATAACTTAAGGCTTCTAATCCACAACCCAATGTATCCATTAAACAATATCGAGCGGTATCTAAAGCCTCAGAACTTTGAATTTGGTAATCGTTTACATAATTTGCAATGTCAGCAATAACTTGATCTGGCGCAGGTCGAACATTAGAGATGTAAGATGACATGTGTTACTAAACCTTTCTTTTATCTTTGATTAATGGGGGTGTAGGATCTGTTTTCTGGACCTGTGTATTCAGCATTGGGTCGAATAATTTTATTATCAATACGTTGCTCAATAATATGAGCCGCCCAGCCAGTGGTTCTGGAAATGACAAAAATTGGAGTAAACATTGCCGTAGGGATTCCCATTAAATGATAACTGGAGGCACTGTACCAATCGAGGTTTGGAAACATTTTCTTTTCTTCCCACATCACAGATTCAATTCTTTCTGATATCTCAAATAAGGTATTATTTCCTTGATCTTCTGAGAGTGATTTTGAGACTGATTTAATACTTTCGTTTCTCGGGTCACCAATGGTGTAAACGGGATGACCAAATCCAATAATAATTTCTTTACGAGCCATACGATCACGAATATCTTTTTCGGCCTCATCTGCATTTTGATATCGGGATATGATTTCCATGGCAGCTTCGTTTGCTCCACCATGTTTTGGCCCCCGAAGAGCGCCAATCGCACCAGTGATAGCGGAATAGATATCGGATAAGGTTCCAGAGATTACCCGTGATGTAAAAGTTGACGCATTGAATTCATGCTCTGCATAGAGCACCAAAGATGTATTCATTGATTTTTCATGCAACTCAGATGGAGGCTTTCCATGCAGTAAATACAAAAAATGACCTGCAATTGAATCCATGTCAGACGTGCATTCAATTTTCTTATGATTATGTGAAAAGTGATACCAATAGATGAGCATAGAGCCAAAACAAGAAATGAGTCGATCGGCAATATTTTTTGTTTGCTCAATATTACGATCTTCAGCTTCATGTTCAATTGTTCCAAGCATAGAGCAGCCTGTGCGAAGGACGTCCATAGGGTGAGCATTTTTTGGGATTTGTTCTAATACAGATTTAACAGCCTCGGGTAAATCTCGGAGTTGTCGAAGTTTATTTTTATACTCACTCAGTTGACTTTGGGTTGGAAGTTCTCCATAAATTAAAAGGTAAGCAACTTCTTCAAAATTTGAATATTTGGCTAAATCCAAAATATCATATCCGCGATAATGTAAATCATTTCCGGTATGCCCAACCGTACAAACCGCGGTCGTTCCTGCATTAACTCCTGCTAAAGCTACGCCTTTTTTTACTTTTTTTTCAGTTGTCGTCGTTGTATTCATAAAATCTCCTGCTCGTATTTATTTGTCTTGCTTAAAAAGCTCATCTAATTTTTTTTCATAATCATGGTAGTTTAAGAAATCATAGAGTTCATTTCTTGTTTGCATTAATTCGATCACATTTTTTTGAGTCCCATCTTTACGAACTGCTTCATAGACCGATAGGGCTGCTTTATTCATGGCTCGAAAGGCACTTAGTGGATAAAGAATTAAGCTCACATTTGCGCTGGCGAGTTCATCTTTTGTAAATAGGGGAGTAGACCCAAATTCAGTAATATTAGCCAATACCGGAACTTTGACCGCATCAGAAAATTGCTGATACATGGAGAGCTCGGTCATTGCTTCTGGAAAAATCATGTCTGCACCCGCCTCAACACAAGCACAGGCTCGATCAATTGCGCTACTTAAACCTTCAACAGCGAGAGCATCAGTCCGGGCCATAATAATAAAATTGGGATCAGTTTTTGCATCTACTGCAGCTTTAATCCGGTCAACCATTTCGGATTGTGAAACAATGGCTTTATTGGGGCGATGTCCACAACGTTTCGATTGAACTTGATCTTCGATATGAACAGCAGCAGCACCCGCTTTTGTTACAGATCGAATCGTCCTCGCGATATTTAGCGCACCCCCAAAGCCAGTATCAATGTCTACAAGCAGTGGGGTGTCGGTAACGTCTGTAATGCGTCGAATATCAATTAATACATCCTCTAATGTAGATATTCCAAGATCAGGGATGCCTAATGAGCCAGCTGCCACCCCGCCACCCGATAAATATAAAGCTTTAAATCCAGACTTGGTGGCTAGTAATGCATGATAAGCATTAATAGCGCCAATAACCTGCAGAGGTTTTTCTTGTGCTAGAGCTTGTTTAAATTTTTTTCCTGCCGACATTTGAATAACTTTCTATGAAAAAAAACGTTGATTAGCTTCGCCTGGAATATCTTGACCGGTGAGTTTAGCCGTTTGTAGAATCTCCCAAAAATAGCGATACGTTGCCCGGTCATGTAATTCACCCTTAAATTGAATAGGCCCCCAATCTGCATCTTGTGCCAGGATTAGGATTTCAGAACCATCTTGAATCTCTTCATAATTGGGTTTCATCGCATCAACAATGGCGGTAATTTGTGTCGGGTAGATGCTCCACATGCGCATAAAACCAAACTCATCTCTGGCTCTTTTCGCATCAGCAAAAGTTGTTTCACTATTTTTTAAATCTAAGGTGACGTTATGCGCCGGTACCACTCCATTAGCAATTGCTGCGGCGACTACCTCTGTTTTTGCTCGAACTAACAATTTATGCTCAAATTGACCAGGGCTTCTCATTGCCGAGGCAGGAATAGCTCCGTGATGTCCGCTGACAAAGTCCATTAATCCAAAATCAAGCACTTGCAGCCAGGGTAGTGTTGCAATTTCATGCACTTGCGCTAGAGCGCCATGGGTTTCGATTAAGATGTGAATCGGAATTTCTCGACTTATATGGTGATCTTTCGCTACCTTTTGAATATAAGCAATCATTTCTTTTGGCTGGGTCGCATTGGTCGATTTGGGAATAGTAATATAACTTAATATTTCTCCAGCACCTGCAACAAGAATATCAATATCTTTCTTCCAATGGGGATGGGTGTAGTCATGAATCCGGCATCCGGCCATGTTGTGTTTATTCAGTTCTGAATTCAGAACTCTTACAATCATTTCTGCATGAGCTTGCTCTTGTCCAGCCGCTGCACCATCTTCACAGTCACAGGTAATATTAAAAATAGGCCCTAAGGTATCTTGTAACCCTAGGGCTTTTGAAATTAACTTTTCACTCCCTGCAAAGTGCTCACAGGTTGGGATGATCGGAAAAGGTTTTTCTCCAATAAATAATGCATCATTTGGATGAGTCAAAGCCATAGTTATTTCCTTCTTGGAATCAATACAAAGTAATCAATATCGAGAACAGTATTCGAGTTATAAATTTTTTTACCATTTTTTTCTGTGGTAATTTCAGATATTTTTGAACCAGGTTTATTTTTAAATCCAAATTGTCTTAACCTTAAAATACCAGCACCATTGAATTGTGACAGTTCTAGCTTATCCGTAATTTCAGTTCGACAATAAATAGTGTCGCCCGCAAAAGTTGGGTTGGAATGAGTGCCGCTATTTACCCCAAGAATCTGTATAGCGTTCTCTAACCCTTCAAACGACAATGATCGGCACAATGAAATAATGTGGCCCCCGTAAATTAATCTTCTTTTAAAGGGGGTATCTTTCATCATGTGTGCATCAAAATGTAACTTTGCATTATTCTGATAAAGTTTAGTGGCCAAGGTATGATCAGTTTCATCTATCGTAATGCCGGATGAATGATTGAATGCATCCCCAATCTGATAGTCCTCAAATAATTTGTTTGAACCTGTGTCAGCGAGGTCAAGATTTGAAAATATGATTCCTTTGCGCTCTATTATAGAGAGGTCGGCACTATCAGGAAGGGCATCGGGTAATTGTTCGATAATTTTTGCGCCTGCATTTTTTTTTGGAACCATAACCCAGCGAATCCAACTGAGGAGCTCTGTACCGTCTTGATTGAATGCTGCAGATTGAACATAAACAATCCCAGTGGATTTATTAGAATTTTCTTTTAAACCGATAATTTTTGTTTGTGACGAAATTGTGTCTCCAACAAAAGCAGGGTTTTTAAACTGAATATTGGCATACCCTAAATTCGCAACAGCATTTAATGAGATATCATTTACCGTTCTGCCAAAAGCAATATGGAACAGCAATAAATCATCAATTGGAATTGATTTGAAATTAACAGCATTTGCCGTTTTCAGAGAGCAATATAAGGGGTTTCGATTTCCTAATAAAGCAAGATATAGTGAAGCATCACCTTCAGAAATTGTTCTTGGAATAGGGTGATTGAATATCTGACCTGGTGAAAAATCTTCTAAATAATTTCCTTGTTGAGTACTCATGTGTTATTTTCCAGTTCTTCCATCATTTCATGTTGCACGAGCAGTCTTTTTGCCGCCGTAACATGGTGGTGTTCGACTAGTTTATCATCAACCACAACCGTTCCTCTTCCAGAAGCATTAGCTTCTGCTAAGCCACTAATAATTGCTTTGGCTTGTTCGATTTCTGATGGTTTTGGTGTATAAGCATCATTCGCATAAGCTAGTTGATCTGGATGAACTAGAGATTTACCATCAAAACCCATATCACGGCCCATGCGGCAAGCATACTCAAATGAGGTCGTATCTTTTAAATTACTGTGAATCCCATCAATAACCGATAATCCATAGGCACGAGCAGCCAAAATAACCATAGATAAACTGGTGGTTAATGCAATTCGATCTTGTGTCGTCCGAGCATACATCTGTGATATTAAATCAGATGTTGCCAACACCATGCATATAATTCGATCAGATGCACTCGCAATTTCTTTTACATTTAAAACAGCTAAAGGGCTTTCAATCATGACCATCACGGAGATATCTTTTCCGCCCGATGCATCTAAATGCTGAATGCAGTTTAAGATATCTTCTTTGGATTCAATGTTAGGAAATAATATGGCATCAGGTTTTAATGGCGCTACGGCAATAACGTCATCCAATCCCCACGGAGAGTCGAAATCATTAACCCGAACAACAACTTCTCTTTTTCCGTATACATTTTGTTTTAACATTTCAACCACATTCTCTCGAGATTGAATTTTTGCATCGAGTAGAATAGGGTCTCCAAGGTCCAAGATGAGAGTGTCGGCACGGAGTGATTTTGCTTTTTCCAGATAACGTAGATTGCATCCTGGAACATAAAGCATGGATCTTCTGGGTCTATAAGAGTTTGTATTCATAAAAAATTGAAATTAAATATATGCATTGATATTTTAATAAACTTAAAAAATATGTCAATAAATAATTTAGTCATATATAAGAGTTTAAAGTAAATTAGCTAAAATTTTATAATATTTATAATAAAAACAATAACTTAACAAAATATAAATTTTTCCATAATATTGTTGATTTTTTATTAAGTCTTATATAAGATATATATAAATTTATTTTATGTGTTTTTATGAATATTCCTTTATATATACAAGTAAAACAAAAAATTACCCAAGAATTGATGTCCGGTAATTGGCGAGCAGGAGATCTGATACCCAGTGAAATTGAATTAGCTCAGAGTTACCAGGTAAGCCAGGGCACAGTTCGCAAAGCTATTGATGAATTATCTATCGAAAAAATACTTATTCGACGGCAAGGTAAGGGTACCTATGTCACAACCCATAATGAAGAACAAATCCAGCTAAGATTTTTAAGGCTTACCTCCTCTAAAGGGAATAAAGAGAAGTTGGAGAGTCAGCTCCTATCTTTTGAAAAAACGAGAGTAAATAGCTATGTTGCGAACCGTCTAAATTTAAGACCTGGCTCCTCCGTGTACAAGATTAAGCGCGTCCTTACCTTTGCCAGAAAGCCTTTGATTTTAGACGAAATTTATATTTCTACCATTCCATTTAAGGGCCTTAATGCAGAAATGATTAATCAAAAAAAAGGTTCTCTCTATCGTTTGTATGAGTCAAATTACGGAATTCAGATGTTAAATGCCGATGAAAAAATCAAAGCGGTCAGCGCTGAGGCTGAAGTTTCAAAATTGCTTAATATTAAGAAAGGGCATCCAATACTTGGAATTGAAAGAGTTTCGTATACCTATGGAAATAAACCCATTGAATGGCGCTTAGGACTTTGTCTCACCGATGAATATCACTATCAAACGGAGCTTGAATAAGATGTCTCTCAAACTTGATGCACTCAAATACCATGAACATCCAAGGCCTGGTAAGATAGAAATTCAGTCGCTCAAACAATGTGATACAGCCTATGATCTATCCTTAGCCTACTCACCTGGTGTGGCAGAGCCTGTAAGAGAAATCCAAAAAAATCCTGAAGATGCCTATCGGTATACGAATAAGGGAAACTTAGTTGCGGTTATCTCTAATGGCACCGCTGTGTTGGGATTGGGAGACACAGGTGCTTTAGCCAGTAAGCCAGTCATGGAGGGTAAGGGTATTCTGTTTAAAAAATTTGCCGGTATTGACGTCTATGATATTGAGGTGAATGAAACTGACCCTGATTTGTTTATCCAGACTGTTGTTGCGATTGCCCCAACCTTTGGTGGTATCAATCTTGAAGATATCAAAGCTCCGGAATGTTTTTACATCGAATCTGAACTTAAAAAGCGTTTGGATATTCCTGTATTTCATGATGATCAGCATGGAACAGCTGTCATTGTTGCAGCAGGCTTACAAAACGCACTTGAAATTGTGGATAAGAAAATTAATGAAATTAAAGTTGTTTTTTTAGGCGCAGGCGCTGCAGGATTGTCGTGTGCAAAACTGATTAAACATTTAGGGGTAACAGAAATTCATTTGGTTGATCGAAAAGGGGTTTTGAATCAATCGAGGACAGATTGTAATGAATATAACAAAGAATTTATAAGTGATACTGCTCACAACAGTTTAGAGGAAATAATTGATGGTGCTGATGTTTTTATTGGACTATCCGGAGCAAATCTGTTCCCCAAAGAGTATTTACTAAAAATGAAACGTGATCCCATTATCTTCGCCCTAGCAAACCCTGATCCTGAAATTACCCCTGAAGAAGCACTTTCTATTCGTGATGACGTGATTATGGCAACTGGACGTTCAGACTATGCCAACCAGGTGAATAATGTGCTCGGCTTTCCTTTTTTATTTAGAGGCGCGCTTGATGCTAGGGCGCCTCAAATTTCACAAAAAATGATGTTAGCGGCTTCACAGGGACTTGCAAAATTAACGAAAGAACCGGTTCCGCAGTCAGTGTTAGAGGCTTACAAAATCAATGAATTGAAATTTGGACGTGACTATATTATTCCAAAACCATTTGATCCGAGGTTAAATCAGTTTGTGGCAGAAAGTGTTCGTTTAGCAGCATTGGAAGAGTTTAAAAAATGATCAAGTCACCAAAAAATTTAAACCTTTTTACCATACGCTTTCCAGTTCCAGCCATGGTCTCTATTTTGCACCGAGTGAGCGGTGTTGTTTTATTCGTGTTTATGCCATTGTTAACAATATCGCTCTATTGGTCCACAAGAAATGAGGCCATCTTTCATCTTATTCTCGCAGTATTTGATACAACGCTACTTAAAATTATCAAGACATTGATGATCTGGGGCATTATTCATCATTTAATAGCTGGTACACGCCACATTATGCTAGATCTGCATTATGGAATGGATCTTATTGTTGCTCGCTTCACCAGCAAGATTGTTCTTATCATTAGTTTTATAATGACCTTCTTTGTAGGATTTTGGCTATGGTAAAAAATCCTTTTTTCAATTTATTCGGTGGGATGACCCAATGGCTTTATCAAAGATTTTCAGCCATCTCAATTTATTTTTTCATTGGATATTTATTTTTTTATTGGGTTCAGATCGATCAAGTTAACTATCAAGCTTGGGTTCAATTTTTTGATTCAATATTGCATCGATTGATCATCACCGTGCTTTTTTTACTGACTTTCTTTCATGGCTGGATCGGAGTGCAGCATGTGATTGATGATTATGTCAAACACAAAATTATTCATCAAATAGTATATTTATTATTACTTTTTAGCATGATGATACAGATCATTTTTTTATTATTATTTTTACTGGAAATTTAACTTATGCAACATTTTAAATTTGATGTTTTAGTCGTTGGTGCTGGAGGCGCTGGTTTGCGAAGTGCACTTCAATTATCTGACGCTGGACTGAATGTTGCTGTGATTTCAAAAGTTTTTCCGACACGTTCACATACGGTTGCAGCTCAGGGAGGAATAGCCGCAGCGCTTGGGAACGTGTCGGAAGATAAATGGATATGGCATATGTATGACACCATAAAAGGATCGGATTATTTGGGTGATCAAGATGCCATTGAATTCATGTGTAAAAATGCCGCTGAGGCAATTTATGAATTAGAACACTATGGCATGCCATTTGATCGGAATCTGGATGGAAAGATATACCAGAGAGCTTTTGGCGGCATGACTAAAAATTTTGGAGAAACTTCAATTTCAAGAACATGTGCAGTAGCAGACCGTACCGGACACGCCATGTTGCATACCCTATATCAAAGAAACATAAAAAATAAAACTCAGTTTTTTATCGAGTGGAGCACACTTGACCTCATTAAAGATGACGATGATCAGGTATTAGGAGTCGTTGCTTATGAAATGGCAACGGGTGAGTTAGCTATATTTCAAGCAAAAAAAACGATATTTGCTACAGGCGGTGCAGGCAGGATATTTGAAGCGAGTACAAATGCCTATATTAATACCGGCGATGGATTAGGGATGGCTGCACGTGCTAATTTGCCATTAGAGGATATGGAATTTTGGCAATTCCATCCAACCGGGATATCTGGAGCTGGAGTGCTTGTCACTGAGGGTTGTCGGGGTGAAGGCGGGTATCTAGAAAATTCTGATGGTGAGCGATTTATGGAGAGGTATGCGCCTAATGCAAAAGATTTAGCGAGTCGGGATGTTGTTTCAAGGGCAATTGCAACTGAAATCAAAAATGGAAAAGGTGTGGGGAAACATAAAAATGCCGTGTATTTAAAACTTTCTCATCTTGGGGAAGATAAAATCAATGAGAAATTACCAGGTATCCGTGAAATTGCCATAAAATTTGCAAATGCAGATCCAGTGAAAGATCCCATACCCGTTGTTCCAACTGTCCATTACATGATGGGAGGCATACCGACCAATCTGCATGGACAAGTTAGAAAAAATAGCACAGGTGATTTAGTTGGAAATTTCTATGCTGTGGGAGAGTGTGCCTGTGTTTCGGTACATGGTGCAAACCGTTTAGGTTCTAATTCATTATTAGATTTGATCGTGTTTGGAAGAGCCGCCGGGCAGAACATTGTTGAAACAATAAATAAGCAAGAAAAGTTTCCTGATATTCCGAAAAACGCAGTTGAGTTTACCCAACAAAGAGTGAATGAGTTAAATGATAAATCTGATCAATCTGAAGATCTGGTTACACTTGGAAGTGACTTACGTAAAGTCATGCAAGAGCATTGTGGGGTGTTTCGTTTTCCAGAATTACTTCATGCCGGAGTTAAAAAAATTCATGAGATCCGTGAGCGTTCAAATTATTTAAGAATTAAAGATCAAAGTAATATTTTTAATACAGCGCGTATTGATGCGCTAGAACTTAAAAATTTAATCGTCGTTGCTCAAGCCACAATTGAATCTGCCTATGCTCGACAAGAAAGTCGAGGCGCTCATTGCCGGTCTGATTATGAGGAGAGGGATGATGAGAATTGGTTAAAACACAGCTTATATTATGCTGATAAAAATAAAATTGATTATCGTGATGTTAAATTAAAACCATTAACTGTTGAAACATTCGCATTAAAGAAAAGGGTTTATTAGTTATGAAATTTTCTATTTATCGTTTTGATCCTGAGAAAGATAAAAAGCCATACATGCAAAAATATGATATTGCACTGGATGACAATGATCAAATGTTACTTGATGCTTTAATGAAAATTAAACAAACAGATGAAACACTTGCATTAAGAAAATCATGCCGTGAGGGCGTATGTGGGTCAGACAGTATGAATATCAATGGAAAAAACGGACTAGCCTGTGTGACCAAATTGAAAGACTTAAAAGAGCCTGTTGTGATTCGACCTATGCCTGGATTACCTGTCATCAAAGATTTAATTGTGGACATGGATCAATTTTATAAAAATTACCAGGACGTTAAACCTTATTTTATAAATAATGATCCGCCACCAACAACTGAGCGATTACAAAGTCCGGAGGACCGTAAAAAACTAGATGGATTATATGAGTGTATATTGTGTGGAGCATGCACCACATCTTGCCCATCATTTTGGTGGGGACCTGATAAGTTTATGGGACCAGCAGCTCTGCTTCAATCTTATCGTTTTTTGGCCGATTCACGCGATCAAGGCAGTGAGGAGAGGTTAGAATTTTTAGACCATGAGGATCGTTTATTCCGTTGCCATAATATTATGAACTGCGCTGATGTATGCCCTAAAGGCCTGAGCCCAGCTAAAGCGATTTCGGGTATCAAGGAAATGCAATTTAAAAATAAGAAAAAATCTGTCCGAAAAATATTTTCTTTAAAGAAGGAGTCCTCATGAACATTGATCAGGTTATACGTTATAAGAGCAGAAGAGGATTGCTTGAGCTGGATTTAGTTTTAAATGATTTTTATAAAAATGATTATGAGGCATTGTCGGATTTGAAAAAACAGGTGCTGCTAAATATCTTAAAAAAACAAGACAATGAGCTGTGGAAAATTTTAAGTAAAAAAAATTTAAAAGATTTGATCGATGAGGAGGCGGGCCTATGATAAATGAAAAGAATATATTAAAAATTGAATCCGATGTATTTGGCGGATTCTGGCCAGGCATACAGTTGTATTATCCTCCAGTAAAATATTCTCCATCTACAGGAGGGTATGAAGATTTAGAGGAAGCCTCAAAGCGTTTCAAAAAACACGCCCACCAAACCATTGCACACACCTTGATATTTGACCTTGAGGATGGTTGTCGTCAAAAAGAATTAAGTCGTGAATTATTAAAACTTGAATTACCTGGGCTGAGACAATCTCGACCTGATGTGCAGATTGCTATTCGAATAAATCCTTTTCGAACAGTGGAGTTCGAAAAGGACATTACTTTACTAAAAGTTCTCTCAGACGAGGTGGATGTGGTGATGTTGGCAAAAGCAGGCGAAGCATATGGTTCTGCTGAAGTGAGGGATCTCTCAAGTATCCTTTTAGATCTAAATACTAAGATTACGATACAGCCTATTATCGAACATCCAAGATCATTAAAAATTGTTCCTGACTTGATGTCTTATAACACGGTGAAGCATGTTGTTTTTGGGATTCATGACTTTTCAAAAGCAATGGGAATTAATATAACCCCAACTAATTGGATTGAAGAATTAAGTTATTTTTTAAACCAAATTATGTTTGAGGCAAGGATCGCAGGTAAAGGTGTTATTGGAGGTGTTGAAACATTAATTGGTGAGCATGTTATGCCTGAAAAATTTATCGAACCCCATGATGTAAGGAGGTGGTTAGATTTACATGGCGATGATGAATCTCGCATTGTATATAGACATGCAGTGACTGAGGCTGAAAAAGGTCTAACCGGAAAACAAGTGATTCATCCCGGGCATATTCATTTATGTAAAGTTGCTTACACGCCGTCACCTACAGAAATCAATCTTAGAATTCGTATTTTAAAAGCTGCAATTGAGGCTGATGCACTGTTGGGCGGTGCGATTAAATTTGAGGGTGAAATGCTTGATCCGCCAATGTTCGGTAAAGCACTGCAAACTTTGTTAAGAGCGCATGCTCTTAGATCTCTCAATCAAGACGATACAGATTTTGCCATCAGTGTTCTGAATAAACTTCCAGCTCAAGTGATTCGAGAAAATTGGCCATACGGAGCAATCTTGTAATGAGTATTAAACGTTTTGATTGGCAATGGAATGTGCCTGAAGATATTAATATTGGTCACTTATGCTCATCGATTCATCTTGGGTCAGATGTAGAAAATAAGTTGGCCATGATCGTTGAAAATGATGAATTAGGCACCAGTCAAATCACTTTTAAAGAGTTAGCCAAAAAAACAGATCAATTCGCTCAGTGTCTTTTAAATTTTGGCTTAAAAAGAGAAGATCGCGTCTTAATCCGTTTACCTAATTCCCTGGATTATCCGATTTCATTTTTAGGGGCCATGAAAGCAGGATGTATATCAGTTCCAACCTCAACGTTATTGACTGCAGAAGAGGTGGTTTACCTTGCCAAAGATTCCTCAGCAACTGCACTTGTGACCGATAAAAAAATGTGGGCATCCATAGATGAAAGCTTACTTCCTAATGAGTTAAAATTTATTTTTGTGACGGGATCGGGTGACGTCAAGCCATCGAATAAGTTTGAAGTGATTGAACTGCAATCAACATTAGAGGAAATGGGTGATGTCAATATTAAGGTTAGAACCCATGCGAACGATCCCGCATATCTGGTTTATACCTCGGGGACCACAGGTTACCCTAAAGGGGTCCTTCATGCACACCGGGCTATCATAGGAAGACAGCCGGCTTCAAAATATTGGTTTGATTTTGAGGGCGAGGATGATCGAATTGTTCATTCAGGAAAATTTAATTGGACTTATGTATTAGGTTCTGGATTAATGGATCCTCTTCATTTAGGTAAAACTATCGTTGTCTATGAAGGAAAAAATCATGCTGACACTTGGATGAAGTTAATTCAGAAACATCAGGCTACTATTTTTATAGGTGTGCCCACCATCTATCGTCAAATTCTCCAAAAGACAGATTTTAAATCATCTGATGTTCCGAGCTTGAGATACTGTATGAGTGCTGGGGAACATCTATCGGATGAGGTGTTAAATCAATGGCGGGATAGATTTGACCAAGATATCTTCGAGGCTGTGGGGATGTCAGAGTTTTCATATTACTTGTCTGAAAATAAATTTAATCCAATTCGACCTGGGTCAGCAGGGTTTCCTCAACCTGGACATGATATTAAATTATTAGATCCTGAGACTTTGCAGGAAGTTAATGTGGGTGAAGAGGGTATGATTTGTGTTCCAGATAATGATCCGGGGTTATTTTTACGTTATTGGAATTTATCTGATGAAACAGCAAAGCATATTCATGATGGATGGTTTTTTACCGGTGATTTTGCTAAATACGACCCAGATGGATATATATGGTTTTTAGGCAGAAAAGATGACATCATCAAGAGTTTTGGTTACCGTGTTTCTCCTTATGAAATTGAAAGAGTGTTTAAATCACACCCAGATATAGCCGATTGTGCAGCCATTGGTGAAGAGATTGAAAAGGATAAGTTGTTGGTAGTGACCTACATCATGCCGCACGAGGGCAAAGATCCTGATCCTAATGATTTATTACAATTTGGACAAAAACATTTAGCTGCATACAAAGCGCCAAAAACAATTTATATTACTCATGAGTTTCCGAAAACAAAAAATGGAAAAATACTAAGAAAACAAATTGATAAATCAATAGCCATAAAACAATCAACCCTGCGATAGCTCATGATCAAAAATAAAGACATTACTTCAAGTGTTGCTGATGCGCTTCAGTACATCTCCTATTACCATTCAGATGATTTTATTCAAGCAATGACCGCAGCGTATGAACTAGAGCAATCAAAACCGGCAAAAGATGCTATGTTACAAATCCTGACGAGCTCAAAACTATCTGCTCTGGGAAAAAGACCTTTGTGTCAAGATACCGGTATCGTGACTATATTTGTTGAGGTCGGCATGAATGCTAAATTTGAGGGAGATGAAATCCTTGAAGATCTCATTAACCAGGGAGTGTCCCAGGCTTATTTAAATGTCGACAATCCACTGCGTGCATCTATCGTGATGGACCCACTGGGTAAAAGATCTAATACAAAAGACAATACTCCAGCCGTCATTCATACACGTTTGGTCCAAGGAGATAAAGTCTCCTTTAGGATTGCAGCTAAAGGTGGTGGCTCAGAAAATAAAGCCCATCTAAAAATGATGAACCCATCTGATGATATTGTGAGTTACATCTTGGATTTAATTCCTCAAATGGGTGCGGGCTGGTGTCCTCCCGGAGTCCTAGGTATCGGTGTGGGTGGAACAGCAGAAAAAGCTGTGATCATGGCCAAAGAGTCTTTAATGGATCCAATTAATATTCAAGAACTCATTCACAGGGGAGCGACCACTAAAATAGAGGAGCTTAGAATGGAGCTCTATACCAAAATTAACAAATTAGGCATCGGGGCCCAAGGATTAGGAGGTTTAACAACTGTTCTGGATGTGAAGATAAAAGATTACCCAACTCATGCAGCCTCGTTACCGGTTGCCATTATTCCAAATTGTGCTGCAACACGTCATATTCATTTTGAATTAGATGGTTCTGGTCCAGCAGACCTCATTCCTCCAAAAATGAATTTTTATCCCAAAGACGAATGGCAACCCAATGCAGAGTCAATTTCGGTAAACATTAATCAAATCACTAAACACGATTTATCCAAATTTAAAGTAGGCGACACCTTGCTATTAAGTGGAAAAATTCTAACTGCTCGTGATGCTGCGCATAAAAGAATTATGTCTCTTATCGATAACGGTCAGGAATTACCTGTCACAATTAAAGATCGATTTATTTATTATGTAGGTCCTGTGGACCCAATAGGAGATGAAGCTGTGGGACCTGCAGGTCCGACAACAGCGACTCGAATGGATCAATTTACTGAGGAAATGCTGAATCAAGGCATTCTGGGGATGATTGGAAAGGCCGAGCGAAGTCAAGCGACAGTTGACTTGATACAAAAGCATCAAGCGACCTATATGATTGCCGTTGGCGGAGCTGCTTTTTTAGTTTCTCAAGCCATTAAAAAAGCAAAAAAAATTGCTTTTGAGGAATTAGGGATGGAAGCCATTTATGAGTTTGAAGTGGAAGATATGCCAGTGACTGTGGCTGTTGACCAGAATGGACGATCTATTCACACCGAAGGACCTAAACAATGGAAAGTAGTAGCTGAATAAAATTAGTTATTTGGGTTTGTACTGATTTTTGGCGTAGGCATTAGTGGTTAAGAAGCCTCTTTTTTTTTGATGTTTAAGACCAATTTCTTTCACCCGTTTTCTCCACAAGACGTAAGATGAGCGCTTGAGATTTTTCTGCATGATACGCATGACTTCATTTTCAGTAAGACCAAATTGAGTGAATATTGCATCAAATGGGGTTCGATCTTCCCAGGCCATTTCAATCAAGCGGGATAAATCCTCTTTATTTAGCTCAGCCTCACTCATTGAAGCACGTAAGTTAAGACATTGTCGTCTTTGACATAAGATTTTAATTGAAGCCATGCTTGAGTTTCAGGGTGATACCATAATTCAATATGAAACTTCTCATCCTGATCTTCCAAAGCTTTTAAGGTGTATTTATTGGCTCGAATAGACTTTCCCAAACTGTTGATAGGTTCTGTTCCATCGTGAGTAAAGTTGAGGGTGAACAATTTCCCGTCTTGAGGATTAATAGCAGTCTTTTGTTGAGTAAAGTTAATATCCCAGTAGCGAAATGTTTGCATGCAGCTCGCGTGTGTTATTTCTTTCTGATTGACCAGAATTTTAAAGTTTGGAGTCGCTTCAATTGTTTTCAAGGCAAAGTTATCTGCACCGTCTTGGGTCTCACTTTGTAGACTGGTTAAGCAGCCATTAAGATTAGTTTCGGTAGCTTTGTGACGATACTTGTAAGCAGGAATAATCCATAATTTCACATCAAATGCCGCGTCACTTTTGACTGTTTGATCTTCAACACTAAAGCGATGATGGCCAATGTCTTTATCATTAAGTAACACTTTAAAATTAAATTCTTTCGCGCTCAGAAAAGAGGATAAAAGAAGAAATAATGAGCTGAGAATTAATTTTTGGGCGGCCATGGAAATATCGAATTCGTAGATTGAATGTAATCTTTGTAATGCGGTTTTCGATGAATAATGGTTTCTTCCATCAATCCAGCACCTGAGAATTTAAATAAAAAATAGGTCATGAGTAGCGGAGCTATCAGGATGTAGATGTGCCCATACATTAAAGCGTTGATAAAGATCCCCCAAACAATCAAGAGCTCTCCAAAGTAGTTGGGGTGCCTGGAGTAAGCCCACACACCAGTTCTGCAGACCTCGCCTGATTTCTTAGTTTTTTTAAATTGATACAGCTGCCAATCGGCAATGCTTTCATAAACAATACCTAATACAATCATCAGATAGCTGATTGGAACTACAATGTCTTGAAACAATGAAGTATTTATGGGGTTAAAAATATAATAAAGTGGGTATGAGATAATTAACGCAAGAATCGCTTGAAAGACAAAAATAATGAATAAGCTTTTCACGGCAAAGTGGGGTGAGTATTTGCGGCGAATATCTTGGTAACGGCTGTCTTCAGGCTTGTGCGCATTTCTGATACACAAATACGCAGTCAAGCGAATGGCCCAAATGACTAATAGGCTGAACACAATGGTTTGATTAGGGCCTAGTGGATCAAAATGAGCAAAACATAAAGCATTAATCACAAAAAATAAGCTCCACATCGAATCCACTATGTTGACATTTGCCTTAGCCAATGAATATAGCCATCCAAATAGACCAAATAATAACGAAAATATCAAGGCATTCATGTATTCGGGCATTTTAAGACACTTTCTTTTTAAATTGGAATAAGAGAGGGGTGATGCACGCCCAGCTGAGGGCAAGTACATACAAAGTCATAGTGTTGATCATGTAGATTGCGCCTAGTTTTTCACCGGCAATGTAGGCTAATGGCCCGCCAATGAGCCCAAAAATCATTTGTAATAGCTTTTTGTTTCCCAACCAGGCCAGGGAATGATTAATCGTTAAAGCAAAGGATATCCATAATCCAATAATCCAAAATGGAGAATAATATGTATTAAAATCAATATTATATTGTATAAATTTAAAGTAATTTAGAGATGTGTCGTGAGCAAAACCAATAATAATTGAGGCCAAAATTAGTTTGAAATCAGGAATCATTAACTTCCCATGCCAGTATTGAACTAATATCAGTAAAAGTCCGAGCGCAAGGCCATAAAATGATTCATGCGCCGCTGCCAAGATTAAAATAAACCAAATGCTTTGAAATAAAATGAAATTAATTAACTTATGTTTCATTTTTGAAAGAGATAATGACCAACCATCCACTCTTGACCTTGATCAAAGTTCCAAAGTTCCTCACAGGCCATAAAAAAGATCCTCCAGCGCTGTAACCAGAGCTTAGATTGGTGTTTGCCATAGCAATGATCGAAGATTTTTAAAATTTCAGTTCTATTGGCGTCGGTATTATTTAGCCACTCTCGGGCTGTTTTGGCATAATGGTGACCATCCCAAACCCACTGCTGTTGGATGGTGAGTTGATCTTGAAAGAATAAGGGTAAATCCAAGGAGGGCATCATCCCCCCTGAAAAAAAGTACTGACTCATCCAATCGTTTTTATCCTTTATTTCAAACAAATAAGGATTCGTTTTATGCACAAAAATATGCTTAAAGAATTTCCCATCTTTTTTAAGCCAACCTGCCACTTTGTCATACAAAACCTTAAAATTTCGCATATGCTCAAACATTTCCACGGACACAATTCGATCAAATTTTTGTTTGATATCAAATTCAGTCATGTTGCAGGTGATGATTTTTATATTGGTGAGTTTTCTTTTTTTGGCCTCATTGAGTATATATTCTCTTTGAGATCTCGAATTGGATACAGCGGTAATAGGTGATTTTGGGTATTTTTTTGCCATCCATAGTGTTAATGAGCCCCATCCGCATCCCAATTCTAAAATTGACTGGCCATTATTTAAGTCAGCATGTTTACAAGTCATGTTCAAGGCAAGTATTTCTGCTTCATTCAGTGATTGTGTTTTTTCGTTCCAGTAACAAGAGCTGTATTTTTTATTTGGCCCCAAAGCATAATGATAAAACTCCGCAGGAACCTCATAGTGCTGTTCATTGGCTAAATCAGTATCGACTGCAATGGGCGACTTGTTCATCATCCGAATGAACTGAATTTTTTTATCAGCCTGGGTTTCAGTATTTCCTTGTCTGATTTCTGTAATACGGTCTTTGAGTAACTGTCTGATACCAAAACGAATTATCGAATCTGGTAGAAGAGATTTTTCAGCTAATTTTAGTGAGAATGACATGATGCAAAATTTCCTCGGATGCTTTATCTAATAAAAAGATTGTCTCATAAATTGAATATAAATCTTTTCAATAAATCTATATTTTTAAGAAAATAAAATTTAGTTTTTCTACTTTTCTTTCAATAATCTATTTGCTTAAAAAACTTCGGGAAAATTTCCTTAAAACTAATTTATTTTTAATCGGTATAATTCATATTCACAATTGTATTAATTAAATTTCCAAATCCTTATGATCAAAACTGGTTTTAATCACCTAGTTGATTTTTTGCGGTCCGAATCTAAAGATCTGCGAAACATTTTTTTTCTTGTTAGCCTGTATGGTTTTTTAAGTATTACAAGTCCGCTGGCTGTTCAATCTTTAGTGAATTTTATAGGTGTCGGCGGTTCACAGCAACCAATTATGATTATTGGTATTATTTTTTTTCTCCTGATCACACTCAAAGGGACCTTTTTGATTTTTGAGAAAATTATTGTTGAATACATTCAACGCAGAGTGTTTATAAAAAATGCATATGATTCAGTTGATAGCTTGGTTAATTTAAATCATACAGAAGCAAAATCTATTAACTTAACCGAAAGAGTAAATCGTTTTTTTGATGTCATTGTAATTCAAAAGTCTGTGGTGACCTTGTTGAGTATTGGTATGTTAACTTTCTTCCAAGGCTTAATTGGCTCAATTGCATTAATAATCTATTCTCCATATTTTGGTTTTGTTGTGTTTGGTCTTATCGTTTTTTTTGTTGTGGTTATTAAAGTTATAGGACGAAATGGTTACTCAACAGCAGTAGAGGTTTCAAAAATAAAGTATGAGTTTGTAAATTGGTTATTTCAGATCGCTAACAATTGGGATTTTGTAAATCGCTTAGGCACAAAAAAATATCTCTCAGAAAAAACGAATCATATAATTAATAAATTTTTGCATTATCGACAACATCATTTTCGTATTCTCTTGCATCAAAATATCGCAACGTATGTTTTTTATTCGCTCATCAGTACATTAATGATTTTGTTAGGTGGCTTTTTAGTGATTAATGGAAGTATTAATCTAGGACAGTTTGTAGCTGCAGAAGTTATTTTCTTTAGCGCTATTTCATCACTTATTCGATTTGTAAACCAGTTAGATTCATATTATGAATTAACTGCTGCTTTTGATAAAGTTTCTCAATTAACCAACCTAAAACCTGAATTACATTCAAAAAATAAATTTACAGTCAAAGAAATTGATCAGATTGGTTTTACTATATTTGACAAAAAGGATCAGCAGCTAGACACTCTTAAAGCTTTATCGAATCAAATATTTAAGAAAAATAAACCCATCGCTTTATTGAGAGATGATGATTACTCAAGAGCCTTACTTGCGCAAGCATTTATCGGTAAGAATAAATCGGTAAATCCATTTTATAAAATACAAAATAATTTTTATGACACTTTGGATCGTCATGTCTTTCTCTCAAAAATTCAACTGATTCGAAAAAATATAATTTTTGACGATACTTTGCTTAATAACATCAGAATTGTTCAAGATAAATTAGATCTGGATAAGCTACAAAAACTTTTTAATCATTTTGATTTTTTTACCGACTCTAAAAACCCAATCTCACTCGATCAAACGTTGGATTCAAGTAACTTAAATATTACCAATTTACAGCTCACCAAACTGCAGATTATTCGTGCTCTGATTGCTGAACCCGAAATTTTAATTATTGACTCTTATTTAGATGGAATTAATCCAAAGACTGCGCAAATGTTAATTACAAAAATTTTAACTTTTAAAAAAGACTTAATTTTTATTGTAATTACAGGGAGCAAAACCATTTCGAATTTAATGCCAACCTATTTGGAGTTTTAAGATATGAGCATTAATAGATCTATAGATGCAAAATTAACGTTCAAATTTTTGAGGATTTTGCCCTATTTAATTCTAATACCAATTTTATTTTTATTTCTTCCTTGGCATCAGAACATTGTTGCCAGTGGAAAAGTATCGGCTTTTGATGCCAATGAACGAACACAATTAATAACATCACCAATTGAAGGGTCGATCAGTCAATGGTTTGTAAAAGAGGGTGATTATGTTCAAAAAGGTGATAATTTGGTTGAAGTTATTGATATTGACCCAAACTTTCAAGAGAGAATTGTTTTAAAACGAGACAATCTTAATGCAAAGAAATCTTCCAAATTAGAAGAGTTGAATGCTTATAAACTTTTACAAGATAATTTAAATAATTCAAAACAGGCTCGAATAAATGCTTTAAAGGCACAAATTAATGCAAGTGAGGCAAATTTAGATACAGCTAAATTTCAAAAAGAGCGTTTATCAAGGCTTTATGACAGCGGCCTTGTTTCAAAACGCGATATCGAAGTTGCTGAAAGAGATTTTATTGTTGCCTCAAGAGATTTAGATTACTCTAAATCAGAATTAATCAATATAGATGCTGAAGTCAGCACAAAAATGGATGCAAATAATGCTGTAATTAATAGAATCCAGTCGGAAATTGCTGAAATTGATAACGATATCATTCGTCTTGATGTAGACTTTTCAAGGCAATTAAGTCGCATGATTAAGTCTCCAAAAGATGGGTATGTGTATCGATTACATGCAAACTCTTCAGCGGCATTTGTTAATTATGGGGAACATTTGTTAACTATAGTCCCAAGCAATGCGCAACGAGCTGTCGAGCTCATTGTTGATGGAAGGGATGTCCCTTTAATAGAAAAGGGAGAAGAAGTTCGAATTGAATTTGAAGGATGGCCAGCTATTCAAGTCTCGGGTTGGGCTAAATTAGGATTCGGAACGTTCAAGGGGATTGTTGCTTTTGTTGATGCATTCGATAATGGTACAGGTGACTTCAGAGTTATGATCATTCCAGCTGAGGATGATCCATGGCCAACTGATCAATTTTTAAAGCAAGGTACCACAGTTAAATCATGGATCTTTCTTCAGCGTGTATCAATTGGTTATGAGTTATGGAGGTTGATTAATGGCTTTCCTCCTCGGCTACCCGAAAGTGCTAAAGAGTCACTTAATTAATCAATGAAAATTATTCCAACAATTTTTATAATTGGTTTGAGTTTTGGCCTGAAATTTTTACACGCTGAAACCAATGGGTCTATAGAGCAGTTTCCAGAACTCAAGCTTGACCCAAAAAAAAATCAAAAAGCTTTAGACCCCTCCATTTTGATTAAAAAAAACATTGATTTACTTGAATTGCAAAATGAAAATATTGCTAAAGATCAGGAAATTAATGACAGTATTATTTACGACTTGACCCTGAATGATATTCGCAAAAAAGCATTACAAAATAATTTGGATATAAAAATTGCTCAATTTGAACCTAAAATATCTCAAGACAAATTAAATCGGGAAAAAGCTAAATTTGATCAAACCCTATTTGTTTATGCGAATTACAGTGAAAATAAATTACCGTCTATTGCTGACGATTATTACCTAATTAAATCAAATTCTCCAAATTTAAATAATCAAGAAATTAAGTTAAATCAACTTGCTCAAGATCAGCAAAATATTGCATTGGACATGGGAATTAAAATTCCATTACAAACAGGAGGTCAGATGAGCATTTCTTCGCCATTGGTTAGGAAAAAAAGTTATGGTGACTTTGGGGTGGATGAATATCGAAATGCATTAAGGTTTTCATTCACCCAGCCACTTTTAAGAGATTTTGGAAAAGAGGTGAATACAACAAGTATTAAACTTGCAGAAAATCAAAATAACATTAACTTGCAACGACTCAAATTACAGTCAATTAGAATCATATCAATTGTTGACAAAGCATATTGGGAATTGAAGCAAGCGTGGTCAATTTTAAATGTTCGTAAACAACAATATGAGCTTGCTGAAAAAAACTTAGCAATGGTAAAAATGAAATACGATGAAGGATTGGTTGCAAAAATTGAATTAACTAGGGCTGAGATTGGAATTGCAGACCAGATAGAGAGATTAATCTACGCTGAAACAAACCTGAAGATCAAGAACCGTCAACTTTTTTACTTTATCAATAATTTAAATGACAATGATCAAGCAACATCAATGCTTTATTCACCAATCTCGGAACCATCCTTGATTGAATTTAATATCAATAAAAATGAGCTCTACACCAACGCACTTAAGAATAGAATTGAGTTAATTGAGCAAGAGATTCAAATCACGAATAAAGAACTTGAAGCGGACTATTTTAAAAACCAAACTTTACCCTTATTTGCTTTGCAATATGAGTATGGGGCTCTATCAAACACCTATTCAAATTTCAATAAGGCTTATTCTGGATCATTAAATGATAATTTTAATGATTGGATGCTCGGGTTTAAATTTGAGGTTCCTTTTACTAATGAAGCCAGAAAATCAAGGCTATCTCAAGCGATCAATGAAAAAAATAAAACATTGCAAACTTATGAGCTTAAAAAACTAACAGTCAAGAAAGAAATTTATGATGCTGTAGATGTTTTAAATCAAAATTGGCAAAGAATTAAAACAACTCGTCAGCAAGTATTAATTGCGGGCATTAATTATGATGCAGAATTAAAGCAATTTGAAGAAGGGTTGAGAACAATGACCGAGGTCTTGGAGGCACTAAATCGATTAGGGGAGGTTCAAATAAAAGAAATTCAAGCAACTATTGATTATCAGATTGCTCTTATTGATTTATCATTTGCTACCGGATCATTGCTGGGATATTCAAATACAGAAATTTAAAAATTGGCGTCCCCAAGGGTTGAAATGTTTTTTTAATTATTATTCTTGATTTATTGCCTTTGTGAAGCTCTTCAACACTTTGAATAATATGAGATTCTAAACATTCTCCTAATTCTGGGTTAGAAAACTTTTCACATTGCTCCTTACTTAATTTCTTTACTTTGGATAAGTGCACAATACATCTCTTGATAACCAAGGGCACTTTCTGACCAATCTAAGTTTTGTTGCATCCCATTTTTTTTGATTATCTTCCAAATCTTGGGATCATTAAAACTCTCAATAGCCCGACTAATAGTTGCGAGAAGCTGGCAAGTATCTATTGATTTCATAACAAAACCCGTAGCGGTTTTGTTATGAATGGTTTCTTGATTTGTATCGATCACAGAATCTGCTAAGCCTCCCGTATTTGATACTACTGGTGGCGTACCATAAAGAAGCCCATACATTTGATTTAAACCGCAAGGCTCAAAGCGAGATGGCATTATAAAAATATCGCTACCCGCCATTATTTGGTGGGATAACTCTTCGTTGTAACCGATATTAACACTTACTCTTTGTGGGTATTTTTTTGCTAACTCTTCAAAGCCTCGCTGTAAATTTTCTTCTCCGGACCCCAGAACAACAAGCTGACAATCATTATCAAGAAAAAGCTTATCTGCACACTCCAATAAAAGGTCTAGGCCTTTTTGATGAGTTAACCTACTCACCACTCCAAGTAAAACAGTCTTAGTATCAACTGCTAAACCCAGTCTTGCTTGTAACAATTTTTTATTTTTGGCTTTACCGCGCATTTTTTTAAAATCATAAGGCGCATGCAAGTATTGGTCTGTGGATGGATTCCATTCACGGGTATCTACGCCATTGAGAATACCTCTAATTTCATGACTTCTTTTTGCTATTAACCCTTGAAGACCAAATCCATACTCATCTGTTTGAATTTCTTTTGCATATGTTGGACTAGCAGTAGAAATTCCATTTGCATAAAAAATGCCCGCTTTCAGGAATGATAATTGTCCATAATATTCAAGACCATCTAACTGAAAAGATTCAGAAGGTAGATCTAGGGCTGCAAGCCATTTGGCAGGATAACAACCCTGAAAAGCCATATTATGGATAGTTAGGAGAGATTTAGGCTGATCAATTTTTTTGCGAGTATCATGCATAAAATGCATATAAGCTGGGGTTAGACCCGTTTGCCAATCGTTACAATGAACTATATGCGGAATCCAGTCATTCAGGGGACTATCCTCAGCACTTAATCTAGCAGCAACAAGTGAAAGTATGCCAAAACGAATTGGATTGTCTTCCCAGTCATTTCCATTTACATCAGCATATGGTCCTCCATCCCTCTCATACAAAACTGCTGATTTAATTGCCATGACCGGAACTCCCGAATCAGGCATTTCTCCTAAAATGATTTGTACATCACCAACCTTGGGCAAGTTAGATAGAGTACATAAGTGCGAAGAATTAAGGATTTTGTCTAAAACTGCAGGATAACCTGGGATTAAGATACGAATATCATTATTGAGTTTTCTTAGTGCTGCTGGAAAAGACCCGCTTACATCAGCAAGTCCTCCTGTTTTTATTAGAGGAAATGCTTCAGAAGTTACAAATAGAATACGCAATTTTAATAGTTTTCAATTGAAATTATATTATCTGATTCATCATACTAATCAGCCAGAATTAAATCAAGGAAGCGAATTATATAGTCTAAATGCATCATTTAATGAAGCCTACTATTTAATTTGCAAAATAAGTCCAGCCAATGGAGGTAAGGTTATAGAGATCGATTCCGATCGACCCATCCAACCAATTTTTTCTGTATCAATGTTAGTTCCACAATTGCCCAGATTACTGCCGCCATAATATTCAGCGTCACTATTGAAGATTTCTTGATATGTGCCTGCTTGAGGAACCCCTAATCGATATTGATAACGAGGTACAGGAGTAAAATTTAATACCACAATAACAAAACTTCCATCCCTAGAACGTCGAATGTAACTCAGAACTGATTGATCTGAATCCTGACAATCTATCCACTCAAATCCTTGTGGCTGAAAATCTAAATCGTACAATGATGGTAACTTTTTATAGAGCTTATTTAAATCCTGAACAGCCAAATTAACACCCTGATGCCAATGTTCTTTCATCAAATGCCAATCCAGGCTAACGTTCACGTTCCATTCTCTGCCTTGTCCAAATTCATTTCCCATAAAATTAAGTTTTTTACCGGGCGAGCATATTTGATGAGTAATTATGAGGCGTAGGTTGGCAAATTTTTGCCACGCATCCCCAGGCATTTTATCAAGTAAAGAATGTTTACCATGGACAACTTCATCATGAGAAAAGGGCAAAACAAAATTTTCAGTGTATGCATATAGTTGCCCGAAAGTAAGGTTATTGTGATTGTAACTTCGGTGAATAGGGTCTTTTTCAATGTAAGACAATGTATCATTCATCCATCCCATATTCCATTTCATGGAAAAACCTAAACCACCGGAATATATAGGTCTGGAAATCATTGGCCATGCAGTGGATTCTTCTGCAATCGTAAGTGCTCCAGGAAAATCTTGATGCACCATTATGTTAAGTTGTTTTAAAAACTCGATAGCCTCTAAATTTTCTCTGCCACCAAACTTATTTGGAAGCCATTCATTAGGTTTTCTAGAATAGTCTAGGTAAAGCATTGATGCAACAGCATCTACACGTAAGCCATCAATATGAAACTCATTAAGCCAGAAGTGTGCATTCGCAATAAGAAAGTTACGAACTTCATTGCGCCCGTAATTAAAAATATAGGTGCCCCAGTCTTGGTGTTCGCCCAATCTAGGATCCTCATGTTCGTAAAGTGCGGTTCCGTCGAATCTTGCTAACGCCCAATCATCTTTAGGAAAGTGTCCTGGAACCCAATCTAAAATTACGCCAATATTAGCTTGATGACAGCAGTCAACAAAATAACGAAAATCATTAGGTGTTCCATAACGATTCGTAACGCCAAAATATCCAGTTGTTTGATACCCCCATGATTCATTGAGAGGATGTTCTGAAACTGGCATTAGTTCAATGTGGGTGTAACCCATCTCTTTGACATAATTAATTAATTGATCAGCCAGTTCGCGGTAGTTAAGAAACTTACCTTCCGCATTACGCTTCCAAGAACCTAAATGCACTTCATAGCAGTTAAAGGGGCTATGGAGCCATTCGGTTTTTTTTCTAAGCTTTAGCCAGGCTTGGTCTTGCCATTTATATTCATTTGCAGGACTGATAATTGCAGCAGTTCCAGGAAGATTCTCGAAACTAAAACCATACGGGTCTGTTTTTATCAAAATACGACCTGAATCCCGTTGGCGAATTTCAAACTTATAAAGAGAGCCGTCAGATATTCCAGGAATAAAAATTTCCCAAATACCACTTGAACCATGGTTCCGCATGGAATGTATACGACCATCCCATTGATTGAAATCACCAATCACACTTACCCGTTCAGCATTCGGGGCCCACACCACAAATTTAGCACCTGAAACGCCTTGATGAACGCACAAGTGAGCGCCCATGGTCTTATAAGCCTCTTTTAGATTGCCTTCGCCGAATAGATGCAGCTCATCCTTGGATAACAGCGAGATAAAACTGTAGGGATCATAAGTTTCAACTGTCCGATTATCTTGGGTGATACTAAGTTTGCATGGCAGTTTTACGACATCGCTACCTTGCCACTCAAAAAAACCATGATCATGAGTCTTTTGTAAGGTTTGCCATCCACTTTTGGTCTTGAGTGAAGCGGCTGATGCATAGGGTAAAAAAGCTC
Source organism: Methylophilaceae bacterium LSUCC0401 (assembly GCA_024919035.1). Taxonomy (GTDB): domain Bacteria; phylum Pseudomonadota; class Gammaproteobacteria; order Burkholderiales; family Methylophilaceae; genus BACL14. The sequence continues at coordinate 693,423 of CP103442.1, read as the reverse complement.
GAAAACTCTTTAATGACTTAGTTTTTTTTTCATTATTTAATGGGTGTAGCCCCAAAAATGAAAAAGGATCGTGATGCTTAGAATCAAGAATTAAATTGAGCTGAGGGTTTTGTTGATCTATTGCCAAAATAAAATATTCTTAAATTTTTATCAAATCTTTATAAAACAGACTAGATTGTGCTTGTTTATCGTCCCTATCATTCTATAATGACTTTAAAGAACTGCAATATATAATTTAAAGCACGTTCTTAATTTAGGACTCAGTTCAACTTGATGTTAAGTGAAAACTATAATTCAAGGAGCGTAAATCATGGAACATGAAATAACCTCATCACGTTTTATCAGTAACCTGACTAAAAGCACTGTTGCCCTTATCCTAGCTGGTGGAAGAGGGGAGCGCTTAAAAGATTTGACTGAGTTTTGCTCGAAACCAGCTGTACCTTTCTGTGGTAAATTCCGTATTATTGATTTTCCGCTTTCGAACTGTATTAATTCAGGTATTCGCCGTATTGGAGTTGCAACCCAATACAAGTCTCACAGCTTAATTCAACATATACAGCGTGGTTGGGGTTTCTTGAGAGGTGAGTTTAACGAGTTTGTAGAGATTTGGCCTGCGCAGAAACGTGTTGCCGAAGATTGGTACAAAGGTACTGCAGATGCTGTGTATCAAAATCTGGATATCGTTCGCAATATCGGAGCTGAATATGTATTGATTTTGGCAGGAGATCATATTTACAAAATGGACTACGGCCAGATGTTGGCATGTCATGTAAAGAATAAAGCCGATATGACTGTAGCTTGTATCAATGTACCCATTGAGCATGCAAAAGGTTTTGGGGTGATTGGTGTTGATGAAAGTGACCGAGTAATTGATTTTAAAGAAAAACCAAAAGATCCAAATCCCCTACCTGACAATCCTAACCAAGCTTTTGCGAGCATGGGGATTTATGTGTTTAATGCAGCATTTTTGTACGAACAGCTCATCCGAGATGCTGACGATTCAAAATCAGAACATGATTTTGGTAAAAATATAATTCCACAAATGATTAACAAATATCGAGTTTTTGCCCATCGATTTACCGATAGCTGCATTGACCGTAATAATCAAAATTACTATTGGCGTGATGTAGGAACCATAGACGCATACTGGGAAGCAAATCTGGAAATGACCAAGGTAATTCCTGAGTTAAATCTATACGATGCTGACTGGCCTATTTGGACATATCAAGAACAGCTTCCTCCTGCTAAGTTTGTATTCAATAACGACCAAAGGCGTGGCATGGCAACAGACTCACTTATTTCAGGTGGATGTATTATAAGCGGATCTTCAATCACTCAGTCTGTAATATTTTCTAACGTACATGTTCACAGTTATAGCATGATACAAGATTCCGTGATTATGCCTAACGTTGAAATTAGTCGTCATGTAAAACTTAATCGTGTAGTAGTGGATACAGACGCTCGTATTCCTGAGGGAGTTGAAATTGGCTTTGATGTGGAGCTTGATCGTAAACGTTTTTATGTTTCAGAAAAAGGCATTACTCTGGTTACAGCAGAAATGCTTGGACAATCAAAAAATAGAATTCGTTAGTTCAAAAGTTATTATAAATTTAGAGAGGTTATATTTTGGCAGTGCAAAAACCTAAGTTATTCCTGAATCTTTATTGGCATAATCACCAACCGGACTATCGGGATACTATTTCGGGGCAGTATATTCTTCCATGGACATACCTCCATGCGATAAAGGATTACACTGATATGGCATATCACATAGAATCCAATCCAAAGGCTCGTGTAACATTTAATTTTGTACCAGTACTTTTAGATCAAATTGAAGATTACAAAAGTCAATTTTCTAGCGGTGAAATTAGAGATCCTTTATTGGCAATGCTAGCCCGGGAAAATCTTGAGTATCTGAATAACGAAGAGCGATGCCTGGTTGTTGATAGTTGTTTTAAAAGTCATCACGAAAAAATGCTTGAGCCATTTGCGCACTATCAACGCCTCCTAAACATTTACAGGGCACTTCAAATTCAAGGCTCAACTGCTTCAAACTACCTTTCAGGTCAATACATTGCAGACTTGTTGGTGTGGTACCACCTTGCATGGACGGGTGAAAGTATACGCCGCAATAACCTTTTGGTTCGAACACTGTTAAATAAAGGAAGTCAATATACTTATGAGGAACGCAAAGAGTTATTTAAATTGATAGGTAATCTTATTGCAGAATTGATTCCACGATACAAGAGGTTGCAAGAGTCTGGCCAAATTGAAATTTCAAGCACCCCACATTACCACCCCATTTTACCACTCCTTTTAGACTTTAAATCAACCCGTGACGCTCAACCTCTTGCACCATTACCCGTTTGTGGAAATTATCCCGGTGGACGACTGAGGGCTAAAGCACATATTGAATCTGCTAAAACATCCCATCAAAAACGTTTTGGTCAATCCCCATTCGGCATGTGGCCTGCAGAGGGTGCTGTCTCTCAAGCTGGATTATTGTTAATGGCTGAACATGGTGTAGCATGGACTGCCTCGGGCGAGGGGGTATTAGCAAACAGCTTAAAAAAATCTTCCGAGACAGGGACTATTCCCAGCCGAGCTGACTATTTGTTTAAACCATATTTAATTAACAATGGATCAAATGAAATTGTTTGTTTCTTTAGAGATGACAATTTATCCGACAAGATAGGTTTTGAATATGCAAAATTAGATGCTAGTCAAGCAGTAGGAGATTTCATAGAGTCACTGGAAGTCATCCATGAAGGCAATGAATCGGGACACCACCGGATTGTGAGTGTAATTTTAGATGGCGAAAATGCTTGGGAATATTATCCATACAATGCTTTCTATTTTTTAAATGAGCTCTATCAAGCCCTTACTGACCATCCAGATATTGAAATGACAACATTTAAAGATATTATTGAACGCGCTAAACATGACAATAAAATTGATATACCCCATTTATCTCAAGTAACGGCTGGTAGCTGGGTTTATGGCAGTTTTAGTACATGGATAGGTTCAACAGATAAGAATTTAGGATGGGATCTTTTATGCGATGCGAAGAAACAATTCGATCTTGTGATGCAGTCCGGGTTGCTTAATCAATCTGAAATTGCAGCTTGTGAGCGTCAGCTTTCGATTTGTGAGGGCTCTGACTGGTTTTGGTGGTTTGGTGACTATAACTCAGCTGAAAGTGTCGAAAGTTTTGACCGGCTGTATCGTCGAAATTTGAGCAATTTATATCGTTTGCTAAAGCTTCCAGTCCCTCAGATACTTAATCAATCCATTAGTTATGGAGCTGGAGATCCAGCTGTTGGAGGAACAATGCGACGAGGCCAAGAGGAATAGTGGATAGCTATGTCGCCCTTATTAGATAGAAGACGCGCGGGGGTTTTGCTCCACATCAGCTCGTTGCCTAATGGTGATTTAGGAGAAGATGCATTTCGTTTTGTAGATTTTTTAGCTAGGATTGGCGCTACAGTCTGGCAAACTTTACCACTCAATATAACTCACGCTGATGGATCACCTTATCAAGGTTTATCAGCCCATGCAGGTAATCCAGCATTTATATCCTTAAGAGGTTTGCAGAAGCAAGGATTGCTAACTGAGGAAGACCTAAATTTATCTTTGGATTGCGATGCATTAATCCAAAAAGCCCATCAGAACTTTCAATGTCATAGCTGCCCAGAATCTAAAGCTGATTTTATCTCCTTTTGTAAAGCACAAAGCTACTGGCTAGATGATTTCTCTCTATTTGTTTCATTAAAAAAGCATTTTCAATTTGTTTGTTGGCATGATTGGCCCATTCACCTGAGATTGCATGAAGATAATTCAATTAAAAAAGCTCAGCTTGATTTTGCACATGAAATCGCTTTAATAAAATTTACACAGTACCTTTTTTTTAAGCAATGGCATGCTTTAAAAGTCTATGCTAACAGCAAAAATATTGCCTTATTTGGCGATATTCCATTGTTCATTTCTTACGACAGTGCAGATGTTTGGTCCCAATCCCACCTATTTAAACTGGATCAAAATTTAAATATGACTGTTGTTGCAGGGGTTCCTCCCGACTACTTTTCATTAACTGGTCAGCGTTGGGGAAATCCACATTATTGCTGGAAAACTATGCAAGCCGATGGATTCCAATGGTGGTTGAATAGAATTCGCACACAAAATGAAATGTTTGATATGGTTCGAATAGATCACTTTAGGGGGCTACAAGCTGCTTGGGAAATTCCCGTAAATAAGCTCACAGCAATTTATGGTAGTTGGGTAGAAGCGCCTGGTGAAGAATTATTGCAAACTATCAAAAGCCATTTTCCGTCATTAACACTAGTTGCAGAGGACTTAGGTATTATCACGCAAGAGGTAGATGCTTTACGAGAGAATTTTAATTTACCAGGTTTGAAAATACTGCAGTTCGCTTTTGATGGAAATCCCGACAACCCATATTTACCTGAGCAATTTACAGAAAATAGTGTTGTATATACAGGGACGCATGATAATGACACGACACTGGGCTGGTTTTCAAGCTTAAATGATGAACAAAAGCAACTTTTTTATAGTTATCTAAAAGTGCATTTCGGTTTAGATGAACAAACTGTCAAAATCCCTCAATCATTAATAGAAATTGCATTTGCTTCGAAAGCGTGTCTAGCAATTATTCCTATGCAAGATATTTTGCGTTTAGGGAATGAGCATCGGATGAATACACCTGGTACGATTGAAAAAAATTGGCAGTGGCAATTTGATTGGTCTCAGTTAACCAGAGAAATTGAAGAAGATTTCGTTGAAACGATTAAGAAATATCATCGCAACCATTAGTCTGAAAGGGAAATCGTTTTGAGCTTAAAGATTGGTATAGATGTCGGCGGCACTAACCTTCGTATAGGTGTTGTTCGAGGTCTTGAAATTATTGATAAAAAAAGCTTTAGAGCAGATTTTTCTTCTATTTTTAGTGAGAACTCGGCTGACATAGCTTGTAACACAATTGTCGAAATTTTATGTGAAGGATTATCAGATATACTTAAAAGACATGAAGGGATATCTTCAATTGGTATAGGATTTCCAGGATTTATTGATCCTAAATCTAGGTCAATTCTATCTTCACCCAATTTACCTGGATTAAATAATTTTGATTTAGCAAAAACTTTACATGAAAAAATTCACCTCCCCGTTCAAATCGAAAATGATGCATTAGCTGCAACATACGGTGAATACTTATTAAATAACATTTCTTCATCAAATGGATTGATATATATAGGACTCGGAACTGGTGTAGGTGGCGGTTTAGTATTAAAAGGGCAAGCTATTGCAGGGGAGCATGGATTTGCAATGGAAATTGGCCATATCATTATCCATCCCAATGGTCGAATTTGTGGCTGCGGCAATCGTGGGTGCCTGGAGCAATATGCCTCTGCAACCGGAATTTGTAAGAGCTATTCTGAATTGGAAGAACGTCATATTTCCGCAGATGAAATTGCTAAACAAGCAAAATTAGGAGATTTATCTGCACAGCAAGCTTATGTTATTGCTGCAAGATCATTAGCCCAGGCAATAGCACACATTCTAAAAATCATCGATGTTGAGCGTGTCATCATAGGGGGTGGAGTAACTAAATCTTGGGACTTGATGCAATTAGACTTTAATGAACAACTCAACCTTGATCTCATAAAAGTTCTGAGGGGAAAAGTACAAATTGACATTTCTAACTCTCAAGATCAGGCTGGTATTATAGGTGCATCATTTATAGGTTTTATCTCGTGTGAAAAAGTCTCGCAATTAATTCGACCTTAACTAACTCATGATACAAACCACCCCAAACCGCACTGAAAAATTCGTTTGCTTTAAGACAAAATAAAAGAGGGCATTGCAGTGACAAACCCTCTAAATTTAATAGAATTTTTTCAACCAGTTATTTTGGCTTATATTAGACTTCTCCGATTTAATTTAATCGGAATCTAATTTCCAAATGTTATCGGCATACTCTCGAATACTTCTATCACTAGAAAACTTTCCCATACGTGCAACATTTAATATTGCACGGCGAGACCATTCCTCTTTATCCTTATAAAGTCCACTAACATGCTCTTGCGTTTGGATGTAACTTGCATAATCTGCCAATAACAAATATTGATCTCCTTTATTGAGCAAATTATCAAATATTGCTTGATATCGCCCCGGTTCCTCAATTGAGAAGTAACCAGAAGTAATCATATCTAATGTTTCTTTAAGTTCAGGGTTTGAGTTGTAATAGTCCCAAGGGTTATAGCCATTAGATTTAGTTACTGAAACCTCGTCAGCCTTTAAGCCGAAAATGAAAATATTTTCATCTCCAACCTCTTGCATGATTTCAACGTTTGCACCATCTAAAGTACCTATAGTTAGTGCCCCATTTAATGCCATTTTCATATTACCCGTGCCAGATGCTTCGGTACCAGCTGTAGAGATTTGCTCAGACAAATCACTTGCGGGGAATAGAAGCTCAGCAGCAGAGACGTCATAGTTGGGGTAGAAAATCACTTTAAGTTGATCACCAACTGCAAGATCTTCATTAATTATTGCTGCGACATCATTAATCAAACGAATGATCAATTTTGCCATCCAGTAACCTGGCGCAGCTTTACCACCAAAAATAACCACACGTGGAACAGCATTTTTAGCTTGCCCTTTGCGAATGCGATTATATAAAGTGATGACATGCAAGATATTCAGTAATTGACGCTTATATTCATGGATACGTTTAATTTGTATATCAAACATACTATTTGGATTTATTTTTATCCCCATCAACTCTTCAATCTTATTTGCTAATTTCACTTTATTTTTATGTTTAACTTTTCGAAAAGCTTTTCTGAATTGCGCATCTTCTGCTAATGGAGTGAGCAGTCTTAATTTATCTAAATCTCGTTGAAATTTCTTACCAATAACTTTCTCTATTAACAGAGTTAATTCAGGGTTACATTGGTTTAACCAACGGCGAGGAGTTATTCCATTAGTTACATTGGCAAACTTATTAGGAAAAATTCGATGAAAATCAGCAAATAGTGTCTTCTTTAGCAAATCGCTATGTAATGCAGCAACTCCATTTACTTTAAAACTTCCAATTACAGCCAGATGTGCCATGCGCACACTTCGACCATTGGTTTCGTCAATAATAGAAACACGACGAAGCAAATCAGAATCTCCCGGAAACTGATGATTCACCTTTTCTAAGAATGTATGATTGATTCGTAAAATAATGGCCAAATGACGAGGTAATAAAGTATTGAATAAATCAAATGACCAGGTTTCAAGTGCTTCAGGCATTAAAGTATGGTTGGTATAGGCAAAAATCTTCTCCGCCAAAGACCAAGCAAAATCCCAATCAAGTCGATGAATATCTACTAACTGATACATCATTTCTGCAACAGCAATTGAAGGATGTGTATCGTTAAGCTGAATTACAATTTTGTCAGGAAGCTTTGTCCAATCATCATGCTTTAACAAAAAACGATGCAGAATATCTTGTATAGATGCAGACACGAAGAAATACTGTTGTTTGAGGCGTAACTCCCTTCCTGATGCAGAAGCATCATTTGGATATAGCACCTTGGAAATGCTTTCGCTGGCATTGCGTCCTTCAACAGCGAGCTCGTAGTTTCCATCATTGAATTGGTTTAAATTAAACTCTTTAGCTGATTTTGCGGACCACAATCTTAAAGTATTTACTGTTTGCGTAGCGTATCCTGGAATGGGAACATCGTAAGCCATAGCAACCACCGAATCAGCATCTATCCAATGGCTCTCAATACTTGACCCGTTTTCAAATTCAACCACTCGACCATAGAAGTTCACCGTATATATACTCGCAGGACGCTGAAATTCCCATATATTTCCATAACGTAACCAATTATCTGGATTCTCTATTTGTTGACCATTATCAATAGATTGCCTAAACATTCCATATTCATAGCGAATACCATAACCCATACCTGGAATATCCATTGTCGCCATTGAATCTAAAAAACAAGCCGCCAATCTACCCAACCCGCCATTTCCTAAAGCTGCATCATGCTCCCATTCAACTACATTCTCTATTTTATGGCCAAGCGCATTTAAACCTTTTTTAATTTCAGTATCGACACCCAGATTAAGCGATGCGTTTGATAGCATCCTTCCAATCAAAAATTCTAATGAAAGATAATAAATTCTCTTAGGATCTTCCTCGGCATATCTCTCAACTGTTTTAACCCAGCGCTCAATGACATGATCACGAACTGTGTAAGCTGTCGTGGAATACCAGTCTCGAGGTGTTGCAACCTGTTCTGTTTTAAAAATCGAATACACCAAATGACTTTGCAGGGCTTTTTTAGCAGAAGTTTTTGCATTACTAATATTAGTAATTGTTGATTTTGTTTTAGACATGATTTGTTCCATTTAAAATTCCAAAAAACTAATTTATATATATAAAAACTATATAACAAAAATTGATAAAATTCAGTTACTTAATCATAGATTGTAAAGCTCTGATGTATAACAATCACTTAAGGTGTTTTAAGTTTATAAACTAGTGAAAATAGAGTGTGTTGAGATCAATTAAAGTTTTATGTATAAACTAAAACATACACCAGAACATACACTAATTAATAAAGTAAAAGGAATAATGAATTAGACTGATTGATTTGACTGATGATTATTAAAAATTAGTGGCGTCCCCAAGGGGATTCGAACCCCTGTTGCCGCCGTGAAAGGGCAGTGTCCTAGGCCTCTAGACGATGGGGACATCATTTAGAAGTCAGTATTCTACTATAAAGTATTGGTAACTACCAACATGTTTGTATGAATTAATTTGAAAAAATTATTTTGTAATTGAGCCTAACTCAGCTTGTCGTCGGCAATATGATATTTTGGATCTTCGAGTAAATTAACCTCAACCATCTCTTTTGCAGTATCTAGTATTTCAAGGCATTCAGGGCTTAGATGAACAAGGTGTAATTTTTTTCCAGCATTTTTATATTTATTGGCAATGTTATCAATCGCCATGATTGCCGAGTGATCTGCAACCTTTGATTTTTCAAAATCAATGATTACATCCTTTGGATCGTTCTTGTAATCAAATAACTCTTGAAAGTTTTTAACCGAAGCAAAAAATAAAGTCCCCTCAAGCTGATAAATTTTCCAGCCCCGACGATTAGTTCTGTGATTCACGTTGATTTTTTTGGCATGATCCCAAGCGAAGAAGAGGGCAGACACAATAACCCCAACGATTACCGCTATGGCCAGATCAGCAATGATGGTGATTCCACCTACTAAAAGACCGACAACGATATCTTTCTTTGGCACTTTACCAAACAATCGTAAACTTCCCCATTCGAATGTTTTTTCGGCCACCACAAACATCACCCCAATGAGCGCTGCAAGGGGGATCATTTCAATCCAGCTTGAGAGAAATAATATGAATGAGGCTAAGAATATGGCTGTAGCAATTCCTGATAGGCGTCTAAGTGCGCCGTTATTAATATTGATCATACTCTGACCAATCATGGCACAACCCCCCATACCACTAAAAAATCCGGTCACTACATTTGCTAATCCTTGAGCCATGGATTCTCGATTGGGTCGCCCACGTGTTTCGGTCATGTCGTCAATTAGATTTAAGGTGAGCAAGGTTTCAATCAACCCAATCGCGGCTAACAGAAAACTATAAGGAAGAATGATGAGAATAGTTTGCCAATTTAATTCAATCGCAGGAATCTGAAAAAGGGGTAAGTTACCTCCAATAGAGCCGAGATCAGCAACCGTTTTCGTGTCCAAATTAAAATAGATGGTAATAAAAGACACAATGGCAATGGCACCTAATGGTGCGGGAATAAATTTTGTTAGTTTTGGAATGAGATAAATTAAAGCAGCAGTAAATAAAGTCAGTGCTAGCATGGTATATAGAGCTGTGCCAGACATCCAGGTTGATATCCCTAAATCATCGATCACTTTAAAGTGATTAAATTGAGCTAGAAAAATCACAATGGCTAATCCATTCACAAAACCTAACATCACAGGATAGGGGACCATACGAATAAATTTACCCAGTTTGAAAAAAGCGAAAATCAGTTGCAACAGACCCATTAAGATGACCGTTGCAAATAAATATTCCACTCCATGATTGACAACTAAACCGACCATAACAACCGCAAGTGCTCCAGTCGCACCTGAAATCATCCCAGGCCGCCCACCAAAAACAGAGGTGATGAGACAAACGATAATCGCAGCATACAATCCGGTTAAAGGAGAAACTTGAGCAATTAAGGCAAAAGCAATTGCTTCTGGAACCATAGCTAATGCCACCGTCAAGCCACTGAGGAGGTTGGTTTTTATTTCATTGGTTGAGTAACTCATTTTACACTTTCATGATTTGAACCGTGATTTTACACGGTTATCCATTGATGTAATGCTTGATTTTAATTTTCAAGCGAATATCATCAAGACATGAAAAAAAATATTAGGTATGGTCTGATCGCTTTCGTAGTGATTTACATTGCGCTGGTGTTTATCAACCCAGTGATGTGTCAAAAGATATTTGGTGAGGGCAGTGCAATCTGTAAAGTGACCAGCCGAGGTTAAGCAGTTAACCTCGTTTTAACTGGACCAAGCTGGGCGTTACTTGGGCATGCAGATTTTTTAAAAATTCTAAAGTATCTTCTGGAAAATCAATTTTTTCAAAATAGCGGGGAACGAGGGGACAAATTGAATTCTTGTCACTGCTGTTGGTAAATTCATCTTTTACCGACGTGACTCGACCCTCTTCATTGGCTTCGAAAATATTTTGTTGTGACCAGATATCCCCTTCAATACTTTTGACATCGTAGCCTACAAACTTGGTTTGATCTTCCATGACGAATGCAGAAGCTCTTGCAAATGCGGTTGCCTTGAGTTGTTCAGCTAAGTAATTCACAAAATAAACTTCAAGGTCATCGGTAATGCCCTTGCCACCATTTACTTCATGAAACATCCCGGTAAATAAAAGGTACTGTGTCTTTGCATCACAAAAGGTGATCACTTTGTTCACCGCCTGATGTTCCACAATGGTTTTGTTAAATGACAAGGGAAATGACTCTTTGAGGTATTTGAAATCTGCATTCATATTTAGTTAAGCTTTCTTTAAAAATTTTATTAATGACATAAGTAAGGTGAATAAGTTTAATCATTACATATAACTGTCATAGATCAATGCTATATTTATCAAATCATGGGTGTTTGATGTAATAATTACATCTCATTCTTAAATTTGGGTAAAGGGTTATGCTGTGAAAAGATTAATTATAAAGCTTGTAATTTTCTTTTTAATTCTGATCTGGTTATCGATCAATTATAAAATTGTGTCGACCATTTATTGCAATTATTTTTGTGAAGCTCCTAAGGCTGATGTTGAGGAGGGTGAGATTGATTATGAATCCATGACCCCTGAAGAATTACAAAAAGCGTTTGAAAAACTTCAACAGGAAAGAGCCAACGAACAGTAATATTTTTCAATAACTCTTTAGCCAATTATTTATGATAAAAAACATTATTACAGAAATTATAGAAAATCAGCTGATGTGGAAAAAGTCTTTAATTGCTTCACTCATCATTGCGGTTATTCTTTTTCTAATGCGGGATCGTTTTTATTCTGAATTTTGGATTGCCTTACTCACTGCACTCAATTTTTTAATTTTATTTTGTGTTCCTTATATTGGAGTATTTAAAGAAATCAATACAAAAGAGGGTAAATTGATGGCGATTGTATTCTTGTTTTCCCTATTCCTTGTTAACTATTTTTGCTTAACCACCATCTCCAGTTTAAATTAACTCCTGATGCATGATAATTGAGAATCATTATCATTTAAGTGGTTGATTTTAAAATAATATTTTTTTAATATGGTTTGCGTTTTGAACTTTTTTAAGATAATATAAACTAATGAAATTATTGAGACATGTGTACTGATATTCATGAGTATGACAAATTATAGGTCTTGGTTCATTTTTAAGAATTTACTCTTAGTCGTCTTTCTTGGGTTTTTTATGGAAAGCGTGACCATTGGGCAAGAGCAGAATGAGCTCTTTTCCCATTCGAAAAATTCACAAGAAAATACACTGAACGAAACTCTTGGGGACTTGCTTGATAATGAATCTGTCAAAGTATCAGATTATGCTGATCAAAATGATAGTTTTAAAATCCAGCATCAATCTGGTTCGGCTTTTTTAGCTAATTCACTCCCATCATATTTTAAAAAACCTGATTTCTTTTATTCTTTTTTATCTCAAGCTCCCTAATTTTCTCCCATAAGTAGAAATAAATTTTTTATTTTAGGAGAACACCATGTTACAAGAAAATATCGTAATCGATGATTACAATGAAAAAATTAAGGGCTGTACGGTTTTGTGGGTGGATAAAAAACATACCGCTCGTAAATCACTTGAATCATTTATTTATAATAATTATTACAAAGTTCATCAGGCAGAAATCAATCATTATTTTGATCATTTATTTGCATGTTCTGATGGCTTTCAATTTGTAGCCAGTTTAGGTATAAATTTTCTTAAATCAAAATCCAAGGGTTTTGTTGAGCAGTATTTAGACTGCTCAGCCGAGCAAGCAATATCTCAAGTTGCCAAACAACCCATCGACCGTAATGAAGTGGTGGAGTTAGGAAATTTATCCTCAATCATGCCTGGAGCGACGAGACGGATGATCTTTAAAATATCGCCTAAGCTACTCGCAAAAGGGGCAAAATGGGCCATATTTACCATTAATAAACCTGTGTATAACGCTTTTAAGAAGGCAGGACTTGACCCCATGTTTGTCATCAAAGCCGATCCCAATAAATTAGTTGATCAATCCACTAACTGGGGCAGCTATTATGACAGCGCCCCTGGTGTTTATGCTGTGAGGATCCCTTAATGATTGTGGATCAAAATCATTATTCAATTGTTGATGAAAATCATACCTATCACTCATCAGAAATCCATCGATTGGCTCGACAATATCAACAGTTAATTCCCGCTCATGCAAAAGTGATCGGTGTACAGATTGATAATAAAGCAGACTGGGTAGCCATTGATATCATGTGCATCAAATCCAATCGGGTACTCGTACCCATTCCCAATTTCTTTAATTCGGAACAAATCAAATATTTGATTGACGAGGCGGGGATACAAACCTTGATTACCGAGGATAAAAGTTTGCTGAAACGATATGGCTTTATGGATAATCGGGACGCGATTGATGATAATTTTATTGGCTCATTACCGGTGAATTTATTATTACATAAAAAGCCTAGTCTTCACAATGTGCAAAAAATAACATTCACCTCTGGCTCCACTGGATTTCCAAAAGGAATATGCTTGTCATCCTCTGCACAAGAAGAGGTCGCTAAAGATTTAGCACAGCTCTTAAATTCGATGGGCATTCAAAGACACATGAGTCTTTTACCCTTTTCTATTTTGCTTGAAAATGTCGCCGGAACTTATACCTCAATGTTGCTGGGGGGAACCAACTTTATCTTTTCACTAAAGTCTGTTGGTTTTGATGGCGTCAAATTTGATGAAAGCAAATGCATCCAATTGATTCAAGAACATAAAATTGAATCATTGATATTGCTTCCTCAGCTCCTTCAGCAGATTGTGAGTTACATTAAAAAACATCACATCGTATTGGACTCATTAAAATTTATAGCGGTAGGAGGGGCTAAAGTCCCTGTAAATCTAATCGAGCAAGGACGAGCCCTTGGATTACCTGTCTACGAGGGATATGGTTTATCCGAATGTTCTTCTGTCGTTGCGGTGAATACCCAATCTTCAAATCGAGTGGGGTCTGTCGGAAATATTTTACCGAGTCGACAAGTCCGTATCCTCGATGATGAAATCGAAGTCTATCTGCATGAAGGTTTGCGATATTTAAAAGGCGAGTCAATAGCTCCAGGATGGTATAAAACAGGTGATCTTGGTTATATCCAAGATGATTTCTTATACGTGAATGGACGAAAGAAAAATCTAGTGATTACTTCTGTGGGTAGAAATATATCACCAGAATGGCCTGAGGCATTATTACTCGAAGATCCAAGGGTTTTGCAGGCCATGGTAACTTGTTTTGATGAACCCTATCTCTCCTGCATCATTGTCTGTGAAAAAGATTTATCTATTGATGAAAAAAATTCTATTATGAATCGAGCTAATAAAAAACTTCCATCCTACGCACGTATAGATAGGTGTGTCGTATTAACCCAACCATTCTCCTATCAAGATGGAACATTAACGGCAAATGGCAGGTTAAAAAGAAATGTGATTATGGAAAAAATTAATGTGAATGAACATCAATTAGAAAGTGAATGTGTATGAATTTTTATGACAAATTGATTCAACAAACCGAACAGGATAGGAATGAGCTGTATGCAGCTCCCATGATTCAAAGTGCCCTCAAAGGAGAAATCTCTAAACATACTTACGTCACTTTTTTATCTCAAGCTTATCATCATGTACGACACACTGTGCCTTTACTCATGGCTTGTGGCAGTCGTCTATCCAGTGAATATGAGTTTATGAAAAAAGCGATTACTGAATATATTGAAGAGGAGTATGGGCATGAGCAATGGATTCTTAATGATATTAAGCATTGTGGGTTTAATCCAGAAACAGTCAAACAATCCAGACCCCACTTAACAACAGATCTTATGGTGAGGTACGCATATCACCAAATTGACCGTGAAAATCCAGTTGGGTTTTTTGGGATGGTATTTGTTTTGGAGGGGACCAGCACCGCATTGGCAACTCAAGCTGCGGAAGCCCTTAAGACATCATTGCAATTACCAAACAAAGCTTTTAGTTACCTGTTATCCCATGGTTCACTGGACCAAGACCATGTTCAATTTTTTGAGCAATTAGTCAACCAACTGAGTGATGAAAAAGATAAACAGGCCATCATTCATTCCGCAAAAGCAATCTTTAAATTGTATGGAGATATTTTTCGTGCCATTCCCAATATGGAGCTACCAGTATGAGTATAAATCGTCTTAGAGTGGTTATTACCGGAGCTTCTGGTGGAATAGGCAGGGCATTGATTCAAGCCATGCAACCCCACATAGATTTAATTATTTTAAATGGATTAGATAAGCAATCATTAGAACAGGTTAGAGATGAGCTTGCTCTAAAAAATTGTTATATTATCGCAGGCGATATTTTAGATCCTGAGGTAAGACAGAATATCTATGCTATGGCTGAAGCTAATGGCGGTATTAATTTGCTGTTAAATAATGCTGGCATGAATGACTTTGATTCATTTGAGCATCAATCAGATGAAATCATTACGAACCTTATCAATGTGAACTTGACTGCTCCAATGTTATTAACCAAAAAATTACTCCCTTTACTTAAAGATAATCATAGTCAAATCATTAATACAGGATCAATCTTTGGTTACTTAGGATTCCCTGGGTTTGTCAGCTACTGTAGTTCTAAATTTGGTTTAAAGGGTTTTGCTCAAAGCTTGAGACGTGAGTTGAGTGATACCTCGGTTTCTGTGCGCTACTTTGCTCCTCGAGCCACAAAAACACCCTTTAATAATTCTCGTGTTGAGCAACTCAATATGGCAACTCACACAGCTATGGATTCGCCCGAGCAGGTGGCTCAAGCATTCATAAAGTTTTTGTTTAAAACGAGTTGGCAAAAACGCCTTGGGTTTAAAGAGCGTTTTTTTACGATTGTGAATGATTTATTTCCGGCGGTCACCGACAGAGCCATTCATCAGCAATTGCCAATAATAAAAAAATATTTATCTAAAAAGGATCTATAAAAAATGAAAAAAATTATTCTGTTGATATTGTTATTTCCCATACTTTCTTTTGCTGATTGGGTGGATGATATGCAATACCTTCAAACTGAATGGGCAAAGGTGAAGTACCAATTGGATTCAAGTGATCAGCAAAAAGGTTTTGAAACATTGCTGGAACAAGCTGATTTACGTTTAAAAAATAATCCCAACCAAGCGGAGCTGTTAATCTGGCATGCCATTGTGGAGGCCTCTTACGCCGGATCGCTTAGTGCGATTAATCCCACTGCATTAGGGTATGTAAAAAATGCAAAAAAAGATTTAGAAAAAGCTATTGAGCTAGGGGGTGATGTCCTTGATGGATCTGCTTATACCTCACTTGGCTCTTTGTATTACCAAGTTCCTGGATGGCCGCTCGGTTTTGGTGATGAGGATAAGGCAAATGAATATTTAAAGAAGGGGCTTGAGGCCAATCCAAACGGGATAGATGCTAATTATTTTTATGCTGATTTTCTGATTAAAAAAGGGGAAAAAGAAGAGGCTAAAGTATTTTTAGATAAGGCAAAAAAAGCACCCAGCAGACCTGGGCGAACTATAGCCGATCAAGGTCGTCGGATTGAGGTTTTAGAGTTAATTAACAAAATAAGAAAATAAGTGTATTTGATAATTTATAGCTACGTATTAATGCAAATTAACAGATTTTAACCACATTAAATAGTTAATTGACCAAATGTTCTTGAGAACTTATTATGGAAATTAAGTTATAAAAATAGTTTTTGGGACATCATCGTATTGAAAAAAATAATATTTAGTCTAATTATCATTTGCTTGATAGGCCTTTCTGCATACTTTTATTTAAAAAGTAACATGGATGAAATCGTCCGTGAGTTTATTGTTGAACAAGTTTCTGAGGCCACCGACACCCAGGTTAAGCTTGATGCGGTAAAACTTGATCTTAAAGAGGGTTCCGGAAGTCTGTTTAATTTTGAACAACCAAATCCCGAAGGTTTTCAGACCAAATACGCCTTTCATTTCGATCAAGCGGAATTAGATCTCGATCTTAAATCGATTTTAGATGAGGTCATTATTATTGAAAAAGTATTTATTAATGGAGCAGAAATTGTCTATGAATACAGTGATGGTAAAACAAATTTTGTTGAATTAAAAAATATTATTAATGCAAATATGAACAATAAATCTGTTGCTACTTCATCCTCAAAAACAGATCAACCACAACAAAAAGATAAGAAAAAAACTCATGTAAAACAATCAAAAAAAATAATTATCAAATCATTTGAAATGATAAATACCAAGGTTGAAGGGGCGGTTCCTTTTGCATCAACCCAAACTTTATCTATTACCCTGCCGAATATTCAATTAAATAATATTGGATCTAAAGAGGGCGGTGTGGACACGGATCAGCTCATGGCGATCTTGATAGAGACTCTGGAAAAAGATTTAAAAAGATCAATCAACTTCAATAGCCTTGTTCGTGATCTTGAAAAAGACATCCAAAAAACGATTGAAAAAGAAACTGAAAAGATTATCAGCGATATTCAATCTGATATTGAAAACCTGGATCAAATAAAGGATCTGAAAAAACTTAAAAAATTAAAAGATTTTTTTTAGGAATCAATGTATAGCTTCGTTTCTGAAGAGATGATTTTCGCCAACATAAAAATACCAATCAAGTTTGGAATAGCCATCAAGCCGTTCATAAGGTCTGCAAAATCCCATACTAATTTGAGACTGGCTGTTGCACCAAAAAATACAACAATTGAAAATATGATTCGATAGTATTTAACCACTTTATCTTTGAATAAATATTCAATCGCTTTTTCACCATAATAACTCCAACCAATCAGGGTGGAAAAGGCAAAAAAAGCAATACAAATTGCAACTAATGTGGAACCTACATCCCCAAGAGCTGTGGCCACGCTTTGTGCTGTGAGGTCACTTGCATTTACGGTGCCCAATGTCCACAAGTCTGTAGTTAAAATTGCCAGAGCAGTTAAAGTACATATCACCACGGTATCAATAAAAGTTCCCGTCATACTCACTAATGCTTGTCGAACGGGATTCTTTGTTTTAGCCGTTGCCGCAACAATTGGAGCTGAGCCTTGTCCGGCTTCATTTGAAAATAAACCTCGGGCAATCCCGAATCTGATCGCTGCAGCTAGAGTGGCGCCCACAAATCCTCCTGTTGCAGCATGATTAGAAAAAGCGTGAAAAAAAATAAGTCCAATCGCATGAGGCACTTGAGCGTGATTGATAATCAGAGTTAATACAATCACCCCGAAATATAAAAGAATCATAAGAGGTACAAAAAAAGAAGTGAATCGTCCAATAGATTGAATGCCACCCACAATCACAAGGCCAGTCAATACTGCAAGTATTAGCCCAGTAACTTCAATGGGGATGTTAAATACTTGTAAAAAAACACCAGCGGTTGCATTCGCTTGCACCATATTGCCGGCTCCAAACGATGCAATCAGTGTGAAAAAGGCAAAGGCGACCGCTAATTTGGGCATGTTTGCTCCTTTACTTAAATAGTACATAGGCCCACCGCGCATGCCATAAGGACCTTGGTCTCTATACTTAACCGCTAATAAAGCTTCCGCATACTTGGTTGCCATTCCTAATAAGCCTGTGAGCCACATCCAAAAAATTGCTCCTGGGCCTCCTAGGGTAATTGCTGAAGCCACGCCAACAATATTACCAATTCCGACGGTTGCCGCGAGTGCTGTCATCAGGCTCGAAAAATGGGAAAGGTCACCTTTTTCATTCGTAGACTTACTAAATACAATTTTGAATGCTTTAGGAAGCTTACGGAATTGAATGCCACTTAATCTTATGGTGAGATAAAGGTGTGTCCCAAATAATAAAATGATTAAGGGTCCGCCCCATAACCAAGATGAAAGGGTGCTGAAAATGTGTTCAACGGTTTGCATGGGATTATCCAAAAAAAAGATCTTTTTATCATACAGGGTTTATAAAAAACAAAAGGGCATGTTATTTAAAATAAGTTATCATGCAAAATATCATTTTTAAATCATATTCATCATGAGCCAATCACCTAATTCAAAAACGACAGTATTATTTGCCAGCTTAGCAGGGACAACCATTGAATTTTTTGATTTTTATATTTATGCCAATGCAGCCATTTTAGTTTTTCCTCATTTGTTTTTTCCGGAATCAACTCCAGCAACACAAATGTTGCAATCTCTGGCCACATTTGCGGTTGCTTTTTTTGCAAGGCCCTTGGGTTCAGCTTTTTTTGGTCATTATGGAGATAAGATTGGGCGCAAAGCGACTTTGGTTGCCGCCTTGCTCACCATGGGTTTGTCCACCATCCTGATTGGATTCCTTCCTAGTTATCACAGCGTGGGCATCATTGCCCCGATGCTACTCGTGCTATGTCGTTTTGGCCAAGGTTTTGGCTTGGGGGGTGAATGGGGTGGGGCGGTGCTCTTAGCCGTTGAAAATGCCCCGAAAGGTAAAAGGGCTTGGTATGGGATGTTCCCTCAGCTAGGCGCCCCTCTTGGTTTATTTCTTTCTGGAGGAGTCTTTTTGTTCTTAACAGAAACTTTATCGCATGAAGACTTTTTGACTTTCGGATGGAGAATCCCTTTTATTGCCAGTGCATTATTAATTGGGCTGGGTTTGTATGTGCGTTTAAAAATTACCGAGACGCCTGAATTTTTAGCTGCCAGCAAAAAACAAAATATACAAGCACACATTCCATTGTCAGGCATTTTTCAGCATCAAAAAAAATCATTATTGATTGCAACCTTTTCAGGTGTGGCAACGTTCGGATTGTTCTATCTAATGACCGTGTTTGTGGCCGGGTGGTCGATTCAGCATTTAAATTATACTGAGGATGCCTTCCTGATTGTCCAACTCTATTCGATTTTCTTTTTTGCACTGTTTATCCCGATCTCTGCTGTATTGGCGGATAAATTGAATCCAAAACTGGTGATGATTTTTGCTTCTTTATTTATCGTGATTTTTGGCCTGTGTTTACAGCCTTTAATTCATATTCCAGGGGTTGGTGTTTTCATCTTGTTGAGCTTGGGTATGGCGTTAATGGGGTTTACCTATGGGCCATTAGGCACAGTCCTGTCTAATATGTTTCCAATTAACGTGCGCTACACTGGAGCGTCTTTGTCATTTAACTTAGCCGGAATTTTGGGAGCCTCGTTTGCTCCATTCATTGCCCTGTGGTTAGCAAATAATTATGGTTTTGAATATGTGGGCTATTACTTGTCGACGATGGGGGCCATTTCGTTAATCGCTTCCATTTTGAGCGACAAGCGTCAGCGCTAACGAGAACTAGAATCCTACTAATGACTCGCGTATTCTTGAAAGAGCTGCGTTAAGGGTGTCTTTTGGGGTGGCAATATTGATCCGCACATGATCCGGTTGCTGAAACATGTATCCGGGCTGTAGGGCCACTCCATGGTTTAAAAATAATTCACTAGGGTCGTCTAACTTTAATTGTTCACATGATATCCAACCCAGGTAACTGGCCTCCATCTGATATAAACGCAGCTGGGGTAGATCACCCATCACCGTTTTTAATAGTTGTCGATTACTGTCAAGGTAATCCATGAGCGCTTGTCGCCAAGGCTCGCCATGGAGCAGGGCAGATTGAGTGGCAATGTAAGTAAATATTTGAGGATCGGGTATCAGGGTGCCCAAATCCCTCATCGCCCTTTTTCTGAGTTCCTTATTTTTACATACCATCCACGCCAATCCTGCCCCAGGAATATTAAAGGTTTTATTCATAGACATTAAGGTAATCGTTCGCTCAGCGGCATCTTCAGATATAGATGCTATGGGTGTGTGTATTTGGCTGGGATAGACCATCCCGCAGTGAATTTCATCGGAACAGAGGATAAGGTCGTGTTGCTCACACACTTTGGCTATCTGAGTTAACTCTTCACGTGTATACACGGCTCCCCCCGGGTTATGGGGATTGCAAAAAAATAATAATTCACTGTTGCTTTTTACGCTGCTTGAAATCGACTCAGGATCTAAAACCAACCGATAGTCCTGAGTGCTGAGGGGAATTTGACTGTAGTCTCTGCCAGAATGTTGTGCTGCATGCAACAGGTGATGATAAACGGGTTGCAGGGTGAGAATATGGGACTGCGGGTCGGTCAAGTTCTTGGCCAACGAGTAAAGACTAGAAACCAAGCTGGGCACAAACACAATCCATTCGGGCTCAATTTTCCATTGGTACTGCGCTGCTAAATACGTTGCGATGTGTTCTTTAAGGCCCTCTGGGGCATGCGTGTAGCCAAAGATTTCATGATTCATTCTCTGTTTAAGAGCCTCAATCACGCAAGGAGGGGAAGCAAAATCCATATCGGCGACCCACAATGGAATAATATGTGGATCGAACTTGTCCCAGCGAACCGAGTCGGTCTGCAAGCGATTGATGGGCTTATCAAAATTAAAAGAGTGCATTATACTCAGCCTACTTGAAAATGATTAAATCGACAATTAATAAACCCATATTTACTTATAAACTACTTGATAAATATGATATATATAATTGTTTTATATAAATATTTTATATAAATAGAACTTTTAACATTTAATATTATCGTATTGATATTATCTTTTTTAATCAACATTATGATTCGAGGTATACAATATTTAGGCTTAGGCATTGTCCTGATAGTCTTAAGTTTGTTTTCTATTGCAAAGGAAAAACCTGTGAATTCTCCAGAAATGACAAATAATTCAGTGAACCACTTAACCTTAGTCATGTTCGAAGCCAAGGGGTGTGGCGCGTGTATGAAATTTAAGCAAGATATTGCTGATACTTGGTCTGCTGATGTGCATTTGCAACACACCTTAGATTTTAATTCTTCTGAACAATTTGCTTTAAATGAGCCAATATTTGCCACACCCACGCTGGTGATGTTTAACCAAGGACGTGAAGTTTCACGCTACACAGGTTATGACGGTGATGTAAAGCGGTTTTGGGCGTGGTACGGACAGCAAATTATGACCCCCGAACAGCGAAAAATTGCTTTTGAGAATGGTACTGAATATCCCTTTACAGGATCTTTACTCGACAATAAAGAACCAGGTTATTATGTGGATCCATTGAGTGGCGCAAAGTTATTCCGTAGTGATGCTAAATTTGACAGCGGCACAGGATGGCCAAGCTTTTTTGATCCAATGCCTGGAGCCTTGGATTTTAAGGATGATGGTATGCGCGTTGAGGTGGTGAGTGCCAGCTCAGGTATTCATTTGGGGCATGTGTTTGATGACGGACCTCCGCCCACAGGGAAAAGGTACTGCATCAATAGCGCTGTTCTTAAGTTTGTCCCTGACACCCAGTAATCTTTGATTTAGTCTATGGAAAATACGGAGATGTAATCTCCCTGCTTGAATCCAAATATTTTATTGCCACCGACGGCGACAGCAATGTACTGTTTGCCATCAATTTGATAAGAAATAGCGGGTGCATTTACCCCAGCCTCGAGGTGATATGACCACAAGAGTTTTCCACTTTTAGATTCAACGGCATTAAAGTCACCATTGCCTTCGCCAAAAAAGGTCAGACCACCTCTAGTCGATAAGCTTCCCCCAATCAAAGGCTGTTCGGTTTTGTAGCTCCAGGCAATGTTTCCCTTATTAAGATCAATGGCAGAAAGTAGGCCATACTGCTCACCATCTACAGGCTCTGAGCTGGTAAATTCGGTTGTGTTTTGTTTATTTTTTTTATGCAATTGATATTTGATGGGGGCATGAAGGGCAGACACAATGGCGAGATTATCAGTTTTGGCGATACTCACCGGAGACCAATTCGATCCACCTAAAATTCCTGGGTAAATAACCACCCCTTCTTCGCTTGGGTTTTTGAACATATTGTTTTGTGGGACAAATGCTTCTGATTTAGCGATCAATTGTCCTGTAGTTAATTCATTCATATAAAACCAACCCGTCTTTCCAGCTTGCCCAACCACCTTAACGCGTTTGTTATTGATATTTTTTTCAAAGATCACAGGAGGTGAGGCCACGTCATAACCCCATAAATCATGAGGAACTTGCTGATAGTGCCATTTTTTTTCACCGGTATTAACATCTAAAGCCACAATGGACACGGTGTATAAATTATCCCCTGGGCGACTATCGCCATTCATTTGTGGGGAAGGGTTACCAATCCCAAAAATGAGGGTGTTGGTTGCGGCGTCAATCGCGGGTGTGGTCCATGCAGAGCCGCCACCAAATTGAGCCGCATTTGGGTATCTTGTCAGTGACGCTTTTTCTTTTTCGATATTTCGATTCAACGGGACTCCGTCATCTGTTTCATTTTTCATCTGACCTTCCCATCCCGTCGAAGCAATGGTATCAAACTGCCATATTTTTTTTCCTGTTTTAATATCAAAGGCTGCTAGAAACCCAGGGCGACCAAATTGACCTTTTACGCCAACAACAGAACCGAGAGGAGCATCTTTATCTTGATCAACATGTAAGCCATATCCCACTCCGGTGATGCCAATGAAAACTTTATCGTGAAAGACTACCGGAGCCATGTTCATGCCCACACCAGTACCTCCGCTAACAAAATTTTCTTTAAGTGGATTATGGGTTCCTAAATTTTCAATGGTCTCTGTGGTGACTGTATTGTTGACCACATTTACATCCCACAATTTTTTTCCAGTTTTAACATCCAGGGATATCAGACGAGCGTCGACTGTTCCCATGAATAACTGATTCCCTTGTAAACCTAAACCCCGATTGGCGGGACCGCAGCACATCGGCCAATCTTTGTTCCGGTCGTGCTTGTAGCGCCAAATTTCTTGACCCGTTTTGGCATCCACAGCGATCACATCATTAAAGGGGAGGGATATATACATCACGCCATTCTTAACCAAAGGTGTCGCCTGAAAAGAAGACTTAGTCCCGGTTTGAATTTGCCAGGCCAGATCCAATTGGTCTATGTTTGTGGTATTAATTTGATCCAACTCTGAAAACCGTTGGTTGAATAAATCATTTCCATAACTCAACCAATCATGATGTTGATTTGAGCAAGAGGTGATGAATAAAAAAAGTAAAATTGTGATCAATCTCATAGCAATAAAATTTGTGTGCACAATGAGATTATAGGTTGAGCCATTAAAAAAACAGAGGGTTTAAAAAAAAATATTAATGCATCGACGCTTGGATGGCTTGTTCAACATCTTGGATAATGTCATCGATGTGCTCGATACCCACCGAAATCCTGATCATATCTTCACTCACTCCAGCTAATACCAGTTGCTCGGGGGTGAGTTGTCGGTGAATCGTTGATGCAGGGTGACAAGCCAGAGATTTCGCATCTCCCATACTCAACACTCGTAAAATCATTTGAAGGGCATCAATAAATTTAATGGCTGCGTTCATGCCGCCTTTAATTCCAAAACTAATAATTCCAGAGGCTTGGCCTTTGGTTATTTTTTGACAAACATCATAATATTTGTCATGAGGTAAAGCCGCATAATTTACCCATTCAACTTGTTCATGATTGTCTAAGTATTTTGCCAGGGCAAGTGCATTGTCACAATGTCTTTCCATACGTACACCGAGTGACTCAAGACCGAGCATAATTAAAAAGGCACTGTGAGGAGACAAACATGCTCCCGTTTCTCTTAAGGGGACTACGCGACAGCAAGCAATAAATGCCGCTGCTCCAAATTGTTCTGTATACACAATGCCATGATAAGAGGGGTCGGGTTCGTTCAGCATTGGAAATTTTTTCGGCTCTTTCGTCCAATCAAACTTTCCAGAATCAACAATGATGCCACCAATCGTCGCTCCATGGCCGTCGATGTATTTGGTTAACGAGTGAATCACAATATCAGCCCCAAAATCAATTGGTCGACAAATATATGGGGTGGCGACCGTATTATCTACAATTAATGGAATGCCATGTTTGTGGGCAATTTTCGCAAACATTTCTAAATCAATTATATTGCCTAATGGATTTCCAATGGATTCACAATACAACGCCTTGGTGTTTGCATCGATGGCTTTTTCGATGGCCTCATAATCCCCACCATCAACCATTTTTACAGTTACCCCTTGTTTTGGAAAGCTGTGGGTAAAGCAGTTATACGTTCCTCCATACAGTTGATTGGTACTGATAATATTGTCACCGGAGCGGGTAATGCATTGGATGGCATAGGTGATGGCGGCCATGCCAGAGGCCAGTGCAAGTCCGGCAACACCGCCCTCCATAGCGGCTACTCTTTGCTCAAGGACAGCGTTGGTTGGGTTACCTATCCTCGAGTAAATATTTCCTTCTACTTTAAGGTCAAATAAGTCGGCACCGTGTTGGGTGTCGTCAATGGTAAATCCTGAAGATTGGTAAATAGGGGTTGCCGCTGCCTTTTGATGAGTTTCTGGTTCGTATCCATGGTGAAGTGCTATTGATTCTAGTTTCATATCGTTATACCCTTTGATCATTTAAAAGTTAATGCACCATCGTTGATGCGTGTCCACTTAAAACTTATATATTCAAATAGATAGTTCGCATTATTAAATTTATAAGTTCGATTGGGAAATTTATCCATCGAGCGCAGCACATAATTGGCTTCAATGGCTGGCTCTGATTTTTTTCCAATATATTTTGGAACACAGCTGACAAGATTTTTTTTACCCATGTATTGAAGCGTTCTGCAAATCCTCTGGCTTACAATTTCACAGCGTGCGGTCCAGCTAAAATTAATGTAGCCGGTGTGTGCAAAAAGGTTAGGTATGCCACTAAACATCATGCCTCGATACCAACTCGTGTCATTCAAATTGATTTTTTTCTCATCCACAAAGATGTCAATCCCGCCAAGTAATTGTGCATTAAGACCGGTAGCCATAATGGTTAAATCGCTATGGATAATTTTTCCATTGTTTAATTTAAGACCCGTTGTTTCCCAATGGCTAATGCCTTGATGTTCGACGCTCACTTTATCTAAATTTACCGAATTAAAGTAATCATTATCGAGACTACAGGCGGGGCGCTGATCCCAGAAATTATAAGAGGGGACATTGGTGTGGTCATAGTAAGAGTATTTGGCGATAATTTTCTTTTTATAGAATTTTTTAAAAGCTCGACTATAAAAATAGTCAAATATGGTTTCGAATGTTTTATAAAATCGGCTCGATTTTTCTTGGCTGTCTACATTAATGATCCAGGCTGGGCTGCGTTGAATTAAGGTCACTGATTTTGCTTGATCGACAATGGCCGGAGTCATGGTAACGGCCGTACACCCACTGCCAATAATTGCCACATGTTTATTCTTAAAATCTTCATTCCCCCAATCTTGGGTATGCACAATTTTTCCTTGGTATAAATGCTCACCCTCAAATTTGGGGAAATTAGCGGACCGGTAATCCCGTGATCCGGTGCAGCAAATGACGTGGTTGCTGGTATAGCTAATATCTTTTGTTTGTGTCGTCCATTGATGATCCGCCCAATTCAGCGATGACACTCGAGTATTAAATAAAATATGTTGCTTAATCCCAAATTTTTCAGCAGTGTCCACGAGGTATTTTTTGATGTCTGCACCTTGTCCAATGATGGAGCCTTGCCAGGGGTTAAAACTAAAACCATAGGTATACATGTCACTATCTGAGCGCACGCCAGGGAAGATCATCTGGTCCCAGGTTCCTCCTAGATCGCTTCTAGATTCAATAATTTTATAGTGAAGTTTGGGGAAATTTTTTTGAAGATAATAAGCTGTAGTAATTCCAGCGATACCTGCACCAATGATAATGACATCTACTTTTTCCATACTAATACTGACTCAGATCTGTTTCTGCTTTAATTTGAAGTAACTGGTCGATGGGAGCAAAAGGGCCCATGGATCATGAGTGTATTAAATTTTCTCAAATAGACTTCATTGACAAAAGATAATACTTTGATCATAGCATAGTTGCTTTCTATGCTAATTTTTAACTGTTATTATTTGTTCATCATTTAATTAAAAATTATTTTGAACAAAGATACCGTCAGAAAGATTTATTTAAAAAAACGTCAAGAGTTTTCTGTGACAGAGTTTGAAGATGTTTCATCTTATTTAATTCACAATACCATTGAGCTCATTAGTGATTTACAACCTCAATGTATTCATTGTTTTTTGCCCATGCATTCCAAAGGGGAAATTAACACCTTACCGATTATTGAATATTGCTGGAATAACGCGATTGATGTTGTGGTGCCGGTCACAAACTTTAAAGACAAGACCTTAAAAAATGCAGAATTTAAACCTGATACCCAAACAAAAATTACAACTTTAAACATCACTGAACCCATGAATCCTGTTTGGAAAAGTAATAATATAATTGATCTCGTCATTACACCTCTTTTAGCTTTTGATATGAAAGGCTTCCGGGTAGGTTATGGAGGAGGGTTTTATGATCGTTTTTTTGCCTCTTTAGGGATGAACATAAACAGGGTAGGGATTAGTTTATTCGATCCCTGCGAATTTATAGACGATATGAGTGAGTTGGATATCCCTTTAACTCACTGCGTTACTCCAAGACGAATCTATTCTTTTTAAATATCTTTAATTTAAATAATTCCATAATAAAGGGGCAGTTAAGCCCCTTTAAAAAAACAAGTTTATAATGCGTTTCAGTTAAAGTTGACCTTTACCTGGGGCGTATGTTTCTGCAGCTGCTGGGAAGGTTTCTGCATGAACATCGGCTGCGAATTGATTTACCGCATTTTTGATCAAGCTAGCTCCATCTAGATACGTCCTCACAAATTTGGGCTTAAAATCTGTTGAAAATCCTAGCATATCTGGGAGCACTAGGGCTTGACCATCCACATCCACTCCAGCACCAACGCCAACAACTGGTATTGAAACAGCATCTCGAACGGCCGCTCCAACATGTTGGGGCACTGCCTCTAATACAATAGATATACAGCCAAGCTTTTCAAGTTGTTTAGCCTCTGTGATGATTTTTTGTTCACTTTCCTTGGTTTTGCCTTGGGCCTTGAAACCACCAATTGCATTATGGTGTGTTGGTGTGAGGCCAATGTGACCAATTGTTGGTATGCCTGATTGGGTAAGATGAGCATAAAGCTCTTCATTTCCATCCACCCCCTCAATCTTCAATGCATTTGCACCTGCCTTCATCAGAATTTCAACGTTGTCCATCGCCTCCTTAAAGCCTTTGCGATTACTCATAAAAGGCATGGCTGCAATAAGGAATTTATCTTTTGCTCCCTTCCTTACAGCTCGCGTATGCATTGCAATCGTTTCTACATCCGAGTTCATGGTATTTTCATGTCCATGAATCACCATAGATGAATCATCACCAATTAAAATACCGTCTACGTCTGTTTCATTCAGAATTTTTGCGCTCCAGTATTCATAGGAAGTAACTACTACAATTTTTTTCCCATCGGCTTTTAATTGTTTAAAACTTTCTAATACACTCATGATGCCTCCCTAATAACTTTTTCTAGGTAGTTAAAAAGAATTCCTATTAAAAAATAGGTTTTATTAATATTAATATACACAGGAAAACATAAAAATGAAGACATTTATAAGGTAATTACATTGAGACTTTTGTTGGTGGAGGTAAGCGGGATCGAACCGCTGACCTCTTGCATGCCATGCAAGCGCTCTCCCAGCTGAGCTATACCCCCATTTAACTAAACAACGCTATTTTGGCTTGGAAACACATCTAAATCAACCTTAGGTTGAGGTTTCCATCCCTTTTTTCTGTAATCGACAATAACATTGGTGAAAATGCCGCCACGAACATAAAACTTAGCTGTTAATTTCATATATCTTGGCTTGGTGGCTTTTACTAAATCATTTAAAATTTGGTTTGTAACAGCCTCATGGAAGCATCCCTCATCTCGAAATGACCACATGTATAATTTTAGACTTTTCAGTTCCACACAATGCTTATCAGGGATATAATCTAAGAAGAGAGTAGCAAAATCTGGTTGTCCAGTTTTTGGGCATAAACAAGTAAATTCCGGTATTTCCATATGGATGTGAAAATCACCTTTGGGATTTGGATTGCTAAAAGTTTCTAACTCTTTAGTTGGTTGCGCGGTTGGCTTACTTCCTAGTTTTGTAAGTTTCATGTTGTGCTGTGGCTCTTAAATTTTTTTTGAAATTATACATTTTTTTGTAACTTATAGAATAATAGTGAGAAGTATTTGAAGTTAAGACAAATCAAGTTAGCAGGCTTTAAAACCTTCGTAGATCCAACGACCATCTCCCTTCCAGGACAGTTAGTGGGAATAGTAGGCCCTAATGGTTGCGGAAAATCAAATATCATGGAATCTGTAAAGTGGGTTCTGGGTTCATCATCCGCAAAAGAACTGCGTGGCGAATCCATGGAGTCAGTTATCTTTAATGGCACAGACACGCGTCCGGCTATTTCAAGAGCAAGCGTTGAACTTTTATTTGATAATTCAGAAAACAAAGCTGCCAATGAGTGGGCAAAATATTCCGAAATTGCGGTGAGAAGAGTTATTGAAAAAGATAAAGGCTCAACTTATTCTATTAATGGCATCAATGTTCGTCGAAAGGATGTCGCTGATTTATTTTATGGAACAGGCTTAGGAACTCGAGGGTATGCCATTATTGGTCAAAATACCATTTCTCAACTTGTTGAAGCAAAACCTGAAGATTTAAAAAGCTTCTTGGAGGAAGCTGCAGGGATCAGTAAATATAAAGAACGTAGAAAAGAAACAGAATTTCGTTTACGCGACACACGAGACAATCTGCAAAGAGTGAGGGATCTAGAAAAAGAAATTAATTCGGCGATCACTAAACTTGAAGCGCAAGCAGAGGCGGCAAAAAAATATAATAGCTTCAAGGAAGAGCTCAAATTATTCCAAGCACAATTAGCGTATTTAAAAAAAGAATCAGCTGCTCACCAGTGGCAAGAGTCACAAAAACTGCTGAAACAAATTGAAATTCAAGTCGAGCAAAAAAAAGCAGAGCTCACCAAAGCTGAAATAAATGTAGAAAAAGCTCGCGAAGATTTTAGAACGGAGAGCGAATCAATCAATCCAATCCAAGCGAATTTTTATGAAGTCAGCTCCAAGGTCAGCTCGACTGAAAGTAAAATCGAATCGAATCGCAATGAAGAGGAGAGGGTAAAGAATCAAATTAACCAGAGCAACCAGAGGTTAAAACAAATTGCTGAAGAAACCATCAAACTTGACGAAAACATTGTTGGTCTTGAACAAGATCTCAAAGACTGTGAAGTAAATTTATCCAATTACAGCAATTCATTTAGCGCCAAACAGGAAGAGTATAAAAAATCAGAACATAATTATAAATCCGTCGCAGATCAATTTTCAGAAAAATCGAACCAACTTCAAACCAATAAAGAACAACTCAGACTTGATCAGAATACTTTATCCTTCATGGAAACCAAGCTAAAAGATTTTGAAAACAGACTGAGTGCTTTATTAAATGATCGTCAAATCCAACAGACGACTATTAAAGATACAGAGGATTATGGTAAAGATGATCTCGATCTCCTACATAAAAAAATTGAAGATCTAAACTTAGCTATCGCTGATCAGAAAACCATTATTGAAGATTATGAAGTAAGTGAAGATGATCTGAATGAACAAAAACAATCTCTCCAAGCTCAGTTAAGTGATATTGGTGCGGAAATCAAATCATTAACCAATTTGATGGAAGCTCATTCTAATCAGGAACAAATCAGCAGCTGGTTACAACAAAATAACATTGATGCAAATACCAGCCTGTTAAATACATTAGAGATTGACGACAAATGGACCAATGCCCTCGATGCTGTTATTGGATTAAAGTCAAATGCTTATTTTTCAGAGAATTCCGCTTTTGAAAAACCCGCTCAAGCTATAACTTTACTAAAAACATCTAAACATACTTTTATAAAAACTTCTTTGGGTGAGCTTAATCCACTGACCCATTTAATTAAAATTGATAGTGCATATCAAGGTGCTGTTGAAGATTTATTGCATGGTGTTTTTGTGATTGAAGACATGAGTCTACTTCAACGATACAGAGACCAGCTTAGTCTTGGACAAAGTCTAGTCGATATCCACGGAAATATTTATGGCAAACATTATCAGTATATTAATGGCGACAATCAAATTAAGTTTGATACTTTCGCCACTAAAGCAAAAATTGAAGATTTAATTGCTAGTCAAAATAGTCTTAATAAAGATAACGAAGATTTGCAATCACAAATCAATTCATTAAGAACAAGTATAGAAAATACAAAGGAAAATTTGAGTGACTTACTCGAACAGAGAGAGTTGTCAGAAAAGCAAGCAAAAGAAATTGAGATCAAGTTTGCAAAACAAAGACATCAGCTTGAAACCGCTAATGAAAGATTAAAGCAAATTGATCGGGATATTGAAACTATTAATCAAGAAAAACAGCTGATTGAAAATGACAGGCAACTCAAAATAAATAAAATTGCGAGTCTAGAAGCGAGTATCTCGACGGATGAACAAAGCTTGCTTGAATTAGAAAATACAAAGTTAGGACTGGAAAAAATATTTTCTGAAGCTAAGAGAATTTTTGATGAAGCTGAAAAACAAAAACGAGAAATTGAGTATCAATTTGCTTTATCCACTAACAAGATAAGTGATGCGAAAGAAAGAAAAGAACTGTTAACGAATGAGTATAATTCATTATCACAATCAAAAAATGATTACAGTCTCGAGCGTTTTACGGAACTCAATGAATCATTAAACAATGACCTTAAAGCACTCATCATTGAAAAAGATAATGCTGAAAAATTACTCAAGGCCAAGCGAGATCAATTAGCCATCAGTGAGAATAATTTACGTGAACTTGAGCAAATTAGACTTTTACTTGTTCAGGAAATAACCCCATTATCTGAGCAGCAACAAAATCAAAAACTTAATGAACAGCAAAAGAAAATCGATTTTGATTATTCAGTTAAAGAATACATACAATATCAAATTCACGATGATGAAGTGACTAAGCAAATTGAAAATGAAACGCTAACAACTCTCGATGAAAAAATTGAAAAATTGAATCAAAAAATAGAGCGTATTGGGCCGATAAATATGGCGGCAGTGGCTGAGCTCGATACGGAAAGAGAAAGAGTCAAATACATCAATATACAAGTTGATGACTTAACAGAGGCCAGCGCCACATTAGAATCGGCAATTGGAAAAATTGACCGGGAAACTCGAGAAAAATTAAAAGCGACTTATAATGAAGTGAATCAAAATCTTAATGATTACTTCAGAAAACTTTTTGGTGGTGGCCGAGCGGTTCTAGAGCTTCTTGGAAATGAAATTTTAGACACGGGCCTCCAAATTGTCGCTCAACCCCCTGGTAAGAAAAACACAACAATTCATCTGCTCTCGGGAGGGGAAAAAGCCTTAACTGCAATTGCCCTTGTATTCGCATTATTTAGATTAAATCCAGCACCATTTTGTTTATTAGATGAGGTTGATGCTCCTCTAGATGACTCGAATACTGAAAGATTTTGTGATTTGGTCAAGGAAATGTCATCTAATACCCAGTTCTTGTATGTGTCTCATAATAAAATTACTATGGAATTGGCCGAACAACTTATAGGCGTGACCATGCAGGAATCTGGAGTCTCTCGAATTGTTGAAGTAGACCTAAATGATGTCCGTAAGGATCAACAATCTAAAGTGAGTCAACCATCATGAGTGATGTTCAGATTGCATTACTAATTTTAGGTTTAAGCATTGTTTTTTTAATGATTATTTTTAATTGGATCCAATTAAAAAAAATAAGAGAAAAACAAAAAAAAGCAGAAACAATACAACGCCAAAGAGATCCTTTATTTCAAAATAGTATTAGGGAAGAGGATCAATTAGATAATTATATTGTTCATGAATCTTCCTCATCTAATGTATCTATTGAATTTTTGAGAAAAAACTTACCGAGTGAAATAAATTTAAAATTTGAGTCTGTTGTGAGCCTGACTTTAAAAGAACCTAAGCCAGCTAGAATTTTAATTGAACTTGGGGTGGCTGACTACCTAACTCAACTTAGATTGGGATTGTATTTAAGAAAAGATGAGGACTTATGGGCAACTGGGGAAGCTCTTGATGATGAGTTTTTATTCGATCAAATTCTACTCACATTACCGTTAATTTCAAGAAAGCTTGAAGTAAATGAGGAAGTAAAAGATCATTTTTTAGGTTTTATTGAAAAAATCAGAGAACAGCTCGATGTTAATCAAATTTGGTTAGCAAACGAAGATATGGTTGACAGGGCAAACGAATTAAAAGATTTTAAATCCCTGGTGAATAAGACGATCCTGATCAAGGTCCAACCAAAAACGGATAGCTCATTTCATTTTGGCGCGTTTCAAGATTTTTTCAACAAAGCAAACATCAGAGTATTTAAAGACTTTCATTGGTATTTTGATCCAAAGGTTGATGGAGAAAAGATGTTTAAAATAATGAATTTGAGCAGACAACCATTAAGAATTGAAAGTGATGCATTTATACAGGGTATTATTTTTTCGTTAGATATTCCGACCACAACAAATTCACAAAATGCATTCTCGCAAATGATTGAGATGATCAATGAGTTTTGTATCAAATTAAATGCTGTTATGGTCGACGGAAGGAATAAAGAGATTGATTCATCGTACATCCCCACCATTAAAAAATTTGTTGATCAAATAGCCTATGAGATGAAAAATAAGGACCTACTTCCTGGAAGCGATCAGGCGATAAAATATTTTGGCTGATTAATTAATGCAAGATATTAAAGACAGATTAAAGAATTTAAAAAAAACTATTCAAGAACACGATCATGCTTACTATCTGTTGGATGACCCACTCATTTCTGACCATGAGTATGACAGCCTTTTTCAAGAATTAAAAAAAATTGAATCTGAAAATCCCCATTTAATTACCCCAGATTCACCAACACAGAGGGTAGGGGGAAGACCTCTGGACGAATTTAAACAAATCACCCATAAGAAACCCATGTTGTCATTAGGAAATGCCTTTGGTAATGACGAACTAAATGCTTTTTATAAGCGAGTCACAGAAACACTAGATATCACTGATATTGAGTTTTCTGCTGAGCTTAAATTTGATGGCCTAGCCATATCACTTTTCTATGAGGAAGGTGTCTTGAAATATGCGGCAACCCGTGGAGATGGCTTGGTGGGAGAAGATGTTACTCATAATATAAAAACCATGAAGGTTATTCCTCTCCGCTTAAGATCAGATAACCCACCCAAAATTCTAGAGTTAAGGGGTGAGGTGTTGATGAATAAAGAAGATTTTTTAGAACTGAACGAACAACAAAAGAAGCAGGATTTAAAAGTTTTTGCTAACCCTAGAAATGCCGCAGCTGGTAGCCTTCGCCAGCTTGATCCAGCCGTTACTGCAAAGAGAAAGCTACAATTTTTTGCTTATGGACTAGGTGAAGTAGATACAAGTGTGCATTTTGATTATCACTCTCAAATGATTGATTTTATTGAGAGTCTTGGTGTTCCTGTTTCAAAATACTCTGAAATTGTTCAAAACAATATAGAAATGGAAGCTTATTTTCAAAAGATTTTAGGTCAACGAAATGCACTTCCGTTTGATATTGATGGGATCGTGTTTAAGGTAAATTCGATAAAGAGTCAAAATAATCTTGGATTTGTTTCTAAAGCTCCGCGATGGGCAATTGCATATAAATTTCCTGCGGAAGAAGCAGAAACGATTGTGAATGATATAACCGTTCAGGTTGGAAGAACAGGAGCCATTACCCCAGTTGCGAGACTTAAGCCTGTTTTTGTTTCAGGGGTCACGGTAACTAATGCCACTCTGCATAATGAAGATGAAATGAATAGAAAAGATATTAGAATTGGCGACAGTGTTATCGTTAGAAGAGCAGGGGACGTGGTTCCGGAAGTTGTCAGGGTTATTCTTGAAAAAAGACCAAATCATGCAATCAAATTCACAATGCCAAAACAATGTCCAATTTGTGGATCAGATATAGAAAGAATTGATGGTGAAGCCGCACAAAGATGTACAGGACAGTACAAATGTAACGCACAGATCAAACAAGGCATATCTCATTTTATTTCCAGAAAAGCCATGAACATTGATGGTTTGGGAGAAAAGATTGTTGATCAACTGTTTGAACAGGGCATGTTAAAAAATATAGCTGATATTTATAAGTTAGATTTCGCAGTTATTGAAAACATGGACCGCTTTGGTAAGAAGTCTGTTGAGAATCTGAAAGAATCCATTGAAATAAGTAAAAAAACAACTCTTGGTAAGTTTATTTACGCATTAGGAATAAGAAATGTAGGTGAAGCCACATCGAAAGAGCTGGCAGCTTATTTTAGAAGTCTTGATAATTTATTCAACGCCACAGTTGAAGATTATTTGATGGTAAATGATATTGGTCCGGTTGTTGCTGAGTCATTAGTAAAATATTTTCACAATGCAAACAATCAACAAATTATCAACAGTATTATAGCCAGCGGTATTTCATGGCCAACACTTAAGGAGATAAATGCAATTAATAGCAAACTTAATAATCAAACCTTTGTCGTAACCGGAACTTTAAATAGTTTCTCACGCGACGAAATAAAAGACCTCATTGAAGCTAATGGTGGCAAAGTCAGTGGAAGTGTATCAAAGAAAACAAGCTATGTAATAGTTGGGGACAATCCGGGATCAAAGGCTGATAAAGCAAGCGAATTAGGTGTACCAATCATTACCGAAATCAATCTAATGGAGATGCTAAATGATTAAACAATTAACATTAATAACATTTTTTAACTTATTGTTTTTTAATAATGTTTTTGCATATAATAGTGAAAATGATTGTGAAAAAGAACTATCAAGAAATGATTATGCAAAAGCAAAACAAGAAGCCGAAAAACTAATTAATAATGACCCTTTTTCAGGAAATTTTTGCATGGCTAAGGTCTTATTTAGTGAAAATAAAGCCCAAGAATCCATAGCATTATTTGAAAAAACGGAAAAACTAGCACAACATCCAGCAGATCAGATGTTATCCATTATGTTCAAAGGATTGGCATATAAAGAAAATAATGATTTAAAACAAGCACTTAGTATATTTTCAACCGGTTATGAAACTGCAAAACTTGGTAATTCAAAATTTGTTCAATTTGAAAGACGTTTCTTAATTCAAATGGGAGACGTTAAAGAGAAAGAAAAAGATAACGAAAAAGCCTACGAATACTTCGCAATGGCATTGAAATCATCATCTAATGATGATGAGCGAGCTGAATCATACGATCGCCTTGCTAAAAGTGCTGCAAGCCAAGGATTTTATGATCGAGCACGAGAATATTCACTCAAAGGCTCAATTATGTATCAAAAAAGTGGATATCTGGGTGAATTTGCTGAACTTACAATCCTAAAAGGTGAATATGAAGTGCTTGATAATGATTATGAAAAAGGCATCAGAACTTTGAAAGACCTTGAAGAACTATGCATAGAAGCAGGAGGAGATTACTACTTAGCTAAGACATACTTGAAGCTCTACAAGCTATCGAAGGAAGATAAAGATGTTTATCTAGCTAAAGCCAAAGAGGTAGCAACTCGAATTGGAGCTGATGATCTTATTAAGGATATTAATTCTATTTAACATAATATACATTATACGAAATATAGGATATGTTTAACTTAAGAAAGGTAGTGGTTTGCACCACCATTCTCCTTTCATGCATATGGACAAATAACGTGATTGCAAAGACTCCCGTTGCCATACTCTATGACGATATCTTTTTAGAACATAACACCGGTTCAGGACACCCAGAACGGCCCGAGCGTTTATTTGATGTTATTCATACACTAAAACAAAACCCTGACTATAAATACAATCTCGTATGGCCTAAGGTCAGAAAAGCAACAAATAAAGAAATTGCCTTGGCTCATTCTAAGGAATACATCAATTTAGTTGAAAATGAGATTAGGGCGCTGATTAATAACTCCCCTACTTTTTTAAGTACCGGCGATACCGTTATTGCCCCAAAAAGTTTAGAGGTCGCAAAAATGTCGGTTGGAGCTGGTTTAGTCGCTGCTGATGAAGTGATGAAAGGGAATGTCAAGGCAGCGTTTTCATTTAACAGACCTCCAGGGCATCACGCGACCAAGGACCGAGGCATGGGTTTTTGTATATTCAATCACGCAGCCATAACGGCACGTTATTTACAACAAAAATACGGTATTCATAAGGTATTGATTATTGATTTTGATGTGCACCATGGCAATGGCACACAAGATATATTTTATGAAGATCCGTCTGTTTTTTATTTCAGTATTCATCAACACCCTCTCTATCCGGGCTCAGGTAGGCCATCTGAAATAGGATCTGGTGCTGGTGAAGGCACGACTTTAAACGTTGACCTCCCTGAAGGTGCTGGTGATGAGGAGTTTATTCAAGGAATTAAGACCCATTTAATTCCCAAAATGATGGCTTTCAAGCCCGAATTTATCCTCGTATCTGCTGGATTTGATGCTCACCAAGGGGATTTATTGGGTAGATTGGCATACACCTCAAGGGGTTATAAAGAGGTGGCCAAGATGATCAATAGCATGCAAAAACAATATCAGTCTAAGGGAATTATCTATATGCTTGAGGGCGGCTACGTTCCAGAGAATATTGACGAAGCCAGTCGAGCAATCATAGAAGAGCTATTTACGCTCTAAAAGGCCAACATATAATTTAAGTACAAGGTTCTGGCTTTAGTCGACGCAAACGGAAGTTCTTGGTAAAAAGCAGTTGCGCTGAGTCTTTGCGTTGGATCAATGTAATAATCGGCGCCAACTGACGCCACGGGTCTGGTTTTATCTAGCTTATTGGTAAAACTCTCAGAAGTTAAGCCAGAAACTCCGGAAACTTCTAGATTATCAGTTTTATGGCTGAGATCATGTTCGAGGCCCACACTCCCCTTAGCAACCACCTTATCTGTGAGTTGTTTTTTTACTTTCAATCCCACTAAGGCGGTTTTGGAACGATCACGAATGCTGTTGTATGTTAATGGGTTATCCACACCCGTTTCAGTATAGCCCTCTTGTTTCACCAGCGCGTACCTTAGCGCCACGTATGGGCGTAAAAGCAGGGATGATGTTGCGGCATAGTTATAGGAGAATTCAGCGACATAGCTTTGGCTGTCAATGTCGGTCTTCCCGCTTCCCGCTTCTGAAGTTCCGGTCACTGACCTTTTAATACTCGCATCTTTACTTTGATAGGCGTTGGCTACTTTGATTTGCCAGCCGAGTTGATTTGCATTCTGATTCCACACACCAATTAAGCCTACTAACGGACCCTTGTTCTCTATATCAATGTTGTGGGCTGTATTGTTATTCAGATTTTGATCGATAAACCCAGCGATTCTAAAGTGATTATCTATCTTATACCCACCCGTAGCCACAAAACTGTTTGTTTGCATTGATGGGCTCTGCAAATCGTTGTAGCGACTTCCAAAGGAGAAACATCCGCCTTTGCTATCAAAGAAGTTACAGTCGTAGGTATTCATATTAGCGAAGTTAGCACCCGCAGTGAGGGAGTTTAAGTTCCCTTGTAACTGACCTTTAATGGCCTGAATAGATGTTTGGGTATCGGCAGCTGTGGGACCACTGCTTGCAAAATTTAAATCCCATACTAAGTCGCTATCCGCATCCGTTAATGTCCATGTATATGCGGTACCAGATAGTGTAACGGTACCCGTGGTGGTATTGTTTAATTCAGCTGAGGTTAAGCCATCAATAACACTTGAGTAAGTTACGCTGGTACTGACAGATGATGTGGAGTAAACTCCAAAATTAATGGCGCTAGAAATATTGGTAAATTTGATTTGACCATAGTCCGAAGTTGAGTTAATAATAATGTTGTAATTATTAGGCACCCTACCATCATAATTTAATATATCTGAGGTTGATTTTCCCTGAAGGTTATTAAGTGTATCTATAATAGTTGGCGAACCAAAGAAATTAGGAGTATCAATATAAATATCATCAATAATTCCTGAATTGGTCAGGGTTCCTATTTGTCCATCAAAATCCATTTTTAAACCATAGACACTTCCCGACAATGTGCCATTATTAACAAATGAATTTATAGTATTTGCACTTTGCCCATAAAAGCCATATTGAGCACCAGTACCTATTGTTCCGTCGTTCAAAAAGGAAGAAATGGTCACGGAATTAAAAGTTTGCACTCCTGACTGACCGCCTGGTGCAGCTATCGTTCCTGTTGAAGAGTTAACAATACTTGTTATAGATATAAGTGACCCACCATTTCCTAAGATTAAGGCGATGTCACCCACTGCTGAATTGCTTATTGAACCGTTATTAATCAGACTCCCTGTAGATTTAAAATCAAATGAAGCAGTGTTTGAAAGATTTACACCTTGATTAATTGTTAAGTCGCCAGATAACCAATCAATGCCAGACCCATCACAGTCTTCAGCATAAGGAGATATGCTGCTAGAGCATGCAGCGAAAACTTGATGTGATAAAAATAAGCTAGCAGGGATAAGTAAGAAGGCTACAAATTTTTTTAGCATGATATTCAATGACCCTTATTGAGCAACATTTAAATACCATCACTACAGAAGCTTAACTATATACTACATTAAAAATTTATAGGGATTTATTATATGTTACCTACTTCCACTAAACAGTCATGCGAAGTCGGTGAATTCCCCATATCCCCAAAGGCATTTGAGCTCACTGAATTCACCACGCCATTATTCAATTGACGCCAGTATCCGAGGGTCGCCACCACAATTCCTGGATTCACGTCGGTCGATACCTTTGCAGCCGCTTCAAAAGAACCCCGGTCATTAAATACTTTAACTTTTTGCCCTTCGGATATCCCCCGATCTTTGGCATCTTTTGGATTAATTAACACAAATTGTTCACCCTGCCCTTTGAGCTTGTTCTCGATATTGGCATAGCTAGAATTAATAAATCCATGACTCTTCGGCGCAAGAATATTCAGCGGATATTTTTTAGCCAGCTCAGGATTCGCATCATGAGTTTCTCTTGATGGCACATAGTCTGGTAGTTCTGGGATATCTTCACCCGGTTGAAAGTCTTCATACATCTGACGGAATGGGCCAGCCACAAAATTCTTCGCACCCACGACCCTAAACTCACATTTCCCAGAGGGTGTTGGAAAGTTTCCTTGTTTATGCGGCGCACGGTTATCTTTGGTACCCACATTGAGCCTTGCATAACCATGTTTTTTTAGATAATTAAGATCAATTCCTTCACACGCTGGAGCATTCCAGTCAATATAGTTTTCTAAGCATTCGGTATCATTCCATTTAAAGTTATCTTCTTCAAATCCGAGTCGCTTTGCGAGTTGCCTAAAAATTTCATTATTCGGTAAACATTCCCCTGGGGAATCAATACATTTTTCATTGTAGGTGAGATAGAGATGACCCCATGAGAGAATAATATCTTCTTGCTCCGCCCCCATAGAGGCTGGTAAAAGAATATCCGCAAAGGCTGCTGTATCAGAAATAAAATGCTCTGCGGAAACGAGGAATAAATCTTCACGCTTCAAACCCTCAAGAATTTTTTCTGATTCTGTGGCCTGGGTTACCGGATTAGTGTTCCAGCACATCATCGATT
Organism: Methylophilaceae bacterium LSUCC0401; assembly: GCA_024919035.1. GTDB lineage: Bacteria > Pseudomonadota > Gammaproteobacteria > Burkholderiales > Methylophilaceae > BACL14. Next base: position 653,023 of record CP103442.1, on the reverse strand, counting down.
TAATCGGCACTTTGAGTTTTTGTTCTCCGGTCAACACTCGGCCTAATTGTAAGTTATTCACCACCTGGGTTCCTTTGGGAATCAGGTCAGGACGACAAATGACATCAAATTTATAGGGGTGCTCCCACACAGGAAATTGAAGGATACCGCCGCCCACATGACGCCAGGCTCCGGTTAACGCCGGTAATGCCGTCACCGCACGAATCGCCTGACTGCCACCATAACTCTTTTCAAGGGCAACGCCAATGCGAATGGCAGAGGGTTGTGTGGTTGCGTATTCTCGGGCAAGTTTTCTAATATCTGCTGCGGGGATACCAGTAATCTCAGCAGCCCACTCGGGGGTTCTCTGTTTTGCAAGTTCTGCTAATTCGGGATAGCCAACCGTGTAGTTATCAACATAGTCTTGATCAACCAGCCCTTCTTCAATAATCACATGCATCATGGCCATGGCAAGCGCCCCATCGGTTCCAGGTTTAGGACAAATATGCCAGTCTGCTTCTTTTGCAGTGCGTGATGCATAGGCGTCAATGACCACAACCTTAGATCCATTTTTTTGCGCCTCTTTAATGATGTGCCAGTGATGTAAGTTAGTGCTAACTGAATTACATGCCCAAACAATAATGAATTTAGAATGGATAAAACTTTCTGGGTCAACGCCCGCGGTCGGACCAATCGTTAATAACCATGCTGTGCATGAGCCCTCGCCACAAAAGGTTCGCTCTGTGACCGTCGCGCCTAATCTTGCAAAAAAAGCATCGCCACCATTGAGTCCATGAACAAGACCTTGATTCCCCAGATAACTATTCGGCATAATCGCCTCAGCACCATGTTCATTAATGATTTGTGTCCATTTACTGACAATGGTGTCAAAAGCTTCGTCCCAAGTAATTCTTTCAAATTGTTTTTCACCCTTAGGCCCTACTCTTTTCATGGGATATAACAAACGATCTGGATGGTAATGGCGTTTTTCGTAATCGTTTAATTTGACACACAATCCACCGCGTGTCATGGGGTGGTCGGGATTCCCTTGGACCTTGATTAGTTTTTTATCTTGGACATGAAACACCATGGAACAGGTATCGGGACAATCGTGCGGACAGCCCCCATGATGTTTATTAATGACAGACTTTAAATCACCATCCATACAGAATCCTTTTTAATTAGATCATATGATTCAATGTAGCACAAAAAAAAAGCCCTGCAAATAGCAGGGCTTTTGCTAATGCAAATAGGGATTAATTAGAAAAGGCAATGTTCATACAACGGTCATTAATAAACGTGAATTCAATTCTTTTCCAGGTGGTGTCTTTACCTGATTTCACAATATTGGAGTAGTACCACATATCGACTTTATCTTTCTTTTTGTTGTCTTTATTGTCGGTTGGCCGGCCAATCACAGTGCTGGCATCTTTCGGTTTAACCGCAATTTCTTTACTGTCAGGTTCACCCAGATATTTCTCAACTCGCGCTTTAGGTTTACCATTAAAAAGAGATAAAAATTCATCTTCTGAATAGACTTTTTTCTCAGCATAGCCAACTGATATAAACAAAAAGGATATTAGGGTAAGAATAAATAGTTTTAGTTTCATAAGTTAAAGCATTCCTATTAATTTAAATTTAATTGTAAACCATCATATGCCAGATAAACATTATCCGGTAAGTCTGAAGATACCGCATCATACTCTATATCATGAGTCATATGAATAAAAAAAGTTCGCTTTGCTTTGATTTTTTCACTCATTTCAAGGCTTTGCTTAAAGCCATAATGAGAAAAATGGGGTTCATAACGAAGGCAATCAAGGAGCAATATATCCACATCATGCAGAAGTTCTAGGGTTGATTCTGGAATCTCAGACACATCAGTGATGTAGGCTAAATTACCGAGACGGTAACCTAAAATTTCCATGCGTCCATGGATCACTGGGAGTGGAATAATCTCGGTCCCTTCAACATGGAAGGGTCCATTGACGATATTTGCTTGCAGCACCGGAGTTTCCCAAAATTGACTCTCTTCACGAATGGCATAATTAAATTTTAATTTTAATTCCTTCATGGTATTTTCATTGGCAAAGATCGGGATGGCTTGCTTATACTTTTGACAATAAGCCCTTAAGTCATCAATGCCATGGCAATGATCCGCATGGTGATGGGTAAAGAGGACAGCGTCAATTTTGTGAATTTGTTCACGCATGGCCTGCATTTTAAAGTCTGGTGAGGTGTCAATCAGAATATGGCTCCCGTTATCTAGGGTGATGATTGAGGAACATCGACTTCTTTTATTCTTCATATTACTGGAGCGACAAACCGGACATTCACATCCAATGACTGGAGTCCCCGCACTTGAGCCCGCCCCTAATACAGTAATTTTCATGAAGATTGAGGTTGTATCTTATTAAACAAGTTAAAAAAGTTTGCCGATGTCACCTCGGCAATGGTTTCAATCGGAATATCTTTTAGTCGACTAATTTCCTCAGCCACATGAATGACTTTGGATGGATCGTTAGTTTTTCCTCGAAATGGCACTGGGGCAAGGTAAGGTGAATCGGTTTCTATCAGCATGCGTTCCAAGGGTAACTTTTTTGCCGTTTCTTTTAAATCAATCGCATTTTTAAAGGTGACAATGCCAGAAAATGAGATAAAAAAATCGAGTTCGATGGCTTGCATCGCCATTTCATATGTTTCAGTAAAGCAATGCAATACCCCTCTTGTTCCCGGAGCTAGTTCTTCCTTTAAAATTTGGATGGTATCTTCACGAGCTTCACGGGTATGAATGATTAAGGGTAAATGCGACTCATTGGCGGCTCGGATGTGTTTACGAAAACGCTCACGCTGCCATTCTAAGTCCCCTTTGAGCCTAAAGTAGTCCAAACCTGTTTCACCGATGGCCACAACCTTGGTCTTTGAGGCAATGGATACCAATTCCTCAATACTGGGTTCGACAATATCTTCATAATCCGGATGCACACCAATAGAAGCATATAAATTTTCATGTGCTTGACTGAGCTCATCAATCTCACTGAATTTGTCCATTTCGACCGACACGCAAAGGGCATGCGTAACCTTATTCTTCTGCATATTAAGCAGAATGTCATCCAGGTTATTGCGCAGCTCTGGAAAATTTAAATGGCAATGCGAATCAACAAACATTAGTTAAAAATCCTTTTATAATCGATCATCATGGCATCCAATGCCATTGACTTATTGATTGGGGTATCTGCAAGTCGAGCATACTCATTTAATTTTTTGTAAAAGTTTAAGGTCTCTTTATAAGATAAAGTTTTGCTGATTTGTTCAATTTTATCTTTAATATTTGTGAAGTAATGCAGCTGTTTAAATTCAGTGTAGCTTGAAAGATCAAAGATCCATTTTTGCATAATTTCGATAAAAAATCCTAATCCACTGGCCAACAGAGTATCGTTGACGTGCATCATGTCAAAAGATTTTCCTTTCATCAGTAAAGTCACAATGCTATTCAAAACCTCATGATCATTGGCCAGTTGAATTGCAAAAAATGGTTTATTTCCAGATAAATCTATAAATTGAATAGCCTGTTGATGACCTTCTTGCTCAAGATACCTTAGGCTTTGCTCCCGGGTTGGTGAGGGTAAAAAATGGATGGATGAGCGGCTACGAATGGTGGGTAAAATTTTATGTAAATTTTTACTGTTTAAAATAAAAAAAGTGTTGGTTGGCGGTTCTTCTAAATTTTTTAGTAATGCGTTAGCCGCACTGGTTGACAAGACATCTGCATCCTTGATATAAATCAACTTGTAATCCTCCTGGCTACTGCTGGCTAATTCAATAAAGGACGACAGTTCTCGGATCTGCTCGATGGTCACCACGGCCGTTTTCAACTCTGGATTTTTTTCAATAACACGAAGTTTGGGATGCTCAACAAACGAATATTCACAAGATTTGCAGTGGCCACAGGCTTGCCCATGAGTATTCAGTTGCTCACATAAGGTATTTCTTAATAAATTCTCTATCAGGTGTTCACTGCCCTCTCCGTCTTGTGAAATAAATAAGTGTGTTTGTGTTGCTAAAAAAGTTTTTGCGAAGGCCGGTTCATAGAATGATTGGTACCAGGGCATCATTTGATCAACACATCCAATCGATCTTTAATTTTTGATTGAATCGTTTCAATGGATTGCGTCGAATCAAGAATGAAATAGCGAGGATCAGACTTAGCTAAATCCAGATACACATTGCGCACCCCATTAAAAAATTCAATGGATGATTTTTCAAATTTATCTAGATCTCTTTCCCCAGTGATCCTGGACTTAGCAATACTTGGATCAAGATCAAAAATAAAAGTCAGGTCAGGTTTTAAATGGGGGTGTACTATTTTTTCAAGGGACTGAATAAAGCCAACATCAATTTTCTTTCCACCATGCTGATAAGCGTAAGAGGCATCTGTAAATCGATCACAGACAACGGAGGTGTTATTATGAAGTGTGGGTTCAATCAACACTTTTAAATGTTCACTACGAGCTGCAAACATGAGCAAGGTTTCCGTGTTCACATGCATCTCATGATGCAATAACAGCCCTCTTAATTGTTCACCCAGGGGCGTTCCTCCTGGTTCACGGGTTTGTATACAAGGGTATTCACAATCTTGCAAATATTGGGCTATAAAATCTAAGTGGGTGGATTTACCTGCACCATCTATTCCTTCCACTGTAATAAAAAATGCCATTATTTATTATTCCTTTGATACAAGTTTACGGCTTCATTGTGCTCACTTAAGGTTTCTGAAAACTTATGACGATGATTTCCCATAGCAACAAAGTATAAGGCTTTGGTGTTCGCAGGATTTAATGCCGCATTAATCGATTGATAACTGACAATACAAATGGGCGTGGGGGGAAGTTCTTTACGGGTATAGGTATTATGTGGATGGTCTTTTCTTAAATCATTTTTGCGTATATTGCCATCAAATTTTTTGATGCCATAAATGACTGTAGGGTCACTTTGTAATGGCATCCCTATGTTCAGACGGTTGACAAAGACTCCAGACACCATCGATGCTTCATCATAAAAAGTGACCTCTTTTTCGATAATCGAGGCCATGATCAGCGCCTCATAAGAATCATTATAAGGAAGATTGGTGGATCGATGATTCCAGGCGAGCTTTAGTTTTCGATCAAGGTGTTGATGAGCCATTTTTAACAAGGCAACGTCCGTGGTATTTTTTATAAAGTAATAAGTATCTGCGTAAACAAGTCCCTCAAGACTTTTGGCATCAATACTGAGTTCTTGTAATATTTTTGCTTCATTAAATTCATCTAAAGTTTTTTTGATGTAGGGATTGTCTTGAATCGTTTGAAAAACCTGCTGAATGGTCTGACCTTCTACAAAAGTAATGGCGTGCGTGGTCTCTAAACCCTGAGTAATCATGCGAATTAAATCAACTGAATTATCCCCATTCTTAATCCGATAACTTCCCTTTTTGATGTTGTTTTGATTACCCGTGATATAGAACAGTAACTTAAAGCGCCAGGGTGAGCTTATTAATTCCTGCTTATGAAATTCAGTAATAACTTTATTTAAATTTGATCCCTCTGGAATTTCAAAATCTTGATTACTGTCGGTCACATTGATTTGAAAAAATAATAAATGAATGGATAAAAAAATAATGGCTAATACGATAACAATGCGATGAAAAACATAATGTTTATTAAATAAAAATTTAAGGTATTTATTTTTAGACATGATTAAATTTTAAAGCAGAATTAAGTTGCTGACTAATTGATTGATTGATTTGAAATTTAAACTCATCGAATTTAATAACCGGAGTAATGCCATACACAGAATTCATCAGATACATTTCATCAAAATGTTTGACACTGTTATAGCTCACTGGCTTAGCAATAAACGAAACTGTATTCTTTTCAAAGTATTCAATTAGTAATTGTCGGCTTACGCCCTGAAGCCCAAACTGATTCAAACTGGGCAATATAAATTTATTTCTGTGTTTAAAAAATACACAATGATAGGCCCCTTCAATAATATTTTGCTTATGATCTAACATGATTCGGTCATGAATAGATTTTGGCTTCCCGGCCAGTGCTAAAATATTAATCAGACGATTTAGATGTTTAATGTCGGAAATAGAATTTTTGTCTAAGAGCACACTAGCTGTTTCAACACTCACCCCTGTTTTATTTTTTATAAACTTTTTTTGATCATAATCAAAACTTTGTATGATCACATTAGGTGTCATCATTTTTGAATAATCATAACCCCTGGTTGACTCTCCTCGAGTGATAATAATTTTGATGATTTTAACATCTGCTTTAGTGCAGAGCTTTTGGATGTCACTTAGAATATTTGAGCTCTTTGGAATTGATATATTTATAGCTTTAGCGTCTTGCTTTAATTTTTGGTAGTGCTTAGTAAAGTGAGGAATGCTGCCCCGGTTACAAACTAATGTTCTAAAAACACCATCGCCATATTGGAGCCCTCGGTCTTGAACCGATATTTTGTTTTCAAATTGACCGTTGATGAGCGTTGTATTCACAACCTGATTAAACTGTATTAAATACTAAACTACCGTTTGTACCACCAAACCCAAAATTATTTTTTAAAGCAGATTTAACTTTAATATCACGGGCTTCATTGGGAACGTAATCGAGATCACATTCTGGATCTGGATCTACCAAGTTTATAGTGGGCGGTGATTTTTGATGATGGAGGCTTAATACTGTAAAGATTGATTCAATACCCCCTGCCCCACCGAGAAGATGTCCAGTCATTGATTTTGTTGAATTCACTGCAAGTTTATAAGCGTGATGGCCGAATAATTCTTTTAGTGCATTGGTTTCATTAATATCACCCAGCGGTGTAGAGGTTCCATGCGCATTGATAAATCCAATATCTTCAGGATTGAGTTGTGCATTCTTTAAAGCATTCGCCATAGAGCGTCTAGGTCCGTCTGTGGAAGGTGCGGTAATATGATATGCGTCGGCACTCATTCCGTACCCGCGTAACTCAGCATAAATTTTAGCACCACGTTTTTTTGCAGATTCGTATTCTTCAAGGACCATGACCCCGGCACCTTCTCCGATCACAAAACCATCTCGCCCTCTATCCCAAGGTCGAGAAGCTGATTCTGGGTCATCGTTTCTACTTGATAAGGCTTTCGCAGAGGCAAAACCAGCAACAGATAATTCGGTAATGGCCGCTTCAGATCCTCCAGCAACCATCACATCAGCATCGCCATATTCAATCATTCGTGCAGCGTCACCAATACAATGGGTTCCTGTGGTACAAGCGGTTACGATAGAGATATTAGGTCCCTTCAATCCATACATGATGGAAAGATTACCTGAGATCATATTAATTATTGTTCCTGGAATAAAAAATGGAGACACTCTGCGCGGGCCTGATTCATCATAAGTATCATTTGTATTCTCAATCATGCCTAAACCACCAATTCCAGATCCAATGGCCACGCCGATTCGTTCCGCATTTACTTCGGTCACCTCGATACCAGAATCTTTAAAAGCTTCCATTCCGGCAACTAAGCCATACTGAATAAAGGTATCAATACGTCGTATTTCTTTTGGAGGGAGGAACTCTGCTGGATCAAAGTTTTTCACTTCTCCAGCCACTTGAGAAGCAAAGTTACTTGCATCAAATTTGGTGATTTTGGATATTCCGGACTTACCTTGAAGGGCATTTTGCCAAGATTCGTTCACTCCTATTCCGATAGGAGTGACCAATCCCAGTCCAGTCACTACGACTCTTCTACGGGACATATAATTTAAAAATTATTGATTGTTATTGATGTAATCAATAGCTTGCTGAACTGTTGTGATTTTTTCAGCATCTTCATCAGGAATTTCAGTGCCGAACTCTTCTTCAAGAGCCATTACTAATTCAACTGTGTCGAGGGAGTCTGCGCCTAAATCATCGATAAAGGATGATTCATTCTTAACGTTTGCAGCATCTGTACCTAATTGCTCTGATACAATTTTTTTAACTCTTTGTTCGATGTCAGACATCTAATTACCCCTTATTATTAAAAAACGCTATTTTAGCAAAAACTGGCTCTTTTGATACAAAAAAGTTTAACTTTTTTAAGCCATCAACATGCCTCCATTGACATGAATTGTTTCACCTGTTATATACGCTGCGTCATCAGATGCTAGGAAGCAGACAACCTTTGCTACCTCTTCAGGATGTCCGAGTCGAGCAAGCGGAATTAAGCTAATTAACTTATCTTTGTGTTCTGGATTTAGCGAGCGAGTCATGTCGGTATCTATAAAACCTGGGGCAACACAATTCACCGTAATATTTCGGCTTCCTAATTCTTGCGCTAGTGATTTTGAAAAACCCGTGATCCCTGCTTTGGTTGCTGCATAATTCACTTGACCTGCATTCCCCATATGACCCACAACAGATGAAATATTAATGATTCGCCCCACTCTTTTTTTCATCATCGGTTTAATGACCGCCTGAGACAGTTTATACACGGATTTTAAGTTTGTTTGAATGACACTATCCCAATCATCATCACTCATCCGCATCAACAGTGTGTCTTTAGTAATCCCGGCATTATTCACTAAAACATCAACATCGCCGTATTTCTCTGAAATCGTGGCTAATAACTGAGTGATAGATTCATTATCATTCACATTAAGAACCATTCCATGACCCTCAAGATTATGCAGAGCAAAGTTTTTTTGGATAATTTCAGCTCCCTGGCTTGAGGTCGCGGTACCAATGGTTAAGAAATCTTTTCTCGCCAATTCCACTGCGATGGATGCGCCAATTCCACGACTGGCTCCGGTTACTAATGCAATTTTTTTCATATCTCGTCTCTTAATATTTTAAAATTCATTAAATGATTCATCTGAATTAATGGATAACAATTTCACACCTTCAGATGTAATGATTCTTTTATTTAAACCTGTCAACACTTTACCAGGGCCGCACTCAATGATTGAATCAATCCCACAAGATTCTAAATACCGAATAGAGGCCGTCCATTGAACTGGGCTGGATAATTGAGCAATGAGATTCAATTTAATCTCCTCACCTTGGGTTACGGGTTTTGCAGTCACGTTTTGAATAATTGGGACCATTGGATCATTAAAGGTAATGTGATTTAAAAAATCAGCAAATTGTATTTCAGCTTCTTTCATCAATGAGCAATGCGAAGGGACACTCACTGGTAACATTAATGCGCGCTTCGCACCCTTTTCTTTAAATTCTGGAAGGATATCTTCAAGAAGCTTTTTTTCACCTGCAATAACAATTTGACCAGGTGAATTATAATTTACAGGCTCAATCACACCCTTACTTTGATGAGCTAAACATATTGCTTCAACCAGATGATCGTCTAATCCAAGAATCGCAGCCATGGCTCCTTTGCCAGGTGGGACTGCATCTTGCATCAATTGAGCTCTTTTGTGCACAATTTTGACGGCATCTTGAAAACTAAATACATTTCCAACTAGAGCCGCGGTCAATTCCCCTAAGCTATGCCCTGCTAGATAATCTATATTAAAGTCTGGTTGTTTAGTTTTTAAAATTTGGTATGTCGCATACCCTGCCACCAACATTAAAGGCTGGGTATAGATGGTTTGATTGATTTTTTCATTCTCTTGGATGATAAGCTCAAATAGATTCTCGCCCACAATATCAGATGCTTCGTTAAAAACATCCTGAATATGAGAACTACTGAAACCATCCATCATCCCAACGGATTGTGATCCTTGACCAGGAAATACTAAAACATTCTTCATTTTAAATCCTTACGAGAGATGAGCCCCATGTAAAACCCCCACCAAAAGCTTCCATTAAAATGAGTTGACCCTTTTGAATGCGACCAGTTTTAATACCCTCATTTAGAGCGAGAGGGATTGAGGCTGCAGAGGTATTTCCATGCTTATTAATGGTTACGATGACATGATCCATCGACATATCTAACTTTTTAGCGGTGGCCTGCAAAATTCTAATATTTGCTTGATGAGGCACAAGCCAATCGATATCTTTTTTCTCATAACCACTCCCCTTTAATGTTTCATCCACAATTTGATCTAACGTATTCACCGCAATTTTGAACACCGCATTTCCCTGCATTTCAATTGTATTCGGTTGATTTTCTTTTGACTCTCGGGGCACGTGAAGTAATTCCTCATGCTCGCCATTGCTATTAATAATATTTTTTATAATACCAGGTTCATCTGAGGCCTCAACGATAACAGCCCCGGCACCATCACCCCAAAGAATCGCATTTGATCGATCACTGTAATCGGTAATTGTCGACATCGAATCAGCGCCAATCACAAGTATTTTTTTATACACACCCGATCGAATAAAGCTATCTGCGGTTGCCAATGCATAGATAAAACCACTGCAGACGGCTTGAATATCAAATGCGGGAATATTTTTTAAATTGAGTTTGCGCTGAACAGCACAAGCAACACTGGGAAATATTTTATCGGGAGTGGTTGTCGCCACCAGAATTAAGTCAATTTGATTTTTTAGTGAATCATTATCGCCTAACGCATCTTGAGCAGCAGCGAACGCTAAGTCTGATGTTTTTTGCCCCTCTTCTACAATGTGTCTTTGTTGTATCCCTGTTCGAGTTTGTATCCACTCGTCAGATGTATCAAATATTTGCTCAAGATCTTTATTTGTAAGAATTTTCTTTGGTAAATATGAACCGTAAGCTACAAACTTCGAAAATTTCATAATTTAGATGAGTGACTGGTCAATTTTTAGTTGCTTGGTAATTTTTAAAACCACATTATTTTTTGCTTCTTCGTAGGCTGTAATTAAAGCATGCTCAAATGAATAAGCATCTGCACTGCCATGACTTTTAACCACTATACCATTGATTCCTAAAAATGCAGCACCGTTATATCTTCTTGGATCTAAGCGTTTTTTGAATGCTTTTAAAACCGGCAGTGCAAATAATGCTAACAACTGAGTTAACATATTCTTTTTAAATTCTTGGCTTAAAAAACTTGCAAACATTTTTGCTAGGCCTTCAGTTGTTTTTAAAGATACGTTACCCACAAATCCATCACACACAATAACGTCAGTTGTCCCCTTGAAAATGTCATTGCCCTCAATATTTCCATAAAAATTCAGATGGCTCTTTTTCAATAATTCATAGGTTTCTTTTGTTATTTCATTGCCTTTTATCGCTTCTGATCCGATATTCAGTAATCCAATCTTTGGATTTTTTTTCTTTAAAATTACAGACGATAAAATTGAACCCATAATTGAAAATTGCATCAGGTGATGACTTGTACAATCGGTATTGGCTCCCAAGTCAAGCATACAAGACATGCCTTTCTGATTTGGGAGAAAAGAAGCAATAGCTGGGCGATCAATCCCAGGAAGCATCTTAAGAACAAATCGACCTGTAGCCATGAGAGCTCCAGTATTGCCTGCACTGACAACCGCATGAGCTTTATTATCTTTAACAAGGTTAATCGCCAGTCGCATTGATGAATTTTTCTTGTTTTTTAAGGCTGATTGGGGACTTTCATCCATTAAAACTATTTCTGTCGTATGTAAAATAGATAAGTTTTTATATGAATCAATAGATTTTTTTAAATATTTTTGTATGATTGATTCATTACCCACAAGAATAATCGAAGCATCAGGGTGGTCTTTTAAGAAACTTAAAGAAGCTGGAATGGTGATTTTAGGACCAAAATCACCGCCCATTGCATCAACAGAAATTGATACGGACATAAAAATTATTCAGATTTGTCTTGAATTACTTTTTTGCCTTTATAGAAGCCTGTTGGTGAAACATGATGCCTTAAATGAACTTCACCCGTCGTTGACTCAACTGCAAGTGCTGGAGTACCAAGTCCATCATGTGAGCGACGCATATTTCGTCGTGATGGTGATTTTTTATTCTGTTGAACAGCCATGTAAATTCCTTAAAAATTATATACAATTATTGTCATGTTTAGGTGAGGATGGAATTGCTAACAACATTTCATCTTCAATAAACTCTAACAAATCAAAATCGTCTGTTAACTTTATTTGAATACTCTCAATCGTGTGTCGATCTGATTCGGTAAATTGGTAAACCAATTCATAACTTTGATCAATCGTAACCTCGGTATTCATAATCTCTAAACATCGAAAGCACTTAAACAACAAATTGGCCTTAATATTCAAGTGAATGAAATCTTGTCCAGGCTTTTCTCTATGAGATATCGTTAACTCTATTTCATCCGTTTCTGAATTTTTATGCTCAGGAAAACGTGTAAAAATAAAGATCGGAATTCTATCATAAATTTGCTGTTTTTTCTCAATAAAACTTATTAAATCAAAGTTTTGGAATTTTGAAATTAATGCCATAATGGTCTAAAATGTTATGTCGATGTATCCACCATGATATAATCTATAGCTCATAAATCAATCATTTATACGGAAAAACGTTTGTTTAATAAAATTTTAATAGCAAACCGTGGGGAGATTGCTGTGCGTATAATTCGCGCATGCAAAGAAATGGATATCACTAGTGTTGCCATTTTCTCTGATGCGGACAGACATGCTTTACATGTGAAAAAAGCGGATGAATCCTATTTTGTAGGGGATGATCCATTAAAAGGCTATTTAAATGCCCACCGGATTGTCAATATTGCGGTCACTGCTCGATGCGATGCCATTCATCCAGGCTATGGATTTTTATCTGAAAATCCAGAGTTAGCAGCGATATGCGCTAAACGGGGCATCAAATTTATTGGTCCTGACAGTTCAGTTATCCATAAAATGGGTGACAAAATTCAAGCTCGTAAAGCGATGATTGAGGCTGGAATCCCAGTGACGCCCGGCAGTGATGGAAATATTAGCAGTGTTGAGGAGGCTAAAAATCTTGCTCATCAAATTGGCTACCCGGTGATGCTGAAAGCAACTAACGGAGGCGGAGGTCGCGGTATACGTCGATGCGACAATGATAAAGAATTATTATCTAACTATGAGCGAGTCATTTCTGAAGCCACAAAAGCCTTCGGTAATCCAGAATTATTTATGGAAAAGTGTGTGGTGGCTCCAAAACACATTGAGGTTCAAGTACTCGCTGATTCTCATGGGAATGCCATACATCTCTATGAACGTGATTGCTCAATACAAAGAAGAAATCAGAAATTAATTGAAATCGCCCCCTCACCGCAATTATCCTCAGAACAAAGAGATTATATTGGGAACCTAGCTGTTAGGGCCGCCAAAGCCGTAAATTATGAGAATGCTGGTACCGTTGAGTTTCTCCTCGATCAAGATGATAATTTTTATTTCATGGAGATGAATACTCGCCTTCAGGTAGAGCACACCATTACTGAATCAATTACCGGGATTGATATTGTTCAAGAACAAATCCGTATAGCTTACGGTCACCAATTGAGATTTAAACAAGAGGATGTAAAATTTAGAGGTTTTGCGATTGAATTTAGAATTAATGCTGAAGATCCGAAACAAGATTTCATACCCTCTTTTGGTAAAATTACTCGCTACTATGCGGCTGGAGGTCCTGGAGTTAGAACGGATGCGTCTATTTATACCGGTTACGTTATTCCTCCCTACTATGATTCGATGTGTGCCAAATTAACTGTTTGGGCCTTGACTTGGCAGGATGTCGTTCAAAGAGGTAAAAGAGCATTAGGCGACTTGGTTGTATATGGTGTCAAAACTACCATCCCCTATTATTTAGAAATTCTAAATAATCAAAATTTCAAAGAGGCTCAGTTTAATACCTCGTTCGTTGAGACGCATGAGGAGCTAACTGATTATAATGACGAACTCCCGCCGGATGTTATTGCGGCGGCTATTTCTGCTGCTATTGCTGCGCATGAAGGTATGTGACTATGAAAAAAATTGATATAACTGAATTAGTATTACGAGATGGGCATCAGTGCCACATTGCCACTCGTCTAAGAACAGAAGATATGCTTCCCATATGTCATGATCTAGACAACCTAGGTTTCTGGTCAATTGAGGCTTGGGGCGGCGCAACATTTGATGCTTGTGTTAGATACCTCAGGGAAGACCCATGGGAGCGTTTACGTAAATTAAGACAAGCTTTACCTAATAGCCGAATTCAAATGTTACTTCGTGGTCAAAATTTATTAGGCTATAGGCATTACTCTGATGATGTCGTTGATTTATTTGTCAAAAAATCAGCGGACAACGGTGTTGATGTATTCCGTATTTTTGATGCCATGAATGATTTGAGAAATATCCAAACATCCTTGGATTCGGTGAAAAAATATAAGAAGCACGCAGAGGTGGCTATCAGCTATACAACCTCTCCCCTTCATAATGTTGAATACTTCACATCTCTTGCAAAAGAAATTGAAGCGCATGGCGCTGATAGTTTAGCGATTAAAGATATGGCCGGATTATTAACTCCCGGATCAACAAAAGCTCTTGTTGCAAGCCTTGCTAAGTCGATATCACTTCCGATTCATATTCATAGTCATGCGACATCAGGATTGGCTACAGCTAATTTATTAACCGCAGTAGAGCATGGTGCGACAATGATTGATACCTGTAACTCGAGCTTCTCAGAAGGCGCAAGTCATCCAACCACAGAATCAGTTGTCGCTGGACTTCATGATTTAGGTTATGAAACTGGAGTCTCTCTTGAAAAAATTGAAAATATCACTGCTTATTTAAAAAATGTGAGAAAAAAATATTGGCAGTTCGAATCAGAATTTACTGGACTTGATCCTCGAGTTCTAATCAACCAAGTACCTGGCGGTATGATATCTAATTTATCAAGCCAATTAAAAGACCAAGGTGCGTTAGACAAAATGGATCAAGTTTTAGAAGAAATTCCTAAAGTTAGAAAAGATTTAGGTTATCCACCACTTGTGACACCAACATCCCAGATTGTTGGTACGCAGGCTGCATTAAATGTAATCACTGGGGAAAGATATAAATCTATCACCAATGAAGTAAAAAATTACTTCTTAGGTGAATATGGTAAAGCTTTAGGTGAGATGAACAGTGAAATAATGAAAAAAGCTATTGGAGATGAAATTCCAATGACTTGTCGTCCAGCTGACAAATTAAAACCTGAGCTAAACAACCTGAAAGTAAAATGTGAAGACGTTGCAAGATCAGAAGAGGATTTATTAACCTATGCCATGTTCCCAGATCTCGCTAATACATTTTTAAAAGAAAGAAACGCTGGAACTCTTGAGCCTGAAGAGCTTCTGGATAAAGAAGAGTTCGGCTCCAGCGCTAGCAGATACGCGCCATCAGAGTTCAATGTAACTCTGCATGGTGAAACATATCACATCAAACTTACTAGCTCCGGAAACTCAGCACAACATGAGCGACCCTTCCATGTTGTTGTTGATGGGATATCAGAAGAAGTTTTAGTAGAAACTCTTGACTTAGTTGAAGTGGGAAACAGTGACTCTAAAAATGATGTTGCTCCTCAGCAAAGAAAAGATGGTAAATTAAGACCAACTCATGATGGTTGTGTGACCACAGCAATGCCAGGGACTGTGATTGATATTAAAGTTAATGTTGGAGATCAAGTTGCCGCCGGCGATGCTTTAATCGTTATCGAAGCAATGAAAATGGAAAATGAAATCCAAGCTCCAAAAGCAGGCACCGTGATAGGAATCCATATATCTAAAGGTCAAAGTATTTCACCTGACCAAACATTGATTGAAATCCAAGCCTAACCATTTATAAATGACAGCTAAAATTGTATTAGCCTCATCTTCTATCTATCGGAAAGAGCTTCTTTCAAGAATTATTAATGACTTTGAGTGTATTTCACCCGATATAAATGAGCAACAGGGATCCGGTGAAACAGCCAGAGAAATGGCCTTAAGGCTTTCCGTTGAAAAAGCGAGGAAAGTGGCTGAATTAGTTGATGAAAACACTTTTGTGATTGGCTGTGATCAAACGGCATACACAGACAATGTTCTCTTACAAAAACCTATGAACTTTGAAAATGCCTTTAAACAACTTAAATTCTTGAGTGGTAAAAAAGTAAATTTTTATAGCGCATTCTGTTTGCTGAACAATAAAGATAAAAATGTCATTGCAGACTGTTCTGAGTTTTCTGTCCACTATAAGATATTAGAAGATGCTGCAATTAAAAACTATCTTGAGGCAGACAAGCCATACAATTGCGTAGGAAGCATTAAATCAGAGTCCTTAGGAATAACTCTGTTGGACAATATTCATAACGATGACCCATCAGCAATCATTGGACTCCCGTTAATAAAATTATCAAAAATATTAAAACAAAATAATCTAATTTAATGCAAAGTCAAAAAGGTAAGCTCTTTTTAATACCTGCCCCGTTAAATGAAAATGAGGAATGTCTTTCTGAGATGCAGAAAAAAAGCATCTGCTTACTGCAAAATTTCATTGTTGAAAATGCAAAACCTGCGAGACAAGCTCTTAAAAAAATTGGATTAAAAAACTCTTTACAAGAATTAAACATCATTGAAAATAATAAAAACTGTGAATTTGATTATCAATACTTCTTTGAAAAAATTCACAACGGAGAAGATTTTGGTCTTTTATCCGATTGCGGCCTTCCTTGTATTGCTGACCCTGGATCAAATATTGTCGCTTATTGTCATCAAAATAATATTCAAGTCAATTCAATAGCAAATACATCATCAATCACAACTTCTTTAATGTGCTCAGGTATGAATGGTCAGCATTTTGAATTTATTGGCTATCTTCAAATAGATAAGAACAAGAGAAAAGATCAATTACAAAATTTCTATAAACAGGTACTAGATACTAAAAAAACTTTTATCTTTATAGAAACTCCTCACCGTAATCAATCAACATTTGAGGATATTATCAACACAGCTCCAGATAAAATAAAATTATGTATAGCCTATGATATTAGTGGTCCACAAGAGAAGATTAAAATGAAATCGATTGCTGAATGGAAAAAAGATAAACTTCAACTCAGTAAAAATCCTTGTATATTCTTGATTAACTAAATGGTTTAAATGATTTTCGATGAAGGGATGTAGCGCCAAACTGATCGATCGCCTCTTGATGAATTTTTGTAAGATACCCTTTATTTTTTTCGAAAAAATATTTTGGATAATTTAAAGCAATATTGTGCATTAAATTATCTCTGTAAACCTTGGCTATAATTGAAGCGGCACTGATTTCCTTAAAAATTAAATCACCTTTGATATGACAAGTAATATTTGGAATGTCAGGAGTAAATTTTCCATCACATTTAACATGTGGGGATTTTATTTTCAAACCTTCAAATGATTTCTTCATGACTAATAATGATGCCTGATGAATATTAATTTTATCAATCACCTCAGCTTCAATGATTGAGATAGAAAAATCAAGACAATGACATTTTATTTGCGTATCTAAATATTCCCTCTGCTTTTGACTGAGCAGCTTGGAGTCTGTTACATCAATACTAAAATTATTACTATCTATTACAACTGATGCAGCGACAACAGGACCTGCTACACAGCCTCTTCCAACTTCATCAATCCCGATGAGAATCATTGAAAAAGCTGATTACAAATCAGTTCATTGGTATTAAGTCGATGTCTTTTATGAATATCTTTAAACTCTTTGATTAACTGTTGGCGATGGGATACATCATCAATTAATTTAGAAGCTTCAATTGCAATATTTTCAGGGGTTGCTTGCTTATGAATTAATTCTGACACTAAAGCTTTATTGGAAAGAATATTAGGAAGGCTAATGTATTTTGACTTTAGTAAAAATTTAAATAAAAAGTGGGACAGGGATGATAATTTATAATAGACAACCATGGGTGTCTTAAAAAATACTGCTTCCAAAGTTGCAGTACCAGAAGCAATAATCGCAATATCAGAAATATTTAAAATATCATGAGAATGACCATGAATTAATTGAATGTTTTTAATTTTTGTCTCAAATAATTTTTTCTGGATAAAAGATAAGTTATTTTTTGATGTAACCGGGACTAAAAAAAGTAAGTTTTTATATCTTTTTGATAATAAAACAGTAGCTTTAAATAGAACGTCAGTATTCCAAACAACTTCAGATGGTCTACTCCCAGGAAGAAGACCTATTATTTTTCCCTTATGATTGATATTCAAGATTTTTTTTGATTTATTGACGTTTGGCAGCAAAGGGATGTCTTGAGCCAAGGGGTGACCGACGTATGAAAAATTTTTAAATTTATGTAACTTTAGAAATTTTTTTTCATGATCAAAGATTGAGAACAAATAATCAAAAGTTTTTTTAAATTTCCTTATTCTATTTGCGCGCCAAGCCCACACCGATGGGCAAACCATATGATAAGTTTTAATCCCCTTCTCTTTTAATTTTCTTTCGATAAAAAAGTTAAAATCAGGCGCATCTATACCAAGATATATATCAGGTTTTTCATTTAACAAAAAATTTAAAAAATTATTTCTGAATTTTAATATCGATTGAAGATTAAAGATGACATCAAAATATCCTCGAACAGATAAGGATGAAATGTTAAATTTGGAAGCTAAGCCTTGTTTATAAGAATTTGGACCGGTAATGCCAATGATCTCAATATTAGGATAATTTTTTCTTATGTACTTAATTAAGTTAGCAGCAAAAATATCTCCGGAAAGCTCGCCTATACCAATTGCAATTTTCACTTACCTTACGATACCTCTTGATGAATTTTTAATAAATGAAGCAAGTTTAATAATATGAGGATCTGAACTAAAAGCTAATTTTTCTATAGCTTCATTAGCAGTATTATTTTGTCTATAGATTATTTTATAAGCTTCTTTAATAGAATCAATTTCTGATTGTGTAAAATTTCTTCTTTTTAAACCTTCAAGATTTATTCCACTTGGAGATGCTTTTTCACCATGAACCATCAAAAAATCAGGAACATCTTTAAAGATTTTTGTTCCAACAGCGGTCATGATGTGGGAACCAATTCTGCAAAATTGATGAACAAGGGTAAATCCCCCTAAAATCGCATATTCATCTATGTGCACATGTCCAGCTAGGGATGAATTGTTGGCCATAATAATATTATTCGCAAGTTGACAATCATGAGCGATATGAACGTAAGACATAATCCAATTATGAGAACCAATTCTTGTTACACCCTCATCCTGAATAGTCCCAGTATTTATCGTGCAAAACTCTCTAATGGTATTTGAATCTCCAATTTCAAGGCGAGTAGGCTCGTTATTATATTTTTTATCTTGTGGTTGTTGCCCAATGCTGTTGTGTGAAAAAATTTTATTGTATTTACCAATTTTTGTAAGGCCGTCAATAACAACATGCGAGCCAATAGATGTACCTTCGTCTATGTCCACATCTTTATTTATTATTGTATAGGGGCCAATTTGAACGGATTCATGAATTTTAGCCCCATCATGAATGATTGAAGTAGGATGAATTAATGAAGTCATATATTAGATATTTTTTAAAATACACATCATTTGTGCTTCAGCTACCAATTCATTTGCCACATGAGCTGTCGCTTTGTATTTCCAAATACCTTTCAATACCCTATCAATTTTTACATTTAAAACTAATTGGTCTCCTGGTGAAACAGGTTTTTTAAATCTTACGTTATCAATTCCAGCAAAATAATAAACAGAGTCCTCAGTGGGTAATACATTCATTGTCTTGAAAGATAAAATAGCTGCAGCTTGTGCCATGGCTTCAACTATTAATACACCAGGCATAACTGGATGATAAGGAAAGTGACCTGGAAAAAAAGGTTCATTTATAGTTACATTTTTAATCGCTGTAATTTCTTTATTTAATTGAAGATCTTCAATTCGATCTATTAAGACAAACGGATAGCGATGAGGTAAATGTTTCAAAATCTCATGAATATTCATTTGCATCATCAATCTCTCTTTCTTAATAGTCTTTTAATTAACATTGTAACTTTAATCCAATCATTTTTTTCAAAGAAAGGAAAAATACCAGTAAAGGTTTTACCTTTGGTTTTAATGGATTTTGAAATCATAGTTCCAGGGGATATTGTTGTATTCTCAGCGATTTCTAAATGGCCAAGGATCATTGCTGCACCGCCAATTTTACAAAACTTACCGATTTTTGTACTCCCGGCGATACCCACACATCCGGCAATAATTGAATGATCTAAAATTTCACAATTATGGCCAATTTGAACTTGATTATCGATCTTGACACCCTCATGTATGATTGTATCCTGAAGCGCCCCCCTATCTATCGTGGTATTTGCACCAATATCTACATTATCCATAATTACCACAGAGCCAAGTTGTTGTATTTTATTCCATTGTTGGTTATTAAAGGCATAACCAAAGCCATCAGAACCAATCACAGCATTAGAAAAAATATGACAATTTTTTCCAATTTTTACATCATGCTTTATTACACAATTTTGTTGTAACTTTGAATTACTTCCTATAGATACATTGTCTTCAATCTTGACACCTGACTGAATGACTACACTTTCGCCAATAACGACGTTATCCCCTATAACCACAAAATCATCAATAAAACATGAGCTTGGTATAGTTGAATTGATGCCTATCTTTACGGATTCTTTTACACATGGAACGTGATTTTTTAAAGGATTGAACAAATTGGAAATTTGGGAAAAAGCATAGTATGGATCATCAACAACTATATAATTTGTTGGGCATGCACTAATATCTTTTTTTCGCAAAATAACAACTGATGCCTTAGTTGATAGCAATTCAGATTTAAGCTTACTATCGGTGTAAAAAGTAATATCGCCCTTAGTAGCATTTGCTAAAGAGTTGATACGAAAAACAAAAAGGCCTTTTGATGAGGCCTTTCCATTTAAAAAACTGGCAATTTCTTCTATAGACTTATTCTGCAACATCTTTCTTCGTCTTGCTTACTTCTTTAGATGTTTTTTTATCTTCATTTTTTTCCGTACTTGAAGTGCCGCCGCCTAATGCTTTAATGATTTGATTCGTCATATCAATATTTGCACTTGCAAACGCAATACCATTATAAAGAATTAAATCGTATTTTTCATCAGCAGCAATTTTATCGATTGTTAGGTTTATTTTTTCTTGGAGGTCACCAATCTCTTCGCGTCTTCTTAAATCCATGTCCTCACGAAGCTCTCTTTCGAGGCGCTGAATTTCTATTCTTCTTTGTTGTAAAGATTTTTCTGTCTTATCTTTTTGGTCATCAGATAATGTTAAAGCTTCTTTTTGGTATTTTTTTTCATCAGTTTGAAGTGATTGAATTTTAGCTTTTAATTTTTCAGTACGACTACCAAATTCTTTTTCTAGCTTTTTATTTGCTGATATTGTCTGTGGCGCTTCTTTTAAGATTTTATTAACATCAACAATTCCAATTTTTACGTCAGCATATAAAGAAAGTGATGAAATTAATAATAATCCTAGTAACAGATGTTTCATAATTGATGATCTCCTAATAATATAAATTTAAAAGCTTGAACCCATTCCAAACTGGAATCTTTGTATTCTATCTTTACCATCGTCGTTCAATGGCTCTGCAATTGAAACTTGAAGTGGCCCAAAAGGTGAATTCCACATCACGCCTAAACCAACTGAATATCGTAATTCGCCTTGTTCAAAACTTTCTGATCCAGTTACTGACTCATTGTCTGAGAAAACACCGCCAGCATCAAAAAATGTACTTAGACGAAAAGATTTATTATCTTTCAAACCAGGAACTGGGAAAAAAAGCTCCGCGCTAGCTAAAACTGATTTTTGACCTCCCGTTGTAAACCACGCATTTGATGCTGAATTGTAATATTTAGGTCCAATTGAACTTGTCCTATAACCCCTAACGCTTCTGACTCCCCCCATAAAAAAGTTTTTAAAAAAAGGAAAGTCTTCACCACCATACTCTCTAGCATAACCCAAAGAACCTCTTAATTTAAGTGTGTATTTTTTATTTTTATCAAGTGGTTTGTAATATTCAGTCTGAGCATTTAATTTGAAGTAATTCATATCCAATATTGGCGCTGTAACTGTTGCTGAGTATTTTGTCATCATACCCTCAGTTGGTAACAGAACATTGTCTCTCGTATCAGTAACAACAGAAGCATCAAATGAAAGAGAATCTGCTGAGCAATCGACATTACCTGATGATGAAGATTTATTACAATAATCTTTGTAAAGGGTTGGAGAGTTGTCTGTTAATTCTAAATCAGTCATATCAATTGTCGCACCAAAATTTAAAAAATCTTTTTCACTTAGAGGAATTCCAAAATTAATTCCACCTCCATAGGAGTATGTATTATAGGTACCAATACCTCTAAGTTTTGCAGTATTCATATCTCTTCTGTATACTTCGAAACCTCTAGATACACCGTCTTCCGTATAATATGGATCTGCATATGACAAGGAGTAAGTCCTGTTAATACGACCTGTACTAATTCCTAAAGCAACAGTATTCCCTGTCCCAGCAAAATTTGCCTGACTGACACTAAATGAGCCCATTAGTCCCTCAGCGGAACTTACACCTGCACCTAACATAACCCTACCCGTATTTCTCTCAGTAACAGTAACATTTAAATCAACCTGATCAGTTGAACCGGGGACTTGAAGAGTATCAATATCAACCTCACTAAAATACTGCAATCGTGTTAATCTAAACTTAGATCTAGCCACTTTTGAATTGTCATACCAAGAAGATTCAAATTGTCTCATTTCTCGTCTTAAAACCTTATCTTTTGTTCTTGCATTTCCTATAAAATTGATATTTCTTACATAAATCTTATTACCTGTAGATATAAAAAAATCATAAGAGACCTTTTTATTTAAATCATCTACCTTTGAAATAGGGTTAATATTTGAAAAGGCATAGCCAAAATTACCAAGATATTTTGAAATATTTTCTGAAGTTTGGTTGACTAGGGAAGCATTAAAAATATCACCTTCCTTAAATAAAATTTCTTTTTTTAAATCAACTTCTTTAAACTCGTGAATTTCACCTGATATAGTGATTTCAGAAAATGTATATTTTTCTCCTTCTTCAACATCTATATTAATTAGCAATTTTTTCTTATTGGGAGTAATGGAAACATTAGTTGATAAAATTTTGAAATTAATGTAACCCCTATCCAAATAAAAACTTTTGATTTTTTCAATGTCAGATAAAAAGGTTGACTTTGAATATCTATCATCTTTTTCCCACCAAGATAGAAGGTTTGTTTCCTTAAGTTCCATCAAACTAATAATATCTGATTTAGAGAAACTACGGATGCCATTGATATTAATGTTTGAAATTCTAGTTAAACTGCCTTCATCAATATCAACATGAATCGCAACTCTATTTCGCTCCAAGGGTTTAAAATCAGCCTTAACGGATACATTATATCTCCCCATTGAGTTATAGCTTTTTGATAAATCCTTTTCTAGATTTGCTAGCACCTGTTTGTCAAATACAGCTCCTTCGAATAGATTTACTTGTTTAATACCTTCTCTTAATTTATCTTCTTGTATAAGTTTATTTCCACTAAATTCAATAGAAGCTATTATTGGCTTCTCTGAAACATTTACTAGGAGTATTCCGTTATCAAAATCAACAAAAACATCACGAAAATGCCCAGTTTTATATATAAATTTAATTATTTGTGATGGATCGCTATTTTCTAAGTCGTCACCTATTTCATAAGGAATACTATCAAATATCACTCCTGGTTCTACGCGTTGGAGACCATTGATTTTGATATCTCTTATGGTTTGAGCGAAACACAATGAGATGTGAAAAAAAGATAATAAAAATAGAAAAAAATATAATGTTTTTTTCAAAATAAAGTCACCATAAAAAATAATTTTTACATTATATATGTTTTAAATGAATTTTTCATAGAATTTTAATTAAATCAATAACTTATTTCAAAATATGCTAAAAGGTATATTTATTTAAAATCTTATTAATTTTTGATCGATATAATTCATCTGTATATAAAATCTCATCAATATTTTCAATCACCTCATTATTAGGTATATTAAAAGAATCCAAGATAACATTAAAAATATCAATAAAGCTTATTTTTTGTTTTAAAAAATTTTCAACTGCAATTTCATTTGCTGCATTCATAACTAAACAATGATTAGCAGAAGTTTTTAAAGCATTGTATGCAAATGAAATTGATGGAAATTTTTTTAAATCAGGTTTATGAAAAGTTAAATTTTTATCTGCTAGGTTGTATGAAGACCTTCCTGAATATGTTCTTTGAGGATACGCAAGGGCATAGGAAATAGGAATCTGCATATTTGGCTCAGAAAATTGACATAAAGAGGAGCCATCTAAAAAATTAACTATAGAATGGATAATTGACTCTGGATGAATTAGTACACCAATGTCTTCCGGTTTGAAATCAAACAAATAGAATGCTTCAATAATTTCCAAACATTTATTCATCATTGTTGCTGAATCAATGGTAATTTTTTCCCCCATGGACCAATTAGGATGTTTTAAAGCCATGTCTATGGTGATGTTTTTGAACTCTGAACTAGGTAATTTTCGAAACGGACCCCCGGATGCAGTTAAAACAATATTTGATACATAATCAACAGACCGATCAATCAATTGAAAAACTGAATTATGCTCGCTATCAACAGGAATAATGTTCTGCTTAAATTTTTTAAAGATCT
Source organism: Methylophilaceae bacterium LSUCC0401 (assembly GCA_024919035.1). Taxonomy (GTDB): domain Bacteria; phylum Pseudomonadota; class Gammaproteobacteria; order Burkholderiales; family Methylophilaceae; genus BACL14. Next base: position 628,430 of record CP103442.1, on the reverse strand, counting down.
GCCCAGCCATAACCATTGACTCTTTGTTGGCGAGCAATACTTGCTTATTGTTTATCAATACATGATTTGTTAAAAAAAGCCCACTACTCCCTGACATAGCAGAAACAACCGAATCGATTTCATAGGATGCCAATAGATCACACAAATCCTTTGTTGTGCCAATAAGCTTTGTTTTATTATTAGTTATTTTCAGCTTAAGGTCATCAAGTAAATTAGTGCTATCTATATATGTATATTTAGGTTTAAATTCATTAATTTGTTTTGCTAAATCAATGACATTTTTGTTTGCTGTGAGACAGATAATATTAAAATACTCTGGATTTTTACGAACCACCTCTAAAGTAGACTTTCCTATACTTCCGGTTGATCCTAAAATAGCAATATTTTTTTTTGAGTTCATAAGATTAAATAAATAATTGGTATGGTAAATAATGCTGAGTCCACCCTGTCGAGTATTCCACCATGCCCAGGAATTAAATATCCGCTATCTTTTACATTAAATCTTCTTTTTAAATAGGATTCAAAATAATCACCAAATACTGAAAAAATTAATATTGATAAAAATACAAAAAATAAAGTGGCATGGCTAAATAGAGAATACTTCAGATTCATAATTATTATAATCAAGATCAGCAATATGCAAGATCCTATTAACCCCTCATAAGTTTTTTTTGGGCTGGTTATTGGGAATAGTTTATTTCTTCCAAATAAGCGTCCAAAAAAATACCCCCCAATATCTACAGACCATATTCCCAAAAAAATCGTTAATAAGAACATTGAGTTTTCATTAAGTAAATAGAAAATTGCAACAAAAAAACTTGGGAGATAAGTACATGGTAAATATCTATAGAATAAAGAGAAGTTAATTTTTCTTATGACAACTAAAGGACAAATAAAAATAAAAAAAACAGTTATATATAATTTAAAAAAATAGGGGAAATTAAGAAATAAAAATAAAAAAATTGACCCATACAATAAGTTTCTTAAAATATCATACCGATCAAGCTCAATTATTTTTGAGAGTTCAACAAAAGACAAAATAATTATTAAGATAGAAACACTTAAAAATAAATTGTGACTGAAAAGCAAAGCATAGATAAAAATTAAGCCGAGTATGCTTGCTGATAATGTTCTTTTAAAAAGATTAGATTTAAGTAATTTTTCCAAATTTTCTCACCTTTTTATTAAAAAAATTTAAGGCATTATCAAGATTTTTTTTATTAAAATCTGGCCAAAGAACTTTTGTAAAATACAATTCAGCATAAGCTGATTGCCATAATAAAAAATTACTCAGTCTAGTTTCGCCACCAGTTCTAATAAGCAAATCGACATCTGGAAGGTTAGAAACATAAAAAGCATTTTTAAAAATAGATTCCGTAATTTTTTTTTGCTGCATTTTTAAATTATTTGATGCAGACAATAGCTCCTCTCTAGAACCATAATTAGCTGCCAAATAAAAATGCAATTTATTGTATTGTCTTGTTTGATTTGTTAAATCTTCTATTTTTTTTTGTAAGGATTTAGGAAACTTAGAAATATTACCCAGTAAGTGAAAACAAATTTTATTCTCAATTAAAAAAGTAAAGTTATCATCAATCGCTTTTTCAAAAAGCATTAAAAGATTTTTTACCTCACTTTGAGGACGCAACCAATTTTCAGAACTAAATGCATAAACACTAAAATGAGAAATTCTATAGTTAAATATATGTTTAATTATCTTAGTTAACGTTTTTAGCCCCGCTTCATGACCGACATGTCTGGGTTTATCTCTATTTTTTGCCCAACGACCGTTACCATCCATTATTATTGCTAAATGGTTAGGAAGATTTTTATAGCCAGATTCCACCTTAAATTTCTAACAAGTCTTTTTCTTTGGCAGCAATTAGGGAATCAATGGTTTTAATAAAATCATCGGTGAGGGTCTGAATTTTAGCTTGATCTCTTTTCTCATCATCTTCACTGATTAATTTTTCTTTGAGTTGCTTCTTTAGATCGTCGTTACCATCTCGCCGAATATTTCGTATTGCCACTTTTGAATTTTCACCTTCAGATTTAATCACTTTAATTAAATCTCTTCTTCTCTCCTCAGTTAACGGAGGCATAGGCACTCGAATCAAATCGCCATTCACAGCCGGGTTTAAACCGAGATCAGAATCACGAATAGATTTTTCAATCGCACTTATTTGTGTTTTATCATAAGGTTGAACATTAATCGTCACATTATCACCCAGAGTAATATTCGCCATTTGAGATAATGGAGTATTTGTCCCATAGTAATCTACGGATAGGTGATCAAGAATACCGGTATGTGCTCTACCGGTTCGTATCTTTGAAAAATCACTTTTTAATTTCTCAACTGTTTTTTCCATTTTTGATTTTAATTCATTCATTATGATTTCCTAATTTGTGACTAAAGTACCGTCTGTAAAATTTTGATCGATAATAAAATTATACAAGGAATTGGGTTTAAAAATATTGATCACCCCAACAGGCATGCTTTGTTCTCTACATAAAGTAAATGCAGTAGCATCCATTATTTTAAGTTTTTTTGAAATTACCTCATCAAAAGAAAGTTTGTCTATTTTTTTTGCTTTATTATTTTTATTAGGATCGTCTGTGTAGATCCCATCGACCTTGGTTGCTTTGATCATGATATCAGCATCGATTTCTGAGGCCCTTAACGCCGCAGCTGTATCTGTTGTAAAAAACGGGTTCCCAGTACCCCCTGAAAAAATGACCACCTTATTTTCCAACAAGTATTGTAAAGACTTGGCTCTTACATAAGGTTCAACTATTTGGTTGATATTGATAGCTGATTGAACTCTGGTCACAATATTATTTTTATTAAAGGCATCTTCTAAGGCTAAAGAATTCATGACAGTTGCTAACATGCCCATATAATCTCCTGTCGCACGTGTCATTCCTTGATCACCTAAGGAGATTCCCCTAAAAATATTACCTCCACCAATGACAATCGCTAATTGGATATTTTTCTCAAGAATTTTTTTTATTTCAAGAACAATTTGATCAATAATTTCTGGAGAAATACCAAAAGAGTTGTGGCCCATCAAGGCTTCACCTGATAGTTTCAATAAAACACGCTTAATTGATTTTTTTAACATAATTTAGATTATGGCATAAAAAAAAGGCTGCTAACGCAACCTTTTTTTTCTTAAATTCTCGAGGCTTCTGCAACCTCGGCTGCAAAATCCGTTTGTATCTTTTCTATTCCTTCACCTACGATATATAAGAAAAAGTTATGGATCTTTGCTCCTTTTGAATCTATTAAGGCCTGGATTGATTGTTTATCATCTTTAACAAAAGGTTGGTTTAAAAGAGTCACCTCTTTCAAAAACTTATTCACCGTCCCTGTTGCTATTTTTTCAAGCATATCTTCAGGCTTACCAGCTTCTTTAGCTTTTTCAATCGCCACGCGCTTTTCAGCATCAATTAAATCTTGTGATATTCCTGTTTCATCCAAAGCTTTTGGTTTTGATGCAGCAATATGCATCGCTATATCTTTACCTAGCTCATCATCGCCACCTTCAAGATCAATCAGCACCCCTATTTTTCCACCGTGCAAATAAGAATGTAATATTCCATGAGCTTTCACATAATTAAAACGACGTGGAGATATATTTTCACCGATCTTGCCGACTAGAGCAGATCTTGTATCCTCGACAGATGAACCGTCAATTATTGTATTTTTTAAAGCGTCAATGTCAGCTGGATTTGAAGCAAGTACAGCATTCACGACATTTTGTGTAAAATTGATAAATTCATCATTTTTAGCACAAAAGTCTGTTTCAGAATTTGTTTCCAAGATCGCGCCTGTTTTGCCATCATTAGCAATTGCAATCGAAACTAAACCCTCGGCTGCAACTCTACCGCTTACTTTAGAAGCTTTATTTCCAAACTTAACTCTTAATAACTCTTCTGCTTTTTTTAAATCACCGTCCACCTCAGATAGTGCTTTTTTACAATCCATCATTGGTGCATCGGTCATTTCTCTCAATTCTTTTACTAATGCCGCTGTTATTTCAGCCATAAACAATTCCTTACAAATTAATTTTTAATATCTTTATTCTTCTTCTGGTGTTTCTTCAGGTTGTTCTTTTGCTACCGATTTAGCTAAATCAGTGATCGCTTTGTTTTTACCATCCAACACTGCATCTGCCATGCCTCTAGCATAGAGTCTAATTGCTCTGCTTGAATCATCGTTGCCGGGAATAACGTATGAAATATTTTCGATGGTATTGTTGGTATCAACAACGCCAATAACCGGAATACCTAGTTTTTTTGCTTCCTCAACAGCACCACTCTCAAAACCAACATCGATAATAAAAATCGCATCTGGGAGTGAATTCATTTCTTTAATACCGCCAATTGATCGTACTAGCTTCTCGTGATCGCGCTTCACTGATAAAGCTTCTCTTTTCTTAAGCTTATCGAGTGAACCATCAGCCATCATTGTTTCAAGCTCAACGAGACGTTTAATCGACTGTTTCACTGTTTTAAAGTTTGTTAACATGCCGCCTAGCCATCGATGGTTTACGTAGGGGCAACCTGCTCTTTCGGCTTCTTCTTTGATAATTTCTCGGGCTTGTCTTTTGGTGCCCACAAATAAAATACGTCCTTTATTCGCTGCTAAATTTTTTAGAAACTTTGAGGCCTCTTCAAATAGAGGCAAAGTTTTCTCAAGATTGATGATATGAATTTTGTTTCTTTCGCCAAAAATATATGCTTCCATTTTTGGATTCCAGTAGCGGGTTTGATGGCCAAAATGTACTCCAGCCTCAAGCATTTGTCTCATTGTAACTGACATGATATTCTCCTATAGGTTATCACTTCACTCAAACCAGACTAGATTACTAGCACCTTTAGGTGGTTTAAGTGCAAATTTAAAAGAACGCAATTATAATATAAATTACTCGTAAAGCATAGACCTATATGACCATCTCCATAAAAAACAATGACGACATCAAGAAAATGCGTGTAGCTGGAAAATTAGCATCAGAAGTGCTTGATTTCATAACGCCCTTTGTCAAACCAGGGATATCAACAGAAGAATTGGATCAGCTGTGTCATAACTTTATGGTCAACGAGCAAAATACAATCCCAGCCCCATTAAATTATGCCCCGCCTGGACATGCTCCCTACCCCAAATCCATATGTACATCGGTAAATAATCAAATTTGTCATGGAATTCCTGGGGATCGAATACTTAAAAAGGGGGATATCATTAACATCGATATTACCGTGATCAAAGATAGTTATCATGGTGACACCAGTCGAATGTTTTATGTGGGCGAGCCCTCGATCCAAGCAAAAAGATTATGTGAAATTACCTATCAATCCATGTGGAAAGGAATTCAGCAAGTCAAACCAGGAGCAACGCTCGGAGATATTGGGGCATCAATTCAAGAATTTGCTGAAGACAATGGATTTTCTGTGGTCAGAGAGTTTTGCGGCCATGGGATTGGAACCGTATTCCACGAGGATCCACAGATCCTTCATTATGGAAAAAAAGGTGAAGGCTTAAAATTAAAAGAAGGCATGACTTTTACCATTGAACCTATGATTAATGCAGGGAAAAAAGAAATTAGGATGCTTCCAGATGGATGGACCGTTGTGACTAAGGACCGATCATTGTCTGCTCAGTGGGAACATACAATTTTAGTGACTCATGAGGGATATGAAGTGTTAACAAAATCCTCAGGTACACCTGCGCCATTTCTTGACTAAATGATGTGCACACCTCTGCAAAACTTAAAGAAACTTAAAAATTCCTATGTAAAATCTTTTGACCTGCTAAAACAAAAATTTCTAAAAAAACATGACAGCAGTAATTTCCTCAAAAAAAATGCCAATTTATGCGATCAGGTTATAAAACAAATTTGGGAAACCTCATCAATTGGAGATAAATTTTGCTTGGTTGCGGTTGGAGGCTATGGAAGACGAGAACTCTATCCAGCATCCGACATTGATTTGGCAATAATCTGTAAAAATTTAACTGATTTAGAACAAGAAAAAGAAAAAATTGAGCTTTTTATTCAACATGGCTGGGACTTTGGCTTTAGAATTGGCGTGAGCCAAAGGGTAGAAGCTGAGATAAAAAAAGATATCGAAGATATTACCATTGCAACTAATTTGTTGGAATCTAGGTACATCTCTGGCAACCAGAAAATTTATAACAATTATTTAATAAAATTCAAAAAAGAATTAAATGTTAAACAATTTATTCTTAATAAAATTAGTGAGCAAGATCTAAGACACACGAAATACAGCAAGTCTGGATATCTGCTCGAACCTAATATCAAAGAATCACGAGGCTGTTTAAGGGATATCCATTTTATTCGGTGGTTATGCGCTGCGCAGTTTCAATCTCATGAGCTTCAAACTCTTTATGAACATCATATTATTGATAAAAAACAATTAAATTTACTCAAATTTCATTACAACAAGCTAATAAAACGCAGAATTTTTCTTCACATTGTTGCAAATGGACAAGAAGATCGGATGTTATTTGATTACCAAGCCAAAATAGCATCAGACCTGGGATTTAAAAATAGTCCGGAGAAAAAATCTAGCGAATATGTAATGAATAGTCTCTATAAATCAATACGTTATATAATACTTTTAAATGAGATTATTACAAAAAAATTTACCCTTCAGTTTCATAAAAAGTCTCAAAAAATTAAAAACTTTCCTGAATTATTCAATGTTAATGGGTTAATCGAGCTGGATCTAAAAAGCAAAAAGGATATTAGTAAAAATATTTTTAAATACTTTCTTCTCTATCAAGAAAAAAAAGAATTGAATGGTTTTGGTCCACATTTAATCTCAAAATTTCAGCTTATTACAGAAAATAAAATACATGGTGATTTTCGCAAGAATTCATTAATTCAAAAAGATTTTATCTCTATTTTTTTTGGGAAACAAAAGGTTAATCGATCATTGAGACTTCTTAATCGCTATAATATTCTAGGCAAGTATCTCCCGGTATTTGGAAAAATTGTTTCACAAATGCAACATGATTTATTCCATATTTATACTGTTGATGAACACACGTTAAATGTTATTGATAATTTAAGGCGATACAGTAAAAGTTCACTCAAGCATGAGTCTCCGGAATCTTATGAGGCTTTTCAGCGCTTAAAACACCCTCACATTCTATATTTTGCTGGTCTTTTTCATGATATCGGCAAAGGCCGAGGTGGAAATCATTCTGAAATAGGTAAATATGAGGTTATGAAATTTGGTAAATTTTTTAACCTTAAACCTTATGACACCAATTTAATTGCCTGGTTGGTCGAAAATCATTTACTAATGTCTAATGTGGCACAAAAATTAGACCTTGCAGATCCATCAGTGATACGTTCTTTTGCTGATAAGGTCGCTACTCCAGAGCGACTTGATTTATTGTATTTGTTAACGACAGCTGATATTCGTGGCACAAGCCATAAGGTATGGAATCAATGGAAGTCAGTATTAATCAATAACTTACACCAAACCACAATTAAATATCTTAAAAATCGCCTTACAAACCAACAAATGATTGATCAAAGAATTAATCAGGCTAAATCAAATTTAATGAAATACTCAGTTTCTTTTGAGATGTATGAAAAAAACTGGCTATTGATGGGGCCGGAGTATTTTAAAAAATTTGAGGCTTCTGAAATAGCCTGGCACACTCGGCTTCTCTTAACCCACAGCAAAACAAAAAAAACGATCGTTAGAGTCCGACATCAAAAAGGTGGGCAAGGTATCGAGGTGCTCATTTTCACAAAGGATAAAAGTCATATTTTTTTAAGGACCTGTCATTTTTTTCATGAAATCAGTTGTGAAATCAGTCAGGCTAAAATTTATACAACAGCTCATCACTATGCTCTTAATGTTTTCCATGTCACCTATGAGGATGAAAGCTCATTAAGATTTAAAGATTTTTTTAAATACATTGAATCAAGACTCACCGAGATGATTGACAGTTTAGTCAATCTAGAAAATATAAAACAGAATCAGTTGAAGAAATCTAGACAAGCATGCTTTCATCAGATTGAAGATCACATTGAAATTCATCAAAACGAAGCAGGTTTATTTCATTTACAGGTGAAAACATCAAATCGTGTTGCTCTTCTGTTATCCATTGCAAATGTATTTAAAAAGCATCAAATTAATATCTCGAACGCAAAAATTACCACCATGGGTGAGCGCGTCGAAGATCATTTTGATTTTAAAAAACCTCATGAAACTTTTTCCCTTGAAAAACTCTATAGTGAACTCAAAAAACTCATCGCATAAATGAAAGCTCATCCTCAAATTTTAAAAACTCTTTTTTTTACAGAGATGTGGGAGCGTTTTAGCTTTTATGGTATGCGGGCCTTGCTTGTCCTATATCTCGTTAATGGGCTGCATTATTCAGCAAATCAAGCCCTCCAAGTTTATGCTGCTTACACTGCTCTCGTATACATCACCCCTATTCTCGGAGGATATTTGGCAGATAAATACATTAATGATGTCAATGCCATTGTTTTGGGGGGGGTTCTTATGATGATCGGACATTTTCTCCTAGCTTTCGAGTTGTTATTCTATTTTGGTTTAGCATTTTTAGTTTTTGGTAACGGTTTTTTTAAGCCTAACATTTCAAGTCTTTTAAGCACACTTTATAAGAATAAGCCTGAGAGCTTAAGAGATGAGGGTTTTAGCTATTTTTACATAGGAATTAATCTCGGAGCCTTTTTTGCGCCTCTCATTATTGGTTTTGTTGGTGAGTACTTCAACTGGCACGCTGGATTTTTCCTTGCAGCTATTGGAATGCTGTTTGGCTTAATCACATTTTTTTTTAAAATATCAAACTCAAAAGAAATTACTAATGATTTTAACCGTAAACTGATATGCAAATGGTTGTTAGGCTTGTGTATTTTTTTAACGGTAATCGTATTAATTCCATGGTGGCTAGCTTTAGTTACCTGCCTAACAGGATGTTGTTTAATGATTTATAAGAGTAAACCGCAACAAATTTCAGCTCAAGATACAAAAAGTATTCAATACATTTTATATTTAGGGATTTTTTCCATAATTTTTTGGATGGGGTTTGAGCAAGCTGGAGGCTCTCTAACCCTTTTTACAGATACCAAAGTGAATAAAAATATATTCCATTTCACTATTCCAACCACATTTTTTTTAGCCATCAATCCTTTATTAATCATTATTTTAGGTATGATAGTGGCAGGGTTTTGGACAAAACTTGAAAAAAATTATGTAATTTCAACCCAACACAAAATGTCTGGCGGTCTATTTTTGTTGGGGCTCGGTTTTTTAGTCTTAGCAATTCTTCAAAATCAGGATCAAATTCACTTTACATGGATTATATTAATCTATTTTTTTCACACCCTAGGGGAGTTATGTCTATCTCCAACAAGCCTCTCAAAGGTCAGCAATGTGGCTCCAGATGGATTACGTTCATTCATACTGGGTGTTTGGTTTATAACATTTGCCATTGCAAGCTATCTAGCGGGGATACTGCCCATCATCACTGAAGCTATAAATGTGAACTTATTCTCCTTTCTTACCATCATTAGTATGGGAGGCTGCATAACTCTCCTTTTTTTTAACAAATTTATAAATAAACTGATATGAAAAAAATTTTTATCCTTTGCTTTTTATTTTTAACAGCATGTTCATCTCATCAAAAAAAACCTATCGATCCAGTTTCAGAGATTGAACTAGAGTCATTCATGGGAGATTGGTATGTGCTAGCCCATATTCCTGCCCTGATTGAAAAGAATGCTTATAATGCCATAGAGAGCTACAAGTTCAATAAAGAAAAACAAGAAATTGAAACCACCTTTACGTTTAATCAAAGCGACTATAATGGGCCTCAAAAGATATATAAGCCTAAAGGGTATATTATCCCAGGAACCAACAATGCTGTTTGGGGGATGCAATTCATTTGGCCCATCAAAGCACAGTACATCATTGCATACATTGATGAGGGTTATGAAAACACCATAGTCGCTCGGGATAAAAGAGATTACTTATGGTTTATGTCTAGAAAAAGTGATTTATCAACCGAAAAAAAACAATGGATCTTCAGAAAAACAGAAGAATTAGGTTATGATAAAGATATGATTCGATTTGTACCTCATAAGCCCTAAATGAAAAATTTCTTTCTTAAAATTTTTGATAATCATTTTGCTGAACATTACTATAAAAGTGAAAAAAATCTGAGCGACGAATCAATTGACTGGCTGAGAGTTGTTCCTTTTATAGCTATTCATATTATTGCCTTAACAGCCATTTGGATTAAATTTGAATGGGCCCTTCTAGCAGCTGCACTTGGATTTTTTGCCCTCCGCATGTTTGCTATCACGGGATTCTATCATCGATATTTTTCTCATAAAACTTTTAAAACTTCAAGGTTAGTTCAATTCTTATTTGCCTTTATTGGAGCAACCGCTGCTCAGCGCGGACCCATCTGGTGGGCATCGCATCACAGAAGACACCACCTCAATTCAGATCAAAAAAATGATCATCACTCTCCTCATGTTCATCATTTTTTATGGAGTCATATGGGATGGTTTTTAGCTAAAAGAAACTTTTTAACAGATCGGAAGTATGTAAAAGATTTAATAAAATTTAAAGAATTGATATGGATTGATCGTTTTGATTGGCTGCCCCCTCTTGTCTTTATCGTATTCCTATATTTCCTCGGTGAATATTTTAATTCTGCTTATCAAATTTCAGGCATAAGCATGATTATTTGGGGGTTTTTTGTATCTACGGTTTGTGTTTACCATTGTACATTTGCAGTAAATTCAATTGCCCACATTTGGGGGAAGCAGAGATACCAAACAAAAGAAAAAAGTAAAAATAATTTTTTAATTGCCCTTTTAACTTTTGGTGAAGGATGGCATAACAATCACCATCACTTCCCTGGTTCAATACGCCAAGGTTTTTATTGGTGGGAAATAGATTTTACTTTTTATGGCCTTAAATTTTTATCTCTTTTTGGCATCGTGTATAACCTAAGAACGGTGAGCAAAAGCATTAAACAAAAACACAGTTAATGAAAATTGCAATTATTGGATCAGGAATTTCTGGGCTCACTCTTGCGTATTACTTAAATAAAAAATACAACGTTACCCTCTTTGAAAAAGAAGATCGCATTGGTGGACATACCCATACCCATACACTGAAAATTAATCAAGACATTATAAAAGTTGATAGTGGTTTTATTGTTTTTAATAAAAAAACGTATCCTAATTTTATTAAGCTCCTAAAAGAACTTAAAGTTTCATACCAGCCCTCATCAATGAGCTTCAGTGTTCAATCGACACTTAATCGACTTGAATATGCAGGTAATAACCTAAAGACGCTATTTGCTCAGAAGAAAAATTTACTTAATATTTACTTTTGGCGATTGCTATGGGAAATCCTTAAATTTAACAAACTTGCCAAAAAAATTTTACAAAAACCTGAGCTTATCGAAAATTTAACCATCCAAGAATTTGTAAACAAGCATAATTTTTCAGAATACTTTTTAGATAATTATTTGTTACCCATGTCATCTGCCATTTGGTCATCTAGCTACAAAGATATTAAAAAATTTTCTTTATTATTTTTCCTCAATTTTTTAAATAATCATGGCATGATTAATATCAATGATCGGCCACAATGGTTGACAATTAAGAATGGATCAGAAACCTATGTTCAAAAAATTGTGTCTCAGTTAAAAGGTAAAATTAAATTAAATAGCGCCATAAGCAATGTCTTCCGTAACAATGGAAAATGCATCATTGAAATGAATAAAAAAAAATTAAAATTTGATTTTGTTTTTTTTGCTTGTCACGCAGACCAAGCCTTGAAATTAATTAAAAATCCCAATTTATTGGAAAAAAATATTCTTGGAAGCTTTAAGTATTCCTCTAACAAAGCTGTGTTACACCAGGATATAAACCTGATGCCAAAGAATAAGAGTATTTGGTCTGCTTGGAATTATATTATTAAAAATAAATCAACCAGTCAGGCTAGCGTGACCTATAACATGAATATTCTTCAAAATATCACCCCGAAGCATGATCTATTGGTAAGTTTAAATTCAGATCATGATATCAATCCAAAGGCTATCTTAAAATCAATGATCTACACACACCCAAAATTTAATCTCAATACCTATTTAAATCAAAAAAAACAACATCTTATATGTAAAAATGGATTTGCCTTTTCTGGGGCCTACTGGGGTAATGGATTTCATGAAGATGGTGTCGTGAGTGCTTTAAATGCAATTAAATATTCTGGAATTAACCCATAATGAAACAAGGGATTTACCAGGGATTAATCACCCATAACCGAACGTCACCAAGCAAAAATAAATTTTCATATCGTTACGCGATGCTGTTTCTTGACTTAGATAAAATTAAGGAAACATTTGATCATTCATGGCTATGGAGCTTAGACAGATACAACCTCGGATCATTTTTCCAAAAGGATTATTTTAGAAAAACAAAAAACTTAAAGGCTGATCTCATTCATCACCTAGAAAAGGAGAAAATCACCGGAATCGACCAAATATTTATCCTAACCACTCCTCGTTTTTTTGGTTTCTGTTACAACCCGGTTAGTTTTTATTATTGTTTCAACTCTGGTCAACTTATTACGATTATTTCAGACATTCACAATACACCATGGAATGAAAGATTTGCCTACACTCATGTGTGTAAATCAAATACGGGCACACACGGTTTTAAATTTCATAAACAATTTCATGTATCCCCATTTATGCCAATGAACATTGACTATGACTGGAAATTCACGAGTCCCAGCGATGTAATCGTGATATCAATGGACAATAATTATGATGATCATAAGATTTTTAATGCCACCCTTAAGCTAAAAAGAAAAGCGATAACAGGAATAAGATTGAACCTCTTATTATTGACATACCCCCTTAGTCCAATCAATACCGTAATCAAGATATACTGGAATGCGTTAAAATTATGGGTAAAACGAACGCCCTTTTATTCACATCCAAAAAATTAAACTATGTTAAACAAAATAGTCTTTACTCAATTAAACAAAATATCCATAGGGTCGTTATCTCTTCAAGATGGAAAATCACGCTATACCTTTGGGGATCAAAAAAATAAAAAACTTCATGCAGAAATATTTGTTCATGACCCAAAATTTTATCGATTTGTTGTATTTGGTGGATCGATTGGTAGCAGTGAGGCTTTCATGAGTGGTTATTGGAGCAGTCCAAATTTAACGAACGTTATTCGAATATTTGCAGTTAATGCTCACCTTACCGATGAGTTAGAATCAAAATTTAATTTTCTCATCAGGCCTTTTTTTAGAGTCGTTCATTACCTTAATAAAAACTCTCAAAGAAATAGTAAACGAAATATTTCGGCACATTACGACTTAAGTAATAATTTTTTTAAACTTTTCCTTGATGAAACCATGATGTACTCATCTGCAATTTTTAAAACAAGGAATCAAACACTGAAGGCAGCCTCTTTAAATAAACTCGATATCATATGCCAAAAGTTAAATCTTAAGCCCACTGACCATGTTGTAGAAATTGGATCTGGATGGGGAGGTTTTGCAATTTTTGCAGCAGAAAATTATGGTTGCAAAGTCACAACCACAACCATATCTCAACAACAATTCAGCTACACAAGAAACTTAATCAATAAAAAAAAATTGGGAAAAAAAATAACCTTACTATTTGAAGATTATAGAAATCTTGAGGGAAAGTATGACAAATTAGTCTCCATCGAAATGATTGAAGCTGTTGGGCATCATTATTATCATGAATATTTTAAGAAAATAAACACACTGCTTAAACCAGATGGTATTGCTTTAATTCAAGCTATTACCATTCGTGATCAAAGGTATAGCCAAGCGCTTCAAAATGTTGACTTTATTCAAAAATATATTTTTCCTGGATCATGTATCCCATCAGTTGAAATCATTCAGAAAAATTTAACAAGAGAGACAGACATGATTATTTCAGACCTTGAAAATATTAATCATCACTATGCAAAGACTTTGAATTTATGGAAAAAAGCATTCAACAAGAATCAAAACAAAATTATCAAACTTGGTTTTGATGAACGATTTATTAGAATGTGGAATTTTTATTTTTCATATTGTGAGGGTGGGTTTGCTGAAAGAGTGATTAATGATTTTCATATTTTAATGAGTAAGCCTCTGAATCGAACAAGCCAAAATGAAAAAGATATACTTTAATACTGAACATTCATACCTTGAATATTTGACTGATGCAGAAGATCTTGGATATGAAAAAACATGGCTTAAGGGAAACAATGTCATAAAAATATTTAATACCCGAGGTTTCATTTCTAGCGGATTTATTCGATCCTTTTCAAGTCGGATCATCAACAATGCTCACAAATTAAATAAATTACAAATTCCCTCACTTAAAATCTCAGAAGAGCTCGTTTTTCAATATGACAAAAGGAAATCAGGTGTGGTTTATAAATATATTCCTGGTTGTACTGTTCGAGACTTACCAAGAAAAGATATCACAAAAGACCTTGTCACAAATTTAGGCAAATTTATCGCAGAATTTCATCAAAAGGGTGTTTACTTTAGGGCGATGCACCTTGGAAATATTATTTATTACAATAAAACATTTGCATTAATTGACGTTGCTAAAATCCATTTTTACCCATGGCCCCTTTTCATTCTTACAAGGGCGCGAGCTTTTAGAAGGCTAATTAAGTATAAAAAAGACATAGCACACTTTAAACAATCAAACCTAGAACTTCTGCTCAGCAGATATAGGCTAGAAAGCAATTTTTCAAAGCGTGAAAATTTATTGTTTAACTTTTACCTGAACATGATGCAGTCATTTAACTATAAAACCATAAAATTATTAATCGGTTTAGTGATATTCATGCTTATCCTGTTATGGCTTATCTAGATTATGGAATTATTGGCGGTGGTATCGCTGGACTTAGCTTAGCTCTTAATCTTAACCAGAGAGGTTATAGAGTCAAAATATACTCTGATCGCAAGACATTGGATGATAAAAATCCGCCTTATGCTTCTCTTAATCCCAAATACGGCATTGATACAATAGTGCACAATGAGCTTACTTATAAAGCCCTTCAATATGCACTTCATTTTTACCCCCAATTTCTTCCAAATACAGATTTTGCTTTTCATGGACTTCATCGATTGGATGATCAGCCCGATTTAGAATTAAGGTTTACAAAAATATTAAAAAATAACCCGTTCTTAAAAAATGAAATGATTCTCGATAAATCAGAAAGTATAGGTAATCATTCGCTTATTTTTTTTAAGACCGCAGGATGGATTAGAACAGAAAAGTTATTTCAATTAAACCAAATTCCCTTAAAAGAAATATCAATTGATCACATAGAAAATAATGGACATGACATAAAGCTCTATTCTCAAAAACAAATGGTAGGTGAACATGAGTGTATTATTTTATGTAACCCACAGACATTAAATAGATTTTCTGAGCATGAGATTTTTAACGAACACTTTTCGGGATCCATCACAATTGGTAAACACGAATCTCAACATCAATCTAATATTACAAAAGATGGTTATATTCTATTTGACGGGGACAATTTTTCATCTGGTTCCAGTTATCATAAATCGATTGACTCTAAGATGCTTGATCCTGAAAGCGAAAAAAAGACTCTACAAAAAAAAGTTGATTGGTTTCATGATAAGCAATTAATATGTCCAGATCTGAATATCTGGTCAGGTGATCGTTATACAACTAAACAAAGAAGACCATATGTTGGAAAAATGTTAAAACAGGTCAACAATCAAATAGAATTTAAATGGTACGATAATGTGTACATTAATACTTTTTATGGCTCAAAAGGTTTTTCGTTTGCCCCATTTTTGTCGGAATTACTAATAGATCTAATGTTAAATAAAACTAAAAATGAGAATGTTACATTCCTAAATTATTTAAACCCCTATCAAAATAATATTAAAGGGCTGAATAAATCAAAACTCAAGGATTTTTATTATGTGTGATTTAAAAAATCAGATTCAGATTCTTGAGAATGAAGAAAATTACAGTCAGGCTATCATCCTTTTAAAAAAAGAATTGCATAAGAACCCAAGAGACCTATCAATACAAACTGAATTGGGAAATTTTTATGCTTTGGCAGGAAACTTTGAGGAAGCTTTAGGTTATTTTAGACGGGTTCATCATATTTTTAGAGACAACCCTCAGATTATTCAATCCATTACTTTCTGTTTAAATAATCTTGGAAATGAATATCATGCTAAAAGAGACTACAAGCAGTCTCTCCTTTATTTTGAGGAACTAATTGATTTTGACCAATCCAATTGGCAATATCTCTATAATTATGCGAATGTGTTACAAGACATTCTTCGGTTTGAGGATGCCATTCAGTATTACTTATTAGCCATCAAGGCTGGGGGCATGAATGATGAGGATCTTTTCAATAACTTGGGTAATACATACCAAAAAATCAATAATTTAGATGAAGCTAAAAGATGCTTTGAAAAGTCTTACGATTTAAAACCAAATGACAATGCGCTCATTCAGCTCATTCATTTAAATCAAAAACTTAATGATTGGAATGGCTTTGATAACCTAATGGATAAGGTTTATGAAAGATTACACCATCAACCGATTAACTTTTCTTTTCCACCCTTCCCGATGCTTAGCCTTCCCGGGATCACAAATGAACAATATTTAAAAATAGCCAATCAATGGAACAAAAGAATAAGGTTATCTCAAAAAAGTATAGAAAAACATTCAGTAAGGAAGGGAAAGATAAAAGTTGCCTACATGTCTGCTGATTTTCGTCAACACCCCTTATATCATTTGGTTTATGACTGCCTAACTCATCATGATAAAGATAAATTTGAAATTAGCCTTTTATATAATGGGATTGAAGAAAAAACAGAAGAGTATAAAAAATTTTCTTCGCTTCCATATAATTTTATCAACACCTATGAATTATCAGATAAATGTTTAATTGACCTAATCACAACAAATCACATTGATATTCTAATTGACTTATCAGGCTTTACTAAAAATAGTCGCTCAACAATTTTGGCATACCACCCCGCACCCATTCAAATAAATTGGCTTGGGTATCCCAGCACACTTGGTAGTCATAATAAAAAGTCTCTTTGTGACTTTGTACTTGCAGATCGGCATATAATTCCACAAGGTAATGAAAAATATTTCACTGAGGAGGTAATCTTCCTTGAACCCACCTATCAACCTAACAATAGACAAAGACCCTTAATTCAAACGGACAAAAAAAAATTTAACCCTCCTGAAAATCAATTTATTTGGGGATGCTTTAATCAAAACTTAAAAATCACAAAAAATATTTTCGATACCTGGATTGAGATATTAAAAAAATGTCAAAATTCAGTCCTGTGGTTACTCGTAAATAATCAGGTTGCGGTAAATAATATAAGGATCTATTTGCATGAAAATCACATTCAATCTGAGCGCGTAATATTTGCTGAATATACATCCATCAGTGAGCATATGGGTCGACTAAGTCATGTTGATTTATTTCTCGATTGTTACCCATATAATGCACACACAACAGTTGCCGATGCCATCTATCAAAATAAGCCAACTTTGACAATGGAGGGTGAGTCCATGCAATCAAGGGTTGCTGGGAGCCTACTGAAGGCTGTAGGTTGCCATGAAGAATTGGTAGCGAATAATCAAAAAGAATATATAGACAAGGCTATTAATTTTTACAACAATCCACATGAATTAAAGATTATTGAAAATACAATCAATCAGAATAAACATAAGTTATTTAATCCGAAGAGTTTTTGTAATCAACTAGAGGGTGTCTTTATGGGATTGATGTCTAGCTGAAAGAAAAATGGCAGCTATGATTAACACTCCACCAATAAAATCTTTAATCGATAACAACTCATTCGCCAAAAAGTATGAGGAGAACGCCGCAATGATAATTTCAAATAAAAAAATTGGACTTGCTAAAACAGGATGTATTCTTGGAAGACCAAACTGAATAATCAGGGTCGAAATAAATAACATTGATCCAATCGATAAAATAAGAAATAAATTGTATGAATTAGAAATATTCGCAATACTTGGAAAGCTTTTGAGTATAAATAATAAAAAAAATGCCCCTAGAGATACACCAAACCAGATAGAGAAAGATTTGACTTGAAATGAAAGGTGATTGTATTTTCTGGCTAATACATTGGTCCAGGCAAAACCAATTCCAGCAACGAGCGCATAAAGGTCACTCACTCCAAAATTAAAATTAAATAAAGATGAATCAAACAAGATTACAATGCCTCCCAATAAAGATAACAATGCTACAACCGAATCTTTAATTGAAAATTTATCACCTGGGAGTAATAAAAAACAAAGAACGACAGTCCACGCAGGTGACATAAAAAATAACAACATCGAACGAACAACCTCCCCATAAACAACAGCAAGAACATAAGTGATGTTGGTTAAACAACCCACACTTGCATAGATACATAATGTTTTATAGTTTTGAAAAATCTCAGAGTAATGTTTAGGAACAATAAAGAGGAGAGCCAGAATTGCAGCGATGAGAAAACTTAATGCACTTCCTTGTATCGGTTCAATTCCTCCAAAGTTGAGTAAACGAAATGGAAACCACACAAGTCCCCAAAAAAACGTACCGTATAGAATACAAAAAAATCCGATTAATGCATCATTTCTCATAAGTTATGTTTTAAGAAAATTTTTCAAAGACTGGTTTAACTGATCTGATATATCTTTTTCGAAAGGATCTAAGACTAGGAGATTTTGCATTGACCTTAACCATGTGATTTGACGTTTTGCAAGTTGTCTAGTTGCAAATAAAATCTTATCAAATAATTCATCAAACCTGATTTCACCACGAAGGTACATTCCGACCTGTCGGTATCCAATTGAGCGCATTGAATTTGATTCCCAGCTTAAATTAGGATATTTTTTTATTAAAGACTCTACCTCATCAACTAATCCCTGATCCAACATATCTTGAGTTCGCTGATAAATAGATTGATGCAACTTTTTTCTGTCTTCTGGAATAAGCGCTATTTTTAAAAAATTTAAATCATTTTCGTTATACTTTTCGCCCCCCGAATAAAAACTTGTCAATGGTTTTCCAGATATTAAAAAAACTTCATACGCTCGCTGGATCCTCTGCTTATCAGATGTCGCAAATTTAATGCCAGGGTCATTTTTCTTAACCTGCTCGTATAACCAGTCTAATCCATTTTTTCTAATTAATGCTTCGACCTCCTCTCTGATTTCAGGAGTTGTTTTAGGAATTTTATCTAACGGATTAAAAATTGCATTGAAATACATCATCGAACCTCCCACCAATAGAGGAATAGTGCCTTGATTTTCAATACTATTAAGGTTTGATTGATATTGGTTTATGAAAGCATCAACCGAAAAGCTCTCAGTTGGAGAAATAATGTCGACTAGAGCATGTGGATAGCGTTCTAGTTCCTGTTGGGGCAATTTAGCCGCCCCAATGTTACAGTCTTTATATATTTGTGTTGCGTCAACACTGATTAGACTTACTGGAAATTCGTCACAAAGCTGCATGGCTAATTTAGTTTTGCCCGATGCTGTTGGTCCCATCAGAAAAACCTGTTTCATAGCCCTACATCATCGCTAAAAAAAGCTAAATTGGCACCCGTTTTGAGATAAAGTTTAATCCCTTTGACTACGCTTTCGGCAATTTTGATTTGAAAGCTCTCGGATTTGAGGCTTTTTTCTTCTTTTGGATTACTTATAAACGCTGTTTCAACCAAAATTGAGGGGATGTCAGGTGCTTTTAGTACCGCAAAACCTGCTTGTTCAACATATTTCTTATGCAGAGTATTTACCTGTCCCACCTCATCCAAAACATAACGTCCAAGTTTCATAGAATCATTAATAGTTGCGCTTTGAGAAAGATCTAATAAGGTTTGTGCCAGAACGGGATGCTTGTCATCGATACTGATACCGCCCACAAGATCAGACTCATTTTCTTTATTTGCAATAAATTTAGCAAAGGCACTGGAGGCACCTCTATCTGAAAGAGCGAATACAGAGGAGCCTTTCACCGATTTTTTGGTAAATGCATCGGCGTGAATTGATATGAATAAATCAGCCTGAAGTTTTCGTGCTTTCGCAACGCGTTTAGCCAATGGTATAAAATAGTCTCCATCACGAATAAGTACGCCTTGCATGTTAGGTTCTTTGTCAATTGCTTGTTTTAATTTCTTAGAAATTTCTAAAGTGATGTCCTTTTCTTTTGTTCCAGCAGACCCTCTTGCACCTGGGTCCTCTCCGCCATGGCCTGCATCAATTGCTACAATAATTTTTTGTAGCTGAGTGGATGAGGACTGTTGCTTGTTATCTAATAAAGGTTCCTGCTGATCTTTTTGGTCAAACACCTCGGGCTTAGTGTCTGCAATTATTGGTTTTTCTTCGATATTATCAATATTAGACGGCTTATTTTGCAGCTGTTTTAACAAATGAGCTATCTCATCCTCCTCATGATAAACATCTACAACCAAGCGATGACCATAGGACTGAATCGGTTTTAAACTAAAAATTTTTATTTTTGATTCTTGCCTTAAATCAATCACGATTCTTACTGTTTTGGGATCAAATTGACCTACTCTAATGCCAGATATAGATGTATTTTTATTAAAATTATTATTAGAAAGCTCTCTTAAGTTATTGTTTATAATAGTATCTTTTAAGTCAATTACTACTCGATCAGGATTTTTTAAGATCGCTTGATCATTTTTTAAATAATTATTTGATTCAATGGTTAGACGCGTATATTCATCTGAAGGCCATACACGTGTTTGCATATCTGCCGACACATTAGCGTAAAAAAACAAACCAATAAAAAACCAGATGTAATTGAATTTAATCATGTTGGAATAACAAGCTTAGATTGAATATCAATAATACGCTCGCCCTGATCATTTGTTTTGATCTGTATATGGATATCAGGATTAATTTTCACCCCTCTGATTTTTTCAGGCCATTCAATCAGAGTGATGGTTTTTTCAGAGGATAAATACTCATCAAACCCTCCACTGAACCATTCTTCAGGACTTCCAAACCGATAGAGATCAAAATGATTTAACTTCATGCCACCTATTTCATGAATTTCTACAAGATTGTAAGTTGGACTTTTAACCTTTTCTTTATAACCAAGCGCCTGAAGAATAAAACGTACCAGAGTTGTTTTACCAGCGCCAAGGTCTCCTTGTAAAAAAATAATCATATTAGCATTAAGTAAACCCGCTAATACAATTGCTAATTTCTTTGTATCTTCCTCATTTTTACAGATATGATGTGTATGATTCATTACAAATAAGTGTATTATTTTTTTTCATGTTAGATAAGACATATTGGCACGATTTTTCAAAAAAAGTTGTACTCATTGGAAAAGAAATTGGTTTTAACGATGTGGGTATTTCGGATATTGAAATTAATCAAAATCAAGACTTATACTCAAAATGGATTGAAAAAAATAATCATGGCTCAATGTCTTACTTAAAAGATCACCAACAGATTAAATTTGACCCAAACAATATCTTACATGGCACACAAAGTATTATTAGCACTCGAATTGACTACCTGCCCTTAAATGAAAATCTAATAGAGCTTTTAAATAAAAAAGATCAAGCCTACATTGCCCGTTATGCAATGGGTCGTGATTATCATAAAACACTCAAGCAAAAATTAAAAAAATTTGCTGCTGCTATGGAAAAGATTTTATTGAAAGATAATATTACTTTTGAATACCGAGTAATAACCGACTCTGCGCCAAGTCCGGAGATTGAAATTGCAGAAAAGGCAGGACTAGGTTGGCGAGGAAAAAATACGCTGTTGTTAAATAAAAAAAATGGGTCTTGGTTTTTTTTAGGTGAAATTTACACAAACCTTCCATTGATAGCGAATCACATTAAATCAAAAAATCATTGTGGCTCTTGTAAAGCTTGTATAGATATTTGTCCAACAGGCGCCATTGAAGAGCCATATCATCTAAATGCGACCAAATGCATTTCTTATTGGACAATAGAACATAAAGGGCCAATTCCACTTGAATTTAGGCAAAAAATGGGTAATCGTATTTATGGATGTGATGACTGTCAAATTATTTGTCCCTGGAATAAATTTGCAAAAACAAGTTCCGAAATTGATTTTTTTGTGAGACATAAATTAAATAAAATTTCCCTTACAGATTGCTTTAATTTGGATCGTGATACATTTAATGATTATTTTAATGGCAGTGCGATTAGAAGAATTGGTTATGAAAAATGGATCAGTAACGTAGCCATCGCACTCGGCAATGCTCAGTATAGTCCTCAAATTATTATCTGTCTTAAACAAAGAGAAAATGACCCATCTGAGTTGATTAAAGAGCATGTTTCTTGGGCGATTTCTGAACAAGTTTCTAAAAATTAAATTTATTTTTGATATAATAATGCCATTCTTATTACCCACATCGAATAAATAACATAAATGACAAAGATTACTGATTCCGCCGAATGGAAAGCGCTTGAAAAACACTACAATGAAATAAAAAACACTGAAATGCGAGATTTATTTGATGATGATAAAGATCGCTTCAATAACTTTCACTTGAATTTGGATGATTTCTTAGTTGATTTTTCTAAGAATAGAATAACCAAAACAACCTCCAAACTATTGAATGACCTCGCAGGCAAAGTGAAAATCGATGACTGGAAAAAGAAACAGTTTAGTGGTGAAAAAATCAACAATACTGAAAATCGAGCAGTATTACATACCGCCCTTCGATCCCAAGATGAACAACCCATTATCGTTGATGGTCTTGATGTTAAACCAGAAATCAAGAAAACATTAGAGCAAGTTAAATCTTTTAGTGAATCTATCAACAATGGGACATGGAAAGGCTATACCGGTAAAAAGATTAATACAATTGTAAATATCGGTATTGGTGGGTCTGATCTTGGACCAGCTATGGTGTGTAAAGCGCTTAAACCCTATGCTCATAAAGACCTGAATATCCATTTTGTATCAAATGTTGACGCTGCTGATCTTTCATTAACACTTGAACAATGTGATCCAGAAACTACCTTATTTATTGTTGCTTCAAAAACCTTTACCACCCAAGAGACTATGACTAATGCATTTTCTGCAAGGCATTGGTTTTTATCACACGCGAAAAACAATCAAGAGGTGGCAAAACACTTTGTTGCTGTCTCCACAAATCTAAAAAAAGTTGAGGAGTTTGGTATTCATGAAAAAAATATGTTCATTTTTTGGGATTGGGTGGGGGGTCGCTACTCTTTATGGTCAGCAATAGGTTTATCAATTGCCATTTATCTGGGCTTTGATAATTTCAAACAGCTTCATCATGGAGCGTATGAAATGGACCAACATTTTTTAAATGCCCCAATTGAAAAAAATATACCTGTCCAATTAGCTCTTATTGGCGTTTGGTATATTAATTTTTTCAAATTTAATACCCAGGCAATATTGCCTTATGATCAAGGTCTTTCATTGCTGCCTTCATACCTTCAACAAGCTGATATGGAGAGTAATGGAAAATTTATTGATCGTGATGGTCATCGTGTTTGTGTAGAAACAGGGCCTGTAATCTGGGGTGAATCTGGAACAAATGGTCAGCACGCTTTTTATCAACTAATTCATCAAGGAACACAATTTGTTCCATGTGACTTTATAATGCCCATCAAATCGCATTATGACCTGGGAGAACAAAAAAATACTCATCATAAAATTCTAATGTCTAACCTCATCGCTCAGTCTCAATCGCTTATGATGGGTAAATCAATTGACGAAGCAAGAGCAGAGTTACTCAATACAGGGTTGAGTGATGATGAAATAGAATCCCTATTACCTCACTGCTCGTTTGAAGGTAATAGACCAAGCAATACCATCTTATTTGAAAAACTAACCCCAATAAATCTAGGTCGATTAATTGCACTATATGAGCATAAAATTTTTGTACAAGGAATTATCTGGAATATAAATTCATTTGATCAATGGGGCGTTGAGTATGGAAAACAAATTGCTCGCTTAGTGCTGCCTAAGATCAAGGGTGAAAGAACCTCAAGTTGCTTTGATGGATCCACAAATAACTTAATAGATTACATTAAAAAAAATTGTTAAGTTATTAATTTATATTATATTTATTAATTAACTCGAGCTTTAGGATGCTACCCACGCCAGCGCCAAGTTTTTTTGCAAAACGATCAGCAAAGGTTTCATACGTTGTGAAATCAACCACTTTTTCGTACCCAATTACATCCCTCGCAACCGATGCGACAGTCCCAAACCCATCAATTAACCCCAACCTTAAAGCAGACTCTCCATTCCAAAACAATCCAGAAAAGATTTGATCATCCTGGCTCAAACGACTTCCTCTTCCCTCTTTTACCACATTTATAAATTCCTCATGAACCTCATTTAAAAGCGCTTGAACATGCTGTTGTTGTTTGGGGTTTATTGGCTGAAATGGATCTAAAATCCCTTTATTGGTACCGGCAGTCATCAGTCTTCTCTCGATCCCAAGTTTTTCTATGGCCCTCTCAAAGCCAAAACCATTCATTAATACTCCAATTGAGCCAACGATACTTGATTTATTGGCATAAATTTCATCGCCCGCAACAGCAATATAGTATCCTCCGGAGGCACAAATATCTCCAACAACTACCTTAACCGGCTTTTCCGGATAAATAAGTTTAAGCCGTTTAATTTCATCATTAATCATTGCTGACTGAACGGGACTCCCCCCTGGGCTGTTGATATTTATGATTACCCCTTTGGTACCCTCATGCTTCATTGCCTTTTGGATACTTTTGATCGCATCATCTGCATTAATTTCAGATTCTGCTGAAATGATACCGTTGAGCTTAACTAAAGCTGTAAATTCTCCTGTGGCTATGACTTGATCGGAAGGTTTTGATACGAAGATTAACAATAAAATAAACAGATAAAGAAAAGTAAGTATCTTAAAAAAGATACTCCAGCGACGAGTTTTTCTATTTTCAATAAAAACACTTTTTAATAAGATATCTAGAGCTTGATCTTTAACATCGCTATCTTTTTTTAACTTAACTGCCATCGTAAATAATCCTTATTTGATGTTTCAATTGTATAACATCTAACTTATGTAAGTATTTTGACTTGCAAGGCCCTGAAATGCAATGTCCAGTTTGAGGATCATACAAAGCCCCGTGGGTTGAACAGATAATATACTGGTTATCTGAGTCAAAAAACTTACCCTCCTCCCAATCAAGCTCTACTGGTAAATGTTGGCATTCATTCAGGTAGGCAAAAAATTGTTGCTTGAATTTTACCACCATAATTGTTTTTCCATTTTTACAAACTAATTTTACAGCCTGACTGGAGATAAATTGCTCATGATCACATCTTAAGGTGAACTCTTCATGCATTTTTAATTAACCAATCAAATAGATCCAATGGGGAGTCCGCGCAATACAGGAGATAATTAGAAAAATCATTTTTACTAGTCGTTCCGTAGGCAACCCCGACAAATCCTACTGATGCATTTTGAGCCATATTCTGGTCAACCAATGAATCTCCTATCATTAAAATATTTTCTTTTGAGACCATGCAAGATATGGCAAGCTCATCAATCATCTGCGGATGTGGTTTTGAGAAACATTCGTCAGCCGTCCTAGAGTCTCTAAAAAAATGATTTAAATTAAATGCCTTAAAATCATTTTCTAAACCTTTCCTGCTTTTTCCAGTAGCAACAGCTAATTGAAATCCATTATGTTGCAACCTTTCAAAACCAAAATGAATACCCTCAAAGGGCTCAGGTCTATTTAAAATATATTCATTTTTATAATATTCTGAAAATTTTTGATATGTTTGCATACATTTAATACCCGTTAACTTCTCAAAAGCTTGCGGCAAACTCAAGCCGATAATTTTTTTTATCTCATGATCATCATAATTTTGATCTAATAACTGTTTTGATGTTTTTTTTATGGACGCTACAATGTGAGACGTACTATCCACTACCGTGCCATCCCAGTCAAAAATTAATAACTTATTCATTAAAAATTAAGCTTAGATCTTGAGGTAACTCAGATTCACACTCAAACTGATCCTCGGTGAACGGATGCTGAAAAGAGATCTTATGTGCATGTAAAAACATCCTTTTAAGCCCAACTCTTTTAAGTTCTTTATTTAAATTAAAATCTCCATATTTATCGTCGCCTAAAACTGGAAATCCTTCATGGGCTAATTGAACTCTAATCTGATGGGTTCTGCCAGTTATTAAGTGAACAGAGAGTAATGAAAAATTTTCAACACATTTGATCAAATAAAAGACTGATTTAGATAATTTTCCGATGTTTAAATCATTCACCACATTCACGTGATGACCATCTTTTGTGTTTATTTTTTGTAAAATAGAATTTATCTCTGTTCTCTTTTTTGTCCAAATTCCATGCACACCCACAAAATAATTTTTTTTAATTTTTTTTAATCTAAATAACTCTTGCAGGCTTCTCAATGCTGATCTTTTCTTAGCAACCAGCAATATGCCCGAAGTATTTTTATCTAACCGATGAACCAACTCTAAAAATTTACTTTCCGGTCGATCATTTCTCAGATATTCAATTAATCCAAAATCAATTCCGCTGCCCCCATGAACTGCTAACCCAGAGGGTTTATCAACAACAATAAACCATTCATCTTCATACAAAATCTTTGGATTTAATTTTCTTGAGGGCTGTTTAATCGTTTTTTCAGTAAATGATAGGGGTGGTATTCTTACCACATCCTGAATTTTGAGCTTATATAAACTTTTAATTCTTTTTTTATTAACCCTAACCTCACCGCTTCGTATTATCTTATAGATATGCGTCTTTGGAACACTCTTGAAAACTTTGAACAAGTAGTTATCTATTCTCTGATCAACAGATGATTCATCAATTTCTATAAACTGTATTTCGTTTTTAAGCATGTAATTGTTTTCTTTTTGTCCATTTTATCCTATACTAGCCGTTACCACTTTAAATAAAAATGTTTGATTTTAAAGTATTTTTTTTAGAACAACGAAAATTGTAACCCCATTTATAAATAGATGTTAAGAGTTACATTTTCACAAAGATTTTTGATAATAGAATTTAAATAAGTTTTTATTAAACACATTTGATTTGACTTAAATTTATTCTTATCAGGATCTTCTTGCAAAGGAGATATGATAATGAAAAGGATGCTTTTTAATGCAACCCAATCAGAAGAAGTACGTGTTGCCATAATCAATGACAACATTATTGAAGACCTAGACTACGAAAGAAGCACAAGAGAACAAAGAAAAAGTAATATTTATAAAGGAAAAATTACCCGCGTTGAGCCCTCACTTGAGGCTGCCTTTGTAAATTATGGTGTTGACCGACATGGCTTTTTGCCATTCAAGGAAATTTCAAAAGAATTTTTTTCAAAGAAATCCCGCAAAAAAAGTATTTCAATTGCTGACGTGATCGAAGAGGGTCAGGAAGTTATCGTTCAGGTTTCAAAAGAAGAAAGAGGTAACAAAGGAGCAGCTTTAACAACCTATTTATCTCTAGCTGGTCGTTATATTGTTCTGATGCCAAATAATTCTGACAGTGGAGGTATTTCAAGACGAATCGAAGGAGATGAAAGAACAAGCTTTAAAGAAGTTTTATCTCAACTAAGCATTAAAAAGGGAATGAGTGTTATCGGAAGAACAGCCGGAATTGGAGCTTCTGTTGAAGAAATCCAATGGGATTTGGATTACCTCACCCAGCTATGGGATGCTATACAAGGAGCTTCTGATCAACAAGAATCTCCCTTCCTAATTTACCAAGAAAGTAACCTGGTGATTCGTGCAATTCGGGATTATTTTCATCCAGATATTGAAGAGATATTAATCGATAATCAAAATATTTATGATCAAGCATCTCAGTTCATGAATCATGTCATGCCGAGTTATGCATCACGAATTAAACTCTATGAAGAAAATACCGCTCTCTTTTCAAAATTTAACATTGAAAATCAAATTGAGTCCGCATTCCTTAGAGAAGTCCAACTGCCATCTGGAGGAGTCATCGTAATAGATCACACCGAGGCCTTAGTCTCAATTGATGTTAACTCAAGTCGATCAACCAAAGGTCGTGATATTGAAAATACTGCATTTAGTACAAATCTAGAAGCCGCAAAAGAACTCGCTAAACAATTAAGATTGCGAGACATCGGTGGATTAATTGTTGTGGATTTTATTGATATGGAAAATCCAAAACACCAGAGAGAGGTTGAAGAATGTTTACGGGAAGCGTTGAAAAATGATAAGGCAAGAATCCAAACGGGTCGCATATCTAGATTCGGACTCATGGAGCTGTCAAGACAAAGACTAAGACCGAGTATTGGCGAAACCAGTAATGGTGCATGTCCAAAATGTCATGGCACAGGAAGAATTCGTGATTTTCAATCGTCCGCTCTGCATATTATTAGAATGATCGAAGATCAATCGAACAAAAAACAAGAACAAAAAATTTCAGTTCAGGTGCCCGTTGATGTCGCTACATATTTGCTCAATGAAAAAAGAGATTTAATTATTCAGTCAGAATCAGAAAATAATAATAAAATTTTTATTATTGCCAATAAGTATTTTGACGTACCTCAATTTAAAATTACAACCACTGATTTAAATGATAAAAAATCACTGAGTTACCAAGAAATAGAAGTCCCTGAAACTGATATTGATGAAGACATACAGCAAACTTCAAGAGAAGTTGTTGAGCCTGCAGTAAAAGGTTTAATTCCTGAAAAAAGAGCTAAAAAGAACAAGTCTCTTTTTGGTTTCATTAAAGGTCTGATTGCTAGCGATAGCGATCAAGATGATGATTTACCTATAGAAGCTGAACAAACTGGGAATGTCATTCCCAAAAGCGATCCTCAAGAGAATTTTAAAAAACCATTTAAAAATAATCGAAGAAGAAGAAACAATCGAGGAAGAAGTCAAAAAAATGAAAATCTTCTGGAAAATATACCAGATGATAAAGAAAAAGTTTCAAAAATACCTCAGGATGCTATTAAACCAAAACAACAGTCTCAAGCTAATCAAAAAGTAATGGCGGATTCCGACCAAAGGAAGCCTCAAGCTCAAAAAAATAAACCGGTGAAAAAACCTCAAGAAGAACTCAAAGATATTAACTTAGAGGATGTCGGACTTAAGCTTGTTGAAACTTCAAAAAAAGCTTCGGTTGAAGTTGATAATTCAGATGTTAAAAAGCCAACAAAAAGAAAAAAACCATCATGGGCCAAGAAGGATGATGTCAAACCTAAAGCATCAGAAAAGTTAGTCATGATTGAGACTAAGGCATCGCCCGTTAAGGCTAAAAGCCAAAAAAAAGCACCCGTAAAAAAATCAGTTAAAAAAACGACTGGATAAATGACTTATCAGCCAGTATCCAATGTATAAGGATGTTAGGGATAAACCGGTTGTCACTAAAACATGAAGGAAGGCTTTTGTAAAAAATCTTCCTTCAACTAATTCAAAAAAGTAGCCTCCAAAAGAGGAGAATGTAGTCAGGCTTCCAAGAAAACCAACAATCAGACCCAATCGAATGGTTTCATTCATGAATGCCAACTGATTCACCACATAAAGCAATATTCCCATCAGGAAACAACCCATCACATTGGCCAGCAATACTCCATTAATGATATTGGCATTAAAAGGAAATATCAAAACTAAAACATACCTAAGGACCGCACCGAGCACAGCAAAAATAGAAATGATAAAAATTTGATATAAATTAATCATTTGGTATTTTTAAAAAATGTTCTCGATAAAATTTTAATTCTTCAATAGACTCTTTTATATCAGCCAAGGCTTCATGTTTTGCTGATTTTTTAAATTTACCAATTAGTTCTGGACGCCAACGCTTGGCAAGCTCTTTAAATACGCTGACATCAAGATTTCGATAATGAAAATAAGCTTCCAATTTAGGCATATAATTTGCCATAAAACGTCTATCTTGGCATATGGTATTTCCACACATCGGTGATTTATTTTTATCAACATAAGGCTTTAAAAAATTAATTAGCTGATCTTCTGCATCCTTCTCAGTTATTGTTGAATGCTTTACCTTTTCAATTAATCCAGACTTTGAATGCGTATTTGTGTTCCATGCATCCATATTCTGTAAAAGTGAATCGTCTTGTTTAATCACAAAAACCGGAGCTTCGGAAAGAATCTCTAAATTTGGATCAGTGATAATGACAGCAATTTCTATTATTTTATCGTTCACCGGGTCAAGACCGGTCATCTCCATATCAAGCCACACTAGGTTATTGTTATTTTTTGTCATGATTTCCATTAAATAAAAGACTTTTACAATTAATCATAACTTTAACATCCCTTTTGATTTAAAATGCTGATTTTAAAATAATTATAATGCTTATGAATGAAATTCTATTTAGTAATATTTTTCTAACACTACTTATTTTGTCATGTGCGACTGAAGTTTATCTGTCCATTCGACAGAATAATAGTGCAATTAAACACAGCCTCACCGTGCCTAATGATTTCAAAAAAATTATAAAAATAAAAGATCATACCAAAGCTGCTGCATACACATCCGCGAAAACAAAAATCAATATTGCTGGTTTAATAGTACAAGCATTATTTTTATATGTGATCACCCTGGGTGGGTGGATCAACGAGCTTAATGCCATCCTTTCTGCATACTTAAGCAATGAAATTATTCAGGGAGTCGCATTGATTTTGATAATTATGATACTTTCAAGCCTAATAGAGCTTCCCCTTGGCTTATATAAAACTTTTGTAGTCGATGAAAAATTTGGATTTAATAAAATGACCATATCACTTTTCATCTCAGACTTATTTAAACAAAGCATCGTATCTTTGATAATTGTTATACCTGTCATCTACATTGCATTATGGATATTTGGCAATCTTGGTGAATCTTGGTGGATCTGGCTCTGGGTCTTTTTTTCTATTTTTAATGTGGTTATGCTAGCCGTATACCCTCTCTATATTGCGCCTCTCTTTAATAAATTTAACCCCATGGTAGATAAAGAACTCAAATCAAAGATTGAGATTCTTTTAAAAAAGTGTGGCTTTGAGTCAGATGGTTTGTTTGTCATGAACGGCTCTTTAAGAAGCACACATGGCAATGCCTATTTTACTGGCTTTGGTAAAGCTAAAAGAATTGTATTTTTCGACACTCTTCTAGAGCGGTTAACCCATAATGAAATTCTAGCTGTTCTTGCTCATGAGTTAGGGCATTTTGCTCACAATCATGTTAAAAAAAGAATTTTTGCACTATTTTTAATCTCATTTGTGGGTCTTTACCTCTTAGACTTTCTCAAAACTAATGAGTGGTTTTATTTTGGGCTAGGTGTTACTGAACAAAGTAATGCAACGGCACTCCTTCTTTTTGTTCTTATAAGTCCATTAGTATTATTTTTCATAAGACCAATAATGGCATTTTACTCAAGAAAAAACGAATATGAAGCAGATGCATATGCATGTAAATATACTCCAGCCTCTGATCTCAAAAATTCGCTGATCAAGCTATACAGAGACAATGCATCAACATTAACTCCTGATAACCTGTATTCTGCATTTTATGACAGTCACCCGCCGGCAATTGCAAGAATTGGTGCGCTTGAGAGACAAAAAAAATGATAATCACATCAAGAATGGAATTTGATGCTGGTCATCGAATTCCAAACCACAAGTCTAGTTGCAGAAACTTACATGGTCATCGCTATGCCATTGAAGTTTCATTGAGTGGTGAAATTATTCAAGAGGAAAATGAATCTGATTTTGGCATGGTAATAGATTTCAAAGATGCAAAAGAGTTAGTTAAAAAAACGATTGTCGACCCCTGGGATCACGCTTTTATTGTGTATGAAAAAGACTTTGAGGTATTAGAATTTCTCAACAGTTTGCCGAATCACAAGACAGTGATTCTATCTATGGTACCGACAGCTGAAAATATGGCTTTAATTGCCTTCGAAATGCTTGAAAAAGCATTTAATCTGAAGTTTAATAATAAAATTAAGCCTCATCGAGTACGCTTATATGAGACACCTAATAATTGGGCTGACGCCGGAATAGAAGATTAAAGTTAATTTGTTTTAATTTTTTCCAAATACTTTAAGTGCAAATCTAAATCCCTCTCACTCGCTTGAATTACCTTGAGCTGATTCAATATGTCTTGATCAATATTAATCTGTTGAGCATTATGATTTGTGAAATTAATCTCCAGTGCCTCTTGACCTCGTGTCATTCCTATATAGACCTCAGACAACAATAAAGAATCTAAAAGAGCGCCATGAAGATTTCTCTGAGAATTATCAACACCATAATGGCGACATAAGGCATCAAGATTATTTCTTTGTCCAGGTCTCAATTCTCTAGCCATAGCCAATGAATCTGTAACTTTTTCAACATAATCTTCGACCTCTCCTTTTTTAATTCTTCCCAGCTCCATATTGAGAAAACCAAGATCAAAGGGTGCGTTATGGATAATTAATTCTGAATCAGCAATAAAATCTATAAAGTCCTGAGCAATGTCTTGGAAAAGAGCTTTATCTGATAAAAAATCCAGAGTGAGTCCATGAACTTCCTGCGCAGCCTCGTCAATTTCTCTCTCGGGATTGATATAGACATGAAATTGATTATTTGACAGCTGACGATTTATCATCTCAACAGCTGCTATCTCAATAATTCTATGACCTTGATTCGGATCTAGTCCAGTTGTTTCCGTATCTAAAAATATTTTTTTCATGTGATTAATATACCATTAGTCGCATCATTTGCCATTTGGTCAACCTGGTCATTAAAAACATCACCACTATGTCCTTTAACCCAATGCCACGATATTGTTAATGATGCTGCATACTCATCTAACTTTTTCCAAAGCTCCACATTTTTGACTGGCTTCTTAGCAGATGTCATCCAGTTATTTTTTTTCCATCCATGAATCCAGGAATTAATTCCATCGATGACGTATTTAGAATCCGTATAAATTGATACAGTCTTTTCCGAGCTGATTAGCTTGAAATTATTGATTGCTTCAATTGCCGCAGATAATTCCATCTGATTGTTTGTGGTTAGCGACATACGTCCAGATTTTTTACAAATAATTGTTTCGCCGTTATGAATTAAAAAAGCCCAGCCACCTGGTCCAGGGTTGCCATGACAAGACCCATCTGTATAGAGCTTATATTTCATATTTTGATTTCACCTTTACTTGATTCTTTTGGACATGACCCTTCCATGAGGGTTTAATTGGGGTCAATGTAATAATTTTTTTTCTGGCAACAATTAAATAAATATTAGCAAATAATGGAAACCAACGATCGCCGATCTTATCCCAATTCGATAAATTTGAGGCTGACTTAAAGTTGGGATGATAACCAAAAAATTTCCCATTCACAATCTCAAAATCATAATTCAATATTTTATTTTGAAATGACGTAAAACTTTCTAAATTTTGATTCCATGGCTCTTCCGAGCTGAGTGAAAAAAAAGTCTTTATACCAATCGGGCTCCATGGATTAAAGTTTATAAAAATTGCATGCCCATGCGGTATGAGTGTGCGATAGACTTCAGAAATGATTTGGCCATCATCAATATCTTGATGAGGTAAAACTATGCAATCTATTGAGTCATTTTCAAATGGTAAGCCATCAGGTTTATATCTAATTTGTTGATTTGAATATTTATATTTAAAACGTGAATTGCTGATCAGTGAGCGATGTGTGCCTATTTGAATAATGTTATAGCCAAAAAGATGATCAAATAATTGATCAAGAATATTTTGTTCAAGCTGTAGTAAATCTTTTCCTCTTTTTGTTTCAAACCAAGTCATAATTAAGTTTATAATTTATCTATGTTTAAAGTCCACCCAATCGCTATTCTAAATGATAATTATGTATGGACGATCATTCATAACTATAATACTGTTATTGTTGATCCGGGAACTTCCGAAGAAGTGATTGAATTTCATGAAAAAAATAATCTTCATCCTACAGCTATCTTAATTACTCATCATCATAATGACCATGTTGGCGGATTATCAAAATTAATTGAAACATACAATGTATCAGTCTACTCTCCTCAAAATAAAAAATTTAAGTTCGACTTTATGCCAGTTAAAGAAAATGATGAAATTAAACTTTTTAAAAATACACTCACTCTAAAGGTCGCTGAAGTTCCGGGGCATACTCTCGACCATATTATTTATTTTGGAGATGGTATGCTTTTTTGTGGTGACACTCTGTTTAGCTTTGGTTGTGGAAGAGTATTTGAAGGTTCTTTTGAACAGATGTTTTCAAGCCTGGAAAAACTAAAGAAACTAGATAGAAATTACAACGTTTACTGTACACATGAATATACGCTAGATAACTTAAAATTTTTAATTGATTATTTTGAGGATAATGAAACTTTTAAAAAAATCTATAAAAAACTATCACAAAGATCAATCACTTTACCCTCAAAGCTCAAGGATGAGTTAGAATTAAATCCCTTTTTGAATTCTAATTTTGAAGAATTCAAACAACTTAGAATTGCAAAGAACCAATATTAGATGAAATTTTTTGTACTAACCCTACTCGCTTTTTTAACCAGCATAACTTACGCAAATACCCTTCAAGATGCTGAAACCATTGAAAATGTTAAAGGTGTAACCCTTGAGTTGTTTGATGACCATGTACCGCTTTTACCGGATTCGAGTCACATGCTTGAAAACCAGAGAAGCTTATGGAAAAGAATTGGTGATGGCTTTGAAATTAAGGATGTGAATGATAAACGAGTAAAAAAGTATATTAATTGGTATCAATCAAGACCTGATTATGTTGAGCGCATGATTGAAAGATCATCACGCTACCTTTACTATGTCGTCGAAGAAGTTGAAAAAAGAAATATGCCGATGGAAATAGCATTATTACCAATGATTGAAAGTGCCTATAATCCTATAGCAAATTCAAGACAAAAGGCAGTTGGAGTTTGGCAATTTATTCCCTCAACTGGAAAAATTTTTGGTTTAGAACAAGACTGGTGGCGTGATAAAAGAAGAAATATTATTGACTCTACATCTGCAGCTCTTGATTATCTAGAGAAATTGCATGGTTTATTTGGATCATGGGAATTAGCATTAGCCGCTTACAATGCTGGGGAAGGAAGGGTGAAAAGAGATATATTAAAAAATAAAAAGAGAAAATTACCAACAGATTATTACTCTCTAAACCTCCCAAGAGAAACTAAGGACTATGTTCCAAAGCTGCTTGCAGTAAAACAAATTATTCAAGATCCAGAAAAATTTCAGCTGTTTATAAAAGATATACCTGATCAACCCTACTTCCAAGTAGTCAATGTTCCAGATCAAATTGATACCCATATTGCCGCTGAATTTGCAGATATTCCCTATGAGGAATTTCAACTGTTAAATGCTGAACACAACCGTCCAGTAATGAAAGCTCACTTCGGTGTTCAAGATATTTTACTTCCGGTTGAGAGCGTTGACACTTTCATGAAAAATTTAAAAGAGAATACTGAACCTCTAACTAATTGGATAACTTACAAGCCAATTAAAGGTGAAAAAGTAACTCATGTTGCAAAAAAATTCAATATTGATATCAACGAATTAGTTAAAATCAATCAATTAAGAAGTAACCAGACTTTAAAAAATAATATTATTCTTATACCCTCCTCCCCGGATGTCCTTAAAAAATATCCGATAACTACAAACAATCTTTACTCGTATTCAAACATAATTTCTCATAAAATACGTCCTGGGGATACCCTGGGAGGAATCGCAAGAAAATATAAAATACCGATCAAAGATATTATGGAGTTTAATGAACTCAAGAGTACAAATATAATCGTAGGTAAGTATATAGATATTCCCCAATAGTGCCTTATGCGATTAATACTTACCTCACTTTTTTTTATTTGTCTTTTTGGATGTAATAAATCACAAACTGAGGATGTAATAAATTTCGATGAAGAAGCCTCTCAAGAATCTGGAGGCACACTTACAAATGCAATGATTGGTGAGCCTAATAACCTCATTGCTATGATTGCAGGTGATGGTGCATCCTCTGCGATTGCTGGACAAATCTTTAATTCCCTCTTGAAATATGATGAGAATCTTGAATTTGAAGGAGATTTGGCAGAAAGCTGGGAAGTTTCTAAAGACTACAAAACCATTAAATTTAATTTAAAAACTCAAAAAAAATGGTCTGATGAACAGCCTATCACATGTAAAGATGTACTTTTTACTTGGAAAGCAGTAACGCATCCAGATACTCGAACCCCATATGGGTCTGACTACCAACTAGTCTCTTCTGCCGAATGTGTAAATGATTATCAATTTATTGCCAAATATAATGAGCCCTATGCCCCTGCCTTGGAGACTTGGGCATCTCTTCACATTCTCCCTGAACATCTACTTAAAAATGAAGATATCAATAACACCTATTTTTCATTAAATCCGGTGGGATCTAACTACTTCGCTTTAGACTCATGGGTAACTGGACAACAGTTAAAATTAAAAGCTAATCCGAATGCCATTCATGGCAAACCACTGATTGAAAATAAAGTGTCACGAATTATTCCTGACTTATCTTCACAGTTTATGGAATTAATTGCAGGCAATATTGATTTAATGAGTATAAATCCTATTCAATATTCACGAGTCTTTCCTAATAGGTCTGAATTAAATAATAAAATAAATTTGTATAAAGAAATGGGTAATGGCTACACTTATTTTGGCTTTAATTTAAATAAAAAGCCTTTTGATGATATTAATATCAGGAAAGCCATTAGCTACGCAATTGATCGTCAAGAAATCATTGATGGTGTTTTACTTGGCCTTGGTGAGGAAATTACTAGCCCATACAAGCCAGGCACCTACTGGGAAAATAAAAATATCAAAAAATTAAGCTTTAACCCACAAAAAGCAAAAGAATTATTAGAAAAATCAGGTTATCGCTTGAATAATAATATCTATGAAAAAGATGGCATTCCGCTCTCATTTGAAATTTTAACCAATCAAAATAAGCAAAGAGAAATGACAGCTGTATTAATCCAGCGTCGTCTTCAGGATATTGGTATCGATGTATCTATCCGTGTTATTGAATGGGCAAGCTTTGTAAATAGATTTATTAAAACAGGAGAGTTTCAAGCGGTTGTTCTAGGGTGGAGTTTGTCTCTAGATCCAGACCAATATAGTATCTGGCATTCAAGCCAGCAAGGGCCTGGACAGTTTAATTTTATTGGTTACTCGAATAAAAGAGTTGATGACCTTTTAGAAAAAGGAAGGCGAGAGCTAAATAAAGAAAAAAGGAAGGCTATTTACGATGAATTTTCTGCAATCCTCTATGAAGATCAGCCTATTGTATATTTATATGCAGGTTATGGCCTATCCGCTATTCACAAAAAAATAAAAGGGGTAAAAAAATTATCTCCCCCCGCTGGGATATATCACAATGATTATGAGTGGTTCGTACCAACCAAATTTCGAAGAAATGAAATGAGTCTGTAATGCTGAAATACTTATTAAAAAGAATTATATGGATGATCCCAATGTTAATTGGTATCAGCCTTATTTCATTTTTTATCATGCATCTGGCTCCAGGTGACATTACTTCTAATGAGTCAGCTTTTAATCCAAAAGCAAGTGAAGAGTCAAGACAAAAATTACGTGAAATGTATAACCTTGATAAACCAATCATTGTTCAATATGGATTATGGTTAAAACGAATCGCAAAACTTGATTTTGGACACTCGTTTGCGTCCCACCAAAGGCCGGTGCTTTGGCAAGAAAAAGATAAGAATGGTAATATTAAACCCGGATTGATTCAAAAAGCCTTACCGATTACCTTACTAATCAATTTATTAACTATTTTTTTAATTTTTTCTATATCAATTGTTCTTGGAACAATTGCTGCCATCAGGAAAAATAAAATACCGGATAGACTGATTACCCTTTTTGTATTTGTTGGTTTTGCTATCCCTGGTTTTTGGCTGGCTCTATTATTAATGTATTCATTGGGTGTTTCGAATCAAATTTTACCCATATCTGGTTTGCACTCAATTGGTTATGAACAAATGGGTCTCATTACCCAATTTATTGATATGCTCAAACATCTCATTCTTCCTGTTTTTATTTCCTGTCTTAGTGGGTTAGCAGGAATTTCCCTCTATGTTCGAAACGGAATGATCGAAATTCTTAATCAAGATTTTATTAAAACAGCGAGAGCAAAAGGCTTGTATGAAAAAAAAGTGATCTTTGTTCACACTCTTAAAAACGCGCTTTTACCACTCATCACTATACTAGGACTTTCAATTCCTGGTCTCATAGGTGGCTCGGTGATTGCTGAATCTATTTTTGCGATTCCCGGGATGGGAAAATTGTTTTATGACGCCGTGTTAATGCGAGACTTTCCTGTAGTCATGGGTATTTTAACCATTGGATCGATTTTAACTTTATTAGGAAATTTGATTGCAGATTTATCCTATGCATGGGCAGACCCAAGAATTAGAAGAGGTCTGAGTAAATGAAAAAAATAATTAAGAATCCATTAGCACTTGCTGGATTAATTATCATTCTGCTAATTGCTATTCTAGCTTTGTTTGCTAGCCACCTAAGCCCTTATGATCCAAATTACATAGACATCCAATCAATATTGGTGTCTCCAAATAAACAACATATTATGGGAACAGATGCGCTTGGTCGGGATGTTTTCTCAAGAATGCTGCATGGTGCCCAAATTTCACTTTTGGTTGGTATTGTTGCAGTGGGTATCTCGACACTCATTGGTATTGTTCTAGGCTCTATCGCTGGGTTCTATAGAGGTATAACTGATACCCTAATTATGCGGTTGGTAGATGTAATGTTATCCATCCCTTCATTCTTTCTAATACTTGCTGTCATTGCGTTTTTAACGCCCTCTATATGGAATATTATGATAGTTATTGGTCTGACATCTTGGATGGGTGTAACCCGTCTAGTGCGTGCTGAATTTTTAAGCCTCAAAGAAAGAGATTTCATTTTAGCGGCTGAAACTATTGGTGCCAGTGATCTTAGAATTATTCTAACCCATCTGCTTCCAAATAGCCTTGGGCCCATCATTGTGAGTACTGTTTTAGGTGTGGCAAGTGCTGTGCTGATTGAATCAGGTTTGAGTTTTCTTGGTCTAGGTGTGCAGGCTCCAACAGCATC
Source organism: Methylophilaceae bacterium LSUCC0401 (assembly GCA_024919035.1). Classification (GTDB taxonomy): domain Bacteria; phylum Pseudomonadota; class Gammaproteobacteria; order Burkholderiales; family Methylophilaceae; genus BACL14. The sequence goes on along the minus strand of CP103442.1, from coordinate 589,133 downwards.
ATGGGGCAATATTCTGACAGATGGCAAAGAGTATATTCAATTTGCATGGTGGTTATCACTGTTCCCTGGATTAGCAATTTTGATTACTGTATTAGGTTATAATCTACTTGGGGAGGGTCTAAGAGATAACTTCGACCAAAATACTTAATATCATCATCGCTATGAGGTACATATGTCTTTTTTAAAAAATAAACGAGTTTTAATTTTAGGATTACTTAGTGACCGTTCGATTGCTTATGGTATCGCCAATGCAATGCATCAACAAGGGGCTGAATTAGCCTTTACGCATCAAGTTGATAAGCATGAACAACGTGTTAGAAAATTGGCTGCTAATTTTAATTCGGATATTGTTCTACCATGTGATGTTTCATTTGATGATCAAATAAATGATCTGTTCGTTAAGCTAAAAACCTATTGGAATTCAGTTGATGTCATTGTACACTCGATTGCATTTGTTCCAAAAGAGGCTCTTCAAGGTGATTTTGTTGAAAATACTTCCCGAGAAAATTTTAGAATTGCTCATGATGTAAGCTCATACAGCTTTACAGCGTTGGCCAAAGCAGCCTTACCGATGTTATCTCCTAATGCAAGCTTATTGACAGTGAGCTATCTGGGTGCTGAACGGACAATGCCTAACTATAATGTTATGGGTCTTGCTAAAGCAAGTTTAGAGGCAAATGTTCGTTATATGTCCCAAAGCTTGGGTCCGAAAGGAATAAGAGTGAATGCTGTTTCAGCGGGTCCCATTAAAACTTTGGCTGCTTCAGGCATTTCTGATTTTGATAAGATGTATTCCTTTAATGAGAAACATGCCTCTTTAAGAAGAAATGTAACAATTGATGAGGTTGGTAATGTTGCAGCATTTTTGTGCAGTGACCTTGCGAGCGGAATTACCGGTGAGGTAACTTACGTAGATGGTGGAATGAATATCACTGCTGCAGGAGCGATTGAATAATTATCTAATCATTAAATTGAAGAAATTTGGAGTTGATTTTTATTTTTGAATCAGCTCTCAAATCTTCGATGTAAGCTCTTTCGATTTCCTTATCGATTGCTGATAAAAACTCTTCATTAAAAAATTCAATGTCTTCAGCTCCAATATCCTCACTGCTTACCTTATCAAGCTTAATCACAATAAACTCTCCTTTGGGATCAAAGATACCTGAATAGACAGGGAGGCTTGAAGAGTTTAATTTGAAAATTTCCTCAGCAATAACATCAGATAATCCCTGTTTATCCGAACGATCAATCATCAAATCATCAAACCACTTTGGTTCTGTTGCAGAGCTATCTTGAAGGCTTGCAACTAGCTTATTTCCATCATTAATTAAGTTTTCTTGAGCATTGCGTTTTTTTAAAAAATCTTTAATTTCTGACTTAACTTCTTCAAAAGGTCTGGTCTCCGATTTTCTAAAGTCAACAACACGCGCAGAGACTAAATTATTTGGCGAAACTTCGATGGCAGGTGTATTAAATTTATTTTCAATATTGGTTTTATCAAAAACAGCATCAGCGAACACTGGATTATTGAAGAATTTCTCTGCGTCTTGTTTTGACAACCACTGACTCTGTTGAACATCTAAACTATACTTATCAATGACAGGCTGGAGTGAATCATTACTTTCATAGACCATGTTGCTAAAGTCTTCAGCATTCGTATTGTATTGTTCGAGAGCTTTTTGAAATATGAGCTCACCTTTAATTTGAGGCTTAACATCAGCAAAAGTAACTTGATCACCCTTTATATCATCAAGACGAATGATATGAAAACCAAAATCAGATTGGACTAATTCAGAAATTGCACCCTTCTTCATCGAATAAACAGACTCTTCAAACTCCTTAACCATAACTCCCCGCTTGAAAAATCCCAGTGAACCATCATTTTTTGCTGACTCCGGATCTTGTGAATATTTTTTGGCATATTCAGAAAACTTCTTTGGATTTTTTTTTAGGTCAGCTAACACCTTTTCAGCCTGCGTTTTTACTTTGGTTAGTTCATCGTTAGATAAAGACTTATCTGCTAAAAATAAAATATGACTGGCAGATCTTTCTTCGGCACCCTCATAATTTGCCTTGTTAGCCTCATAAAACGCCTTGATATCTTCATCTGTAACATTAATATTTGGCACAATATTGGCGACAGAATAGACCACGAAGTTAATTTTCACTTGATCGGGACGAATAAAAGAAGAGGGATTGTCATTGTAAAAAGCATTGAGCTCTTCATCAGAAACCTTAACGGCTGCTTCGTAATCTTTTAATAGCATATCGTATAGTTTCACATGGCGCTTTTGATAAGCGATTTTGGCGATATCATCAATCTTGTTTTTTGGATAGTAAGATAAGTTTGCTAAGGTACCCTGGATTTGCTGGGTAGCCATATCGCCACGAATTTGATCCTCTAATTTTTTTGGAGTGAGTCCATTATATTGGACGATTTGATCATAGCGTTGTTGAGAGAATTTTCCGTTTTCTTGGAAATCAGGCATGCCAACCAGATAGGTGGTTAATTGATCGTTCGAAATACGAAAATTATATTTATTAACCGCTTCTTTGATCAGCTGACTATCAACTAAAGACTCTATGACACTTTTTTTTAATTCAGGAGATTGAAGAATAGAACGGTCTTGACCTTCAGCATCAAGTCTTTCTTGAAGGACCATCATCGATCTTTGAAAATCCTGAGCAGTGATTTTAAAGTTATTCACTGAAGCCACAGTGACATTAGAGCCCATTGAGTTCAAATAAGAATCAATACCAAACAAAGCAAAGGGCACGACAATAATGGCTAAAACAACTTTAGCCCATTTTTTTTCTAGTCCATTTCTTATGGTTTCTAACATGAATTTTATGACCTTACAGAATCAAAAAGTTCTAAAAAAGTTGGCGGAGTGGACGGGACTCGAACCCGCGACCCCCGGCGTGACAGGCCGGTATTCTAACCAACTGAACTACCACTCCTTATTTTGGTGGGTGCTGACGGGGTCGAACCGCCGACATTCGCCTTGTAAGGGCGACGCTCTACCAACTGAGCTAAGCACCCAAAATAATATCGAGGACGCCATTCTACAATAAGTACCTATGAAATGCTAGCTTATTTTAGTGGGCGACAGATTTATCAATTTTCACTAAATTGTCTTTATTCAGAGATTTTTTTGTGGCATTTTTTTTCAAAAAATTAACGCTTGCTGGATCTTTTGTTAATGCAATTTTTAACACTTCATCAATCGTTTTAACGGGAATTATTTCGACTTTTGCCAATACCTCATTTGATATATCAATGAGATCTTTACTATTTAAATTGGGAATAATCACCTTCTTTATACCACCGCGATGCGCTGCTAATAACTTTTCTTTAAGGCCGCCGATGGGTAAGACCTCTCCCCTCAAGGTAATTTCACCCGTCATGGCAACATCAGATCGAACTGGAATGCTTGTGAGTGATGATATGATTGCCGTGGTCATACCAATTCCGGCACTTGGACCATCCTTTGGAGTTGCAGCCTCAGGTAAGTGAATATGAAAGTCATTTTTTTCGTAAAAATCTACAGGAATATTGAGCTTCGATGATCGACTTCTTACCACGCTCAGTGCAGCATGAATTGACTCTTTCATCACATCACCGAGTTTTCCCGTTAAATTAATTTTGCCCTTACCCGGCATAATAATTGATTCAATTGTCAGTAATTCCCCACCAACTTGAGTCCATGCGAGTCCTGTAACTTGACCGATTTGATTTTTCTTTGCAGCTAAACCAATATCAAAAATTTTAACGCCTAAAAAGTCATCAATATTTTTTGCTGTGACGGAAATTTTAGTAAGCTTTCTTTTGGTCAATAATTGCTTAACAGATTTTCGACAAATTTTTGCAATCTCTTGTTCAAGTTTTCTCACACCAGCTTCTCGTGTATAAAATTGGATAATACTTTTCACAGCTGATTGCGTTATTGTGAGCTCATTTTTTTTCAATCCATGAGACTTTAATTGCTTGGGCACAAGATGAGTCATAGCAATATCAATTTTTTCTTGTTCTGTGTACCCAGGTAATCGAATAATTTCCATTCGATCTAAGAGTGGCTCAGGAATATTTAATGTATTTGCTGTTGCCACAAACATAACATCAGATAAATCATATTCAACCTCAGCATAATGATCTGCAAAAGTATGATTTTGCTCGGGGTCCAATACCTCTAGTAAGGCTGATGATGGATCTCCTCTAAAATCCTGACCCATTTTATCCACTTCATCCAAAAGGAATAAAGGGTTATTGACACCTACTTTGGTCATGTTTTGAAGAACTTTACCCGTCATTGAACCAATGTAAGTTTTTCGATGTCCTCTAATTTCTGACTCATCACGGACACCGCCCAAGGCCATACGTATAAATTTTCTGTTGACCGCTTTAGCTATGCTTTGACCTAGGGATGTTTTACCAACACCAGGGGGTCCCACAAGGCAAAGGATTGGTGACTTAACTTTATCAACACGTTGCTGAACAGCCAAATATTCAATAATCCTTTCCTTAACTTTATCTAATCCATGGTGGTCTAAATTTAGGGTATTTTCAGCATCCTTTAAACTTGAATTAATCTTTGTTTTGTTCGCCCAAGGCAGATTTAAAAGTGTTTCAATATAGGTTCGGACCACAGACGCTTCAGCAGACATGGGAGACATCATCTTCAACTTCCTTAACTCACTGGTGCACTTTTCTTGCGCCTCTTTCGACATACCAATTGAGCTTATTTTCTTTTCGAGTTCCTCAAATTCAGCCATCTCATCTTGTTCACCAAGTTCTTTTTGAATTGCCTTGACTTGTTCGTTTAGGTAATACTCTCTCTGAGATTTTTCCATTTGTCGCTTAACTCGACCCCTAATCCTTTTTTCAACTTGAAGAATATCGAGCTCACCCTCGAGAAGCGATAAAAGGATATCTAAACGATCTCGAACATTAATACACTCCAGAAGTTTTTGCTTGTCTGTTAATTTAAGGTTTAAATTGGCAGCAATCGAATCAGCCATGCGTCCAGGTTCCTCAATTGAGGATAATGTCGTTAATAGCTCGGGGGGTATCTTTTTATTCAGTTTCACATACTGATCAAATTGTGAAAATAATGTTCTCATCAATGCGATCGATTTTTTATCTTTAGTTTCTTTAGATTTTATGATTTTTGATTCCGCAGACCAAAAGTCACCTGAGTCAAAAAATTTTGTTAACTGAATTCTTTCAATGCCCTCCACTAAAACCTTCACAGTCCCATCAGGAAGTTTGAGCATTTGGAGAATTGTAGCTAAAGTTCCAATTTCAAACAGATCTTTGACATCTGGGTCGTCTTTATTTGCTGATTTTTGCGCAACCAATAAAATTTGTTTATCTCCATTATTAGCCTTTTCAATCGCCTTTATTGACTTGTCTCTGCCAACGAATAGAGGAATAACAAGCTGAGGGTAAACAACAACATCCCTCAGAGGAAGTAATGGTGTAATTGGATTTATTTTTTCTTGTGCCATATGTAAGGTTAAGCTTATAGATTATTTGTGTGTTATTACTTTAATTATGGAGGCTAATTAGAATAATTCAAGTGAATATGCAATTATTCGTTAATTTTTTTTTGATCTGAATGAATCAGAATAGGTTTGGATTTTTCAGTGATGGTCTTTTCATCAATAATCACTTTCTCAATCGTTTTGTCAGACGGAATATCAAACATAATATCCTGAAGGGTTTCTTCTAAAATTGACCTTAGTCCCCTCGCCCCAGTATTCCGATCCAATGCTTTTTTAGCAATTTGGGATAACGCTTGATCCCTAAATTCTAATTCAACACCCTCAATTTCAAATAATTTTTTATATTGTTTTGTTAACGCATTTTTTGGTTCGATTAATATTTTTCGCAATGCATCAATATCTAAGGGCTCAAGAGCAGAAATCACAGGAAGCCTGCCAATAAATTCTGGAATTAATCCAAACTTAACCAGATCTTCAGATTCTGTTTTTTTAAGTAGCTGATAACTTGATTTACTGTCATTTTTTGAGGCAACACTTGCTCCAAATCCAATACTATTACTTTCTAAGCGTCTTTGGATAACCTTTTCCAGCCCGTCAAAAGCGCCACCACAAATAAATAATATATTAGACGTGTCTATTTGAACAAATTCTTGATTTGGGTGCTTTCTTCCACCTTGAGGTGGAACAGAGGCTACCGTACCCTCAATAAGCTTTAATAAAGCCTGTTGAACTCCCTCTCCAGATACATCACGGGTAATAGAAGGGTTATCAGATTTCCTTGATATTTTATCAACTTCGTCTATGTAAACAATGCCTTTTTGGGCTTTGGTTACATCATAATCACATTTTTGCAGTAACTTTTGCATGATATTTTCAACATCTTCGCCTACATAACCAGCCTCTGTTAGCGTCGTAGCGTCTGCAATAACAAATGGAACATTTAAAAAACTCGCCAATGTTTGCGCGAGCAATGTCTTACCAGAACCCGTAGGACCTATCAGCAAAATATTACTTTTAGCAATTTTTACATCATCAGTGATTGTTTCTCCTAATCTTTTATAGTGATTGTAAACAGCAACTGATAGTGCTTTTTTGGCTTGATCCTGACCAATAATATGCAGGTTTAATTGGTCAAAAATTTCTTGGGGTTTTGGAATGTGGTCGATATCCACTTCTTTTTTTGAATCAGATGCCTTTATTTCTTCTTTAATAATATCGGTACATAAATCGATACATTCGTCGCAAATAAAAACAGACGGTCCAGCGATAAGTTTTTTTACTTCGTGTTGATTCTTCCCACAAAAGGAACAAAAAAGAGATTTATCTTTATCTTGATCGCTCATAAGTATCTAAATAGTAACTTAAAAGAGTTTATCGTTTGCTAATAACCTGATCAACAAGACCATATTTAACAGCATCATCAGCACTCATGAAATTGTCACGATCTGTATCCTTTGCAACATTCTCAATTTTTTGACCTGTGTGTGAAGATAAAATTCTATTTAATTTATCTTTCAGATATAAAATTTCTTTAGCATGAATTTCAATATCTGATGCCTGACCTTGAAATCCACCTAAAGGTTGATGAATCATCACCCTTGAATTTGGGAGACAAAACCTTTTATCTTTTGCACCAGCAGTTAAGAGTAAAGCACCCATGCTCGCAGCTTGCCCGATACACAAGGTACTTACATCAGGTTTAATAAATTGCATAGTGTCGTATATAGCCATTCCTGCCGTCACGGAACCGCCAGGTGAGTTTATATAGAGGGATATGTCTTTATCTGGGTTTTCGGCTTCCAAAAATAAAAGTTGTGCGACGACTACATTTGCAGTCATATCGTCGACCGGCCCCACAAGAAATACAACTCGCTCTTTTAAAAGTCGAGAATAGATATCATAAGCACGCTCGCCTCTTCCGCTTTGTTCAACAACCATCGGAATATAGCCTAAGCCAACAGTTGTATTGTTTGTATTAGATTTTTCTATATACATAAATAAATTATCTATTTCCCATTAAATCGTCAAAAGAAACTTTTTCTTGTTTAACTTTACAGGATTTAAGCACAAAATTAACAACATTATCTTCTGTAGCTAGAGCCGCTGGTTCATTTAAACGCTCTTGTTTTTCATAAAACCACTTCACTGCCTCCGCTGGGTTGTCATAAGACTGAGCAAATTCTTCAATTTTAACTTTAACCTGCTCTTCGGTGGCATGCAGCTTCTCTTTATCCACTAAGTGAGCCAAAACTATTCTCAAGCGAGCCGTTTGTTCAGCTCTTTCATTAAACATCGATGGCTCAAGCTTAAGATCTTTCACTTTTCCACCCTGGCGCTCCAAATTTTCTAACATCTGTTGCATTAAGCGATAGGATTCATTATCAATCACAGATTTAGGGAGATCAAACTTGGCATGTTTCACAAGTTCAACAAAAACTTGATCTTTCTCTTTCAGTTTGACACGCTTTTCGACCTCTTCAGTCAAAGAGGCTTCAATTTGTTTTTTCATTTCTTCGACATCACCGCTCTCGATGCCAAGGGACTTAGCAAATGCCTCATCTAGTTTTGGCAATTCCATTTCATTCACTTCTGAAATTTGTACACTGTATTTAACTTTTTTGTCTGCTAGCTGAGCTGGCTCATGATCTTTCGGATAGTGAATTTCAAAATCTTTCATATCAGATGCTTTTAAACCCACCAACTCTTTATCAAAAACTTCTAAACGATTTTTGTCGCCTAAAATGAAATTCAATGATTCAGATCCTGTTGATTCAGCAGTTTTTCCATCAATATAAGACTCAAGCTTGACATGAACCCGGTCTCCCAGTTTCGATGCACGTTCAACTTTTTTGAATGTGGCTCGTTGTTTTTGCATCGTCTCAATGGTTGTCTCGATGTCTTTTTTGGATAACTTAACTTCAGGACGGGTAATTTCAATCTTTTTAAAGTCAATATCTTTGACTTCAGGAAGGACCTCGAATGTTGCTGTAAACTCAAAATCATCTTTGATTTCTGGCAGTGGATCATGGGTAATTTGGGGCATGCCAACAATATTGAGTTTATTTTCCTGAACAATCTGTCCAAACTGAGTTTCAATCGCTCGAGAATAAACTTCAGATCGTATGTCAGGGCCATACTGCTTCTCGATGATACTCATCGGGGCTTTGCCGGGACGAAAACCCTGAATCCTTGCATTTCTAGAGACTTGTTTAAACTTTTGCTTAATTTCATTTTCGAGAGGTGCAATAATTATTTTGCCCTTCACTTTTCTTTCGATGTCGCTAATTTTTTCTACAGCTTGTGTCATTGTTCAGTACCTTAAAAACCTAATGTTTAGATCAATATAAAAATAAAGACGCTTAATATGTTGGTGCGAGAGGAGAGACTCGAACTCTCACGCTTTTAGGCGCTGGAACCTAAATCCAGTGCGTCTACCAATTCCGCCACTCTCGCAAAACCAGAGAATCGCAAATTATATCATTACAGACGAATATTTGATAAATAAATTCCATAAATTTATAGGATAAAGTTTGTTAGAATTTGTATTAATCATTAACTTAAAACTTATAAACATAAATTGAATTTTGCCCTTCTAGAACGCCCTCTTGTTATCTTATTTTTTTGCCTCTTTATGGCGGGATGTCAACTTATCTCCTATTCAGATAAAGAGATTGATTTGGCTGAGATTAAGGAAAAGATTGATGATCAAACTCCGAATGCCCCCTCTTTTCAAGATTTTATATCATCGATTGATGATATAAATATTCAACCAATAGATAAAGGCTGGGATATAAACTCTCTTTTGGCTGCTCTGTATTTTTTTAATACTCAAATTAAAATTGCTGAAAAAGACTACCAAAGCACAAAGTCAAATGAAGTCATTGCAAAATTTCGACCACAATCATCAATTGGACTTGAAATAGGTTCCGGAAATAATGCAAACGATGATATCTCAAAAGATATTGCGGGTCTGAATCTTTTATTTCCCTTTGAAACGGCAAACAAGAGATTGATTCGTTATGAAATTGCATTGAATACTTCACAATCGTCTTACGAAAAATATCGACTTGTCTCTTGGAATGAACGCTTAAAATTGATTAATGCAACCATCCAATATGCTTTTCAAATTAAAAAAATTCAGGTTATTAAAAATGAGTTAATTTCAAAACAAGCGATATATAACATGAGCCTAAGAAGATTTGAAAATGGTATTAATGACCAGCTTTCGCTCCAACAAGCTAAGCTTGACTTGCAGGCAGCTGAAAATAAATTAAAAAATTTACAATTGGAACAAATCAATTTACGAAAATCAATCGCCCAAGCAACTGGGGTTCGCGTTAACTTTCTTGAAAAAAATCCAATTCTTACCGATAACATCATTGATAGCCTGTTAACTGAAATCGGTAATTTTCATCAAAACCAGCTCTATCAGCAATGGAATGAAGAAGCGTCACTAATAAGAATAGATTTAAGAAAAAGTCTTGCTGATTATGCAATATCAGAGGCAGGTCTAAAGCTTGAGGTAGCCAAACAATACCCTGATATTCAATTCAATCCAGCATACTTGTATGACTTTGGAGATAAAATTTGGACCTTGGGTATAACCTCCCTCATTCCAAATATTGAAAAAAATAAAGCCCTGATATCACGAGCTGAAAAAATTAGAGAAGCTGAAGCAACCAGGATAATGGATCTTCAATTGCAGCTAGTGAATGACACCGATAATGTTGTTTTGATACTGAACCAGGCACAGGAAAAATTCGAAAATGCCAAAAATTTACTTTCTGAAAAAGAAAATTTACTCTCAAGCATTCAAAAAAAATATAGTCAGGGCTTACTAAGCCGATATGAACTAGAAAAAGAAAAAATTAAATTATATGAAATTGACTATATTTATCTTGATAGCTTATATAATTTAGTGATCAATGGTTATGAAATTGAAAAAACTTACCATAAACCCTTTGTTAGTAAATTAATTATAGAAAAACAGCCGAATGAATAAAAAAAGCTTAATCATTATTGTCGTTCAGTCATTTGTCATTATGCTTTTAATTTGGGTTGTTATTTTTATTGGCAGTGATGAGTTTACTGATGATAAGTTACTTGAAGAAGATGAATCTACATCATTTTTAGAAATCAATGCGGATGGGTTGAGTCAGGTCAGATTAAATCAATCTATTGTAAAAAATAGTGGCATTGTTACAGAAAAAATTCAGGCCTCTGATAAAAAGATGTCATTTTCAAATTATGGCATTGTTCAAGCTACCGATACGCTCATTGATTTAAAAAATATTCATGATCAATTACTTCAGGATATCGCAACACTCCAGAATCAAAAAAAAGCAGAAGAAAAAAAATATTTTGCATTTCTTGAGCTGAATAAAGATGAAAAAAATATTTCTGATCAAGTTTTACTTGATCAAGAAGCTGTTCTGAATAACCTTTCTGTGACGCTTGAAAAAAAAGCTGTGCTAAAAAATAACTTAAAACAAAAAGTGATCACTCAATGGGGTGATAAATTTTATCGCTTAATCAGCGAAAATGAAGATAAAAGTAACCTAAAAAAAATACTCCAAGGGAATGCTCGGTTAATTAAGATCACCCTACCCTCCGCTGAGAGTAATAACCCGGTTCCAAAAAAAATAATTTTTTCTCCTATCAATGGGAATAATGAGATAGAAGGATCCTTTGTTGCCGAAGCGCCAACGATAGAACCGAGTATCCTTGGACAGACTTTTTATTACCTCATCAATTCCTCTGAATTAAGAATTGGTTCAAAACTTGTTGGGTTTTACACAAATGATCAAAAAAATCAAAAGAAGTTATATGAAATACCAAATTCTGCCATTGTCTGGAGCAATGGAGTCTCTTGGGTTTACACAGAAACTGAGAGTAATTTATTTATCAAAAAACCCATTAATTTGATTAATGAAATCAAATCAGGATGGTTAGCCGAATCAAAATTATTAAATGATCAAGATTTATTAGTTATTAATGGAGCTCAACTTCTTCTTTCCGAGGAATATAAATATCAAATTAAAAATGAAAATGAGGATTAATTGTCATCATTAATTAAATTTTCTATTAAATATGCTGGTGTTATTATTGGCTTGGCTCTCATTATCGTGGTGTATGGGATTGTTCAAATCAAAAATAGCCCCTTAAATGTATTCCCAGAATTTTCACCAACACAAGTTGTGATTCAAACTGAATCTCCTGGATTCTCATCAGATTTAGTTGAAAAGTTAGTCACGCGACCCATTGAGGTGATGGTATCGGGAACAATTGGCATTAAACAAATTCGCTCCCAATCTATCCCCGGACTTTCGGTGGTAACTGTTATCTTTAATGAAGATACAAATATTTACCTTAATCGACAATCCATTACTGAAAAACTCTCAACTTTAACCAATATTTTACCCACAAATATTATTCCAAAAATTACGCCCCTCACCTCTTCGGCATCGAGTGTTTTAGGCATTGGCTTAACCTCAGAAACAAAAAATGAAATTGAGCTTCGTTCTTTTGCTGACAATGTAGTCATTCCTCATTTGATGAGTGTTGAAGGAGTGGCTGATGTTAATCGTTTTGGGGGTAAGGTCAGGCAATATCAAATAAAAACGATCCCAAAAAAATTAATCGAAAATAATATCAGTTTGCAAGATATCTTTTTAGCAGCTCAAAAATCATCTGCGGTTAGGGGAGCGGGTTTTATTCAAAATAAAAATCAAAGAATTATTATTAATACCGAGGGTCAAGCGTTGACCATAGAAGATTTAAAACAAACTACCCTGGTAAACCAACAAGGAAAGCTTCTTCGATTAAAAGATGTGGCTGAGATTGAAGATGGGTTTGTACCCTCAATCAGCAGTGCATCAATTAACGGACAAATTGGTGTCTATCTTTCTATTCAAGGACAGCTTGGTTCAGACACTTACGAACTGACAAAAAATCTTGAAAAGTCAATTCAATCACTTCTTCCAGTTTCTGATAAAGAACAAATTAAAATCCACACGGAGCTATTTAAACCCGCTAACTTTATTGATGCGTCGATCAAGGGTCTGAGAGTAGATATTATTATTGGTGCCGTATTGGTAATTGCAATCTTATATTTATTTCTTTTTAATTTCAGAACTGCTTTTATTTCTGCGGTTGCAATCCCCTTATCACTTCTCTCTGCTATCAGCATTATGAGCCATATGAACTTGGGTTTAAATGTAATGGTTTTGAGTGGACTAGCCATCGCCCTTGGTGAAGTTGTCGATGATGCGATTATTGATGTAGAAAATATTTTTCGAAGGTTAAGAGAAAACAAAAAACTCAGCAACAAAAAACCTTTATATCAAGTAGTCTTTGAATCATCCATGGAAGTCAGAAAATCAGTTGTTTATGCAACATTAATTATCGTAATTGTTTTTCTTCCACTGTTATCACTCTCAGGTGTTGCAGGAAAGTTATTTGGACCGTTAGGAATAGCTTATATTTTATCGATCCTTGCCTCTTTGTTAGTTGCTCTAACGGTGACGCCAGCTTTAAGTTTTATCTTATTAGCGAAAAATGAAAATTTAAACACAGATGATTCACCAGTAATTCAATCTCTTAAAAAAAGTTATCGTAAGGTATTATTAAAAATCGAATCTCGCTCAAAATTAATACTCACATTTTCATTTTTTGTGATTATGTTTGGACTGTCTTTTATCCCCTTATTTAAAACTCATTTCATTCCTCCGTTAAATGAGGGTCACTATATTATGCACATGACGGCATACCCAGGAACGTCTGAACAAGAATCACTGCGAATTGGCAACCTAGTTTCAAATCAAATTCTTAATATTGATGGTGTTCAATCCGTTGCTCAATGGGTGGGTCGATCTCCGTTAGGTGCGGATACATTTGGGACCCATTACAGTGAGTTTGAAATTGAATTATCCAAGCAGTCGGGAGATGATCAGCGCCGAATATTAAAGTCGATCCAAGATATCGTCTATGATAAAAATAATGGATTTGTTGGAGTGAATTTTGCCATCAATACTTTTTTAACAGAAAGGATTGAGGAAACCATATCTGGTTACAATGCGGCTGTGGTAGTTAATTTGTATGGAAAAAACTTAGACTCCCTTGATCAGGACGCCATAAAAGTTGCTCAACTTCTTGAAAGTATGCCGGGATCAAAAGATATTATGCTGCAATCACCCCCAGGCAATCCTCAAGTGAATATTAAATTACTCCCGGAACAGCTCACTAACTTCGGATTAAGCCGAGCCGATGTACTTGATGTCGTTCGAGCTGCTTATGAAAATCTTCCTGTCGCCCAAATCTACGAGCGAATGATCCCAATTGATATCGCTGTAACAATTGACGATGAATTTAAGGACGATATTGAAGATATAAAAAAATTACCGCTGCATACATCATCAGGACAAATGATTACCCTTGAGGATGTCGCTCAAATTTCACAAGTTAGTGGTCGATCAAAAATTCTTCACCAAGGTGGAAAACGTGTGCAAACCATTACTGCAAATATTGAAAATTATGATTTAAATGAATTTATTGATAACGTTACCAAGAGTTTGAGTCAGACACAGCTTGGATCTGGAAATTATTATGAGATCACCGGAGAGGCTCAAGAAAATGCAAAATCACGAGAAGACTTAATTGCGCATTCGGTCATTGCCATTGCCGGAGTTCTACTAATGCTATTCATTGCCTTTGGGACTCTAAGGAACTTAAGCCTAACCTTACTGAATCTTCCTTTTGCATTAATTGGTGGAGTTATTGCGGCCTCTATGCATGGGGGTTGGATTTCAATTGGCTCATTAGTTGGTTTTGTAACTTTATTTGGGATTACTCTAAGGAATTCTATTATGCTCATTTCCCACTACCAACATCTCGTTGATCATGAGGGTCATTCTTGGAATCTTGAAACATGTATTCAAGGGGCGTCAGAGCGGCTTCCGTCAATCTTAATGACCGCCCTGGTTGCTGGTCTAGCCCTTTTGCCGATTGCGATTGGATCTGGTGAGCCAGGAAAAGAAATTGAAGGGCCAATGGCCATGATTATTATTGGTGGATTATTCACCTCGACTATTCTGAATTTACTTATTCTTCCGACGGTCTTGTTACATTATGGAGAATTTAAAAGAACAAAATTTTTAAATTTCTAATGCGTCTATTTGTTGCGCTAAATGAATATCTTTTATTGATAAACCCCCAACATCGTGAGTGGAACAAGTAATTTTTACTTTATTGTATTGAATTAAAATATCTGGATGGTGATCTAAAGATTCTGCCAATAAAGCCACCTTGTTGGTAAATACAATACTCTTTTCAAATGATTGAAATACGAATAATTTATAAATTAATTTAGCCTCAGTCACCCAGCTTGGTAACTGCTCCTTAGCCTTATTGATTATTTCCTCTGCTATCATTGTCCCTCCTAAAATAAGTAATAACATTTTCAATATTAGCAGCTTTATCTTGAATCTCTTGAAATTCACTTTGAGCTGAAGATCCACGGGTAATTCCACCGCCGGAAAAATAGTTTAAGACTCCATTTTTTGCCACCAAGGTTCGGATTGCAATATTTGAATTCATTGAGCCTGAAAAGCTTAAATAGAAAATTGAACCACAATAAACCTCGCGAGCAAATTCTTCAAGTTCGCTAATAATCTCCATAGATCTTTGTTTGGGGGCGCCCGTGATTGAGCCACCTGGAAATGCATCGCAATACGCTATCCATGCTGAAATATTACTTAATAATTTTCCCTCAATTGTACTTACTAAGTGATGAACATTTGGGTAGCTTTCTAAAGCAAACAAATCCTTTACTTGGACTGATCCTGTTTCGCAATTTTTACCCAAATCATTGCGAATTAAATCTACAATCATAAGATTCTCGGCTCTATCTTTTTCACTAGACATTAACTTTAATCTTAATTTTTCATCAGATGTTTCATCCTTCCCCCGGGGCATGGTCCCTTTGATTGGCCGAGACACAATAATGTTATCTTTAATGGAAATAAATTGTTCTGGTGAGCCTGAAATAATTGAGAAATCTTCGAAATTTATATACGCCATGTAAGAGGATTGATTGATTTTTCTAAACTGCTTATAAAAGACCCATGGATCTCCGCTGTATTTAACCGTAAAATTTGTAGCTAGATTGACCTGATATACATCCCCATTGACAATGTAATCTTGAATTTTATTAAACTTTTTACAGTAAGCTTCGAAATCTTTTTGAGGCTCAAGATTGCCTTCTATGTTAAATTTTGCCTGTTCTTTCTTCGGATGGTTTAGCTGATCCAGTAATTTTTGGTGATAATTTTCAGCAAAAACTTTATCCTCATGACTGACCAGATACGCCTGCTCCTCATGGTGATCAATAATAATTACAGTTTTATAAGCATTTGCTCTCGCGATGGGTATCGATAAGAATTTATCGGAAGAATGATTAAACTCGTAAGCGAGATAACCAATAAAGCCTCCCTCAAAAGGTAACTCGCCCTCAGTTTTAAAATTTTTCTTAAAATCCTCAGACATGATGTCCACGATAGATATAAATGACTCATCAGATAAAAAATCTACACCGTCTTTTTGGATGGAAGTCTTTGTACCTAGATCTGTCAATTTAATAAATGGATTACTGCAAATAATGTCGTACCGATTTATCTGATTGTTTTTTTTATCGCTAAAACAGCTATCAAGAAACATCGGGGTATCGTCAAATCTAATACAATCAAACCAAACAAAAGAGTCTTTAAAATAAGGTAGGTTGAAAGTGTGCATATGGATTAATTCTAAACAAAAAAGGGAGCAAACGCTCCCTTTTTTATCGATTGAGTCTGGATTATTCTAAGTTAGCATGAATCGCTCTCATGCCATCCTCAGATAACCCTTTGTCAAAATAAATTTCAGCAATGACCGCTTCTAGATAAACGAGAGTCGATAACTCAAATACCGTACCCATAGGCATACCTTCGGTATAAGTTGAGTAACTGTCATCATTGCCAATTTGTACCACTAAATCAGCAAGATCCGCCATCGCAGAACTTGTTTTTTGTGATATCACAGCGATTTTTCCGCCTTTTGATTTAGCTGTCTCAAGAATCGGCATGAGTGTTTTTGTTCCCCCTGATCCTGAGATAATGACTAATAAATCTCCATCTTTCAATGCTGGTGTCACAACTTCACCAACCATATTTACCTGATATCCAGAATGGACTAATCGCATTGCAAAAAAACGAGAAACAAGACCCGAGCGGCCTGCCCCTCCAACAAAAATTCTTCCTGCTCCATCCACAAGAGATTTCAGCTTTGCAGCGTTGCTTTTATCAGTTTCTGATAATACTGTGGTTAACCTATCTAAAATTAGTTTTTGTGTATCCATTAAATTTCCTTAAATATCGAAATCGTAAAATCAAATCATACCAAAAAAAATCCCGACCTGAGCCGGGATTTTTAAAAATACTTGATCGACTAAGTGATTAGTGAGCGATGTCAGTAATTTCTTTTGCAGCAGCAGCTGGATCAGCAGCACCGTAAATCGCAGCACCCGCAACAATAATCGCAGCACCCGCGTCTTTAACTTGCTGAGTTGTTGCAGCTTTAACACCACCAGCAACAGAAATCTTAGCGCCAGTATTAAGCGCAGCAATCGCAGCTAGGTCAGCAAAAGGTGTATGGCCAGCAGCTTGAGCGTCAAGACCAGTGTGAACACCAATAATTTGAGCACCAGCAGCAACAGCTTCTTTTGCTAAAGATTCTTTATCGTCAACGTTAATCATGTCAACTTGAACTTCTTTGCCGTATTTCTTCGCTGCAGCAATAACGCCTTTAATAGTAGCGATACCTGAAGCACCTAAAACTGTACAGATGTCTGCGCCAGCTTTGTAAAATGGCTCAGCTTCGTATTCGCCAGCATCCATTGTTTTAAGGTCAACTAAGATTAAGTTGTTTGGAAACTTAGCTCTTAAAGTTTCTAATAATTTGATACCATTATGCTTAATGCAAGGTGTACCAATTTCTAAAATATCTACATTCGCAGCAACTTTTTCAGCTAAAGCAACGGTTGCGTCGAAATCTAATGAGTCTAATGCGACTTGTGTTAATGCCATCGTTAATATCTCCCAATAAATAAAATTAAAAAATAAGTCTCTACTACCTATTTCGTGTTTGAACCGGAATATTATAGGTAGATAGATCCCATGTCAATGCAAAATAAGCCTCGCTTAAAGTTTCTCGGCAAGGGCTTTTTCAAGTTTATTTTGATCAATCACAAAATTTCGAATACCTTCAGCCAGCTTCTCGGTTGCCATGGCATCTTCGTTATGATCAAATCTAAATTGATCTTCTTCTAATTTTGCAGGTTTTTCAGTTTTAGCTCCATTGTCGACCAATTTTTTCTCAAGCTTTCCTTCTGTGTTTTCAAGTTCTGTTAGGAGTGCAGGAGCAATAGTTAGACGATCACACCCAGCTAACTCAGTGATTTCGCCAATATTTCTAAATGATGCGCCCATAACAACCGTATTGAAACCATGTTCCTTGTACCAGTTATATATCGTTGTCACTGACTTCACGCCTGGGTCATCTTGTGGGGCATATTCCTGACCAGTTTTGGCTTTGTACCAATCCATGATTCGTCCAACAAAAGGAGAAATAAGAAATACACCGGCCTCAGCACATGCTCGCGCTTGAGCAAAACTAAATAATAAGGTCAAGTTACAATTAATACCCTCTTTTTCTAAAATCTCACCCGCTTTAATCCCTTCCCATGTAGAGGCTAGTTTAATCAAAACACGGTCATTTGAGACGCCGGCTTCGTTATATAACTTAATAAGCTTTTTACCTTTTTGCACCATCTTATCAATGTTAAATGATAGGCTTGCATCAACCTCGGTTGATATTCTTCCAGGGATGTGGTTTAAAATTTCAAGACCAACCGCGACTGCAAGCTTATCTGCAGCATTTTCGATTTGTTGTTCTTTTGACCCTCCTTGGGCTTTGGCATAAGCGATAGCCTCTTCAATCATTGACTCACACTGCGGTAATTGACTTGCCTTTAATAATAAAGATGGGTTGGTTGTAGCGTCGACTGGCTTGAGAGTTTTAATTGCATCCACCTCTCCCGTGTCGGCAACGATGGTTGTCATTGATTTTAATTGTTCTAATAAAGATGCCATTGTTTTCTCCGTTTGACTATTTTTAATCTTGAAATTATGTTATTACTTTTTAAAGAAAAAAGTAGTTTTTGACTAATTAATTAAGAGATCAATTTTAGCAATATCCAAAGAAGTCTGCAATTAATATTAACTGTTTCCCAAATACTTTTGAAAGTACAGGTGAATTTGATCAGCCATTTTAATAATATCAGAATCGGTGGTTGTAAAAGTTGTTAGACTATTCAACGAGAATTTATGGATCATATTTCGATACATACGATAAGCTTTTGATAAGGAATCAGCTTCTGTTTTTTTAATTAATTTTAATGAAGCCAAATCATCAATTAACGCCAAATTTCCTTTATTCTCAATTAATGATGGGTATTTTTTTGCATACAATAAAATAAAGTACTGAACGAAAAATTCAATATCAATCAGCCCCCCCTTGCTGTTTTTTATATCAAAATGACCCTGGCTAATTTGTTCACTATTTTCGTACATCTTTAAGCGCATTTGATAAATTTCAGCTTTTAGCTCGGAAGCACTTCTATTTTTTATGAGTACTTTAGATCTAATTTGCTCAAATTTTAGTGCAAGTCTTTTATTGCCATAACAAAACCTTGCCTTTGAAAGTGCCTGATGTTCCCAAGCCCATGCTTGTTCATGCTGATACTTTGCAAAAGCATCAAAAGAGCTAACTAAAAGACCATTATTTCCGTTAGGTCTCAGCGCTAAATCTAATTCATAAAGAATACCTGCATTGGTATAACTTGAAAGCCAGGTACTTAACTTTTTAGCGATGTTGATAAACTCTGTTTTCTCATAAGCGTCATGATCATATAAAAAAACAATATCTAGGTCTGAGGCATAGCTCATCTCCTTTGCCCCAAATTTACCATAGGCAATAACTACAAAAGATTCAAAAAACTCGGTATTTTTAAATTTGGTTTTAAGAAAATTAAGGGTGAGGTAAATAAAAAAATCTGCAATTGCCGTTAACTCATCAGAGACTTTTTCAAGTGTGATAACTCCACGAATTTCTGAAATAGCGAGTTGAAAAACAAGTTTATGTTTCAAATCTCTCAAAAGGTCTAGCTGTTCATCCAGTTGGTCAGTCATCGACAAAGAGTCTAAGGTTCTTGCATACAATTGGTCATAATCAACCTGGAACATACCCTCATTGATTAAAACATCATCAATCAGAATTGGGTGTTTTTTTATATAATCTATGATCCAGGTACTTTTTGAGGCAAATTCGATAATAGTTTTAAAGCATTCGATGTACTCAAAAAAGAAGGCAATGTAATTTGACCTTGAGGCAATGGTTTCAATAAGGTCATAAACTTTAATAAAAATTTGATCGTCGTAACCCTCCGCTTCGATCTCAGCATCTAATACTTCAAATAGATATAGAATTCGATTTTGGGATATTGCTGGCAACTTTTGCCAGCGTTTTGATTGGCATAAATTATCAACTATTGTCTTATTATTTTCGTTTTTATAGAGATATGTTTTCTGATCCTCCTGCTTAACTTGATTAAAGAATCCTTCAAATAAAAAATTAATCTGTTGCTGGCAATTATTAAGTTTTGATAAAAAACCTTCCGCCTCCATCGAAAAACTATCTGCCAAAATTTTTAAATCATCTCCGTTTGGAATGAGGTGTGTTTGCTTATCATCTTGATACTGAATTCGATGCTCAACGTTCCTAAAAAATATATAGGTATCTTTTAATAACCTATATTCTTTTTGCGGCAACAGCCCCTCGACATAAATTTGTTGAAGAACGTCTAAGCTGTTATTGCCCCTTAAATGGATATTTTTTCCACCCCTTATTAATTGCAGAGCTTGAATAATAAACTCGATCTCTCTAATACCTCCATATCCAAGCTTGATGTCGTTTCCTTTATTTTTATCATTCAAGTCTTTTTTGATCAGTTTTTTTAGATTTCTAATTTCAGCGATGGTTTTATAGTCAAGATATTTCCGATACACAAAAGGTCGGATGATGGTGTCAATTTTTTTTTGGTTTCCAATAATAACCCTCTGTTTAATCCAAGCATATCGCTCCCACTCTCTTCCATAATTCAGGTAATAATCCTCAAGAAAATTGAGGGAGGGGACCTGAACCCCTTCAGACCCATGTGGCCTTAATCTCGTATCTACACGAAAGACAAAACCATTTTCATTATTATGATTAAGGGCAAAGATAATCTTTTTCGCAAAATTAAGAACCTGTGTTTTATATTCACTATCGTCATTTTTTGGATAATCATGAGCAAAAATCAAATCGATATCAGACGATACATTAAGCTCTTCGCCACCTAATTTACCCATCGCGATAATATAGAAGTGATGGTGAATATCTAAAAATTCTTTTTTATAAAAATTAAAGACGGCCGTTATAGCTTCGTTTGCAAAATGTGAGATGATCTCGACCACATTTTGATAGTCAATGATTCCTAACAGATCCTGAAAAATAAGCTTGTTTAGTAATTGGTTTCTAGAGGTTCTTAGATTATTCAAAAATAACTGCTCTTCTTGACAGTCACTGGGAATAATTTTTTCTACCTCAGTCACAGTCAAAGGATCGTAAGCAGCCTTCTCCAGGTACTCAAGTATGGCTGGGTTTGCAATCGAGCGTTTAAAATAACGGCTCCACTGAGATACTTTTTCTATGTCTTGTTTCAGTGCATTCATTGGTTTAGGTATGTGAAAAACTGAATTTATATTACATTATTTGATGACATTTCTTCACTAATTTGGCAAAATTACACACTTTATCAATAGTTTAAGAACATAATCAGTGATTTAATTAAATCACACAATTCAATATAGAGAGAAATGCATGATTGATTACGTAATCCCTTTTGAAAAACTCAGGAATACCGACGTTGGTTCGGTGGGCGGAAAAAATGCTTCATTGGGAGAAATGATATCTCAGTTGACACAAAAAGAAATTCGAGTTCCAACTGGATTTGCAACTACGGCACAGGCTTTCCAAGAGTTCCTTAAGCATAATGATCTTGGAATACAAATTGAGTCTGAACTTGAGCACCTGGACATCAATGATGTCCAACAACTTGCGGCCTCTGGTAAAAAAATTCGTAATTGGATTATGCAAACTCCTTTTCCGAAGGAACTGGATCATGCTATTGAACAAGAATATGAAACCCTCATCCAGCGCTCCTCCAATGAGATGACCTTTGCCGTTCGCTCATCAGCAACCGCTGAAGATCTTCCTGACGCATCATTCGCAGGACAGCAAGAAAGTTTTCTTAACATTCATGGTATTGATAATATTAAAAAAGCCATCAAAGAAGTATTCGCATCGCTTTATAATGACCGGGCAATTTCTTATCGAGTCCATAAAGGCTTTATTCATGCTGATGTGTCAATTTCAGCCGGTGTGCAACAGATGGTTAGAAGTGATATTGGTTGCGCAGGAGTGATGTTTTCAATCGATACCGAATCTGGATTTAAGGATGTTGTTTTTATCACCTCATCTTATGGCTTAGGAGAAACGGTCGTTCAGGGTGCAGTAAACCCTGATGAATTCTATGTGCACAAACCCCTTCTGAAAAAAAACTTTCCAGCAATAGTTAAAAAAACAATAGGCTCAAAAAAAATTAAAATGATTTTCTCAAATTTAAATGAGGCTGGAAAAAGTACCGAGACGATTGATGTTAACCCACAAGATGCAGATCAATTTAGTCTAACTAATGAAGAGGTTCTTGAATTAGCGAAATATGCCGTTACCATCGAGGAGCATTATGGTTGCCCTATGGACATTGAGTGGGGAAAAAATGGCTTAGACAATAAACTGTATATTCTTCAAGCACGGCCTGAAACAGTTAAATCTCAGAAAAAAAATGTGACCGAAACTTATAAATTAAAAGAAACCAGTAAAGCTATTGTGGCTGGTAGAGCAGTGACTCAAAAAATTGGAACGGGGCCCGTTCGAGTTGTTACCGATCCCAATGAAATGCACACAGTACAACCCGGTGATATCTTAGTCGCAGACATGACCGACCCCAATTGGGAGCCTGTTATGAAACGCGCTTCAGCATTGGTTACTAATCGTGGTGGACGAACTTGTCATGCGGCGATTATTGCTCGTGAGTTAGGTATTCCAGCTATTGTTGGAAGTGTAAATGCCACCGAATTATTAAATGATGGGGATATTGTTACTGTATCTTGTGCTGAGGGAGAAACCGGAATTGTTTATCAAGGTCAGCTTGATTTTGATATAGACATTCAAGAAGATGGTGAGTTACCCAAACCCCCTGTAAAAATTATGATGAATGTAGGTAATCCAGATATGGCTTTTACCTTCGCTCAAATTCCTAACCATGGTGTTGGTTTAGCAAGACTTGAGTTTGTCATTAACAACATTATCGGAGTGCATCCAAAAGCAATTATTAATTATGCGGCTATGCCAAATGATATCAAGAGTGTTATTGATCATAAGGCAAAAGGATATAAAGATCCCGAGGATTTTTATATCAGCAAGGTGGCTGAAGGAATCGCTACCATTGGGGCTGCGTTTTACCCTAATCCAGTCATTTTAAGAACCTCTGATTTTAAATCGAATGAATACAAAAAATTAGTTGCAGGTGATATTTACGAACCTGATGAAGAGAATCCCATGATCGGATTCAGAGGAGCTGCTCGATATCGCTCAGAGGAATTCAAAGACTGTTTCGCTTTAGAATGTAAAGCTTTGAAAAGAGTTCGCGATGAATTGGGCCTCACTAATATTGAAATCATGATTCCATTCGTAAGAACATTAGATGAAGCTAAAGCGGTAATTGAAATTTTACAAACTCATGGATTAAAAAGAGGAGAAAATGGGCTCAAAGTCATTATGATGTGTGAAGTACCATCCAATGCCATCCTTGCAGATGATTTCCTTGATCTGTTCGATGGCTTCTCGATTGGATCAAATGATTTAACTCAACTCACTTTGGGGACCGATCGCGATTCAGGTATTTTAGCAGATGGATTTGATGAAAGAGATCCTGCGGTCATGAAATTAATTGAGCAGGCAATTTCATCCGCCAAGAAAAAAAATAAATACGTTGGTATTTGTGGACAAGGTCCGTCAGATCATGATGATTTTGCTCAATGGCTGGTTGAAAAAGGAATTACTTCAGTCTCATTAAATCCAGATACAGTGGTTTCAACCTGGAAAAAAATCTCTAATTAATGGCAAACGATCTTAAACGTCGTGCTTTTTTTATTTCTGATGGAACGGGCATTACCGCCGGATCACTTGGCGGTCTTTTGGCGCATTTTCCAGAAACGGAATTTGAGCAAATTCGAATCCCTTTTACAGATTCACATCAAAAAATTGAAGATGCCCAAAAACGTATTGTAAATGCCAAATTAATCAATGGTTTGCGTCCTGTAGTCATTATGTCTATTGGGAGCAATGAATTAAGAAGTGAGCTGAAAGAGGTTGATGCATATTACATTGACCTGTTTGAATCTTTTATATTTCCTTTAGGAAAAGAATTACAGCAAGTTCCTCTCACTCGCCCAGGTGTTGCCCATAGCATGAATGGTGCAAATTATGGCAATCGGATTGAGGCGATCAACTTTGCACTCGGTCACGATGATGGGATGACCCATAATGGTCTAAATCAGGCTCACGTAATATTAGTCGGTGTTTCTCGCAGTGGAAAAACGCCAACCAGTATTTACCTAGCGATGCAGTTTGGAATCAAAGCGGCCAACTATCCCTTGATTCCTGAAGACTTTGAGCGAGGAACCGTTCCCCCTATTCTCGAAGGTTATATCGATAAAATTTTTGGTCTAACCATTCAACCGAACCGCTTAAGCTCGCTAAGAAGTGAGCGTAGGCCCGACAGTCATTATGCTTCGATTGAAAACTGTAAAAATGAAATTAAAAAAGCAGAAAAATTGATGCAAAAACTAGGCGTGCCTATTGTAGATTCAACAAGTCGCTCAGTCGAGGAATTGTCTGCAATCATCATCCAACACATCAACAAAAACTAGTTAATGTTGTAAGGCTTTAGGACCTTCTTAATATCGTTTGATTCTGGATTAGTCATGCTTGAAAACACGTGGACTTTTTCAAAATTTGGCATGACAACAAATTTATAAAAATTCCACATCGGAGCCTTGCCAGTAACCTCGCTCAGTTTCTGATAAATCGGATTGGCTTTAGGGCCCACAACACTTGATTTTTCCATCATTGGAAATTCAACGGCATAAGTTAGTTTGCAGAATTTTTGAATGTCCTCATTTGAGCCCGGTTCTTGATTAAAATCGTTGGATGGAAAACCAACAATCAAGAGCTTATCTTTATTGTTAGCATATAATTTTTCTAAATCTTCAAATTGGGAAGTAAATCCACATTTACTCGCCGTATTGACAAAGATAATTGGCTTATCTTTATGTTCACATAAATTAAAATCTTTACCCTGAAGAGTTTTTAAAGGTGTGTCGTAAAAATTTCCACAAGCCCCAGAACTGACCACAGGAAATATAAATAAAGAGAGTATTGATAATATTTTTTTCATTTTTTACGATCCTTAAAAAATTTAATTGTTCAATTCTTTTTTCGCCACACCCATGGTGGGAGAGCTTTTAGATTTTTAAACAAACCTAAAAATTGCCTTTGCGCAATTTGTTCTGCTTGATCATAGAGTTTTTGATCATTTTCATCAAGACTATCTTGATATTGTCGATAAAACCACGCGCACCCTTTTTTAATCATAGCTAGATTGATATCCACTTGATTAATCTTTATTTTAGCTAAAATTCTCTGATAACGATCTTGTCCAAACTTGACTAATTGTACTGGTTTATTTTCAATTAATTCAACCAAGCATTGTTTTGATTCTTTTCCAAACTCCTGTTTCAACTCTGGTGCGTCAATGCCTACTAATCGAATTTTTTTATAGCTTGTATCGCCATTTTTCAAAAAATGAACCGTATCACCATCAATTATCTTTATAATATTTCCATTTTCTGTTGAACTATAAGTAAAACCATTTAGACTAAAAGAAATGAACCATAAAGTTAATAAAATAATTTTTTTATCCATTATTTTTAATCTCATTTTTATTAGGATATTATCAGCCAATGAAGAAACCTCTGTCCAATATTATTTTGATGATCGTTATAATTATTACTCCGATTCAGAAAGAATTTCAACCAGGGTAAACAGAAGAATTTTTTATCGTCATTCCGATGTGTTTAAAGAAGCATTAGCTGACTATCAACAATCAATTAACAAGATATCCTTCAGTCAATGTCTAGAATCAAATGCCTCCAACTTTATTATCAAGCTTGAACCTAATTTCTTTTACAACCCACTCATGCAAACGATGTATGCAGATTTAAACTATTACATTTACCAAGAGCCATCAAAGCAAATTGATCATGGTACATTGTCAATTAAAAAACAAATGTATATTCAAGCCCGACATGACATCCAGCTAAAGAATCTTTATTTAGAATTTTTAAATCAGCTGTCCGAAAAATTACCAGCTAGTGTTCCGGATCAAGCCATTAATGGAGAGTTTTGTAAAATAATCTAGATAGATATCTATTGGTATTCATTTATTGCAACTCTGCTTTTGTTATCACTAATGATCAATATACCTTTTTCATATTCACAGGAGAGTCCATTTACCCTCGTATAGACGGAACCTTGCCCAGTGACTTGAGATAATAATTTTCCCTCATTACAGACTAATTTTTTTGGATCTTCGGGTTGGGATACCAAATGCTGCACAACGATACCAAAAACTAAGAACAGCATCGTGAGTGCTACGAGATGTTTCAAGACTGTTTTCACCATTCTTGATACCTATCTAAGTAAAATACACAACATATTGTATCTTATTCATAAAAAAAATCAATTTGTTGTTATTTTTTGTGTGGAAATAAAAAATGGCGGAAGGGGCGGGATTCGAACCCGCGTTAGGGAGTTCACCCTAAACACGCTTTCCAGGCGTGCGACTTAAACCACTCATCCACCCTTCCAAGAAATTTTGCATATTATACATAGATAGCTCGTGAGATTGTTGACTTGATTTAAAATCCAAATGGCTTTAATGTAATGTTTCGATGATGCTTTAATAGAAGCTTTTAGTTCATAGCTCATTTATTTTTGGGAGGAAAGAAAAATGGCGTTTGATACACTGAAGAACCTTGGAATTGATAGTCCATTCAAGGAAAGATATGATAATTTTATAGGTGGTAAATGGGTTAAACCCGTTGAAGGTAAATATTTTGAAAATATTACCCCACTAACTGGCAAGCCTTTTTGTGAAGTTGCAAGATCGACTGAAGCCGATATTAATTTAGCCTTGGATGCAGCCCATGCAGCTAAAGATGCATGGGGCAAAACAAGCTCCACTGAAAGAGCAAATATTCTCAATAAAATTGCTGACCGTATGGAGCAAAATCTTGAAAAAATTGCACTCGCAGAAACGATTGATAACGGTAAACCTATTCGTGAAACGATGGCTGCCGACATTCCCTTAGCGATTGATCACTTTAGATACTTTGCAGGGGCTATTCGTGCCCAAGAAGGCTCAGTTTGTGAAATTGATCACGACACTGTAGCCTACCATTTTCATGAACCACTTGGGGTAGTTGGTCAGATTATTCCTTGGAATTTCCCGATTTTGATGGCAGCATGGAAACTTGCACCAGCTATTGGTGCTGGTAACTGCGTGGTCATGAAACCTGCAGAACAAACTCCAGTATCCATACTGATTGTAGCTGAAATTATTGGTGACCTTCTTCCTCCTGGGGTGCTTAACCTTGTGAATGGGTTTGGTCTTGAAGCGGGCAAGCCTCTAGCTAGTTCAAGTAGAATTGCAAAGATTGCTTTTACCGGTGAAACCACTACTGGTCGATTGATTATGCAATATGCATCGCAAAACATCATTCCAGTTACTCTTGAGCTCGGTGGTAAATCTCCAAATATTTTCTTTGAAGACGTTATGGATAAAGACGACGCTTATTTCGACAAAGCTCTAGAAGGATTCACGATGTTTGCTTTAAACCAAGGTGAAGTCTGTACCTGCCCCTCACGTGCATTGATTCAAGAGTCGATTTACGACGCCTTTATTGAGCGTGCCATTGAGAGAACTAAAGCGATTAAAAGTGGATCCCCCCTGGACGCAGCGACTATGATTGGTGCACAAGCGTCTAGCGAACAACAAGAAAAAATTATGTCATACATTAAACTTGGACAAGAAGAAGGTGCTGAACTATTAACAGGCGGCAATCAACGTTCATTAGATGGAGAGCTTTCAGGTGGTTACTATATTGAGCCAACAATTCTTAAAGGGCACAACAAGATGAGAATTTTCCAAGAAGAAATTTTTGGTCCAGTCGTCTCGGTTACAACCTTTAAAGACGAGGCTGAAGCACTTGCAATTGCTAATGATACTCTGTATGGATTAGGTTCAGGAGTGTGGACGCGAAATGGTAATACCGCTCATCGTATGGGTCGTGGCATTCAAGCTGGACGTGTATGGACTAATTGTTATCATGCCTACCCGGCCCATGCTGCCTTTGGTGGGTATAAGCAATCTGGTATAGGTCGTGAAACCCACAAGATGATGCTTGATCACTATCAACAGACTAAAAATTTATTGGTCAGTTACAGCGAAAATAAATTAGGTTTCTTTTAGCCTGCTAAATTAGTATAAAATAAAGGCTGCACTTTAACGCAGCCTTTTTTATGATTACACGAATTACATCTACTGATAAAGCCAACCAACTTATAGATGAGTTGGTAAAGATTCATGGGCCCGTCATGTTTCATCAATCTGGGGGGTGTTGTGATGGAAGTGCACCGATGTGTTATCCCCAGGGTGAGTTCTTTTTAGGAAACAGTGATGTTTGTCTAGGAGAGGTTCATGGTGTTCCTTTTTACATGAGCTTTACTCAATTTGAATATTGGGAACATACTCACCTCACTTTAGATGCTATACCAGGTACTGGAGGCCAATTTTCATTAGAGCGCCCAACTGGTTTGCGTTTTTTTATTCGCTCCCGCCTCTACTCAGATGAGGAATGGAAATACCTCTCACAATACCCAGTAAAAAGATGTGGCTAGCTGAACATAGCAAACCATCTTCATGTAGAATATTAATTGGCGGGTCACCTCGCATTGTAAGTTAGCCAACCTGGTCAGGTGCGGAAGCAAGCAGCCACAACTAATGAAACAAGTGCCGAGATTATGGCTCGCCTTAACTTTTAAACATTATGAAAAATCAAGCATTAGCAAGAAAATGGCGCCCGAAAAATTTTGACTCCATAGTGGGTCAAGAATTTGCTATACAAGCAATTAAAAACTCCATTCAAAATGAACGCATTCATCATGCCTACTTATTTTCTGGAACACGTGGGGTTGGAAAAACAACCATTGCTCGAATCTTTGCTAAATGCTTGAATTGCCAAACTGGGGTCACCGATACCCCCTGCTGTGAATGTTCCTCATGCCTGGAAATTGATCAATCAAAAGCCATTGATGTCATTGAGCTGGATGCAGCATCAAATACCCAAGTCGATAACATGCGTGAGTTGATGGAAAATGCTAATTATCAACCGACCTCTTCACCATACAAAGTTTTTATCATTGATGAAGTGCATATGCTTTCGAAAAGCTCATTTAATGCGATGTTAAAAACACTTGAGGAGCCCCCGGCCCATGTTATTTTTATATTAGCAACCACCGATCCTGAAAAAATTCCAGTGACTGTAGTCTCTCGGTGCTTACATTTTAATTTGATGCAAATGACCAATGAAGAACTTATTGGACAATTAAAAAAAATATTTGATGAAGAAAAAATTAACTATGATGAGCCAGCAGTTGATATGATTGCTCAATTTGCTGAGGGAAGTATGCGGGATGCATTGTCCTTGGCGGACCGAGTAATTAACTACACCAATGGGGAAGTAATCAGTGAAAAACTTCAGACCATTCTAGGGATAATATCTAAGGACACAACCACAGACTTAATAGAGGCGATTGTTAACAATAAGAAGGAAGTTGTGCAATCCATTTTATCGACGATTAAGACAGCAAATCTATCCTATGAAAATATATTAAAAACCTTATCAGAGAGATTTTATGACATCTCTGTGGAGCAAACCTTTAATGAAAATCCGGATCGAAAAAAATCCATGGCAGATGTCATTGACCCCAAACTACTTCAAACACTCTACCAAATTACCATTCATGGATTAAAAGATCTTCCGCTAGCTCCGAATCCCTATGTGGGTTTTGTTATGACGGTTATCCGATTAATAAACTTTATGCCAAATAATAATCCGAATAATATGTCTTTAGAGCCAAACAAAGAAACGCAACCCAATTCAATTAAAAAATCAAACTCCACCGAAGAACCTGAAAAAAAAAATTTAACATCTGACGATAGTTTCATAAAAATAAACCCAAATAATTGGCGTCAAGTTGTCGAGCAACTTAAACATGGCATGGCAAAAACACTCGCGCAGAATTGTGAAATTAATTCATTTAGTGATCAGCAACTTTACCTCGCAGTGGACGATAAATTTAAACACCTAAATAACGATAAATACATCAACATTCTTGAGTCATCGCTTCTTGAATTAACAGGTGAAAGAGTTCGCGTTTTTATACAAGAGGCAGAAACCACCCAAACTCCAGCTCATGAAAAAAGTCTGGAAGACTCTGAGGCTTTAAAACATGCAACAAATTCAATAAAATCCGATCAAAATTTGGAAAAAATATTAAATGAGTTTGAAGGTCAAATTATTGAAGAAACCATCAAACCAATCAATCATTAAGAGGAGAAATTATTATGGCAAAAGGTGGCATGGGAAATCTAATGAAGCAAGCACAAATGATGCAAGCCAATCTTCAAAAGGCTCAGAATGAACTGGGTAATATTGAAGTGGAAGGCTCAGCAAGCAATGGGCAAGTAAAGATCACAATGACTTGTAAAAATGAAGTCAAGAAAGTTTTTATTGATGAATCTTTGATGCAAGATAAAGAGCTGCTAGAGGACCTTATACTGGTGGCCTTAAAAGACACACAAGCAAAAATTGAAGCCACAACGAGTCAAAAAATGTCTGGGCTTGTTCCCCCTGGCATAAACCTTCCTTTCTAAGAAAAGAATATCATGTCAAAAGTGCTTGATGAATTAATAGATAGCATCAAATGTCTGCCCGGTGTTGGTCCAAAATCTGCAACCCGAATGGCTTATTACCTTCTCCAGCGTGATCCAAAAGGTGCGAGGCGCCTAGCAAACTCAATACTCAATAGTTTTGAGTTACTCGGAAAATGCACATCATGTAATAATTTTTCAGAAACACCCACTTGTAATTTGTGTCTCGATCCAAAGCGTAACAAAAAAATCTTATGCATTATTGAAATGCCAACGGATCTACTGATGTTTGAACAGACACATTCCTTTGATGGTATGTACTATATTTTAATGGGTAGACTATCTCCTCTGGATGGAATTGGTCCAAAAGATTTAAATATGGGTGGCTTATATGATCGCTGTAAGGATGAACAAATTCAAGAGATCATCATCGCCACAAACTTTACCAAAGAAGGTGACGCAACGGCAACTTACATCACCGAATTACTAAAAGATCTTGGAAAGAAATTGAGCCGAATTGCAAGGGGGATGCCTTCTGGGTCAGAAATCGAGTACACTGATTCCGGCACCTTGGCTCAAGCTATATCAGAGCGAAAAACTATCAATCAAAAGTTTTAAATCTCTTGATGAATTAATTACGTAATCATTGCCCCAAACTTCTACATTTTCTTTGGGATCAATATATCCATAAGCAGCTAATACTGAGCCAACATTGGTTTTATTCGCCGCAATAATATCGCGTTCCCCATCTCCAATATAGAGAACTTCAGTAGGTTTTAAATTTTCTTGCGTAAGGGCATTGACCAGCATGTCGTTATCTGGTTTTGGTTTAAAACCATCATCTGGACTGATCACAAACTTAAATAGATGTTGAATATCAAGCCGTTCGATAATTTTATTAGTAAAAATTTTTGGTTTATTGGTGACTATGCCTAAGATTATATTTTGTTGATACAAATTTTTAAGTAAAATTTCCAAATCAATAAACAGACTCACATTATCAGCACAAACAGTGAGGTAATATTCAATAAATTCATTTACTAAGCCTTGTGAATCTATCTCCTCCTTGGAAAAACGTTTTAGCAAAAAGGCTAAGGTTCCATCCGAGGAACAAGTCAATCCCTCTTGATATGAAATTTCAAGTTGTTTGTGTTGTTTAAAAACATAATTAGCTGAAGCGATTAAATCAGGCGCTGTGTCTACTAAGGTACCATCAAAATCAAAGATGATTGCCTTAATCATCGTTGTGCTGAAGTTCCATAAGGTAATTGACTGAAACATCATTACCTAGTGAATACGTTTTCAAGAATGGATTATAACTCATGCCCTTTATATCGGTTATTTTAAGTCCAAATCTTGTAGACCAGGTTTGGATTTCATCAGGTCTGATAAATTTATCGTACTGGTGAGTTCCCTTGGGTAACATTTTTAAAACATATTCCGCCCCGATAATCGCGAATAAAAAAGCTTTTGGATTGCGATTAATCGTTGACAGGTAAAGTCTACCATTTTTCTTTAATAACTTTGAACAGGCTTCAATTATTGAAGCAGGATTCGGCACATGCTCTACCATTTCAAGGCAAGTGATTAAATCATATTTTATCTTATTTTTTTTTAAAAAATCTTCTATATTCAATAATTTATAGTCAATACTTAAATTACTTTCTTTAGCATGAAGTTGTGCTATTTTAATTGCAATTTCACTTTGATCAAGGCCAGTTACCTCAGCACCTAACTGTGCCATCGACTCACTCAATATCCCTCCTCCGCATCCAACATCTAAAACTTTTTTATCCTTTAAGGGAAAGTTTTGATTAATAAAATTAAGGCGTAAGGGATTAATGTCATGTAGCGGTTTGAACTCTGAAGTAGGGTCCCACCATTTATGAGCTATCTGATTAAATTTTTCAACCTCAGAGGGGTCGACGTTTACTGTATTTTGTTTTGCCATAATTTCACTTTTTCAATCACACTCTCAGCATCATCCACATTGACTAACTGTTTATTTTTGAATTTTAATTGACCATCCACCCAAACATGTTGAACACTATCTCGACTTCCTGAATAAATCAAACTAGACAATGGGTCATACACTGGCTGGGTAAAAATATTCGATAAGTCAAATGCCACTAAATCGGCCTTTTTACCCACTTCTATTGAGCCGATTATACTATCAAGATCAAGTGATTTGGCCGCATCAATGGTCACCATGTCCATCAGATCTTCTGATTTTAAAAACTTAGGTTCGTTCCTATCGTTGCGCTGTAATAATGAAAATAATCTTAAATCATCTAATACACTCAGTTTATTATTGCTCGCCGAGCCGTCAGTTCCAACGGTTACAAATTTTGCCTTATCTATCATTAAATTTATCGGTGGGATGCCGCTGGCGAGTTTCAAATTGGAAGACGGACATGAAATGATATTGATCTGGTTACTATCAATGAGACGAAGGTCAGATTCATTAAGGTGAACACAGTGAACACCCATAAAATCCGGTCCTAAAATACCCAGCCTGTGAAGACGGTCTATAGGCCTGATGCCGAATTTTTTTAAACTTTCATTAATTTCCCATTCTGTCTCATGAAGATGGCAGTGAATATTTAACCCAAGCTGATCGGCATAGGTTCTAATTTTCTTAAAAGACTCGTCAGAGACAGTATAGGGGGCATGGGGAGCTAAAGATGTTGTGATTAAAGACTCATCTCTAAAGTTATCCCTAAATGCGAATCCTTTATCAAAATAGTCAGTAAAATCGCTGGCATAGTTTGTCTTTAAATCGATAAATAATAAACCGATATTAGCTCTTAAGCCTATTTTAATGGCTGCTTTAGCTGTTGCCTCTGGATAAAAATACATATCATTAAAGGTGGTAACACCAGAGCTTATCATCTCCAAACAGGCTAGCTGAGAAGCCTCAAATACCAAGTCATGATTTAAAAATTTGGCTTCATTGGGCCAAATAGACTGCTCAAGCCAATCAGTTAATTTTTGATCATCGGCAATACCTTTTAGAAATGTCATTGCCGAATGGGTATGCATATTAATTAACCCTGGCGTCAGAATGGATTCTCCCAGGTCGATAATATTTGATTGATTACTTAATGCTGAAGGGGCGACCTTATCAATTGACCCATTTTTTATAAAAACAGTGTGATTATGAAGTAATTCTTGATGATCATTAGCGGTGTAAATCCAGCGAGCTTTTATTCCAAAATGAGTTTGATTTGAGCTATCCTCGAGCATTAACTCAACTCAAATGGATGTTTAATTAATATAGTCTCGTCCCTTTCAGGCCCTGTGGACACTATGTGAATTGGAATCCCGGTGATTGCCTCTATTTTTTTTAAATAATCTTGCGCATTAGCCGGTAAATCTTGCCATTGCTTAACCCCAAAGGTGGAATCTCGCCATCCCGGCATGGAAATAAACTGTGGCTTACACTGTGCAACTTCATCTGCACTGAGAGGCGGGGTATCAATCAAGGTTCCATTAAATTCATAATGCGTACATATTTGTATTTGATCTAGACCGTCCAACACATCAAGCTTGGTAATACAAAGTCCTGATAAACCATTAACCATCGCTGAACGCTTCAGCGCAACAGCATCAAACCAACCACACCTTCTTTTACGTTTAGTGACCGTGCCATACTCTCGGCCCACTTCTGACATTTGAAATCCAGGTGAACCCGCTTCTTCAATGTCGAGCTCGCTGGGGAAAGGCCCTCCCCCTACTCTTGTGGTGTAAGCCTTAGTGATACCCAAAATATAATCCAGTTTATTAGGACCAATTCCAGAGCCTGCAGAGGCTTGTCCTGCAACACAATTTGAAGATGTCACAAAGGGGTAGGTGCCGTGATCTATATCCAGTAAAGCTCCTTGGGCCCCCTCAAATAAAATATTTTTATTCTGTTGGTTGAGGTCATGAATTTTTTTAGAAATATCAACAACCATGGGTCTGATTGAATCTGCAACCGATGAAAGCTCATTAAAAACCTCATCAAAACTCACTTCAGGTGCACGCAATTGATGCTTCAGTATAAAATTATGATGATCCAGCAAATCTGTGAGTTTCGCTTTTAATGTCTCTAAATTAAATAAATCATAGACTCGAATCGATCTGCGTGCCACCTTATCTTCATAGGCAGGCCCAATACCTTTTCCAGTGGTGCCAATCTTTTTAGTTGCTGATCTCGCCGCCTCACGAGCCTGATCAATCATGACATGAGATTTGATAATCAAAGGACAACCTGGACTCACAAACAAACGATCACGCACATTAAGACCATCAGCCTCAAGAATATCAATTTCTTTGAGTAAGTGGCTAACATCGAGTACGACCCCATTACCAATCAAGCAAGCAACTCCAGATCGAACAATGCCTGAAGGAATTAAATTCAATTTATATTCTTTTTGTTTTCCGTTGGTTTCAATGACAAGCGTATGCCCAGCATTGTGTCCGCCCTGAAAGCGAACCACAGCTGAGGCATGATCCGTCAACCAATCGACTATCTTACCTTTTCCCTCGTCACCCCATTGGGTTCCAATTACCACAATATTTTTATTCATAAATTACCCAATAAATAAGAGCCTTCGCAAGTCAAATGTAAACCCAACCGCTGGTCTTTTTTTACCGAAGCTTGAAGTAAGATTTTCAAAACGCCCTCCTTTAGCAAGTGCTGAGGTGTATTTTGCTGAATAAGCCGAGAAAATTAAACCTGAATGGTACTCATAACAATCCACGTCTGAGACATCGATAATATAATCAGCACCATTCGGTAATGATTTAACAATATTCTTAATATTTTTGATTATTTGCATGACTTTAACATTCCCCGTGAAAAGTTCTGCTAGCTCTTTTAATGCATTGTTATCGCCATATATAGTCAAAAACTTTTTGATTTTATCAATTTTTACTTTTGTGAGATTTTGTTGCAAAGTTTCAATGATAGAAACGGTATCTTTTTTGGCAAACAGAGCTCTGAGTTGTGGTGAATCAAAACTCGAGAGTCCCAGGCTATTAAGAAATTCTGTATAAATTGAAATGTCGTTAAATGATAATAAAATATTATTTAATTTCAATAATTTAAATGATTTAATTAAAGTGTTTACTACATCAATATCGGCATCAATTTTATCATTACCATAGATCTCAACACCCACCTGAAGCTCTTCCCGAGACTGATTAAATAGATTTGTGTTTGTTTTTAAAACTGAGCCACAATAACAGTACCTACGAATATCGCTAGCTGAAGTAGAAAGGTAATTATCAACCCTAGCAGTCTGAATGGTAAGGTCTGGTGTGATGCCAATTAACCTTCCTGTAAGCGGGTCAGGTATCTTAAACATATCACTGTCAACAGATTCTCCACTGAATGAGACATTGTCAGCAAATTCAATCATTGATGGATTAATTAACTCAAACTTATTCTTTAAAAAATAATCAACGAGAGTGCGTCTTGATTTTTCTAGCTCTAAAGCACGTTTTGGATAGAGATCCTCAACCTTATCAGGTATAGACCAGGTATTAATCATAAACTTTGTATCCCATAAAATAAAACAATGAGTCCCATCACCAACATCACCAATCCATAGGTTCTCAACTGACCTGGATTATAATTAGAAATGTTACGTATGAGATTTTGCCATAAATTAGGAAATAATAGGGGCAAAATACCCTCTAGTATCAAAACTAGCCCTAGCGAAGTAATGATTATGGGTTTAAGCAAAATGTAAAGTTTTTATTTTTTCAGTCGAGGCTGAAGGTATTTAAAGAATTCTGTATTCGGATCGAGCACTAAAATATCTTCTTTACTGTTGACACTATTTCTATAGGCCTCAAGGCTTCGGTAAAAATCATAAAACTCTTTATTTTTGCTAAAAACATCTGAATATACCCGTGCAGCCTTTGCGTCACCCTGACCCTTAATTTTTTGAGCCTCACGATATGCATCAGTAATGATGATTTCTTTTTGTTTTTCTGCATTGGCTTTAATTTTTTCTGATTCTGCAAAACCCTCGGAACGCAATTCATTTGCAACTGATTTACGCTCTGCTTCCATACGCTGATAAACTGAGTCACTGACCTCTTTAGGAAGATCCACACGTCTTAATCTAACGTCTAATATCTCAATACCAATGTTATTTGATTCACGATCTGCTCTCTCTTTGATAATATCCATAATCTCAGATCTTTCCCCGGAAACGACTTCCTGAATGGTTCTTTTTCCGAACTCTGCACGAAGGCCATCATTAACCGTTTGGGTTAATCTCCTTTCCGCCTGTCTCTCATCACCGTTTACTGAAACATAAAATTTTGCTGGATCAATAATTCGCCATTTAATAAAAGAGTCAACCAACACGTTTTTCTTTTCACTGGTGATGAAACGATCGGGTGTGGATGAATCATATGTCAATATTCTCTTATCGTAATACTTAACGTTATCCACTAATGGGGTTTTAAAATAAAGACCTGGCTCCTCTTTAACCGCGATAATCTCACCCAATCTAAAAACGATGGCATGTTCTCTTTGATCAACCGTGTAGGTTGCCATACTCAGTAAAATAAGAACTACTAGTAAGGCTATAAATATTCTTGAAGCTTGCATTATCTCATCTCTCTTTCACGTTCTCTAAAGGCATCCCTGGATCTCTCTTTATTCACATCTATTGAAGTACTTTCCGTTCTAGGTAGATTAATTACAGATGATGGGGAGTTGGAATTATTTGAGCTGGATTTATTATTTTTCATGATTTGATCTAAGGGTAAATAAATAAGACTATTTGAACCCGACTTTTGATCAATGATCACTTTGGTCACATTGGATAAAATTTCTTGCTGTGCCTCAAGGAATAAACGAGTTCTTGTAACCTCAGGAGCTCTTTCGTACTCTTTTAAAATTTGTTCAAAACGACTTGAATTACCCAAAGCTTCATTCTCGATAGAAACCTTATAGGCACTCGCTTCAGCCATTAATCGGGCTGCGGTTCCTTTTGCTTTTGGCACAACATCGTTAGCATAGGCTTGGCCTTCATTTTTTTGTCTCTCCAAATCTTGCTTAGCTTTAACTGCATCATCAAATGCAGCCTGAACCTGTTCTGGTGGCTGAGCATTTTGCATGGTGACGCTGGTCACATTTATCCCGGTAGAATAACGATCTAATATCTGCTGCATGAGCTCTTTTGTTCTTATAGCGACCTCTTCCCTTCCTTCATAAAGAACAAAATCCATTTTACTCTTTCCAACAACCTCGCGAATGGCTGTCTCAGACGCGGCTCTGACTGATGACTCAGCAGCACGGTTATTAAAGATAAAATCTTCAACTGATTTAAGGTTGTATTGAACAGCGAATTGTAAATCGACAATATTTTCGTCGCCGGTTAACATCAAAGATTCTCTTAACTCCTGAGCATTTGCTGCCAGATCGCTGGAGGATCGATACCCTACCTCAATGGTTCGAACCTGCTCTTGATTTACAACCTCTACCGTTTCAATCGGATAGGGTAAGTGCCATCTTGGTCCAGGTTGAGTCACATCGATATGCTTTCCAAATCTTAAAACAACACCTCTTGAACCCTGGTCAACAATGTAAAAACCGGTAATAAGCCAAATCAGGAATACCACAAGCAGAATTGGGATTATAGGAATATCTCCTCCAGTGGAGCTTCCAGTACCTGATCCATTGTTTTTTCCGGATCCACTTGAATCATTATTCACAACTATTTTTGGTTTCCTTTTAAAGATATTGTCAATTTTTCTGCCAAGGTCCTTCAAAACCTCGTCAAGATCAGGAGGTCCGTCTTGGTTGGCCAATATTCCAATTTTTTTAAATAGGCTGTTGAGCATTTTCGTCATAGTATATTTTTTCTTGATTAATAAAATTTGCTGTTCTTTCGACCAAAGCTTCCTTGAGAAATTCAATTCCTTGGCCTGTTTTTGCTGATAATTCAACTCGATTGATTCTACCATACTCATCCCTATCTTTTTGTGGCTTAGTCTTATTTTTATCAATTTGATTTAAGATTAAGATCTGATCCACTTGATCTGCATTAATTTCTTTTAAAATTCGATTAACCTGCAGGATATGTTCTTTTTTTTCCTCATTACTCGAATCAACAACATGAAGAAGAAGATCTGCATTCGTCGATTCCTCTAATGTTGATTTAAAAGACTCAATCAGATTAGTCGGTAAATTTTTAATAAACCCGACGGTATCCGAAATTACCAATGAAAAGTTGGGTGGAATGAAGAGCTTTCTAGAGGTAGTATCTAAGGTCGCAAACAACTGATCCGCTGCATAGATTTTTTGGTTAGTGAGCTCGTTAAACAAGGTTGATTTTCCAGCATTGGTGTAGCCAACAATAGCCACATTAAACACTCCACTTTTCCGCCTTCTTTGACGTTGCATATCCCTCTGTTTTGTGAGCTTCTTTAAGCGCTCCTTTAACTGTTTTACTCGACCGCGTAACATGCGTCGATCTAATTCAATCTGCTTTTCACCAGGTCCTCCACGAACACCTATACCACCTTTTTGCCTTTCAAGGTGGGTCCATCCCCTCACCAACCTAGTCGACAAGTACTCTAATTGGGCCAATTCAACCTGAAGTCGACCCTCATAGCTTTTAGCGCGCATAGAAAATATGTTTAGAATTAAATTTGTTCGATCAATAACGGTGAGATTAAGTGCATCAGTTAGTTTTTTTTCCTGTGCTGGGCTAATGTCCTCATTAATTATTAAAAACTCAAAATCAAATAAATTTTTTAATTGTTTAATTTCTTCAATTTTTCCTTTTCCGATGTAAAAGCTTGGATTCGGCGAGATTACTTTGACATCTATGGTTTCTTCTATCTGAAAACCAGCAGTTTTGGCGAGCTCATTAATTTCATATTGATCATACTGAGTATGTCCATAACCATCATGGATATTGATAACTAGGCATTTATCAGGATTTAATTTTTTTAGATTAACAGGTTTCAAAAATTACTTATAATTTGGAACAATCGATGAAATTGCATGCATAAAAATTAATTGAGGGGAATTCCCTTTTAAGATAATACTTTCCTCGTCATAGCTCTCAATAAGCCCTTGTAATTTTATGCCATTCATTAGATAAACCGAAACATTAATCGATTTTGAAATAATTTCGTTGAAAAATTCTGATCTTATTTTATTTGTCATTTATAAAAACCTATCCATTCTTTTGTTAAACAGTTCTTTTCCTATGATTGAAATGATGTGGCCCACTGAGGGGGATTGATCTATCCCAAGGAGAACAATCCTCAATGGCATTGCTATCTGAGGAAACTTTAAATCCGCATTTTTGACATAATTCTTAAGGATAGATTCAATCGCCTCTATTGAAAAGTCTGAGTCATTGAATTCCATTAATAATGACTTTAAATGTTGAAGCGTATCCTGGTTTATGTATTTATTTTTTAAATCCTCTTGAACCTGCCTTGATTCACCCAAAACAGTGTCGGCATGTTGCTCGAATTCTCTTAGAGTCTGACATCGATCTTTATAAAGTTCAAACACCAGCTTGAGTTTTGATTCTTCAAAATTATTTGCCACAAATCCAGGTGCTAAGATAGCTTTAATATCATCATAATTTTTAGATTTGATGTAATGATTATTAATCCAATTTAATTTTTTTAAATCAAATTGGGATGCTGAGGATGTCACCTTATCAAAACTAAACCATTGACACATATCCTCAAGACTAAATAATTCTGCATCGCCATGGCTCCATCCCAGTCTTGCAAGGTAGTTAATTATGGATTCTGGTAGATACCCGAGATCAATGTAATCCGTCACACTCGCCGCTCCATGTCGCTTTGATAGCTTTTGACCATCCTCTCCTAAAATCATCGAGAGATGAGCAAATTCTGGCACGGCAAAGCCACAAGCCTTGTAGATATTGATTTGTCGAGGTGTATTGTTAATGTGATCATCCCCCCTGATCACATGGGTAATACCCATATCCATATCATCAACAACCACACTTAAGTTATAAGTGGGTGTCCCATCGGATCTCTGGAGAATTAGATCATCTAACTCTTCATTATTCACCGATATCCTCCCCTTTACCAAGTCATCCCATTCAACTAACCCAGATACTGGGTTTTTAAAACGAATCACTGGCTGAACATTGGATGGCTGTGTGGGCAATGTTTTTCCAATTTCAGGTCTCCAGCGGCCATCATATTTAGGCTTCAATCCTTTTTGCTCATAATCTTGACGCATTTGTTCTAATTCTTGTTTTGAACAATAGCATTCATACGCAAATCCATTTTTTAACAAATCTTTAATTACTGCTTGGTGTCGATCTTTTTTTTTGGATTGGTAGATAATCTCACCATCATGATTGAGCCCTAACCAATGCATTCCTTGATAGATTTTATCGATTGCTGCTTGAGTGGATCGCTCTGTGTCAGTATCCTCGATTCTCAGATAAAACTGTCCATGATTTTTTTTGGCAAAAGCATAATTAAATAATGCTGTGCGAATACCTCCAATATGAAGGTAGCCAGTGGGACTTGGTGCAAATCGAGTTTTAATCATCTATAGGTCCAGCAAATAAGTTATATGAATCCGAAGATATAATTTTAACATCAAGGCGATCACCAACCATTAAGCCCTCTGGATTTTTTAAATAAACCACCCCATCAACATCTGGTGCTGATCGAAAAGTTCTAGCTACCGCATATTCATGATCAAAACTATCTACGACAACATGTTGATTAGAGCCAACCAAAGACCGTAATTTGTTTTTACTAATGTCCTGTTGTATTTCCATCAGGTATTGATAACGCTCTTCTTTAATCTTCTCAGGAATTTGATCTTCAAGTTGTTGAGCAGTTGCTCCATCAACGTTTGAATATTTAAAACAACCTACATGTTCAATATTCGCATTTTTCAGAAAAAGAATTAAATCATCAAAATCGTGGTCAGTTTCCCCCGGAAATCCAACAATAAAGGTGCTCCTAAGTGACAAATCAGGATTAATTTTTCTCCAAGACTCGATGCGTTTTAAATTATCTTCTGCATCTGCGGGACGCTTCATAGCCTTCAATATTTTTGGGTTTGCATGCTGAAATGGAACATCAAGATAAGGCAAAATTGTCTCAGTGTCCATTAACTCAATGAGCTGATCCACATGCGGATAAGGGTATATATAATGAAAACGAACCCATACACCTAACTCCTTTAACTCTTTGGCCAAGTGATAAAGGTCTCCGCGAACAGGTTTCCCATTCCAAAAAGATTGTTTATACCTAAAATCAACCCCGTAAGCACTTGTATCTTGAGAAATGATAATCAGCTCAGAAACGCCTTCATCGATGAGATGCTGAGCTTCATTAAGAATATCTCCAACACCCCGACTCACTAATTTTCCTCTCATTGAAGGAATGATACAAAAAGAACATTTATGATTACACCCTTCTGATATTTTTATATATGCATAATGAGAGGGAGTTAACCTTAATCCAGATTTAGGAATTAAATCTATAAATGCATCATGTGGTTTTGGCGCAACGCGATTAATTACCTGCATAACTTCCTGATCTGACTCTGAGCCAGTAATGGCAATAAGATTATCAAATCTTGCTTTGATGATCTCTTTTTTTTCTCCCAAGCAACCGGTAACGATGACATTGCCATTATTTTTAATTGCCTCTTCAATCGTATTCAGCGACTCTTCAACGGCTGAATCAATAAAACCACAGGTATTGACTACAACCACGTCAGAATTGGTATAGGAATCTGAAATGTCATAGCCTTGTGATCGAGCACGCGTCATAATTTTTTCGGTATCACTCCCGGCTTTAGGACAGCCTAATGATATAAAACCAATTTTAGGTATTTTCACAGATGCCATTGTTAGTGAATCATGGAGTGCAGTAAATAAATAACGATAACTCCAAGAAAAATAGATGAGGTTTGTTGAAATGTTTGTTGCATCTGTGTTTTTTTATGCAACGTCGGAATCAGATCAGAAATTGCTACATAAATCATACTAGATGCTGCTAAGGATAAGATAAACGGGATAAGAAAACTAAAATCACTCAAAATGAAAAAGGAGATAGCGGCTCCCATCATCATGGAAATCCCGGTAATAATGTTCATCCATAAAGTTTTTACAAGACTATAACCAGAATTTAATAAAATCGAAAAATTACTAATTTCTTGAGGAATTTCATGAACGATGATGGCTAAAGCTGTAATGAACCCTAAATTAATATCGACTAAAAAAGCACTACAAATCAAGACGCCATCAATAAAATTGTGAAAACAATCGCCAATAATTAAAATACTGCCTTTCTTGATATCATTATTGGGTGCGGGTGAATGGTGCTCGCAGTGAGATCCATGGCAATGTCTCCAGACCAAAAGCTTTTCTAGAATGAAAAAAATGAGAATACCAACTAGAACTACTAATGAAATTCTATGCAGATCTCCTGATAAATCATAGGCATGAGGAATTATTTCTAAAAACGCAGCTCCCAATAATGTCCCGACCGCAAAGCTAACAAAATAATCAGCATAATTCACCATTTTCAGTTTACTGAAAGCATAGGCGAGAGCTAGGCTTAATGCTGATCCCAGAAAGCAAACTGTCAATATAAGTAATAAATTCATGAGCAAAGATTATACGTGAATCATAACAAAAATTATGGCTTTATCCATGCCAGTGAAATCAAACGAAATGGAGTTTGGTTAAA
This sequence comes from Methylophilaceae bacterium LSUCC0401, assembly GCA_024919035.1. GTDB lineage: Bacteria > Pseudomonadota > Gammaproteobacteria > Burkholderiales > Methylophilaceae > BACL14. The sequence goes on along the minus strand of CP103442.1, from coordinate 545,596 downwards.
GCGATGAGAAAATAAAAAATCATGATCCCTATAGGTGCAATAATCTTGTGTTAAAGAGTTTCCATAGACCTCATACACTCCAGACTTATGCAGAAGATCTCTGGTAATTCCAAGAAGATCAACATTAAATTTATTATTTTTATATCTAAAGTGTCTTGTAAGGTGATTATTCTTTTTCATGAAGGCATCATACACATCACGATCAGTTTCAAAATTTTTCATTGAAATACCGGGGCCAATCCACGCCACAAAATCTTTTGAATTAATTTTGTTAATTGTATTTTGTATAATTCCCTCAGATAATCCTCGCCACCCACAGTGAATCGCTGCAACAAATGATCCACTTTTGTCCGTTAATAAAATAGGAATACAATCCGCAGTCCTTATTGCAACCACCACATTGGGTTTAAATGTGATGATACTGTCACCTACTAAATTATGTATATTTTTGTGAATGACATAAACTTGGTTAGAGTGAACTTGATTTATCAGAGAAAAATTTAATCCAACACTCTTAAAAAATTTTTGATATTCAGCAGAGGAATTAGAGTTTATTATTCGTGTTAGCTTAAATGATGACACCGATTGAAATGATTTTATTTTTTCGGGCACAATCCAATCAATGGTAATTTTATTTGTTCTCATCAATATCGATAGGCTGATTAAGTTCGTATACTGGATTTAAAAATGGGTCATGATCATTGAGCATATTTCCTTCTGAATCATCTCGAATAACGGTTAGAAGATTTTTCATGTCCTCAGGTAAATCGATAGACCATTTCATAGATTGTCCTGTTTTCGGGTGAATTAAACCAAGAGATATTGCATGTAAAGCTTGTCGATCAAAACTTTTAATTACATTTAAAAGATCAGGATTTATTTTTTTAGTCGGTATTATTTTTTTTAACCCATAATCAGGATCACCTACAATGGGTGAATTGTTATCTAACATGTGTACGCGAATTTGATGAGTTCTTCCCGTTTGTAAAAGGCAACGGACATAGGTATGAAAGTTAAATCTTTCTAAAATTTCAAATTTAGTTGTGGCTTCTTTGCCATTAATTTTATTAATGGCCATCTTTGTTCGCTGCCTTGGATGTCTGCCAATCGGTTTATCAATAACTTTATCTTTCCACAACTGTCCCCATACAATTGCTCTATATTCCCTGTAAACTGATTTTGATTGAAGCTGATCAACTAGGTTATTTTGTGCCTCTTCATTTTTAGCTACAACCATCAAGCCGGTTGTATCTTTATCTAAACGGTGGACAATCCCTCCTCTTGGGAGTCTTTCCAATTTTTTATCGTAATAAAGCAAAGCGTTTAATAAGGTACCCGATAAATTTCCCGAACCAGGATGGACGACCAAATTTTTGGGCTTATTGAGGACTATTAAATCATCATCCTCATATATGATATCTAAAGATATATACTCTGGTTGTGCAGTTAACTCATCGTTGATAGTGTCTTTAATAATAATTTCTTCGTCACCAACAACTTTATATTTTTGTACAGCATGATTGCCGTTAATCTTTACAAGATCTTGTTTAATCATATTTTGTATCTTTGATCTTGATAGCTCAGGTAATAAATCACTTAAAACATGATCAAGCCTTGACCCAAAATAAGTAGCAGGTATGATGAATTTTTTATATATATCTTTTTTATTCATGTTGAAATATATTACATTATTTGTCGCAACAATTTTTTTATCGGGTTGTTTTATTTTTGGAGAACCTACTGAATTTGATGAAACGACTGGACAAAGTCCGGAATGGATTTATGAGAAAGCTCAAAGTTTTATAAATCAAAGAGATATTCGTAAGTCTATTGAATTTCTTGAAAAACTAATAAAACGATATCCTGATAATAAATTAATCCCATCTGCTCGCTTAAATCTGGCGTATTCCTACCATAAGTTTGGGCAAACTGAGTTAAGCACAAGTACTGTTCAACAATTTATAACCTTATATCCCAGTCATCCATTAATGGATTATGCCTATTATCTAAAGGGGTTAAATCTCTACAATGAGAGAGGAATCCTCAATAAACTGACATTTCAAGATATAAGTGATCGAGATGTCAATCAACTAAAAAAAGCGTTTGATGCTTTTGAAGAAGTCACAAAAAGATTTCCAAATTCTAAATATGCTCAAGATTCAATTGATCGCATGACTTATCTGATGAATAAAATTGCTGAATATGATTTACACGTCGCGCGATATTATATGAAAAGAAGAGCTTATATTGCAGCACTCAATCGAGCAAAAAATGTTTATACATCATACCCTGATAGCATTCATGTCAGAGAGTCATTGGTAATCCAATACATTGCCTATAAAGAATTAAAGCTAAAAGATCTAGAAATGGCGACAAAAAAAGTTATTGACTATAATTTTCCTGATGAAAAAATTACTGCAAACTATGCTGATGAAAATAAAAAATGGTGGGAATTTTGGAAAAGTTTAACTGATTAATTTTTATTACTTAATTTTTCACGCAATTTATTTTTTATTTTTCTTCTGGTTACCAATCCCGTGCTTATTTTTTTATTGTTCCTACCGTATGGATTTTCTGGTGCGGAAAAAATCAACTTTAAAGGTATGGATTGGAAGTTTAATGCTTGTCTAAAAAACTTCTCCAAATACCTTTTATAAGATGGGCTCACTCCATCTAAATGATTTCCATGAAGTTTAAATGCTAGTGGTGATCGAGAATAAAAACTTACAAATTTTATTTTAGGTCTTATACCCTTCGAAATAGATGGGGGATGATTTAATAAGGCATCTGATAAAATACTATTCAACATAGAAGTCTTAAATTCATTATCCAACACACTTTTAACACTCATTAATTTTTTGTGAACTTTTGATAAATTAGTCTTTTTTTCTGCTGAAATTTTTAAACATTCCAAGAAATTAAAATTTTTACTAAATTTCTCATACTCTGCATCAAATCTTTCTTTCTGATATTCATTCATCAAGTCCCATTTATTGATTAAGAGAATCATTGGTTTATACAAATTTAATGCCTCTGAGATGATGGCCTGATCTTGAGCGGTAATTCCCTCAGTAGCATCTATCATAATAAAAATAAAATTTGCAGTTGCAGCGCTCTCTAATGACTTCAAGAGCGCAAATTTTTCCTCTTTCTGAGACACCTTGCCTTTTCGTCTTATGCCTGCCGTATCAATAAGAATAAGCCTGTCACCATTCCATTCAAATTCAATTTCGATCGAATCAATTGTCGTGCCAGGTATATTTGAAGCAATTAATCGTTGGGAACCAATCACAGAATTGATAAAAGTTGATTTTCCAGCATTCGGTTTTCCAATCACAGCAATTTTAAATAGTGGATCTTCCGATAGATGATTATCAATTAAATCGCCCGTCAGATTATCTTCAATGAATTCAACAATATTATCTATTCCATAATTATGGCTAACTGATGTACAGATAATATCTTTCAATCCTAATTTAAAAAATTCTGATGAAGCTAAGCTGCTGTCTACACCATCAACTTTATTAATAATGAGACACACTTTTTTTGATTTTTTTCTAAGAAGTTTTGAAATCAGAATATCGTCAGCGGTTAAGCCAGATTTATAATCCACCACAAAAAAAACTAAATCTGCTTCATCGGCAGCCTGATTGGTTTGGTTAATAATTTCTTTATTTATTAAATTATCAGGATTATTAAAATTTAAGCCGCCCGAATCAATTAATTCATAGACATAACTATTAATGACCAAAATTGACGATTGTCGATCACGGGTAAGGCCCTCGAACTCAGAGACAATTGCTTTTCTTGATTTAGTTAATCTATTAAATAAACTAGATTTTCCAACATTTGGCCTGCCAATAATAGCGATACTATTCATTGATTGATATTTTAATTATTTTTGAGTGATTGAGAATGATGTATACAAAATCTTTATGTTTATAAAACTTTGAGGTATTGATTGTATCTCGAATAGCTAATGAATCACCAAAATCAACCAAGCCTTCGAAGCTTTTCTCAAATTGAAAAATTGCTTGGCGGATACCCTCATCCAAATCTAAAACATGGAGAATGCCTAGATAGTCAACCGTTAAAATAAAGTTATCATAAATTAATGGTGCAGATAACTTTCTATGTAATAAATCTGAATTTTTCCAGACGGTTTTTCCTGTATTTTTATCAAAACTATAAATAGAATCATTCTCATGGCTCAAAATAATGTTAACCAAATCTGAAGCCAATCCATGATAACTGCTCACGTTTCTATTCCATATCTTAGCACCCGAAGCACGATCAAAACAAACCATCTCTCCGTTATAGGCAACTGCAAATAATAGATTATCAATAATGACCAAATTTCCAGATATGTCATTCGTTCTATCAATATCCGTTACGCCCTTCGATCGTGATGCTGTTAATTCAGATAAAAAAGCACCAGACTCAGGGTCAATGATCACTAATTTTCCCCCAGGAAATCCACTGTAGAGAATATTATCTGAAATTAGCATAGAAGATTGTATGCTGATAGAGAGAGGAGGATTTTGACGCTTATACGTCCACAGTGAAGTGCCTAAATCCATATCAAAAGACTGTATGTTATTGTTTTTATATTTTAAGATGATTTGATTATTAAAAAAAACAGGGTCTAGTAATGAATAATTGGGAAGCTTTATTCTCCAAATTTTATTCGCCTGCTCATCTATCTTATTTAAATAGTTATCCGTATCAATGAAAAAAAAGTTTTGCTTATTTGAGTCAGTGTAAACACCGGAGGATACTTTAAACTCTAACTGCTTGCTAAATATAACCTCTGAAGTTGTAGCATCTATTTTTTTAAAATCGCCCGATGATGTGATTAAATAAATAAATTCATCAGCAAATATAATACCGGGGTTATCAGGCAAGCCATCAAATTCTTTTACCCAAAGGGATTTAATACTTAATTTATTTTGAAAGTTTTCTGGAAGTGGTTCCGGAGTCTCATCCAGCGGTGAAGTAAAATAAACATCATTTATTTGATTCTCTAATTCTTTAACAGGTCCAATACAAGACGAAATAAACAGAACCACTAAGAATACAACTAAATTTTTCATTTATATGCTGTTTAATAATTATAAGTTTTGTAACTTATACTCAATCACCCGAGCAAAATCACTCTGAGCTGAAAAAAAGGATATTGCTTTTTGATAATGATCTCGTGCTTCTTCTATTTTTCCGTCACTGTGAGCGATGTCTCCCAAAAGATCAAATTTAAAACCCTGGAAACCTTTGGATTTGATCAAATTAGCAAAACGAGAAGCTTCTTCAAGCAAATTAACAGATAAAGCTATTAAGCCTAAGTAGTAATTTGCCAGACTTTGAATAGAAGGCTCTACTGAATTATCACTAGCCCACAATAATCGTTTTTTAACGTCATCATTCACTTCATTATTTTTTATGAAAGTTTTTACATAAATAATCTGAGCCCTTGATGCGTAAGGTGTTGATGAATAATCATTCATTAAATCATCAGCAATGGATTTTAATTTATCAATGTCAGAAGTTTTACTCACTAAAAGTTGTTGAAATAACTCAGAGGCTTGTTCGGATTTTCTGACTTTTCTATCATTATAAAAATCTGATAATAGCAAAAGTGCAAATAATACAATTATCGCAACAACAACTATTTTTTTATTTTTCTGAAAAGTCTCTTTTATTTTGTCAAACTTTTCAGAAGTATTATTGATATCTTCAGCCATGGTATTCCTTATTAAATTATTTAAATCGAGCCCGGAATGGAATTTATTAATGTTTGTGTGTACTTTGTTTTTGGATTCTTAAATACTTTATTGACAGCGCCCAACTCCACTAAATTTCCATTTTGTAAAACAATCATCTCATCCGCGATGTATTTTACCACTCTTAAATCATGAGTGATAAACAAATATGTCAGGTTTAATTTTTTTTGTAGCTCTTTTAAGAGCTCTAAAATCTGTGCTTGAATCGATACATCTAAAGCAGAGACAGGTTCATCACAGACAATGATATCAGGTTCGATGATTAATGCTCTGGCTATACAAATACGTTGTCGCTGCCCCCCGCTAAACTGATGGGGGTATCGCTTCAAGTCTTCATCGGATAACCCCACAAGCTTAATAAATTTTGACACTTTGGCTTTGATCTGATTTGGAGTCCCTGTTTTATGAATCTCAAGGGGTTCAGCCAAGATCTGGGTAATGGTGAATTTTGGATTTAACGAGGAAAATGGATCCTGAAAAATCATCTGAATTTTTTTTCGATATGCTTTTATTTTTTGCTTAGAGATATTTAAAACATCTTGTTTTGATATATGAATTGATCCAGAATCTGGTTCTAGTAATTTCATAATAATTTTGGCTAAGGTTGATTTACCGCTTCCGGACTCTCCGACGATGGCCAAACATTTACCTTTTTCAAGCTCAAAAGAAACATCTTGAAGCGCATGAATTGCTGAAGTTTTAGTATTTAAAAAACCAGATCGCTTTAAATAAGTCTTGCTTAGATTTTTAACCGATAAATACATTAGAGTTTGGCCATTTCTCGCTCAAGTTTGAGGTAATCTATGGGTTGTAATGTTTTTTTTGAATGAATGCTTGGAATGCATTTTAACAATGCTTTAGTATAAGGATGTTTGGGGTTTTTAATGATTGATTTTGCTACACCTTGTTCAACGATTTTTCCTCTATACATCACCAAAACCTGATCAGCGATATCTTCAACCACCCCAAAATCATGAGTAATGAATAAAACCGTCATTTGATGTTTTTTTTGTAAATTATTTATTAAATCAAGTACTTGCTTTTGAACCGTGACGTCCAATGCCGTGGTTGGTTCATCGGCGATGAGTAATTTTGGTTTATTAATCATCGCCATGGCAATCATCACCCTTTGCCTTTGCCCCCCTGATAACTCATCAGGATAATTGTCATACCGATCTGCAGGAATGCCAACATCCGTAAACGCTTTTTCGGTCAATTTTCTCGCTTCATTTTTAGTTAATTTATGATGAGCCAGTAACGCCTCAGATACTTGATAACCTACGGTAAAAACTGGATTTAAAGAAGTCATTGGATCTTGAAAGATCATGGCTATTTCCGAACCCCGAATGGATCGCAATTGTTTGTCATTTAGCTCATGCAATTTTTTTTGATTGAAAATAATTTCACCCAAGGACTCTAATTGACTAGATAAGAGTTTAACAATAGATAGAGCTGTGAGGCTCTTGCCACTTCCAGACTCCCCAACAATACAAGTAATTTTTGCTTTAGGTAAATGAAAGGACACATCATTGACAAGCTTATTTTCAACTTGCTTGATTGGATTAATCGTCAGATGATTAACTGTTAAAATAGATTCAGTGGGCATTATTTTTTATAAAATCAACGATGTTATTAAACAGAACTTCTTGTTGGTCCATTTCTTTTCTTAAAAGTTTAATTTGCACCGCCTTCTTTTTGACCTCATCATCACCAATAATAATGGCAAAACTGGCGCCAGACTTATCTGCTTTTTTAAATTGGGATTTAAAACTTGTCGTGCCAATATTCATGCATGTTGAAATTCCTTGAGCTCTTAACATATTAGAAACATTGAGTGCATATTCATCCACCGAGGACCCCATATTGACAACATAAACCAAAGGTTGTGAATAATCGCGCACATGATCTAACTGTTCTAATAAAAGAATAATTCTTTCAATACCAATACCCACACCGAATGCTGGTGTTTCAGTGTTATTCATTGAGCCAATCAGGTAGTCGTATCGACCCCCACCAGCGACTGTCCCCTGGCTTCCTAAATCATTTGACACCCATTCAAAAACGGTACGGTTGTAGTAATCTAATCCACGCACTAAATTTTTATTGATTGAATAAGCGATATTTTGTTGATCCAGATAACTGAGCACTTTTTCAAAATGAGCCTTACTCTCTCCTGAGATGCTGTCAACAAACTTTGGTGCGCTATCAATAATTGCTTTCATTTTTGGATTTTTAGAATCCAGTATCCGCATGGGATTGGAATGCAATCTTCTATTTGCATCTTCATCCAATAAATCTTTATGCTGCTCAAAATATTGAATGAGCTCTTTGCGATACCCTAATCTTTCTTCTGGATCACCAATGTTATTGATATGAAGCTCAATATTTTTTAAGCCAAGCTCTTTCCAAAGGTCATGGAGTAAACAAATGATTTCGGCATCGAGCAGCGGTTCAGGAAAGCCAAATGCCTCAATACCTAATTGATTGAATTGACGCTGTCGTCCCTTTTGCACGTTTTCATGACGAAACATGGGCCCTTGGTAAAACAGTCGAATAGGTCCGTTATAAGTTAAATTATTTTCAATGACCGCCCTCACGCATCCCGCTGTTCCCTCAGGCCTTAATGTCAGACGATCTTGGTTTAAACTATCCTGCCAAGAGTACATCTCTTTTTCTACAATATCGGTCTGCTCCCCCACACTGTGAATGTATAAATCCGTTGACTCAACCACTGGAAGCTTGATTTCTTGATAAGCATAGCGGTCTAAAATTTGATAGGCCTTGTCATAAAAAAAACGCCAGTATTTTTGTTGTTCGGGCAACACATCGTAAAAGCCCTTAATAGATTGATATTTTTTCATGAATTAATAGTTTTTTTGAATATAGTCATTAATAATTTTTTGAAATTCATGTGCAATGTTATCACCTTTTAAGGTCACCGTTTTCTCACCATTTTCATAGACTGGCGCAACAGGAATTTCACCCGTTCCAGGAAGGCTTATGCCAATATCAGCCATTTTTGACTCACCAGGTCCATTGACCACACATCCCATGACAGCCACTTTCATATTTTCCACTCCTGGGTAAATTTTTTTCCAGGAAGGCATATTTTCTCTTAGGTACTGTTGAGTTTGTTGGGCTAATTCTTGAAAAAATGTGGATGTAGTCCTACCGCACCCAGGGCAAGCAATGACTAGAGGCACAAATGAACGAATATTCATGGTTTGCAAGAGCTCTTGTGCCACAACCACCTCTTTAATCCTGGTTTCCCCAGGCTCTGGAGTTAATGAAATTCGAATGGTATCCCCAATGCCTTTTTGTAAAAGATAGCCCATTGAGGCACTCGATGCGACAATGCCTTTACTGCCCATACCCGCTTCAGTGAGACCTAAATGCAAGGGGTAATTACATCTTTTTTCAAGCTGCTCATAAACGTAGATTAGATCTTGTGTGTCACTGGTTTTGCACGAAATTATAATCTGCTCTTTGGGTAAACCTATCTCTTCTGCACTTTTTGCACTGAGCAACGCTGACTGAATTAAAGCTTCGCGCATTAAAGCATTTGATGACAAGGGTTCATTAAGCTTCTGATTTGCGTCCATCATTTTCGCTAAAAGATCTTGATCTAAAGAACCCCAATTCACCCCAATGCGAACTGGTTTTTTATAGCGAATGGCGAATTGAATCATTTGGTTAAACTGCTCATCCCGCTTAGAGCCTTTTCCAACATTGCCTGGATTTATTCGGTACTTATCGAGCGCTTCAGCACAATCAGGATAAAGAGCTAACAGTTTATGTCCGTTGAAATGAAAATCGCCTACAAGCGGAACATTGCAATTGAGTTGAATTAGCTTGTCTTTAATTGGTGCTACAGACTTTGCCGCATCCTCTGAATTTACCGTGATGCGCACAATTTCAGAACCCGCCTTCCATAATTCAAATACCTGTTTGACCGTGGCATCAATATCCGCAGTATCGGTGTTGGTCATGGACTGGATCACCACAGGATGTTGACCGCCCACTGAAATATCGCCAACCTTCACCACCAATCGATTCTTTTTAATCAATTATTTTTTCCCTTCTTGAATCAGGCGTATGGTTCTTTTTGTTCTATCTTGTACATCTCCAGCTAGTTGACCACAAGCGGCATCAATATCATCACCGCGTGTTTTACGGATAGTGGTTACGATATCGTGATCAATGAGGATCTTTTGAAATTTTAGTATACGATCTTTGTTGGAGGATTCATATCCACTTTTAGGAAACGGGTTAAACGGAATGAGATTAAATTTACAGGAGATATTTTTTACTAAATTAACCAACTCCATTGCATTTTCATCGCTGTCGTTCACATCTCTTAACATGACATACTCAAAGGTAATAAAATCCCGTGGAGCTTTTTCTAAATAGTCGTGGCATGCATCGAAAAGTGTATTCAGCGGGTATTTCTTATTGATGGGAACGATTGCATCCCGAATACGGTTATTCGGAGCGTGGAGAGATACAGCTAATGAAACCGGGCAGTCGTTCTTTAATTTTAAAATGGCAGGGACCAGTCCACTCGTGGATACAGTTACCCGTCTTCTACTTAAACCATAAGCCTTATCATCTAGCATAATTTTTAGGGCGCCCACGACGTTATCATAATTCGCTAATGGCTCACCCATTCCCATCATCACCACATTAGTGACCGGTTTATGTTCTTGGCTGTCGTAATGATCGGTGAGCATTTGATTCGCAACCCATAACTGACTAATGATTTCTGCTTGTGACAGATTTCGATTAAATCCCTGTCTTCCTGTGGAACAAAAAGTACATTCTAATGCACATCCCACTTGTGATGATATGCATAAGGTTCCTCTATTTTTTTCGGGGATAAACACCGTCTCAATGGCGTTATTTTCTCCCATATCAAACAACCATTTCCGTGTTCCATCTTTTGAGGTATGGTCAAAATTAATGTTGGGAAAAGAGACCTGATAGTGCTGGGCCAAATACTGTCGGAAATCTTTAGCAAGATCAGTCATCAACTCGAAATCGGTTTGCTCCTCTTTGTAGAGCCAGCGCCACAATTGTTTTGCACGAAAGGGTTGATGACCGGCTTGTGCGATTTGGGATTGAAACGTTTCTAAATCAATATCAAATATATTTATCAATGACCGTTAACCAAAGAAATATTTAATCTCAATTTTAGCATTTTCCAAAGAATCAGAGCCATGTACTGCATTCGCGTCAATACTCTCTGCAAAATCAGCACGGATGGTTCCTGGTGCTGCCTCTTTTGGATTGGTTGCTCCCATTAATTCACGATTTTTTAATACGGCATTATCGCCTTCTAAGACTTGTATCATGACAGGTCCTGAGGTCATAAATGAGACCAAATCATTAAAGAAAGGACGATCTTTATGCACCGCATAAAATCCCTGAGCCTGCTCTGTGCTGAGGTGCGCCATTTTAGCGTGGATAATTTTTAAACCGTTATCTTCAAAACGACTGTATATTTTTCCAATGACATTTTTTGCCACTGCATCCGGTTTTATAATTGATAATGTTTGTTCTACTGCCATGAATATCTCCAAATGATCTTAAAAGAGCGTTAAAATAACATTTTTTAACACATTAATAAACGATTTAATCAGGAAGCATTAGAAGTCTATGAGTAAGTTTCTTGTGACCGCTTTGTATCACTTTGTGAACATTGATCAATTTCATAGCTTTCAACAACCGATTCTTGATTTTTGTCAAAAAAAACAGATTAAAGGGACGCTCCTTCTTGCCCAAGAAGGCATCAATGGGACGATTGCAGGATTAGCACAGTCGATCAAAGACTTTCACCAATTTATTGAAAATGACCCTCTGTTTAACGGCGCTTTTAAAGCCCTTGATCATAAAGAATCATGGGCTGAATCCAACCCTTTCTACCGCATGAAGGTGAAGCTGAAAAAGGAAATTGTGACCCTCGGTGTCCCCGGAATCAGTCCAAAAAAGCACGTGGGTCAGTATGTAGATCCTCAAGACTGGAATGCTTTGATCTCGGATCCGGAGACAGTGTTAATCGATACGCGCAATGATTACGAATATGACATTGGGACCTTTAAAAATGCCCTTAATCCAAACACGAAAACTTTTCGTGAATTTCCAGAATATGTCAAAAAACATCTTGATCCCAAAACAACAAAAAAAGTTGCAATGTTTTGTACGGGGGGGATTCGCTGTGAAAAGGCTACTTCCTATCTTCTCGATGAAGGTTTTGAAGAGGTCTATCACCTCAAAGGCGGAATCTTGAAATACCTTGAGCACGTGCCTAAAGATAAAAGCTTGTGGGATGGTGAATGCTTTGTCTTCGATCAACGAGTCAGTGTCACCCATGGCCTTGAGGAAGGAATTTATGACCAATGTTATGCGTGTCGACATCCGTTAAGCCCCGAAGAACTATTGTCACCTTTATATCAAAAGGGGCAGTCGTGTCCCTTCTGCCATGACCAGTTAAGTGAAGAAAAAAAAGCAGCTTTGAAAGAGCGCCAAAAACAAATTGAATTGGCCAAAGCTCGAGGAGAAGTGCACATTGGTCGTAAGTTTAAGGATGTACCATTAAATCAAAAGGATAAAGATGAAAACCATTAATTGGGGCATTTTAGGGGCGGCTCGAGTCAATCAGCGCTTACTTCCTGCTATTGAAAACAATCCTCACTCTAAACTCATCATGTTGGCGAGCCGTCGTGATGGAGCCGCCCAAGAGTGTATTAATCAATATTCAAAATATGCAAGTGAAGTCAAAGCAAGTCAAGATTTTGATGAGGTCATTCAGCATCCTGACATTAATGCCATTTATATTCCACTCGCTAATGAAGAACACACTGAGGTGGCGCTCAAAGCCATCCAACACAAAAAACATGTGTTGATCGAAAAACCGATGGCGCTGACCAAAAACGAAGTCGTTCAGATCGCCAATGCCGCTAAAAAAAATGAGGTTCAGGTAATAGAGGGTTTTATGTATGTTTTTCACCCTCAATTTGATTTTATTCAACAGATGATTGCCTCAGGAAAATTAGGTCAAATTCAATACGCGCACAGCATGTTCTCCTTTCCGATTCAGCCGGCTCGTTATTACCGTATTAATCGCTCAATAAAAGATGGAGGCGGCGCGCACTGGGATATTGGACCTTATGCGATCCATACACTGAGACAGGTCATGGGTGGATCTGTGAAGTGCGCTTTTGCGACCGCCAAAATGAATACCCATCAAGCCGATATGTCTACCAGTGGAATTTTAGAGTTTACTGATCAGAGACGTGCTTCTTTTGATATTAGTTTTGAATGCACGAGACGATCCGAATTTGAAATATTTGGGGATAAGGGACGCTTAAAATGTCATACAGTCTGGCAGCATGAAGATGATGAAGCATTAGTTAGTTATGAATTAGATGGGGGAAAAGCAACAACTGAAAAAATTCCTAAAGGTAATCACTTTGATTTAGAGGTCAGCCATTTTGTTAACTGCATTCTAAATAACAAAGAGAGTGATAAATTAAGCATGGATGACGCTATTCATCAGGCAGCCACCATGGAGGCGGTTTATCAATCAATTCAAAACACTCAGTGGGTTTCTGTTTGACTCAAGCCTTTATCTTTGACTTTGATGGAACACTGGTCGATTCTGAACAAGCGATCTACCAATGTTTTCAGAGCATTACCGAACAACTTGCCCCAGAGCGACTAGAGTATTCAAAAAATATTCTCATCGGCCCACCCCTTTGCGATACTGCCTCAGAAATATTAGGTACTGAACATCAAAAATTACTTGATGAATTTGTTCAATTATTTATTACAATGCACGATGAGCAAGTGATCCAACATACGCATGTTTATCCCGATGTGGATCATGTACTAAAACATCTTCATGAAAGAAATATACCCATGGCTTTAGCAACTAATAAAAGAGTCGCTCCAACACAAAAACTTATTAATCATTTCAATTGGAATAAATATTTTAAGTTTATTGAATGTAGTGATAGTGAGCCATTGATAAAAAATAAAAATAGCATGGTAAAAAAAATAATTAAAAATGATTCTTTTTTTAAGAATGCCTTTTTAATTGGTGATACTGTAAATGATGGATTAGTAGCAAATAAAAATAATCTAAAATTTATTAAAGCATCATATGGTTATGGTAAAAAGCAAGACTGGTCAAGTATAAAGATATTTAACCAAATTGATCATTTATACGAGATATTAGAATACCTTTACTAAAAAATTATTTATAAATATTAAATATTTTCACAATATTCTTTTAAAAAGAGTTTTGTAATCATAACTTACATCTTTAAATGATCTGTAATGCTTTGAATTATTTACACTAATCACATCAATATTATCCAAATAGTTTATTAAATCATCAATGCTACTTAAATCAAAAAAATTAGCATATTTTAAATATAGTTCTTTATGAACATCAATACTTGATAAAACTAACTTTTTCCCTAAATGAATTGCTTGAGCAGCTGGTAAATTATAACCCTCAGAAAGAGAGGCGCTGACAAATAAATCACAATAGTTAATATATGTTTTTATTTCAGTATCGGAAGGATTTCTGAAGACAGAATAATTTACTTTATTGTCGATTAGAAAAATTTCATCATCTTTTGAAATATCTCCTATAATAACCAACTTGTAGAATTCCTTAATCGTTGATTTGGAGTATGCATTAAAAAAAAAATGATTATTTTTATGCTTAAGGGAATTGGTTATAGTTAAAATATATTTTCTATTTATTGTATTTTTTTGAATAGGAAGATCTTCGTAGACAGTAGGAAATCCTAAAGGAATTACAATCAATTTATTTTGATCATCACCTGATAATTCGAAAAATTCAATAACTTTATTCTTTGTTGAATTAGAACTACAAACTACTACAAATGCTCTTTTTAACATCGCCTTAAAATATAACTTATAAAACATAAGGTATATATGATTATGATAATTAAATTCGTAGGTAATAATATCGTGTAATGTGATCACAAAATTATTTTGAGGAATGTCTAGTACAAACCTTGGATACCAAATTAATGAATTACGATTATGAAAAGGTTCTGTAAATCTAGATCTTAGCAACTCAAAATTACAATCAAGATTCGATATGATTTCATTAAAAAATACATTAACTCCTTTTGATGAATGTATTCCGGAAAATTGATGAATTTTAAGATTCAACATTATTTCTAATTACATTTCCATAAATTTTATTTGTTTTCTTTGCTACAGACGCCCAACTAAACTTACTCTGATTGCTCCAATCAAGTCCTTTTTTTGAAAATCGAGAATATTGTTTCTTATTATTTATTAGAAATAACATTGCATCATGAATTTGATTTATCTTATTAGAATCAACCCTTAAACAATTTCCAAAACCAGCAACGGTATCTATTGAAGCGTGGTTTGAACAAATTACCGGAATTCCCTTAGACATCGCTTCAATTATTGGTAAACCAAAACCTTCATAAGATGATAAGTAAACAAAAGCATATGCTTGAGCTAAATAATTCGCAATCTCTATGTCTGGCTGATATCCAAGATAAATAATTTTACTTTTGTTTTGATTAATCAGATTAATTAATCTTGTATCATTCCATCCTCTGGCACCAATAATTAGTAATTTATATTTTTTTGTAAGCGATTCATCAAAACGTAAATAAGATAATATTAAATTATTTAATTTTTTTCTTGGCTCTATTGTCCCAATATAAAGAAAATATTTATATTCACAATCTAATTTATATTTTAAATTTTCATTAGCATGAATACTTCTTACCCCTAACTCAATAGATGAGATTTTTCTTTTAGGTATTGAAAATAATTCCTCTATTTCAGATTTTACAAATGAGCTATCCGTTATTATATAATTAGCTTTTTTTATTGATTTTGGAATTATTAAATTATAAAACTGACTACGATTTTTTGGATGCAACTCTGGTGAATGATACCAAGATAAATCATGAATAGTTGTTACTGTTGGGATACCAGTAAAAAAAGCAATGTATGAAGTTTCATGATATAAATCAATATTATATTTTTTAACAAAAAAATTAAAATATATAGATTTTATATAATGAAAAAAAAGTTTAAAAAAAACATTTTTTGCAAAAAAACTAACAAAAGAAAAATGTTTTTTTATTTTATTATTAGCTTGGAATGAATTTAGTTGCTCAATATAATTTATTTTTTTTACACTAAAACCTGAAAAAATAAAAATTTCATTCTTATTAGATGAGATCAGATATTTTATTAATTCATAAGTATAAACACCAACACCAGAAAGTCTCTCATTTAAAGATGCTGCATTAAATATTATTTTGTAAGCCATATTCACTTATCATCCAACTCAATGTATCAGTAAAGCTGTAATTGTTATATTTAGTAATTTTATTTATACAGCAAGGATCCCCTTTGAGAAGTTCAATCTCATTATTTCTACATAATTTATTATCAATTCTTACATTGATTGTATGGTTAGTAATTTTATATAAAATATCAAGAACTTCTCGGATAGAATAAACATTTCCAGTACAAATGTTTACTACTTCAATTTGTTTATCTGTCTCTAAAAGGTCAAGATAGCATCGAGCCACATATCTTACATCGTTAAACTCTCTGAATACGTCAATATTCCCTAAATTGATGATTTTTTTTTGTTTAACGAAATGTTCAATTATTTTAGGTATAACAAATTTATTTGATTGACCAACACCAGTGTAATTAAATGGTCTAACTATAATTACTTTAAAAAATTCTTTATATAATTCAAAAATATTTTCAGCTAAATATTTGCTCATAGAATAATGATTTTTTAAGGAAACCGGGCTGCTTTCTGAAATTATTTTATTTGTACCACCATAAAGATTAGCCGTGCTGGCAAAAATAAACTTATTAATATCTTTATCTTTAAATACTTCTAATAAATTTAACGTACCAGTGCAATTAATATCATAATAACTTTTGATGTTGGTAGCCGTTATTGAAGTTAGGCCAGCTAAATGAATAACATCAGTAAAGTCAATTACTGATAATTCATCATGAAGTGATTTAGGATTTCTTAAGTCGGATTTTAATTCATAAAAACCAATTTTCTTGTTTTTCAATAACTCTTTAATGTATTTTCCCGTAAAACTATCACCACCGGTTAGTAATACATTCATTTATTTCTTTCAAGATCCTTGGTTATCATTATTTCACATAACTCATTAAAAGATGTCTCGGGGCTCCAAGCAAGCTTATCTTTTGCTTTTGATGCATCACCAACTAATAAATCAACTTCAGCAGGCCTGTAAAATTTAGGATCAATCTTAACAATTACTTTATTATTTTTATCGATAAATTCCTCTTCGATTCCCTCTCCTTGAATCTGATAATCGATATTTGCAATTTCTAGACATTTTTTTAAAAAATCTCTAACAGAAAATGTTTTGTTTGTAGCAAGGACAAAATCATCAGGTTCGTTATTTTGAAGCATCCTCCACATACCTTTTACATAATCACCAGCAAAGCCCCAGTCTCTTTTTGAATCCAAATTTCCTAAATATAGAGTATCAAGTTTGCCAAGTTTTATTTTTGCTATTCCATCTGTAATCTTTCTGGTAACAAACTCAATTCCTCTTAAAGGACTCTCGTGATTGAATAGTATGCCTGAAACTGCAAAAAGATTATAACTTTCACGATAGTTTACTGTTATCCAATGTGCATATAATTTAGCTACACCATAGGGGCTTCTGGGATAAAATGGAGTTAATTCATTCTGTGGAACAGTTTGAACTAAGCCAAACATTTCTGAACTACTTGCCTGATAAAATTTAATTTTATTATTGATAGACTTAATGCAGTCAAGAATTATCAAAGCTGATATCCCAGTGATCATTGCTGTAGCAATTGGCTGACTAAAACTTACACCAACAAAACTTTGTGCGGCTAAATTATAGAATTCATCAGGTTTTATCTTGTTAATAACATTAAAAACATTTGAATAATCAGTAATATCACATTCAACCAAATGTAAATTAACATGATTAAGACAAGATAAATCATCCAATCTCCAAAAGTTTGGGTTACTTGACCTACGGTACAATCCATAAACAATATAATCTTTTGATAATAAGAACTCAGATAAATAAGCTCCATCCTGACCAGTTACCCCACTTACGATAGCTATTTTTTTATTCAAAATTTATTCTTTCTTTTTCAATAACTAGTGGCATTCTTCTTATTCTTGTATTTATAGAGGCTATATACTCTCCTACAACCCCAAGAAAAAAGAGTTGTAATGCGCCTATAAAAAATACACCTATTAACAATGGCGCTGTACCTAAATCATATGAATCCCAAAATAAAAGTTTTATTATCAAGAAATAAATGGCAGAAAAAAAACTCAATAAACCAATGGTAAAACCAATAAATGTCATAATGCGTAATGGAACTTTTGAATGATTTGTTATCCCAAGCATCGCTAAATCGAATAGGGTATAAAAATTATTTTTTGTAATTCCTTTTTTTCTAACAGGCTGCTTAAATGGAACTTCGGCAATTTTAAAACCTAATTCGCATAATAAACCCCGAAAATATGGATTTGGGTCGTCTATTTTTTTTAATATATCAATTACTTCTTTATCAAATAAACCAGCACCAGTAGCGTTAGAAACTAAAGGTGTTTCTGATATCTTTTGGATAAAATTGTAGAATAATTTTCTTATATTAAACATAAAAAAAGACTCGTCAGATGCAGGCTTTACAGCTAATACTATCTTATTACCAGAAAGCCACTTATCAACAAAATTTTCAATAAATTCAGGAGGATCTTGTAAATCAGAAGAAATTAAAACAGAAGCTCTAGAGCTAGATTGAAGAAGGGCATAGTATGGGGACTTAAGGTGTCCAAAATTACGTGCGTTTACAATAATTTTTAATTTTTTTATCTTTTTTGCATATGACTTTAATTTCTCCACAGTTCCATCATTAGAGTCATTATCTATGAATAAATAATCAAGAGTCAGATTAAATTTCTTTTTTATTATTGTATCGACATTGATAATTCGTTCGATCAATTCATCAATATTATCAACTTCATTATAACAAGGACAAATTATTGTTAAGTCAGTCATTTTTAAATACATAGTTTTTAAATATAAACCAAGATAATACCACCATAATGGGCAAACAAATTAGCTGTGATAAATAATCATTTAAACTAGTTAGAATATTCAACTGATAAAATAATTTTTTATTTATAAATAATAAAAAAAGATATGTAATTACAAATTTTAAGAATGTTATAGACGAACCAGATTTAAAAGTTATGGATTTATAGGAGAAATAATTAAAAAAAATACCTAAAAAATATGAAATATTTAAGGACATTTGTGGGTCTTTTAAATTGAATAAAATAGCTGAATATACAATATATCCAAATACAGTATTTAGTAAACCAGTAAAAATAAACCTATAAAACATAATAAATCATTCTAATTTATAACTTGTTTTGCAATAGAAGTAATAATTTCAGCCGAAGTTCTTTTTGGTATATAACCAATTTTTAAAAGATTATGATTATTGCTATAGTAATTAATTTTTTGGCCAGTTAGATTTGTAGTTTCTAAAATTGAAAAAGAATAATTAAGATTATAAAAATCTTTCATCATTTTAAGCAATTCATATAATGTTATTGGTTTTTTTGAAAAGCAATCAAATGAATCATTAAGGAAGTCTTTATTATTTATTAACTCTATAATTTCGAATAACTCAATATCTGAAATGTAGTCTCTAACTATATTCATTTGATTACATTCAAATTTTTTTTTATAAATAATAGATTTAAAAATTTGAGAGATGAGGAAGGTATGATTTATATTTATGGAGTTACTTATATAATTAAATATCCTCAAATTAACAATGCTAAGTCTTCTTTCTGCCAAATGTATCAACTCTGGAATAATTTTCGAGTATTGATAGTTTTTTTTCTCATGAATTAAATCATTTTTTGATATTGTTATAATATTATCTTCTTCCACAGGATCTTTAAAATCTGATAAATATGCTGAACCGCTGCTTATATAAATATACTTTGTCTTGACATTTTTATATAGGTAATTTAACACCATTTGATCATAGTAAATTGAAGTTTTAATAATATTATTCTTTTCTTGATTTATCTTACTTTGATCCCCCGCTCCAATAAAATTTATTATTAGATCATATTTAAAATCGTTGAATTGTTTATAGTCATAAAATTCAATATTACTTTTTGATTTATTTAATAAAGCATTTCGGGCAAATGAGAAAATATTATAAGAAGTATTTTGCAAGAATATTTTATAAAGATCTATTGCCATCATACTATTCCCACCTAGTATAGCGATATTCATTCTTGTAATGGGTCAATTATCATATTATTCAAAAATACATTCCTGTCTAAAAAGGGATACATGTCTTCAAGTGGTTTGCTGATCATCCTTCCATCTGATAATCTTTTTGAGCTAGCTGTTGGAATTATTTCTTGATTGGGTGGATTTATAACTTCAATAATAATTGGACCTTTTACATTAAATAACTTATCTAGCCGTAATAAATCATTTATTGATAATAGTTTAGAATATTTAATACCATATGCAATTGCAATCTTTTTTAGAGAAGGAAAAGATATACCACTCTTTGTATTAGTGCCTATTAATCTTCCATTAAAAAACTTTTCTTGGGTAGTTTTAATTGATAAATATCCACCATTATTAAAAACAATTAATTTTATATTTAGTTTATGATGAAAAATTGTTTGTAACTCCTGAATATTCATCTGCAAGGAACCATCACCAGTTATAGCAAGAATATTTTTTTTATTATTGGATGCAAAACATGCTCCTACAGCAGCTGGGATTGTAAAGCCCATATCTGCTTGTGCTCCTGATGTAATATATCTTTGATTTTTTTTTATATAAATTGCTTGAGATGTAACATAGTATGAAGAACCAGCATCGGAAACAATAATCTCATTACCTTTTGTTATTTCATTAAGCTTTTGCATGAATAAGTATTTGTTGATCTTCTTACTTTTAACCATTGGTTCATTAAAAATTGACCATTGTTTTTTCCATACAGTTATTTTTTTTAACCACTCAGCCTTATAAGAAAATATATTATGATATTTATCTATTTCATCAAAAAAATCTTTTAAATCCATTTCAATAAACTTATGAATTTTTACAGTATTTTTTTTATGTTCATTTTTATGAATATCTATAACGAATAATTTAGCAGCTCTAGCAAATAATCCATATTCAAAGCCAGTTAGAGCAACGCTTAATCTTGTACCCAAAGCAATTACCAAATCTGAATTTTGCATAGCAAAATTTGCTGCGCGATCCCCTTTAATTCCAGCCTTACCTACATTTAGGTTATTATATGAACTTAACAGATCAGATGATAAATAAGACGTCACAAATGGAATCTTGTTTCTTTTAATAAATTGTTTAAATTTTAATGTTGTATTTGATAGTCTTATTCCATTTCCAGCAATTATTATCGGTCTTTTTGATTCTTTTAAAGCATCTGATAAAGTTATTAATTCAGATTTAACATTTCTCTTATGTAATAATTTTTTTGAATAAGGTTTGATTTTATTTATGTCTACTTCTGCACCCTGCACATCAAGTGGTATATCGATCCAAACAGGTCCAGGTCTTCCAGACTTTGCTAGGTAAGCAGCTTTTTCAAGATGGTATCTAATAGATAAAGGATCATTAATCATTACTGAATATTTAGTTAATGATTCAACAATTTTAATAATATTCGCTTCTTGAACACCAAATTGACGTAAATCTTTAATCTCAGAGTTATAAGTTGTTTCTTTTCTTTTGACTTGTCCAGAAATAAAAAAACAAGGAGTATTGTCTTGCCAAGCATCTAAAAGCCCTGTTATTGCATTTGTTGCTCCACATCCAGTTGTGAAGATTGCTGAAGAATAATTATTATTGTATTTCGAATATGCTACTGCAGCCATTGCTGCAGCCTGTTCATGATGAACACAAATTGTTCTAATATTATTTTGTTTAGCACATGCATCATTAAGAAACATTGCTCCGCCACCAGTGACCGTAAATACATGCCTCACATTGAGTTGATTGCTAATAAAATTTAATACGTAGTCAGCTAATCTCATTTTATTTACTCAAAAATATTCTTTAATAAGGATAGCGCTTCATTTATCTCATCAATTGACCTAACAAAAGAAAACCTCACATAACCTTCACCTCGTTCTCCAAAGTTATTTCCTGGAAGAGCAGCTACACCACATTCATTCAATGCTTTACTAACAAATTGATCACTTGATAAATTTGTTTTTTTTATATTTGCAAAAGCATAAATAGCACCCATAGGATTATTGCAGCTTATTGATTTAAAACTATTAAGGCCTGATACTAAAAGGTCTCTTCTTTTTTTATATTCAGTCATCATGGCAAGCTGTTCACTTTGGTCACCAGTGATTGCCTCATAAGCAGCTTCCTGAATGAAAGGTGGAACACATGAAACAGTTGTTTCTAAAAATAATCCCATTTTTTTTATTATTTCTTCGGGACCTATAGCCACTCCAACTCTCCAACCAGTCATTGCAAAAGCTTTACTAAAACCATTAATGATAATAGTGTTTTCTTTACATTTATCATATAAAGATGGAGAATAAAATTTATACTCATCAGAGTAGTATCTCATTCTTGAATAAATTTCGTCTGTAAGAAGATAAATTTTTTTTTGGTGACAGAGATGAGCAATCTTTTTTAATGTATCCGAAGATATTATTCCGCCTGTAGGATTGGATGGTGAGTTTAATACAATCAGTTTTGTTTTTTTAGAAACTAGTTTTTCTAATTCGTCAAAATCAAGACCAAAATTATTTTCTTCGCGTATAGGTATTTTTTTTATTTTGATTTTAAAGAGATTCGCGACACTCAAATATGTTGGAAAGCCTGGATCGGGAATTATAATTTCATCACCCTCTTCAAGAATTATTGAAAAAAGCATAAAAATGATTGAATTTGCGCCAGGAGTAACAAGAATCTGATTAATATCAGGCTCGAAACCCCTTGAACTTAGAGTTGTTTTAGCAATAGCTTCTCTTAAATTATATTTTCCAAAAGAATTAGAATAATGAGTGTCTCCATCTAATATTGCTTTTACTGCTCTTTGGGCAATATTTTTTGGTGTATCAAAATTTGGCTCGCCTAATTCAAAATGATAAATTTTTTTCCCCAATCTCTCAAGTTTTTGGACCTTGTCCAAGACCTGAAACATAGGTTGCCCACTCAATTGACTTCCAAAAAAATTTATACGATTCAACTAAAAATTTACTCCAAAAAATGTTTCTAATTTTGTTACTACAAAATCTAACATTTCACTTGTTAAGCCAGGGTAAACACCAATCCAAAAACTATTACTCATCACATAATCAGTATTATTCAAATCAGATGCAATTCTATAATTCTCATACTTCATATATGGTTGCTTTGTAAGGTTTCCAGCAAATAAAAGTCGTGTTCCAATTTTATATTGATCTAGGTATTTCAAAAGATCAACCCTTTGAAAACCACAATTTTCTTTAAGTGTAATCAAAAAACCAAACCATGATGGTTCAGAGTTATGAGTAGCTTCAGGAAGAATTACATACTCTTCAATTGATTTTAGCTTAGCATGAAGGTAATTAAAGTTTTCTTTTCTTTTTTGAATAAAGTAATCTAGTTTATCAAGTTGTGCTAACCCACATGCAGCTTGCATATCAGTTATCTTGAGATTATATCCATTGTGAGAGTAAGTGTATTTGTGATCATAACCTTCAGGTAAATTACCTAATTTCCAATTAAATCTTTTTCCACATGTATTATCTTTACCAGGTGCACAATAACAATCTCTTCCCCAGTCTCTAAAAGATTCAATTGCTTTTTTTAAAATATGATCATTAGTAAATACTGCTCCACCCTCTCCCATGGTAATGTGATGTGCTGGATAAAAACTCAATGTTCCAATATGACCAAATGTACCAGTATATTGATTATTATATTTTGAACCTAGGGAGTCACAATTATCTTCAATTAACCATAAATTATGTTTTTTACATATATCAAGAACTTTTGATAAATTGAATGGATTTCCAAGAGAATGAGCAATCATAATTGCTTTAGTTTTTTCTGAAATGGCTGACTCAATAAGTTGTACATCAATATTATGTGTTGAAATATCAATATCTACAAATACTGGCACTGCTCCAAACTGCATTATTGGATTTACTGTAGTTGGAAAACCTGCAGCAACAGTAATCACCTCATCTCCTTTTTTAATTGCTCTATCTTTTAAAAGACTAGAAGTCAGGGCAGAAAAGGCTAAAAGATTAGCTGAAGATCCTGAATTAGTAGTTAGAAGATGTTTAACTCCTAGAAAATTTGCCAATTTTTTTTCAAATTGTTCATTAAATCTTCCAGCTGTAAGCCAGCCATCTAGAGATGCTTCAATCATAAGTTCTAATTCCTCATTGCCAACTACTTTTCCAGAAGGAGGTATTACTGTTTCACCAGGAACAAATCGTTCTAATTTAAACTTTTCTTTAGTTACACTTCTTACAAAAGTTTGTATTTCTTTTATCGTATTATCAGTTGTCATTATTTAACTTTCTATTAAACTAATATAGTCATTAATTTGTTTGTTAGTAAGATCGTCTACATTATCGTTATTAATAAAACCTATGTACCATTCAGCAACAAATTTTAGCGTTTCATTCATATTTAATATTGGTTTCCAACCAAGTGTATTTTTTGCTTTTGATATATCTAGTTTTAGCAATTTAGCTTCATGATACCGTGATGACTCTATTATTTGATAAAAATCGTTTATATTTAAATGTTTTGAAAGCATATTAATCATTTCCTCTACAGTTATATTGTCTTTATTATCAGGTCCAAAATTCCAAGAACCAGAAAAATTTAATCCATCCTCATACATAAATTCTGCAAGAGTCAAATAGCCTCTCAATGGTTCTAGTACAAACTGCCAGGGTCTGATGGCATTTGGAGATCGTATTTCTAGTTTTTTTCCCTCTATTAAAGATTTAATTAAATCTGGAATAATTCTGTCTTGTGCCCAATCTCCGCCTCCAATAACATTCCCAGCTCTAGCAGTTGAAAGACAAATATTATGTTCCTTATTATAATTATCTGGATTAAAAAAAGACATTCTGAAGGCTTTAGTAAGAAGCTCTGCGCATCCTTTGCTATTACTATAAGGGTCATGACCACCCATTAAATCGTTCTCACGATAAGGCCAATCCCATTCGAAATTTTCGTAGCACTTATCAGAAGTAATATTTAAAAAAACTTTTAAACTTTTTGTTTCTCTAGATATATTTAAAATATTTGCCAACCCTACTACATTTGTATTATATGTATCTACAGGATCTATATAAGATAATCTGACTAAAGGCTGGGCTGCAAGATGAAAAATAATTTCAGGATTTACTTGATCCATAAAGCTTTTTAAGCTATTTTTATCACAAATATTTCCATAGAAACTATTAATTTTTTGATTAGTTTTAGTTTTATGATAAAAACCATAGTCTAATTCATTTTTTAATGAATATCCGGAAACTTTTGCTCCCAATTGGGTTAGTAAATTTACAAGCCAAGTTCCCTTAAAACCAGTGTGTCCCGTAACAAGTACATTTTTATCTTTCCAGAAATTTAAGGTCTTTACCATACCTTCCAGGGGGCCTCATTTTTATTCCATAATTCTTCAAGTAAATTTTTATCCTTCAAGGTGTCCATTGGTTGCCAAAATCCATCATGAAGAAAATATGATAATTCATGTTCTTTGGCAAGTTGCTCAAGAGGGTCTTTTTCCCAAATAGTTTTTTCATTATTAATATAATTTAATGCTTTTTTATTTAAAACAAAAAAACCTCCATTAATTAGAGCTCCATCACCTCTTGGTTTTTCTGTGAATGAAGTAACAAGATCATTTTCTACAACAAGAGATCCAAATCTACCAGGTGGAAGTGTAGCTGTAATGGTTGCTTTTTTTCCAGATTTTAAGTGGTGCTCAATTAGATTATCAATCTTAATATTTGAAACACCATCTCCATATGTCATACAAAAATTTTCCTCTTCATCAATATACTGACTAATTTTTTTTAACCTTCCACCTGTCATAGTATTTTCTCCAGTATCAATTAGAGTAACTTTCCAGGGTTCTGAATATTTTTTATGAACTATCATTTTATTTTTTGACATATCAAAGGTAACGTCTGATGAATGCAAAAAGTAATTTGAAAAAAATTCTTTAATAACATAACCTTTGTATCCACAACAGATAATAAATTCATTAATTCCGTAATGTGAATATATTTTCATAATATGCCACAAGATAGGTTTATTACCAATTTGAATCATTGGCTTTGGAATAGTGTTTGATTCTTCACTTATTCTAGTTCCAAATCCTCCAGCTAAAATAACAACTTTATTTATATTATTCATAATTTAGTTATTAGGAACGATTTTAAAATTTTTTAATCCAAATTTGATTTTTCTTGGATCACCATTTTCAAATATTTCAGCATTGCTATGAATTTTAATACTAGTGTGCCCTTCAAGTAGATCCAAACTGAAATTTAATTCATTTATTTTATCATTTCTAATAACAAAATTTTCAATAGATTTTGGGGTAGAAATGGTTATATTAAAATCTTGTTTGTTTAGGTTAATTATCTCTGAATAAATATTTATTTTAACATCAGAGTCATTATTAATTCTAAAAAAATCAATTTCAAAATCTTTATTCACCCAATTCAAATAAGAATTAATGGCTCCCTCCTTGGGTAGTAAGTCTTTAATTCGATATACAAAATTATTATCAACTAGCCTGTATATATTATCTACATTTGATGATGAATCTAAATCTAGAAATTCATTTCTTAACAAATCTAAAACATCAACTGGATCATAAATAGTCTTAATAGTACTATCTTTGTTGTCAAATATATGTGTATATTCTGGTAAAAAGCTAACAACTTCCATATTTTCAGTCAAAATAACTTGTGAAATTTTAGATAAGGTAACAATGGCACCACTTTCACCATCATTTTTATTATAGAAATATGATGTAACCCAAAGATTATCTGGATATATATAATTTAAGCCTTTGCGATTAATTGTATTAGAATAATCCAGACAATAAGATAATGGTAATAACTTATCTTTATTATTTGAATAGTCTTGTGATAAAAAATCACAAATTTTAAATTCAAACTTAGTCTTTGAAAAATAGTACCACTTCCAATCAACTCCCTTTTTCATAATTCTTATCAAATTAGAATTAGGAGATAACTCAGAAAATAAATTATTTGAAAAAGCATTATCTAAAATAGATCTTGGAAGTTTATCAATCTTATTTACAGTTTTTATAATCTGCATATTATTAATATAAGTAGAAGAAAGAAATAATGAAAAAATAAATGAAATTGACAAAATAAAAATAAGATTTATAAATTTATATTTTGATGAACAAATTTTAAAAAAAATAAAAATAAGAAATATTATTATAAAAATAGAAGACCCAAAATATTGAAAATAAACTGGAGAATAGCCATAACCATAACCAGCATTTATTATCTCATCACGATGTCCAGAAAAGGCTACAAGAATAATTGGAAAAATAAAAATTAATATTCCAAAAAAAATTAAATGCTTGAAATTAATAAAATTATATTTTTTTATAATAGAGTCAGAGTGAATAAATTTATAAAAATATATATTGAAGAACACAAATAAACATAGAAATATATAAATATTGAAATTAGATTTTATAGTTATTGCGGATAAGGGAAAGGATGATAAGAGCTGAAAATAAAATGCAGTAGCAGATTTTATTACATTAAAATTTGAAAATGTATTATAGGAAATATCTGATACATCATGCAAAAAAAATTTTACTATAAAAAAAATAATGAAATATATAAAAACAGCGAAAATATGAAACTTTAATAAGAAAATACTTCTTGAAAAACTAATTTTCTTCACAAAAGGATAAACAAAAAAAACTAAAATAAACGGTATTGCTAACTCATAGATAAATATTGAAAATAAAAATAAAATAAATGAAAAAAATAAATATTTATTTTTTTCATTTTCTAGATATAAAATGAACTGATATATTGATAAAAACAAAAAAAAAGCTAAAAAAATTACAAGATGTGATGGAAATATAAGGAAAGGATCATGCCAATTTCTAAATTGAAAATGTATCAATAAAACTATAATAAAAATAGAACTACTAATTTCTACATTACTAATTTTATTGATTATTCGCATAAAAATTACTGAAGTTGATAAAATTAATAATATTTCGATAATTCTTATAAAAATTGGATCATTAAAAAAAATATGAAATAGATAAAGTATTGGATAACTAAAGATAAATAATCTCCCGCTATCAATTATCCATCCATATGTTTGTTCCAAGATGCGTTCAAAAAGAGTTTGATTTCTTTCAATTAGGATTCCCAGAATTTGAGAGTTGTAAATATCATCTCCAGCATACCCAAGAATTAATAGAGGAGTTAAAAAAATAATAAAAATTAAATAAATAAAAAATGTAAAAAAATTAAAGTTGAATAAAAACTTTTTCATATTCACTCAATTCTTTCAATTCTTTGGTTTTATTAATGCTCATAACTGGGAATAAATCAAAAACTTCATGGTCAATAATTTTAATTTTTTTTGTTTTTGTTTCATAAATCTTTATATCTTCACTTATTATTGAAATAATATTATTAGTATATTTTTCAAGAGTTATATTTTTTATTTTTGCAACGAAATAGAAACCATTACCTTTTTTATCTAATACGTAGTGTGTTGCATATGTATCTTTTTTTGATAAATCATAAACAATAAACTTATTATTTCTTATAAGTGGCTTAGTTCCTATTTCAGTAAGACAATTAATATAATTATATGTAGCATCAATTTCTTCTTGATTAATATTTGCCATTTCACATGTTTTAATTTTCTTCTTTGTAAGTTGAGCGTAATGCCAAAAATAATCTGATGGCTGCCTCATAAATCTAAATACATATGTTCCATTATTGAAATTATTAAAAATTCCTTCTTTAGAAGCATTCACAATAATTTCTCTTGAGAATTTAAATGAGGAATTTAATGATTTAACAATACGAGCGTTTAAAATAAAATTAACTGTGAGAAGAAATACTAATAAAAGAACACCATTTTTTTTTGACAATAACTGAGAGATAATCGGGAAAAAAATAAGAGCGAAACCAAAAGATTGAATATAACTTGATAAATATGAAGCTCCAAATCCATCAATAACTAAATGATGCTGATGGCCAGAAAAAGAGATAATTAATGATGGTAAAATAAGCAGTAATAATCCAATTCCAAGTAAATATTTTAATAAAAAGTTATCTTTATAAATTTTAATACAGTTGTATAAACTAAAATTTTTAAAGAAAATAATAAAAGGAATTATTAATACAAATAACCATACCTTCAAATGCTGCATAAATGGAACTGACGCAGCAGTTTGAATTAAAAAAGCATAAATCATCCTTAAATTAAAATTAAAATTTGAATCTGGATAAGTTCCATTTGGATGTTCATCTGTTTGTATTACAAAAGCTTTTAAATAAATTATAAAAAGAAATAAGACCAGTGGAATCAATAGAAAAGGAATTATTTTAAAAAAGGGTTTGTTTTTTTTATAAATACAATAAATTATAGATATTATAATTGGAACAAAAATATATGCTAACTCATATGTTATTAATGCTAATATAAATAGAAGTAGAGAAATAATATAAACAATAAAATTATTTTTATATTTTATAATCAATAAAATTGATAAAAAATTTAATAACGTAACAAGCGGAACTATAAAAGCAAACGCTAAGATTGGGTCATGAGTTTTAGAAAATTGAACTGATAATAAATAGGATATAATTATTGCTATTAAATATTTACTATTCTTAACGTCAAATTTAAAAAGATTTTTAATAATTTCAATAAATATAACAATATTTGCACAAACTATTGTATAGCAAATGAATTTAACAATTAATACACTTTGAATAAAGTAAAAAATTGAATATATATAAATCCAATTAAAAATAAATAGTCTTCCAGACCCAAATATCCATCCTTTTGATTCAGCAATAATACGTTCAAATAATGATGTATCAGTGTATAACATTGAACCATATATTAGGCTATTGTACATATCATCACCAAGATACCCAGAAAATAAAATTGGAGAAAAAAATACAATAACAACTATAAAAGGAAATAATTTTTTTAATTTTTCTTTAACACAAATATTCATTTTCGTTTATATAAAGTTGTAAGACTTTTTTGATATCCTGGATAATACCATTCATACCCATCATGAAGTTCTATTATTTTTTCATAATTTTCTTGTAAAACTCTATAAAATAATTCAAAGTTATATGATCCATCTTTCCCACCTTTTCCAGCATGCTCATAAAGAAATGAAGAATCTGTAATAATAAATTCAAATTTTTTATCATTTATTTTTTTTCTTATAGAACCCCAATGGTCATATTCAGATACATGAAGCCAATTTACTAATTTATGTGGAGTATTCGTTTTCAGGTAATAGTAGAAAAAGTGATCTCGTTCAGAAGCTACAAAAATATTGTCAGAGGTTGAAATTATATTATTGTTCAAAAAGTAATTTATTGTGTTAATTTTATTTATCCAAATTGGATTAATATTCCTCTCAATTAAATCAAATTTTGATGCGCTAATAGTAAAACTAATATCATTGTCCGGTACGTAATATTGATAGTTATCTTCATAAAAAGGAATATTAATGAATTTAAAAGCATTGTTATTATTTAAATCAAAAACAAAAATAAACAATAAAAGAAAATAAGGGGATATAGATACAAAATTATATAAAAATCTAATATTATTTTTTTGGGAATAAATAATATAGTTATTATTTATTAAAACAAATAAGAAATTAATAGGAATTAAGAAGCTACAAAGAGCTAGTGGTGCCGGAGACCTAAAGCCATATGGAAGAATAAATAAATTTAGTAACGATATGAAAAGACCCAATCTATTCCTAATATTTTTATTATTAAAATAAAAGTACATAAAGAAATACAAATTAATAATTAAAATAAATAATAATGGGAGATTATTTGTATTAAAATCAGAATGATTTTTAAATGTAAACAGGGGTTCAAATAAATCATATATACTAAAAAAAATTCCTGTTGAAAACTTTAAATATATTTGAAAAAAAATAAAAAATAAAAAAGGCGCAAAAATAAAAAATAAATTCTTAATAGAAAAAAAACGAATATTTTTATTGATAATAAGAGATATAAAACAGCAAAGATAAACAGCAATAGAAGTATCAAAATTCCAAAAAAAACATACACATAGTAGTGTGACAAAAGAATAATAATTAAGATTTCCCTTTAAAAAAAAATAGTACAAAAGAATAGCTACACACGGTATAAAAATTCTTATTGGAGTAAATTGAAAATATAATTCCCCAGGCCAAACATTTCCAAATACGGTAAGTAAACAAATTGATGAAAGCAAAGCAATTAGGGATATAAAAACATTTTTACTAATTTTTACTAATATAAAAAATAGTATCGAGAGTGAAATAATAAATATAGCTGCAAAGAATAAATTAATATTATAAAAATTAAATGAAACAAACTGAAAATAAAATTTCAAAAAATAGGGATACAAACCATATTGTGATTGATTAATGATTGGAATGTCTGAGCCATTCATTAAATTAATTATTGGCATAACAACAACACCATAATTAAGATTGTTTGCCATATAGGGGTGATCAATATCAATTGCGTAAACTGTAAAAATAAAAAATAAAACGCAAAGAAATAAAATAATTGATAACTTAGTTATATATTTGTTATATAAAAAATAATAATATTTATCAGAAACTATTATTATAGTTGTCAATAAAATTATAAAAAATATCCAGTATTGTCCTGGTATTTTATTTAAATAGAATTCAAATGAATTAAATAGAAAAAAAATAAAAAAAATTATAACTAATAAAATAAGATTTTTAGGATTATAAAAATTGAAATTTGAATTTTTAAAAAATATTGAAGATGTCAATATATATAAAAAATTAACAATCATAGTTAATAAATATTTTTCTGTTGGAGAAACGGGTAAGGAAATTGCAATAAAACTAACTGAGATTGATATAAATGCAATTGTTAAGGTCTCAAAGTTTTTTCTTAAAACATCAATCATCAATCATCAATCATCAATCATCAATATCAATATTCAAATTATATAATGCAAATGACAATAATCTTCGATCACTTTTACCGGCTAATATTGGATATTTATTACCTTTAAATTTAATTTTATTCAATCCTGGTTTTAGAATAAATTTATAATTAAAATTTTTAAAATCTCCTGGCTGTGAATTCATTGTTGAAATAAATTCATCAGAAAAATATATATCGATTTGTGATTTTCTTAATGAAGTTATATCAAATTCAATATTAATATTTCTTTCATATTGACTAAAATTATGTATAGAAATTTCAGCATCTTTTAATACAGCCCAACGATGTGTTACTTCATCAGATGACCATCCATGGCTGAAATTAATAATTGGTTTTATTTTCTCAAATGTTAAATCATTAATCTTTAAAGATACTAAATCAGTTGTTTCATAAAGAGTCTCCGTATAATTTTTTAATTTATCAAGCATAAGAGACCCGTTGTCCTCATAACCATTTTTATTTAATATAATAAATTTAAATCCATAACCTAGAAGAGAAGATAACATCTCCTTAGAATCCATTAATGCAATTTGTTTCTGCCAATCATTATCTCCCCTTCCCTTATTTGAACCATGAGAAAAATGTAATGAATTGCTATTTAAGTAGGGTCTTAAGTTTTCATAATCACCCATTTTAAAAAGTGGTCCAACTTCTGGAAAATCAGTAATAGGAAGCTGGAATACCATTGCTTTTTCATCGTAATTTTCAATACTCCAAATAATTCTTTGATCATCAATAATTTTTTCAGAAATTGGATTTAAGTCAGATTTATGCCATTTAAATCTTGGATATAGTTCTTCATATGATGAAATAGAAAAAAGTATAATTGAAATAAAAATAATTGACTTTTGAGAAAATCTTTTTGAGATAAATATAAAAAAATATAACAATACAATAACGAAAATCATTACACTGTATCTATTTGTTGCTCTAAGAAGAGTAAAACCAAAACTTCCAATAATTAGATTGATACCCCCAACTATTGAAAATAAAACTATCCAGATTAAGTGCCAAAAATGCACATTGGCTTTATTAAATTTTTTTTGAAATAAAAAATATAAGTTACTAAAAATAAAATATAAAAAAGCAAGAATACCAACAATACCTAAATACGGACTCCAATATTCACCTTTTAAAAAAGTTCTGCTGTGATATAAAACTTCGCTGATTTTACCCCATAAATGTGTATAGCCAGAAGGAAAAATTAAGTCAGGCAATTTTAGAGCATAAATTTCTAGAGAGGGTATATTTCTATGTGAAAAAGCAATATTTGTGCCATGAATTATTCCATAAATCATCGTATCCAGATTCATTAATAGAAAACTAAAAGTAGTCGAAAGTATTAGTGTTAATGGAAGTTTAATGTAAGTATATTTTTTATTGATAAAGTAATAAATAACAGAGAACAATAACAGTTGGCAAAACATGATCGAATAATAAGGATTAAACATTCCTGTTATAAAGGCAATAATTATTGCTATATATGACTTTTTATTCCAAATTGTGCTTTTCATTATTTTTTGTTGATAACACCATGATAAAACCATAATTATCAAGGGGATATGAAAAACAAAACCAACAACAATATGGCCAATTCCTCTAAGAAAAATAAAATGTGAAAAGGCAAAAATGAAAGCGCCTGATATCGCAAGAAATAAATTGATCTTGAAATACCTTGCTACATAATAAAACGAAACTAAAGATAAAAAATGAGATAAAAAAAGTAGAATTGATGTTGCAGGATACAAACCAACAAATCTAGCAATTATCCCCGTTGTATAAAAAATAATTTCCTCAGTAATTGGATAGTCATTCCAGTTGGCATTAAAAGGTGCATTTAAATTTGGAATAATTTTAAATAAAAATGGAAGCGTTGTTCCATCCATGTACCCTTTAATTAAGGATAAAACAAGCCACATATCTCCCTGATATCCCAAAGGCGTCTCCCAATCGCTTAGTGTTAGGAGATCATAAGAGTGGATAAAAATAAAAAAACAAGATAAAAATAATAGAATTATCGATATAAAGTTCTGAATAAGTTTATTTTGAATTATAGGTATCTTGAATTTCATTATTAATAATTTTAATTAAATTAAGTGCTGATTGATTCCAAGTTAACACATTATCCATATTGGCATTAAATAAAGATTGATCATTAAGATCTTTTAATATTTCATCTTTAAGATGATTATCATTATCTATATCAAAAAATAT
This sequence comes from Methylophilaceae bacterium LSUCC0401, assembly GCA_024919035.1. Classification (GTDB taxonomy): domain Bacteria; phylum Pseudomonadota; class Gammaproteobacteria; order Burkholderiales; family Methylophilaceae; genus BACL14. The sequence goes on along the minus strand of CP103442.1, from coordinate 511,207 downwards.
AGCATTATCATTATATAGTTCTTTAAAAACAGTAATATTTGAGCAAAAAACTTTTAAATTATAATTAAGAGCCTCTTGGATACCTAAACCATAACCCTCGTAAATTGAAGAATTTATTAATGCATATGAGGTGCTAAAAAAGTTTTTAAGCTCAGAATCAGATACCTCATTCAGCAGAAAAATATTTTTGTTAAGATATTTAGATGAATTAAGAGTTTTAAAAAAATTATCACTTTTCCATGAATTACTATATATAAAAATTAACCTTAATTTATTTGATAGTGCTTTATTGTTATCCAGGAGATTAATAAAATTCTTTAGAATATATTCATTGTTTTTTCTTGGCTCTATTGAGCCAACAACTAAATAATTTTTATAAGGATCGATACTGGTAACTTTGTAAAAATTTTGCATGGATTTTTTATATGATAAATCAGAACCTAAATTAAAAGATGTTGCTTTAGCTGCTGGTAAATTCCAATGCAAGCAAATCTCTTTTTTTACAGTGTCCGAGATACATATAAATTTATCAATCAATTTATATGTTTTATTCCAAAACTTTGTGAATTTGGTTACTAGATATTTATCAAAAAAATTTGGGTACTTATATGGTCCAAGATCATAAAATATACAGAAATTTTTATTCCCAAAAAATCTCTTGTTTATGAACAGAAAAAAATAGCCTCGACGGGTCCAGTTAGAATCAGAAAATACAAAATAGATATTATTTTTATATATTTTATGTAACAAAAGAATATAAAAAGTTTTATTAAAAAATATAAAAGATGAAATTAATCTTCCAAAGATTGATGTTCTTATAAATAAAATAATATGAAAAAAAATAGATACTATATGTAAAAAAATTGAAAGTATATGCTTATCATTAGAAAATCCAGGAAAGTCAAATCTATCAAACCAAGATTCATTTATTGGTGAAAATTTAATATGGACATTATTAATTACTTTACCATCCAAATTATATTGAAGATTTTTTACTGTACGTTGAATACCAGTGTTAAATTTACTTCTTAAAGTAATAGAGTTATCAAAAATAAGAAATGTTTTATTATGTTTTCTTATCATCAATTACCGCCCCCTTATCCAGTGTAATAATTCTATTGCAACATGAATTCAGCAAATCATCATCGTGAGAAGTTAATATAAAGATCTTATCATTTGTAGTAAATTTTCTAAGGACAGCATTTTTAGATTTTTTTTGAAAATTTACGTCTCCAACACCAAGCCACTCATCCATAACACAAATATCAGTTTCGATAAAATGTAAAATTGAAAAACTTAATCTAACAAGCATACCAGATGAATAATTCTTAACTGCAATATTTATAAAGTCGCCTAATTCACTAAAATTGATAATTTTAGGAATATGTTCCACTATAAATTTTTTTTCAAATCCCAATAGTCTTAATTTAGTTTTGATATTTTCATAACCACTAGCCTCCATATTTAAACCAAAATGAAGATCAATAAATGATGAGACAGAACCATTTATTTTAAGATTTCCTGATGATGCTGAAAAGATTCCGCTTATAAGTTTTAAAAGTGATGTTTTTCCAGAACCGTTATGTCCCCTTATTCCAATCCGTTCACCTGGATTAATTGAAAATGTAAGGTCTTTTAAGGCGTGAATATGGTTAATATACTTAATATCATCATTTTTATTAAATATATTTATTATTTTTCTTCTTAATGAACGATGATTATCATTGAGGATTGGGTAGATTAAATTTACATTTCTAAAGTCAATTTTTACATTCATAACTAAAGCCAATGAATAATTTTTGAGCGATAAAATTTATGAACTAAAATGCTTAAAATTAAAGAAATTAATGTAACTAAAATTAGATTAATCAGATAGTTATAATTAATAGACAATCTTTCTACTAGGGATGATTCGATTAAATTTAAAATCCAATAAACTGGATTAATATCCAGAATAAATATATTTTTATCCAAAATTTTTTCATCCCAAATTATTGGGGTAATGAAAAATATTAAATTAATTACAGTGCTAACAATGGGTAAAAAATCTCTAAATCTTGTTACTAATATAGCAAGCAACATCCCGTTTGAAATTAAAAAAATAGATGATATAAAAAAAATAATAATAAATTTAACAAAGCTAATAAAATCAATATGCATTTTAAAATAAAAAAACATTATTATTAATAATAAGCAATTATGCATGAGAACCAATACATTACGAAAAAAAATTCTCATCAAAAGCACCCAATGAGAAATCTTAATTTGGCTTATTAGGGATGATTGATCAATAATAAAATTTGATAAATCTAAAAGTGTTGATGAGATCCATAACCAAAAAATATAACAAATTATTAGATGTGGTAAATAAGAAATTAAAGAAATATCGAAAATTTGGGACCAAACATTTGACAAAAAAGCAAGAATTACTGTTACTGTTAATACAGACCACCATGGTCCTAAAAACGACCTTGAATACTTTAAATAAATATCATGGTAACCTAGGTATATCCACTTGGAGGATTCTTTAAAAATATTGAGTATATCCATCATCTACCTAAAGTTTGTTATTAATATCATAAAGTAAATCATAAAAAATGGGCAACTTTCTATTGATACCCAAATAATTGTCTAGCTATATTTTAATTTCGGGTTAGATGTTTAAATTTTACAAAATCTAAATATCATTATTTTTATCTGCCATAGTTATCTTCAAATCGAACTATGTCATCTTCTCCAAGATAGTCTCCCACTTGCACTTCAATAAGTAGTAATTCTTTATCTGTTTTATTTGATAAACGATGTTTTTGATTTTTTGAAATATAGGTTGATTCATTTTCAGATAAGCTTAATTCAATACCATCTCTGAGAACCGAAGCTTTGCCCTTGACTACAACCCAATGCTCATTTCTGTATTTGTGTGACTGAAGACTCAACGATCTTCCAGGAAGGACATTAATTTTTTTTATCTTAAAATTATCTTGCTCTTCAAGAACGGTAAACTCACCCCAAGGTCTTATAACTGTTGGATGCTGGTCTAATAGCAAGCTGTCATTCGGGTATAAAACTTCTAAGAATTTCTTAATATCGTCTACAGAGTCTCTATTTATAATCATTACAACATCATTGGTATTAACTACAATTAAATTATCGACACCAAAACATACAATTTTTTTCGAATCCCCATATAGTAGATTATTTGAACAATTTAGATATGATACATCACCCAATACAACATTATCATTTTTATCTTTACTGCCCTCGGAATGAATAGAGTTCCAGCTTCCTAAATCATTCCATTTACCAGAATATAAAGTTACAAAATATTTATCTATTTTTTCAACAAATCCTTTATCAAAGGATATTGAATCAATAGAGGAAAAATTTTTCTCATTCGATTTAAAAAACAATTCGTACATATCTTTATCAACATCTTTAAATTGAGAAATGAAAAAATTTAAATTAAAAATAAAAATTCCACTATTCCATAAAAAACCTCTATTAAAAAATCTTTTTGCATTTGCTAAATTAGGTTTTTCATAAAAACAATTTATTTTATAAGTATTTTTATCAATCTCATTATCGAAGTCTGTATCAATATAGCCAAAGCCAATGCTTGGATATGTGGGTCTAATACCAATTAATGAAAATCCATAATCATCATTTAAAGCCTTAAGTGAACTTTCTAAAGCTTGAAGTAATAAATTATCGTCAAAAATATGATCTGATGGAAGAACAACAATAGAAGAATTATCATCAATTTTCTTAATTTCACGAAGTGCAAGCAAAATTGCTGGTAATGTATTTTTTGCATATTTTTCAATAAGAATATTAAATTGGTCATTATTCTTGTATTGTTCAAGATTTCTTTTAAGCTCAATTTCTTGTTGATAATTAGTAACAAAATATATGTTCTTTTCTGATGTAAGCATTAACGCCCTATCAACAGATTTTTGAATCAGGGTATTGCCATCAAAAAATTTTAAAAATTGTTTTGGACTTTGATTTCTTGAGAGAGGCCAGAGGCGTGTTCCTGAACCACCACATAAAATGATTACATAAATATTGTTCATAAAATATTCGATAATTCACTACAAACGTTTAATTAATTATATATAATTGTATCACTTTGGTACCGCGATTACAGATGTCTCAATTCATAAATGCAAAAAATATACGGAAACAAGTTCTAGACTTAGCATTTCATTATAGAACTGCTCATATAGGAGGCTCGCTATCTGTTGTAGAAATTTTAGTGAGCATATTCACCAACTTTAAAATTAATAAAAAACAAATTAATAATGCTAGTAGAGCTAGACTTCTTTACAGCAAAGGTCATGCATGCCTTGCATATTACTCTGCATTAGAAGAATTTAAAATTATTAAAAATTTAAAAGAAAATTTTAATGTTGATGGTGGAGATTATACAAGCCATATAAATCATAAAGTAGATGGAGTGGAGTTTTCAACAGGAAGTCTTGGACATGCATTGCCTATTGCATGCGGAATAGCAACATCATTAAAAAATGATAAAAACAATGCAAAAGTAATATGTATTTTATCAGATGGAGAGCTTAACGAAGGATCAAACTGGGAAGCACTTTTATATTCACAACACCATGAGCTTAGTAATCTGTTGATTGTTATTGACTACAACAAACTCCAAAGTTTTGGATATACAAATGAAGTCATTAATTTAGAGCCGTTAAAAAGTAAATTTGAGTCATTTAATTTAATTACCAAACAAATAAATGGTCATAATTTTGAGCAATTAAATTATGAAATTTCATTATTTATTTCTAATAAGAATAAATTTCCCACAATATTAATATGCGACACTATTAAAGGTAAAGGAATAAGTTTTTATGAAAATAAATTATCCTCTCATTATAGACCACCAAATGAGGATGAGTATTTAAAGGCTTTAATGGAAATAAATAATGCGAAATAATTTTTTCAATACACTCTTTGAAGGTTTTAAAAAAAATAAAAATATATATGTTCTAACAGGGGATATTGGATATTCTGTTTTAGAAAAATTTAATGAATTTGATAAAAATAGATTTATTAATGTTGGTATATCTGAACAGAATATGATTGGCGTTGCAGCTGGCTTAGCCCATGAAGATAAAATTGTATATGTTTACTCAATAGGAAATTTCCCATCCCTCAGATGTCTAGAACAGATAAGATATGACGTTTGTTATCACAACAAAAATGTAAAGATTGTCTCAGTGGGTTCTGGTTTTGCTTATGGACAACTTGGAGCCTCTCATCATGCAACAGAAGATATGGCAATAATGAGAACAATACCAAACATCATTATTTGCAACCCGAGTGATTCAGTTGAGGCAAGAAAAATATGTCATATTTCACAAGAAATATCATTACCAATGTATATCAGATTGAATAAATCAAATGAACCAATAATACACAAAACTGAACTAGAAAATCTAAAAATAGGTGATATTATTTCTGCTAATAATGAAAATTATGATTATGCAATTTTTACAACAGGGCAAATTTCAGAAAATATATACAGAGAAATAATTAAGGAAAATCGAAAAATATCTTTATACATCTTTCCATTTCTAAGCCAAATCAATAAAGACAAATTTTCTAAAATAATAAATTCACATAAAAAAATTATGACAATTGAAGAAAGTCAACTAAATGGTGGATTTGGTAGCTTTATTCTTGAACTAATATCAGATTGTAGAGAAACAAATAAAGTTTACAAAGATTTTAAATTTAAGAGAATTGGTATAAATAACAAATTTACCAGTAAATGTGGGTCACAAGAATACCTAAGAAAACTAAATATCTCGATTGACTTTAATTGGTTTGATTAAAATTAAGTTATTTAGACCTTGGAACAATTGTATATATTATCAAATATAAAACTACAAAAAATATAATCTCAAAAAATAACAAATCGGTGTCTACTCCGAAAATCATAAAAGCAAGTAACGGAAAAACATAAACAGGAGATAGTAATACTGTTGTTAGGTTATTAGCAATAAATTTATTACCATCAAATTTATTTAATAATAGTGAATAAATTTTTAAATGTATATGATAAGGATCAGGATTTAATGGGCTTATTTTTTCATAAAAATATTTCCTTATAATAGAAAATAATACTTCAAAGCATGGATAAATTAAAATAAAAATTGCTAGATAAGGATTTAAATTATAAACATTTATAACTTGAATAGTCATAATACCTAGAATAAAACCAATTAAATAGGCGCCAGAATCACCTAAGAAAATTTTGCCCATTGGAAAATTAAATAACATAAAAGTTAAATGAAAATAAATTAAAGTATAAATTTCAGCATGAAAAATTTGATTATGATCAAGTAATGATAAATTTATTAAAATACATAAAGCTGTAAAGTTTAATAAACCATTTGAACCATCAATCATATTACATCCATTGATTAAAACTAATAGAGAAAATATGAAGAAAATAGAAACTAAAAAAAAGTAGTCATTTATGAAATTTAAAAAATAGAAATTAATATATGGAAAATCAAAATTTGTTATTAAAAGAAAAGTAACAATAGAAATACAACAAAAGATTAATCTAGTTCTCGCTCGAACGTTGTGAAAAAGATCTTCCTTTATTGTTATAAAAAAAAGTGTAATTGATGATAAGCAAAAATATTGAAAAATATAATTATCATTAAATAAACCATACATTAAAGTAAAAATAAATAATATCAATCCACCGACTCTAGGCACATATCCATCGTGAATTTTTTGAACACCATCATAGATATTAGGTTTAAATATATCTCTTATTTTAAAAAAGAGATAAAAACTGCTAACACATGAAATTAACAATAAAATTAAATTGGTAATAAAATTCATAAATATCTATTCTTACGTTAAGTGTTTAATTTTTTAAAAATAAAAATCTTCGGTTTAGAATCTGGAATAGTTTTAATAAGCTGGTAATTATTTTCTTTAACCAGAAGAGTCTTGCTATATGCCTCATCTAATACAAGATAATCTAGCTCATAACTCAAAACTGCTTCGTCTAATGATATATCAAACCAATCTAATTTCTTTAAATAAAACTTTATCCTGTCATTTATAAAATAAACTGAATCTATTTGAATAACATTTTTTTCTAACCATAAGGCGGCTTGTTTGTCAGGATTTACAGCCGATTTATCGTACATTTGTTTATCAACAAGTATGTTTGAAAGGTATGTAAATAATATAATAAATAAAAAATATTTATAAAATTTATTAAAGGTGCCTTTAAAAAATTTAATTTTTAAATAATTTAACAAATAGGGAATAAATAATGAAATTAGCAAATATCCACATAAAAAATATCTTTTTGAAATAGCTCCAGTAATAATAAAATTAAAGAAAACTAAAGTAAGAATAAAGCCAAATAAAGTAAAAATAAAATAATTAGAATCTGATCTAAAATTAGTATCTGATCTAAAGATAGTCGTTTTGATTTTAATAACGAACAATATTAATAATGATTGAAGAAATCCTAAGCCTTTTATGAATTTAGCAAAAAAAATAAATATAAAAAAAGCTATGATTAATAAATTAGATTTTTCTTTTAATTCACTTTCAATAAATGAATTATATGATGAAAAATTAATTACATTATTATCAAAATTAGATAATAAAGAAAAATATAATTCTTGCCTGAATTTTAATAAATCAAGTAAATATATAGCAAAAAATAAAAATACAAATAAAAATAAATAAGTGAACTTTGCATATTTATTTTTTGATTGAAAAAGGAAATAAATTAGGAAAAAAATTAAAAAAATAAATCCTTCTAATCTAAAAAAAGAAGCTAGAAAAATAATTAATAAAGAAAGAAAGAGGTGAAATAAATTTTTTGATTGAATGGCTATGTAGAAATAATAAATCGATGTTATAAACAATGCAATAAAACAATTATCGCGAAGAACCATTGGTAGATAATCATCGATATACCCAGCAAAACTTAATATAGATATCAACGAAAACAAGAAAATATTTTTTTCATTCCTACATGTCAAAGATATTAATTTTTTATAGTAAGTGATTAGTAAAATGAAAAACAGAGAATTAAGAACTTTTGATGAAATGTATAGAGTAAATCCAAATAAATTTGATATTGAATAAATTAAAAATGAAAAAAGAGGAAAATCATGAGCCTCAAAAATTTTATTAATATTTAAATAAGGTTCATTAAAAATATTTGCTTGCTTAAGGTATAAAATACCGTCTCTATTGATCTCTTGATTGGTAAAAATTGAAAAAATGCCAATACTAAAAACAATAAAAAACCATAGAATAGAATTAGTATCAAAATTAGTTTTTTTCTTCAACTGAGAACCTCAAAAAAATAAAGCTATATATAAGAATTATAAAAAATAACAATTTATCAATAATAGACCTTCTGATCAAAAAAAATTTAAATACAATATTTCGAATAAAAAATTGAAAATTTGAAAAGCTTAATAATAATTTTTTTGAGTTTTTTGTGTTGACCGAGATCCAAATTATTTTCAAATCTACAATCCATCTAAATTTGAGAATAAGATGCAACCTTTTTTTTAAAGATTTAAATGAATATCTATAACCTAATTCATTTCTTTGGTGTTGTCTATATAGAATATATGAACTCTCATCAATGTACCATTTATAGTTACTTTCAATTGAAAAACAATAAACTAAAATATCGAAAAAGTTTTTTAATTTTTTCAAATATTTATATCTCAAAATAGTAAATTTTTGAAATTTATTAAATAATTCTTTAGTAATAACAATCGATGATGTTGGTCCTGGTGCTTCGAAAAAATGATCATATCCAGTTTGTTTTGTTGATTTATTAATAAATTTCTTTTTATTTTTATAATAAAACCATAATGTAACATTAGATGAATATCCATCATAACCATCAGATAAAAATCTAATGGCATTTTTTAATTTTGAAGGTTTCCAGTGGTCATCCTGATCAGAGAAAGAAATATAATCATATTCATTAACATTAACTTTTTTAGTTGCATTAAGGAAATTTTGACAAGCTGATCCATATTTATTTTGTTCTGACAATGTAATTCGTTTATCTTTATGTGCTATTTTTTTAATATACTCAAATGAGCCATCATTAGATTTATCAAAATTAATAAATAGATTAACATTGACATCTTCTTGCTTGAGAATTGAATCTACTTGTTCTTTAATATAATTTATGCCGTTAAAAACGGACATTATTACAAGTATTTTAGGTTTCATTAGTTTGTTAATTTTTTAAATTTTAATTTGGTCTAAATATCTTAAAAGAATGATATATAAATATTATTAGCTGTAAAATTATAACTAATAAAAACATAATAGACATACTCAGGACTTCGCCATAGATCATAAACCATAAAAAAAACATAAGAAAATGAATGAATAAAAAATATTTTGTGATTTTATTTACCCATGTCGCACCATGCGAAGCTGCAAGAATCGGGTAATTGAATAATTTCACAATAGCATGAACTCCCCAAGCACAAATCATTATCTGGATTACAGGAATTGCTGGTAAATAATTATTTGTAAAAAATACTTCGATAATATGCCTTGTTATTAAACATACAGAAACAGTTATTATAAAAAAAAGTAAAGTAAAAAAAGTGATTGTAAATTTTAATTCATATAAAGACTTACCAATAAAATGAATTCTAATTGACTGAGCAACAATGTTAGTTATTGCACCTCCGGCACGATAAATTTGATCTCCAAGGTTGTATATTGCCATTGATGCTGGCCCACCAATAATTGATAAACCGAAACCCCAAAGAGTATTAGCCTGATTATTGGTAATTGCATTAATGAGGAATGGCCTGCTCTTTTTTCCAATCAAAAGAACTTCCCAAAAATTTATAGCGGGCCAATTAAAATTGTAGTAAGTTTTAAGTCTATAGAAAGAATACAAGGTAATTAAGGATAAATTTACTCCTTGTGCCAAAAAAGCTATATATGAGCTGTCGTTCGATAAAACACAAAAATAAATAATACATATAAAAATTATGCGTGAAAGAAAAGTGGGCAGAATCATATCTTGTGGAGACTTGTTGACTTGAAAAAACCATAATGGATAACTTCCCCCCATAATGATGCTTGGTATTAGACACATAAAATAAAAATATGAAAAATCAATAACTTGAAAATATGTTAGTAAAAAAATTCCTAACAAACAAACTAAGGAAATTAAAAAATTCAAACAGATGACTGACGCTGTAAAAAGATTTTTTTCTTTTTGTTTTACTTTTTTCCCCCATTCTTCGATACTAAAGTGTTGAATACCCCAGTCACTTACAACCCATGACAGCTGTACTAAGAGAAAACCAATTGCCACTTGGCCAAAAACTTCGAGATCTAACCGGGCTGCCAGTATAGGAATAGCAATTAATACAGAAAGTTGATTAATCGCAATAATTGAGCCTCTTCTGGAGATATGTTTTATTGTGTCAATAAACATCTATTTTTTCTTAACAAAATTCCAAGCATCAAAGCACATACTTTGAAGGCTTCTTAATGCTTCAAATCCAAGTGTAGTTTTTGCCCGATCTGGATTAGCAAAGACCATATCTACATCTCCTGAGCGCCTTTCAACAAAAGAATATGGAATCTTCACCTTATTAACTTCTTGAAAGGTATTAATCAAATCAAGAACAGAGAAACCCTTACCTGTTCCCAAATTAAAAACTATGATCCCCTTCTTATTATAATCTAATGCTTTAACGTGACCCTCGACGAGATCCATAATATGAATATAGTCTCTTATTCCAGTTCCATCATGGGTCTGGTAATCATTACCGAAAATTTTTAACTCCTGATGTTCTTGAGTAGCAACTTTTAAAATAATTGGCATGATGTTATTTGGTATCCCCTTTGGATCATCTCCAATTAGTCCTGAAGGGTGAGCACCTATCGGATTAAAATACCTAAGAATTTTGACACTGCATTGCTCTTGAAAATAAGGATCATTAAAAATCATTTGCTCGATATCAATCTTGTTTTGCCCATATGGATTTATTGCTTTAACTGGGTGAGATTCATCTATAGCAAGATATAAAGGTTTGCCATAAACAGTTGCTGATGAAGAGAAGATCAGATTTGTTATCTTATTTTTTTTCAACACTTCAAATAATAGCTTTGTGGAATAAACATTTTTATAATAATATTTAGCAGGAAAAATTATTGACTCACCGACAGCTTTTAAACCAGCATAATGAATTACAGCTTTAATATTATGAGATAAAAAAATCTTATCGATGACGTTCTGACTGGCAATATCAGCTTTGTACAAGATGAGACAGTCACCAACCAAGCTCTTCAGGCGATAGTAATTATTCATTACTGAATTTGACAGATCATCAATAATAACAATCTGTTTAAAATGATTTTTTAAGGCTACAGCAGTATGGGAACCAATAAATCCAAGACCACCTGTTAATAAAATAGATTCTGTTCTCATAGTATCGCTAAGGGGTAATCCGTACAAACACCTAATGGTTGTATTTTTAAATCTTTTAATCTTTTGAGGTCACTTTTGTTTGTCGCGACAATCACTGAGTTTTCACCAAATTCCATCTTTGGATAAACCCACAAAAAAGTTTTGCTAGTTAATGTAACATGATCATTTTGATGAAAAAAATAATTCAAATTTGATTTATGTGATGATAAGTAACCCAGAGCTTTAATATTTTTACAATGAACCCAAAGCTTATCTGAGCGTTTATTTAACCATTGTATTGTTATTGGATATTGTGGCTCATCGTGGCCGAGAAATAAATTCTGATCTAACATCCATAGATCAATTTCTACATCAAATGAATGCTTGATCGCACAATCTATTTGATTAGGATTATTTTCAATTGATGGATCTGGACCATCTAGACATCCACGATGAGAAATTATCCTCATTTAAATTTACCTTTGTAGTTTTCTAGAAAGTAATTCAAATCTTCAGGAGTTCCAATACCCCACATTCCATTCTTTTCAATTTCAAATATTCTAAATTTTTTATTGTCTTGAATGGCTTCATTAAAAACTGGACACACATAAAATTCATTATTTACCCTTATATTTTTTGCGATCATCTGCTCTGCATACTTAACGTAGTCAGAGCCTTTTTTCCAATAGTAAATTCCAACTGTTGCATTTTTACTAATTGGTTTTTTCTCGGCAACTTCAGATATAAATCCATCAGACCCTAGTTTCGCATAACTCCATTTAGGATGAGTTGCTTCAAAGGTTATGATCGCTCCATCAATATTTTCATTATTGAATGCATATAAAGTTTCCCCACTATTCCATTGAATAAATTGGTCGGAGTTAGCCATTAATAGTGGTTGATCATTATCAATAAAATGTTTAGCAAGCAGTGTTGTACAAGCTGCACCCTCAGTAATCCTATCTACCTTAACGATGTCACAATTTGGAGCAATCAGAGGAAGTAAATAGTTTAAATTATATTTTTCATAGTGCTCTTTTTGAACGATAAAAATAAAATGTGCATCGATATTTAGGTTATCAACTACCACTTGGATCATCGGCTTTCCTCTAACATCTATTAAAGGCTTTGGAAATGTGTACCCTTGTGCCTGAAACCTTGAACCACCTCCAGCCATTGGAATGAGGACATTTAATTTATCTGATCGCCAAGGGGTAACATTCACTTCGGTTCCTAGTATGTTTTCAATACGGTTAATAAGTTCTTGATTGACATCTTTTCTAGAATCAACTGGCAATAAGTGTGCATCCGAATAAACTGCAGCTTGTCGCCCAATATTACTATCTTCAACAATAACTGTTTTTCGGGGGATTGTTTTTGCCTTCGTCATGCACTTCCAAAATATCTCCGGATGTGGTTTTGATTCGGTTACATCCTCATTGCTTAAATAAAAATCAATAATCTCAATAAGCCCTAGTTTAGTGAGAATAATTTTTACAGTTTCTTTAATACTATTACTTGCAACTGCAATAGTATAATTCAGGGATTTTAAATGTTTTAGCAAACAAACAAGCTCCTCATCAACATTCACCTGGTTTTGCAAAATTTGTAATGTTTTAACTTGTTTAACCTTCCACACTTCATCATGCAGTTGAATAGGCAAGCCTTTGGTATCTGTTAATTTTTGTAGCTTTGATTTTGTCGGAAGTCCATCAAAACTTGATAAATGCTCATTCCTTGAAATAGCGTATTTTGGATCAAAAGACGATAAGGCTTCATTTAAGGCTGAAAAATGATACTCTTTAGAGTCGATCAAAACGCCATCAAGATCAAAAATAACTAGATTTTTCATAATTAATGATAGGATTTAAAAATGTCGAATGTACATATTATTATACCTTCATATAACAGAGCGCACACCATCGTTGAATCAATAAACTCAGTGATTAAACAAGACTATAGCGATTGGAAAATTACTATCATTGATAACAATTCCTCAGACGGCACAGAGGATTTAGTAAAAGATAAATTCAAAAATTTGATAGGCCTTAAAATTATTTATAAAAAATTTACGAAAACATTACCGATTATTCAAAACTGGAACAGAGCATTGAATGAGATTGGTGACGAAAAATATTTTAAGTTACTGTGGTCAGATGATACCTTAGAGCCAAATTTTTTAACCACAGCTGTAAATCAGTTAGAAAACTTACCAGATAATTATGTTGGCTTTTGTTCCGCATTAAATTATGTAGATTTAAATACAAAACACAAATTTAAATTAAGAAAATATGGTTTTTATGGGGCTGAATTATGGTTAAGTTTCTTTTTTAAAAATGCTTTAGGCAGTCCAACCCCGCAGTTATTGAAAACAAATTTTTTTAAATCATTTAAATTTGATACCAATAACAGATATGCAGCAGATATGATTTATGCGGCTGAACCTTATTTTCATAGAAAACGTTTTACCTACTGCGACATCCCGCTAGCCAACCTTCAGACATCAACTCAAACTGAGACAAGTCAGATTTATGGTTCTGAATTAATGATTAAGAATAGGTTCGATTTTAGAGATTATGTTATTATGAAATTTAAATACTTAAGACCAATTCTTAAAATACTAAGCTATTTTGTCTATATGACTGAGAAGTTATTTTTTAAACTTACAGGTCATCTTTAGCCGATAAAATGATTTCGCAATCAAGAGTTGGCCATTTAATGTTAAATAAATTAGAGTCAAATCTAATTATTTTTTCACTTCCTTGATTATAGAAATCGGTTGTTTTGTATAACAGTTCTGAGTAATCACTTAAAGTTAAAAATCCATGTGCAAATCCCTCAGGGATCCATAACTGGTTCTTATTTTCTGCGGATAATATTTCTGAAACCCATCGGCCGAATGTTAGTGAGTCTTTTCTGATGTCGACTGCTACATCAAACACCTCACCAACAACGACCCGTACTAACTTTCCTTGCGCAAAAGGTGCTTCCTGATAATGTAATCCACGCAATACTCCCTTTGAAGATATGGAGTGATTGTCTTGAACGAAGGTAATGTTTTCCCCTATCGCTTCATTAAATTTTTTCTGATTAAAAGACTCATAAAAAAATCCCCGCTCGTCTTTAAACACATCCGGTTCAATGAGTTTTACGTCTGGAATTTTTAAGGGTGTGACTTTCATATTATTTAATGAGTTTTAACAGATATTCACCATACTGATTTTTGAGTAGAGGTTTTGCTAAATTTTCTAAATCAGATTTAGTGATCCATTTTTTTCGGTAGGCAATTTCTTCCGGGCACGCCACCTTTAATCCTTGTCTATTTTCAATGGTGGAGATAAATTGTCCTGCATCTAATAAGCTGTCGTGCGTTCCGGTATCGAGCCAAGCGAAACCTCGGTTCATTATCTCCACAAATAATTCGTTCTTGTCTAAATACAATTTATTCAAGTCAGTTATCTCCAACTCCCCTCGAGCAGAGGGTTTGAGATTGTTAGCTAACTCAACCACTTTTTGATCATAAAAGTAAAGTCCCGTCACCGCATAATTGGATTTGGGTTGTTTGGGCTTTTCTTCTAAAGAGATCACTTGATTATCCGCATTAAATTCTGCGACCCCGTATCGCTCTGGATCATTCACATGGTAGACAAAAACAGTCGCACCGGATTTTCTTGTGTCAGATGAATGCAGTAAACGTTCAAGATTGTGGCCATAAAAAATATTGTCTCCTAAAATCAGTGTCGATACATCATCGCCAATAAAGTCTGCTCCTATTATAAAAGCCTGGGCGAGACCATCAGGACTCGGTTGCGCTGTGTAACTTAACTTAAGTCCCCATTGAGAACCATCGCCTAATAAATTTTCAAACTGAGGGAGATCTTGGGGTGTAGAGATAATTAAGATGTCACGGATATCACCTAACATTAATGTTGTTAAGGGGTAGTAGATCATCGGCTTGTCATAAACTGGGAGGAGTTGTTTGGAGATGGTATGCGTCACTGGATACAGTCGGGTACCAGAGCCTCCCGCTAAAATAATACCCTTACGCTTCATGAATCACTTTCTCCAACTCTCCTTGCCAATGATTATATTCCAAATTAAATGTCTGTTTTATTTTAGCATTATTAAGGACACTATTTTTTGGTCGTTTAGTTTTACTAGGAAATTCATCTGTAGTAATTGCATGTAAATTTTCCAGATTAAACTGCGGGTTGGTTTGACCAATAATTTGTTTTGCAAACTCATGCCAGGAGCACGACCCATCCGACACCAGATGATAGGCCCCGGTATTGTTGTCATGTAATTGCGGAATGATAGTTTTCATTTGCTCTGCGATAAATTGATTTGAGGTCGGGACACCTATTTGGTCTGCTACGACCTTTAATTCATAACGTTCCTGACTTAACTTTTTCATGGTGAGGAAGAAGTTATGACTGATGTTGGAATACACCCAACTGGTTCTAAAGATATAGTTTAATCCACCCACCTCCTGAATCGCCTCCTCGCCGGCACACTTTGATTTTCCATAAACGCCTAACGGATGGGTGGGATCATCTTCCACATAAGCCTCTTCTTTTTCTCCATCAAACACGTAATCGGTCGAGAAGTGAATGAACGGGATATGGTATTCGCAGGCTTTTTCCGCCATCACCTTCGGTGCATCCCGGTTGATCTGAAACGCTAATTCGGGTTCTTCTTCGGCCTGGTCCACCTTGGTGTACGCTGCTGGGTTGATGATCAGGTCTGGTTGGTGCTGGTCGATGACTTGTTTGATTTGATCTGAATTGGTCAAGTCACAGTCCTGTCGGGTTAAGCCAATCAACTCATGGTCAGTCAACTCGCGCATCAGCGCATGACCCACCTGACCATTAATACCCGTGATGAGAATCTTCATGAATAGTTTTTATTGAGCCAATTCTGGTACTCACCCGACTGCACATGAGCGACCCAGATCTGGTTATTGAGGTACCACTGGACCGTCTTGCGGATTCCAGTCTCAAACGTTTCTTCCGGTTTCCAGCCGAGCTCATTGGAAATCTTGGTGGCGTCAATGGCGTAGCGTCGGTCGTGTCCAGGACGGTCTTGAACGAAGGTGATCTGCTCTTTGTAGGATTTGCCATCCTCGCGGGGTTTGAGTTCGTCTAATAAGTCACAGAGTGTGTGCACGACTTCAAGATTCGCCTTCTCATTCCAACCGCCGATGTTGTAGGTCTCACCCACAACGCCCTTCTCCAACACGGTCGCAATGCCTTTGCAGTGATCGACCACATAAAGCCAGTCCCGGATCTGCTGTCCATCCCCATAGATCGGCAGGTCTTGGCCTTGCAGGGCCTTGAGGATACACAGCGGGATGAGCTTTTCGGGGAAGTGATACGGTCCGTAGTTATTGGAACAATTGGTGGTGAGCACGGGTAATCCATAGGTATGATGCCAGGCACGGACCAGGTGGTCTGAAGCTGCCTTGGACGCACTGTAGGGACTGTTGGGTTCATACGGGTTGGTCTCTGTGAATGCCGGATCGGTTGAACTTAAGGTACCATACACCTCATCGGTGGACACATGCAGAAAACGAAACTGCTTTTTGGCATCTTCACCCAAGGTATTAAAAAATGATCGGGCTTCTTCTAATAAGCGATAGGTGCCTATGATGTTGGTCTGTATAAAGTCATCCGGTCCGTGGATGGATCGATCCACATGACTCTCCGCCGCAAAATTCACGATTGCACGTGGTTGATGTTCTTGTAAAATTTTAAAGACTAATTTTGAGTCCCCAATGTCGCCCTGAACGAAAACATAGTTAGGGTTTGATTCAACTGATTTTAAATTCTCTAAATTACCCGCGTAGGTTAATTTATCTAAGGCGATGACTTTTTCGTTATTGTTGTTTAACCAATTGAGGACAAAGTTAGAGCCAATAAAACCGGCTGCGCCAGTAACGAGAATACTCATGCTTTTAGATGTAATCCTTCTTCAATCAGATCGCACAGGATGTGACCAATAAGGATATGCATCTCTTGAATCCGTGCGGTGGTATTCGATGGCACAATAATCGATTGCTGAACCAAGCTGGCTGCCTTACCACCACCCTTCCCTAGTAATCCAATGGTATTCATGCCTATTTCATTTGCTGTTTGATAGGCATTGAGCACATTTTGGCTGTTACCAGACGTGGTAATGCCAATTAACACATCACCCTTAGTGCCTAACCCCTCCACCTGCCTCGAGAAAATATGCTCATAACCATAGTCGTTTACGATACAGGTCATTACCGCAGAATCCGCATTTAACGCGATTGACTTGAGAGGTTTGCGATCACCTACAAAACGACCGATGAGTTCCCCAGCTAAGTGTTGACTATCCGAAGCACTGCCTCCATTGCCACACCAAAAGATGGTCTTATGATCTTTAAGCGCCTGAATTAATGTTTGAGCTATGGATTGAATCTGTGCCTTTAAGGATTCGATTTGAGAGGCGACTGATAAATGTTCCTCTAAATGTTGTTTAATAATGTGTTCCATAGTGAGATTATAGCGAGAGAGTTTGATGTTGGGTTAATTTTAAACAATAAAAAAACCAGCTTTTGGCTGGTTTTATTTAAACTTAATAATTCTGTTATTTGTTTAACTCTTGTTCAATCAACGACTTAATCTTTAGTTTTTCTTTTTTAAGACGGGTAATAATCGTATCGGGCAGATAGTGCTCATAGCCGCTGTTGATTTTTTCATTTAACTCTTTGTGTCGTAATTTTAAATTCTGCAAATTCATCAAAACTCCTT
This sequence comes from Methylophilaceae bacterium LSUCC0401, assembly GCA_024919035.1. Taxonomy (GTDB): domain Bacteria; phylum Pseudomonadota; class Gammaproteobacteria; order Burkholderiales; family Methylophilaceae; genus BACL14. The sequence goes on along the minus strand of CP103442.1, from coordinate 492,955 downwards.
ATAGTTATAGGGTTAATTGGTCAAAACTGCATGGACTACTAAAATTACATCTCCTTTTCTATGAATTTATTAGACTCACAATTCCAACTTACTCCCTTTTTTGGAAAAAAAGAAGGCTTAAATTGTAAAAAAATTGTAAAAAAATGACTGAGTTCAAGGACTTATGCAAATGAGCAAAAATGGTGCATAAAAAAGTTCAAAAAATTGATGTTATTTTGTCCACATTATCTGTGGATAAAATTGTGTATAAACCGTTAAATTTTGGTTCAAAGCCTAATTTTTATAGGATTTTTAATAAATTGTATAAAAATTAATCAAAAATTTATTCAATAAATTCAATGACTTAAACATAAGTCTTTGATTCATAATATGCGTAAAATCCAAAAAGTATCCTCTTTAACCAAGATGAATAATCTTGTGCATAAGTCAATACCTTTTTTTGATTTTTTTTATTTATCGAATTTAAAATTTTGAGGTTTAGGGTTGCCAAAATAATTTATCTAGGGTTATTATTCTAAGATTATTTTTTTGGAGTATTTATGAAAATAATCAAAGAAATGAAAGAAGTGTTAATCGCATCCGGAATTTTGTTCACTATTCTAATGGGCATCCTGGTTTTTACCCAAGTTTATTTCTAATTAACGCTGTAATTCAACACTTTGACAAGTAACAATTAACCCTAGTTAGATTGTTGTTTTTTCTATTCCTGTTTCATGCTAAAGTTTGCACTTTGAATTTACTTCTTTAAGAGGTCATACATGCGTTTCTTATTTATTTTCATTTTAATCACCCTTTCTTCTGCCTGTTCTTTTGTAGAACAAAAACCTGGATCTGAAAATGTTGTTGTGACAACGAAAGACCAAGTGGCAAGCTGCACTTCTATAGGCAGGTCTCGTGTGACTGTGTTATCTGAAATCGGTTTTGCTGACTTAATGGAAAGTTATGTTGCTGAAAAGCTGGACCTCATGGGCAAAAATGCCGGTGTAAATCAAGGGGGAAATACAGTGGTTAAACTCGAAGAACCTGAGCCCGGTATAGCGGTTTATGGTATTTATAAGTGTAAATAATTATGAAAGCCCTAGTCAAAACAAAAGCAGAACAAGGAATTTGGTTGCAGGACATGCCAGAGCCCGAATGTGGCAATAATGATGTCATTGTAAAAATTCATAAAACCGCCATCTGTGGCACAGATATTCACATTTACAATTGGGATGAGTGGGCGCAAAAAACCATTCCTGTTCCCATGATCACAGGTCATGAATATGCGGGTGAGATTGTTGAGGTCGGGCAAAATGTGAACGATTTGAGCGTCGGTGATATTGTCTCAGGCGAAGGACACATCACCTGTGGCCGTTGCCGAAATTGCTTGGCTGGAAGAATTCACTTATGTCCAAACACTATTGGCGTCGGCGTTAATCGGACAGGTGCTTTTGCTGAGTATGTGGCGATCCCTGCAAAAAATATATTTAAACCTAGTCGCCCCATCTCAACCGAATTGTTATCTGTGTTTGATCCTTATGGAAACGCCGTTCATACCGCCCTATCTTTTAATATGGTGGGAGAAGATGTGTTAATTACAGGCGCTGGTCCTATCGGTAGTATGGCGGCCCTGGTGGCGGACCATGCCGGTGCTCGAAATATCGTGATCACTGATATGAATCAGTATCGTCTGGATTTGATTAAAAACATATTGCCCCGCGTGATCACCATCAACGTTTCTAAAGAAAAAATCACTAAAGGCATGATGGAAAAATTAGGCATTTTCGAGGGTTTTGATGTGGGCTTAGAGATGTCAGGCTCCCCTCAGGCTTTTGGTGGCATGTTGGATCTCATGATTAATGGCGGTCACATCGCTATGCTCGCGATTATGCCATCCGGATCAGGGATTGATTGGGATATGGTTGTATTTAAAGGCTTAACTATTAAAGGCATCTACGGTCGAGAAATTTTTGAGACTTGGTACAAAGGATCAATGATGGTGCAGTCTGGACTGCCTTTGGAAAAAATTATAACGCATCGCTTTTCATATGAAGATTATCAAGAGGGTTTTGAAACTATGCGCTCAGGAAACTCTGGAAAAGTAATACTTAATTGGACCTAACGCAATGAGCTTTAATTCTTTTAAACAATCTTTCCAAACCGACCTTCAAGAAATCAAGGATTCTGGTTTATGGAAAAATGAACGTTTTATTGATTCCGAACAAAAAAGTAAGATCACACTCCAAGATGGAAGTTCTGTCATTAATATGTGTGCGAACAACTACTTAGGTTTGGCTAATAATGCAGAAATTATTCAAGCAGCCAAACAAAGTTTAGACCGTTGGGGCTTTGGGGTAGCATCCGTCAGATTTATCTGTGGTACCCAGACTTTGCATAAGCAACTTGAGACAGAAGTATCAAAATTTTTAGGTACTGAAGACACTATTCTTTATGCAGCCTGTTTTGATGCCAATGCAGGATTATTTGAGACTATTCTCAATGACCAAGATGCCATCATCTCTGATGAACTGAATCATGCGTCCATTATTGATGGAGTCCGTCTGTGTAAAGCGCAACGCTATCGTTATAAAAATAACAACATGGAAGACCTCCGTGCCAAGCTCGAACAGGCCAAGCTGAATAAAGCGCGTCGAATTCTTATTACCACTGATGGTGTATTTTCAATGGATGGTACCATTGCCAAGCTCGATGAGATTTGTGACTTAGCGGATGAATTTGGGGCGATGGTGCACCACGATGATTGCCATGCCACAGGCTTTATGGGTAAACAGGGTAAAGGTGTGCATGAATATAAAAATGTAATGTCTCGTGTTGATCTGATAACAAGCACTTTTGGTAAAGCCCTCGGTGGCGCTTCTGGTGGATTTACCTCAGGCCGTTCAGAAATTATTGACATGTTAAGACAACGTTCACGCCCTTATTTGTTTTCAAACTCACTGGCTCCGAATATCTGTTCAGCATCATTAAAGGTGTTAGAGATGCTCAATGACTCCACTGCCCTGCGAGATAAGCTCGAGAAAAATACCCATTACTTCAGAAAAGGCATGCAAGAGCAAGGCTTTGATGTGGCTAATGGTGACCATCCTATCGTGCCGATCATGTTGGGTGATGCAGTTCTCGCTCAAAAAATGAGCCAAGAACTATTAAAAAATGGAGTGTATGCGGTTGGATTCTTCTATCCTGTTGTTCCAAAAGGTAAAGCACGCATCAGAACTCAACTCTCGGCCGCGCATAGTTTTGCAGAGCTGGATCATGCCATCCAAGCTTTTGTGAAGGCTCGGAACGCTGTTCAATAAATTTTAGTTTGACTCTTGATTTTTTAAATGAGAATCATTATCATTATCATTAAGTAAATTAATTTATTATTTATTAACATGACTGATTTCGAAAGATATTTAAAAAACCACCAAAAAAAACTAAAAACTAGTAAAAATGTTTACTTCGTTGGAATTTTATCTTTGATGGTACTTGTAACGATTGTAGTTAATTTTGCACCGCTCATTTAGTTCTTACTGTTTTACAACATTCTTTGAGAGAGTCACTTCTCTTGTGAAAGAGATCAAACCTAAGATGAGTGAGCTCATTGCACCAATAAATAAAAAAGAAATAAACTGATCAAAGTTAAATTGTATTTCTGTTCCAATGAATATAGCAGCAATCACAATGCAAGTTAGCAAGGCAGATAAAGTTGTCAATGTAATTGCCCAATGAGTCCATTTAGCCCTCAGTTTTAAAAGATCAAGCTCTAAAACATAATCACCTCTCAACTTCAATCGAGAATCGTTTAAAACCCGAAATCTATCAATAATCCTAGCAAGACGATTAGTCATAACAGAAAGAGTCGCTCCTATTCCAGTTAATAGAAAGGCTGGAGCGACTGCAAGTTGGATGGCGCTTGTCACTTCAAATAAATAATTCATAAATATCTTACAAAAAAAAATATAATAGAATAATATCACTCATGTAAAAATATTTAGAAAAAAATCATTTGCATTTTAACTTTTCAAATCTACTTAAAAATAAGGGATTAAATATTATATGGATATAAAAAAATATATCAGTAAATTGCCATTTGATGATAATTTAAAAAAAAGAATATTTATAACAACTCAATGCAGAGATTGCGATGAAATAAGAAAAGTAAAAAATGCCGGGAAAGTTTTTAAATTAAAGAATTATTCCTATCAACTAATGCATAATGGCATTAAAGTTCTTAAAGACGGTTATCACGGCAGAGGTATTACAGAAATAATAAAATTATGTAAAGGACATCACGAGCCTCAAGAAGAAAAAGTTTTTTTCAATGTCTTAAAAAAAATAAAAAAAGGTGGGTTAATGATTGAATTTGGGGCTCATTGGTCCTATTACTCTTTGTGGTTCAATAAGAAAATTGATAATGCTTCTAATATTATGATTGAACCTGATTCAAAAAATATTGACGTTGGTAAATTTAATTTCACAATTAACGACGCCCAAGGAGAGTTTATAAATGCCTTCGTCTCTGATGTTGAAATTACAACAAAATTTGAAAGAGAGAGTGATAATAAGATTCTTGAAATGCCAAGCATTACATTAGATAGTCTTCTTGAAAAAAAAAAAATTAATTATGTAGATTTGCTTCATGTAGATGTCCAGGGCTGGGAACTAAAGATGCTTCAGGGGGCTATTAATTCAATTAAAAAAAATAAAATCAGATTTATTTTTATATCAACACATCATCATACAATCTCACATGACTTGCTAATGCATCAAAAATGCTTAAGATTTATCAAAAAAAATGGAGGTTTTATTATTGCTGAACATTCAATATTTGAGTCTTATAGCGGGGATGGCTTAATAGTTGCCTCATTTGACAAAAAAGATTGTGATTTTAAGGTACCAATTTCATTCAATCGATCATCAAATAATATGTTTAATGAAATTGAATATGATTTAGAAAATTTATTGAATAAAAATAAAGAAAAAAAAACATCAAAGCTGGCAATATTAAAAAAACTAATTGGCATCAAATAAATTTTTTCTTTATAAAATGTCTTATTTTATCTATTGGAATCTCAATCAAATAATAAGTAATAATTGATATAAATATTGAGAGGATGATAATTAAAAAATATTCATGAAAAATAAAATTATAATGATTATTGAAATCACCTTCAATTAAATGTTTATATGAAATAAACAAAATAATTATAATTTGATGATTTAAATAAATGGGGTAACTGAGCTTACCTATGAATTTATAGTATTTAGAATTTTCATCATCATCAAAAACTATCGCTAATATAGAAACAAATGTAACAATAAATAACCAAAGTTGATATTCTAGAATAGGTAACGAGGTATTAAGATATTTACTTCCAAAAAGTAACAACAAGGGAGAAAAAAACATTAAATATAAAATATGATTTTTTGAAAAATATTGAGAAAAAAATTTATTTAAATTTATCTTATATTTATAAATTGCAATTCCAATAGAGAAAAACAACATGGTTGGAAAGCTGTTTCTATAAACTATATCTGACCAAATGCCTGGGTTTCTTATAGGTGTTAAAATAAAACTGAAAATTAAATAAATAACTAGGCACATAATTAACAAATAATTAATTTTTTTATTATTTTTATTGCAAAATAAGAATATAAAAGGAACAAGAATATAGAAAAAAATTTCTATTGATACTGACCAAAAAGCACTAACATAGCCAAAAAAACCAACAAACTGAGGTGGAAATAGTTTTAATCTAAAATCTGGAACAATTCCTGAAATAAAATCACTTAATGATAAGCTATAAAAATCTTTGATATATAAAACAATATTAGTCGGAAGAGACATGCAAGAAGAAAAGCCATAAAATTTACATATTTCAAAAAAAGAAAAATAGATTAAAAAAGATGAAAAAATAAAATGAGGTAATAATCTTAAAATTCTATTGGCATAAAAAGTTGTTAAATTAAAATTTTTTTTAAAATAGACTTGGTCACATACTCTATAAATCAAATAACCACTGATAATATAAAATCCATAAAGCGCATAAACTCCTCCGCCTCCCCCAAAACCTGAATGAAATATAACCACAGTTAAAGCTAGTAAAAACCTATATATGTCAATCATAAAAAATTAATATGTACCATTTTATAAAATAATATACTGCTAAAAATCTTTGGTTTAAGCTTAAAAGAACTATAACATATAAAAATTGAAATGATTCTGATAAATTAAAAAGTCATTTAAGATGTCAAATTTAAAAAATTATATCTTATTCACATAACCATATAAAAAAATGAAGTGATAATAAATATTGTAAAAATATTCATAGTAAAACCAACCTTTATCATATCCATCACCTTAATTTTTTCTGTTGCAAAAATTACAGCATTTGGAGGCGTCGCAATTGGTAACATAAAAGCGCAACTTGCTGCAATCACTAAAATAGTTCCAAGCATTTGCACTGGCATTTGCAGATTGATCGCAACCATACTAACAATGGGTAAAAAACTTAGGGTTAAGGCTGTATTGGATAAGATCTCTGTCAAAAAAATAATACTGACCACTAAAATCAAAACCAGAGCAAAGGCAGAATATTGAGTTAAAAATTCTAAATTATTACCAATCCAGTTAGCCAGGCCACTGGTCATAATTGATTTAGCCAAAGCTAAGCCTCCGCCAAATAATAAAACTAAACCCCAGGGAAGTTGTTGCATATCTCGCCACTCGAGAAGCTCCTTTTTTTTATTTTGAGATGGAATGATAAATAGAAAAAAAGCAGCTGTAATTGCAATCCCAGCATCTGTGAGATTTGATAGCAGTTGAATGCTCGTTAACTGACCACGAAATACCCATGCACCAATGGTCAGTATAAAAATCAGAGCCACTTTTTTTTCATTCATGGACATTTGAGTTAATTTAGTCGTAATGATTTTGTGATCCGTTTTATTTTTATTGATGGACTGTGCAAGCACTAGATATGCACTCATCAAAATAACTAATGACAAAGGAAGGGCTACTTTTGACCACTCGTAAAAGGAAATATGAATATCATAGTTTTCCGCCATATAGGCTACAAAAAAAATATTGGGAGCGGTTCCTACTATGGTCGCCATGCCGCCAATGGTTGCCCCATAAGCAATACCAAGGAGCAGCAAAACTTCAAAGCGAGGATCAGATGAATTGATTGTTCGGCACACATAGGATGCAATTGGGAGGAGCATCATCGCTGTGGCGGTATTAATAATCCACATACTGGTCAAATAGGCAATGATCATAAAAGAAAATAAAATACTTTTAAGGGTTGTTCCATTTTTACTAAGAATAAAGTAAGCAAAGCGTTTATGAAGATTAACCTTTTCAATTGCAATTGCTAAAATAAACCCACCCAGGAATAAGAAAATGGTTTGATTGGCATAGGGCAAGGCGACCTCTTGAAAATTAGCAGAGGTTAAGATGGGCAGAAGAATGAGAGGTAATAATGCTGTGACATAAATCGATATGGTTTCTGTCAGCCACCAGACTACCATCAGCGTCATCACCGCTAAGACAAACCAAGCATCTCGGGTCAAAGATGCTGACTCTGGGGAGATGAAAAAATAACAAGTGAACAGGATTAAACCTATCCAAAAACCAGGTTTTTTTATGGCCTGTGTTGTGTTCTCGTTGGTCACAATAATTTTATATTTATGTCCATATAAAATTCAGTATACTCAAATCATACACAATCAAGGAAGAATTCAAATGTTTAAAAAAATTTCTCTTATCACAATATTTTGTTTATTCATCTTAAACAGTCAAGTGCTATGGGCAATTGATCCCTCATCCGGAATCCAGATCGAAAACTTAATCGACACCTCATCCAGCTGGAATGGCGATCCAATCAACTACCCCAAGGGTGCAGCAAAAATAAAATCTATGTTAGTCCAGATGGATCCTGGAGCAAAAACACCAAATCATTTTCATCAAGTACCCTCTTTTGGCTATATTTTGGAGGGAGAAATTACGGTGGTCAGTGAAACCCTTGAAGAAAAAAAATTTATTCAAGGCGATGTGGTGATCGAGCTGATTAATAAAACTCACTATGGCTATAACTCAGGAACAGAGCCGGTAAAATTCATCGTCTTTTATATGGGTACGGATGATCTTAAAAATACCATCCTCCAAGCAAAATAAATGCTACATGCTCTTGAATTGCATCAAAATGCTCTTAGCCAGTGAGGCGTTGATTTCTGCCCAATTCATTCTGCTTCCAGAAATATCTTGATAACCTTTGATCATTTCGCGATCATAAAAATCTAGATTGATAAAGCGCATCGACCATGCAGAAAACTCTCGGTATTGAATATCTTTTTCAGACACAGTAATAATATTCATGTGCCGTTTATCCTTTTTTATCTTTTTAAAAATAGATAGCACAGCCTTTTTTTCGCCCTCGAGTACCTGGCAAAATGAACCCTGATCGTAAAGTAATATGCCAGTAATATCATGATCTAAATTATGACGCATACTTTCCATTAAAATGGATTGTAAGTTGTCTTTGGTCATTCGATTGGCGGCAGTGCTGACATAAATCAATTCAAACATTTTTAAATCTTTCATAAAGATATTTCATAAAAAATAATATAAAAAAAATAAAACAAATTCAATATTTTTTTGTGGATAAAAAATTGGAAAATAAACTAGCATATATCTTTAAGATTTTTAAAAATATATTTTTAAATAAAATTTATAATAAAAACAATAGTTTATATTAATATATTTGGTATGCACGATGGGTAAAAAAATTTATTTTTTATTAAAAAATAGATAAATTTCTGTGGATAAAAAAGTGGATAAAATTATTTAGTAAGAAATAAACAAGAAAGATTTAGACATATAGATAAAAATCATAAATAAAATTTTTATTTCCATATTTTCTTTTCAATAAAGAAAGACCATTGTTTTAAAGCTCTTTTTGAACCAAATATTTTTTTTGCAGATTTTCTTCCGTTTTTTGATATTTTCTTTGCTAGCTTAAAGTCATTAAGTAACTCAAGCAATACATTTTTAAGCTCTTCAATGCTATTATAACAATAGCCATTATATCCATTTATTATTAAACTTGGAATTTCATAAAGACCTTGATCTGGAAACCGATCATGCATCAATTCATTTCCTATTGCAATAATTGGTATTCCTGTCATCCAAGCTTCGATAAAAGCTAAAGTGTATGATGCAGGATATGTTCCTGTGTAAAAAAAACATCTACTATTTCTTATTAAATCTTTTAATTCCTCATAGCTTAATTCTTTTGAATTATCATTAATGCCTTTACTTTTAAAACCAGCTAAATAATAAGGTAAATCTCTAACTACTCGCTCATAAATATCATAATGGCAAGCATCAAACCTCTTTTCCATATGTTGTGATACTGTTAAGACATGTCTTATTTGTCCATTCCAATTAGAAAATTCTTTTTCATTTTTATAAAACCTGATAATTTCATCTTCACCAATATAATTTGGAATATTTTTTTCAAATGGAGAGTATCTAATTATTTTTAAACCTTGCTGTCTGTATGCTTTTAATTTTTTTTCAATAGATGAATTAGATTGTCCAATTGTTCTCCAAATAACCTTCTTATTTTTTATGACACTCCAGTTATTAATAATACATTCTGGATAATGCATTACTATAATAATGTCAAAATTAGACACAAATTTTTTACTTAATTTAGTTTTTAATTTAAACAGTCTTTCTAAGGGAGAATTTTTATAATAGTTTTTATCAGCCAATGAATAAAACTCTTTTTTTAATCTTATTTCCTCATTAGATAAATTTTTTGATGGTCTTAAATGCATTGAACCAGTTCCGGGAGAAAAAACAAAATGACCCAACTCTTCAAGGATTTTTATTTCATCATATTCTAGAATTGAATGAGCTGATAAATATAATATACGATATTTTTTTTTATTTTTGAAAAAAAACAAATTTTTCAAACACGAATTTATACTATTTTTAAATTTATCAAAAAACATTTTAAAGATTAGATTTTAAGTTATAAATATACACATATTTTAAACATAAAATTGAAGAAATAACCTTATTGATAAATATGAAGCAAAACCAAATTCGAAAAAGTTTTTATAAATAATTTTTCAAAAAATAAAGTCTGACAAAAATTGATTTATAAAATTTCTCGGGTTTTTAATTTCTATTTTAGATGCACACAACACATGCTCAAATAAACTAAATTATAATAATTTTATAAATACATTTGATTATTAATATATTGGTGTATTATTAATTGTTAAAAATAATTAAATATTGGATACCAAAAATATTTTTAAACATTTCATAAATGTATATTTCACTTAAAAAATAATTTTATAAATATAAAAATTTATGAATGAAACTTTTTATTATAAATTTGAAAAAAAATTTAGAGGTTCTAGGGAGCTGATTCGTTCCAGACTTGCGATTTACAATGATTATATAGAGTTTATAGTTAAAAATTTTGAGAATTTAGATTCAGTTGATCTAGGTTGCGGAAGAGGTGAGTTTCTTGAAATTCTAACAAACAAAGGTTTTAATGCAGTAGGAGTTGACACCAATAAAAACTTTAATGAAGACTGTCTTAAATATGACCTTAATATTGTAAATTCTGATGCATTGAATTATCTTAAAAAACTACCAAGTAATTCTATTGCATTAATATCTAGCTTTCATTTTATTGAGCACGTTAAATTTGAATACTTATATGACCTTATAAAAGAGATCCGCAGAGTATTGCTTCCTGGTGGGTTAATTATTCTTGAAACTCCCAATCCAGAAAACATGGTTGTATCTTCAAAAACATTTTATTATGATCCAACACATTTAAAACCAATACCATTTGAACTTTTAGAATTTTTGTTACATAGCTTAGGATTTGAAAATACTACATCAGTCTCCAATGAAGACAAAAATCTTTACAATTACATGAATCTTAATATGACAAAAGCTCTAACCGGAGTAAATGAAGACTTAAGAGTAGTTTCTCAAAAGCCTATATTAAATGAAAATTCAAAAAAAAATAAAACTTTAGTTAATTTTAAAAAAATAACTAAAAAAAATATCACAAGAATAAATTTACATAATTTAATAGCTCAGTATGATTGCAAATTAAATTATTATTTTAATTTAATCAATCAGCATGCCAAAAAAATTCAAGAACAAAAACGTTTAATTCTTAATCAAGAACAAAGAATTCTTAATCAAGAATATAGAATTTCTAATTTAGAAAAAGTGTTAGGTTTTAACATATATAGAAAATTAAAAGATAAATTTAAAAAAATTGTTAACCCCTAGTGTTGCTTATTTGATCTCACACACATCATGACGACCGATTTGATACCTGCAATTTAATTATATTATGTTCTCCAGTATTTATTATTTTTGTTGCTTAAATGCTTGTCAGATCTTCGAAAGCAACTACAAGAAATATTATCGGTTATGTTAATTAATAATTATGTTTAAATTAAGTATTTATGTTCCTACCTATAATCGTTCTAAATACCTTAAGGAATGTTTAATTTCTATTCTTGTTGCCATAAAAGGATATGAAAATAGAGTTGAGCTTGTTGTTTCGGACGACTGTAGTACAGATGATACTGAGTATGTTGTTAAGTGTTTAATGAAGAAAAATTCTGTATTAAAGTACAGGAAAAATCAAAAGAATTTATATACTGATATTCATTTTACAAACATTATTGAAAATTGTTCAGGTGAATATTTTTGGATGATTGGCGATGATGATAAGATTACTTCTAATGCAATAAAAGTTGTTCTTAGTGAGTTAGATAAAGGAAGAACTCTTATTTATTGTAATTATAGTGTTTGGACTAAAGACTTAGAGCATTTAGTTAATTCAAATGGATTTGAAGTTAAAGAAGATATCGCCTTTAATGATCACAACCATTTGCTTGAGCAAATAGCATTTAGTATGGGCTATATTTCATCTGTTATTGGCCTGAAGCAACATTTTTTAAATGTACCATTTGTTGAGAGAAAAAAGTTTATTGGCTTTACAATGCCTCAAGTTTATCCTTTATATGTTGGACAAATTAAAGATTGCAAAGCTCTCCTATTAAAACAGACTCTAATTATTAATAGAAGCAATAATAATAGTGAAGACCGTTGGTGTCATATATTTATTAATGGCTCACACGCTATTTTTAATGCACTTCAAAAAAAAGGGTATTCAGGAAAGTCTGTAAAAAAAGCGCACTATAAAGTTCTTATTAATTATGTCATACCATACACAGTAGAATCAAAAATGCATAAATTAGTTGAACACGGTTTTTTATCTTATCTTTTTAAATTCTACAAAACCTACCATTTATTTTATTTTGTTTGCCTACCTATATTATTAATACCATTCCCTCTATTAAATATTTTTAGAAAAAAAGTGAGGAGTATTCCAAGAATATTAAAAAAATATTACCTCTAAATTTTATTTGTTTAAAAAAACTAAAAACATTACCTTTTTTTAGTAAAACTTTTAAATTTTTTCGGATCTATCCTTTCAATCCATTTATATGTTTTTAATAGGCCGTTTTTAAGTGATGTTTTTGCCTCCCAATCTAATTTTATTTTAGATTTTTCAGGGTCTGATACCCAATCTGTAAGATCCCACTCTCTATTACTAAATGAATCAAACTCTGGATTTGCGTCAAAATTAAATATTTTTTTTGTAATTGATACCAAATCTTCAATTGTTGTCTTTATACCGCTTCCTATGTTGTAAATTTCCCCATACATTTCAGGATTTATTTTTATTGCAGCATTTACAAATGCATTGCACACATCATCTACATAAACAAAATCTCTTGAAATATTTTTTGAGACTAGCGGGGGAAGTTCTTTTTTTTTGGCAAAATATAAAATATTCGGAATTAATCTAGACGTGTCCTCTAGTGGGCCATAAGCTGAATATAGTCTTAAGTGTATACATGGAAAGTTATTATACTTTCCCATATATTGAAGATAATTAGAGTTAGCAAGCTTAGATAAAGCATAATGACTATTGGGTTTCGTGAATGCGTTTTCTTTTGGCTTGTTTGAATTGGTACCATACTCAGAAGAAGATCCAGCATTTATGAAGCTATCTATTGATTTGCTATGCAACACCTCAATAAGATTTCTCATCGCATTGAAGTTTGTATCATAGATTTTGTTTGTATCTTTTTGGAATGAGTAGGCGCCATATGATACACAATTAAAAATTGTACGAGATTTTGTAGAAATTAATAATTTTTCTATTTCTTGCTTATTTGTAATGTCTGTATATTGTATTTTTTCCTGTGGTACATTTTTTAACCTCCATGAATTTTTACTATGTAAAACTCCTTTAACATCACCCCGTATATTTAATATCTTAAGAAACAAGTTTGCTCCAATAAAACCGCCTGCACCAAGGACAAGAATAGGACCCTTCAGATTATTTATGTTTTCAATACTATTTATATCGATACCTCATTATTATTGTTATTTATTCTTTCAACCATATAATCACAGTCAAGCATTGATTTTTTTCTTAAGTAATCTTGTGATCCATAACGATCGTATATATGTTTTCTTGCATAGAAATGCTTGAAGGATGTAATTTTAATTTTTTTTTCTATTAATACTGAAAGTAGTTGTTTAGCTAAGCTACCGTTTTCAACATGCTCTTCTGCTACCCAAATAATTCCGTTTTGATTCAATTGTTTAAGAAGATTTTCTGGCATATCTGAACTATATATAGGTAATTCTGAAAGACACCAAAGATTAGGTCTAACCTCAAATTCCATCTTTAGTAAAGCCTCTACATAAACTGATGCTAAAGGGCCGACAGCAATTAATATTAAACCTTTACCATAAGTTAACTGTCGCCATTTTGCATACGGAGGAGCATCATATTTATTTGATGATTCATCAAGACCGAGACGTAAGTAGCTAGGATTTTTATTTTCCCCAACCTTTTTTACAATGTTTGGAATATCGGAATTAAATGATGGAATAAAAATATCAAGAGTATTAAGAGTGAGCAAAATCCCATAGTCCTCTATTGCATGATGTGTCGGGCCCATAACACCATAACCATAGCCGCCTCCAGCACCGACAAATTTAACTGGCAGTTTCGGGAAACATACATCATTCCTTATTTGCTCTAAAGCACGACAGTATATAAATGGAGCAATGCTATAAACCCAAGATTCAAAACCTTCTTTTGCAAGTGATGCAGAAACACTTACCATGTTTTGTTCAGAAATTCCTGCATTGATAAAAAAGTCACCCATAACCTCTCTCAGTTTCTCAAAAGCATTAAACCCAAGATCACCGGTTAATATAGTAAGGTTTTTACTAGTGTGTCTTTTTAAAAGTGATTCTGTAAATTCTTTTCTCATATCTAGTTAATTTCTTCAATAGCTTTTATGTATTCTCTTTCTGACATCGGTAAGTAGTGCCATTTAAAGTCATTCTCCATAAAAGAAACACCTTTTCCTTTAATTGTTTTTAAAATAATTATTTTTGGAATTTCAGTCATAACTTCAATTGCCCTTCTCATAGCATTAAAATCATGACCATTACAGGTTATTACCTCAACATCAAACCCTTTCAACTTTACTTCTAAGTTATCCATAGATGATATATCGCCAACTTTACCGAATCCTTGGAGAGAATTTTGGTCGACAAATATAGTGAGATTTTTTAGTTTATGATGAGCCAAGAAAATCAAAGCCTCCCATGTTGATCCCTCTTGCCACTCTCCATCAGAAGTTAAGCAATATATCTGATCATTTGTTCCTTTTAGTTTTTTTGCAAGAGCGCTCCCCGCAGCCAAAGAAAGGCCATGCCCAAGGCTTCCAGTTGCAAAAGGTATTTCTTTATAGACATTACTTGGCGGGTGCCCAGGAAGTAAAGTGTCGTCGCCATGAAATGATTTTAATGAATCATCTGACAATATACCTTTACTCCACAATGCAACATATAATGCTCCTGCCGAATGCCCTTTAGATAAAAAGAATTGATCATACAATCCAATATACTCATGCCAAAGTAATAAGATAATATCAATGGATGAAAGATTTCCTCCAATGTGTCCAGTATTTGTTACAAAATGCATCCAAAGTAATTTTTGACGAATAATTCTTGAATATTTATTAGTTATTTTAGTAGGCATCTTATTGTGCAGTTAAATCATCCCAAAGGTCGAAACTAAGATAATGTTTTATTTTTGCAGCTGACCAATCAACTTTTAAATCAAAATCCATATATAACTAGATGAAATTTTATTGACTAAACTATTATAGACTTTATTTTAGACTAGAAGCCCCTCGAATAGACCATAAGCAACTTATATTAAACATTCTAGTTTAATCACAGAAATTAATTATCAAGGTGAAGTGACACACAAAATGGCACACAAGTTGTTATCTAAGAAGTCTTAAAATGCTCTGTAACCCTTGTATTTAATGGGTTTTTTGCTTAAATAAATGGTGGAGCTGGGGGGAATCGAACCCCCGTCCGCGAATCCTCTGCAGATAGATCTACATACTTAGCTTATTATTTAATTTAATCAACACTTCAGTAACAAGCAACCAAACATATTGACGAGTCACCTTAAGTTTAAAAAATTACTAAGTAACCCAGTAATTTTCGAGCCTCTCTTAATGACGCTGTGACCTGAGCGAGTGGCTTATCAGGACAGCGTTTAGCTGACTTAAGCAGCTAAAGCGTAGTTATCGTCGTTTGCGATTACTAATTTTCTAGCTTTTTTTACGAGGGCACTAGGCCTCGGTATGCCCTATTCTGTTTTGTAACCCACGTCGAAACCGGGTCAGCCCCAAAACTTGGAACTTATTATACTATTTAAACTTGTTTGACGCTCTTAAGATTCTTTCTTTTTCCCTGTTCCAGTCTTTTTCTTTTTCAGTATGTCGTTTGTCATATTGTTTTTTCCCTTTAGCCAGACCGATTTGTACCTTAATCTTTCCATTTAAATAGTGAAAATCAAGCGGGACTAAAGTATAACCAGAGCGCTCAACTTTTCCAATTAATTTAACAATTTCTTGACCCTTGAGTAAGAGCTTTCGGGTTCTAATGGCATCGGGGCGAATATGCGATGATGCTGCACCTAAGGGGGTAATGTGACAACCCAGTAAATAAATCTCCCCACGTTGGATGATCACATAGGATTCTTTGATATTAACGCGATTATCTCGTACCGCCTTCACTTCCCAGCCCTCAAGCACAATACCCGCCTCATACTTTTCTTCAATAAAGTAGTCATGAAAGGCCTTTTTGTTGACGATAATTGACATGTTAAACAGGAAATTAAATTCAAAGTATAATTGTACTCGATTGAAGATATTACAAAAAATAAATGTACAACATACATAAATCAGCGATTGTGCTGCACCCCGCAGCAAAAATGTTTAAATTAGTCGATGAAATTGAAAATTATCCAAGTTTTTTACCTTGGTGCGGCTCGACACAGGTCATCTACCGAGATTCAGAGATCACCCGCGCCTCGATTGAAATAAACTTTAAAGGTATCAAGCAATCTTTTACCACGGAGAATGTAAAAAAATCAGATCAGTTAATGCACATTCGTTTAATTGATGGTCCATTCAAACATTTATCTGGAAGCTGGATGTTTAATAAATTAGATGTAAATAGCTGTCAGATTGAATTAACATTAGAATATCAGTTCAGTAATATTTTACTGGAAACATTAATTGCACCGGTATTTAATATAATTGCGAATACCTTTATAGATGAATTTATTAAAGAGGCCAATCGTCAATCCAATGACCAATGATAAAAAAATTCTCGTTGAAGTGACCTACGCGACACCACAAAAACAACTGGTTATCCCTGTGAATGTTGATGAAGGCATCACCGTAAAAGCTGCAATTGAACTCTCAGGAATTAAAAAAGAATTTCCAGAAATTAATCTGGACACCGATCCGGTTGGTATTTTTGGTAAACACACGACTCTAGATCATGTTTTACGTGAAAAAGATCGCGTTGAAATCTACCGTCCACTGATCGCTGACCCGAAAGAAATTCGTCGACAACGAGCCGAACAAGGTAAAAAAATGAAAAAAGGCGGTGATAACGACGGATAAGCCTCCTCAACCCGTAAAGTTTTCTGTATAATCTTGTTTTGCGCGATTAAGGATTTCAAACATGCGTCTCTTAGAACAAGCTCTAACCTTCGATGATATCTTATTAGTGCCGGCACACTCGACGGTGCTTCCCAAAGAAGTGTCCCTTGCCACTCAGCTTACCCAAAACATAACTTTGAACATCCCGCTCTTATCAGCAGCGATGGACACCGTGACTGAATCTGAATTGGCGATTGCCATGGCTGAAGAAGGTGGTATTGGGATTATTCATAAAAATATGAATCCACAGCATCAGGCCGAACACGTTTTAAAAGTCAAACGTTTTGAATCCGGCGTGGTCAGCAACCCGATTGTTATTGACCCAAATATGTCTGTGCAAGAGGTCATTAATTTAACAAAAAAACATAAAATTTCAGGCCTCCCAGTAATTGAAAATAATAAAGTGGTCGGCATCGTGACCAACCGTGATCTTCGCTTTGAAGAAAATCTTAACCAGCCCGTTAAGAATGTCATGACGCCTCGCGAACGACTGGTGACTGTGAATGAAAAAGCATCAAAAGAAGAAGTGATGCGCCTATTGCACCAATATCGCTTGGAGCGACTCCTGGTCATCGATGCCAAAGATCAACTTAAAGGCTTAATTACCGTTAAAGATATTCAAAAATCATCCGATCATCCTTACGCCTCCAAAGACTCAAAAGAACGATTAATTGTTGGTGCCGCCGTTGGGGTTGGCGCAGATACAGAAAAGCGAGTTGATTTATTGGTGGATGCTGGTGTGGACGTCATTGTCGTAGATACCGCCCACGGTCACTCTCAAGGTGTTTTGGATCGGGTGAAGTGGATTAAAAAGAATTACCCGAAAACCGATGTTATTGGTGGAAATATTGCCACTGCAGATGCTGCTAAAGCATTGGTTGATGTCGGTGCAGATGGGGTTAAAGTCGGTATCGGTCCTGGATCAATTTGTACAACACGGATTGTCGCCGGGGTTGGCGTACCTCAAATTACCGCGATTCATAATGTTGCTGAAGCTCTGAAAAGTAAAAAAATTCCACTCATTGCCGATGGAGGTATTCGCTACTCGGGAGACGTTTCCAAGGCCCTTGCAGCCGGTGCTTACTCAGTCATGCTCGGAAGTATGTTCGCTGGAACTGAAGAAGCCCCCGGTGAAGTTGAGCTCTTTCAAGGTAGGTCCTATAAATCTTATCGAGGCATGGGCTCTATTGGAGCGATGCAACAAGGCTCCAAAGATCGTTATTTTCAAGACAGTGAAGACAATGCTGAAAAACTTGTTCCTGAAGGTATTGAGGGACGTGTTCCATATAAAGGATCTGTTAAAAATGTCATTCATCAGCTCATGGGTGGCTTGAGGGCTTCCATGGGTTATGTTGGTGTAAAGACAATCAAAGACATGCGTTTAAAAGCAGAATTTGTACAAATTACAAATTCAGGAATTCGAGAATCACATGTTCATGATGTTCAAATTACCAAAGAAGCGCCTAATTACAGGCTAGACTAAATTGGATAAAGTTTTAATTCTTGATTTTGGATCCCAATATACACAACTTATTGCTCGGCGTATTCGCGAACTTAATGTATTTTGTGAAATTCACCCTTATGACATTGATCCTTTAAAAATTCAAGAATTTTCAGCAAAAGCCATTATTTTATCGGGTGGACCAAATTCAGTTTACGAACTTGAAACACCCAAAGCCCCTTCTGTTATATTTGATCTCAATGTCCCCATTCTTGGAATTTGCTATGGCATGCAAACCTTATGTGAACAACTCGGTGGTAAAGTCACTCATAGCGACAAAAGAGAATTTGGTCATGCCCAAATTAGAGCCCACGGACATTCCTTACTATTAAAAGATATCCAAGACCACACGAACCCAGATGGTCATGGCTTACTGGATGTGTGGATGAGTCATGGCGATAAAGTTGAATCCATTCCTGATAATTTTAAAATTATTGGCAGCAACAACTCCACCCCTATTGCAGCTATTGCTAATGACGATCTTAAAATTTATGGGGTTCAATTTCATCCTGAAGTCACCCATACCAATCAAGGGACAAAGATATTAAAAAGATTTGTCATAGACATTGCAAAGTGTACCCCTGAATGGGATATGCCGAATTACATTGATACCGCCATTGATCATATCCAGAAACAAGTAGGCACTGATGACGTGATTCTGGGTTTATCAGGTGGGGTTGACTCCTCTGTCGCTGCAGCCCTTCTTCATCGAGCGATTGGAAAACAATTGACTTGTATTTTTGTGGACCACGGACTTTTGCGGAAAGATGAAGCGAAAAAGGTGATGGCTTTATTTAAAGATAATTTAGGTGTTAAAGTTATTCACGTGAACGCCACTGAAAAATTTATGGGTGATCTCAAAGGAATTAATGATCCCGAACAAAAAAGAAAAATTATAGGTAAAAATTTTGTTGAAGTCTTTCAAGAAGAGGCAGCAAAAATCAAAAATGCTAAATGGTTAGCACAAGGCACCATCTACCCCGATGTCATTGAGTCCGCCGGTGGAAAAACTAAAAAAGGTCACAATATCAAGAGCCATCATAATGTCGGCGGGCTTCCTGACAGCTTACACCTAAAACTTCTGGAACCTTTACGTGAATTATTTAAAGATGAAGTGCGTGAACTTGGAGTGGCTTTAGGATTACCGCGCCACATGGTTTACCGACACCCTTTTCCTGGACCGGGATTAGGTGTACGTATTTTAGGTGAAGTGACCTTCGAATTTGCCGAATTATTAAGAGAGGCCGATGTCATCTTCATTCAGGAATTAGAAGAATCCGGATGGTATGACAAAACATCACAAGCTTTCTGTGTTTTTCTTCCAGTGAAGTCAGTTGGTGTGATGGGTGATGGTAGAACGTATGAGTACGTCGTTGCCATTCGCGCTGTGGAAACAAGTGACTTTATGACCGCTAAATGGTCCGAGCTTCCCTACTCATTGTTGTCAAAAATTTCAAATCGTATTATAAATGAAGTCAAGGGAATTAATCGAGTTGTATATGATATATCAGGTAAACCTCCAGCCACAATTGAGTGGGAATAATATAATCAAGCATTTTTAAAGCCAATAAAAAAGTTTGCTATAAAAATAAATAAAAATTTTATAATTTATCTTTAAATTGATTCGATTTATTCGTAAAGAATTTTAGATTTTAATTTAAATACATAATGAAACGTTATATTTAATTTTTCCAGGGACAGATAATGACATCAAAAACAAATAATAGCTTTGATGAAATTAGATTTATATTGGCTTTTTTTGTTTTGATTGCCCATACATCAATTTTGGCATCATCTGAACAGCTAAATTGGTTTACAAGGTTTTTTGATTCAGATTTTGCTGTAAAATGTTTTTTCTCCATAAGTGGCTATCTTGTTACAAAAAGTTATCTTTCTAGTGATAATTTCATGGATTATTTTAAAAAAAGGATACGTCGAATCTATCCTGCGTATATTCTTGTAATTTTCTATTGTATATTTGTTGGAGCATTAACTACAAATTATCAATTATATGATTTTTTTTATAGTCCACTTTTTGCAAAGTATATCTTTGCTAACTTGAGTTTTTTAAACTTCTTTCAACTAAACCTACCCGGGTCTATATATAACAATCCTATTCAAGCATTAAATGGATCTCTTTGGACAATTAAAATTGAATTATTATTATATTTATTAGTTCCAAGCATATATTTTCTTTATCGAAAGATAGGGGCAAAGATAGTAATTTTTTTAAGTATTTTAATAGGTATATCTTGGTTTATATACTTTACAGAATATAATCATCATTATCTTAATACATCAATATCAAAGCAGTTTCCAGGTCAATTACCATTTTTTACCATAGGGAGTATGCTTGGATTTATTAAAATTAATAAGCAAAATACAATTTTTATAATAATATTATTATTACTTTATTATTTATTGATTCATAAAAATATAAACCAGCCATATCAAGAATTATTTAGCATGTTTGTATATCCTTTATTTATTATATTAGTTTCTAAAAATAATTATATGTCTTTTAATATAAGAAGATTTGGTGACTTATCATATGGCATTTATCTTTTTCATTTTCCAACCATTCAACTTATAGAACACTATGGTTTTTATAAAAATAATGCATATTATGGTTTTACTTTAAGTATTTTGCTCACATTATTTTTGGCAGCGATATCATGGAATTTAGTGGAAAAAAAATTTTTAAAAAAAACACCTTATTATCTTGATAAAAATAATTAATTTTGAATCTCACACTATTAAAAAAGAATATAAATAAGGAAATATAAAATTTGGATCCGCTTAGTCAAGGTGTGTTGGGCTCCTCACTTTCTCAAACTTTTACAAAAAATAAACAACTTTTAGTCATAGGCATTATTGGATGTTTGTCGGGTATGTTTCCTGATCTGGACATTTTAATCAGATCCAAAAATGATCCATTGTTGTTTTTAGAATTTCACCGCCAATTTACGCACTCACTTTTCTTTATTCCTTTTGGTAGTTTGTTATTTGCTCTACTATTTTATGGATTATTTCACAAAAAAATTCACCTTACATTTAAACAGGTTTGGTTTTATGCAACCTTAGGGTACGCAACACACGGACTCCTCGATGCTTGTACAAGCTATGGTACACAACTCTTTTGGCCATTTTCTCATTACCGAGTGAGTTGGAATAATATATCCATAATTGACCCTCTCTTTACCTTGCCTATTTTAATTTTAATTATCATCTCAGTGACCAAAAAAAAAACTATCTATGCACAAATCGCTTTTGGGTGGGCTATTTTTTATTTATGTCTCGGGTTTATTCAACATTACCGTGCACAAATATTTATCAAGGAACTCATGGAAAACCGTCAACATAAGGGTGTCCAAATTAGTGTCAAACCGAGTTTTGGAAATCTCATCTTATGGAAAACAATGTATCAAGCTAATGGCACTTATTATATCGATGCTGTTAATCTGGGGTTAAAAAAAGAATTTTTTAAGGGCGAAAACATTAAGGCTTTTGATAAGAATAATTACACTTATTTTAATGCGCTAAGCAATACACAAAAAAATGATGTTGATCGCTTTATATGGTTCAGTCAAAACTTTGTTGCTGTTAATCCAAACAATGATAAAGAGATCATGGACATCAGATACTCAAATTTGCCCCACCAAATAGGTGGCCTCTGGGGCATTAGGGTTAAACCTGAATCCATAGAGCATGTAATATTTATCTCTAATCGTGAAGCCAGCAAAAAAGATCTTAAAACATTTTATAAAATGATATTTAATTTTTGAGGTTTTTATATTTTTCGATATAAGACTGACAATCTTTTACAGAATTAAATTTTTGTTTAAACTTCATGGAATTGAAATTCTTTGCAGATGAATCAAAACAATGGTCATCAATAGATAGTTTAATAAGACGATTTTCTGATGTGTTAAATATTTTTTGCGTCCAATGCTGACTGTCTTCTGCAGAAATAATTGTGGATGTAATCAGTAAAAATAAAAAAAAGATGGTAAAAGTTATTTTCATCCCCATAATATACGGGTAAATTCAAAAGAATCAATATGAGTTATGAGTAGAGCATTCGTCAAAGAAAATGATTTGGAACATGCTGGAATAGACATTCCTGAGCGGCCCATTAGCACTGAGCCTAATTATGTGACACAAAATGGTTATGATGAATTAAAAAAAAGTCTTGAAGCTTTGGAAAAAGAAATCAAACTTCTAAAGCAATATGAAGATACTCCTGAAAATAAACAAAAAAAAATGAAACTAGAACGTGATCTGCGTTATTTTTTAAGTCGTATCGAGTCTTCTATCCTTGTCGAGCCCACAAACCAAGATCGTAATAAAGTCCTCTTTGGCGCCTGGGTGAAACTCACTGATGAAAATAACAAAGAATATCTTTATCAAATTGTAGGTGAAGATGAAGCAGATATCAAAAAGAATAAACTCAGTTATTTGTCCCCTCTTGCGAAGTCATTACTTGGGAGTATGATTGGCGATGAGATAGTATGGACAAAAGCTGATGGTAGTCATACCGTTATCATTGAAGAAATAAAATATATTTAAATTGAGGAAAGAATGGATTTTAAAAAACTAGTTAAAGAGCGACGCTCAATCAAGCATTTTGATAAAGAACATTCAATGCATAAGGATGAGGTTAAGGAATTATTTGAACTCACACTGTTATCGCCTACAGCATTTAATTTACAGCATTGGAGATTCACTGTGGTTGAAAACAAAAATTTAAGGGAGGAAATAAAATCTGTCAGCTTTAATCAGTCTCAAGTCACAGACGCTTCACTCCTTGTTGTGATATCGGGAGATCTTGATGCATGGAAAAAAAATCCTAAAAAATACTGGCGTAATGCAGATCATAAGACCCAAGACTTAATGGGATCAATGATTCATGGTTTTTATAATCAGAAAACCCAAATACAGCGAGATGAAGTCATGCGTTCTTGCAGTATGGCAGCAATGACTCTAATGTTGGCTGCTAAAAACTTAGGTTATGACTCATGCCCCATGGATGGTTTTGATTTTGATGCAGTTGCCAAACTTTTAAATTTTCCAAAAAACCAAATTCCGATTATGTTTGTCGCGATCGGCAAAAAAACCAAAGAGGCTTGGCCTCGTGGGGGTCAGCTGAGCATGAATGAGGTCGTCAGTTTTATCCAATAAATTAAGAGTCTCTAGAGGCTCTTTTACGCTCATGCTCTAGTAAAAATCTTTTTCGAATCCGAATAGATTGAGGGGTTATTTCAACTAACTCGTCATCATCAATAAATTCAACTGCAGACTCCAAGGTGAGTGGAATCGGGGTTGTGAGGTTCACCGCCTCATCTTTTCCTGAGGACCTGACGTTAGTCAATTGTTTTCCTTTGATCGGATTCACCAGAAGGTCATTATCACGAGAGTGAATGCCTATCACCATACCCTCATATAAATTATCACCTGGATGGACAAACATACGACCGCGGTCTTGAAGCTTCCAAAGAGCATATGCCACAGCATCGCCTTTCTCAGAGGAAATTAACACACCATTTCGCCTTCCTGGAATATCATCTTTTATCGGGCCATAGTTGTCAAAAATATGGGCCATGATTCCTGTTCCACGTGTTAATGTTAAAAACTCACTTTGAAATCCAATTAATCCACGCGCTGGAATTCGATATTCTAATCGGGTACGTCCCAATCCATCATTTTCCATGTTCACTAACTCGCCTCTTCGATGACCCAGTTCCTCCATGACGGCTCCTTGAGCCTCATTATCAATATCTACCGTTAATAATTCATAGGGTTCTGATTTCACCCCATCTATTTCCTTAAAAACTACCCGAGGTTTTCCTACGGCAACTTCATAACCTTCACGTCTCATGTTTTCTAATAAAATGGTTAAGTGTAATTCGCCACGTCCTGATACCCTAAATACATCCGCATCCGCCGTTTCATCCACACGAAGTGCCACATTAGTCAGCAATTCTCTGTCAAGTCGATCTTTGATTTGCCGACTGGTCACAAATTTTCCTTCTTTCCCAGCAAGGGGTGATGAATTAACCAGGAAATCCATGGTTAAGGTTGGTTCATCAATGGGCATAATTGGAAGACCTTGAGGCTGGTCACCGCCACAAATCGTATAGCCAATTCCAATATCCTCAATACCAGAAACAATAATAATATCACCAGCGGAAGCCTCAGGGATTGCGACCCTCTCTAACCCTTTAAAACCTAGTACTTCATTGATTCGTCCTTGGGCGTGCTTTTTATCTCCAGCCATCACCGTTACACTCATCCCTTGTTTGATGGTTCCATTTTGAACCCTGCCTACTGCAAGACGCCCGGTATAGCTTGAGTAATCCAAAGCCGATATCTGCATTTGTAAGGGGGCTTTAGCATCGCCTTGTGGCGGTGCCACATACTTTAAAACCGTTTCAAACAATGGTTTCATCGTATCCGAATCTTCATCTTCTTTTAATTTTGCATACCCATTTAACGCTGAAGCGTATATCACAGGAAAATCTAACTGCTCGTCATTGGCGCCTAGGTTGGCAAATAAGTCAAAAGTTTGATTAATTACCCAATCACACCTTGCTCCAGGACGGTCAATTTTATTGAGCACAACAATCGGTTTTAAACCTAAGCTTAATGCTTTCCTGGTCACGAATCGAGTTTGCGGCATTGGCCCATCCACCGCATCAACCAGAAGCAAACAACCATCCACCATACCTAATACTCGTTCCACTTCGCCCCCAAAATCAGCGTGGCCAGGTGTATCAACGATATTGATCAGCGTATCCTCATAAGTTAACGCTGTGTTTTTCGCTAAGATTGTAATCCCACGCTCTTTTTCTAAATCGTTAGAGTCCATCACCCTCTCTGACATCTCTTTGTGGGCAGCAAAAGTTCCTGATTGTTGCAGCAGCTTATCCACTAAAGTGGTTTTTCCATGATCAACGTGAGCGATGATGGCAATGTTTCTGAGTTTTCTGGACATGTGGGAGATTTCTTTATATAAATTTGAACGCGCCATTATAGCACCGTTCAATAAATTAAACAGGTGAAGTTATGATCAAAGATTTGGCTTGTTGAGCTTTATTTTTAGCCTCATCAACATCTTCAGCAAATGCTAAAATAACTCCCATGCGGCGTTTTTTAAACGATTGTGGTTTTCCAAAAAATCGGACGTCTACACTCCCCAGTGCTAAGGCTTGATCCACGTTTTGATATTCAATGTGATCGCAATCATGGCCTCCATAAATCACTGCAGAAGCACCGGGGTTATGTAAAGAGGTGTCCACCGGCAGCCCTAAGATGGCTTTAGCATGCAATTCAAATTCAGATTGTTTTTGGGTAATCATGGTGACCATCCCGGTATCATGGGGTCGCGGGCTGACTTCTGAAAACCAGACCTGATCCTCTTTAATAAATAATTCAACGCCAAAAATACCCAGACCACCAAGTGCACTGGTAATTTTTAATGCAATATCTTTTGAGGTATCTAATGCTTTTTGACTCATCCGCTGAGGTTGCCAACTTTCCACATAATCTCCGTCTTCTTGTCGATGACCAATGGGCTCACAAAAAGAGGTGATGATTTTTCCATCAGTGTCGAGTGACCTCACTGTTAATAAAGTAATCTCATAATCAAAATCAATTTGCCCTTCAGCAATCACGACCCCTTCATTAACGCGTCCGGATGAGGCCGCATAGTCCCAAGCTTTTTCAACATCCTCGAATTGAGTAATTCTGGATTGACCTTTTCCTGAAGAGGACATTGTGGGTTTTATAAAACACGGAAGGCCGATGTCTGTGACTGCTTTTTTTAACTCGTCAGCACTGCGAGCAAAAGCATAAGGGGATGTTGGGATTTTCAATTCTTCAGCGGCCAAGCGTCTAATTCCTTCCCGATTCATAGTGAGTTGTACGGCTTTGACATTAGGTATGACTTTAGTAATTCCATCTTGCTCAAGTTTTTCTAAGAGCTTGGTATTGATCGCCTCGATTTCAGGCACAATCAAGTCTGGTTGTTCTTTACGGATTAAAGCTTCCAGATCATCAGCATTGGTCATGTCGATTGTATAAGCGCGGTGAGCCACCTGATGACCGGGTGCATCTGCATAACGATCCACAGCAATGACCTCAATCCCTAATCGCTGTAAAGAGATAATTACCTCCTTACCCAATTCCCCACTGCCAAGGAGCATAATTTTTGTCGATGAAGATTTAAGGGGAGAGCTAAAGCGCATTTCAATATCTAAGAGTGTAAAAAATATAATTATACATTGAACAAATTTTTCATCACTATTAGCTCTTAATCAATTTATATTCAATTGCTAATTTATAGAATTCAATTGGATTAGTGAGCTTTAATTTTTGCTTAATGCTGGTTTGATAATTCGCCACTGTTTTTTGACTGATATCCAAATCATTGGCGATATCCGCTAAGTTGAATCCTGATGCAATCATTTTAAAAACCTCAAATTCCCTTTCGTTAAGCTGATCGATCGGATTTAGACTAGAAAGTGTTTGCGGGAAAAAATCTTGGCCTGAATCAATAGATTGAATCGCCTTGATGAGATTGTCAGAAATATCAGATTTAGTGACATACCCCTTAGCCCCTGCATTTTTTGCTTTTTGAATGATCAGGTCGCTGTCGTGCATGCTCAAAATGAGAATATTTTGCTGCGGTATTCGGTTTAAAATTTTACTCATCGCGTCTAACCCACTGATGCCGTCCATAGAAATATCCATAATGATCAAGTCGTATTGATTATTTTGTGCCATCTCATAGGCTTTTTTTCCCGAACCGGCCTCGTCAATGACATCAAAACTTAAGTTTGATAATAATGTTTTAAGGCCAGACCTAACCACCTCATGATCATCCACCAATAATAATTTTTTCATCATAATGGGATTGAGATTTTAATGATAAACAGATCTTTATACCTTCTTGACTGCATTGTTCCTGATAAATTAGCAACCCTCTCAGCCATACCCAAAAGCCCTATTCCATTCGTTTTTTTATTATTTCTAACTATACCGTCGTTAATAAACTCCATGTGAATTGACTTATTGTTTTCTTGAATGGAAATATCAATTCTTTTTGGACGAGCATGTTTATTGATATTGGTCAAAGCTTCTTGAGTCAGTCTAAATATGGTTTCCTTATGAAGATTGGAAAATTGCTGATGGCTTGGAAGTGAAATCAGACAATGTGCATTCTTATAGCCACTTTTTTTAATCCAACTGCCATATAAATCAATTAAGGAATCCTCAAGACCCAAGTCATCAATAATGGTTAAACTTAATCGTTTAATCAGGTTTCGGGTTTGTCCCATTAAATCCTTTGTGGTTTGAATAATAGTCTCAGCCTGATTCACAGAATTCTTCGATTTCTGCATGGTTTTGATCGCAGCCGCTTGCACTTGAATAGCAGCTAAAGATTGACCAATCTCGTCATGCAAATCTCTGGAGATTTCTTTTTTTTCCTGCTCTTGAATACTGATCAGTTTTTGATTTAGTTGGTGAATCTTGTCATCATTTTTTTTTAGTTTTCCAATTAATTGATTGAGTTTCACACGCAGAATATCTAATTCAGAAATGCCAAAGGATTCATTATTTTTTTTGTAACGCCCCTGCTCAAGGTTATGAAAACCTGTAATTAAATTTTCAATCGGTGCAATAATTTTTTCAAATAAAAAATAAATTGCGATATTTACAAAAACAAAAAAAATGGCTGCAATAAGTAATCCATTTTTAAATTGCTGCCATATTTCATCATACTCATAAATTGGATTTGGGGTAATCAGCACTGAGCCCATCAGTTCACCATATTGTCGTAACGGTATTTCTTGAGGATTCAAATCTTTCGAATATAGGTCTAATATATTTTGGAACCAGATAGGACTGAGGTTAGATTCTTTACTAACAAAATTTTCGTCAATAATGTTTTTATTTTTATCCAATAACTGGATGGTTAAATGTCTTATGGATTTAAGATCCTTTAAGCCCAAAAGATTATCTTGAAATAAATAAAGCTCAGGGTTTTTTTGAATCCCGGATTGAATTGAAAACTGAGCTAAGCGAACTGAAGATTCTATTTCAGAGCGAACCGCATTTTTTGAGGTAAACACAACAGAAAAAAAACCAATTAAAATAGCAATGAACAATAAAGAATTGACTAGAAAAATTAATCTTGATTTTAAACTCATGTTCAACATTTTACTTAAATCCAAAAAAAAAGACCTTAAATAAGGTCTTTTTTATATTTTCAGTTCAAAGATTACTTAAAATCATAAGAAATGGTCATCCAGGCTGCTTGAGGGGATCCAGGCATCACACCAACCCCACTGAATGGAACTTGTCCCGTCCTTTGAGCATTTCCATTACCCGTAAAGCCATTTTCTATCAATCTTCCTCCTGTATAGTAATTTTTATCAAAAATATTAATCGCCTTAAATGCAACGGTCCAATTTTGCGCTGGGCGATAAGTAGCATCTAGGTTAACTAAAACATAACCGGGCACTTCACCATCGCCATCATGCCTTTGGTTTTCATTACCCATCACCCACGCTTTTGAAAAACCAACTACATTGGTACCGATTCTAAAGTTATCGGTTGCATCATAATTTAGACGTAATTTAATACGGTGCATAGGAATATTGGATAGTTGATCGCCCTTCTTCACTGAGATGGTGTCATTTGCAACTCGCAACTCATTATTTGATGCAGAACTAAAAGTACCAGTAGTACTATCCTCTAGTGTGTAAGTTTCCCCATTCAAGGCAGTTTCAGCTGCAGAATAAAATGATGAAGTGCTATCAATCACAGAATATGAACTACCTGATTCAGTGGAAGATGTATTTGATTCTCCCGGAAGCTCAAGATCAGTATCATAAGTTGCATGCACTAGACCATATGAGGCATTCCAGCTGAGTTTATTTTGAACAGATTCAGAGAGGAATGATAAAGGTAGTTTGCTACCAGAAATTCCAATATCCAAACCATCTCTTCTGGTGCTACCTATGTTGTCAAAATACCCTAAACCACTTACAGCGTTTGTGGTAATAAACTGCATATCATCATGATTCATCGCATGATAAATCGAGGCATTCCATGCAATATCTGAGGTTAACCTTCCTTTGGCACCCGCTTCATAGGTTTTAGATACCACGTCATCCAGTGGTGGATCGTCTGCCATTTGTGTTGGTAGCAAACAAGCCGCAGCAGGATTTGAACATCCTAACTCAATAGATGTAGGAGCTCGGTTAGATTCACTATAGGAAAGATAAGTGGAGTAATTATCTGAGGGCTTGTAAGTTACGCCAATTGTTGGATTAATTCTTGACCAGCTTTGTTTGGCTGTTAGTGTATTTGGTGCAGTATCTCCATTTAATCGGTCAGAATTATCGACTTCTGTGTAATTCCAACGTGCACCACCCGTCACATGCCATTGATTAGATAATGAGAGCGTGTTAACGCCATACAAGCCAAAAGTCTTCGTTCTTCCAGATAAGCTCGTAGTTTCTTCATGAGCAGCCGAAGAATCATATGCAATTTTTCTTGAATCTAAAATTGTCTGTTCTTCAACAGCAGACTGGTTAAATGAAATCAATGATGTTTCAGCATTGGCGCCCACCACTAAATGATTCGGCTTGCCAAACAAGTCTTGAGTAAAAGTAAATTGACCAGAAATGCCGTACTTATCTTGCTTAGTTTTGGTTAAATTCACCTCACCCTCAACTTCATCAATAACACCATACTCAATGTAATGAATCGTGCTGCTTACCGAGTTTATCTCATCGCTTAATTCAGTTGAAGCTCCTGTATAGTTGATCTCAGCATCGCCATTTAAGGTATAGCGATTCGATTGCACGTAATAGGCATTGGCCGAAAACATGGTTTGTTCATCTATGAATTGAGTTAGCCCTAGATTAAATTTGTTGTATCTATTTTCTGTTAAATCAGGAACGGTATTGACTCCAGAATTATCCGCACCAAGTAGATACTTCGGAGCTAAGCCGTTGCCTGTAAGGTTGTTATGAGCGCCTGTGTAACTTAATTCTAATCGGCCATTCTCAAAATCTTTACCAATCTTGGCAAAGGCTTGATTTAAATGAGATGGTGAGTAGTCACGCCAGCCATTTTCAGAGGTGTGATTATAGCCAAAGTAATAGTCAATATTTGAGTCCTTTAAGACACCGCCATATTCAATTAAACCGGCCGTACGATCCCATGATCCGACTGTCGCACTCATTGTACCTTTGTTAAAAAGCTTACCGTTTTTTGTTTGAAATGCGATCGCGCCACCTAATGTATTAAGTCCATAGATTGGATTTGATCCAGCCACCACTTGGGTGCCTGCCATTGCCCACATCGGCACAGTATCCCATAACATCACATCACTAAAAGGTTGGTTTTCACGAACACCATCAACAAAAATAGAGAGGCCAATTGGATTACCTAAAATTGATCCCGCGGAATACCCTCTAAATTGCACATCCGGTTGCCATGGATTGCCGCCTACCTCAGTAATTGAAAATCCTTGCACATTATTTATCAGATAATCTGCATGAGACACACCCGCTTGCTGCTCAACATCTTGGGGTTTAATTACATACACTGAGCCTGGAATAATATCCGTTGATATTCCAATAGATGGGAGAGGTCCAGGGCTGAAGACATTGATTTTAGAAGTTTGTAAATCTTCTGATTGTGCATTTAATGCCAACCCTACTAAACCTAACAATGATAATTTGTACTTCATATAACTCAACCTAATAATTTTTATGATTTCGAGATTTTAAGTGAAATATCGATTTAAACAATAGGAAAAATTCCTAAATTTATTAAACATCATTATTTGGGAAAATTTCCTAAATTTTACAAAAATTGTCACATTAGGAAAAACTCCTATAGACGCAAATCATTAAAAGCAAAACAATTATTTTTTTATTATATTTTTAGGATTATTTTATGAAAGATATTAAAGACGATGTGCTTCTAATCATTACTATACTAGTCGGAATTTTTTTAATCTTAAGTTTATATCTCATCTTTAATGCATCGATTTATAAATTATTTGTTTAATTTGCTGCTCAGCAAGAACTTATTTTATAGATTTAAGTCATTGAGGAGTTAATAATAACTTTATAAGGTTTATGAATGAAAAAAATACTGCTTGGAATTACACTCACCGGCTTAACATTAAACAGCTTTGCGGCGCATAATGAAGACGATATCAAAAAAGCGTTAACGACTGATTTAGATAAATGTTTTATCGCAGCTCATCAAAAATATGAAGGTCATATTATCTCATTAGAGCGTGAAGTTGAAGATGGCAAACCAGTCTATGAATTTGATATTAAGACCAAAGACGGAAAGCGTGTTGAAATCGAGTGCAATCCTTTAACCGGCGAATTGAGTGATGAAGAATTTGAAGTCAAAAAAAATGATAAAGATTTCAAAAAAGCAGTAAAAATTTCTGCTAAAGAAGCTGAAAAAATTGCCTTGGAAAATACACCTGGTAAAGTTGTTGAAAGAGAATATGGCTTTGAAGGCGATATTCCAGTGTATGAGTTTGACATCTATTCAAAAGATAAAGGTCATGAAATCGAAGTTGAAATCAACGGTATCACAGGCGAAGTGATGGAATCAGAGATTGAGATTTATGATATCGGTGAAGACTCTTAAGATAGCTTGAAATAACACTAATATCAAAACCCCGGTCATGACTGGGGTTTTTTATAGGTAAAGACATAACCTTCATCGTTTTGTTTTGCCCGCGCCTCATCATCAATCCCAATATTAAGAACAGCAACGAGGCGATTTTCAATATACACACAGGGATAATTTGATCTCTCCCAAACAGGAATTTTGTATTTTTGAAAAAGGTATTTCAAATCACGGCTGGGTTGTTTGGCATGTACTTTTATTTTTTCAGTCATGCTTCTGGGTTTTGAAATCAGTACTTGCTTATTTGTTATAAAATTTTTCGAAATACCCTCTCCTGTTATTTTTTGAGAAACAACAAAATGATTATCTTGAAGTTTTATTTGATCTTCTTTCTTCCAAATGACACTCGTAAAGTTTAATTGATCATCGGCTATTAAAAATAGCTGTTGGTTATAGGACTGAATGGTGTATTCTTGAATTCGAATTTTAATATGACTTTCTGAATTCAAACTTTTGACTTGCTTTATAATTTGTTTCATCACCCGTGAGCTTGGCATTAATACTTGATGTTCACCTAACCAAAAGCGAATCAACTGCGCCAAACTCATGTCATCTAGTTTTTTTAGAAAGTCCCCGTTTAATGAGCACATGCCAGTAAGGGCGTTTTTATATATCTTTTCAATGACGTCTTTTTGTTGATTGTAGTGATTAGCGATATGCTGGATAGAGCGGCTGGCATTCATGGTAATCATTGGAAAACGTTTTTTTATCACTGGAATGACTTTATTTCGAATATAGTTGCGATCAAATTTATTATTCAGATTTGAGTCGTCGTTAATAAAACCCAATTGGAGTTTGTTTTGATAAGAAATTATGTTGGCTTTAGAAACATTTAATAATGGCCGCCAAATTTGTCTCACACTATCTAACTCTGCCATACAACTCAAACCTTTTAGTCCAGAACCCCTTGATAACTGAAGAATGAATGTCTCAAATTGATCATCCTCATGATGAGCCAAAACTAAAACATCTTTTTGATGTTTTGCAAAAGCTTGATAGCGATGTTTTCGGGCCGCGCCCTCAATGCCCAGCTTTAGATCATGATTGATAGAAACGCTTTCTATGAAACATTCCACCTTATTTTTTTTTGCAAATTTTTGAACAAACTGACCCCATTGTTTTGATGCAGAATTCAGTTGATGGTCAATGTAGATAAAACTCAGCTGAATAGAATAATTTTTCTTTAATTCGATTAGGGTGTGAGCTAATACCATTGAATCAACCCCTCCGCTCACACCCACTAAGAAATGGGTATTTTTTTTAAATTTACAAGCTAGATAAGATTGTTCAATATGATGAACGAGTTCGGCCATCTGTTAAGATTCAAAATCACCGTAGCTCATTAGTCTTTGATATCGTGTACTGAGTAAGATATCGATCGGTTGTTTTTGAATTCGATTAAGCTGTTTTGAAAGTGATTGCTTCACTGACTCCATCGTCGCTGAAATATTTCGGTGTGCTCCCCCTAAGGGTTCTGGAATAATTTCATCAGCCAGCCCTACCTTCTTTAAATATTCTGCAGTAATGCCTAAACTCTCTGCGGCAATATCTGCTTTTTTAGCATCTTTATATAGAATTGATGCGCAACCTTCGGGTGAGATCACTGAATACGTAGAAAATTGGAGCATCATTAAGTGATCGACCACGCCTAATGCTAAAGCGCCGCCAGATCCGCCCTCACCAATAACAATCCCAATAATGGGCGTGCGTAATTCGGTCATGGCATAAAGGTTTCTGGCTATTGCCTCAGATTGCCCTCTTTCTTCCGCATCAATTCCTGGATAGGCTCCCGGAGTATCAATCAAAGTGATCACGGGAAGATTAAATTTCTCTGCTAAGCGAAATAACCTTAGGGCTTTTCGGTAACCTTCCGGCTTTGGCATCCCGAAGTTACGGTATTGTCTTTCTTTGGTATCCCGTCCCTTTTGTTGTCCGACTACCATCACAGGCTGATCTTCAAAATTAGCTAAACCGCCAATGATGGCCGCATCATCTGCAAAGGCTCGATCTCCATGGAGTTCTTGAAAATCTGTAAAAAGATTATCGATGTAATCATTGGTGTAAGGTCGTTGCGGATGTCTTGAAACTTGTGAAATTTGCCATGCGTTTAACTGATCATAAATTTCATGGAGCAGGTCATCTCTTTTAGATTGCAGCTGTTTAATTTCTTTGGCAATATTTAATTTTGGATTATCGTGGTGTGCTTTTTCTAGCTCTTCAACTTTAGTGGCTAAATCCTGAAGTGGTTTTTCAAATTCTAAATACTGTAATTTCATAAATAATAAATTAATTTATTTTGGCTAATTATAAAGGATTTTTACATTCTCATCTTGGAATGATTTTTTCAATTCAAAAATTAAATTTTCATGGGGAGCCACTCTCCAATCGTCACCCAATTTAACTTGAGCAAAGCCTTCGTTATTTTCATATTCAATATAAACAGGACAACGGCCAACCTCTTTTGGGAATGCCCCGTTGCTGTAAGGTTTAAGAATAGTTTTTAAATAGTGAGGATCTAAATTCTGTCCAAGTCGTATTTTTATACCCCGTGTTTTTCGGCTTTGAACCGTGAGCAGGTCATACACATTAACAGCGGATACACGATTACCCCCCGTAAACTCATCTGGACTTACCTTTCCCTCAACAATCAATAATTGGTCCTCTTTGATCAGATTATATACTGTGGACAATAGCTTACTTCCAACAACCATATCGAGTCGTCCCTCGCCGTCATCCAGGGTCACAATGGCAATCTTTCCCCTCTGCGTCATTCTATTTTTTACCGCCATCACAACCCCTGATAACCATTGATTATTATTAGATGGTCGTGACTCTTTTAATGACTGGGGGTACATCGCTCGGACCATTTCTTTGTAATGATTAAATGGATGACCGCTAAAATAGTAACCAAGAGCTACTTTTTCCTCGTAAATTTGTCTTTTCTCATCCCAAATTTCACTGTCTACATAGGTGGTCACTTGCTTGTTATGTTCATCATCGCCAAACAATGAGTTCTGTCCTTGATGAGATTTAGATTGTTCTGCTAAGGTAATCGCTTGATTGACTGAAGCTAATAAAGAGGCTCTGTTTGTCTCAACCTCATCAAAAGCGCCTGCTCTGATCAAAGATTCAATCACCTTGCGATTAACCTTTCTTAGGTCTAGTCGCGCACAGAAATCAAATAAAGAATTGTAAGGCCCATGGTCATTCCGGTCTTGCATAATCACTTCTATTGCTGCTAAACCCGTTCCTTTAATGGCACCTAACCCATAAAGTATTTCTTTCTCATTGAGCGGTAAAAATTTATAGTCACTCTTATTAATTGAAGGGGGTAGTAGTTTAATTTTATTTAACACACAGTCATCAAACAACATGGCGATGTTGTCGGTATTATTCATGTCAGCTGACATTGATGCTGCAATAAAAGATGATGTGTAATGTCTTTTTAAATAGGCCGTTTGATAAGCAATTTTTGCATACGCTGCAGCATGTGATTTATTAAATCCATAACCGGCAAACTTATCTAGTAAATCAAAAAGGTCTGAGGCCTGCTTTTCCGATAAATTATTTTGGGTTGCACCCTTAACAAAAATTTCTCGTTGCGCATCCATTTCTTCTTGTTTTTTCTTACCCATGGCGCGTCTAAGAAGATCCGCTCCACCAAGTGTATATCCCGCGACTCGCTGTGCAATTTGCATGACCTGTTCTTGATACACCGCAATACCGTAGGTCTCTTTTAAAATTTCTTCTGTTGCGGGATGAGGATAAGATACAAGCTGTTGCCCATGTTTCCTTTTACAGAAATCAGGAATCAAATCCATCGGACCTGGACGATACAAGGCGACCAAGGCGATAATGTCTTCAAAGCAATCCGGTTTTGCTTGTTTTAACATATCCTTCATCCCTCTGGATTCCAATTGAAATACCGCTGTAGTATTTGCATTCGTCAACCACTCATAGGTCTCTTTATCATCCAAGGGGATATCATCAAGATTAATAGGTTTCTGATTGCTTTTGCTGCGCAGTTGATTTGCATTTTTTAAAGCCAATGACAAAATCGTTAATGTCCTCAAACCCAGAAAGTCAAATTTAATTAACCCAACTGACTCAACATCATCTTTATCAAATTGACTAATCATGCCATCGCCGTCCGCCTGACAATACAATGGCGAGTAATCAGATATTTTTCCTGGCGCAATTAAAACCCCTCCCGCATGCATTCCGACATTGCGCACTAAACCCTCAAGTTTTAAGGCGAGATCAAATAATTCCTTGACCTCCTCCTCTTTTTTAATTCGCTGTTGAATTTGCTCTTCTTTGTCAATCGCATCCTTCAGAGTGATGCCCAGTTCCATGGGAATTAATTTTGCAATTCCGTCGACGAAGGGAAAAGGTAAATCAAGTACCCGTCCAACATCCCTAATTACAGCCCTTGCCGCCATGGTACCAAAGGTAACAATTTGACTGACTGCATCATGTCCATAGCGCTCTTTCACATAATCAATGACTCGATCTCTGCCCTCTTGGCAAAAATCAATATCAAAATCAGGCATCGACACTCGTTCAGGATTAAGGAATCTTTCAAACAGTAAGTTGTATGCCAGTGGATCAAGGTCAGTAATCCCTAAAGAGTAAGCGACCACGGAGCCTGCCCCTGAGCCTCTTCCTGGACCCACAGGTACATTATTTTGTTTTGCCCAGTTGATGAAGTCCGCAACAATTAAAAAATATCCCGCGTAACCCATCTCATTAATGACGTTAATTTCAAACTTGAGTCGATCGGTGTATTTTTGCTCATGCTTAATTTTTATTTCAACATCTGGATAAAGTTCTGAAAGTTTTTTTGATAAACCTTCCTGAGCCGATTTTTCCAAATACTCATTCACTGTTGATCCATCAGGAATCGGAAAGTCAGGTAAATAAACCTCGCCTAATTTAAATTCGAAATTACAACGTTTTCCAATTTCAATTGAGTTCGTGATGGCAGAAGGAATATCCTGGAACAACTCCAGCATTTCCTCTTGAGATTTAAAGTATTGTTCTGGAGAAAATACTTTGGGTCTTCTTTGATCCGCTAACACATATCCATCGGCAATACACGTTTTTGCCTCATGGGCTTGAAAATCATCCGGTTCAATAAACTGAATAGGATGCGTTGCCACTACAGGAAGATTCAACTCAAAAGCAATTTGTGCCAACTGCAAAATTAAATCTTCATGCTCCTCTCTCTGCTTACCTACCTGATAGCGTTGTAATTCGATAAAAAAACGATCGTTAAAGGCATCGGCATATTTTTTAATCAGCTCAACGGCCTCGTCTTTTTTTTGATCTAACAGTAATTGACTGGTGTCACCATGATCAAATCCTGATAAACAAATTAAGCCCTCATTTAAATTAGAAAATAACCACTCGTACTTAATCTCAGGTCTGTCCCTGTATTGATTTTCTGTATAGGCTTTTGTGATTAATTTTGAAAGATTAAGATAACCGTCATGGCTTTGACACAGCAAAAGAATACGACCTGGTTTGTCACGATTTTTTTCATTTTCAACATAAAGGTCAGCGCCAATAATCGGTTTGATTCCTTGACTGGTGGCAAGCTTAAAAAATTTAACTGCGGCAAAAACATTACTCAGATCTGTGATTGCCAAAGCTGTTAATTTTTTTTCACTGGCTCTATTTACATAATCCTTAAGTCGGACAATTCCATCTTTTATGGAAAATTCGCTATGACATCTGAGATGAGTAAATTGACTTTCGGAATTGCTTTGCATGATTTAATTTTACCTGATATCTTTATTCAAACACGATAACTTTTTAAAGAATAATGGAGAAAATTATGTCACACGTAAACCTTAAGGGCGAACCAGTAGAAATTGGAGGACAATTTCCTCAAAAGGGCGAAAAAGCTCCAGATTTTAATCTAGCAAATCAAAAAAGAGAGAACGTATCCTTAGAGAATTATTCAGGAAAAAGAAAAATATTAAATATTTTTCCGAGCATCGATACACCGACTTGCGCTCTATCGGTTAAGCGTTTTAACGATGAAGTCTCAAAATTAAATAATACAGTGGTCCTGTGTATATCCGCTGATTTACCTTTTGCTCAAAAAAGATTTTGTGGGGCAGAGGGAACGGAGCAGGTTGAAACACTTTCAGCTTTCAGAAACATTCAAGAATTTGCGGACTCCTACGGAGTGCATATTAAGAGCTCCAGTTTACAAGGACTAACATCACGCGCTGTCGTGGTTCTTGATGAAAATAATACGGTGATCCATAGTGAACTGGTTGCTGAAATCACTGAAGAGCCAAATTATGAGTCAGCAATTAAGTCGCTGGTTTAGCCTTACGGTTGCTACCAGAAACCATCACAAATTCAAATAAGCGACAATCTAAAGCCCCGTTATATATCGGGGTTTTTTTACTTGCAGCGAGCCGAAGGCCTTTAGGAAAAGACATATCATTGCTAATGAAATATGCTTTCCAACCGGAAAACTCTTTTTTGAGAATGGCTCCCCAGGCCTGATATTGTTCCATCATATTAGATTCCTCATTCAGCCTCACCCCGTATGGAGGGTTACACACAATAACGCCATGATCATGGGGCGACATGGAAACTTCAAAGCGTTTTGTATTCAAGCGAATGTAATCTTTGAGGCCTAATTGATCAATATTTGTAGAGGCCGCATTAAAAGCTTTTCGGTCAATATCAGAACCATAAATCTGTAATGGATGTTCTACTCTTTTATGCTTAAATTTAATCTTCAACTCAGCCAAAAGATCTGATTGAAAATCATGCCAATGCTGAAATCCGAAATCTCGATTGATTCCTGGATAAATATTTAATGCCTTCAGTGCAGCCTCAATAATTAGTGTGCCACTTCCGCACATTGGGTCAAGCAAAGGCTGTTCAGGTTGCCAACCGGATAAGGAAACAATCCCAGCGGCTAAATTTTCTTTTAAAGGGGCCTCAATGGTTTTTTCCCGATAGCCTCGCTGATAAAGCGGCTTACCTGATGAGTCCATATATAAAATAAAATTATTTTTTTCTAAAAATAAATGAATCTTAACATTTGGATCACGGACATCCACATTGGGGCGTTTATTAAACTTTTGTTTAAACACATCACAGATTGCATCTTTAATTCTTAAGGTAACAAAATCAATACTTTTTAAATTTGTTTTTATTGATGTTGTCGAAACCTTAATCGATTTTTCAACTGCAAACAAATCAGGCCACTTCACTTTAAGCGCGGATTGATATAAATCATTTTCAGACTTAAATTGTCCATAGGCAATACGCTTCAGGAGGCGCGTTGCAATTCGGGAACTCAAATTAAACGCATACATCGTCATTTGGTCCCCGGTAAATGAGACTCCCCCGTCATGAACTTTTATTTTTTCACCGTCTAATTCACGTATTTCTTCGAATAAGAATTTTTCAAGACCCCGCGGACACGTAGCAAAAAATGAGATTTTTTCTAGAGACAATTCATACTTTCAAATAATTGTTTATTTCGTTTAAGCATTCTCTTATAAAAAAATGGTAAATCAAAGTTTATTTTATTTTCTAAAAATGAGAGCCGTAAGTCCATCTGTCTTTTTGAAGGAAAAAGAAAGCTGTGTTTAAAACAAAAAATAATGACATTTCCTGGGTTGTCGGATTCGACAATAATAACTTTACTAAAAATGAGTTTTAGGTCTTGAATGTAATTGGGTGTTTTTTTATCAGAGCCCCACAGGTTAATTATAAATAAACCATTATTTTCTAAGCGTTCAGAGCAGAGCTTAAAATATTTTTTTTGTGTGAATGTTCTTGGGATGCCATAACCATCAAAAATGTCCGATATTATAATTTGAAGTTTAGTTTTATTTTGTTTTAAATAAATCTCGGCATCAGATTCTGTAATGTGATGTCTCTTAGTTTCAAAGGGTACATCAAACATCTGATGAGCAACATCAATCACTCTGGGATTAATTTCAATGGTGTGGATTTTTGTTTTAGGGCACAAATAAAAGAAAAACTTGGTTAAAGATCCAGCCCCCAAACCTAGTATCGTTATATTTTTTGGATGTCTAAAAAAAAGAAGGGTTAATGCAACTACTTGTGTATATTTTAGGGTCAAATGAATTGGATCTTGGATCAACATCGAACTTTGAATGGAATCCGTCTCCAAATGTAATGACCTGACCTCGTTGGTTTCACTAATTTCAATCGGGAGTGTTTTTAAATCAACCATGGCTTAATGATGTTGTTTGAGGAGCTCTGCCCAAGATTTATCCATGCGCTGAATAGAAATGGGCTGAATGGTTTTCAACTCTTGAGCAAAAAAAGAAACTCTTAATTCCTGGAGTTGCCACTGAAAATGAATATATGACTCAGGAATATCCATATCATTTTCCACATAACCCATTACCTTTTCCACCCACTTATGTTTTAGGCGACTGTACTGACCAATACAATCTTGATCATGTTCCAATCGATGGGGATATTTTTCAATACGAATTTTTAAAGCTTGTAAATATTTGGGAATGTAAGTCAAAGCTGAAAACTTAAATAAAGGAGCTTCATAAGGAGGTAATAAAATCTCGAGCTGTTCTTCAATGTCATCTTCTAACTCGTCTATATAGTTCATGGATTGTTTTAAATGTTGAATGGATTGGTATTCTTCTGCCACTTTATTTAACTGAATGATGAGGTGATCTAAAATTCTTGGTAATTCATTCCGTGAATACATTAATAACTTATCATACTCACTCTGTTTACGAGCACTTGTAAAATCTTTAATCAACTCGGTGAGAATCACCTCTTCTAAATTCTCCATTAACACCTTCGAATCAATGTGAGTCGATAACTTAATCACTGCTTGTGCAAGATCTGGTGGAATTTTTTTAAAACGCTTTAAACGTTCTTTATAGTGGAATCTGACCAATCGCTTAATGCCTTGTTGATGCTGTTTTTCTGCCTCCTTGGGATTATCAAAAACCTCGATTGCTACCGATTCCTGATGATCCACAAGTCCAGCGTATGCCTCAAATACTTTCTCACCCACTTGTTTTTCAACTTTGATAGGAATATTCTCCATAGGCCAGGAAGTCATCCCTGACTGTTCAATATCAAACTTCACCCTTTCAACAACAGCCTTGACACTTTTCTGATTTTCTTTTTTGAGCACATCCAAATTCTCGTTGAGATCGATCATCTTGCCTTGGTCATTTACAATCTCATATTTTATTTTCAAATGCGAAGGGAGGGAGTCATAAAAACTCTCCGTCATCATAAAGTGAGGGTCAACGAATTTCCAAATGAATCGGGTAAAGGTTTCTTTAAAACTCTTTTCTCTTGGGTAATCTAAAAATTTATCGACCCAATCTTTTACAGGAATGCATTGCCGTCTTTGTTCCTTGGGTAAATTTTTAAACGCCCAGGTAATTTTTTCCCGTAACAGTCCCGGAACTAGCCAATCTAAGTGACTATCTTCAATAAGATTCAAATGAGGCAGAGGAATGGAAATGGTTAAGCCATCACGTGGATGATTAGGTTCAAAATGATATTTCAGTTGATACTCATATTCGTTAATAGCTATTCGATTTGGATAAGCTATTTCGGTTACGTCTTGTGCACTATGCCGCATTAAATATTCACGGGTAAGAAACAGACGTTCAGGTTCTTTGGTTTCTATTTTTTTTCGCCAAAATTCGAAGGCATCCGCATTGATAATCACCTCATCAATTTTTTCATTATAAAAATCATAGAGCACATCATCGTTAATCAAGATATCTCTGCGTCTGGACTTATGCTCTAGCTCTTCGATTTGTTTGATGAGTTTTTGATTCTCTTGCCAAAAAATTCCAGGGCTGGTGTATTGATTCTCAACTAAACCTTGACGAATAAAAATAGATTTAGCCAATTCTGGGTTGATCGGACCGTAATGAATGGAGCGTTCTGGAATAATGACCAGTCCAAATAGAGATAACTTTTGTGTCGCGTCAACCCTTTTTAACTTCTTATTCCACCTGGGGTTAGAGTAATCTGACTCAAGCAAATGTTCTGCATACTTTTCAATCCATTGTTCATTAATTTCAGCAATACATTGTGCATAAAATTTACCTGTATCAATAATTTCTGCCGCCATAATCCACTTGAATTTTTTATTTCGATACAATTTTGGGCCAATTAAAAATTTAAGTGATTTACACCCCAAATATTGATTGCCGTCAATTTCTTTAAATCCAATATTTCTTAACAGTCCAGATAACAGGGATTGATGAATTTGGTCGTAGGTTGCCTCATGGCTATTTAATTTATATCCCAGTTCCCCAGTAATTTGTAACAGCTGTTTATGCATTTCTTGCCATTCACGCATCCGGGTAAACGATAAAAAATATTTCTTACAAAATATAGCAAAGTCTTTCATTTTGTTATTTTTCACTTCATTTTGTAATAATTGCCATAACCGATAGAAGCTTAAAAAACCTGATTTTGGGTCATGGAAAATAGTCTGCGCCTGCTCGGCCTGCTCTTGCTTGTCAAACGGCCTTTCAATTGGATCGGCTACTGAAATTGCAGCAATGATGGGAATAATTTCCGATAAACAATGCTGTTTTTTTGCCTCGATGATAATTCTTGAAAATATCGGATCAATCGGTATTTGTGCCATAATTCGACCCAAGTCAGTGATGTGACGATCCTTCTCTACTGCATGTAATTCGAACAACAAATCATAGCCATCTTGGATAAACTTTTTAAAAGGGGCATCTAGGAATGGAAAATTTTCTACATCACCCAGATTTAAACTCGACATTCTGAGAATCACCGATGCTAGTGAGCTTCTCATGATTTCAGGATCTGTAAATATTGAGCGATTTAAAAAATCTTCCTCATCATAGAGGCGAAAACAAACACCCGGTGCAATTCGCCCACAACGCCCTTGTCTTTGATTTGCTGCAGCTTGTGATATTTTTTCGATAAGCAGCTGCTCAATCCGAAGCCGAGGGTTGTATCGAATGACTCGAGCCAGACCTGAATCAATCACGAACTTAATATTCGGAACAGTGAGTGAAGTTTCTGCAATATTGGTGGATAAGATAATTCTTTTTTTTGAACCGATACTAAATATTTTTTGTTGATCGGGAACAGGTAATCTTGAATACAAGGGCAAAACTTCATAATGATGATCCAGTAATTCAGTCAAATACCGGCGAATATCGTGAATGTCTTTTTCCCCGGGCAGGAAGACTAAGACATCCCCCGGCTGATTACCTATTTCTTGGATCACCTCATAAACCGATTGCTCAATAGAGAGCACATCCCCCTCCTCAATATTGTTCATGGGTCTGTAGAGCGTCTCTACGGGAAAGGTTCGCCCAGAAATTTCAATTGTGGGTGCATCGTTAAAATGTTTAGAGAATTTTTCGACATCAATCGTCGCACTGGTAATGATCACTTTTAAATCTGGTCTTTTTGGGAGTAATTGTTTAATAAAGCCTATTAAAAAGTCTATATTTAAATTACGCTCGTGAGCCTCATCAATAATGAGGGTATCGTACTTTCTTAACAAAGGGTCAGTTTGTGTTTCAGCCAGCAACACGCCATCAGTCATTAGTTTAATGCGGGTGGCTGCTGAGGTTTTATCCGTAAAGCGTACTTTAAACCCAACCTCTTGGCCAACAGTGACGCTTAATTCCTCAGCAATTCTTGAGGCAACGGATCGGGCTGCTATTCTTCTAGGCTGGGTATGCCCAATTAATTGATTCTTGCCCCTGCCGAGATCAAGACATATTTTTGGTAACTGTGTAGTTTTTCCAGAACCGGTCTCTCCGCACAAAATAATCACCTGATGGTTGGTGATCAGTTTTTTAATATGCTCTACATTTTGGCTTACGGGTAGTGATTCTGGATAATAAATGTTGATTTTAAATTTACCTTTTACTTAACTTGAGTGCAGTCCTCAAATCCTATATTCCCCCCCTCGTA
The DNA here is from genome assembly GCA_024919035.1 of Methylophilaceae bacterium LSUCC0401. Lineage (GTDB taxonomy): Bacteria > Pseudomonadota > Gammaproteobacteria > Burkholderiales > Methylophilaceae > BACL14. The sequence continues at coordinate 448,584 of CP103442.1, read as the reverse complement.
TGCGGGTTCAAAATAAAACTTATGAAATTTCCACTGCTGGCTATTCGTTTGTTCAAATTTTGCAATGCCAACTCCATAGTCTTGATTCTTTAAATCCTTCAGTCCAAAATAAATAGCGACATCAAGACCATTCGCTGCAGCAAATCCATGGTAATCTCCAAAACCAGGCACCTTTAAAACAAAGTCATAACTGGCGTAATCTTCTTGGGTGAACTCAACTTTTTTGTTCATGATTACCTCACCCTGGTAAGCACCTTCCGTAGAGTCTTTCCCCTCACATTGATAGTGCCCAGTAAAGTCATAACTAAATGCCAACTGGCTAAATAATATTGTCAACCATAGATAATTTTTCAATTTTAAACTCCTTAATGTTAAGAAACTAAAAAACGAGATTGTAACGTTTTTAAATCAAGATCCGCTAAAATTTTTTCAATTCGCTCACCTGATTGTGTTCGCTGTTGATCAATAAATTCTGCAATGATTAATTCATTTTTCATGGAATGTTCCCATCCGACCAATTCAGTCACAGAAACTTTATATCCCTGATGTTCTAATTTTAAACAGCGTAAAACATTGGTTAAATGACTTCCAAACTCTCGGGTATGAATTCCATGACGGTAAAGCTCAACCCAGTGTTGTTTCATATTGTTCATTTTGTGCGCTTTAAGATGTTGGTATACTTCCGCTTGACAACAGGGGACTAAAATAATCCATGCTGCTTTTTTCTCGAGGGCAAAGTCAATGGCGTGATCGGTTGCCGTATCACAGGCATGCAACGCGGTTACAATCTGAGCCTGTTTAATCGTGGCCTTACTTTTCTCAATAGCTTGAGAGATGAAGGACATATTATTAAACTTAAATTTGAGCAACAAATCATTACATTTTTGGACCAACACATCATTCGCCTCAACCCCAATAATTTTTCCCAATGTATTTTTGACGATCAGGTCATACAACATAAAACCTAAGTATGATTTTCCAGCACCATGATCAACCAAAGTGAATTCTTGATCTTTATATTGATGAATAATGGGTTCTATAAATTGAAGTAAATGGTAAATTTGTTTGAGTTTACGTCGTGAATCTTGGTTTAATTTTTGCTCACGCGTCAAAATATGCAATTCCTGCAAGAGCTCAATGGATTGATCGGGTTTTATCTCGTAGCTTTTTACCATGGTCTTAAGTTTACATTATAATAACGTTTTCAATGAGGTTTGCTATGTCTGTTCAATGGTTCCCCGGTCATATGACCAAAGCAAAAAAAGAGTTTGAAAAAAACCTCAAACATAATGACCTCGTAATCGAAGTGGTGGATGCTCGGCTTCCCCAGTCTTCTGAAAATCCAATGCTGAATCAAATTATTAAACATCGAGGCAAACCCCATTTAAAACTGCTCAATAAGTCTGATATTGCCGATCCTAAAATTACTGCACAATGGCTTAAATATTACAGTCAAAGAGCAAATACCTTGTCTTTATCTGTCTCTGCTAAAAATAAAAAAAATAAATTAGCCATCAAAGAAGCCTGTTTTAGCCTTGTTCCTCACCGAGGCACTCCGATCAAACCTGTTCGAGCCATTATTATTGGAATTCCAAATGTTGGCAAATCATCCTTAATCAATTTACTTACCCAAAGAAAAATTGCAAAAACTGGAGACGTCCCTGCAGTGACACAAATGCAACAAAGAATCATTGTCGATGATGACTTTGTATTAACAGATACGCCTGGATTGATGTGGCATAAAATTGAAGACGAGATGCAGGGGAACTATCTAGCCGCATCGAATATTATAGGCATTAATGCCTACGATGAAACTGAGGCTGCGCTTTATTTATTAGATTGTTTAAAAGCTTCATACACCACTGAACTAATGACTCGATATGATTTGGACCCACATGAGATTGCTCAACCCTCAGAACAGATCATCGAGATGATTGCTGAAAAAAAACGGATGCTGTTAAAAGGTAGACAACCTGATCTAAAAAAAGCAGCTATAACCATCCTTCAGGACTATCGACATCAAAAAATAGGAATGATTTCCCTAGAAAAGCCCAATGACCAATAAATTTATGATTTCCTTAAGGTGCCTGTTCACGCATTATCTTTTTTTATTGTATTGCGCATCAACAGTAACCCTCATTCTATATAGTTTGGGTGAAATTGGTTTTCGCGGAGTCCGCGATGGGCTTCTGATTAATCTCATCTGGCTAATTCCCATTATCTTATCTGGCAGTAAAGCGGTAATGAGCTCTCGGGTGATTGGCTTTTTTATCTTATTGTTGAGCCTTCCTGCTTTTGGATATTTGTATATCTATCAATCTGAATTCTCACAAAGCTTAATTTTTATTTTACTGGATACTAATCCAAATGAAGCTGGTGAATTTATGGAGCATTATTTTAGCTGGGGCATCGTTCCTGCGACCCTTGTCTATTTGGCTATTCCCGTATGGATCTCACGGTATTTATCACCGGTAGTATTAACCCCATTCGCTCGGGGTGTTTGGATTTATTGTCTTGCTGCTGTCGTCACATTCCCAATCTTCATTAAAACTGGAGATAATGTTGACGCTTTCTTTCATCGTCTTAAAAGAAAACTCGAACCTTCATCCCCATGGCAACTGATTATTGGTTACCAAGAGTACCAAAAACAATTACACAGCATGACCCATGCCTTAAATGAGTTAAAAAATATTGAACCGGTAAAAAATTTTTCGGAAGCTTTTGCGAATCAAAATAAAAATATTATTTTAATTATTGGTGAGAATACCAATCGCCTTCACTTAAGTCTTTATGGGTACGAACGAAAAACCACTCCGTTGTTAGATAAACGATCAGATATAAAGGTGCTCAAGAATGCTTATGCGCCTAGGCCCAATACCATCGAATCCTTGCAGCAAGTGCTTACTTTTGCTGATCAAAACCATCCAGATCTTTACAAAAATAAGTCATCGATTATCGCTCTCATGAAGCAAGCTGGATATCACACTTATTGGATCAGCAACCAACAAACGCTAACCAAAAGAAATACCATGCTTACTGCTTTTTCTAAGTTAGCTGATGAGCAAGTCTATTTAAATACATCACGTGAGCAAAATTCATACAGTTTTGATGAAAAAATTATAGAACCTTTCAAACAAGCTTTTTCTGATCATCATCAGAAAAAGTTTATTGTGTTGCATATGCTGGGTACTCACATGAGCTATAAGTACAGATACCCGGATACTTTTAATTATTTTCAGAGTGAGGATGATTTAGACCCGAACCTCACAAGTGTGGCCAAAATGAGGGTGAATGAATTTGATAATGCCATTCGCTATCATGATTCTATTCTCAATCAACTTCTGGATATTATTCAGCAACAAACGACGCCTAGTCTTGCCATCTACCTAGCTGATCATGGTGATGATGTTTATGACAGTGGGGACAGAACCTTTCAAGGACGAAATGAAAGTAAGCCCACTCTGCCCATGTATGCGATTCCATTTTTTATTTATCAATCGTTAAATTGGCAGCCTTCCCAAAATGCCTTAAATGAAAATTTAGCGAAAAAATTTAACAGCAATGATCTGATCCATCTGATCAGTGATCTTGCTGGGTTTAACTATGAAGATTATGATTTTAAGAAGAGCATTGCAAATAAACACTTTACCGAAAAAGACATTTTGGTTGGCAATCCCTATGAAAAGAAATTTATCAATATATTAGAACCGTAAATGATTGAATATGTAAATCCTTTGTGGGCAAAAAAACTGAGCCAATTTCAATTAAATGGCTTTGCTGATTTTTGGGACACCGAAAATCATTGGTTTGAAGACGTCAATCATCGCAGAGATGGCTGGAGCGGGGTGATCACCAAACACATTGGAGATGAGACGCTATTTATCAAAAAACAACACAATCATAATTTTAAAACTTGGCTACATCCTTTTAAGGGTGAGCCAACCTTTAAAAGGGAATTTGATTGTACCCAAAGATTACAAAAATTAAATATTCCCACACTCGAGGTTATTTTTTTTGGCATTCGTGAAAATGACTGTATCTTGGTGACCCAAAGTCTGAATAAAGAGCATCGTTGTTTATCAGAAGTTTTAGACCAAACACAACAATTATCAGATGATCAAATTAAAATCATTGCCAAATTTCTGAAGCAGCTTCATCTTAATAATATCCAACACACCTACCCCATTCCTAAGCATATTTATTTAAATCAAGATAACTCATCGATGGTATTGATTGATCTTGAAAAAATGAAATATAAACTATTTCGTTTTCAATGTGCGGCAAGGGATTTGTATAGTTTTTTAAAATTCACTCATCATTTTCTCACCAGAACTCAAACAGAGTTGTTTTTTCAAACCTATTTTGATGATCAAAATAGCTGGTTAAAGAAAATAATAATAAATAAAATTAAGCGTAAATTAAGCCGCCATCATTTGTGATGAACGCCCATGAGGCTTATTTTTTTTTTCAGTGGGGCGTGTTGTATTTCTAGCAATGCGTTTTTTTGCAAAATTAGCATTTGCTGATGGTTTTTTCTTAGCAAAGCCAAAACTGGCTTTCGGATTTCTCTTTGTAGAATCAACACTGGCTTCCGGATTTCTCTTTGTAAAATCAGCACGGGTTGACGGTTTTCTTTGTGCAAAACTTTTTCCCGAGCTATTATTTGAGCTTCGTCCAGCTGATCGACGCTTGCTTTTAAATCCACTCTCTTTTTTCTCGTGAATCAAGGTCGCTTTTGATGTGCTGTGCGGTGATTTGATGATTTCTATCTTCACACTGGCATAGCGTTCTATCTTTTGGACCATAAATTTTTCTTTATCGGTAATCAGACTGATAGCCTTTCCTTTACGATCTGCACGGCCAGTTCTTCCGATACGGTGGATATAATCCTCGGGTTGTCTGGGTAAATCGAAATTAATCACGTGTGTAATGTCATTCACATCAATACCACGTGCAGCGACATCGGTGGCCACAAGAATTTGAATTTCATTGTTTTTAAAACGCGTAATGGTGCGTGTTCGCTCACGTTGACTCATGTCACCATGCAAAGTTTTGGAACGGTGGTTCATGAGATAAAGCTCATCAGATAATTTATCCGCTTCTCTTTTTGTAGCCGTAAAAATAATCGCTTGATTCAAATCTGGCTCATTCAAAATATCTACCAAAACTAATTTCTTTTGATTGTAATCAGCCACCGGGTAGGCGATTTGATGAATATTTTTATTAGACTTATTTTCTTGCTCAACAGCAATTCGAATTGGATTTTTGAGAAATTGTTGTGCAATTTTTTCAATCGACTTATTCATGGTTGCCGTAAACATGAGTACCTGTTTTTCAGGTGCGGTGGTTTCAAAAATCTTTTTAATATCAGGAATGAAGCCCATGTCCAACATACGATCCGCTTCATCAATGACTAATGCCTCAATGTGCTTCAGATTAATTTTCTTTTGTTTGACCATATCCATTAATCGACCGGGTGTGGCCACCAAGAAATGTACATTAGATTTTAAGAGCTTATTTTGAATTTTATAGGACACTCCTCCAACTACGGTGACCACATTAATTTCCATAAAATGACTGAATCTTTTTAGTTCTTGATCAATCTGGGTTGCGAGCTCTCGAGTTGGCGAAAGAATTAGCACATTTGGGCTAATGTTTCTTTTATGTTTTGAGGTTGGTTTTCTTGAGACAAGCTCCAATAATGGCAAGCTAAATGCTGCTGTTTTACCCGTTCCTGTTTGGGCTGATGCTAAAACATCCTTACCTTCCAGGACTAGCGGGATACATTGTTGTTGAATGGGGGTAGCTGTCACGTAGTTAATACGTTGAATAGCTTTATTGATTGGAGGAATAAATCCAAATGCGTCAAATGACATAGTGATCCTTATATTTAATGGTGATAAATCAACTGGCTCACAAAAAAAATATTAAGACAATCAATTAGTTGCGCCATTATAGCGATGATTTTTAATTAAGCAAGACTTATCTTAATTTGAGAATTGGTGAATCAACACCGCAAGGACGAAAATAGTAACCGCAGCCCATCCGAGAACATTGGCATAGCGCTTTATAACACGATCAATCTGCTCACCAAACACTTTCACTAACAGGGCGACTAAAAAAATTCTCAGCCCTCTTCCCATAAATGAAGCGAGCACGAATAATGGAAAATTCATTGCCATTGCACCAGCGGCGATGGTAAAAATTTTGTAAGGGATGGGAGAAAATCCGGCTACAAAAACTGCCCAAAATCCCCAGGTGGTGAACCAGGATAACGCCAGCTGAAAATAGTCGCCATATCCTAACGATTGAATCATCGGCTCAACAATTGTCAGGCCATAAACACCGATAACATACCCCAACATTCCTCCAAGGACAGAGGCGATCGTAGTAATTAAAGCCAAATTCCAGGCTTGTTTTGGTTTTGCCAAACACATGGGTATTAACATGACATCTGGGGGTATGGGAAAAAAAGAAGCCTCAGCAAAGCTCAGAATAAAAAGATAAAGCCTCGCCAAAGGCTTGCCTGATAATTCTAGTATTTTAGTGTAAGTGTTTTTGAAAAATGTCATAGATCTTGTCACCTTTGGCAAGATCATAACAGAGAATCATAGAATAATTAAAAGCTATTTATTTACTTTAGAGCGCTTAGGAAAACTAAGGTCGAAAATAACAAATAAAATAAATAAAAGCATTATAAATTGGCCCTGAGTTAACTCTGAAAAATTAAACCAATAAGTTAAACTTAAAAAATTAAACATTAGTTGTCTCCTTTTTTATATTTAATGCAATTTTTATACCAATAGTTTTGATAATATAAGTTATTGATTCTAATGAATAAAATTTTAAAAAATTATAATGATATGTATTTACTTTATTGATTTGCACGCTATCAGGACACAGGGAGCACTAAAAAGATCCAGTAATCCATTGAACAAAATTGACATCTCATTCTCTTAAGGTGAGTGAATTACTTTAATTAATTTTATAAAGGTACAAAAATATGTATTCAAAATTACTGGTATCGCTCCTCATCATCTCATCATCAATGAGTGCTTTTGCTGGGATAAAGGCTGAGCCAATCAATGAAAACAGCAAAGAGGAATCGCAATATATTTTTTTGATGGCTGAGCATCATGAGCATAAAGATGGCCATGATCATGAAGGGCATGATCATCATGAAATGGAATCTGACGACAATACAAAAAAAGATGAAAATCAAGAACCGGTTGAAGATGAATTTAAGGCTAAACCCTATGGACAGTAAATCGGTATAATCAAAAAGAGAATGTATGAATAAAAAAAGGGTCTAAAAGCCCTTTTTTTATGAAATTCAAAAAATGACTATATATTTAAAAGCAATAAGACTCAAATCTGAGAAGGAATGATATGCAATTGTCAGACTTTATTAACCAAGCACTGAAAAATATTCAAAGAGGTGCTGCAGACCGTAAATCAAAATTTCGCTTTCCTGTCTTAGCGTCATTTACTAATAATTCCTTATCTCAGCGAATTGTTATTGCAAGAAAATTTAATGAGGAACAAAAATCATTAGTTATATTCACTGATGAAAAAAGTCAGAAATTTACAGAATTAAAAAACAATGCACGCTGTAATTTATTATTTTGGGATGCTGGAAAAAAAATGCAGGTCTCTGTAAATAGCCTTGCTCACATTTTAAGTAAAGAGAATGCTCAACAATATTGGCAAAATCTTAGCGATATTCAAAAAAAAGATTATCAGATTAACCCTCCCCCTAAATCAATCATAGAAGCACATAATGCTTATGAATTTGATGCTTCTATGAATCGATTCACTGTGATTGAAATTTTTTTTCAAGAGTTAGATATTTTAGTTTTAAGCAACAATGGGCATCAGCGTGCAAATTACAATATTAAAACTCTTGAACAAAGTTGGGTTACGCCATAATGTTTAAAAAATTTGAGCACATCATCAATCCATTTCCCAATGAGAATTTGTCAGTGGGCGACATGACCCTGTCCAAATTTATTTGGCATTGTTTAAAAGGGATGAAGCGTTATATTGCCGCCATGTCGATTCTGACAGGCATCATTGCTAGCATTGAAGCTGGGCTCTATCTAATCGTTGGATTAATTATTTCTAACATGATCACTTCCGGTCCCGAAAACTTTTTTAAGGATTTTGGCTGGCAGTTGGGGGTTATTGCTATCATCTTTGTATCCACTATCCTCCTCGTCCTGTTCCAGTCGTTACTTAAACGGCAATCCTTAGCAGGGAATATGCCCATGATTTTGCGATGGAAATTTCATAAACATCTATTAAACCAAACGTTTGATTTTTACAGCAATGAATTTTCTGGAAGAATTTCTGCCAAGGTTATGCAAACCGCAATAGCGATGAGAGACTTAGTCTTCACATTAGCGGATATTCTCATCTACGTCGGGATATATATCTTTACCATGATCGCCATTGTAAGCTCATTCAGCCTAACGCTATCGATTCCTTTCTTTGTGTGGTTGTTTTTTTACACGTTATCGTTGATCTTTTTTGTACCCAAACTAATTCATCTATCCAAAAATCAAGCCGATGCCCGATCATTAATGACAGGTCGAATCACCGATGCGTATACCAATATAAATCTAGTCAAACTTTTTTCTCACTCGGGCAGAGAGTCCTCCTATGCAAAAAACTCCATGACTGATTTTTTAAAAACCGTACACAAACAAATGCGTCAGGTCACCTTTATTGAAGTCGTTAATCACAGCCTCAGTGTGATGTTGATTCTAAGCACCACAGTGCTCTCCATTTTTCTCTGGACAGAAAGTCTGATTAATATAGGTATTGTTGGTGCAGCAACAGCCATGGCATTGCGCCTCAATGGAATCTCTCACTGGGTGATGTGGGAGATTGCCAGTCTTTTTGAAAACATTGGTGTGACTCAAGATGGATTCAATATGCTGTCGAAAAAAATTGTTATCAATGATTCAAGACAGGCTAAACCCTTGGTGATTAAAAATAACGCAACGATTACCTTTGATAATGTGAGTTTTGCTTACAGCGCAGAACCGGTTTTCTCAGCATTTTCCCTGAACATCAAAGCACATGAGCGAATTGGAATTGTGGGGCGTTCTGGCGCTGGAAAATCAACTTTAATTAATCTACTACTAAGATTTTATGATGTCTCTGACGGTTCGATCCAAATCAATCAACAGGATATAAAATCAGTCTCTCAAACCAGTTTAAGAAGCTCGATTTCAGTAGTGTCGCAGGATAATTCTCTGCTCCATCGCTCCATCAAAGAGAATATTGCTTACGGACGTCCCGAAAGCACCATGACTGAAATCATTAAGGCAGCTAAAATTGCCGAATGCCATGACTTCATCATGCAACTCAAAGACCAACACGGTAGAACAGGTTATGATTCTCATGTGGGAGAGCGAGGAGTAAAGCTTTCCGGAGGCCAAAAACAGCGGATTGCAATTGCCCGCTTGGCGTTAAAAAATGCTCCTATCCTAATTCTAGATGAAGCCACCAGTGCGCTTGATTCTGAGGTTGAAACTATTATTCAACAAAGTCTGCAGACACTCATGGCTAAAAAAACAGTGATTGCGATTGCTCATCGATTATCCACAATTTCGATGATGGACCGTTTAATCGTTATGGATAAGGGTCAAATTATTGAAGAAGGCACCCATGAAGAACTCATCCGTAAAAAAGGTTTATATTCAAAATTGTGGCGTAAGCAAAGCCAAGGGTTTATAGGAGGAGACTTGTAATGGAAACATTTTTCTATATTCTCCTAATCGCGGCGATTATCTATTTTGCAATCTATCTACTTCTGGTAAAAAGCGGTTTCTTAGATAAAATTCAAAGTTAGATTAACTCGCACCTGAGATAAGTTTTCTAAATATTTTTAACGCGCTGGGCAGTTTAAACATTTTCCTGTGGTCAGCTTCCACCCGATCACACGATCCATACCCTTAGCATCTTTGAAATTTGCTCCATTTATATCAGCATTGGTTAAATCAGCCCCAGTCAAATCAGCTCCCGTTAAATCAGCACGAATTAATTCAGAGCGGGTGAGTTTTGTATTTTTAAGATTTGCATTTTTTAAATTGCCAAACTTGAAACTAGCAATGTGCAAATCAGCCCCCTCAAAGTTTGTGCCTTCAAAATTTCCTCCGCTGGAATCAAACTTCATTTGACCCATGGGTTGATTGCCAACATCAAGACCTAAACGTCCATTCGACAAATTGGCATTGGACATATTCACCTTACCCAGTGTGCCAATCACTCGAGCCCCGCTTAAATTAGCATTATTGAACTGGTTGTCTTCAAATATCGGCTGGAAAATAATGGCCATAGAGAGGTTGCTCCCATTAAAATTTGTTTTTTCAATGCGCGCGAGGTTAAGGTAAGCTCTTTGCAAATTGGCTCCTGATAAATTTGCCCCCCTCAGATCAGCTCCAAAAAAACTAGTATTCACCATCCTACAATGGGTTAAATCTTGATCAGCAAAATTGAGATAGGACACATCAAGATTAGACAAATCACACTCAGGGTCATTAATCGCTTGATGAGCTTGATCCTGAGTCACTTTCACCCTTTCGTCCTCAAAGGATTCTTTGTAAAAGTTTTCAGCTTGTTTGATCACCTTATCGGGGTTGTTGAGAAAGATATCTTTTCCCGACTGATTACCAAAGCAATAGACTTTTTCATTCAGCTTGTGATTAATTGAGCAATCAGTTTGATGAAAATTACCTTCAGACAAACTGGTGACACACAGGTTATTAAATTCTTCGGCAAAAATTGATAAAGAGAAAAAAATGGATGATGCGATAAGTGTAATTTTTAAATTCATTCTTTATCCTCTATTTTAGAGACAATAAATCATCTCAAAAGTTGTGATTGTTTCTAAAAATTTAATTGGTATCAATTAAATCAAACTTTTTAAAAAGCATATATACGATCCGAAATAGCAGAAAGATCCCTAAAAGATAGGTCAGTGAGGATACTAAAAAATATAAATACCAGATGGTTTCAACGTTTGGAATAAATCGCATTCCAATTGTAGCAAGGGTGGATAGTAAAAAAAATATGATAAGCTTTTTCATGAACTTCCTATAATAAACTACGATGAGAGTAAGACACAAGCATTGTTCCATTTGTGGCCAGCTAAATGAAGTCCTTTTTCGTTGTCGCTATGATCAACTAGAAACCTGGCAGTTCCTGTGCGACCCCTGTTTACAAAAAATTAAGTCGAATTACCCTAACAGTTACCAGTACGGAGGAACCTGGAAGGCTATAAAAAAATAATTTCAAAGTGAAATTTAATTTGCTCACCAATAGCCTAAATATCCTATGTTAAACTTCAATCGATACTTACATCATAACTAAATAAAAAATGACATCACCTGTATCTTTTGGTTTTAATTTTATCAACTCATACCTAACGCTCCCAAAAGATTTCTATACCCAACAAACCATCAAGCAATTCAGAGCGCCACAGAATATTATCTTTAACCAAGAACTGGCTCAGGCACTTGAACTAAATATCTCAGAGCTTGAGCAAGAAGGTTTTATTATTGCCAATGGAGACAAATTGCCTCAAAATGCGCAGCCGATTTCACAGGCTTATTGTGGCCACCAATTTGGTCATTTTGTGAAACTGGGTGATGGACGTGCCGTGCTGCTAGGAGAACATGTGACCTCACAGATGAGCCGATTTGACATTCAACTCAAAGGCTCTGGACCTACAATATATGCTCGAGGTGGAGATGGTTTAGCTGCCATGGGACCCATGTTAAGAGAGTACCTGATCAGTGAAGCGATGTATCATCTTGGAATTCCAACGACACGATCATTGGGAGTGATGAGTACCGGTGATCCTGTTTTTCGGGAAACAACCTTGCCGGGTGCGATGCTGATTCGTGTTGCAAAAAGTCATATCCGTGTGGGCACCTTTGAGTATGCGGCCACGCTGGAGAAATCCCTGTTACAAAATTTTTCAGACTATGTGATTGAGCGTCATTTTCCTGAGCTGATCAATGAGGAGAATCGATATGAAAAACTTTTACAAGCAGTGATTAACAATCAAGCCAGGCTTATTGCTCAATGGATGTGTGTTGGTTTTATTCACGGGGTGATGAATACGGATAACATGTCCATCCCTGGAGAGTCCATTGATTACGGTCCTTGTGCGTTCATGAATCACTATCACCCCAACACTGTTTTCAGCTCGATCGATCGGCATGGACGCTACGCATACCAGAATCAACCCATCATAGGTCAATGGAACCTGACGCGATTTGCAGAAACCTTACTGCCTTTGTTTAACGATGACATCGAGGTAGCAAAAGAAAAAGCCTTAGAACTCTTGGATACATTCAAACACGTTTACACCCAACACTGGTTACAAATCATGCGTCATAAAATTGGCATCAAAACACAATCGGACGATGACCTCGAACTGATTGAAGATTTACTCAAGATGATGGAGACTCATCAAGCAGACTTTACCCTCACCTTTCGACACCTCAATCAACCCGAATTACTTGACCCCGGTATGGCATCGAGTGAGGCATTTCGTCAGTGGGTTCTAAAAAGAAATGAGCGTATCCCAGAACATCAACAACAGCACAGTCAGCAGCTAATGGATGCCGCCAATCCACTCGTGATCCCGAGAAATCATTTGGTTGAAGAAAGTCTTGAACAGGCCACACAAGGCAATATGAACCCTTTTCATGATCTGCTGGAGGTCATCAAAAATCCATTCAGTTCACCCAAAGATTCCCGCTACCTGGAACCTTCAAGTATAGAGTTTGAACAAACATTTAAAACTTTTTGTGGGACTTAAGTTACCAATGGTGACGTGAGGCACAATCTTGCTTGTGACCATCTTTAGCAATATTAAGCAATTGCCTTCTTTGCGTTTGAATTTTATCCGGAGTACCCTCAATCTCATCCATTGATACCCCACTTCCATTAAATTCCCTGATGCATTGTTGATAAGGTGAAAAAAAATAATAAATCAGATAATAAATCACGACAGCGAGTAATAAAAGCTTTACAAACTTCATTGGGCTCCTTTAATACAAAACAAGACCATAAGGGTTCAATTTGATCATAACCTATGGTCGATAACTTTGGTATGGCTTTTGTGAATTAATGTGCCTATACACAATCTGCCACAATTGCCCCTTTCTGGATCGAAAGTAGCCAGCGCAACAGAGTAGATAGTATTTCCACATCCTAAAAAAGCTTTCAGGATATTGCTTTTGAAACTGTTTCCAGTGTTGAGAAAAATTTTGATACCACGCCATGAGCGTCAAATCATAGTATGGACCAAAATTATGCCAATCCTCTAATTGCAGCAATCCTTCCGCATATTTTGTGATCTGCTGATTTGACGGGATGTATCCATTGGGGAAAATATACTTATGAATCCAAGGATCTGTCGCCGTTTTTGTTTGATTGCATCCGATGGTGTGTAATAAAAATAAACCATCCTGATGTAAACAATGATTCACCAATTCAAAATAATCCCGATAATTTTTACGGCCCACATGTTCAAACATCCCAATCGAGACAATCTTATCAAAACGACCCGTGACCTTTCGGTAGTCCTGAAGTTTAAATGAGGCTTTTAGACCCTTGAGTCGTTTTTTCGCATACTGAATTTGCTCTTTGGAGATTGAGACACCGGTGTAGTCAATCTGATAATGCTTGATGGCGTACTCAGCAAAGCCTCCCCAGCCACAGCCTATTTCCAATACCCGATCGCCCGGCTGTAAATGTAATTTTTGACAAATCATATCCAATTTATTAACCTGGGCTTGATTTAGATTTTTCGCCTTATCCCAATACCCGCATGAGTATTGCATGAATGGATCCAGCATGCTTTCAAAGAAGGAGTTCCCTAAATCATAATGCCTCTCACCCACCTCGAAGGCCCGCTGAATGTTTTGCAGATTTAAAAATTTATAGCGTAAGACATGCCATGCCAATGAAAAGCTCATGCCCGTCTTGGCCTGATGATCAAGGTTGGCTCCTAGGATTTTGGTGAAGAATTGATCGAGTCTTTTACAATCCCACATCCCATGCATATACGACTCACCTAGCCCTAATGACCAGTTACTAATGATCATGTCAAAGCATTGATCATTATGGATAATCATATCCCAGTCGCGCGGACCCCCGATTGTGATGCCTGCTTGTTGCAACAGATTTGTAATGATTTGTCGTGACGAACTCATAATAAAGTCAAAACATTGTTTAATTTATTCTATTAAGGAAAACAAAAAAAATCCATGATTTAGCAAATTATTTAGTTTAAATTCATATAAAATGTTGGCTCGTTAAAAATTAGAAAAAAAATTATGAATTATGTATTAGGAGGCTTTGGAATCGGAATTGGTATCCTCACACTGCTTTTCTTTAACGGAAAAATTTTTGGTGTTAGCGGAATGATACGTGGTTTTTTAGCTAATCCATTGCATGAAAATAGTTGGCGTTTATTTGTAATCGCTGGACTTATTTTATCCCCTATTGTGTATTCGATATTTTTTTACATCCCTTCATTTGAAATAAAAACGCAACCCATTGTTTTAATTGTGGCGGGTTTTTTGGTTGGAGTGGGCGCAACTTTATCCAACGGGTGCACTAGCGGACACTCTGTTTGTGGTGTATCAAGATTATCACCGCGATCGATTTTGGCAACTCTGATTATGATGGCAACGGCCTTCATCACCTTCAACCTCATTCGATTAATTTCTGCATGAATCATTTGTTAAAATTGACAGCGTTTTTATCTGGTCTTATTTTTGGATTGGGTTTGCTGGTGTCTGGTTTTTTTAATCCAAATAATGTGCTCGCCTTCTTTGATGTCTTTGGTGACTGGAAAGCCGGTTTGATGATCACTTTTATATTATCTATTGCCATTAGTGCTGTCGGATTTAAAACTTTTAAAAACAAGACGAAGAGCTTGATGAATCAATCGATTCACCTTCCTGATACCCAGAGAGTAAACCAAAAATTAATCCTCGGCTCAGCCCTGTTTGGAGTGGGCTGGGGAATTGCCGGCATATGTCCAGGCCCTGCCTTAGTTTTAATCGGCAGTCTTAAAGTTGAAGTTATATATTTTTTCATAGGACTCATTCCAGGTATTTTTTTCATCGCACTTATTCAAAGAAAGTCAGTTTAAATTGAAAATCATTCAACTTACCCTCATGGGTCTTATTGTTTTCGTCAATCATGCTTTTGCAACCAACGGCTACTTCCAGCATGGATATGGCATAAAGTCACAGGGCATGGGTGGCGTTGGTATTGCTCTGCCACAGGACAGCTTAACTGCCGCCATTAATCCGGCCGGAATGGGCTTGATTGGGAACCGGTATGACTTTGGGATTAACTACTTCAGGCCCGAGAGAAGTTCTGATATAAAAGGCAATGACCTTGGAGGTGGGCGAAGTGCAGATGGTCATTACGATGCTAACGATTCTAATGATTTCTTTATACCTGAGTTTGGCTATAACAAAGTATTAGATGATCAATATACACTTGGGGTCAGTATTTATGCGAATGGAGGAATTAATACCAATTACAAAAATGGTATTCCGTTATTTGGTGAAGCCAGTGCTGGGGTGGATTTAAAACAGATTTTTGTAACGCCTACGCTAACCTTTAAGCCAACATCTAATCATGTGCTTGGAGTGTCAGTGAATGTTGCTTACCAAACCTTTCAAGCTAAAGGTCTACAAAATTTCACCTTGAATAATGTCAGCAGCAGTCCTAACAACCTTACCGACAATCATCATGAACATTCCTATGGCGCAGGCATTAAACTTGGTTGGATCGGACAGATAACCAACCAACTCACTTTAGGCGCGACTTATCACTCAAAAACTTACATGACGAAGTTAGATGACTATAAAGGGTTGTTTGCCGAAGGCGGTGATTTTGATATTCCCAGTCATTATGGTTTTGGCGTTGCCTATGCTGTTAATCCTGCTTTAACGGTTGCAATCGATTATCAACGTATTGAGTACGGTGACATCAGGTCAGTCAATAACCCATTAGGTTCAATTCTCGCTGGGGTTCCTTTGGGCGCTTCCGATGGAGCTGGTTTTGGGTGGCGGGATATTAATGTGTATAAAATAGGTTTCAATTATCAATGGAATGATAATCTAACCCTAAGGGCAGGATACAATCATAACTCACAGCCTATTCCAAGCTCGCAGACATTTTTTAATATTCTAGCCCCCGGTGTTGTGCAAGATCATATTACCCTAGGCCTTACCTGGGCTTTTGCAGATAAATCTGAACTTTCTTTGTCCTACATGCATGCGTTTAGCGAAAAAGTAAATGGATCAGGTTCTATTCCTGGAGGGATTGGTGGATATGGTGGAGGTGAAGCCAATATTGAAATGCAACAAAATTCCCTGGGTCTTGCTTATGGGGTTAGTTTTTAAACCTAGCTCTCAATAATTGAAAAAGTAAATAAACGCTTAAGTGAGCTATTAAGAAAGAATATAAAATATGTGAGAGAAAATGTGCGCCTCGCATAATCTGAACAGAACATAATGTAAAAATTCCTATGTAATAAAGTGTCCACATTGTTTTACTCGATTTCTTAATACACAAAATTAGTGATAGCCATAAAAAAGAGGAGGCATGTGCCGATGGAGCGCATTGTCCATACTCCCAATTGTTAGGGATTGCATCAAAAATTCTCAAGTATGCATAGTCGCCCCCATAAACTAACAAATCTCTTGGGCAGTGCATGGCTGATGACTCTCTAGTAATCCAAATGATGACTGGAATGAGAATGGATGCGAGTGATACAAACAAAACCTCAGTGTTGTTAAAGTAACGTTTCAAAGGATTAAATTTAAAAATTAAAATAGAGAGAGATGCAAGCCAAAATAGTATCGCTACACCCATGGATAAAAATTTTGGATAATCATGCAATTGCATGGCTAATGACTTATTGGCACCCTGAAGGATAAAAGATTGATCTTCAACATAAAATAAATTCGAAATCATTAGATCTAGGTTTGTGAATTGACTGATTAGCGCAATGCAAAAAAGCATGACGACTGTTTGGATGGCAACCCTCATCTAATCCCCTAAAATAATCATTGAGCTTCCAGAGCCTTTGTAAGCATTGGTCTGAACCTCTGTCAACCTGAGCAAGGTATCGCTGATGTCTGAGTGCGAGTATGCATTATCTTTCAGAGCCAGAGTCTCCTTATAACTCACATCCGAACTCCCTTCGGGTGCCCATAAAAATACTGGAACATGGGTTTGTGCTTTCGGGGCGATTGCTTTTGGTAATCCGTGGAGGAATACTCCATCCTCCCCAAGGGACTCTCCATGATCAGAAACGTAAAGTAAGGTCACCTCATAAGCTGCGGTGAGTGTTTCTAACTCTTTAATTAATTCACCTAAAAAATAATCCGTATAAACAATGGAGTTATCGTAAGCATTAATAATTTCCTCTTGAGAGCATTGGCTAAAGTTTTCAGACTGACAAGCGGGTTTAAATTTTTCAAAACTTTTGGGGTACCTCTTATAGTAGGCAGGGCCATGACTTCCCATCTGGTGCAATATAATCAGGTTATCCAGTTTAGGATTAATAACTTTCTTGATTTGTGGGATCATACCGACATCCCGACACTCAAC
The DNA here is from genome assembly GCA_024919035.1 of Methylophilaceae bacterium LSUCC0401. GTDB lineage: Bacteria > Pseudomonadota > Gammaproteobacteria > Burkholderiales > Methylophilaceae > BACL14. The sequence goes on along the minus strand of CP103442.1, from coordinate 430,920 downwards.
GTCACAACTTGGATTGTTATCGGGGGTCTTAAAATTTTGATAATCCACACGGTCCGCCACATGTTTACTGTCTGAATTATTATCAAACCAGTGAATATTCACATCTTCAACCGGCATGACATCAAGGACATTGGCCTCATATTGCGAGGATGTGACCTTAAATTCTTTACTATTCTTAAGCGAAAACATGCAAGGGACAGATATGGCTGTCGAAGTGCCACACGCAGTAAAGTTTGAGTATGAAATTAAATTTTTAACTTTGCTAAGATAAGGAGTGGTATCACGAGGGTAACCATTAATCCCAAAATGATCATATCGGGCGGTTTCACCGACCACTAAAACAATTAACTCTTCTTTGTGCTCAGCCCTCACCCCCTCAATAATTTCTGCAAAATAATTACCCGGCCTAAAGGTTTTATTAATAAATAATTCCTCAGAGGCAAATTTCAGTAAATTAAATAAACCATAGCTGGGATTGTTTAAATAGCGAACTTGTTTGTGCTCCCTTAAAAAATCCGCCATTGATTTTAACTGTGGCCAGGAACCTAATAATAAAATTAAAATAGAGGCGACTATGAAAAAAAATCTTGAGGTTAAAACATGTTGATAAGCTTGAGGGGGGAAGAAATTAAATTTTTTCATCCAGATCATTGGAATCAGAATAAAAGAGATCATGAGTAATATGGATGAGAGTCCAAATAAATCTGTGGCTTCATTCATGTTGGTCTGGAAAATATTACGCCACATTCCCGTGTCAAACACGGTCCCAAATTTTATTAAATAAAAATTAAAAATTAGGGAGAGGGTTACCACCAATACAAATAAAATTCGTATGGGAACGATGACATTTAATAGGGAGATAAAAATTACATGGGTTAAAAGAAAAAAAATAAACAGCCAAGCTAAAAATAATAGATTGGTGTGCAGATACGTTTCTGTCATGAGCTGAAACAGATGGAAGTTACCCAAGACAAAAGTGGTGAGAAGAAAATAAATAAAATGTTTATTGTTTTTAATCATTGGCTAATGGGTTTTCGAAAATGAAGCCGTCCCTTTAAGTTGATGTAAATTTTTTCCATAGGGATCGCCGACCATAATCTGATCTTCTATATGATTCTGATTGATGAGACTTTCATGGGGAAGGAATCCATCAAAACTAATTCCTAAAAAATCCAGGTAGGTATAAATAAAATCCGCATTGTCATGCTGCCGAATTAATATCGCCCTATCGTTAAAATGCCGATTGAGGGCTTCATCAGGCCCAACCCAAAATAAGAAAGGTATAGCGTACATGCCCAAGGTGGGAGCCGCTTCATTTCTTCCTTGAAATTCATGACTGTCCTCGTCATACACCTCTTCACCATGATCAGAAAAATAGACCAAGCTACTGTTTTTAATCTGTTTTGCTTTCAAGCTTTGAATGAGGTGATAGACAACATAGTCATTATAAAGAATAGCATTATCGTAATGATTGATGCGCTCAATATGATTGTTGGGTATCTCTGGGTTCAAGAATTCAGCGGTTGTAAACTGACTAAAGTTTTTCGGGTACCGGTATTGGTAGCTCATGTGTGTGCCGATGAGGTGCACAAAAATAATCTTTTTCTCATCATTATTATTGAGCACTCTTTCCAGTGGATCAAACACTTTCTCATCAAAACTGTACGAATTTTGACTTCGCGCATTATTTAAAAAATATTGTTCATCTGTCTGTTTGGCGAATGAGGTCAACATGGTATTTCTGGTCGTGAGTGTCTGTTGATTAGAAATCCAGTAGAGCTTGTATCCTGCTTGTTTTAGAATTGCCATCAAAGAGGGTTTTGTTTTATAGAGGTCAGGGTGTTCTTGATTAGCAAAAGTTAACACCTGCTCAAGACTTTCAATGGTGTTAGGCCGGGATGCAAAAACATTGTTAAAGATCTTGAGCTCTTTTTTCATACTCTCTAACTTTGGATTAGTTTGACGTTCATAGCCATATAAAGACATGTGTAAGCGTGAGGTTGATTCCCCGATTACCACAATATGAGTTGAAGGAAGATCGGCTTGCTCTTGTTTCAGATCAGCTAATAATTGAATATCATCAAATAAACTTAAATTGGCATCCACCTGTTTCATTTCGTCCAAATAGTCAATGTACGCTCCCACCAACTGATAAGGCGATGCCACCGAAAGGTGTCGATGGACACTGGATTGAAATGCCTGTAGGGAGTGTTTTTTTATCATTTTTTGGACCGGCGAGAAAAAAACTAGAGCAATAATCGACACTGTCATGATTATTTTTTTATTTGCCGATAGTGTGAAATTTTCTAATTTGGTCCAATAAAGATAAATACATATTAAGTACACCAGAACGATGAGACTGACCTTGATGGATAAGTAATTTTGAATGTACTCGCGAGACTCAGCTATATTCGATTCAAAAATAATAAACAGTAAACTTTGCGTTAATTCTTGCTGATAGATGATGGCATAAAATAATCCGGGTAAGGCTAACAGGGTAAAAATAACCCCCATGGCCATTGCTATTTTTTTAGCATGATTCGAAAAAATAATGATCGGTAAAATCCACAGAAGGCAAATGAACACAACATCTTTTAATGCTTCAAATGAGGAATGATGGGACACCGAAAGATAGAGTTGGGAACTTCCGGTGATAATTATAAAAAATAAGTAGTAGTAAAATAATCTGGCGGACAATATCAATAGCTTTCTATGACAAACGTGAATAATAGCAAATAATTCTTAATAAATATTAAATGAGAATTATTTCAAATAGTTTCCATATTTATTTTTTTAAACACAAGATCGACATCATTGATAAAGGTTTACGAGTTAATTTTAAACTCAATTAATTCTTGTATTATCAAGCTTGAATCCTCTTCGGTCATGATTATTTTTATGGGTAAAAATCCGTATTCTTTGGCTAACCATAAATTTAACCTCTCCTTCTTATCAGAAATTTTTTCAATATGCACAAAATTAAAACGGGTCTTATTGACCTCCATGACACCCTCATTGCTAAATAAATAATGATAAATTTTTAAATTTTTACCATTTGTGACCGTGATGTTCATGGTCTTCAGGGGATCTAAAAACATAAAATTAAATAAAACACTGAGTTGATCTTGGGTTTGCGGGGGTAAATCTTTTGTTTTAATGCGTTTATGATTATTAATTTCAGCTTTGTTCTGTTGCCAATCAAAGGTTACCTCACGATGAATACCTTCCCCATATTTGTATTGATAGGTTAAGGGTTGCAGTCCGGATTTAGTAATCAATCCTGAGCTTTTTTGATACAGCTGATTTAAATAGAGGTTAGCTAAACCGATATTTTCTGACAAAAATTCTAAGCTGTATCGGTCATCCTCACGGGTATAAAAAATATCTACATAGCCTATGTGATTTTTAGTTCGCGCTTGAAGGGTATTCTCTTGCTTTTGACCAAACGGCTCAATGTGCTGGTGTTTATTGGGGCCAAGATCATGAAATACCATAAAGCGCAAATGAATGCTCTGAATGGAGTCTCCATAGGCAGTATTGTTTATTCCATCCTGATCTGTTTTTATTTCCAGACACTCATCACATGGCCCCTGATTTTCTGATTCTCTGGGTTCAGGGAAATTATTTACCGCATGGGTAAATTCATCAACATATGCACTGTCCACAGGTTGAATTGACTCTTGAATGTCTGGGGATGAAGGGGTCTGTTTTTTTACAACTGATTTGGCCGGATTGATTTGTTCTTCATCGACAGCTAGGGGCTGAATTTTTTGAAACATCTCAACTTCAATCGGATCGGAATTGTTGTCAACCGGTTTAAAAATAATCCTATTGGCTAAATAAACAAATAAAATCACATGAATTAACGCGGAACAGAGTAATACAATTATCAACCTAAGTCGGCTCATCAATGCAACCCAAAAAATTATTCTTCAATTTAGATAAAGGGAAGGATGTAGGCAAAGGTAAAACCGATTAATAACAGTGCTAAAGAAACAAAGTAAATCCACAGCGATATGGTTCGTGCTTGCATACATTTTTTAGCCAATAATTTATCAGTGGGACAGGGCAGTTTTCGGGCCTGCCATTGAAGGTAGCCGGCTATTGCAATCAACACAAAAGCGGCTAAAAAAACATAGGATTTATATTTAGAAATCCACACAATTTGAGGAAAGCTTGAGATTAACGAGCTTAATGCCGCTCCTGCACCAATGGTAACGAGTAAGGCCGGTAATGCGCAACAGAGGATAGTTCCGGTGCTGGTAAATAACGATAGGATAGAAACATTTCTGATCTTGTTTAAATCTGTTAGCTCGCTATTTTTTTTCATACTGTTTTCGAATGTGTTCAGCGGTCTCAGCAATCAATGAAATTTGGGTCACATCATACCCCGCGTCAACAATAATTTTTTTAATCTTGTCTTCTGCTACCCCTTCACTTTGACTTTCGAGGATCACAAAGCCCTCATCCAAATTGACATACACGTCCTTGGTTGTAGCGATATTATTCAAACTTTTCTCAATCCCTTGGGCACAAAAGGCGCAGACCATGCCATTGACCTCAATTTTTTGTGAGACCGCCCACAGGCTTGGGCTCATCAGTAACAATAATAACCATATTTTTTTCATGCCTTCCTCCTTCATTATTAAAATGTATACATCACATGCAACCTGGGGTTGCCCATGTTTGAGACTCCGCCCTCGAGATAAAGTGCCTTATTAATTAAGCGCAACATGGGGGTTACTTCGGGTCTCGAATTTATTCCATTGATGTTCATCACATCCAAAATCAGCCAGGGTTGGGTCTCATCATAGCTCGTTTCATAGAATGAAAAACCCGCTTTTAGTTTTGTCGTATCATGATTGATCGAGTCACCCCGAATGAACTGGTGGCTTGCTAATAAAAAGACTCTTTTCGTTTCATAATCCCACTGCAAGGCAGGGCTAACAAATGCAGTGCTGATGTTTTGGTCGCCCCCAGCCCGCTCATTAGATCCCTCAAGATAACCCAGGCCTCCAAATAGCCAGATATTCATCTGTGAATGTTTTTGATTCGATCGATACAAACGATGCAGATGATTGACCTCAAACCCATCGCGTTGCCTGTCATTGTTATCCATGTGAAAAAACTTTACACCCACTGCATTCTTCGCATCATAAGCATAATTGCTTTCAATAGAAGCGAAGCGTTTGCCAACATCGGTCATACTGTTCACAGAACCCTTATAGCTAATCGGTTGGGCAATCAAGGTATGAGTGAAAAGCAATAAAATTAAAAAAATTACTTTCATTTTTTTTAAAACCCTTTTGATTTAAAAAAAAAGTAAAACATAATCCCTAGAGCAATCACTGGAATGGCTAATATGCATGACTCTTTTGGGGTGTCCAAAATACTTCTTATGGCATTGCGATAAAAAAATCCAACCATGAGGGCAATTAAAATAATTCCAATGAGACGGGTCAAATCAGATTCCATACAGTTATTCTACCGAATGTTGTATTAAATTATGTTAGATTAATCAGAATGAAAGATACCTATTTAAATCTCAAAGACATTACCGATTCATTAAAAATCAATCAAGAGACCTTAAAAAAATGGATCGCCGAAGGAAAATTTCCGCCCCCTATGCAGATCAATGATCGAGTCACGATCTGGAGCTATGCCGTGATCGAAAATTGGGTTGCCCAGCAGCAACAAACGGTCGACTGGGTCGATCATCAAAATCTTGATTTTTAGTTAGTCACAATCGGCCATGGCCTCAATGAGCCTTTTTTGACACTCTTTGTTATCTTGGCATATATTTTTATCTAAGCTGTCCAACTGTTTACTGTCATCATTGATAACGGTTATTTGTTTGATCATCATTATTCCTAAAAGTAAAATTAGAAACATCATCATAGGAGGTTATCTATGTTAAATATAATTCATTGTTTATATGCCTGTGATAAGTAAAAACTATTAGTCAACAATACACTAATTCTTTAAATTTAAACCATGACATTCTCAGGCACACAATTTCAACTCAAGGTGTGGGAGGCTATTCTCACCATCCCAAAAGGAGAAGTGAGAACTTATAAAGAGATTGCCATCCAAATTGGCCATCCTAAAGCTTATCGAGCGGTGGCAACCGCCTGTCGAAAAAATCCCCTGCCCCTACAAATTCCTTGTCATCGAGTGATTAATTCCAATGGAAAAATTGGCGACTACCTTGGCGAGAAAGAGAGTCCAAAAAAAATAGCGTTATTGAAAACAGAAGGCTTTAAGGTTTGATATCATTGATACACGCCATCAAAATTAAGAATTTATGAATGAAGTCCTTATCAAAAGTTTTTTAATCAATACTTATTCGTTAATGAATTTATTGCCAGAGGCTATTGAAAGATTATCTCATGTGGTCCATGAAGAACTTGACTCTGTTTTTTTTAAAAGCGCCATCAGGGACATCAAAGAATTTTACCCCCTGTTCACGCCGAAAGCTTTCGAGGAAAGTCTAGCTAATGCTAAAAAATTAAATGAAAACGAATGCCAGGTCTACTTAACAGCCTTGGAAGATAAATTTAAAAATATCTATAAAGCCAATGAGGTTATTGCCAAGCACGATCCGAACTTTATTGAGCGTGTTGAATTATTAAATAAAAACTCAGAATCGAAGTTTTTTAATCACTAAAAACGACTATCAAATTAAACGATATACTTCACCCACATCCTCAGCACACAATTCTCAGGGGCGTGTATACTGAAATCTAAATAACACATAAGGAGTTCAATATGGACTGTGGTTGCGGAAGAAGCCCAACGGGAGAATGTATTGGTTGGCATAGTTTGTCAGATGAGGAGTATCAAGCAAAACTAAAAGAATACTTAGAAAAGAAAACTGATACAGAATGAAAAAGGTTGGGTTAATGCCTCAATGGTTAACCCAAGTATTTGTCCTATTTAATTTTTACCATTAACTCATTGCGTCTAAAAAAAGGTAACGTCCACGGTGGGTTATATCTTGCAATTTTTATTGCTTCAAGCTGGGTCATATTATTCGTCATAATAAAATCGTTAAGTAATTGAGCTTTTTCAGTGTAGCTTGAATCTCGCACCAGTCCTGAAAAAACAATCACGGCGTACTTCTCTTTTGGAATCTCAATAATTTTTACCTGTTCATTATTTGGTCGGGGTAATGAATCCAGTGTATATTCCTTAGGCATGACAAAATTTACCTGCCACTTATGATTGGCCTCACCCTTCATAATCGCACTTGTCATTACTATATCTTCAGCTAATGGGGTCATCTCAACAGGGGCAGTCATGCTAATTTTCTGAGACTCACCATTGAGCAAATTATTTCCAAAGATATAGTCAGCCAACAGCTTAAACCCTTTTGAAGAGGCGTCATCAAAGTCACCTTCCACCTCAACACGGGCAATTATTTTTGGCTTATATTCCCTAACCTCAATCGCATTTTCTTGAGAAATTAAAGTAAACTCCGGCTCTTCAGTGGCCATAACTCGAAAATTGATGAGCGACATAACAGTTAAACATAATGGGATTAATGCACCTGAAAATTTCAATGAGATAATTCCATATTAGATAGACCTAAGATACGCTATTCTCTTCTCTAAAGGAGGGTGGCTTGCGAAAAGCTCCATTAAACCTAATTTTTTATCCCCAGACACACCGAAAGCCGTCATCTGTTTAGGAAGCTTTGAAGGTGAGTAAAATGTTTTTAACTTTTCTAATGCCTGAATCATATTTTCTTTAGAGGACAGTTTTGCACCGCCTAAATCAGCTCTAAATTCTCTTTGTCTAGAAAACCACATCACAATGATCGATGCCAATATCCCTAAGATTATCTCAGCAAAAATCATGGTGATATAAAATGCTGGACCCACACCATTTTTCGTCTTAAAAACAACTTTATCTACAGTGTACCCAATCACTCGTGATAAAAACATCACAAAGGTATTCACAACACCTTGAATTAAAGTCAAGGTCACCATATCACCATTGGCGATATGCGATATTTCGTGGGCCAATACAGCTTCAGCCTCATTTCTAGTCATGTGTTTTAAAAGGCCTTGTGATACCGCGACTAAGGAACTGTTTTTACTCATTCCCGTTGCAAATGCGTTGAGTTGTTCAGAGGCAAAAATGGCAACTTCAGGCATACCGATTCCAGCCATATGAGCTTGTTTAGAAACTGTGTCTAACAACCATTTCTCTTCCTCATTGGAAGGATTTAATATCACTTGAGCGCCCGACATTTTTTTAGCTGTCCATTTGGACATTGCTAAAGAAATAAATGCACCACCAAAACCAAAACAAGCGGTAAATATCAGAAGACTTTGATAATTAATGCCATTGGCATCAAGATAGCCGCCAATTCCAAACAGGCTCATCGTAATTGATAACACAAATACAATAGCAAGATTGGTAAGCAGAAAATAAAAAATTCTAGACATATAATTTCCTTTTAATGAAAAAATGATTGTTTATGGTTTTTTAAAAAATTAATAAATATTAGAGCTTTAAATAAAAGCTTGATCTGTAATAAAAAATTCCTAAAAGCCAACTTTTTAATGCCTCAAAGTTGACCCTACAATTTTTTCTGTATACGCAATCGCGATAGCAGATAACAAGAAAACAACGTGAATTATTGTTTGCCAAAGCATGACTGATTCACTGATTTGCGCTGCATTAATAAAGGTTTTTAATAAATGGATGGATGAAATCCCAATAATTGCTGTTGCTAATTTAACTTTTAGCACACCTGCATTAACATGGGACAACCATTCAGGTTCATCAGGATGATTTTCTAATTTAAGCCTAGAAACAAAAGTCTCCCAACCGCCCACAATCACCATCACTAATAGATTTGAAATCATCACCACATCAATCAAACCCAATACCATAAGCATAATATGAGTTTCGGTAATGGTGAGTAAAGTGACTTCGTGAATCAGATGAATTAGCTCTTGCCAAAACTGCCAAACATATACGCCTTGAGCCACAATAAGGCCAATATATAAAGGGGCCTGTAACCAACGGCTCATAAATATCCACTTAGGCAAAGGTCTTAGTTCTTTATTGTTCTTATTCAAATAATTGCTCCAGATTTATTATTAATGAATTATATGCATTCTTAATCTAAAGTAAATATTTGCCGAATAGAATGCCTTTTTGTAGTCAAGTGTGCCTAATTTTTATTTCAAAAGTATTTATTTAATAACGTTAATCTTAATTTTTTTTGAAACAACAACAGGATTGTGAGGAACATGCATATGATCGCCAAGAATTAACTGCAATGAATGCTGTCCTGGTTCCAACTCAATTACAGTTTCTGTTTGACCCTTACCAAAATGTTTATGCTTATCGTCACTTGGAATTGGTAAATTAATATCTGGAAGATCATCAACATTAATCAGTAAATGATGGTGCCCCGTATTATTAAATTTGATACCAGCTGGCGCAACGCCCATACCCTTTAAACCAAATACTATCTTAACAGGGCTTGTAACAACTTCACCGTCTATGGGTGAAATAATATATAACTCTGCATCATTCGATGCTATTGATCTTTCAATTGCATGTAAAGGTAATACAAAAAATCCTAACAAAAAAATAAGATTATTAAAAAAGTAGTTTTTCATATTTAATATAAAACTGTTGTCGACAACTCATAGACCACATAAATATTACTAATGTTCAAAAGTTGTGTAAATTGGTATGCCTAAATTGTGTCCAAATCAGTTATCTGAAATATACAATGTGGCGCCCTCGACACGAATCGAACGTGCGACCCTCCCCTTAGGAGGGGGATGCTCTATCCACTGAGCTTTGTTAAAACCTTGATTTTATGCACCTTTGAGCGGTTTATAAAATGTACGATTGAGTATATTTGGAGGTGAAAATTGTGTCAAGTGTGCCCAAATTTATCAAAACATAATTAAAATAGTAAATAAAATCAATATATATTAAACTAGAAGAAATGAAATATAAAAATTAAAATATGTTTTCAATCAAAGAATTAGTTGTCTTATTTATTTTTGCAATAAGTGTATGTTTTGCTGAAGATTCAGAAACTATAGATAATTCTGAGAAATTGACGCTAGGTAAAATACAATTAACACTTAAAAAAGGTTTGTCACAATCAGAAATAGTCGCAGCTATTGGTTCACCCAATATGGTAACAAAAGATAAACAAGGCAGAGAAACATGGGTATATGATAAGTTAAGCACTGAGCAAACAAAAGAATCTAATAAAAAAGGTTGGGCAATTGGAGCTGTTACCAACTTTGGCGGTGATGATGTTGGAGTTGGAGGAGGATATGCTGATCAAAAAAAATCGTCAAAAATACAAAAATCTCAAAAAACTCTTACAGTAATAATTAATTTTAGAGAAAGTCTAGTAGATGACTTTTCATACCATGCAAGTTCTTTTTAAGATATTTATATTTTCATCATTTTTATTTTTATTTAACGTATCAATCTCCAATGAAAATGATGAAAATTTTGATGCACCAAATCAACAAATTAAATCACCCACAGAAATTGAAGCAATTCAATCAAGAGTATATGAAAATACATATAAAGAGGTTTATAGGTCAGTTTTATCAGTTCTGCAAGATAATCATTTTGAAATAAAATTTACAGATTTTCAAACCGGAGTAATATCAGCAGATGGAGATGAATTATCATCAGGAAATGAAAATGAAATTATGGCGGCTCAAACTGCTGGAGCAGCAGCTGGAGCAGTTCTTCCATTTGCTGGGGTTATTACAAATATATTGCCTTTTATGTCTGAAAATGAACAAACTAAATATAGCATTGCAACTAATATTGAAGAAATAAAAAATGATAAAGTAAAAGTCAGATTAGTAATTACTGCTAAAGTTTCTGGTAAAAAAGGTTTTGAAGCGTACACAAAAACAAAAGATATGACCGAATATCCAGAATTCTATCAAAATCTTTTTTCAAAAATCGATGGGAAATTATTTCTTAGATCAAACTTGGAATAAATCACAAAAAAAATTAGATCATTGTGCCCAAATCAACTCTCTGAAATATACAATGTGGCGCCCTCGACACGAATCGAACGTGTGACCCTCCCCTTAGGAGTGAGACGATCTTATCATTTTTTATAATAAAAACAATAATTTATAAATGTTTGTAACTTTTAATGTTTGTAACTTTATATATAAAAATAATAACGGTAGTTTTCATAAGGTTCATATGTATAATCCATTTCTCCAAACTTATTAAAATTCATTGGAATTGAGTATTTTTTTCAGCAAAGAATTAACTTTTCCTAATTAGATTTCCACAATTTTTGAGGATAACTTTGTGGATTTTTTGTTTAGGTGCTGATAGTTTAAAAATTAATTTTAATCCAGACAATGACTTACTAATTTTGCTTATTTTTTAATCAAATTTAGTATTTTTTTTGTGAAAATTATTTGCTAAAACCTTTATAAAACAATGAGTTATATAATTAATAAAAATAATTTATCTAATAAAAACAATAACTTATATTTGTTTATTACCGCTTCTTAGTTTTATTTCTATATAATGAATTTATGGGCAGAGCAAAACTATACAATTCAGATTCAACAGATCTTTTTAAGATTAGTAGAACAGGTGTTCAACTCTTTCTTAATTGCCCTCGTTGTTTCTATTTAAAAAATAAACTAGGTATTTCACAAATATCAGGACCACCCTTTTCGCTCAACACTGCAGTGAATGATCTATTGGTGAATGAATTTGATTATTATCGAAAGAATAAAGAATCACATCCATTAATGATTAAAAATAATATTGATGCAATTCCATTTGATCATGCAATGTTAGATCAATGGCGGCACAACTTTACTGGAGTTCAATACGAAGATCACAAACATAACTTCTTGTTATACGGCGCAATTGACGATGTCTGGATTCATAATCAAACTCATGAATTAATTATTGTCGATTACAAAGCAACTTCTAAAGATTCTGAAGTATCACTGGATGCAGACTGGCAAATTGCATATAAAAATCAAATCGAGTTTTATCAATGGTTAATGCGTAAAAATGGTTTTCAAGTTCAAAATGAAGGTTGGTTTGTTTATTGTAATGGCAGAAAAAATGAAGATCGTTTTGATGCGACATTAAAGTTTGATATTAAATTACTATCACATGTTGGTAATGACTCATGGATAGAACCGACTATTGTTAAAATCAAAGATTGTTTAGATCAAGATGATATTCCAGACTCACATGCAGACTGTCAACACTGCAATTATGCAAAAAAAAATATAGAGTTATTTACTAATCAATAATGAAAAAATTTCTATTACTTATATTATCAGTCACATCATCAGTAATGGCAGGAGTAACTTCATGGGAAGACAGTCCTTACAATTGGGACAACTCAGAACATAACTGGGAAAACAGTCCAAATAACTGGGAAAACAGTCCAAATAACTGGGAAAATTCACCTAACAATTGGAACAGTGATCGTATTATTCGAGATAACTCAGGAAATGCAAAAGGATATGCTGTCCCGAATTCAAACGGAGTCATCAATATCTATGACTTAGATGGCAATCGTGAAGGGTATGTGCCTCGTTGAAAAAATTACTACTTATCACTCTTCTTTCATTTAATCTGTTTGCAAATGATACTGTTACGATTGTTGATGAAGACGGTAATGTGAAAATCTGCAAAGTCACTGAGACAGGTGTAATAGTCTGTCTATAAAAGTTATTTCTTTATCACGATCACCTCAACATCGCCTCGAACAAGTAATCTTCTGATGTCATTATTCAACTTTTGAAGATTCACTGATAGTTTTGTATCTTTAGTTAAATCTAAAACTAATTCCGCACTCTTCTTGACTCTTTCTAGTTCTTTCATATGTCTTTGTGTCACTCAACTTCAAAAACTGCAAGGACAACTGTCTTATCGGTTTTTGGAAGTATGTCTTTCTTTAATTGACGAAGAAAAGTCACAGTATCGAGTTCTTGTAACTTTTCATATTGACTTGGAAGATTAGGAGTGAGATTTAAGATCAAGGATGCATGTTCTTCGACATATCTGACCCACTCCTCTCTTTTATCAATCACTTGATTCATTATGCAAAACGATTTCGTTCAAAATGAGGTAATTGGTCTTGCATAATCTTGCGAACAATCGAACTAGGTGATGTTTGTAAGTTCTCTGCAATACGCATAAGTTGGTCTTTCTGTTCTTCTTTTAGTCTGATATGTATTTCTGCGTTGTATTTCATAGTCGGTTAGGTCTCTCTTGATGGTGACGGATAACGGGTAGTTGGTTAAGAGTGGTTACTACGACATAAACACTCATATTGTGTATTTATGTAGGAAATTATAATTTAGAATAATGGTGTATTAGACTTTTTACATTTTCCCTCAAAAATGATTACATCTACATACTCTGTAAAATTATTTACTTCTTTAACAGAAATAACACCACTTATACGGTCAATTGTTCCAGTTATTTTCATTTCACGACCTTTATCATAAAACCTGTTATACAAAAAATAAATGTCATTTTTAGTCTTTTCATAGACAAAATTATTGTTATTATCCTTGTAATTTTTTATCTCCCATCCATCATAAAATAAAGACTTATCATCAACCTTAATTGTTTGCGTTACTTTTGGAAAACTGTAGTTTTTGCCTTGAGATACCACCTCTTCTTTACCATCACATACAAGATGAAAACTTTCACCAAATACATTTAATGAAATTAAAATTGCTAATAAAAGAAGGGGTATTTTTTTCATAATTTTATTTTACTCCTACTGTTTTATTTTGGGTCCATAAATCAAGACATCATCATTCATCTCAGAATACTCTTTACTCGCATAATCAATCACTCTTGGATCTCGTTTAGTTAATCTCACTGACTGTATATTCTTAAAAGGAAAGATGTCTATCAATTCTTTGTCACAGAGAATATCTAATCTATCTTTCGTGAAATCAGTTGATGAGATGATAGCGTGATGATGATAGGTATATCTGTCTTTATGTCTCTCAGGAAACACAATCGTAACTGGTTGTTTCTGTCGAAGGGAAACTCGAGTGAAGTTCTGGGTATTCATAATGTATGGCAATAATCTACACACATAAAATCTACTAAAGATTGAACTCATACAATAATCTTTATTGTAATTTCTTGTTCTCTCAAAACAGGTACGGTCTTGGTATGTCACCGTAAGATGGTATGTATCTCTTGTATCTGATAATTGATACATAAAATCTTTATATGCATTTCTAATTTGTTGGTTTATTACTGTCACTAATTCTCACTTTTTATTTAACTTCGACAGAATCCAGACATAGTTCTATTAACTGAACTTAATCATTGTTGTCTTTACATCTAACTCACGAACAAATATGTCGCTGGTCTTCTATTTCTATATAGGTAACTTGTGCGTCTAAATTGCACTTTTTTTGATTGATTTTTCTTATCAAAAGAACTGTCAGAAAACGAAGAATTACTAACAGTCAGTAAATCGACAAAAATAACTGTTAGAAAAATAGACCCTTGCCTTTTCCGCCATGTTAGTTACCTTCCAACCGTTTTCTAACAGGAGATATAAAAATGACAATATTTGGATATTCGAGAGTTTCAACTCACACACAAACAACTGATAATCAAAAACTCGAAATTGAGAAATCTGGTTATCAGATCGACTACTACTTCGAAGATGTTGGCGTCAGTGGCAAGATAATTGCTAAAGATCGACCAGAGTTCAAACGACTGATCAATCAAATCAGAGATGGTGAAACAATCGTTTGCACTAAACTCGATCGTCTAGGTCGTGATTGTATTGATATCTTACAAACAGTCGAATACTTCTCTTCTCGTAATATCAAAATCATCGTTTTACAGTTAGGTAATGTTGATCTCACATCAAGTGCAGGGAAGTTGCTATTGTCATGTTTGGGTGCAGTGGCAGAGATGGAAAGATCACTCATCGTTGAACGCACACAAGCAGGTTTAGAAAGAGCAAAATCACAAGGAATCAAACTTGGAAGAAGATCAAAGACGACTAACAGTCAGAAACAAGAGATACTGAATAAACTCAAAGATGGTGTATCAGTAAGTGCCTTATCAAGAGAATATTCAATTTCTCGTGCATCTGTAATCTCAATCAGAAAGACTGCAATTTAGTTTGCAGTCTGACTTTCAAGTAATTGCATTTTGCAATCTTCAATCTCGTCTTCGAGTTGTTGAATTTCTTGTCTTGTTTCATTCATATCATTAATAGACATAGAACTTAATGAATACTTCTTATCTTCAACAATCTCTTGTAGATTCTCGATATGTTCTAGCATAGTTATTTTTTCAGAATAGTTCATTACGCACTCTCACTTTCTAATACAACAAACTTCTCTGCATCTTTTCTAATGAGATCAGTAAATTCATCTAAATCTCTATGAAAAATACAACTTTCGAAGTTCTTAAAATCTTTTAGATTAAAATAATCACAATAGTAAATATCTTTTTTCTCTAAAAAATAACTTCTCTTTAATGCTTCTTTAACAACTTCTTCATTTCTTTTTAAATCAATCATATTTAAGTCTTTCATAAAATAGTAGCGAAATTGCTACATTATTAGTATCTCAAAATATGGTTTTTTTCTCGTTCCTTGTGTAAACTGATGTCATTTACTTTGACAAACTTTTATATGAAGTTTAAACAAAGACACTTCGTTCATAAGAATCCAATCTTTGGTCGAACAAAAAAGCAGCAATCGGCAATGACTTATGAATACAACAATGTTTATTGGTTTCTATTCGAGTTCTTAAAACGATCTGAAGAATACAAGAAGGTCTGTAAATCAAAAGGTCAATCTGGATCTGCAAATCTAAAAAAACTCTATCAAGACTTCGGTGATATTCATTCAATGACATTTCAACAATGGTGGGGTGAAAAAAATAAACGATTCGGTGTTTATAGTCGTGGTGCATATCTCTTTGCAGAACAAACAGACTATGTAGTTCGAGAGATCACTAATACAGACGATCTGTTCATTGATGACAGTGTTATGAATGTTCAAATTCCACTCTCGATGTCTAAACGAGAGATATCTAAACTCTTTCACACTCTTCTTCGTAACAAACATAAAGGCACAGTTGGACGCAGAAAATCAGCACACGAACATTCAACTGCAATCTACAAAATACAAGGTCGTGTTGAACTCGATGCATTAAAGAAATGTTTAATGGTCTATGATGCATATGAGCAGAATAGATTAATTCGAAATAACAAAGAAAAACAAAATGAAGTCTTGAAGTTATGGGAAATCGGTAACAATAAAGAAATTGTACCTTTACAAAAACATCGAATTACTAAAGATGATCCAGACTATGTGAATAAGAGAAGATATCTTGCATCACTTGTAGATAAACTTCACAAAAGAGCATTGAAGTTAATTAAAAATGCAGAAACAGGTGTATTTCCAAATCTTCTTGATAACTCACCTTATAAGAAAACTCAAAAGAAACCTGTCAGAGTATCAAGACCTGGACATATTATTGTCAAAAGAAAATAACATTAAAAAATCAAAAATTGCTAAGATGGAATAAATTTATTATTTTTATTTTAATAATTTTTAAAATTTAAGAAAAAAATCATGCCATTAATCAATATGTGGAGAGCAGATAAAAATTCTGTACTTCAACTTAAATTAGAACAAGTTGTTGCCCTCGCTGGAGATGGTCAATTAAAAGACAATGGAGAAACATCATCGGAATTAAGATTATTTCTTAAAGAAATTGAAATTGAAAAATTAACTGAATTTGCAAACTATTGTCTTGAAAATGCTTTTAATGACAGTGGCCAAGTCCTACAAGATATCATAAATGAAATTGGTCGAAGATTAGGATACCAAGTCGAGAATGGTCGTTATAGGGGCATAAAAAATGATATTGGATTTGATGGAATTTGGTCTTCTGACAATCAACATACTATTGTTGAAGTAAAAACAACAGATGCCTATGCTATTAATTTGGATACAGTTGCAAAATATCGTGAAAGACTCATCGAAGAATCAAGAGTATCTAAAGATAGCGATATTCTTCTAGTAATTGGCAGAAAAGATACACAATCGCTAGAAGCACAAGTTCGAGGTTCAAAATATGCTTGGTCGATGAGAATAATTGGTATTGATGCATTAACTAAATTAATGGAAGTAAATACAAATTCTGAATCATCCGAAGTAACTGACAAAATTCATCAATTATTAAAACCATTTGATTACACTCGCCTAGATAAAATTGTAGACATTATTTTTACAACAGCAGAAGATAGAAAAGATATTGAAGAAAATAGCATTGATATTGATGACAATAGTTCATCCTACAATCAAGAAAGAACCGCAATAGAGATCATTTCACAAAGAAAAACTGACGCAATCAAAAAACTAAGTAACAAAGTTGATCGAATTTTAGTAAAAAGAAAAAACTCTCTTTATTCAGATCAGAGTGATGAGTTTCACGCAGTTGTGGCAATATCAAAGCAATATGAAAGATCAGAAAAATATTATTGGTATGCCTATCATGACAATCCCCATCGCTCATTTCTTTTAGAAAAAAATAGTGGTTATATGATCTTTGGAATTTCTGATAGTGAAATTTCGTTTGCAATTCCTGCAAAAGTTCTTGAAGAAATTCGCAATGATCTATATGAGACTATAAGATCAACAGGAAAAGCATATAAACATATATACATTTACTTAAAAAATTCTAAATATTTTTTAAGAACAAAATCTGGAAATGAATTAGATATTGAAAAATATAAATTATAGTTATGAGTAATTCATTAAAAGCATTTACAAATCTCATTGAAAACCTAAATTTTATTGTTGAAGATAATTCAGAATCAGGCAATAGAATGAATGCTCAAGGTATTGCTTTTGAAAAATATGTTGAAAAAATATTTTGTGGTAATAAAAAATTTGAAGATGTTTTTATTTTTAAAGGTGATGCAAACCATCCACCAGATTTTATGCTTAAGGATAAGGGTGATGCAATTGAAGTGAAAAAACATGAATCAGGAAAAACATCTACTACAAAATCAGATATTGCTCTTAATTCTTCCCACCCCAGATCTTTTTTATATTCAACCGATGATAAAATAACAGATAAATGTATAGATTGTGAAGCATGGGATAAAAGAGACATGCTTTATATTGTTGGATCTATTGATAAATCTTCAAGTAAAATTGAATATGTCTGGTTTGTTTATGGCGATTGTATTGCTGCTGACAAAGAATACTATAAAAAAATAGAGGAAACAATAAAAGATATTCTTAAAAAAAATAACATTCAAAATATAGTTATTGAAGCAGATGGTAACGAACTTGGTAAATTAAAATCAATTGATCCATTGGAAATAACTGATTTAAGAATTAGAGGTATGTATGGATTAACAAATCCATACAAATTATTTCAAGATATTATTAAAGATGATGATTCAAATTTAATTTCAGATTTTGAAACGAAGATTCAAAATAAAAAAATTGAGATTAAAGAATGGAATAAAAATTCATCAATATCTAAAAAGACTCTTAATAATGAACTTAAGATTTTAAATGAAAATAAAAAAAATCATCTAATAATAGAAAAAAATAAAACTAAGGTTTTTTTTCTTTCAACTCAAGAAAAATATGATACCTTCCCAAATAAAGATAAAGAAAAAATTCATGAATTAAGTGAATTGCTAAAAAATCGTCTGAATTACAATAAAGTTGTTATAAAAAATCCAAACGACCTCACTCCTTTGGATGCAATACTAATTAAATATTCATCATAATAATGAAAATCGCATCTTTCTTCTCAGGCGCAGGTGGTCTTGATCTTGGTTTTAAAAAAGCGGGATTTAAGATTATCTATGCAAATGAATATGACAAAACAATCTGGGAAACCTTTGAAAAGAACTTCCCTAAAACATATTTAGATAAAAGAAGTATTACTAAAATTGATCCAAAAGAAATTCCTAAAGATATTGAGGGTATTATTGGAGGTCCACCCTGCCAGAGTTGGAGTGAGGCAGGAGCAATGCGAGGCATTGAAGATGAAAGAGGCAAACTCTTTTTTAACTTCATCAGCATTCTTCGTGAAACTAAACCTAAATTTTTTCTTTGTGAAAATGTCCCAGGAATGCTTGCGCCAAGAAATCAAAAAGCAATATTAAATATTATTGAGTTATTCAAAGATTGTAACTATACAGTCACCCAACATCTTTTAAATGCAAGTGATTATGATGTTCCTCAAGATCGTAAAAGAGTAATCTTTGTTGGTTATCGACAAGATTTAAATTTAGTTTTTAGTCCACCAAAACCTGTTACGGATAAACCTGAAACAAAAAAAACTTTAAGAGAAGCAATTGGGCACTTGCAGAATAGTGTATTGCCTGCTCGAATAAAAAATTATTCTAATGGTAGTAAATGTAAAGAACTTAATCATGAATACATGATAGGTGGTTTTTCAACAATTTACATGTCAAGAAATAGAGTAAGAGGTTGGGATGAACAATCATTCACAATTCAAGCAGGTGGAAGACATGCACCAATGCATCCACAAGCACCTAAATTTACTAAAGTTGCTAAAAATACAATGATACTTTCTGCTGATAAAAGTTTATATCGAAGATTATCTGTAAGAGAGTGTGCAGAAATTCAAACCTTTCCTGCAGATTTTGAATTTATCTATACATCAGTAGCAGATGGATACAAAATGATTGGAAATGCTGTGCCTGTGAACTTTGCCTTTCATCTTGCTAGACAAATAAAAAAAGATCTTAATTCAATAAAATAATCAGTCATCATCTAAGATATAATAAGATGAAAGTCATTGATTTTAAAGGGTTTTTTAATAAATTATGCTATAATTCTATTTGTGAAAAACATTTATCAAGAACCCATTCATTTTAAACTTGGATACTTTCAAGACTCATCTCCAATACCTCATCAAAAATTAAATCAGCATTGGTTACTTCCTGCAAAAATTTTAAATAATCGATGGGAGTTATTTGTTGGTAGAGATTACAAGAGGTTATTTTCTTTTGATAATTTACATAATGAACTCAAAATAAAATACTGTTTTATTCAAGCATGGGGACATCAATATAAAAAAGATTCTAATTTAATTGGTGAAATTGAATTATTCACTAAACCTAATTCTTTTGATGAAATGGATATTGGTTGGAGAGTTTCAGACTCATGGTTTACTTTTATTGTATCTGAGGAATTACTTCTCTTTTTAAGAGGAGAAACATTTTTTATAAAGTCTTTAACTGAAAAATTTAAATGATCAGTTACAAAATAATTATTTTTTGTAAATTATTTAGCATTCTTTGTTTTACCTATGCTCTAGTTAAGATTGCTAGCAGTGATTATGTCTCGGAAAAATTAGGTTTTACATTTTCTATATTTCTAATGTTTATTATTACAATATTAGGAGTTATTTATATGGTTGAATCAGCAATAGAGATTAAGAATTTATTTATGCCATAAATAACAAACTTCATGATTTTCTTTATATATTATTTTCTTAACAAATTTTAAAATGTAATTACGGGTGGATTTATTCCATATTGCATCACCCTTAAATAATGCTAAAAAGGAGAAAATAATGTCAAAATTTAATCTAAAAGATTGGTCACAATCTCTTCGTTACTTCAATATTAACAACTTAGATCAAATCACTAAAAATGATTCATATTCAGAATCTAATTGGAGAAGATATTGGCACAGAAATAAAAAAGTTCCTGACCATATTCGTTTTGCATGCTTTTATCTTTCTATAATTGATAAAATTATGATCAAATGGATCAAGGAAACACCTGGTCATACCAACAAAGGTTTTGGAATTATTGAACTCAGAAGATGTTTACTTGCAGGTAAATCAACATTTCATAATCTTAATTTTGAATTTCCTAAAGATTTGGAGTTATGGAAATGATTTTATCTAAAGAACATTACCTTCAAGTTTGTCGTTTTGTTAAAGATGAAGTGCCTGATTATAAACAATATAAAACTCAGTATTTTTATAACCAATTTAAAATTAAACAACATCGTTTAAGAAATATGGCACCCAAGTCTGGAATCGAACCAGAATCTGTCGCTTAGGAGGCAACTGTTCTATCCGTTGAACTACAAGGGTATCTTATGCTAATTATAACCTGTCTTTGTTTGACGATGTTTAAGTTGAATCTCTTTTGCACTGATTTTATTTAAGATATGGGATGCATAGAATCGATTGATCATATCTGTACTAGTGTTTGCATTTCTTGCGATGATATTGATATCTACACCATCATAGATTCTAAATGAGATCGCAGTATGTCTTAACGAATACAGTGAATGATTTTCATTGCGAGATGACTTCTTCAATTCACAACGATTGAGTAACTCATTAAATAATCTTTGTATCGTTCTAAATGCATAATCTCGTTTAGTTATTTTCGGTAAAAACAAATAATCATCTCTTGAGCATGGATTTTCATTCTGCTGATGAAACTTGATGAGATCTTTGTAAATTCCAACACAATCAGTCATAGTGAATGTTGTTTTTAATGATTTTGTTTTGCCTTGTTCATAAGAAATCTCAAGAGTGTCTCTTTTCTCTCGATCATCAAAGATTTTACTAATTTCTATATTACGATGTCTTAAATGTTTTAAGTCACTGGGGCGAATAAATGAGTTCATCATAAACTGAATAACGAACTTTAATTCTTTTGTGAATGTGTTTCCTCTTATCTTTACATCCTCTTTAATCATTTCATCAGCAACATTTTTAAGTTTTGTGTATTGCTGAATACTGAATGTCGGTCTGGGTGAATCAATTTGACTGATTTTTGGAAAATATGGCACTTTATCAATCACATCATTTTCAAATGCATATTTGAATATTTTACTTATAAAGTTAAGTATCTTTTTTTGTGATGTATTTTTTAAATTTTTCTTAGATAACTCAACAAAGAAATCTTCTAAATCACTTCGAGTAATTGATTTTATTGATTTACCTTTGAAATATGGATCAATATGCTTATTCAGATAAGACTTTTCATTCAGATTAATTCTTTTGTTTCGTTCGCCCCGTTGTATCAACTTTTCTTGATAGATTAGAAACTTATCCCCTATTCGCTTGAATGAATAAAAAGAATTTACTGATTTACTCGACTGATGTTTCTGATCAATAACTTGTCGATGAAATTCAACTAATTGATCTTTTGCGTCGTCTAAGTCTTTCGTATTAGTTGTTTCTCGATAGTAACGACCTTGATAATAAAATCGTTTATGCCAAATATCACTTGTACCTAATTTGTATAAAACCAATGACTTTGGAAAACCTTTTACTGTTTGAAAAGATTTACTATTAGGCGACGATCTACTTTGTTTTTTCTTTTGCAATTGTTTGTAAGTTTTATTTCAATATTTACTTACAAACATTTTAGTCTGGATATCAATAAAATCAATACATTTAATAATTTATTATATCTTTAGGAGGGGGATGCTCTATCCACTGAGCTACGAGGGCGTAAAGTAGTTGCCTTAATAGATCACACTATCAGGACAGTTAAAAAAATACATTTTAACTTGTTTAAATGGTTTGAAGTATTTTAGTCTGCTAATGTTTTTTTGCTTTTATAAAAACGTAGACTAAAATTAATCACTCGAATAAAAAAGTAATTTATAAATATGCCAGCCAAACAATGTGATGAGTGCAATGTTTATGATCGTATCCTTTATCGCTGTAAATATAACGACAAAGGATGGATCATGTTGTGTCAACAATGCTTGCTAGATCAAAGATCGAAACATCCTGATACTTTTGAATTTGATGAAACCTGGAAAACGTTTTAACTTATTTTTTTAATAAATCTTTAATTAACTCATAACCAAAGCGAACCCCAAAACCATTCACTTGAGACATTGCTGCTCCAAGACCGCCCTTTGTATTGCTTGAGGATAAATCTACATGAAGCCAAGGTTGTTTTTGGTCCGTTAAAAATTGACTTAAAAAACGTGCAGCATGAATATGGTCCGGTCCGCCTTCCAAGGTACATTGTTTAATGTCAGCGATATCGCTCTCAATATCCTCTTCGTAGTCTTCATCAAAAGGAAAGCTACATACTCGTTCTCCTGCTTTTTGACCTGCACCAACTGCCAAGCAAGCAAGCTCAGGAACGTTACTAAAAATTCCGCTATAACGATCCCCCATGGCTACCGCCATACATCCGGTGAGTGTGGCAAAATCAATCACCGCATCTGATTTCTTTTTCGTTGCTAAGGTTAAGGTATCCGCAAGGACCATTCGTCCCTCAGCGTCGGTGTGAATGATTTCTATGGTTTTTCCATTAAGTGCTTTAACCACATCGTTTTGCTTGTATGCTTTAGGGCCAATATGGTTTTGTGCGATGGCTAACCAGCAGTCAATTTTGATCGGGAGTTTACTTTCAGTCGCTGCATGCAAAATACCCAGAGCGGTCGCTGAACCATTCATATCCTCATGCATTGAGTACATGTACTTTGATGGTTTTAAATTATGTCCGCCCGTATCAAAACAAATCCCCTTTCCTACCAAAGTTACCTGTTTTTTATAAGCTTTAGGGGTGTAGGTTAAATGAACAATGGCGGCATCTTGCGGTTCAGACCCTTGACCAACGGCGACAAACGCACCTGCCCCCATTTTTTTTAATTGCGGCATGGTGTATTCGTTAAATGTCCACTTGGATTTACTCGCTAGTTTTTTAATTTCTTTTCTGTAGATGGTCGGGGTTAAGTCATTCGGTGGTGTCATTGTTAAAATACGCGATAAAGTATTACCTTCGACGAGAGCTTCAATCTCTTTTACATCCGTTGATTCCAACTTACCGTAAAAATTTATAACTTTTAAACTTTTTTTATCAACTTTCTTTTTTCGTGAAGGCAGATCTTTTGAGTTGAGAAGAGCGGTATACAAAAGTTCACGGTTCCAAAGTATGCTATCCGTTTCGATAATTAGATTAATTTCTGTTGGGTTTTCATCGAGTAAATTTTTTAATGATTTACGCAACTGTGTCTGCACCTTAAAAACACTTTTATCTGATGATTTAAGGATCACGGTATGCGCCTGATACTCATCGTCTAGGCTTAAAAATTTATCCTCCAGATCACTCAATTTTAATTTTAAGCGCTTTATCTTCGCTGTTACGGATTCTGTTAAAAAATTAGATTTATCGGAGTTAACAACAATTAGGTTATGTTTAACCGATTTTGATAACATTTTAGGTACATTTTTATGTAAATTAATTTTGATTTGCATGCCTTAACTCCACTGACTAAATTTATTAGAAAAAACCTATTATTTCACGTAAAATCATAGACTTCGAGACTAAATCTTAAATTAAGTTCTTAAACTCATTATAGTTATTTTTTAAAAAGTTTTTTTGGAGTGTTTTATGGAATTGTATCCAGATACTGATATTCAAGAAACCCAGGAATGGATTGATTCATTAAATTCTGTCATTGAATCTGATGGAGCCGAGCGTGCACACTATTTAATTGAGATGATGATTGACCAAGCACGACGCTCTGGATCAAATCTTCCGTATAACGCAACCACCTCTTACGTCAACACGATTCCAACTCATCTGCAGCAAAAACATCCTGGCGATCCTGACATGGAAAGACGAATTCGTGCCATCATTCGCTGGAATGCGGTAATGACCGTATTAAGAGCTAATGAAAAATCCCCGGGTATCGGTGGACATATTGCCAGCTTTCAATCTTCGGCAACTTTGTATGATGTAGGCTTTAATCATTTTTTTAGAGCACCGAATGAAAATTTTGATGGCGACTTAGTCTTCTTTCAAGGACACAGCTCACCGGGCATCTATGCACGGGCTTTTCTTGAAGGGCGAATGAGTGAAGAACAACTGAGCAACTTTAGAATGGAGTCGCAAGGTAATGGCCTTTCGAGCTACCCTCATCCATGGCTGATGCCTGATTTCTGGCAATTCCCAACCGTGTCAATGGGATTGGGTCCAATCATGGGCATTTATCAAGCGCGATTCTTAAAGTATCTTCATGACCGAGGCATTGCGGACACCAGTGATCGTAAAGTTTGGGTGTTCTGTGGTGACGGCGAGATGGACGAGCCAGAATCATTAGGAGCTATTTCATTAGCCGCTCGAGAAAAACTCGATAACTTAATTTTTGTGGTCAATTGTAATTTGCAAAGACTTGATGGTCCTGTGCGAGGCAATGGAAAAATAATTCAAGAATTAGAATCAGACTTTAGGGGTTCTGGTTGGAATGTACTCAAAGTTATTTGGGGTTCATATTGGGATCCACTTTTCAATCTTGATAAAGAGGGCTTCCTGAAGAAACGTATGGAAGAATGTGTGGATGGTGAATTCCAAAACTTTAAAGCCAAAGGTGGCGCTTATACACGGGAGCATTTCTTTGGTAAATATCCAGAATTAAGGGAGATGGTATCCGCCATGTCTGACAGTGACATTTGGCGACTCAACCGAGGCGGTCATGATCCACATAAAGTTTACGCGGCTTATGCGGCAGCAACCTCACACAAGGGTCAACCCTCAGTGATTCTTGCAAAAACAGTCAAAGGCTACGGTATGGGTGATGCCGGAGAAGGTCATAACGTGTCGCACCAACAAAAAAGTATGGACATTGAATCTTTGAAAAAATTTAGATCAAGATTTGATTTACCTATTTCCGATAAAGAAGTTGAAGAGCTAAAATTTTATAAACCTGATCCAGATTCACCTGAGATGACATACATGAGGGAGCGAAGAGAGGCTTTAGGAGGCTCTTTACCGCAAAGACGCACCAAAGGAAACCAACTCACCGTCCCAAAATTAGATAGCTTTAGCAATCTTTTAACCACCACGGGTGAGCGAAAAATTTCAACCACCATGGCTTTCGTAAGAATGCTAACAACCATGGTAAAAGATAAGGAAATCGGCAAATATATTGTACCCATCGTTCCAGATGAAGCGAGAACCTTTGGGATGGAGGGAATGTTTAGACAATTGGGTATTTACTCCTCTGTGGGTCAGTTATATGAACCGCAAGATGCCGACCAAGTGATGTTTTATAAAGAACAAAAAGATGGGCAAATATTAGAAGAAGGGATTAATGAAGCGGGTTCGTTTTCATCTTGGATTGCTTCGGGCACCTCATACAGCACAACAGGGATTCAAACCATTCCCTTTTATATCTTTTATTCTATGTTTGGTTTTCAAAGAATCGGTGACTTGGCTTGGGCTGCGGGTGACTCGCGAACACGAGGATTTTTACTCGGTGCGACGGCAGGCAGAACGACATTAAACGGTGAGGGTCTTCAGCACGAAGATGGTCACAGTCATTTATTGTCGGCAACAATTCCAAACTGTGTATCTTATGACCCCTGCTTCTCTTATGAGTTAGCGGTCATCATTCAACATGGATTACATCGCATGGTGGAACAACAAGAAGATGTTTACTACTACATTACCTTAATGAATGAAAATTACAGTCATCCTGACATGCCTAAAGATATTGAACAGCAAATCATTAAAGGCATGTACCTGATTCAAAAAACTACTCTTAAATCTAAGCAGAAAGTTCAACTCATGGGTAGCGGAGTTATCTTAAGGGAAGCATTAGAAGCGGCCACCCTTCTTGAAGCCGATTGGAATATCGCGGCTGATGTATGGAGCGTCACCAGCTTTACCGAAGTTCGAAGAAACGCACTTGAAGTGGAGCGTCACAATATGCTAAATCCACTTGACCAGAAAAAGTCATTTATTCAAGAACAAATCACGGACACAGAATCACCGATCATCGCTTCAACCGATTACATGAAGTCCTTTGCGGATCAGGTTTCTAACTTTATTTCCAATCATTTTGTATCGCTTGGAACGGATGGCTATGGACGATCTGATAGCCGTGAAGCATTAAGAAGTTTTTTTGAAGTCGACCGATACTATATTGTGATCGCAGCGTTAAAGGCATTGTCAGATCAAAATAAAATTGATGTTTCTATGGTTGCTGATGCAATTAAAAAATATAACATTGATCACACTAAAACCAACCCGGCATTGAGTTAATTATGACTGATATATTAATACCTGATATTGGAAATTTTGAAAGTGTTGACGTCATTGAGATCCTTGTCAAACCAGGTGATCATGTCAATAAAGACGACCCCTTAATCACTCTAGAGTCAGATAAAGCATCTATGGATATTCCTGCATCTGAATCAGGAATTATTAAGGAAATAAAAGTTAGCGTGGGTGATAAAGTAAAACAAGGAGTGGCGATAGCAACATTTGAAGCTGTTGGCAATGAAGTTAAGAAAAAAGAAGAGAAAAAAGCACCTGAAGTGACCTCCTCAAAAGAGGTTCAGAAAAAAATAATTTCAGAACCTTCTCGACCTTTTCCTGAACCCCCTCAAAAAATACAGCCTGAAAATAAACCAGTTCCTGTGGCTGAAAGTATTGTTGCCGACCCAGGAAAAAAATCACATGCCTCCCCTTCTGTGCGCAGATTTGCACGTGAACTTGGGGTAAATTTATCTTTTGTCAGCGGCACAGGCAGAAAAAAAAGAATTCTTATTGAAGATGTCCAGAATTTTGTCAAAGGTGAGTTAAGTAAACCACGAACTCAGAACATGGGGGCTTCGTTTGCTCCTAGCCCAATGCCAGTGATTGATTTTAATTTGTTTGGACCAAATGAAACTAAACCTTTATCTAAAATTAAAAAAATATCTGGATCTAATCTACACAGAAATTGGGTTTCCGCGCCTCACGTTACCCAATTTGATAATGCTGATATTACTGACCTTGAAGCGTTCAGAAAATCAATGAAAACTGAAGCGGAAAAAAGAGGGACTAAACTTACCCTGCTCGCTTTTTTAATGAAAGCTTCGGTGAATGCATTACGCGCCTATCCAATTTTCAACACCTCATTGACCGCGGATGGTGAGAATTTAATTTACAAGAATTACTATAATGTTGGATTCGCGTGTGACACGCCTGATGGTCTGGTGGTTCCTGTGGTTAAAGACGTTGAGAAAAAAGATGTATTAGAGATTGCTCAAGACCTCTCAGTATTATCAGCAAAGGCGCGTGAAAGAAAACTGACCATTGATGAAATGCAAGGCGGTTGTTTTACCATATCCAGCCTTGGCGGCATTGGTGGAACTAAATTTACCCCGATTATTAATTGCCCTGAAGTTGCTATTTTAGGCGTATCAAAAGCCGAGATGCAGCCGGTTTATGACAGCAGCTCAAAAGGTTTTGAAGCCAGGTTAATTCTCCCTATCTCTCTTTCATATGATCACCGCGTCATTGACGGTGCCGACGGTGCTCGCTTTACTTCGCATCTTCGAATGATGTTATCTGACGTTCGACGACTTTTACTCTAACCTAATTATGGCTGAAAATTTTTTTACAATTCCAGATATCGGAAATTTTGACACGGTTGAAGTGATTGAGATTCACGTAAATCCCGGTGACTCCATCAAAAAAGATGACTCTCTGATTACTCTTGAGTCAGAAAAAGCATCTATGGATATCCCTTCAACGGTTGAGGGTGTTGTTGAAAAAATATTATTAAAAGTGGGAGATAAAGTTTCTAAAGGTGACAATATACTGAGCTTTAAATCAGCAACCTCATCTCAAGGTGAGTCAAAAAAAATAAATACAAACAAAGATGACGCACTAAAGACAGCCACAAACAAACCTGAAACTACAACAGACTTACAAGATGCCTATGACTTGGTTGTCTTAGGATCAGGCCCTGGTGGGTATACCGCAGCCTTTCGTGCAGCGGATCTCGGATTAAAAGTGGCTCTCGTGGAAAAATTTTCTAACATCGGCGGCGTGTGCTTAAACGTGGGTTGTATTCCATCCAAAGCCTTACTGCACATGGCTAAAGTCATTACTGAGGCAGAGGATGCAAGCCATCATGGCATTACCTTTGGCAAACCTCATATTGATTTAGACAAGTTACGTACCTGGAAAAATGATGACGTTGTGGGCAAGCTCACGGGTGGCCTCACGCAAATGGCTCAACAAAGAGGGGTAACCGTGATTCAAGGTTATGGTAAGTTTTTGAATGAACACACCTTTGTGATCGAGGATCAAAATCAAAACACTACAAATATTTCTTTTAAATCTGCCATTATTGCTGCGGGGTCAAAACCCATAGTAATCCCGAATACTCCTGACCATCCAAACATCATTGATTCAACCGGTGCGCTTGAATTTAAAGACATTCCACAACGCATGTTAATTATTGGTGGAGGAATTATTGGCTTAGAGATGGGGACGGTATACGATGCACTGGGAACAAAAATAACAGTGGTTGAATTAGCGGATGGGTTAATGCAGGGTTGTGACCGCGATCTTGTTCGGCCTTTACAAAAAAGGATGGAAAAAAGATTTGAACACATTTTTCTGCAAACTAAAGTGGTCAAGATGGCAGCTGATGGAGATCTTATCAAGGTCACCTTTGAAGGCAAAGATGGAACCTTTGAAGACACATTCAATAAGGTATTAGTGTCTGTCGGAAGAATACCGAACGGTAAACTAATCGATGCTGAAAAAGCCGGTGTGTCATTGGATGATCGAGGATTCATAGCGGTTGATAAGCAATTTAAAACTAACATTCCTCACATCTATGCGATTGGAGATATTATAGGTCAGCCCATGCTCGCTCACAAAGCCACCCATGAAGCCAAAATTGCAGCCGAGGTAATTGCGGGTGAGAAAGTGGAATATCAAGCAAATGTCATTCCATCAGTAGCTTATACAGATCCTGAAGTTGCATGGGTTGGAGTCACTGAAACCTCAGCCAAAGCTGATAACATGGAGATTGAAAAAGCAGTTTTTCCTTGGGCAGCAAGTGGTCGAGCATTATCCAACAATCGCTCCGAGGGTTTAACAAAATTAATTTTTGATAAAAATACAAAACGACTAATTGGGGCAGGTATTACCGGAGTCAATGCGGGTGAGTTAATAGCTGAAGCTTGTTTGGCCATTGAGATGGGTGCCGATGCTCAAGACATTGGCTTGACTATTCATCCTCATCCAACCTTATCAGAATCCATCGCAATGGCTTCTGAGGTTCATGAGGGCACAATTACCGACCTATTTATTAGAAAACGTTAATTGTTGGTAAATCTTTAGCCCATCAATCACAATATTTTCAACCCATTTAAAATTTGATTTATGTCCTAGGTGGGTTGAATTAAAAATTAATTCTGCATCGCCCCCAGAGATAAAAAAATCTGTATTTTCAATATCTAATTGATAAAAATTTAAAAATTTTTCAATCGCTCCGGATACAGACATCAAAAATCCGTGCATGAGAGCCATGTCTGTATTATTAATCTGGGCGGTCATAACTTTATTCTTTAAGGATATGTCTGCTGATTTTTCCACTAATGATTGATTAAATAAATGTAATCCCGGTAGAATTAACCCTCCCTCAAAAATTGGTCGGGGGGCATCATTCCTAATAAAATCAATTGTCACAGCAGATCCAGCGTCAATTAAGATTGCATTATTTGTTGTTCTCTTTGTAACTGCCAAAGCTCCCAACCAGCGATCAATGCCAAGTTCATTTGAATAATTAATCTCTAAAAGCTGCTTATCTATTTGTGCAAAAATAATATTCTTGCAAATAAATTTTAATTTAGAAATGAGAATATTTTCATATTCCTCACGACCGACACTTGCGATAGTCACCTCATCAATATCCTCAGGCACAACAAATTCGTCAATATCATGATTAAAGAAGGAGCCCGACCTCTGGTCAATTTGATTCTCAACTAAAGACCATTTAGATTTTGAATTACCAATATCAATAAATAATTTCACGTTTACGTTTCAGACCTTTTAAATTTTTAATTAATTATTTAATTTAGATTATCACTCTAAAAAAACCAAGAGCAAAAATTGGGATTTGCAAGCCAAAGTTAGTAATTATAGCTTTGTCTTTATAGATGAAGCCTGCAATAGTCCATCCAATAACTCCAACTCCATGAAGATATATATTAAAAGGATAAATATTCAAATTCGTTAACAAGATGCCTACTAAAACAAAAATTGTACTAATCCATTTAATCATTTTTTAATCCACCTAATTTTTATAAAGAATATTTCATTAATGCCATTTTAATGATTGGTCGGAACGGTGAGATTCGAACTCACGACCCCTTGCACCCCATGCAAGTGCGCTACCAGGCTGCGCTACGCCCCGATGTATAAACTAACTTTTAAGGATTTTTAAAATATCTGCTAACTGATTTTTTAGATTCTCTACTGGCTCTCTACTGGTTAGTGGTTCATTGTTTAAAGGTAATTCTGCTTGTGCTTTTTGTATCTGTTCCTGTGAAGTGGTGTCTTTAACAAATTGTTTGTTAGATAACTTTTGTTTTGCACCCTGAATTGTATAACCTTCATCATACAAAAGTTCTCTAATTTTACGAATTAACAGAATTTCTTCAGGTTGGTAATAACGACGATTTCCTCTTCGCGTATTTGGAGATAAATTAGGAAACTCCTGTTCCCAATATCTTAAAACATGAGGCTTTACATTACATAACTTACTGACCTCACCGATTGCAAAATATCTTTTATGAGGCAGCGTCGGGAATGGATTGTGCTCGTTATTTTCCAGGTTTTCCACCATCTACACTAGACTTGAGCTTCTGACTAGAATGGAAAGTGACAACCCGTCTGGCTTTAATTGGAACTTCTTCTCCAGTTTTAGGATTTCGACCTGGACGCTCAGATTTTGATCTTAATTCAAAGTTACCAAAACCAGATAATTTAACACTCTCACCATTTTCTAATGCGAGCTTAATTTGTTCAAAAAAGGCTTCCACCATTTCTTTGGATTCAGTTTTATTTAAACCTACTTGTTCAAATAATAAATTCGATAAATTTGCTTTTGTTAATGTCATATTAAATTATTATTTTTTACTTACCTTAATACAGCATTGATCTCTTTTTTAAGAAGATTTAAGATGTTTTCTACCGTTTTTTCAACATCTTTTTCTTCAAGCGTTTTGTAAGTATCTTGCATAAGTATCAGAAATGCAAGGCTTTTTTTGCCTTCATCGATTCCTTGGCCCTGGTAAACATCAAATAAACTAAAGTCGACCACATATTCAATGTTGGCATTTTTAACCAGATTGACCACTTCGCCAACGTGAAGATTTCGGTCGACCAGCACAGCGATATCCCTTTGAATGGGAATAGTTTTTAATGTTGTGGTATTGAGATCTATTGGTTTGGTGTCTACATGATCTAGGTTAATTTCAAACAAAAATACAGAGTCATCTGCATCAAAACTTTTTTGCCATGAAGGATGAAGCATGCCCAGATTTCCAATAACTTTTCCCTGTGACAATATTTCCGCTTGCTGTCCGGGGTGAAATAACTGCATTGGTTTACCCGGGGTTTGAAATTCAAGTGTGCATTCCAATAGATTTTCAATATCTGCTTTTACATCAAAAAAATCGTATTTTCTATTTTTCTCAACCCAGTTTTTTTCTATGGCTGTTCCAGATACCAATCCACTGAGTACACGCTGTTCATGGTAACCCTTAGATTGTTTTATGAAGGTTTTTGCAATCTCAAAAAATTTAATCTTATGTTGATTGCGATTAACATTATATTGCAGCGCTTCAAGGTGGCTTGCCCATAAATGACTTCTCATCGTATTCATATTTTCTGCAATGGGATTTTCAAGCACAATATGATCTTGATTCCCATGCATGCTTAGCTCCATATTTTGATCAATAAAGCTATAACTCACCAACTCATGGTACCCGAGACTGGCTATTTTATGCCGAATCGCATTCAGTGAAGATTCTTTAAGTTTATACGGTAAGGGTTTGAGCAGTACTTTTGGAGGCTCAGCAACAATATTGTCATAACCAATTAAACGAATGACCTCCTCAATCAAATCCTCTTCAATACTTAAGTCAAAACGATAGCTTGGAGGTAAAACCTCGAAAATATGATTATTGATTTTGAAATCAAAATCTAAATTTGAAAAAATATCTTTTATTTTGTTGAGGTCAACTGTACTGCCTAAGATTTTATCTACGCGCTGAGGATTTAGTCTAATGACATCTCTTTTTGGAAGCTCACCTGTAATAGATTGGATGGCAGTCGCTTCTCCTCCACATGTCGAGATCATTAAGTTGACTAACCGTTGCAGCGAATTTGCTGTTGTTGCAAAATCAACGCCCCGCTCAAACCGATGCGATGAATCCGTATTAAGTCGGTAATGTCGAGCTTTGCCGGCCATAGAGTCTGGAGTAAAAAATGCTGATTCCACCAAAATTCGAGTGCTGTTTAATTGTACCGATGATCGACTCCCCCCCATAACCCCAGCAATGGCTAGCGGTCCTTCTGCATCAGCAATAATTAGATCATCTTTCTTAATGCCTACCGATTGATCGTTTAATAATTCAATTTTTTCATGCGCCTTAGCATCTCGAACGAAAAGACTTCCTTTGATTTTATCCATATCAAAAGCATGCATGGGCTGGCCGGTTTCTAGCATTACATAATTGACAAGGTCCACGATCGGATTGATGGAGTTAATCTCTGCGCATTCTAGGCGATGAATGATTTCAGCAGGCAATGTGACGGTATTATCGATGTTGGTAATTTCAACAAAACTATAGACTGGGCAAGCCTTATTATTTTCAATATTGACTTGAAGACTTGGTTTTTTAGCTGATGTTGCGATTTGTGCATCTGGGTAACTCAATGTTTTCCCAGTAATCGCTTTCACCTCTCGAGCAATACCTTGAACGCTTAAGCAGTCAGCGCGATTCGGCGTCAGTGACACTTCGATGATCGCATCATCGAGATGAAGTGCTTCCACAATTCCCATACCGTTTGTTAGCTTAACATCTAACTCTAACAGCCCTTCAGCTGCATCAGATAAGTTGAGTTCCTTGGCAGAGCAAAGCATGCCATGCGATTCAACGCCTCTTAATTTAGCTTTTTTAATTGTAAATTCTGGAAATTTTGCCCCAATTAATGCACAAGGAACTTTTATTCCTGATCGCGCATTCGGAGCCCCGCAAACGATCTGTAAATTTTCAGTGCCCACGTTCACTTGACATACATTTAATTTATCAGCATCTGGGTGTTTTTCTATAGCAACGATCTCGCCTACAACAATGTGCTCTAAGTTCTCTGCCAAATGATGCACGGACTCAATCTCAAGACCCGCCATGGTTAAATCTTGTTCGAGCTGTTGAATGTCCAATGCGTTTTTGAAATAACTATTCAACCATGAAAAAGAAAACTTCATCTAAATTGCTCCAAGAATCTTAAGTCATGATTAAAAAAATGTCTGAGGTCGTTCACCCCATATTTCAGCATGGTCAGTCGCTCTACCCCAAGGCCAAATGCAAATCCTTGATATTGATTAGGGTCAATATTCACATGTTTTAGCACATTCGGATGAATCATGCCGCAGCCACCAATTTCCAACCACCCGCCATTCCAGCTCATATCAATCTCAGCTGAGGGCTCAGTAAAGGGAAAGTAAGATGGGCGAAATCGAATTGTGAGTTGATCATCCTCAAAAAAGCATTGTAAAAAAGATTGGACAATGCCCTTTAAATTAGCAAAGTTTACCTCTTCATTGACCATCAGACCTTCAATTTGATGGAACATTGGTGAATGGGTTGCATCCGAGTCGACCCGATAAACTCGCCCTGGAGAAATAATTTGAATGGGAGGTTTATTCTCCTCCATATAGCGCACTTGTACCGGAGACGTATGCGTTCTCAGAACATACTCTTTATTAACATAAAAGGTATCGTGCATCGCTCTTGCGGGATGAGATTCAGGAATGTTTAAAGCCGTAAAATTATGAAAATCATCCTCGATCTCAGGGCCATCAGTAACATCAAATCCGATGCTATGAAATATTTGACTGATATCTTCTATGGTTTTCATAACCGGATGCAGAGAGCCTTGATCATGAGGCCTTGATGGTAAAGTCACATCAATTTTTTCATTTTCAAGCTTCTGATTTAATTCATGATCAGCAATTTCTTTTTTTCGGGTATTTAATAAATCTTCAATTTGATTTTTGATTTGATTTATTTCAGCCCCTTTTTGTGGTCGTTCTTCAACCGGCAATGTTGATAGAGACTTCATGGCTTCAGTGATGGGTCCCGTTTTACCCAAAAACTTTGCTTTGATATGATCAAGATCAGCCAGTTTTGAACAGCTCCAAAACTCATCTCTCGCTTGGTTAATTAATTGATTTAAGTCGCTCATAAATTAATAAATAAAAAAGGGGCTTTGTGGAAGCCCCTTTTTAAAGTTGTTTATCAAATTAGGCTTCAATATTTGATTTTGCTAATTCTGCATATTTCTGAAAAGCAGCTTTATCAAAAATCGCCAAATCAGCTAGCACTTTACGATCCACTTCAACTGAGGCTTTCTTTAAGCCATTGATTAAGCGGCTGTATGTCAATCCGAACTCTCTAGCGCCTGCATTGATTCGGGCTATCCATAATATTCTAAACTGTCTTTTCTTTTGTCTTCTGTCGCGATAAGCATACTGGCCTGCTTTCATGACCGCTTCTTTAGCGACACGATATACGTTACTGCGTCTTCCGCGATAGCCTTTGGCCGCGTCTAAGACTTTCTTATGCTTTGCTCGGGCGGTAACCCCACGTTTTACTCTAGGCATTATTTTCTCCTTTAATCTTTACTATTGAGTTGGCATCATAGAACGAACACGCTTCACGTCTGTTGAAGATATGATTTCGGTTCCACGTAGATGTCTTTTCTGTTTTGTTGTCTTCTTAGTCAAGATGTGACGAAGATGTGAATGCGTTCTTTTGATCGCACCACTACCCAGGAATTTAAAGCGTTTTTTTGCACCGCTTTTGGTTTTCATTTTTGGCATTTTTTTCTCCTATTATTAAGAGACGCTTGGGCATGCCTAAATAGCCGTATCGTCTTCTACTTTTTTCTTCTCGGTCTTTGGTTTCTTATTTGGTGTTAACACCATGACCATTTGTCGACCTTCCATTTTAGGGAACTGCTCAACTATCGCATATTCCTCTAAATCTGTTTCAACTCTTTTTAGCAAAGCCATTCCGAGTTGTTGGTGAGCAATTTCACGACCCCTAAATCTGAGTGTGACTTTGGCTTTATCACCGTCTGTTAAAAAACGTATTAAGTTACGTAATTTAACGTTGTAATCACCATCATCCGTTCCGGGTCTGAATTTAACTTCTTTGACCTGAACATTTTTTTGTTTCATTCGCGCTTCATGGAGTTTTTTGCTTTGGGCATATTTAAATTTGCCATAATCCATTAAGCGACAAACTGGTGGTTCAGCTTTTGGCGCAATCTCTACAAGATCAGTCTCAAATTCTTCAGCTTTTCCCAAAGCCTCTGATAAACTTACAATTCCGAGTGCTTCACCTTCAACACCCACTAATCGAATCTCCTGAGCTGTTATATCCCCATTGACTCTTGCATCTTTTGATTGTGCTATGCTTTAACCCCTAAAAAAATAAACCGTCAACTCAATTCCCTAGCTTTTAGTTAGTATTTTGTTAGATAGTGTATCTACAAAATCTTGAAGACTCATGACACCTAAATCTTCGCCTTGTTGAGTTCTGACGGCAACTTGTTTGTTTTCCATCTCCCGATCCCCAATCACTAATAAAAATGGAATACGAGAAATGCTATGTTCGCGTATTTTATAGGTAATTTTTTCATTTCTCAAGTCTGATTCGCATCTAATGTCATTTTTCTTTAAAAAATCAACAACATCTGTGACGTATTTAGCCTGTGCATCTGAAATATTCATGACAACCACCTGAGTTGGGGCCAGCCATACAGGGAATTTTCCAGCATAGTGTTCAATCAAAATGCCAATAAATCTTTCCATAGAGCCCACTATGGCGCGATGCAACATGACTGGATTTTTCTTGTTGCTGTGTTCATCCACATATTCAGCATTCAAACGAACCGGTAAATTAAAATCGAGCTGAATGGTTCCGCATTGCCATAAGCGATTTAAACTGTCTCGCAGCACATACTCAATTTTTGGCCCATAAAAGGCACCTTCGCCTGGCTGCACTTCATAAGCCAAACCAGTTGCCTTTAATGCCGCTTCCAGCGCCTTCTCCGATTGATCCCAGACAGCATCACTGCCCACTCTTTTTTCGGGTCGTGTGGATAATTTTACTTCGATATCATCAAAACCAAAGTCATGGTAAGTCTCCATGAGCATCTTATTAAAGCTTATCACTTCATCAAGAATCTGCTCTTCGGTACAAAATATGTGCGCATCGTCTTGAGTAAACCCTCTGACACGCATGAGTCCATGCAAGGCCCCTGAAGGTTCATTGCGATGACATGATCCAAATTCGGCAAGCCTTAAAGGGAGCTCTCGATAACTATGAAGGTTATGATTGAATACCTGAACGTGCCCAGGACAGTTCATCGGTTTTACAGCGTAGTCTCTATTCTCAGAGGCAGTGACAAACATATTTTCATGATAGTTATCCCAATGTCCTGATTTTTCCCAAAGACTTTTATCTAATACCGTGGGTGTTTTGATCTCTTGATAATCATATTCCATGAATTTTTTTCGCATGTAATTTTCAATCTCTTGCCATAAAGACCATCCCTTGGGATGCCAAAACACCATGCCAGGGGCATTTTCTTGAATATGGAATAAATCGAGGTGTTTACCTAATTTACGATGATCTCTTTTTTCGGCTTCTTCTAAACGATGCAAGTAATCTTTTAAATCATCTTTGGTGGCCCAAGCCGTTCCATAAATACGCTGTAGCATTTCATTGTTTGAGTCTCCACGCCAGTAAGCCCCAGCCACTTTCATTAATTTAAAAACTTTTAATTTGCCAGTGGATGGCACATGGGGTCCTCGGCACAGATCAGAAAATTTTCCTTCATGATAAATAGTCACTGGTTCGTCTTTAGGAATGGAGGCAATAATTTCGGCTTTGTATTTTTCGCCTTGATTTAAAAAAAACTCAACAGCCTGATCTCGCTGCATAACTTCTCGCCGGACTGGATGATCTTCTTTTACCAATTCAGTCATTTTCTTTTCTATAGCTTCGAGATCTTCAGGAGTAAAAGGTCTTTGATATGAAAAATCATAATAAAATCCATCATCAATGGTCGGTCCAATGGTGACTTGCGCTTCAGGGAAAAGCTCTTTTACGGCATAGGCTAACAAATGAGCGGTTGAATGTCTGAGGATATCTAAACCCTCATCGTTCTTTGCAGTAATAATAGACACGTGAGCGTCTTTATTGATTGGATGGGATAGATCAACGAGGTGCCCATCGACATGTCCAGCGAGTGCGGCTCGTCCTAGACCTTCGCCAATGTTGTATGCCACATCAGACAAAGTAATTGCGTCTGTAAATTCTTTAACTGAACCGTCTGGAAGTGTAATTTTTATCATGTTTTTTATTTGGTAGGCGCGATTGGATTCGAACCAACGACCCCCACCATGTCAAGGTGGTGCTCTAACCAACTGAGCTACGCGCCTGCTGCCTTCAAACTAATCGATCATTTTATATCAAGCCACTGGTATGGGCAATGATTAAAGATTTAATCTATAAGTGTGGAGATGATCTTTAAATATCCAGATTGGTAATCTGGATATTGAAATTTGTAATTCATCTTCTTCAACAGATAGGAAGATACAATTCTCTTTCCCTGGACAGGATCTTGAGTTAAGTTCTCAATGGGCTGTAATTTTAACTTCGCTCGGATAAATAATAAAACTGTATATAAATCAATAGGTTGTGAGTCTGTTACATTAATGACGCGGGGGGGTGCGATAGCTTTACCCTCATGGACATTAGCGATAACTTGATAAATAATGTGTGCAGCGTCAGTATCAAAAATACGATTTGTATAGCGATTTTCAGGCCAGCTGTGTGGACTATTTGCCAAACCAATCATCATCTGCCGATCTAGGCCATAGATACCACTTAAGCGAAATACTATACCGTCATCCGTATCAGTAATTAAACGTTCAGCATTAGCCAAAACTTCACCTTGCGGGTCAGATGGATTTGTTGGGGTGTCATCATCGAGGAGGATATCATTGTGGTACCCATTAAAAACTCGAGTGCTTGATATAAAAAAAAGTTTTGTTTTAGGTAATTGACTCGACAAATGCTTTACTTTTTTTAAACCATTAAAATAAATCCATTCATAGTCTTTTGGGTCCTGTGAACTGGGTGTTGCTGAGTAAATAATGTAATCCGGTTTTTGCTCCTGAAAAAAAATATCAAATTTATTGGAAAAAATATCATAGGCATGCATTGGGAATTTACTTAGTTCTACTTTTGATCTTCTAATTCCCACGACTGAAAACTTATTTATCTGAAAAAAATTTCCAATGATTTGACCTAGTCGGCCACAACCAATGATCATTATTTTAGGCATGATTACTTCCACAAAACCTTAACAACAAAACCAGGCGAGCTGGAGACAATAAAAAGAGCAAGCAATGCCGCATAAAATTGCCAGCCTTGGTCGTGCACATTTCCAAAAATTGATAATTCAAGCAAAAAAGTTACGAGTCGAAATACAAAAAAATACAACAAGATTTCAATAAAAATAACTAATAAAGTTTTTTTTAATTTTATAAAAATTAAAAAATCTTGTGTTATCCAAGGGAGATTGGATAAAAAAATCATTAAAATAAGTGTCAGTGCAATAATCACTTTAAAAAATGAGTGCTGAAGTGAGGGTTGCAATGTCCATTAATGGACTTGGAAATAATCCTAATACAATCAATGCTATAGCGTTCATTGTTAATGTAAGGGTGAGTTCGCCATGAATACTCTTTGATGATTTAGTCGCTTTAATTGCATCGTCAAAGTATGCAATCTTTATCATTCGAAGATAATAGTAGATTCCAATCAGTGCTGACATCACTGCAATTACAGCTGGCCATATCCATCCAAATTGTAATGTCGCTTGAATGATTGAAAATTTAGCATAGAAACCTATTGTGGGAGGAATTCCTGCGAGGCTTAAAAAGATAATTAAAAGTAAGAAAGCAAGCCATGGTTCATCTTTTGCCAATCCAGAGAGATCAGATATTTTATCGATATCGCCTCTTTGATTACTCAAACATATAATTAATCCAAAAGAAGCTAAGGTCATAAGAACATATGTCGCAATGTAAAATAAAGCTGCTGAAATACCAGTTATTGCTCCCGTGGCAAGGCCAAGCAGCATAAAACCAACATGAGAAATTGTTGAGTAAGCAAGCAGTCGCTTAATTTTAGTTTGTGCGATCGCTGTGATATTTCCTAAAAGCATTGAAGTGATTGCCATCACCAGGAGCATCAATTGCCAATCCATGACTAAATGATCTAAGGTTTGATAGAGCAAGCGGATCAACATGGCCACAGATGCAAATTTTGGAATTGAGCCGATAAACATTGTGATTGGAGTTGATGATCCTTGGTAGACGTCAGGAACCCAAAGCTGAAACGGAGCTGCTCCAAACTTAAAAGCAATACCTACCGTAACAAACACAAGCGCAAATGAAAGAATCATTGGATTAACTTCAGTGACGCCAATTTGTTCAGATATTTCTTGTAAATAGAGCGATCCAGTAATGCCATAAAGCATTGAAAATCCATACAGTAAAAATCCAGAGGCCACTGCACCAAGAATAAAATATTTCATCGCCGCTTCTGTTGCTTCTTGACGCTTTCGATCAATTGCAACCAAAGTGTAAAGACTAAGAGAAAGAAGTTCAATGCCCATATACAGGGTCAATAAATGGTAAGACGATATAATTAAATTAATACCTAATAAAGCGAATAAAACTAAAGAAAAAAATTCACCATTAAGTAAGTTTTTCTTTAACAAATAATCACGACTATAAATTAATACCAAAGAAAGACCAAAGTAACTTAATAACTTTAAATACAAAGATAGGCTATCAGCCACGAACATGTTATTAAATGCCAATAATTTTGATTCAATGGGGAGCTGAGACGTAAAATATGCAGCAATTAATAAGGTTAACTGTGTAATTCCAAATAAAGATGTAGCATTTTTATTTTTAAAAAAAACTCCAAGTAATAAAACACTCATGGCTGAGATTAAGATAATAATCTCAGGCAGTGCTACGGTAAGTATATTAGTTAACATTCTGTTTCCATTTAAATTTTAGATTGTTGAATCAATTCCAACATCACAATAGAGGACTGATTGGTAATATCAGTAATTAAAGCTGGATAGATACCAATAATCAGAGTCAATCCCGCAAGCGCACTCATCACAAAAAACTCTTTAGCATTCAAATCAATTAAACCAGCAATTTTTTTATATTTAGCAACTCCAAAAATAATTCTTTTTACCAACCACAGAGAATATGTGGCTCCGAAAATTAAAGTTAATGCGGCTAAAAAAGCAATCCAAAAATTTTCTTGCATCGCACCGAGTATAACTAAAAACTCTCCTACAAAACCCGATGTTCCAGGTAATCCAGAATTAGCCATGGCAAACAAAACAAAAAAAGATCCGAATAATGGCATGCTGTTTATCACTCCACCATAGTCCTTGATTTCTCTGGTGTGCATGCGGTCATACAGGACACCTATAGAGAAAAATAATGCTGCAGATATAAAACCATGGGAAATCATTTGAACATAACCACCTTCAAAACCTAGAGGGTTGAGCATAAATAAACCAAGCGTCACAAAGCCCATATGTGATATCGAAGAATAGGCAATTAATTTTTTCATATCTGTTTGAACAATAGCCACTAGGGCAATATAAACAATTGCTATGAGTGAAATCGCTATCAAATACGGTTTTAATAATAAGAGTCCATCGGGTGCAATGGGCATGGCAAAACGAATAAAACTGTAAGCTCCTAATTTCAACATGATGGCGGCCAAAATAACCGAGCCTCCCGTTGGGGCTTCAACATGAGCATCAGGAAGCCATGTATGCACTGGCCACATTGGAATTTTCACTGCAAATGCCATGAAAAATGCAATGAATAAAAAAACTTGAGCATTTAATGATAATTGTTTTGTATAAAAATCAACGATTGAAAAACTTCCTGTTTGATTAAAGAGGTATATAAAAGCAACCAACATCAGCAGTGAGCCTAACACCGTGTAAAGAAAAAATTTAATCGTTGCATAAACTCGATTTGGTCCACCCCATACACCAATTAACAAAAACATGGGGATCAACATAGCTTCCCAGAAAACATAGTAAAGAATTGCATCTAATGCTAAAAAGACCCCGATCATCAATCCAGAAAGAATTAAAAAGGATGCAATATAAGACCCTAAGGATCGACTAATAGAGTTAGAAGATATAAAAATCACTAACCATGTGATAAAACTTGTAAGCATGACCAAAGGTAAAGATATCCCGTCAAGACCAAGATGGTATTGAATTGAAAAATGACTAATCCATGGAGAAATCTCTTGAAATTGAAAACCTGAATATGTTGTATCGAAGAAAATATAAAGCGGAATTGTGATTAAAAAAGAAATAAATCCAAAAATGTTTCCCAGTTTGTAAATAATATTTTCTGATAAATTCTTTTGTAAAATTAACAGCAAAATACCTAAACTGATAGGAGTCCAAATAGCTATTGATAGGATAAAGTTCATCATCATAGCCAGACAATTACAAAATAACTAATAAAGGCAATCAAAGCCATCACCATCCCAAAAGCATAATGTGATACGTAACCGGTTTGAATTTTTTTTGTTACCAGTGAGAATGAATTAATCAAACGAGCCACCCCATTGACCAAACCGTTATCAATAAACTTCACATCAATAAAATTCCATAAAAAACGGCCAAGCTTTAAAATTAAAGGAGCAATGATCGATTCATTAAGGCGATCAAAACCATACTTTTCATCCATAATTTTTTTTATCATTCGTGGCAATTTAATCCAATTGTATTTTTTATAATAAATACAATACGCAGCCACAAAACCAAAAATCATGAGCCAAAATGGGAGCGTTAAAACACCATGCAGCGCCATGGCCACAGGGCCCTGAAAATGCTCAACAACAAGAGCTAATGCCAAATGTGTCTCTCTTACCCATACAGTATTTGATAAAAAGTCCGTCGTTAAAATGGGAGTGATGGTAAAAAAACCAATAATCACAGAGGGAATAGCCAACAATATTAAGGGAAGCGTTACAACCCAGGTTGATTCATGCGGTGATTCTAATGAACCCAGTCCATGATGATGTTTACTTTTTGGTGCCCTCCAATTCTCATTCCCATGAAAAACAATCAAATACAATCTAAAACTATAGAGTGAGGTAATAAATACTCCAATCACAGCACAAAAATATGCAAAAGATGAGCCCATCATCTCACTATACTTCACCGCCTCAAT
The DNA here is from genome assembly GCA_024919035.1 of Methylophilaceae bacterium LSUCC0401. Taxonomy (GTDB): domain Bacteria; phylum Pseudomonadota; class Gammaproteobacteria; order Burkholderiales; family Methylophilaceae; genus BACL14. The sequence goes on along the minus strand of CP103442.1, from coordinate 387,464 downwards.
GATTGACTCCTTTGAATAAAAGCCTGAAAAAAATGGCATCCCCACTAAAGCTAAAGTTGCGAGTAAAAAGGTGATCCATGTTATCGGCATATATTTTCTTAAATTTCCCATGCTAAAAATATTCTGCTCATGGTGCATTCCAATAATCACTGATCCCGCCCCTAAAAATAAAAGTGCTTTAAAAAAAGCGTGAGTAAATAGATGAAAGATTGCGAGTGAATAACTTGAAACCCCCAAAGCGATTGTCATATATCCAAGTTGAGATAAGGTTGAGTATGCAATTACTCTTTTAATATCACTTTGAAAAATACCCAATAAACCCATAAATAACGCCGTGATACTTCCTATAATTAAAATAAAGCTAAGCGCCGTTTCCGAAAATTCTACGATAGGAGAAACTCTTGCAACTAAAAAAATACCTGCAGTGACCATCGTAGCTGCATGAATCAAAGCAGAGATCGGTGTCGGCCCTTCCATCGAGTCTGGCAACCAGACATGCAATGGAACCTGAGCAGACTTTCCCATTGCTCCAATAAAAAGTAATATTGCAATCAATGTCATTAATGAAAAGGAGCTGCCCATCATTTGTACATTTTGCTCACTTAATGCATCAAGCCGATTAAAAACATCTATGTAATCTAGAGATCCAAACCAGAAAAGTATTAAACTTATGCCCAGTAAAAAACCAAAATCACCTACTCTATTCACTAAAAAAGCTTTCATGTTGGCATGAATTGCTGTGGGCTTTTGGTACCAGAAACCAATTAATAAATAAGACACTAATCCAACAGCTTCCCATCCAAAAAATAATTGTAAAAAATTATTGCTCATGACCAACATTAACATGGCAAATGTGAATAGGGATATAAAGCTAAAAAAGCGACCATAGCCTGGATCATCTTTCATGTACCCAATTGTGTAGACGTGCACCATTAAGGAGACAAAGGTCACTACAACCATCATTAGCGCAGATAAATTATCAATCAAGAAACCAATTTTCAAATCATACTGACCCACAGTTAACCATCGAAATAACGTTTCATTAAAGGTATACCCATGAGAGGAAATGTATAAAGCATACAAAGATAAAAGAAAACTTCCAAAAACAAATAAAATCGGCAACACATGAGAAAAAGCTTTAGGAAGCTTAGACCCAAATAATCCAGTTATTACAGAGGCTAATAGTGGAAGCATTGGGATTAAAGTATATAACGATAAAAGCGTCATTGTTTTAACCTATTTAAGTCTGCGACATTTATCGATTTGTAATTTCTAAAGATTAAGATAATAATTGCCAACCCAATTGCAGATTCAGCAGCGGCAACAGTTAGGATAAAAAAAACAAAGATTTGTCCAGCCAAATCCCCCAAGTAATAACTAAAAGCAATAAAATTAATATTGACTGCGAGCAGCATTAATTCTATTGCCATCAAAATAAGTATGATATTTTTTCGATTGAGAAAAATACCTAGAATGCTAATCGCAAATAAAATTCCAGCCAATAAGAGGTAATGAGATAGAGTAACCGGCATTACCTTTTCTCCGATTTCATTTTAACTATACGAATTCGGTCATTTCTTTTGACCTTAATTTGATCTTTTGGATCGATAGCTTTATGTGACTTATGGCCAAACATTGTTAATGCAATTGCAGAGATAATTGCTACCAAAAGGATAACGGCCGCTATTTGAAATGGAAGTAAATAATCGGTATATAAAATATTACCAATAGAATGTGTGTTGCTTTTCGATGTGCCAAAACTTTCAATCTGAGACTCTAGAAAAAATTTATCAGAGACTACCAAATAAATCTCAACAATAAACACTCCAGCAATTAAGATCGCAAAAGGAAAATAGCTCCAAAATCCTTTTTTCAATGATTCCAAATTTATATCAAGCATCATTACAACGAATAAAAAGAGAACCATCACCGCCCCCACATAAACTAAAACCAAGGCGATTGCCAAAAACTCCGCATGCAATAATAGCCAAATACCCGCTGCACTAAAAAAAGCCAGCACTAACGATAAAGCAGAATAAACGGGATTATTTGCTGTTATAACTTTTAATGAAGCTAATATTAAGATAGAGCTAAAAAAATAAAATATATAGTCAGAAAATTGCATCATCTAAATTTAGATTCCTGTTTACGATCTTTTGCAATTTGTTTTTCATATTTTTTCCCTACCTCTAATAACATCTCTTTAGTGTATAAAAGGTCTCCACGCTCTTCACCGTGATATTCAAATTGTCGTGTTTCTACAATAGAATCAACAGGGCATGACTCCTCACAAAATCCACAAAAAATGCACTTCGTCAGATCAATATCATATCGTGTTGTTCGTCGAGTATTATCTTCTCTTTGTTCGGATTCGATGGTAATTGCCATCGCTGGGCAAACTGCCTCACACAATTTACAAGCGATGCACCTTTCTTCTCCATTTGGGTATCTTCGTAACGCATGAAGACCTCTAAATCTCGGAGATTGTGGTGTTTTTTGTTCTGGATATTGAATGGTAATTTTTTTTGAAAAAAAGTATCTCAGTGTCAAACTCATACCTCTAAGTAATTCATGCAAGGTTAAGCTTTTAACAGTATTAAAAATAAAATTTTTCATTAATGAAAGTACTCCGCATAATCTGTTTGCATCATTGCCCCTATAAAGACAATCCATATTAAGGTGAGAGGGATAAAAACTTTCCATCCAAGTCGCATGATTTGGTCATAACGATATCTTGGGAAAGTTGCCCGAAACCATAAAAAGAAAAATAATACAAAAACAACTTTAGCTAAAAGCCAAAAAATACCATCGGACATGAAAGAAAAAGGTGACATCCAGCCTCCTAAAAACATTATGACTGCAAGAATACTCACCAAAATCATATTTGCATATTCAGCAAGAAAAAATAAAGCAAAAGCCATACCTGAATATTCCACATGAAAACCAGCAACAATTTCTGATTCGCCTTCAGCTACATCAAAAGGAGCGCGATTGGTCTCAGCAACAGCGCTAATAAAATAGATAATAAACAATGGAAACAATGGCCAACAGTACCACTGTGATATTCCTCCTTGTTGGGCCATAACTATTTCACCTAGATTTAAACTATTAGCGCACATTAAAACTCCCACTAGAGAAAATCCCATAGCTATCTCATAAGACACAATTTGTGCAGCTGAACGTAAACTCCCAAGAAATGCATATTTTGAATTGGAGGCCCATCCTGCAATAATGACGCCATAAACAGCAATAGAGGTCATTGCTAAAACATAAAGAAGGCCAGCATTAATATCTGCAAGCACCATCTCAAAGTCAAATGGAATGACTGCCCAAGCTGCCAGTGCTGGTGCTATGGATAATAATGGGGCTAGAAAAAAAAGAAAGTTATTAGATTTTTCCGGAAGAATAATTTCTTTAAATAACAACTTTAAGGCATCAGCAATGGGTTGAAGTAAGCCAAAGAAACCCACACGGTTTGGACCAATTCTTGATTGCATAAAACCAATCACTCGTCTTTCAAAATAGGTCAGATAGGCAACCGAAATCATTACCGGAATCACAATACAAAAAATCTTAATGAGATACGAAAAAGTAATTGCGAAATTTGGATCTAAATATTGTTTTAAAAATTCTTCCATTTATTTTTCATTCCTTAAATGAAGAATATCCTGTAGGGCTTTTGATTTTCGTACCAATAAATCTGACTGATTAATATTTGCTAGACGATAATTAACTTTATGATGATTTAACTCTTCGTTAACTAAATTCAATTTTTTAAAAGTGTGAATTTTATTAGCTATCTTATTGGTTATCTGTGAACATGTCTCAAATTCAAAGTCTGGGCATTCAATATAATTCCCCATAACTCTTAAAATTTTCCATAGTGGTTTTGATTCAAATTTCGGAGCTATTGTTTGTGTAAAGTTTTGTAATCTTGATTCAATATTCAGAAAACTTCCCTCATTTTCAAAGTGAGTTGCTGAAGGCAAAATTAAATCATAGTGTTTATTATTCTGATTAAGAAACGGTGATATGAGAATATTAAATTTTGATTTTTGCATAACCATTTCATGCATTTGTGAATCCGCAAAATCAAATGCTGGATCAAGATTAACAGTAAGACTTGCTTGGTAATTTTTAATTTCAACTGTATTTTTATAATGACTAAACAATTGATGCAAACCAACAGAATTTGCACCGGCGGGCAAGCATCCAAACTGCATAGCGGTTTCATCAATAATGTCATTTATGATGGGTGCAAATTTTAAAAATTCTGGATGTGAGTAAACATCTTCACCAATGAGCAATAGGGTTTTGTTAGATATAATTTTTGAAAGCCTTTGCTCTGCAGTTTTTGATATTTTTTTAGAATCAGTTTTTATATCTTTTAATATTTGTTGAAAAAATTTTTTAAAATCTGTAATCGGCTTGATAACTTTTTGATCAAGATTAACTTGTAAATTAAAATCAATGTGGTTTATTACACTGATTGACTTTCCATGTGACGCCATTTTTCTCAAGCGTTGAAGAATCAAAGGATTTTGATTTCTCAACTGAGACCCAAGCAAGATGATGGATTCAAACTCCTCAATTTTTTTTACTTGAGTATTTAAAGACGGATGTTTGATGTACGCTGGTCCATTAGCTGCATCAAATTTTATTTGATGTGAATTGAAATACTCAGCCATTTTTTTTACCAGAAAGGCTTCTTCCATGGTTGTTTGATTAGAGGTAAAAAAAACCACATCATCAGCTTTAAATTGATTTTGTTTGGGGTGTAATTGCTTCTCAATCAACTGAAATGCAACCTCCCATGATATGGGCTCATGAGTTGCCCCTTTTTTTATTAATGGTGTTTTAACGCGATTCTGGTGATTAATGCCCATGTAGGAAAAACGATCACGATCAGAAATCCAGCACTCATTCAAATCTTCATTTTCCCTGGGAAGCACTCGCATTACATTCCCATCTTTTACATGCGCCTCCAGATGAGAGCCTAAACTATCATGCGGTGAAATTGTGGATTTACGAATCATCTCCCACGTTCTTGCTGAATAGCGAAAAGGTTTTGAGGTTAATGCCCCTACTGGACATAAGTCAATTACGTTCCCAGAAATTTCAGATTCTACTGATTTTTTTACATACGCAGAAATTTCAGCATGCTCTCCCCTTCCAATTAAACCCAGCTCTTGCATTCCACCAACCTCTTTAAGAAACCTAACACACCGTGAACATTGAATACATCGATTTAAGTCAGTAGAAACTAAAGGGCCTAAATTTTTATTTAAGACTACCCGCTTCTCCTCCTGATAACGTGATTTAGGACTTCCATAGGCCATCGCTGTATCCTGAAGATCACATTCACCTCCCTGATCACAAATTGGGCAGTCAAGCGGATGATTAATCAGTAAAAACTCCATAACGCTTTGCTGGCAATCTTTAGTTTGCTTGGATTTAGTAAATATCTCCATACCATCAGCAACTTGTGTTGCACAAGCAGGCAGAGGTTTTGGGAAATTTTTAACCTCAACTAAGCACATGCGACAATTAGCAGCTACGCTGAGTTTCTTGTGATAGCAAAATCTTGGAATCTCGATACCATGATTATCAGCAACCTCAATGATCGTTGTTTTTTCTTGAACTTTAATTGCTTTTCCGTTGATTTTTACTTTTATCATTTTTAATTTACTAATTTTTTTCCATTCTTGATAAAGACTTCAAATTCATCTCTGAAATGTTTAATAAAACTAAGGACTGGGGTTGCAGCTGCATCGCCAAGCGCGCAAATGGTTCGTCCTGATATTTTTTTACTCACGTCAGTTAGAAGATCTAAGTCATCAAGGGTAGCCTGTCCTTGATAAATTCTGCTTATAATTCGGTAAACCCATCCAGTTCCCTCGCGACAAGGAGTGCATTGACCGCAAGACTCCTCATAGAAAAAATAAGATAATCTTTTTAATGCACTAACCATACAAGTGGTTTCATCCATAACAATCATTGAGCCGGCACCTACACTGGACCCAATTTTTGCTAAACCATCATAATCAATGGTTGCATTTCTAATAATATCGGCAGGCACTACTGGTGTTGATGGTCCGCCTGGAATAACTGCTTTTAACTTTCTACCCTTCCAAACCCCGCCGGCTTCTTTTAATAATTGTTCGAATGGCATACCAAGTTCAATTTCATAATTCCCCGGTTTTTCAACATGCCCCGATACTGAAAATATTTTTGTCCCACCTGAATTTTTAACGCCATGAGCCATAAAGGCTTGTCCGCCATTTTCAATAATCCAAGGAATAGATGCATAGGTTTCTGTGTTATTTACATTGGTTGGTTTACCATAAATTCCATATGTCGCCGGAAATGGAGGTTTATATCTGGGCTGGCCTTTTTTTCCTTCAATTGACTCAATCAGGGCAGTTTCTTCACCGCAAATATATGCTCCATATCCATGAAAGGCATGCAATTCAAAATTAAAACCTGAACCAAAAATATTTTTACCCAACAGTCCCGCTTTTCTTGCTTCTTCAATGGCTTTTTCAAAGGAAACATATTCCTCCCATATTTCACCATGAATATAGTTATAGCCAACCTGAGCATTCATAATATATGCTCCAATTAACATCCCCTCAATTAGTTGGTGAGGATTGTGGCGAATAATATCACGGTCTTTAAAAGTACCCGGTTCCCCTTCATCGCTGTTACAAACAATGTATTTAATTCCATCATAATCTCGAGGCATAAATGACCACTTAATCCCCGTTGGAAAACCAGCGCCGCCCCTTCCCCTTAATCCAGAAATTTTAATTTCATCAATTAATTGTTGTGGGTCTAGTTTATTTTTTAGAATTTTCTTGATCTGCTCATAACCTCCAATAGACTTATAAGTCTCAAGGGAGTTTGAGTTTTTTAAGTGCTTTGTTCTTAAGCAAATATTAAACAACTGTTTGTTAGTTATTTCTAAGTTAAGGTTCTTGTCTACGATTTCATTCATTATTTTAAATCTTTTAATAATTGATCTAGTTTTTTAATATCCAGATGTTCATAAATTTTTTGGTTATTCACGGTCAACAGAGGAGCGCCTTCGCAAGCCCCCATGCATTCACTTTCCTTGAGACAAAATTTTCCATCCTTAGTAATTTCATTAAAATCAATTTTTAATGTTTTTTTCAAATGATCAACAATTTGATCAGCATCCCGTAACATGCAGGAAATATTAGTACAAATTGATAGTTTGTATTTTCCAACAGGTTTTAAATCAAACATATTGTAGAAAGTAGCTACCTCAAGGACAGCTATTTCAGGCATATCCAAATACACAGCAACATCACTGATATCTTCTTGAGATAACCAGCCACGATGATGCTGCATGATAGCTAAAGCAGCAATCACTGCAGACTGTTTTTTATCAGCTGGATATTTAGCGATCTCTTTATCAATAAGTTTTCTTAACTTTTCAATCATGGTTATCGATCAATCTCTCCAAAAACAATGTCCTGGGTTCCAATGATTGCCACTAAATCAGAAATCATATGACCCTTCGTCATTTCATCCAATGAGGCTAAATGAGCAAAACCAGGCGCTCTGATTTTTAAACGATAGGGTTTGTTAGCTCCATCTGAAACAAGGTAAATCCCAAATTCGCCCTTGGGATGCTCAACAGCTGCGTATGCCTCCCCTTTTGGCAAATGAAATCCTTCTGTAAAAAGCTTGAAATGATGAATCATGGACTCCATATCTTCTTTCATATCTTGTCTTTTTGGTGGGGCATATTTTTGGTTATCAGAAATCACCGGACCTGGATTTACTCTGAGCCATTTACTGCACTGTTGAATCAAATTAACTGACTGCCTCATTTCTTCAATTCTGACGAGGTAACGATCATAACAATCACCCTCAACCCCCACTGGGATATCAAAATCAAGTTTGTCATACACCTCATAGGGTTGCTTTTTTCTTAAATCCCATTCAATGCCGGAGCCTCGCAACATAGGTCCAGTAAAACCTAACTCTAGAGCTCTTTCTGGGGAAACTACTCCGATCCCAACGGTACGCTGTTTCCATATTCGGTTATCGGTTAATAAAGTTTCATATTCATCAATATATCTTGGGAATCGGTTCGCAAAATCATCAATAAAATCTAATAAGGATCCTTGACGGTTTTCATTTAATTTATGCGTAACATTTGGACGACTGAAGCGGGTATTTTGATACTGTGGCATATGATCAGGTAAGTCTCTATAAACACCGCCTGGACGATAATAAGCTGCATGCATTCGAGCTCCTGACACCGCTTCATAACAGTCAAATAAATCCTCACGCTCGCGGAAAGCATACAAGAAGACTGTCATCGCACCCACATCTAAAGCATGGCATCCAAGCCATAATAAATGATTGAGAAGGCGCGTAATTTCATCAAATAATACCCGGATATATTGTGCTCGAATGGGAACTTGTAAGTTGAGCATTTTTTCGATTGCCATCACATAAGCATGCTCGTTCATCATCATTGATACATAATCTAAACGATCCATGTAAGGGACAGACTGGATGTAAGTGCGATTTTCAGCAAGCTTTTCTGTCGCGCGATGCAATAATCCAATATGCGGATCTGCTCTTTGAATCACTTCTCCATCAAGTTCTAAAATAAGGCGGAGTACTCCATGAGCAGCTGGGTGTTGCGGTCCAAAATTCATTGTGTAATTTTTTATCTCAGCCATTTCTAAATCCTTCATCATGAATAACTCTAGGTACATTATTTCTAGGATCAATTGTTACTGGTTGATAAATTACTCTTTTTTGAGAAGGATCATATCTCATCTCAATATTTCCAATCATTGGGAAATCTTTTCGAAATGGATGCCCGATAAACCCATAGTCAGTTAAAATTCTTCTCAAATCTGGATGGTTTAAAAACATAATGCCAAATAAATCGAAAGCCTCTCTTTCATACCAGTCAGCATTGGCATATGTTGAAGTAATTGTTTCAATTACAGGAAAACTATTATCTTTAATAAAAGCTTTCACTCGGATGCGCGAGTTGTGCTTCAAAGACAATAAATGATAAACCACTGCATACCTACAATTTTCATAATTTTTTTGGGGAAATTCAGAAAAATCGACTGCGGCTAAATCAATCATTTGTTCGAATTTCAATTGGCTCATTGTTTTTAGTTTTTTTAAAACTTTGGAAACATCTTGAGCAGGAACTGACAAGGTGATTTCATCAAATTGGAGATTGACTTGGTACCCTGGAAATATTTTTTTTATGTTGGAAGATAATTTTTTTAAGTCAGTCATCGCGCAATAGTATTTGTTCTTTTTATTTTTTTTTGTAATTGCATTAGACCAAACATTAATGCCTCGGCAGTGGGTGGACATCCAGGAACATATACGTCAACAGGAACAATTCGATCACACCCCCTTACCACTGAGTAAGAGTAATGATAATAACCTCCACCGTTTGCACATGATCCCATTGAAATTACCCATTTCGGATCAGGCATTTGATCATAAACTTTTCTTAACGCAGGAGCCATTTTATTTACTAAGGTTCCAGCTACAATCATCAGATCAGATTGACGCGGACTTGGTCGAAACACCATGCCAAATCGATCAAGATCATAACGCGATGCACCCGCATGCATCATCTCGACAGCGCAACATGCTAAACCAAATGTCATGGGCCAGAGTGAATTTGTTCTTGTGTAATTTATTAGGGTATCTAAATTAGTGGTAATAAAACCCTTTTCTAACAGTCCATCAAGACTCATACTGATTTACTCCCAATCTAATGCTCCCTTTTTCCATTCATAAATAAACCCTACAACCAAGATGCCCAAAAAAATTAACATAGCAATAAAGCCATAGAGTCCCAGACTGTCCAAAACAACTGCCCATGGAAATAAGAATGTAATTTCGAGATCAAATAGAATAAACAAGATTGCGACAAGATAATAACGAACATCAAATTTCATCCGAGCATCTTCAAAAGCTTCAAAGCCACATTCATAGGGTGAATTCTTTTGATCATCAGGATTGTGAGGTGATAGGATTTTTCCTAAGATTAGAGGTCCAATGCCAATACCTAAACCGACAAAAATAAAAAGTAAAATTGGAAAATATGAATCTAACATCAAAACCTATCGTTTAATTAAATGGTGCCGTCGGAGAGACTCGAACTCTCACGACTTTCGTCACTACCCCCTCAAGATAGCGTGTCTACCAATTCCACCACGACGGCAAAAACTATTCTGGTATGTCTGAGAGCTCCTCACTCAACTCATCTGACTGAATATCATCAAAAGAGTTTCCATCATCAAGCTGTTCGACAACTGATGAACTAATTACGCTTTTATCACTGTGTTTATTGCTCGCCACAAGAGCTAAACTGATACTTGTTATAAAAAATAGGGTCACACTTATTGCAGTCGCTTTGGTCAAAAAGTTAGAAGACCCTTGAATTCCGAACATGCTGCCTGAATTTCCTCCACCAAAAGCTGATCCTGCATCAGCGCCTTTTCCATTTTGGAGTAAAACCAAGCCAATCACGCTAATGCTTGCTAACAAGTGAATAATAATTAAAATTTTTTCCATTTTTTATTGTGTTTTTATAGGGTTAAAAATTAAAGCTGATGGGCTATTTCGCATATTTGTAAAAATTTATCAGGAGAAAGAGAACATCTTCCAATTAAAGCACCATCGACCTTATCTAAAGACAGTAATTGTAACGTATTTTTTTCATTTACGCTGCCTCCATAAATGACTTTTATAGGTTTATTTTCCTTACCTAATTGATTCACTTTATCTGCCTCACCCTCCACAAATTCTTTAATAAATGCGCACATACTTTTTGCTTGTTCAGGGGATGCAGACATATCGCTTCCAATAGCCCAAATTGGCTCATAAGCTATAATTGAGTTATTAAAAATATGTTTTCCATGATTTACTAAGGTCTCTAATTGAGATTGCACAACTTTTTTTTCCATTCCAGCTTCTCGCTCAATCAAGGTTTCTCCAACACAAAAGATTGGCCTCATATTGTGTTCTTTAATTCTTAAAAATTTTTCAGCAATATTTACATCAGATTCGCAGTAAGCTGTATTTCTTTCAGAATGTCCTATGATGGCAAACTGGGAGTCAAATTCCTTTAACATTTTTGCACTAACCTCTCCTGTAAAAGGGCCTTCGTTATCTTTAGCAACATTTTGTGAGCCCCAATAAATCCCTGAATTACCAAGAATTTGTTGTGCCAAGTAGAGATAGGGATATGGAATACATAATGCAATTTCAATATTATCTAGTGATTTATGCATCGAAAATTCTCTTATTTTTTTAAAAAAAGTATCGTAAAAGCTGATTGAGCCATACATTTTTAAATTTCCGATGATGTATTTTTTAGTCATTAATTATTTTTCTGATATTAATTACTACATTACTCTTATTCATAAATTTATTTGTTTCTAACGTGTAAAGACATCTAATTCTACCAAAAATAGGTTCAATAAAATTAAACAAAATAGAATCGTAGATTGATTCTTTGAATCTTAATTTCAATTTTGAGTGACTCTCTTTTATAAGTTGCTGATCAATACATTCAAATTCATCCATAAATATAGGTTTTGGAAATCCATTGCCCCATTCCAAAAAATTTATTTCATCGACCATTGAAACATTTACATCTGATTCCATAAGGCTTGTATCAAACTCAATAACCTCATTCAAATCGTCATGATTGAGCAACTGTTCTGCAACCTCTTCAAATAATTTAACAAAATCATTAAAGTATTTTTTATGAATTGTTAACCCCGCTGCCATTGCGTGGCCCCCAAAGGTTGAGATTATATGAGGGCTTTTTTTAGCAACAATATCAATCGCATCGCGAATATGAAATCCATTAATCGACCTTGCCGATCCTTTTAAGAAATTATTTTCATCTTCAGCAAAAATAATTACCGGCCTGTAGAAAACCTCTTTAATTCGAGAGGCTAAAATTCCTACAACACCCTGGTGCCATTCATCACTAAATAAACAAATCGTTTTTTTTTGAGGTTTAAAATCTTTTAAGATTTTATTTGCATCCTCTTTCATAACAGATTCTGTCTGTTTTCTCTCATGATTGAATTCAATAAGCTGCTTGGCATAATAACTAGCATCAAACTCATTTAATGAGGTTAAACATTGAACACCAAGACTCATATCATTCATGCGCCCAGCAGCATTAATTTTTGGTGCAATGATAAAGCCCAAATCAGAGGCTTGGCAATCCATGTGATTTTTATTGCTTAGTTGAAATAATTTTTTTATTCCTAAATTACATTGATGTGATCTTATTTTTTTTAAACCAAAATGTAACATTAGTCGATTATTAAAATCCAGAGGAACCACATCAGCGATAGTTGCTAGGGCAACTAAATCAAGAAGTTGCATCAAGTTAGGCTCTTTTAAATTATCAGAAAAGTAATGTTTAACTCGTAAAGACTTTCTAATCGCAATTAACAAATAAAATAAAACGCCTGCGCCACACAAACTTTTACTCGGGAAAGAACAGTCTTTTCGATTTGGATTTATTATGAAAGATGCATTAGGAAGAGTTTCAGCTTGCAAATGATGATCAGTAATAACAACCTCTATACCAAGATCGTTGGCTCTTTTTACACCATCAAAACTGGCGATACCATTGTCAACGGTAATAATAATTTCTGCATGCATCGAATGGGCCAGATTTACAATTTCAGGAGATAATCCATAACCCTGTTTAAATCGACTGGGTATTAAAAAATCTACATCAAGCCCTAAAAGCTGAAAACCGAGAATACCTATAGATGATCCCGTTGCACCATCTGCATCATAATCCCCTACAATTACTATTTTTTTTTGATCAATAATAGCTTGTGATAAAAAAATTGAAGCTTCAATACAATCTTTTAAAAGCTCGGGAGGTAAAAGCATATCGATTGAATAATTAATATCTGCAAACGATTTGATAGCTCTTGCTGCTAAGAGTTGCGCAGTATGTTCTGCTATTCCATTAGCAATTAATTCAGATCTAAGTTGATCATTAATTTTTTTTTGAATTAATTTCATTCCATATTTTTCTAGATTTTAAATTTAAGATTTCTGACATCCAAGAATTTTTATCAAGGACATAGCACACATTATTAAAGGCTAAATAAACCTGGCTAATTATTTGTTGATGATGTTTTAAAAAATCTAATACTTTGAGTTCATCTTCTATAAAAAAAGTATTTTCATCGCCCATGGTGATATCGGAAAAATTAATTACGTTTGAAAAAAAATATTTTTTTGATGGGTTGATTTTAATATTATTTCCAAGAGGCAATAAAACTAAATTATTAAAATCCACATTTAAATGATTCTGTTCAATGTATTGAAATAGAATCATTGAAATATTATTGAGCAAAACTTTTGTGTCGTTATTGTTGTGCTCATTAATGAGCTCTGGATGATTTAACAAATCATGAATTGAGGTATAACTGAATATGTATTGGTTTCGACTTTGAAAAAAAATGAAATTATCATTGCATGAAAAATATCCATGATCTTCAAGAAGATATTTGTTCAATAATTTACATAAATTCTTAATTTGTTGCTGATCAACACTTTTTAAACCATTAAATAAATAATAATCTCGCATAAGCTGAAAATCCGCCATATGCACTGAATAAAGCCAATGATTATTTTTTATTTCATCTTGAGATATCACCCCATCTGGAAATGCATCATTGGAGTTATTTAAAAATGTCGCCAGGAGATCATGATAGGATAAATTTAATTTACGAGCTCTAAAGTGACGATGCCATTTTTTCAGTAAATTAAGGGATGAAAAACTTGGATTTTTAATGATGAGAGAATTTTTCAATTACCCAATTACAAACAAATAAATCAAGAGCGCAAAATATAGAAAAGCAAATCCAGCAATCAATATAAAAACTATTTTTAAAGTTTTTAGAATTGCCTGAAGTGTGTCATTAATTTTTTTTAATTCTTTATCGCTCATTATGAAAATGTGGTGCCCGGGGCCGGAATCGAACCGGCACGATCGCAAGATCGAGAGATTTTAAGTCTCTTGTGTCTACCAATTTCACCACCCGGGCAAAGACGTCATTTTATCACCATCCTTGGTAAAAAAGAATGGAGGCGCGTGCCGGAATCGAACCGGCGTCTAAGGCTTTGCAGGCCTCTGCATAACCACTTTGCTAACGCGCCAAAAACATAAAAGGGGAGCTTACTCTCCCCTTTTGAAAAATTTGGAGCGTGAAACGAGGTTCGAACTCGCGACCTCAACCTTGGCAAGGTTGCGCTCTACCAGCTGAGCTATTCACGCAAACAGAAGCAGTATTTTAGCTTTTTTTTAAGTGATGTCAATGACAGCTTTACCCAATGTATTATTTTAATTTGACTGCTTTAAGGTAAATGCTTGTTTTAAATAATAGAGCATTGAAATAATAGTTAATAATGCAGCTATCCATATGGTGATCTGACCCAGAAAATAAATCGGAATAAAAAAGATATCATCAAAAAATAATAACAAAGCAATGGCAATAAATTGTAGCGTTGTTTTGAGTTTACCAATAAAAGCTACGGCGACATGATTAGATGCTCCAATGCCAGCCATCCACTCTCTTAAAGCACTCACTGCAACCTCACGCCCAATAATAATTATCGCGATAATTGCACTCACACGATCTAATTCAACAAGCAAAACTAATGAGGAAATAACAATTAATTTATCAGCGACTGGGTCAATAAAAGCACCAAACTTAGATTCAAGACCCATCTTTCTCGCTAAATATCCATCCAACCAATCACTGATGCCAGCAAGAATAAAAAAAAATGTTGCCAGAAAATTTCTACCCAAACCTCCTAAAACATTCTCAGGCACGTAAAAAGTCATAATAAGAAAAGGTATTATTAGAATGCGGAAGAAGGTGATGTAATTAGGAAGGTTCATGCCTAATGATAAAAGTTATACACGATCTCAGCAAGCTTTAGATCTATACCCGTTACTTGAGTTAATTCTTCAATCGATGCATTTTTAACTCCCTCTAAACCACCAAAATAAACCAGTAATGATTTTCTTTTCTTTGGGCCAATCCCCTCAATCTCTTCCAAAGATGAGGATAGGTTAACTTTTGCTCTTTTTTGTCGGTGTCCGGTAATTGCAAAACGATGAGCCTCATCTCTAATATGCTGAAGTAAATGAAAACCGAGATTATTATTAGGAATATCAGAAATAATTTCACCATCATCAAAGATCAATGTTTCTAGGCCTGATTTTCTATTTTCGCCTTTAGCAATTGAAATGAGGCGAATTCCAACAATATTGTATGCATCAAAAATATCTATTGCCATCTTTAACTGCCCCTTGCCACCGTCGATTAACATCAAATCTGGCTTTGTTTGTTCCTCATTAACTATTCTTTTGATCCGTCGCTCCAACACTTGACGCATCGCCGCATAATCATCACCTGGAGTAATATTATTGATATTGAATCTGCGATACTCTTTACCCTGCATGGCTAAATCATCGAAAACCACACAAGATGCAACCGTTTGTTTGCCCATGGTATGACTGATATCGAAACACTCGATTCGGTTTAAATTTGGCATATTGATCAAAGCTCTTAATGAGTCGAGTTTGTTTGTTTTGCCTGCTTCTAGTAAATTCTTTTGTCTGACGTTAATCATTGCATTTCTTTTAGCCATCTTTAACCACATTCTTTTGTCACCTGAGGCTTTGGTGATAATCTTTATTTTTTGTTTTGAAAACTGAAGATTAAAAAAAGATTTAATAAGCTCTTGATCAAAAACTCCCTCAGCAACAATTACAGGTGGGGGTGAGTGATCCATGTAGTGCTGACAAAGAAAAATTTCAATAATATTAGAATCGTCATCTGGGTGATTTTTTGGAAAAAAAGTTTTATCTCCCAGATGTCTTCCTCCACGAATTATGACCAAATTAATACACGCCAATCCATCCTCTTCAGCAAAAGCGATGATATCTGCATCATGCTCACTAAAATCACTGACAAATTGTTTTAAGCGTACCTGTCTTAAACTCTGAATGCGATCCCGAAAAACAACCGCTCTTTCAAACTCCTCATTTTCAGCTGCCACATTCATCGCAACCGTCATCTGCTCGACCACTTCATTATCTTTTCCTTGAAGAAATAATTCTGCTTGTCGACAGTCTTGTGCATATTGGTTTTCATCAATCAATCCTACGCAAGGCGCAGTACATCTTTTAATTTGATGCTGCAAACAAGGCCGAGTACGGTTTGAGAATACTGAATCCTCACAATTTCTGAGTAAAAAAACTTTTTGTAAAAGCTGGATGCTCTCACGCACAGCGTTGGAATTTGGGAAGGGTCCAAAATACCGATTCCCTTTTTTTTGAACCCCACGATGAAAACGTAACATCGGGAATTTATGCGCCGTCATCATTAGATAAGGATATGATTTATCATCTCTAAAAATCACATTGTAACGAGGCATTAAATCTTTTATCAGATTATTTTCTAAAATGAGCGCCTCTGCCTCTGTATTGGTTACCGTAAATTGTATATTTGCGATATGTGAAACCATTAACCTTGTTCTAGGGCTCGCAAGGTTTTTATTGAAATAACTTGCTACTCTTTTTTTTATGTTTTTAGCTTTACCAACATAGATAACTTTTTCTTGCTTATCCAGCATTCGATAAATGCCGGGGTGCGTAGGTAGAGTTTTAAGAAAATCTTTAACATTTTCCACATTCATTAACCAAGTAAATTTCCTCCAATAGCCCAATCTTCAGTGGCGACTTCATCAAACACAATGTATGTATAAGATGCGGGCTTGTGAGCAATGCGGGACATCGTGTCAGTAATTTCTTTTGCAATTTCAGCTTTTTGATCTTTGTTTAAGGAACCTGCGAGTTTTACATTGATGTAAGGCATATTATTTCTCCATTTCTTTTTTAATATTTAAAAAAATATTCTCAAACATGTCCACGGTGAGCCGCTTTGTTTGAGTGTTATATTTACTGCAGTGATAACTATCATACAATATTTGTTCACTCGACAACTCATGTCGAGCACCATGAGAAAATTTGTAGTGACTTTTTTTTAAATTTAATGCCATTAATATTGCATCATGAGCTATTTTACCTAATGATAAGATAATGACCTTATCTGGAATGCACCTTATCTCATGAGATAAAAATTTATTACATTGCAAGATTTCTGTTGTTTTAGGTTTATTTTCAGGGGGTAAACATTTAACTGCATTAGTAATACGTGTATCAATCAATGATAGAGAATCATCTACAGATATTGAGACTGCCTCTGATGAAAATCCAAATTTAAAAAGTGTTTGATACAAAAGAATACCGGCAAAATCACCCGTAAAAGGTCTGCCTGTTTTATTTGCCCCATGCATTCCGGGTGCTAAACCAACAATCAATAACTTAGGATTAGAGACCCCAAAAGCAGGAACAGGTTTGCAAAAATAATTAGGATTTTTATCCTTGACGGTGTCAAGGAATTTAGCCAACCTTGGACACTCTCTGCAATCAGGCTTAAACTCCATCAATCAAGCTTAACTAACGGGGCTAATTCCAATAACCTTTTTTTCACTTACATAGTCATCCATGTGATGAAAATTTAAGTACTGATAAATATTCTCTTCGTGTTGAGCAATTTTTTCTTTTACAACCTGATGATACTCAGAGACGTTTGGAATTTTTCCTAACAAGGCACAGACAGCAGCCAATTCCGCTGATCCCAAATATACTTGGGCATCTTTCCCCATTCTGTTATCAAAATTACGGGTGCTGGTTGAAAATACGTGAGCTTCATTCTCAACTCTGGCTTGGTTTCCCATGCATAGACTGCATCCCGGCAGTTCTGTTCGAGCTCCCGCTTGATCAAATATGGAATAGTAACCTTCCTTTCTCAGTTGGGATTCATCCATCCGAGTCGGCGGCGCTATCCATAATCTTGTTTTGATGTCGCCTTGATTTTCTAACACTTTTCCTGCGGCTCGATAGTGACCAATATTTGTCATACAGCTTCCAATAAATACCTCATCAATTTTATTTCCAGAAATCTCTGATAAAGTTTTAATGTTATCTGGATCATTTGGACATGCGATAAGTGGTTCGGTAATCGTATTCAAATCAATTTCAATGATTGATGCGTACTTAGCATTTGCATCGGGTTCCATGAGTTCTGGGTTATTGAGCCAGTTCTGCATTCCTTCAATTCTGCGTTGTAAAGTTCTTTTATCCTCATAGCCTTGTTCTATCAAATTTTGCATTAAAGTAATATTGGATTGCAGGTATTCAATAATGGGTTCTTTATTTAATCGGACCGTACACCCATTTGCGGATCTTTCCGCTGAAGCATCGGCAAATTCAAATGCTTGTTCAACTTTCAAATCAGGCAAACCTTCTATTTCTAGGATCCTGCCACTGAATACATTTTTTTTACCTTGCTTTGCAACTGTTAACTCTCCATTTTGAATGGCCTGATAAGGAATGGCATTCACAAGATCCCTTAAGGTGATTCCTGGCTGCATCTCCCCCTTAAACCTGACCAACACAGATTCTGGCATATCTAACGGCATCACCCCCATGGCGGCCGCAAAAGCTACCAATCCGGAACCTGCTGGGAAAGAAATTCCTATAGGAAATCTGGTATGGGAATCGCCACCAGTTCCTACGGTATCCGGCAGAATCATTCGATTAAGCCATGAATGAATCACTCCATCTCCAGGTTTTAGCGATACACCACCTCTGCTACTGATAAAGTCAGGTAATGAATGTTGTAACTCAATGTCAACAGGTTTTGGATAGGCTGCGGTATGGCAAAAACTTTGCATGACAAGATCTGCTGTGAAACCCAAACATGCTAACTCTTTTAACTCATCTCTGGTCATCGCACCAGTCGTGTCTTGCGACCCAACTGACGTAATTTTTGGTTCACAATAAGTTCCAGGCAACACCCCTTCAACGCCACACGCCTTGCCAACCATTTTTTGGGCCAAGGTAAAGCCTTGTTTTTTGTTGATTGTTTCAGTAACGTGACTTAAAAAAACTTTTGATTTATTGACGTCCAAAGCCTTTGCCGATCGATCTGATAAACCACGTCCAATAATTAGCGGGATTCGACCCCCGGCACGAACCTCATCTAAAATTGTTAAGGGATTATGAGCAAAAGTCGAAATTACTTGACCCTTGTCATTACAAATAATCTTTTCATGTGCTTTTAGGGTAATGACATCGCCAATATTCATTTGCGACACATCACATTCGATCGGGTATGCTCCAGAATCTTCTGCTGTATTAAAGAAAATAGGTGCAATCTTTCCACCAAAAACAAAGCCTCCCGTATTTTTATTTGGAATAAACGGTATTGAATTTCCCATATGCCATTGCAGTGAATTGATCGCTGATTTTCTTGATGAGCCTGTTCCAACCACATCTCCCACATAAACTAAAGGATTATTTAATTTTTTCAAATCCTCAATAATATTGAGGCCATTTGGCATTTTATTAATTAACATCGCTTGAGCATGAAGAGGAATATCCGCACGAGACCACGCATTTTGCGCAGGGGATAAATCATCTGTATTTGTTTCACCATCAACCTTAAAAACAGTTAATTTGATTTCATGATCAATTTCTTTTTTATTAGTAAACCATTCTGCATTCGCCCAAGACTGAAGCAGTTTAGTGGCATATACATTTCCAGCTTTATGTTTGTCGACAACGTCATGAAAAGCATCAAAAACCAAAATGGTACTCGATAGAGCCTGGCTTGCCTCTTCTGCAAGATCAGAATCCAATAAAGGAATTAACGCTTGAACATTGTAGCCACCTAACATCGTCCCTAATAACTCAACGGCTTTACTAGGCAAAATTAAACTGTTGTTTATTTTTTTCTGAGCAACGTCATTAAGAAATGCTGCTTTCACATAAGCAGACTGATCAACACCTGCGGGCACTCTATTAATTAACAGCTCTAATGCATACTCCAGATCTTGTTTTTTATCATCTTTTAAAAATGTAACAAGCTCAGCGGTTTGCTCTGGCGTCAATGGTAGAGGGGGGAGGCCCTCTTTTCCTCTCTCTTTTGTGTGGGATATGTAGTCTTGAATAATCATTTCTTTGAAAAATTAATTAATATTTAAGGTTTATTTTAGAGCAAAAAAAATAAATTCCCAAAAACTTTTACAGGGTTGCTTTCATGCAGGGGTAACTGATGTAAAATATTATTTGAATATTTTATTGTTGAAAGAAAAATAACCATGGCCTCAATGTTATCCAGCATTTCTCCCTTAGATGGACGTTATGATGCTCAATTGAATGAGTTAAGACCCTACCTGAGTGAGTTTGGCTTGATCAAGCACAGAATTACAATAGAAATACTCTGGTTTATCAGCTTGAGTGAAAATAAAAAAATCAAAGAGGTGCCAGGTTTTAGCAAAACAACCATAAAAGCATTAAAGATGGTGGCTGAGTCTTTTTCAGAAAAACAAGCCGCCGAAGTTAAAAAAATTGAACAAACAACCAATCATGACGTAAAAGCCATTGAATATTGGCTGAAAGAAACATTTAAAAAAAATAAAGATTTAAAACCCTATTTAGAGTTTTTTCATTTTGCTTGCACCTCAGAGGATGTTAACAATTTATCTTATGCCCTCATGGTGAAAAGATCGACCCAGGATGTCATCCTTACAAAGCTTGAAGCGCTGGTTGAGAATATTTACACTCAAGCAAAAAAGTATGCTGATGTTGCCATGCTCGCTCGAACCCATGGGCAATCTGCAAGTCCGACGACAATGGGAAAAGAATTTGCAAATGTGGCTGCGCGTTTAAAAAGACAAATTTCACAATTAAAAAAGCAAAAATTTTTAGGAAAAATGAATGGTGCTGTGGGAAACTTTAATGCCCATCAAGTTGCCTATCCGGAAATAAATTGGCAACAACATACCAAAGATTTTATTAACTCCATAGGCCTTGAATACAATCCTATGACAACACAAATTGAACCGCATGACTTTCTTGCTGAGCTGTTTAATACCATAGCTCGTGTTAATGTCATTCTGATTGATTTTAATCGTGATTTATGGGGTTACATTTCCATGGGGTACTTCAAACAAAAGCTTAAGAAAAATGAAGTGGGTTCATCAACCATGCCGCATAAAGTCAATCCGATAGATTTTGAAAATTCAGAGGGAAATTTGGGATTAAGCAATGCCCTTTTAAATCATTTAAGTGAAAAATTACCTATTTCAAGGTGGCAAAGAGACCTGAGCGACTCTACCGTATTAAGAAATATTGGTAGTGGTTTTGGATACCATACCCTGGCAGTCAATTCATGTATCAAAGGTTTAAATAAACTTGAAATCAATCATGCTGTCATTGCCAGCGATTTAAATAATTCTTGGGAAGTTTTAGCTGAACCCATTCAAACGGTCATGCGACGTTATGGAATTCCTGAGCCCTATGAAAAGTTGAAAGCGCTAACGCGAGGCAGTAAAGATATTAGCCAAGAAACATTAAAGGTATTTATCAATGAATTAAAAATTCCAGCTCATGCTAAAAAAACTCTGCTCCAACTAAGACCAGAAACTTACATTGGCCTGGCAAACCGCTTAGCCAAAAAATCTTAACCTTATGCTCAATATTTTAGTCCTCTATTATTCGCAAGATGGTGCCATTCATCGGTTAGCACAGCAAATTTCGCGAGGAATTAATTCAGTCAATGGTACTGAGGCTGTATTGAGGACAGTGCCTCATACCATAAATTCCAAACAATCAATTTTTGCTCCCGAAGTAGAACTCTCAGAAATCGAAAGTTGTCATGGACTAGCTTTAGGTAGTCCCACGCATTTTGGCAACATGTCTGGAACCATGAAAAGCTTTATTGATCAACTGACTCCTTTATGGCTAAAAGGCAGCCTGGAAAATAAAATAGGTACCGTATTCACCTCTTCGCACTCTCTTCATGGCGGGAATGAAACTACATTAATTTCTATGCAAATTCCATTGCAACACCTTGGAATGATTATCATGGGCATTCCCTATTCTGTTAAAGAACTTAATTTAACAAAAACAGGGGGGACCCCCTATGGGTCAAGCCATACCGGAGCTGAGACATTGTCTCAGGATGAAGAAAAAATTGCATATGCCCAAGGTAAACGACTTGCGGAATTAACTCTAAAAATGCAATCATGATTTTTATCATCAACCAGCTCGCCTATATTTTTCTTATTTTTATAACGCTCTTATGGGAATTATTCTTTACCTTAACAGGGGAACCCTCTTGGTTGGTTATTAAGGCTTTAATTCTCTTACTACCATTAAAAAAAATATTGCATAAAAATTTATACGCCTTGGAATGGGTGAATTTTATAATCATTCTCTTTTTTATTGAGGGTGTCGTCAGGGCTTGGTCAGATCCTCTACCCAGTCAATTATTTGCCTTGACTGAAGTATTGTTCACTTTTATTTTTTTTCTAACCAGTTTATTAATTTTTAAAAAATGAATTTTTTACTTTCCAATGACGATGGCTACCAAGCACCAGGGATTCGTGAACTGGCCAAATCCCTTGCGAAAATCGGCAATGTGGTGATCGTTGCTCCCGAAGAAAATAAAAGTGCATCAAGTAGCTCTTTAACCTTAAAAAATCCATTAACCATTACAGAAGCAGAAAAAAATATTTATTACATCAATGGAACACCAACTGATTGTGTGCATATCGCCTTGTCTGGTTTTTTAAAATTTAAACCTGATATGGTCATTTCAGGCATCAACGACGGTCCGAATATGGGTGACGATACGATTTATTCAGGAACTGTAGCAGCTGCCATGGAAGGTTATTTGTTGGAGATTCCCTCGATGGCTATTTCAATGTCGCAATATGATCCCCAGCATTATCTCACCGCTTGCCAAGTCACTTTAGAATTAATTCCAAAGGTGATGAGTTTAAAACAATCAATTTTATTAAATGTTAATGTTCCTGATTGCTCTTACAATGCTATAAAGAGTTTTGAAATAACTCGTTTAGGGAAAAGACATAAAGCCGAACCCATCATTCATCATCCAAATCAGAACAATAAAATTATGTATTGGGTGGGAGCTGCTGGGGAGCCAAACGATGGGGGTGAAGGGACAGATTTTTTTGCAATCAAAAATCAAAGTGTTTCAATTTCCCCTATAATATCTGACTTAACCAATCACAATAAAATTGATTTATTAAAACAACATCTAATATGAGTATCATTAAAACCAGCATCATCTTGATTACATTCTTGATTATTTCAGGCTGTGTAACCAAGTATCCGGAAACGGTACAAGTGGATAATTCCCAGAATAAAATTCAAAAATGTCCTGATGTCTATAAAGTGGTAAAAGGCGATACTATTTTTAGCCTCAGTAATAAATGTGGCTTTGATTACAAAGAAGTCGCTGCTGTGAATAATATTAAAAAGCCATACAAAATCAGCGAAGGTGAAGAAATACGTTTTGATTTACTGCGTAACAAAAACCAAAATGCAAGCTCAACACCAACGAATGATTCAGCTGATGTAGAAATAAAAATCCTTGATGATGAGAATGACATTGTGACTCAAGACAAAAAAAAGGTGACTCAAGAAGACATAGGAAAACCGGTTCAAATTAACGAACCGATTGCTACCCGTGAAATTTATAACCCAAAATCAGTGAAGAAAACAAAAGAAATTATTGCTCAAAATACTGAGTCATTGGCAAATCGCTTTGTCTGGCCAACGGAAGGTGAGGTGTTAGAAAATTTTAATCCCGATGAGGGCAAGAAAGGTATTGGAATTCAAGGCACCTTAGGTCAAGAAATTAAATCGATTGCTAAAGGACGTGTCATTTATGCGGGTGAAGATTTAAAGGGTTATGGAAAGCTTATTATTATCAAACACGATGACGACATCTTAAGTGTCTATGGTCATAACCGGGAGTTATTGGTTACCGAAGGTCAGCAAATTAATGCGGGAGAGATTATTTCAACCATGGGACAAACTGACAAAGAACAAGTGATGCTTCATTTTGAAATCCGCAAAAAAGGTTTATCAGTTAATCCTATGGATTATTTCAAATCTAAATCTTAGTTAAATTCGCCTCGTTCTTGTTTTTCCATATAGTCACGAGCCGCCGTCATATCATAATTGCGGGCCCACTTAATGATCTCATCAAACGCAGGGGCGCCAATTTCACCCACTTGAGCATGTATACCCGCCTTTTCACGCACGACCAAAATACCAGGGATTTTTTCTACTTCAAAATACTCTCCTATTTCCGGATATTTTTCTACATCGACCATCCCAAAAACAATGTCCTTATTATTTTCCGCAGCTTTTTCAAAAATTGGAGTGAAATTTTTGCAAGGCTCACACCAAGGAGCCCAAAAATCGACGATGACAAATTTATTATTCTCAATCGTTTCTTTAAAGTTATCTTTTGTTAATTCTAGTATTTTTGCCATCGTATTTCCTATAAATAAAATGTATTAAAATTTGTTAAAGCTATATATTTCTTGCAAAGGCAATCTGTTTCTTTCAGCAGACTCCCGCTCTTTTAATTCGTCTCGTGTTTCGTCTAAGTTTAGAGGTTTGCCAATGGCAACAAACGAGAGAATATCATAATTACTTGGAACTTGCGTTAATTCTCGAGCTTTGTCCTTACTAAAACCACCCATCTGATGTGCTGCAAGCCCCATAGATGTTGCCTGTAGACAAATATTTTCGGCAGCGGCTCCACAATCGTAATGCGCATAACCGTTTTCTTGTTGATTATGACGATAAAAACGGTTGGTACAAGTTAACACCAGGAGTGCGGTATCCATTGCCCAGTCTTGATTAGAAACGGATAAACAATTCAATGCCTGGCTAAACATAGTCGCATCACTTTTATTAAATAAAATAAATTTCCAAGGTTGCTCGCCTCTGCATGAAGGCGCCCATCGTGCCGCTTCCATCAGTGAATTGATTTGTTGATCGTCTAGAATATACTCAGGGTCAAACGATCGAGGACTCCAACGATTGGCGAGTAAATCATGTATTGGAAAATTTGTATCCGCTTTTTTATCCATCTATTGTTTGATTCCTTCTAGAAGTAAATTGATTTCAATTTTATCACCTAATGCACTGTTTTCCTTAACCCCCCAGGTGTATCCAAAATCCGATGCCTGTAGGGTGATGTTGCCTTCAAGGCCAACTCTATAGCCGCCCCATGGATCTTCACCAAAGCCTAAGACTATAAATGGGATATCAATTTTTTTTTCCACACCACCCAGGGTTAAAACTCCTGAAACTATTCCATTAGTGTTATCACTCATTGTAATTTGATGACTCACAAACTGAATTTTAGGATTTAACGCTGTGTTTAAAAATTTTTCTTCTTGGATGTGATTATCACGTTTTTTATGATCGCTGTTAATATCAGATAGACTCATCTCCACCTGAACAGTGGTTTGATTCATATCCTCTAAATTAATCTGCATGCCCCCTGTCATGTTTGGAATGGTGCCGGAAGTTTTAGCAACAACATGGCGAATTTTCCAATTTGCAAAACTATGCTCTGGATCAATTTTGTAATATCCAGATTGAGCAAATAAGCTCGAAGCGAAGAACGCTAAAATGAATACATACTTTTTCACAAAAATTACCTTAGAATAAATAAACCATCATTGTGATTATAGAAAAACAAATTAATTCAAAAAAATTAACTTATGTCAGAACACATAAATTTTATGCAAGAGGCTATTAAGGAAGCTCACAAGGCCCTTAATCAAGACGAGATTCCAATTGGGGCGGTGATTACTTACAACAATGAAATTATTGGCAGAGGTTTTAACCAAGTGATTAGTCACTCTGATCCAACATCCCATGCAGAAATCTTAGCCATTAGACAGGCATCTCAATATTTTAAAAACTACCGACTTCCTGGAACATCCCTTTATGTGACTCTTGAGCCCTGTATCATGTGTTTGGGAGCAATTTTTCAAGCCAGAATTCAAAACGTTTTTTTTGGAGCTATGGATCATAAATTTAACAGCTGTCATGAAAGTCATCATCTGGTTAACAATAAAACTTTAAATCATCACACAACATTTGAAGCTGGGATTATGAACGTGGAATGCGCTCATATACTGAATAATTTTTTTATAAAAAAAAGAGGCGCTCAGTCTAAAGACGAGAGCACCTCTTAAAGTTTCCTAAACTCTAGATTTACTTCATGTAAGAAGCTAGCTGAGTTCCTTCAGACATTTGAATCACAATCTTCTTCACCGCTGAGAAGTTGGACTTGTGTAATTTACGTCCTTTAACATGATATTCACAAGACCAGTTGCTGTTGTTAATCACATTACAGTTTCTTAAATTTTCTTTATCCACGAGCTCATTTTGAGTGTCGTATTTTAATAACGCGACATTCTGGTCTTTCTCATTCAAGCTGAATTTGTAAACCAGTTTATGATCGGCATCCTCACAGAAACTTTGACCGAGTACTTCATTACATTTAAAATTTTCAGCAGAAGCGACGCCTGCAAATAAAATTGATGTTGCTAAGATTAACTTTTTCATAATTTTCTCCTCTTAAAAAAATATGTTAGTGAGAGCATTATGCAAAATAACAAATCCAATGTATCGGGATTTGGTCCCGAGGCAAAATATGTATTTCATATTTTTGATAATCCTTATTAGAATGACACTATGGTAAATTTTTTAATTGTGGATGATCACGACATTATTCGTGAAGGGATCAAAACTCTTCTTGAAACTAAAGTCTCCTATACAGTTATTGACAATGTCTCCAGCGGTGAGGAAGCGTATCGATTTTATACAAGCCGTCTCGAGCAGCCGATTGATATTATATTGATGGATATCACCATGGAAGGCTATGGAGGCTTAGAAGCCTCAAAAAGAATTCTCAAAAGAAATCCTGAACAAAAAATTATTATTATGACCATGCATGACAATCCAGTTTTAATTGATCAAGCTATTCACATTGGTGTGCTTGGATTTGTTTCAAAAAATGCATTAACTCAAGATTTATTTGCTGCGATCGAATTTGCCTTAAATAAACGTATTTTTATAAGCCCAAAATTAAAAGCCAATATTGAAAATAAAAAAAGTTATGATAAAAAACTAGCCTCATTAACCTCGCGCGAACTAGATATTTTAAAGATGATTGCCTCTGGTGACAAAATGGAGAAAGTTGCGGATACTTTATTTATATCAAAAAAAACGGTGGCTAATAATTTAGCCATCATCAAATCTAAGCTTGATATTGAAACAGACTATGAACTGTTCTCATTAACCCTCAAAAATAATATCGTCATTTAGATGAGCCTAAAGAAAAAACTACTCATCTACTTAAACCTAATTATCTTAGTGGGTTTTTTAATTGCTCTGTTCTTGAGTTACTTTCAAACCAAAGAAAATATTCGCGAGGATATCAATTCATCGATTGATCTGGCAGAATTTGCGATCATATCCACTTTAAGTAATCGCAAAAGTTTTGATAATCTCACCGAGTTTGCATTTGTCAAAGACCTTAATAATTTAAAAAAACTCCATCACCTTAAAATTGAAGTTCTGAATACGAAAGGTGAGGTATTAAGCAAGAGTAGTGATAACTTAAATTTAAAAATCTCCCCACCAGGTTGGTTTAAAAGCATTTATGGATTTGATGATAAAGCTGAAAATTTCTTAAGAATTGTCAATGTCTCAAACACCCAAAGCAACATTGGGTCTATTGTCATTGAAAGTAATTTAGACTATGACCACCAAATCATTTGGATTGAGTTTTTAGCTTTTTTAGAAGTGGTTTTCTTTGTTGTCATTTTTATTAATTTATCCATTCTCATGATCTTTACTCAGACATTAGTACCCATAGATAATATTATTCATGCACTCACTAATGTGAGCTCAGGACAATTCAACATCAAGCTAGAAAAAATATCCATCAGTGAGTTTGAAACCATTCGTTTTCATTTAAGTAAAGTGATCCATAAATTAAAGGCCAATGACAAGGCCATTAATCAGTTAAATCAAAAAATACTCGACGTTCAAGAACAAGAAAAAATCATGATCTCACATGACCTGCATGATCACCTGGCGCAAGACTTAGCCTCGATTCAAATACATTCACGCACGGGGCAGCTTACAAAGTCAACAAAGAAAAAAAACGAAATATTTTCTGAGGTGATTAAAATTTCTCAGAATATCAATGAATCGATCCGAGAGTTGATCAAAAAAATGAATTTATCCATGATTGATGAGCTTGGTTTTGAGGGAGCGCTTGAACATTTAATTAATCAATCATTAGCCAACGTCAACATTCAAAATATTGATTACAAAATCAATGTAAAAAGTATTCCAAAAAAAATGCAGACCGATTTTTATCGCATCACTCAAGAGACCCTATCCAATATCAAAAAGCATTCACTGCCCACCTATGTTCGTATCAGTCTCGATCATGACCGAAAATTTATAACCTACAAAATTGAAAACGATGGGTTGTTAAAAAAGCCAAACACTGCTCACAAAAAGGGGATTGGTTTAATTGGTATTGAACAAAGGATAAAGAAATACAATGGCGTTTTGCAATATCACACCCTCAATAATAAATTTAGATTGACTATAAAAGTACAAAAAAAAACCTGACTTAAAAAAGTCAGGTTTTAAAAATTATAGGAGAATTTTTATTTACATCTAAACTAGATCGCCCACTGCGCACGAACCTGGAATACATCCATATGATCTAAATCTGTTCCATCATCACTCTTCAGCTTATTAAGATCATAGAATCTTTCATAACCCGCAAGCAGTCTCATGTTTTCATTGAGGTACCAGTTTAGATTTAGAGTCATACGCTTAGCTTCACCTCCAGAAATGTTTGCATCGTCTAGATCAATGCCATCATGTCTTAAAGCAACCTCCCAAGCACCCCACGTTCCTTTATCAGGGTCAAAGTTTTTTGATGGCTTGAGACGCTTAAATTCACCATCAGTCGCTTTATACGTTCTGGATTCACCCGTTAACACCCAGCCCACTTGTGCATAGTAGGCACTTACGTCGTAGTCAGGTTTCCCATCATTACGCTCAACGGTTCCTCTGCTGATTTCAGACTGGAATGAGAAAGGGCCATTCATGGCGGCAAGTTCTAAGATTCCCATCTTGAAACTATTTCCGCGCTCTAAACTAGTTCCTGAACTGACCACACTTAATTCAGAAAAGTTGGTTGTTTTATAAGCAAATTTATGATCCTTACCGTTATTTACCTCGTTGCTATCACTTGCTTTACGGTACCCTAAGCTACCCCCAACCATTACCATACGATCTTTTTCTAGGATTGGGTTCCAGGTACCTCTGATTGCCGCACCTTTGCCTTCATGGCGCTGATCGCTAGAACTATCTTTATCAATTGATGCAGTTACCCCATCACCGTATAAACCACCTTGTACGTTCCAAGTCTCACCCATCGCTTTTAAGTTAATACCCACCGCTCGGTCAAAATGTGGAACGGATATACCATAAACTAAAGATCTCTCAGCAAACATAATATCGTTAGAACTCTCTTGAACTTCCATACTGAAGGCGTGTTTTTGGTTACCAAATGTAAGTTCCCAATTTTTGTTTGGATTATAGGTACCAAAAAAATCTTTCACACCCACTTTATCGCCACCCCAGTCCACTTCAGCCATGTAGCCAAACTTTTTATAGAGCTTACCTTTGGCATAGAGTCGGGCTCGTCTGATTTCAGTTCCATCAATAGGATCTTCTTCATTATTACCCAAGGAACCATAAGAATGTTCAGCTAGCGTTGCATGTAAACGTCCGCCGATTTGCATGGTAAAGGCATCGTCAGCACTTGAAATTTCAATACCTTTTTTACTCATTTTGACTTTTGCTTCAGAACTCTTTTCTTTGGTTCTGTTTTTTGCGAGTAAGGCGCCTTCTTCTTCAGTTAACACACCTTTTGTAACCAGCGCATTCACTAAATCTTCGGTTGAGTCAGCAAATGACGCTAAAGGAAGACCGGCTAAACCAGTCAACATCAATGCCGTAGTTAGTTTTTTAAGTTTCATTTAAGATCTCCATATAATTCTTAACATGAATTATGGAGATCAAATGTGACATTATTATGACAATTTTATAAAATGATAAAATTAAAGATTATTCAGGCCTCATGTGGGGGAAGAGAATAACATCTCGGATGCTTGGTTTATTGGTAATGAGCATAATCAAACGATCAATCCCGATACCACATCCACCCGTTGGCGGCAGACCATATTCAAGCGCACGAATAAAATCAGCATCATAGAACATGGCTTCATCATCACCCGCTTCTTTTTGTTCGACTTGTTTTTTAAATCGAGCTGCTTGCTCTTCCGGATCATTTAATTCTGAGAATCCATTAGCAATTTCTCGACCCGCAATAAATAATTCAAATCGCTCTGTGATGCTTGGATCAGTATCTGAAGCACGAGCCAATGGTGATACCTCGGTCGGATAATCAATGATATAGGTTGGATGCCACAAATGCTCTTCGGCAACCGCTTCAAACAAAGCCAGTTGTAATGACCCCCGTGTTGCATTGGTTGGTAAATCCTCACCTAAACGCTGCACTTCTTTGGATAGAAATTCAACATTTTGCAAATCCTGCTCTTTATATTGAGGGCTATATTTTTCAATGGCCTGAACCAGTGTTAGCCGATCAAAATCTTTAGCAAAATCAATTTCTTTTTCTTGATAAGTGAGTTTGAGATCTAGACCACAGCTTTGGATACAGGCACGAATACAATCCTCGGTAAAAGTCATGAGCCACTGATAGTCAGCATAAGCCGCATAAAACTCCATCATGGTAAATTCAGGATTATGTCGCACACTTAATCCCTCGTTTCTAAAATTTCGATTGATCTCAAAAACACGATCAAATCCACCGACAACCAAACGCTTTAGATAAAGTTCTGGTGCGATGCGTAAAAACATTTCCATATCCAACGCATTGTGGTGAGTCTTAAAAGGTTTTGCACTTGCACCTCCTGGAATGGGATGGAGCATTGGTGTTTCAACTTCGAGAAAATGATTGTTCCCCATAAATTCTCGAATCGATTGCATGGCTTTGGACCGGGTTAAGAAGGTATCTTTGGTGTCCTGGTTCACCATCAGATCGACATAGCGCTGACGATACTTCATCTCTTGATCTTGCAGTCCATGAAACTTTTCGGGAAGTGGTCTTAATGATTTTGTGAGCAGGATAATCTCCGTCACTTCAATGGTTAATTCATTGGTGTTGGTTTTAAATAACTTGCCCTTTGCCCCAATAATGTCACCCATATCCCACTTTTTAAATGCAGAATAGAGTTCTGGATTTTGCTCATTATTGACCAGATCACGTGCGACATATAATTGAATGCGTCCCGAACCATCCTGGATGGTGGCAAAACTTGCTTTACCCATCACCCGTTTTAGCATCATGCGTCCCGCAACAACGACATGAATATTTTTTTCTTCCAAACCCGGCTTATCGATGGCGTCATAATCCTGATGTAACGTTTGCGCAAGATGCTCCGGCTTGAAATGATTTGGAAAAGCGACTCCCGTCTGTCTCAACTCCTGAAGCTTGGCTCGTCTTTCTTGAATAATGGTATTTTCGTCTACCGCTTGAATGTCATTATTTTCCAACTTATACCCCTTGTTTTAAACTCTCTGTAATAAAAGGATCCAGATTCCCATCTAACACCCCTTGTGTGTTTCCTACCTCGACCCCAGTACGTAAATCTTTAATTCTCGATTGATCTAACACGTAGCTTCTAATTT
Source organism: Methylophilaceae bacterium LSUCC0401 (assembly GCA_024919035.1). Lineage (GTDB taxonomy): Bacteria > Pseudomonadota > Gammaproteobacteria > Burkholderiales > Methylophilaceae > BACL14. The sequence goes on along the minus strand of CP103442.1, from coordinate 355,597 downwards.
GATGCCCCCAACCAATATCCGACTTGGCGTCTTCTAGCGCCTTTTTTTCCTGATTCCGCTTTTCCATCTCAATTCGATAGAGCTGTGACTTCAACATATCCATCGCCTGTGCTTTATTTCTGTGCTGTGACCGATCATTCTGACATTGCACAACCACACCACTGGGTTCATGCGTAATTCTAACAGCAGAATCAGTTTTGTTAATATGCTGTCCCCCTGCGCCCGAAGCCCGATAAGTATCAATTCTTAAATCAGCAGGGTTAATTTCAATATCCACAGACTCATCGATTTCAGGATAGACGTTTACCCCAGCAAAAGAGGTATGTCTTCGACTTCCTGAATCAAATGGAGATTTTCGTACTAATCGATGAATGCCAGTTTCGGTACGAAAGTAACCGTAGGCGTAATCGCCAATGACTTTGATGGTCGCCCCTTTAATCCCTGCCACCTCACCCTCGGTAATTTCCATCACCTCCACCTTGAATCCCTTTTCTTCACTATATCGAAGATACATGCGTAACAACATATTGGCCCAGTCCTGTGCCTCAGTCCCACCGCTGCCTGATTGAAAATCAATAAAACAATTATTAGGATCCAGCGGATTAGAGAACATTCGTTTAAATTCTAATTGATTGAGCTGTTTCTCCAGTTTTTCTGCATCCTTCAACAGGTCTTGCAAGGTGGCATCATCATCCTCAGCTTGAGCTAATTCAAACAATTCCTGGTTATTCCCAATGGCTGTATCTAATTTTTCAAACTCCTGAATGGTGTCCTCAAGAATTCTTTTTTCTTTTCCAATTTTCTGGCTCAGTGCATTATCCTCCCAGATTTTTGGATCTTCTTGTTGCTCAGCTAATTTTTTTAATTGATTTTTTTTATGATCAAGGTCAAAGATAGCTCCGCAAGGCTGAGAATCGGTCACTGATTTCGGTGAGTGATTGTTTTAATTGATTGAGTTGTTCTGAATCCATTTTTTTAATCTAAATATAATAATTTGCGTTATTTTAACCTGTTTTTGTTAAAGGGAGAATTGTCATAAATCTGTCATAATTTAACAATATAATGAGCGAAATTATTATTAATCTTTATCAGGAGTTATGAATGGTCTCAACCCTTAAAAAAACAGTTTTAGCAACCTTGGCAACTAGCGCATTCACTTCATCAGTTTTGGCCGTTGACATTATTGCCATTGATGGTTCATCAACCGTATATCCGATTACTGAAGCTGTTGCTGAAGAGTTTCAAAAGGAAACAGGTATTAAAGTTACGGTAGGCGTTTCCGGCACCGGTGGTGGTTTTAAGAAATTTTGCCGTGGGGAAACAGTGATTTCTGATGCATCCCGTCCAATTAAAGATAAAGAAGCGAAAGCCTGTAGTGAGGCAGGCATATCTTTCATTGAAATCCCAGTAGCTTTTGATGCGCTTACGGTCGTGGTAAATAAGGGTAATGATTGGGCCAAAGAAATGTCTCCAGCTGAGTTAAAAAAAATGTGGGGCCCTGACGCTCAAGGAAAAATCAAGAACTGGAATCAAATTCGTGAAGGTTTTCCAAATCAACCCCTGAAATTATATGGCCCAGGTGCAGATTCAGGGACCTTTGATTATTTCACCGAAGCCATTATTGAAAAATCTAAATCAATTCGCGGCGATTTTACCGCATCCGAAGATGATAACGTTTTAGTTCAAGGGGTTGCGGGTGACAAAGGTGGTATCGGTTATTTTGGTCTTGCGTACTATGTTGAAAATAAAGATAAGCTCGATGCCGTTAAAATCAAAAATAAGGAGGGTAAGTTTATCGAGCCATCAATAGAGACGGTTATGGATGGATCCTACAACCCTTTATCAAGACCTTTGTTTATTTATTTAAATGCAGCCAAAGCGGCCTTTGATCCTAAAGTGAAAAAATTTGTTGAGTTTTACCTCAAAAATGCAGGAAAACTATCCAAAGAAGTCGGCTATGTTCCTTTCTCAAAAGCAGAGTATGACGCGATCAATGCTCATTACAAATCTTTAAAAACAGGAACCGCTTTTAAAGATGGTCCTGCCATCGGATTATCAGTCAAAGAAATCCTAGACAAAGCAACGGACTAGGATTTTATCGATTTGTGGACATATTAAAAAAGGGGAAATTTCCCCTTTTTTTTTAATCCTGATGATCCATTTATGTGTAATAATTATTTGCGCTTTTAATAGTTTTATTTAAAACATGTCCAAAACAAAATCTACAGTTAGTAAGGCTCTGGCAAAAAATATTCGACGAAATTTTGTTGAAAGATTAATTGAATGGGCCTTAATGTTGTCAGGGCTGATTGCCATATTAATCACCTTTGGAATTGTTTTTATTCTTGTCACCGAATCTATACCCTTTTTTGAAGCCGTTTCAATCAAAGAATTTTTAACCTCAACCATTTGGACCCCAAATTTTGAGATTAAAAATTATGGCATTCTCCCGCTAGTGGCAGGAACAGTGACCATTACTGGAATAGCGCTCTTGGTTGCTATACCGCTTGGAACCATTACCGCAGTCTACCTTTCTGAATTCGCTTCGCATAGATTAAGAGAAACCGTTAAACCGATATTGGAACTTTTAGTAGGAGTTCCAACCGTTGTGTTTGGCTATTTCGCTCTTTTACTGGTCACGCCTTTATTGCAAAAAATTTATCCGGATTTACCAACGTTCAATATGCTTGGACCGGGAATTGTCATGGGAATTATGATTGTCCCTTACATTGCTTCGGTTGCTGAAGATGCCATGCGGGCTGTCCCAATGGCGATGAGAGAGGGATCCTACGCCATGGGAGCGACTCGATTTCAAACTGCTAAAACGGTGGTCATGCCAGCGGCCTTGTCCGGAATTATTGCTGCATATATTCTAGCCATCAGTCGGGGTATTGGTGAGACCATGATTGTCGCTATTGCGGCTGGGCAGCAACCTAATTTCACCTTCAATCCCGTTGAGAGTGCCGCCACAATTACAGCTTATATTGTCTCAGTTGCCCTTGGAGATTTGGAGCATGGTGGGATTGGTTACCAAAGTATCTTTGCAGCTGGTATCGTATTATTTATTATGACTTTATCTTTAAATATTTTGGGTCAATGGACTCGAAAAAAATTTACAGAAAGGTATTAAATCTTGGCGATTAACGATCAAAACATAAAAGATTTAAATGCTATTCGTAAGTTAATAAAGCAACATAAAAAAAATGACAGTATTTTTGCGGGGGTCGGTTTATTTGTTATCGCTACCCTAGCCGTGGCCCTTCTTGTCTTATTTTTAGACCTAGTCATTGATGGGTACCCAAAAATGAATTTAGATTTTTTTTCTAATTTTCCATCTCGAAAAGCTGAGGGTGCAGGAATTTTATCTGCCTGGGTTGGGTCAAGCCTGGTTTTAATTGTTACTTTTTTTGTCGCCGTCCCCATGGGTGTCACCGCTGGCATCTATCTTGAAGAATATGCAAAAAAAGGTTGGTTTGCTGATCTGATTGAAATCAATGTCGCAAATCTTGCGGGTGTTCCATCAATTATTTATGGCTTACTGGCTCTCGGCTTATTTGTGTATGAATTTGGTTTAGGGCAAAGTATTTTAACCGCAGGTCTTACATTATCCTTACTCATGCTCCCCATTGTAATTGTCTCGACCCGAGAAGCGATTCGAGCCATACCCGTGCATATTCGTGAGGCAGCCTATGCTGTCGGTGCAACGAAGTGGCAGGTCACTCTTCACCATGTATTACAATATGCGATGGGGGGAGTGTTAACTGGAATCATCATTGGAATGGCCAGGGCTATTGGAGAAACAGCACCTGTGATAACGATTGGGGCACTGACTTTTATTGCCTTTTTACCTCCGTCGCCTGTGACTGATGTCGTACCTTTTATTAACTTTGCATGGCTTGATGCAGGTTTTACGGTCCTCCCCATTCAAATGTTCAATTGGATCTCCCGACCTGAACATGCGTTTCATATTAATGCTGCAGCAACGGGAGCCGTGATTATCATTCTCACTTTACTGATGAATGGTATTGCAATTAAATTACGTTACAACATCAGAAAGAAAATTAAATGGTAGGAATTTCGCTATGGTAAAAAAACAAGAAATAATAAAAGCTGAATCAAAAGAATTTAATTTTCATTACGCAGACGGAACACACGCCCTTAAAGATATCAACATCCCTTTGTATGAAAAAAGGATTACTGCTCTGATTGGTCCATCTGGCTGTGGCAAATCAACGTTCCTCAGATCATTTAATCGAATGCATGACCTGTATCCCGGGAATAAATATGCCGGTGAGATTATCTTATACCCCGACAATACAAATATTCTCGACAAAAAAGTTGACCCCATTGAGGTCAGGATGAGGATCAGTATGGTCTTCCAAAAACCAAATCCTTTTCCTAAGTCTATTTATGAAAATGTGGCCTACGGCCTGAGAGTTCGCGGTGAAAACAATAAACGTCTGCTTGATGATAAGGTGGAAGAAGCCTTAAAAGGAGCTTCACTGTGGAATGAAGTAAAAGATCGACTGCAAGACCTGGCTTATAACCTTTCAGGCGGTCAGCAGCAAAGATTATGTATTGCCAGGGCGCTAGCCACTGATCCTGAAATCATGTTATTTGATGAGCCAACATCAGCTTTGGATCCAATCGCAACCGTTAATATTGAAGAGCTCATGAGTGAGTTAAAGAAAAAATTAACCATTTTAATTGTGACCCACAATATGCAGCAAGCAGCGAGGATTTCTGACTACACGGCCTATATGTATTTGGGCAAAATGATTGAATTTGATGAGACGGATATCATTTTTACCAACCCCTCTAAAAAAGAAACCGAAGATTATATTACCGGTAAATTTGGTTAATATTAGCCAAAGATTGATTTTTTAATAGCCTCAGCCGCTTTCATGGCAAGGTCTCGATCAGCACACTCTGTCATAATTCTAATCTTTGCCTCTGTGCCTGATTTTCTTAACAACACTCTTCCCTGATCATGCATGATTTTCTCAGCATTTTTTACCGCCTCTTGTACATGCTCAGCATCCAGATTAACTGCTTCATTTATGGCAATGTTTAATAAGATTTGTGGGTACAATTCTATTTCAGCAACGGCCTCATCAAAGCTTATTTGGCGCTGTTGAATGGCTTTGAGCACCTGTAACGCAGAGATGATTCCATCTCCGGTACTGTGATGTTTCTTTAATAAGATATGGCCAGAATTTTCTCCGCCATAATCCCAGTGTCGTTCTTCCATTAATTCAGAAACATAGCGATCGCCCACTTTTGATCGTTCAAATAACACATGATTAGCTTTAAGATTCTCTTCCATCGCTAAGTTTGTCATTAAAGTCCCAACAACACCGCCTTGGAATGAGCCTGAAATGAGTTCAGCTTTCACAATAATATATAAAAGCTGATCGCCATCAATAATTTGTCCTTGAGCGCTCACCATCAACACACGATCTCCATCGCCATCAAATGCTATGCCCAAATCTGCTTTATTTTTTCGAACTTCTGTAATCAATAAATCTAAATCCGTTGAACCACAGTCTTGGTTAATATTGCTTCCATCAGGACTGACCCCAATCGCGATCACTTCAGCACCTAATTCATTAAAAACTTTTGGTCCAACTTGGTATGTTGCCCCATGCGCACAATCGATCACAACCTTCAATCCCTCAAGGGATAGATCTTTTGGAAAGGTATTTTTACAAAACTCAGCGTATCTGCCTTGAGCATCCTCCACACGTTTTGCTTTACCAATAATCTCAGAATCAAGATTCTCGATTGCATTAATGGTTGCCTCTATTTCTAATTCAATCTCATCATCTAATTTTGTGCCAGTGCTCGAAAAAAACTTGATACCATTGTCTTGATAGAGATTATGAGAGGCGGAAATAACCACCCCTATCTGTGCTCTCATGGCTTTAGTCAAATAGGCAACTGCGGGAGTTGGAATAGGACCGGTTAAGTAAACGTCAACTCCAGCCGCAGAAAAACCGGCTTCAAGGGCTGACTCAAGCATATACCCAGACACACGGGTATCTTTACCAATAATGACTTTGGGTTTACTTGCGGATTGGAATTTTTTTGTTAATACCTTTCCTGCCGCAAATCCAAGCTTAGTAAAAAAATCAACTGTAATTGGAAATTTTCCTGCTCGTCCTCGGATACCATCGGTTCCAAAATACTTTCTCATTTTCTATCTTCCAGATATTTTTTAGTTACTTTTACATTGTGTGTTCTTATAATCATGGGGGACTTATCTACGAGCTTAGATGAGAAAAAACCAGTTGCTTCATCAAGCCAATCCTCACGATCACCCATAATTTTTTTTAACATGCTCTTTCGTGAAAGACCAATTAATAAGGGATAGTTTAGTTTGTTAAAGGTCTCCATATTTTGAAATATTTTCCAATTATGCTCAAACGTTTTGCCAAAACCAAAACCTGGATCTAATATAAATCTTTCAAGGCTAATGCCAGATTGTAAACATACATCCAGTCTATTTTTAAAAAATTTTATGATTTCTAAATGAATCTCATTTTCATAGCTGGGATTATTTTGCATATTAAGCGGATCCCCTTGCATATGCATCATACAAACCATAGCATGTTCATAGCATTTTATAACTTGCAGGGAATTTTCCCCGGTCAATGCTTTAATGTCATTAATTAAATCTACCCCTTCGTCTAAAACCAACTGCATCAATTTTGACTTATAGGTGTCTACAGAAATGTGTATTGAAGATTTCTTTTTTAAAAGCTTTACCACTGGAAGAACTCTCTCCATTTCATCTTCAAACGAAACAGGAATAGCGCCAGGTCTTGAAGACTCTCCCCCAATATCAATGATATCCGCACCCTCATCAATTAATTGAAGGGCATGATCATAAGCTTTTTCGGTCGTATTAAATTGACCCCCATCAGAGAATGAATCCGGAGTGACATTCAACACCCCCATAATCAGAGGCTTTTTCTTCTTCAGTAGTTTTTGTAATGACATAAATAAGGTAGTGTTAAAACTACCTTATTTTACTTTGATTTTGCAGACGGTTGTGGAGAAGTTACAGCAGGTCCAGAACCTGATCCTTTTTTGTTAGTTGTGGATGACCCATTACTTAGGTTTGGTGTCGGTATTCTTACTTTTTTACCCGCCATGATGTCGTTGATTTGATCTGCATCAATCGTCTCAAACTCTAATAAAGCTTTTGCCATGGCCTCAACTTTTTTCTTATTTTTTTCAAGAATTTTACGAGCCACCGCATATTGTTCATCCAGAATTCTTCTCACTTCAGCATCGACTTTTTGTTGCGTCGCCTCAGAGATCGATTTTGATGGCATACCAAAGGTAGACTCATTTTGATTATCACTATAAACCATTGTCCCAAGCTTATCGGACATTCCATATTTTGTGACCATATCCCGGGCTAATTTAGTGGCACGTTCAAAATCATTTGAAGCTCCAGTAGACATTTGCTTCATAAAAATTTCTTCAGCAATACGCCCCCCAAATAAAATTGAAATTTCTTCGAGCATCTTGTCTTTAAAGTTACTAAAGCGATCAAACTCTGGTAATTGCCAGGTTAATCCAAGTGCCCAACCTCTTGGCATAATGGTCACTTTATGCACGGGATCAGCTTTTGGTAAAGATTTAGCAACAATGGCATGACCCGATTCATGATAAGCCGTATTAATTCTTTCATCTTCTTGCATCACTAAAGATTTACGCTCAGGTCCCATATAAATTTTATCTTTGGCATCTTCAAAATCTTGCATGGTCACTGTTCGGTGTGAGCGTCGTGCCGCAAATAATGCAGCTTCATTTACCAAATTAGCTAGATCAGCCCCAGAGAATCCTGGTGTTCCTCTAGCAATAATATCTGCCTTCACATCGACATCACTCGGAATTTTTCGCATGTGAACATTTAAAATTTGTTCTCTGCCTTTAATGTCAGGAAGAGATACAGCCACTTGGCGGTCAAACCTACCAGGACGTAATAACGCTTTATCTAAAACGTCCGCTCGGTTGGTTGCTGCAATCACAATCACTCCAGAATTTGCGTCAAATCCATCCATTTCAACAAGCAACTGATTTAAGGTTTGTTCGCGTTCATCATTACCGCCCCCCATGCCTGCACCACGGTGTCTTCCAACGGCATCAATCTCGTCGATAAAAACGATACAAGGGGAGTTTTTCTTTGCTTGTTCAAACATATCTCGAACTCGAGCTGCACCAACACCAACAAACATTTCCACAAAGTCTGAGCCAGAGATTGTATAAAAGGGAACTTTGGCCTCACCCGCAATAGCTCGGGCCAATAAAGTTTTTCCCGTTCCTGGAGGGCCAACCATGAGAACGCCACGAGGAATCCGACCGCCTAACTTGTGAAAACGATTTGGATCTCTTAAAAAATCAACTAACTCACTGACCTCTTCTTTAGCTTCATCACACCCAGCGACATCAGCAAAGGTCGTTTTATTGGTTGCTTGATCAAGTTGGCGCGCTTTACTTTTTCCAAACGAAAATGGACCGCCACCTTTTCCACCGCCCTGCATTTGCTTCATAAAGAAGATCCAAACACCAATCAACAAAATCATGGGGAACCAAGAAATGAAAATACTCATTAACATGGATTGTTTTTCCTCAGGCTTCGCCTCAACTATCACGTTATTTTTGAGTAAATCAGACACCATCCATGGATCCGTTGGGGAATAAGTAGAAAATCTTTTGCCATCTGATGTAATGCCATTGATATTTCTTCCATCAATTTCGACTTTGGAAATGTTCCCAGATTTTACTTGCTCCATGAATTGTGAATACACTAGCTTCGTTTCAAAACGGTTGGTGGGTGAAAACTGATTGAATATCATCATCATCAGCGCCCCTATAGAAAGCCATACTAAAATCGTCTTTAATGTGTTGTTATTCAATATTTTTCCTTAAAATATGTGATTTAAATTTATTTTACAGTTTTTCAAGCCCAATTAAAAATAATTCTGCACTTCTGTCCCTCGATGAATCTGGTTTTTTTATAATCACTTTACTAAAATGGTTCTTTAATTTTTTCACAAACTCATCGAAACCTGAACCCATGAATGTCTTGACTAGAAAATTACCTTTTGGTTTCAACCAATCTTGAGCAAATTCTAAAGTTAACTCATTTAAATCATTAATCATGGCTTGGTCTCTTACCTTGTTACCACTAATGTTGGGGGCCATATCCGAAATTACAAGGTCAACCGGCTTATTCTCGATGATTTTTTCCAAATCATGCAGAATCGCTTCATCCCTGAAGTCTCCTTGAATAAAAGTCGTGTTTTTTACCGGATCCATGGGCAGTAAATCAATTGCATAAATTTTTCCTTCATCAGACAAGAGAGAGCTGATGGCCTGGGACCAGCTTCCCGGTGCTGAGCCCAGATCAACAACACGATGATTGGGCTTGATCAGCTTATATTGTTCATGGATTTGAAGGAATTTATAAGCGGCTCTCGATCGATAGCCATCGTGTTGCGCTTTTTGAACATACTCATCACTTAAATGTTCTTTAATCCAATTTGTTTTGGTTCTTATTTTTTTCAACACCTATCCCTTGAACTTTGATTTCAAGTGATATTATCATTCAAAAAAATGAACTTCTCCACTTTCAATGTTGTACATGCCGCCAATGATTGAAATTTGATTTTTCTGATATAAATCCGCAATAATTTCGCTGTGCTCTAAAATCTCATTGATCTGATGTTTAACGTTTAAATCGCTGACATTTTGCACAAATTCTGCATTTGATGAATTTCTGAGATCTGCGGTTGTTTGTTCTTGATCAAGGCATGGAGTAATCTTTGCCACAACATCTGTAATGCTGGCGTCTTTAAAATGATCACAACACGCTTTTACTGCTCCGCATGAGGTATGTCCCAGTATAACCAAGAGTTTACTTTTCAGATATTTGATTCCAAATTCTAAACTGCCAATCGCATCTTTAGAGGCAATATTGCCAGCTAATCTAACACTGAAAATATCACCAATGGCTTGATCAAAAATTAATTCCACCGGGGCTCTTGAATCACTACAACTTAGAATTGAAACGAATGGATGTTGTTGATTTTTTGTTTTTTCAAGCAAAGAAGGATAGTCTTTATTTTCTCTCAAATTATTTACAAATCTTTGATTGCCTTCTTTTAATATTTGCAACCCTTCAGCGGGCGTCATCTTATCTCTATCGATTGACGGATGTTTATACATTAAATCTCCTTATTTTTATTATTAACAAAAGTTATTTTCAAGTTTTTTGATTGGGCATTCGTTTTAAAATCTTTTAATGTTTTTTTGATATCCAATGCCATGTATTTATTATTTTTAAAATCAATCACCACCTCAGAATTTTCTGGAATAGCATTTAATTTTTCTATCAAATTGGCTTTATTAAAAAATGATATTTCTTCGGCAAGAATAATATGATGGTATTCGTTACCATTTTTATTGGTCACCGCATCATTTAACTCATATGAATTTTTATAACTTCGATACAGTGAGAAAAATAATCCAGCAATTAGTCCATAGATAATACCATTGAGTAAATTAACCGCAATGATCCCTACAATGGTAATCGCAAATGGTATGAACTGCTCCATACCTGACCGATACATCTCTTTAAATAAATCAGGCTTAGCTAATTTATAACCAACAATAATCAATACTGCAGAAAGAGAAGCTAAAGGAATAAGGGACATGATTGGGATTAAAAATATAATAGCCACCAACAGCCAAACCCCATGCAAAATGGCAGAAAGTTTACTTTTTGCTCCGAAGTTAATATTTGCAGAACTCCTCACAATAACTTGAGTAATTGGTAAAGCACCCACAAAGCCACACAACACATTTCCTAACCCTTGTGCTTTCAATTCTTTATTAGGGGGGCTGATTCTTTTATCTGGATCCAGTTTATCCGTGGCTTCGAGACAAAGTAGAGTTTCCAAGCTAGCCACTACCGCAATTAATAGGGCTATTTTGTAGGTTTCAATATTTAATAAATTCTCAACGGTGGGTATGCTAAACAATTGATATTCTGTAAATGCCTTACCATCATTGATATTCACCAAATGCTCTGGTGATAAATTAAAATTTAAAATCCCTTTTTGGTTTAAATAGGTGACCAATGCCCCTAAAAAAACCACCACAATTGGTCCTTGAATGATTTTAAAAATATCCAGCTTATTGATTAATTTTTTCTCCCATAAAATCAAGATAGCTATGGAAACAATAAAAATTAATACTGAAAAGTAATCAAAATTACTAAATGCGTTCAGTAATGATGAAAATGTATTCTCATGATTTAGTTGAGCAAATTCTTCCTCACCGAAAAAAGAAGAGTCATAACCAATCGCGTGAGGAATTTGTTTTAAAATAATTAAAATACCAATGCCCGACAACATCCCATAAATTACGGATAAGGGAAAAAAGTAGGCCAAAAAGCCTAAATTAAAGTAACCAAAAGCAAACTGAATAACTCCAGCCAAAATGACAGCGGTTAAAAAATTTTCCCATGAACCCAGGACTAAAATAGATGAGGCAACAATCACGGTTAATCCTGCGGCTGGTCCAGTCACACCAAGCTGAGATCCACTTAATAACCCAACGACAATACCTCCAATAATTCCGGCTAATAAACCGGACATGAGGGGGGCGTTAGATGCCAGTGCTATCCCTAAGCACAGGGGGAGGGCAACAAAAAAAACAACGATACTGGATGAAAAATCTGACTTTAAATTTTTAAACATTTATGTTCACTTAACCTTATTTAAACCGAATGTATTGTAGAATACATTGTTCGGGATTTGTTCCCAAACAATAATCGAAATTATTGAAAAATTAAACGCGCCCTATTATGAATAACGCTCAAAAAAAAACTCTTAAAGCACACGCTCACCATGTGAAAAGTTTCATTAGCCTTGGTAATTCAGGCATCACGCCTAATTTTATCAAAGAGGTCATTCAGACAATCAATGCTCACGAATTAATAAAGATTAAGATCATGGGAGAAACAAAGGAGATAAAACAACAACTCGCTCAAGAAATATCATCATTGACAGAATCTGAATTCATTCAGATCATCGGCAACCAAGCTACATTTTTTAAATTAAATCCTGAAAAAAATAAATACAATATCTAACGCCATTTAAGCATTAAAAAAGTGGCAAGTAAAGAATGGATTAAGTAAGCAATGCTGGAGATGCCATGCCATAATGAAAAACGATCAGCAAAAATACTTTCCATCACCTCTTTCGGAAGTGCTTGTATTTTCAAAGCTTCTAAAAAAGGTTTTATCCCAAAAAGGTTCATTAAAACTATAAAAAGAATGAACAAGCTGATCCAAAAAAGAGAATTCTTAACAACTCTCCATCCCTCCCCCTTAAAAAGACGAAACATCACAAAAGTCAAAACAACCAAACTAAAATAACTCAAATATTCAAATAATTGTCCCGCAATTAAACCAGCTAAATAGCTCGTGGGGACCTTTTCAAAAATTACGTTTGCCACCACAATCATCCACCAAAGAGACCCCACCCAGAGTGCAATTAAAAGCTTTAAAAAAGTATTCATTTAAATATATTTCACATCCATGATTTCATAACTTTTAATACCACCCGGGGTTTCAACTTCAACAACATCGCCCAATTCTTTGCCAATCAATGCTCGCGCAATCGGTGAACTAATTGAAATTTTATTGGATTTAATGTCAGCTTCATCATCACCTACAATTTGATAGGTCACTTTTTTTTCATCATCCAAGTCTTCCAAATCAATGGTGGCCCCAAAGACACACTTACCCTCAGCATTGAGTGACGCAGGGTCAATAATTTGAACATTAGATAGTTTTGCTTCAATCTCAGATATTCTTCCCTCAATAAAACCCTGCTTCTCTTTTGCAGCATCGTATTCTGCGTTTTCAGACAAGTCCCCCTGAGCCCTAGCTTCAGCAATAGCTTGGATAATATTTGGGCGATCTTGACTTTTGAGCTGTTGCAATTCTTCTTTAAGTCGCTCGACACCATTTCGCGTCATTGGAATTTGACCTGCCATTTGTAACCTTTATGAAATTTAAATTTATATCCACACGTCTGTTGACTAACAATCATGTGGGGTGTCATTGGATTTTAATGATAGTAATTTACTTATGCAAGCTTTGAATACTATTGACTTCCAGTTCGTCAACATAAGACATGCCTACACAAGCTGCCTTCGCTCCAGAAAGGGTGGTGTAGTAAGTAATTTTATTCATAAGGGCATTGCGTCGGATCGTGTATGAATCTGCAATTGCTTTTTTATCCTCAGTGATATTCACAATAAAATCGATTTCTTTATTCTTTATCATATCGACAATGTGGGGTCGTCCTTGAGCCACTTTATTGATTCGATCGACGATCATGCCGTGATTTTGAATAGATCTTGCTGTCCCATCCGTGGCAACAAGATCAAAACCAAGCTTAGCAAGTGCTTGGGCAATCTCAATAATGCTTTCATGATCTTCCTTGCGAACACTCAAAAATGCCTTGCCTTTGTAGGGCAATGTTGTTCCGGCCCCCAGTTGCGATTTGATGAATGCTTCAGCAAAAGTTTTTCCTGATCCCATCACCTCACCGGTTGATTTCATTTCAGGTCCCAGAATTGTATCCACACCGGGAAACTTAATGAATGGAAAAACAGCTTCCTTAACTGAATAAAAATTAGGAACTATCTCTTTCACAAAATTTTGATCTTTTAGTGATTTTCCAACCATTACTTTTGCCGCAATCATTGCAAGAGGTTTACCAATTGCTTTTGAAACAAAAGGAACAGTTCGTGACGCACGCGGATTTACCTCGAGGATATAAATAATCTCTCCTTGAATCGCAAATTGAATATTCATTAACCCATTAACTTTTAACGCTTGAGCCAGAAGCATTGTCTGCTGAATCAGCTCTTGTTGTATTTTTTCTGACAGATCAAAAGGAGGCAATGAACATGCAGAATCCCCAGAATGAACGCCAGCTTGTTCAATGTGCTGCATAATTCCACCCACAACAACATTTTCTCCATCTGAGATTGCATCCACATCTATTTCTTGAGCATCGTTTAAGAATCGATCCAGCAGGACAGGTGACTCATGCGACACTTTGACAGCCTCGGTCATATATCTCTGCAAATCTGATTCCTCATGAACAATTTCCATCGCCCTACCGCCCAGAACATAGCTCGGTCTGACCACAAGGGGGTACCCTATTTCTACTGCTAATTGAATTGCTTCGTCAGCTGTTCTTGCAGTTCTGTTCGGTGGTTGATTTAACCCCAGGTCTATTAAAACCTTTTGAAATCTCTCTCGATCTTCAGCAACATCAATATCTTCAGGGCTAGTACCAATAATTTTTACACCATTAGCTTCTAATGCTTTAGCTAATTTTAGAGGCGTTTGCCCCCCATACTGAACAATAACGCCATCAGGTTTTTCAATATCCACAATCTCTAAAACATCTTCTAAAGTGACGGGTTCAAAATACAGCCTATCGGAGGTGTCATAATCTGTTGAAACGGTTTCAGGATTACAATTCACCATAATGGTTTCATAACCCTCTTCTCTCAGCGCATATGCTGCATGAACACAACAATAATCAAATTCAATACCCTGTCCGATTCGGTTTGGCCCACCTCCCAAAATCATTATTTTTTGGTTGTTTGTCGGCAACGCTTCACATTCTTGGTCATAACTGGAATACATATATGCCGTCGATGTTTCAAACTCAGCTGCACAAGTATCCACTCTTTTATAAACAGGTTTTACTTTGAATTGGTTTCTAAGATCTCTTATCTGTTTCTGGGTGACGCCCATTAGTTCTGCCAGACGCTCATCTGAAAATCCCTTTTTCTTATATTTAAGAAGAATTGCAGCATCTAAATCATTCAGCTTATATAAAGATATTTGGTTTTCTAATTGAATTAACTCTTGAATTTGAATTAAAAACCACGGGTCAATTTTTGACTCTTGATGGATGTCATCCAGGGACATGCCCAAACGAAAACCGTCTGCCAAGAACCAAATGCGTTCAGGGCCCGGTTGTCTCAATTGATTTATGATTAAATCTATATCTTTTGTTTTTGTCGATAATCCATTCACCCCGGTTTCAAGGCCGCGCAAGGCTTTTTGAAATGATTCTTGGAAAGTTCTCCCGATCGCCATAACTTCACCAACAGATTTCATTTGAGTGGTTAAATGACTATCCGCTTTGGGAAACTTCTCAAAAGCAAATCTTGGAATTTTTGTTACCACATAATCAATGGAAGGCTCAAATGAAGCGGGAGTTTGTCCTCCCGTAATGTCATTTTTCAACTCATCTAGGGTAAAGCCCACGGCTAACTTAGCTGCAATTTTTGCAATCGGAAAACCTGTTGCTTTCGAGGCAAGAGCAGATGAGCGAGACACCCGAGGATTCATTTCAATCACCACCATGCGACCGTCTAACGGATTAATCGCAAACTGAACATTTGAACCCCCTGTATCAACGCCAATTTCTCTGAGCACCGCAATCGAGGCTGACCTCATAATTTGATATTCTTTATCTGTTAAGGTTTGTGCAGGCGCTACCGTAATTGAATCGCCGGTATGCACTCCCATTGGATCAAGATTTTCTATGGAGCAGATGATAATACAGTTGTCATTCCTATCTCTCACCACTTCCATCTCATACTCTTTCCATCCTAATAACGACTCCTCGATTAGAAGCTCATTGGTTGGAGACGCATCCAAACCCCGCTCACAAATTTCAATAAATTCCTCTTGATTGTAAGCAATGCCGCCGCCACTTCCCCCCATGGTAAATGAAGGTCGAATAATTGCTGGATATCCTATCGAGGCCTGAACTTGCTGAGCCTCCTCTAAACTATGGGCAATAGCGGAGCGTGCTGAAGCAAGGCCAATTCGAGTCATCGCCTCTTTAAACAGTTGACGATCCTCGGCTTTATCAATAGCCTGCTTTGAGGCTCCAATTAATTCAACATTGTATTTTTCTAATACTCCATGACGATCAAGATCAAGTGCACAATTTAAGGCAGTCTGTCCTCCCATAGTCGGTAATAGTGCATCTGGAGTTTCTTTTGCAATTATTTTTTCAACAATTTCCCATTGGATAGGCTCGATATAAGTTGCATCTGCCATATTAGGATCGGTCATAATCGTTGCCGGATTAGAGTTTACTAAAATGACTCGGTAACCCTCCTCGCGAAGAGCTTTACAGGCCTGTGCTCCTGAATAATCAAATTCACAGGCTTGACCAATCACGATTGGACCTGCCCCAATAATTAAAATAGATTTTATGTCACTCCTTTTTGGCAATTAATGTTC
The DNA here is from genome assembly GCA_024919035.1 of Methylophilaceae bacterium LSUCC0401. Taxonomy (GTDB): domain Bacteria; phylum Pseudomonadota; class Gammaproteobacteria; order Burkholderiales; family Methylophilaceae; genus BACL14. The sequence goes on along the minus strand of CP103442.1, from coordinate 339,225 downwards.
CTCAGATTTTTGCATTATTGAAAAAAATTGATCAAATAAATAAGCCATTTCAGTTGGTCCTGGACTGGCCTCAGGATGTCCTTGAAAACTAAAAGCGAGTTTATTCTTGGTTTCTATGCCTTGAATAGTTTGATCAAAAAGAGATTTGTGGGTAATTACAATATTGTCGTTTAATGAATTGTCATCGACTGTAAAACCATGATTTTGGCTGGTAATAAAAACTCTTTTAGAATATAAATCTTGAACAGGATGATTCGCTCCGTGATGACCAAATTTCATTTTTTTAGTTTTGGCTCCCAATGCAAGAGCTAACAACTGATGTCCCAAACATATTCCAAAAATGGGCATTTGCTTTTCGATAAAATACTTTATGCTTTTGATGGCGTAATCACATGGCTCAGGATCACCTGGACCATTTGATAGGAAAATTCCATTAGGTTTTAGTTTTAAAACATCTTCAGGGCTGGTTTTTGCCGGGACAACAGTTAAGTCAGCACCTCTTGCCACCAGCATTCTTAAAATATTTTTTTTCACCCCAAAGTCATAAGCCACCACTTTGTACTTTTTATTTATGCCACCAACAAAACCTGATCCTAGCTCCCATTCACCTTCATGAAAATCATACGCTTTATCTGTTGTCACTTGCTGTGCTAAATCCATTCCAGAAAGGCCGGGAAAATTATCAACGAATTTTTGTGAGTCTTTAAAATCATTGCCGATAATAATGGCACCCGCTTGCGCTCCAAATTTTCTTATATGTCTTGTTAATTGACGTGTATCAATTCCTGCTATGGCCGGGATACCCTGATCTTTCAAAAATTTTGACAGATCTGTTTCGTTTCTAAAGTTTGAGCTGATGAGAGATTCATCATGAATAATTAAACCTTTACAAAAAACTTTTGCGCTTTCAAAATCTTCTAAGTTTGTACCTGTATTTCCGATGTGGGGATAAGTTAATGTGACAATTTGCTCTGCATAAGAGGGGTCAGTCAGTATTTCCTGATATCCCGTAATTGATGTATTAAAAACGACTTCACCGACTGAATTTGAATCTGCTCCAATTGATTTGCCTTGGAACTGAGTTCCATCTTTTAAGATTAGAAAGGCCGGTGTTGTTTCCGACAATGAACACTCCTGTTAGTTTGATCGAAGGGGTGTTTAAAAGAATGCTGTCTTTCAAACTACTGAATTATAGTAGAAATTAGCTAACCGTTCAACGTCTTAGTTTAAAAATTTAACTACTTTAAACCTAAAACATCTTGCATATCAAAAATGCCGGATGTTTTGTCCGCCAGAAAAGTAGCAGCTTTTAAAGCGCCAGCAGCAAAATTACCTCGATTGGTTGCTTTATGGGTTAATTCAATTCTTTCTCCATCACCGGCAATCATGACCGTGTGCTCACCAACAATATCTCCTGCGCGAATGGTTGAAAAACCAATTTCATTTTTACCGCGTTGCTCATCACGGCCATGGCGGGTATAAACCGCATGGTCAACTAAAGATATTTTTAATCCTTCTGCAGCAGCCTGCCCCAATCTGAGTGCTGTACCTGAGGGTGAATCCACTTTATGTTTGTGGTGAGATTCAATAATTTCAAAATCATAATCTGGTAAAAATTGTGCTGCTTTTTCCACTAATGAAATGAGGACATTAATTCCCACACTCATGTTAGGTGCCATACAAATTGGAATATTTTTACTTAAAGATTGAATTTGACTGATTTCATCATTGTTAAATCCTGTTGTCCCAACCACATAGGCTATTTTATGTTGAACAGCAAAATTAAGCATATTGATTGTGGCTTCAGGTCGGGTAAAGTCTATAATGACATCAGCCAGTTGAAAGTTATCCGTTAAGTCATTGCTTATTAAAATACCCGTTTCAATCCCAATAAAATAGCCCGCATCTTTTCCAAGATGAGAACAATTTTTTATTTCATGGGCGCCCACTAGCTCGAAAGATTGATCAGAAACTAACTGTTTTATTAAAGTTTGACCCATTTTTCCGGTCGAACCCAAAATAATAATTTTTAATTTATCCATAACTAAAATCCAATTTTCTCTAATAGTAACTCAAAATATGCCGGATCGGATTCATCCGGTAAAGACTTAATGATATCCTCCTTCACACTTTGACTAACCGACTGCTCATCGTCAATTTTATATTCCTTCTCAACTGTCTTTGTTTTAATATCACCTTCACTACTCCTAGTTGGTATATCTTTTTCTTCAACTTCAGAAGTGTCTATTTGTTTCGCTGCTTCTTTTACTTCATTTTCTTTTGATGAAGTCTCCATTTTAATATCATTGACACTTGGCTCAGGATCATCATCCCAAAACTTTAAACGACTCAACAGCGACTGATCTTTTTCCTGATCCTCATAGTCCTCTTTAGAAATTTTAATTGTTTGCGAATTTTCTTTCACCTCTTCATCATCATCCCAAAACTTTAAACGACTGAGTATGGATTTTTTATCCTTTTTTTGTTCTTCATAATCCTCTTTGGTGAGGGTAATCACTTTTGATTGCTTTTCAGTCTGAGCACCAATCATGACATCATCTTTGTTTATGAGATCGCCTTTGATATCAACTAATTCATCATCTTCAAACTTTACCACTAGATGTCTCTCCTCTATTAGTTGATCGTCTTTTATCATCTTATAAATATAATCCCAACGATTTTTATGAAGAGAGTCTTGAATTAAAGGTGTTCCAAGAACATAGCGAACTTGGGCCCGAGTCATCCCTGGCTTTAAACCCATGAGCATTTCAGCAGTAATGATATTGCCTTGCTGCACATCAAGTTTATATATTTTTGCTTCAAAATAATCTATAGGGTTTTTTACAGAACAAGAAGAAATCAACAAAGAGAGTAAAATTAGAAAAAAGGTTTTTGTTCGCATTGATTGAAAGTTTAAATATTTCTTTGAATAATAGAGTTGAATAATATACCATGATGATAAATAAATTAATTCAATGACTGGAAAAAATATGGAAGATCATGTTGATTTTAAGAAAACTGGATTAAAAGCTACCATACCCCGTCTGAGAGTTCTTAATATCTTTGAAAGCAATAGAGAAAAACATTTATCTGCTGAAGAGATATATAAAATCATGATCAATAATGGTGAAGATATTGGACTAGCAACTATATATAGAGTGCTCACTCAATTTGAACAAGCTGGACTTTTATTAAAACATCATTTCGAAAGTGGCAAGGCAGTTTATGAGTTAAATGAGGAATCTCATCATGATCATATTGTTTGCCTTCAGTGTGGATACGTTGAAGAATTTGTTGATAGCGAAATCGAAAAGAGACAAAAGGTTATAGCTGAAGAAAATGGTTTTAATATTATTGACCATTCTTTGTATCTTTATGGTGATTGTACGAAGAAGCCCTGTCCCCATAAAAATAATAAATAACTCAATGCAACATTTCTTTGGCGTGTTCCAAAGTAGTGGCCGTAATCTCAATACCGCCAAGCATCCGAGCCGTTTCCTGAATCCGGTCTTCATCACTTAAGAGATCAATTTTTGAGATAACTGATTCTTCTTTTTCGTCCTTATAAACTTTAAAGTGATGATCTGCTTTTGAAGCGACTTGGGCAAGATGGGTGATTGAAAATACTTGATAAAAACTACCGAGTTGCTTTAATAATTTTCCAACAATCTCGGCTACACCTCCGCCAATACCAACATCCACTTCATCAAAAATCATCACTGGTATATTTGTGTTCTCTGCAGAGGCGACCCTAATGGCAAGACTGATACGTGATAATTCACCCCCAGATGCAACTTTTGATATGGGGGCCAAATCGGCTCCCTTAAAGGTTCTTATTTGAAAAATAACTTGATCAATTCCACTCAATTGAGGTTCAACTTGACTGATATCAATTTTAAATTCAGCGTTACTAAAAGATAATTGATTTAAAAATGATGTGATTTTATCTGCTAATACTTTTGCCTTGTCTATTCTTAGCTCGGATAATTGAGATGCACATTCAAAGTAATTCTGAAAAGCTAATTTTTCTTGAAGATCAAACTGATTATCCTCGAAGGCATTATTCAATTCATTAAACCTGTCTTGCCATAATTTATATTCGGATTCAAAGTTTTCAGGCTGAATAGAATATTTTCTAGAAAAATCAAATACGCTTTGAATATAAGCTTCTAATTCAATTACCCTGCCCTCATCATCACTAAATTGACTTAAGTAATGATTGAGGTTTCTTTCAAGCTCATTGATCTGAATCAACACATCGTCTAATAATGCAGAATCGTTTTTTAAACCTTTATCGACTTGATAGGCAGCAGATAAATCTCTTCTAATTTCCTTAAGCAGTTTATTGATGGAAACATCATCCTCCGAAATAAGGTTATTACATTTTTGAATGGTGGTGATTAATTCTTTCGCATTGGTTAATTTTTTATGTTCTTCTTGAATTGATTCCCAATTTAAAAAACTGAAATTTAGCTGTTCGTAATCTTTGATGAGCAGTTTTAAATCTTCAAATTCTTGTTCAATATGTAATTTATTTTTTTCAAACTCGTCTTTCTTTTTTTTCAATACTTTCCATTCAGCATATAAGTCTTTAGTCTTATTAACCAGCTCACCAGCTTGTGCATAATGATCTAAAATATCTAATTGTGTTGTGGGTTGTATTAGCGAATGAAAAGAATTCTGGCTGTAGATATCAATTAATAACTCACCAACCTCTTTTAATTTAGATATCGGACAAGGAACAGAGTTAATGAAGCCCTTCGACCGCCCATCAGGAAAAATAATTCTTCTTAATAAAAGTGATTCATCCTCAAAAAGATCATTATTTTTTAACCAATCCATAGCAATTGAATTTTTAGATATATCGAATTCAGAAATAATTTCTGACTTTTCACTTCCTTTTCGAGTTAAACCACTCTCACTTCTGGAGCCCAGCGATAATGATAATGCATCAATTAAAATCGATTTTCCTGCGCCTGTCTCACCTGTTAAGGCTGTAAATCCATGACTAAAGCTAAGCTCTAATTGATCAACAATCACATAATCACGAATATTTAAACTTACCAACATCCTCTAACCCCAATTTAATTTATTTCTTAACATCTCAAAATAGCAATAATCTTTTGGATGTAAAATAGTCACACAGTTAGAAGATTTTTGAATATAAATTTGATCACGCAAATCTAAAGGAAATTTAATCTGTCCATCAACGCTAAGGAAACCCTCGTCCATATCAATAATTTTAACGGATATAGGTTGCTCAGCATTAATTGCAATAGGGCGATTACTCAAGGTATGAGGACTAATAGGCACAATCGCTACAGAATCTAAATCAGGATGTAAAATTGGGCCACCAGCAGAGAGTGCATATGCAGTCGTCCCAGTCGGTGTGGCTACAATAATCCCATCTGATCTTTGATTATGTAATAGCTTTTGACTCACACTCAACTCCAGTTCAATTAATCTAGAACCGCTTTTAATAACAATGTCATTGAGTGCCAATGACTCATAAATTAATTTATTATCACGCATAACTTTGACACTGAGAAGCATACGCTCGTCTGTTATGTAATTTCCCTCAAGAATCGAGGTTAACTCTTTTTCCATTGCATCAAAACTGATGTCAGCTAAAAAACCGAATCTTCCTTGATTGATTCCAACCATTGGAACACCCATGTGGGAGATGGTTCTGCCAACACCTAACATAGTTCCATCACCTCCTAAAACAATAATTAGATCTACATCTTTACACTGAGATATAGCAACGGAATCATACGAGTTTAATTTAAACTGTTGTTGAGTTTTTTCTTCTATAAAAACTTGAATTTTGTTTGAGTCGATAAATTCAATTAGAGCTTTTAATTTACCTGAAAAATTTGGGTCTTCTTTTAAGTTATTATATTTACCTATGATTGCAATTTTTTTAAAACTCATAATTAAATGATCCGGTTATTATTGATATAATCAGGTTATTAATTTTAATCTATTTAAATCATAACTACTAATCATAAAAATGCATAAACGCAGATGGATAAAAGATCACAACAACTTTTAAAAGTTTTAATTGATCAGCATATTAGCGATGGGGCACCTGTCGGCTCAAAAACCTTATCTACTCATGCAAATGTTGATTTAAGTCCTGCAAGTATCAGGAATATTATGAAAAATCTTGAAGACCAAGGATTTATTTCTAGTCTTCACACATCCTCAGGTCGGGTCCCTACTAAAAAAGGTTATCGATATTTTGTTGACTCATTATTAGTTTTTAAAAATCCATCCGAAGACGAAGTAAATATGATTTCAGGAAAAATAAACTCTTCGTCCAGCTTAACGAACACGATAGCCGATACACTCTCTAACCTTACCCATCATGCTGGATTAATACTAATCCCTAAAATAAAAAAAACTACTTTTAAACACATCGAATTTATCAATCTTTCTAAAGATAAAGTATTGGCTATATTAGTAACGAGTGACGGCCAAGTGATGAATAAGATTTTAAATGCTGAAAAGGAGTACTCCGAAAGTGAATTGATTGAATTTTCAAATTACTTCACCAATAACTATTCTGGATTAACCATAGAAGAGGCACATCAAAAAATCAATAATGAAATTATCGATACCAAGAAAAGAATGTTCGATTTAATGCAATCTGCAATGGATACTTCTAATCTTGAATCCAATGAAAATATTTTCATTAGCGGAAAAGAAAATCTAATCGATAATGAAGAATTAACGAAAGACCTTGTTGGTTTAAAAAAAATTATTAATCTTTTTGACAAAAAAAATGCTCTCATGGCACTTCTGGAAAAAAGCCAAAGCTCCTCTGGTGTGCAAATATTTATTGGTGAGGAGTCTGGCTACCATGGTCTTGATGAATGTAGCATTATCACCTCACCTTATGAGGTTGATGGCGAGATTATTGGCTCATTAGGTGTAATTGGTCCAACGCGCATGGCCTATGAAAGGGTTATTCCAATTGTAGACATTACTGCTAAACTGCTAAGCTTTAATAATCAGAAAAAATTCACATGAGCTATTATCAAAAAGAGCCAGGATATACCCATGGAGATATTCCTAAAATCGGCATTATTCTTGCCAATCTTGGAACTCCTGAAAAACCCACTGCTCCAGCATTAAGAAAGTATTTGCAACAATTTTTAATGGATCGTCGAGTTGTTGAAATTCCACGTTTTATTTGGTGTTGGATACTCCATTTCATCATTTTAGTTTTTCGTCCAAGCGCCAGTGCAAAAAAATACCAATCCATTTGGACAAAAAAGGGTTCCCCTCTTTATGTAAACCTGAATAATCAAAAAATAGCTTTTGAAAAAGAAATCAAAAAAAAGTTTAAACAGCCTCTTGAAGTGGAAATTGGGATGAGCTATGGTCAGCCCTCGATTGCAAGTGCGGTTGATAAATTAAAAGTAAAAAATTGTACGAAAATCTTATTTTTTCCACTTTATCCTCAATATGCCTCCTCATCTTCTGGAGCTGCCATGGATGGATTATTTAAGAAATTAATTAAAACAAGAAATATTCCTGAAATACGAGTGATTAGAAATTATCATGATCATCCCTCTTATATCAATGCTATTGCTCATTCTATTCAAAACCACTGGATTAAAAATGGAAAATCAAATAAATTAATTTTTAGCTTCCATGGTGTGCCCATGAAATCCTTAATGCAAGGTGACCCTTATCATTGCGAATGTCATAAAACTGCACGCTTACTGCGAAATAAATTAAAACTAAGAGAAAATGAATCACTCGTTTGCTTTCAATCTCGATTTGGTAAAGCGGAGTGGTTAAAACCCTACTTTGCAGAAACTTTAAAGACAATGGGTCAGGAAAAAAATCTTAAACTTGATGTCATTTGTCCTGGTTTTTCAAGTGACTGCCTGGAAACTCTTGAAGAAATCAACATGGAGGGGCGTGAAATCTTTGCTGAACATGGGGGTGATCCAAAGAAATACCGATACATCCCAGCATTAAATAACAATGATGAATGGATTAAGGCAATGCTTGAAATTGCTGAGTCACACCTTCAAGGTTGGTTGGATTACAAATTTAAGCCATCTAAAATTCAACAAGCCTCTAAAGAAACAAAAGAAGCTTATCAGAGGGTAAAGCAGAGCTCATGATCATTATCACTGGAGCAGCAGGTATGATTGGCAGCGTGACTGCCTGGCACTTCAATGAGATTCTCAGGGAAGATCATCTGATCTTATGTGATGACCTGGCCAATGATAATCAAGAAAAAAATTTTCATAAAAGAAAATATAAAGAATTCATCCAAAAAAATCAGTTTTTCAGTTTCATAAAACAAATTCCTGAAAAAAAAATTGACGGGATAATTCACATGGGGGCCATTAGCGCAACGACAGAAAAAAAAATGTCGCGTCTCATTCAAGATAATATTCGTTTTTCACAACAATTGTGGAAATTCTGTACAGAAAAAAAATTACCCCTCATCTATGCAAGCTCAGCAGCAACTTATGGGGATGGCAAGCAAGGTTATGAAGATAACATTCAATCTGACTTATTCCCTCTGAACGCTTATGGTTATTCAAAATATTTTTTTGACCAATGGGCAATATCAATGGCTGAAAACAATGACGCCCCTCCCTATTGGGCGGGTTGTAAGTTTTTTAATGTCTATGGTCCGAATGAGTATCATAAAGGGCGTATGGCCAGTGTCGTTTATCATGCTTATAATCAAATAAAAAATACTGGCAATATCAATTTATTTAAAAGCAATCATCCGGAATTTAAAGATGGGGAACAATTACGAGACTTCATCTATGTCAAAGATGCAGTTAGTGCAATGGTCCATTTATTAATCGCAAAATACGAGAGTGGAATTTTTAATATAGGTACTGGCAAGGCACAAACTTTTTTTGAGCTCGCTTTGTCTCTTATTAAAAATGAAAAGGCCTCAGAAGATCAAATTAAATTTATTGATATGCCTTCAGATTTGAATGGCAAGTATCAATATTTCACTGAAGCAAAAATTGATAAATTAAGAAATTCTGGCTACAGTAAAAGCTTTATGAATCTATCTGAGGGCGTTACAGATTACTATCAAAATTATCTATCACAAGAAGATATATATTTATGAACAAGCATATATACAATGAGTTGATTACAAAGATTAGGACCACAAAAAAAAGTATTTTAGTGATTGGTGACTTAATGTTAGATCAATATATTTTTGGGGAAATCGATCGCATATCCCCAGAGGCCCCCGTTCCGATCTTAAAAGCAAAGAGAATTGAAAATCGTTTGGGAGGCGCTGGCAACGTTGCAAATAACCTAATAAATTTGGGAGTTCAAACCACTTTAATTGGAGCAATTGGAAATGACACTAATGGCCAAAGCCTTTTAGACCTCTTAAAAACAAAGAAAATTAAATCAAATTTGGTTTTTAAAAAAAGTGATCGGACTACAACCAAGGTTAGGAGTATTGCCTCAAATCAGCAGCTCATTCGTCAAGACTTTGATAGTAATTCCATTTCCCTGAATAAAAATGATGAGCAAAAAATAATAAATCAAATTACTAAAAATATTTCCATTATTATTTTATCTGACTATGCTAAAGGCTTTCTCACTGTTGATTTGAGCCAAAAAATCATTAAAAAAGCTAATAAAAACGGTGTGAAAGTGATTGCCGATCCTAAGGCTAGTAATATGGATAAGTATCGAGAGTCATTTGCAATTACTCCGAATAACAAAGAAGCTCTTCTCTTTACTGGCATCGATAATAATGACAACAAACATGAAAAACACTTAATTCAACTAATCCAAAAAAATCATATTGATAACCTTATCGTTACAAATGGTGAAAAAGGTATTAGTCTTTTTACAGCTAAATCAAAAAAACAATTTCCAGCCATATCACCAAAACAAGTGTTTGATGTTTCTGGAGCGGGTGATACGGTCATTGCAACAATTGCAACTGCATTGCATGTCGGCCTTGACATGGAAACTTCTATTCAATTAGCAAACCTGACTGCTGGAATTGTTATTCAAAAAATTGGTACAGAGGCGATTAATTTAAATGATTTGGAATCATATATTTTCGAAAACGACTTAAATGACAATCCTGAAAAAATTTTTTCTGCAGAGAAGGTCTTGGAAATAGTTAAAATTCTCAAAAAAAATCATAAAAGCATAGGTTTTACCAATGGCTGTTTTGATATTCTGCACTCTGGCCATGTTACATATCTTGCAGAGGCAAAAAAACAGGTAGATTTTTTAATATTAGCTTTAAATACAGATCATTCTATTAAAAAAATCAAAGGTCCCTTAAGGCCTATTGTTGATGAACAAAATAGAGCAAAAGTGTTAGCTGGGCTTTCTTCAGTTGATGCAATTGTTTTTTTTAACGAAAACACCCCAATCAAGCTAATTAAATTGATTCAACCAGATTTATTAATCAAAGGCAATGACTATAAAGTATCCGAAGTTGTTGGTCACAAAGAGATAAAAAAATGGAAGGGCGAAGTAAAGCTCATAGAACTAATCCCCGGACAAAGCAGTTCAAATATAATCAAAAAAATTAACCAAAGTGAATCGTGAAAAAATCTTAATCTTTGGTCCATCATGGGTAGGTGATATGATGATGGCTAAATCTCTTTTTTCAAATTTAAAAAAAAGAAATCCCAAATGTATTATTCATTTAGCTGCGCCAAGATGGTCAATTGATATTGCAAATCGATTTCCTGAAATTAATAAAACTATCCCGCTAGATTTTTCTCATGGGAAATTAGACCTGATCAAAAGAGTTAAGCTGAGTTTATCGCTTAGAAAAGAAAAGTATGATGAATGTATTTTTTTAGTAAATACCTTTAAATCATTATTCTCAATTTTATTTGCAAAAATTAAGCTGCGAACAGGCTATATCGGAGAGCAGCGCGGATTATTTCTTAATAATGCTTTTAAGAATAATCTCTTACCGACTATTGAAAAATTTACCGCACTTTCAAAATCTAAAAGCTACGAGCCTAAAATTATTCCCCCATCAATAAAATTTGATAAAAGCCGCGGGATTAAATTTTTATCTAAAAGAAAAATACCCCATCATAAATTAGTTGTTATTGCAGGGGGGGCAGAATATGGACCCGCCAAAATTTTACCTCAACAAAAATATGCTCATATCGCAATAAAGCTTATAGAAAAAGGGTTTCATGTTCTCCTGGTGGGCTCAAAAAATGATGAAAAAATAAATCATCACATTAATGAACTCACAAATTTTCAATGTTCCGATATCACTGGAAAAACATCGTTAAAAGACTGTATTGATATTTTTAGTCTCTCTAAATACTTCCTCAGTAATGATTCAGGTTTAATGCATATCGCTGCGGCTCTTAAACTCAACCAAGAGTCTTTTTTTGGATCTTCAGATCCTAAACATACCCCTCCGGTAAATAAAAATTCATTCATTAATTATTTAAATTTAGAATGTAGCCCATGTTTCAAAAGAGAATGTCCTTTGAATCATTTTAATTGTATGAACCAAATTAATGAAAGTGAAGTAGCTAATAGAATAATATGTGCAATAAAAAAATAGTGACCGTTTTAGTTCCTAATTACAAAACCCTCAAGCTCACAAAAGTTTGTTTAAGATTAATTAAAAAAAACACAGATCTTAAAAAAGCTCATGTCATTGTGATTGATAATGATTCAAATGATGATTCCACAAAATATCTGAGAAATCTCAAATGGATTGAGTTAATTGAGCGAAAAGGGATTAAGGGGGAAGGTGGACCCATGTCGCATGCGAGAGCTTTAGATTTAGCTCTTGCAAAAGTTACCACTCCATTTGTTATCGCTATCCATACCGACACATTTGTAATTCATCCGAATTGGTTGAATATCCTTCTTCATCCGTTTGAAAATAAAAATGTAGGAGGAGTCGGCTCATGGAAGCTTGAAATAGATGGTTTTTTAAAAAATTTAGGAAAAAAAATTGAATATTTTTTTAAAATCTTTTTAAATAAAGAAATAAATCGCCAAAGGTTTGATCAAAATTACCACTACATTAGAAGCCATTGTGCGGCTTATCGAGTTAGCTTCATTAAAGCTATCAAATCATCATTCTCAGATGGTAACGAAAGTGCAGGAAAAGTGTTGCATGAAAAAATGAAACTGGCCGGCTATGAAATGATATTTTTAAAACCTGATTTTCTAAATAAATATGTCAACCATATTAATCATGCCACCCAAGCCATTAATACTGAATTTAATATTCGGTCAGCAGGTAAAGTATTGAAAAATTATTTTAGTTATATGAATAAAAAAGAAATTATCAGTATTTTAAAAGATGATCATCTAGATAATTAACTCATTTAAAAAACTTACTGTTTTTATATTTTTTTTTAAGACCATTTCTTTCCAATTTTTAAAATCTGTCCATGCTGATACAAAAATAAAGTCTAAGTTGTATTTTTCAGCAGTGGTCATATCGTATTCAGAATCTCCAAAAAAAAGTGCAGGCATAAAATTATCATTGGCTGTTTGATGGTAATTGATAATTTCATGTTTTGAATCAGGGCTTCCATATATTCCATAATCGAACAAATGATCAATTTTTTTTTGCGTTAGAAGATTCCGGACTTCATTCTGATCACCTCCGCTCATAACCATCCAGTGTTGATTTGCTGTCAATTTTCTTAACTTATCGAGGTCCTTAGTCACTTCACATTGATTTAAAACTAGAAGTACATGTTTATTTAATGCATCAATTAAAAATTGAAAATTTTTATCAGCGTATGATTGCATCATGATATCAGTCAAAAAATACTTAAATTTAACGTAACGGGATACGCCAGTATGTTTGATATGGTATTTAACTAATTCATTAGCTTGATCTTCTGATGCACCATAATCTAAAGCAGCTAGCTTATAGGCTTCTGATTTTTTGAAGTTAGAATTTAAAAGAACCCCATCGCAATCGAAGATGAGTGTTTTATATTTTGAAAAATCCATTAAACCTTAATTGAGGATGCCTCTTGGGCTAGTTTTTTGATTCCTGCCCAATCTTTATTTTCAACAAGATCATTTGGTGTCAACCAAGTACCTCCACAAACTGGAACATTAGGAAGTGATAAAAAGTCTATGGCTGTTTCAACTTTTATACCTCCCGTTGGACAAAATTGAATATTAGCAAATGGTCCGGCAAAGCCGCGAAGAAGATTAACTCCGCCTACTGCAACTGCAGGAAAAAGCTTTAAAAAATCGTAGCCTTCATCAGCTGCCATCATGACTTCGCTCCCCGTTGAAACCCCAGGTAATAAGGGTAGATCAATTCTTTTACACTCATTAGATAAATCAACAGTAAATCCAGGGCTTACAGCAAACTTTGATCCAGCATTTTTTGCTTGAATGGCATCAGCTTTTGTTCTTAGAGTACCGGCACCCGTTATCGCATCGGGTAACTTATTTGAAATTAATTCAATAGCATCAAGGGCACAACTTGACCTCATGGTGACCTCAAGAACTCTTATTCCACCCTCTAAAAGTGACTCCGCCATTGGGAGCGCATCCTCAATTTTATTAATTACAATCACTGGGATTACTGGCCCATAATTCGCTAAATCTATTGTATTCATTTATCTCTTTCTATTTAGATCCATGTAACAGCCCCTTCTTCGGCAGTAAGTACATTTTTTCTTAATGCACCAAAAAGTTCTCTGCCCATCCCATGGGCATTGCTATGTTTTTTACTTTCTGACAATGTTTCAATTTTTCTCTCATACCAGGTATCTTCATCGACTAAGACATTAAGTGACCCCACAATCGCATTAATTCTGATCATGTCCCCTTCTTTGATTTTTGCAATAGCACCTCCTAGGGCAGCTTCTGGACTCATATGAATTGCAGCAGGTACTTTGCCTGAAGCTCCACTCATACGACCGTCAGTAACAATGGCCACTTTGAAACCTTTGTTTTGCAGAACGGATAAAGGCGGCGTTAACTTGTGAAGTTCTGGCATACCATTTGCTTTTGGTCCCTGAAATCGAACAACAGCTATAAAATCTTTTTCTAACTTTCCCTCATCGAATGCCTCTAGTAATTCTTCTTGTGAATCAAAAATCATGGCTGGACCTTCAATAATATGTTTTTCTTCAGGAATGGCTGAAGTCTTCATAACTGATCGGCCAACATTTCCTTTAAGAAGTTTTAAGCCTCCTGTTGATGAGAATGGATTGTCATGAGTTCTAATGATTGAGTCGTCTCCTGAATTTTTTGGAAACCTACTCCATGATATTTTATTTTCGTTAACAGATAGCTTCTGGCCATATTTTTCCATTCCCTGACCACACACAGTGAGCACATCATCAAACATGCATCCATTATCTAATAATTCTCTAATAACAAAACTCGGACCACCGGCATCTTGAAATTGATTCACATCTGCAATGCCATTTGGATATACGCTTGCTAAAAGCGGAACATCTTTTGCGAGATAATGAAAATCAGTCCAATCGATAATAATTCCCGCCGCTCTAGCAATGGCAACCCAATGAATCAAATGATTAGTTGATCCCCCTGTGGCCAATAACGCAGCCATGGCATTTATAATTACTCTCTCATCGACCATCTCACCCAAAGCATATGATTTTTTATCTTTGATATTATTTATAAGGAGTCTCACAGCCTCCGCAGTTAATAAGTCTCTGGCATCATCTTTTGGATGAATAAACGCTGCACCAGGGACGTGCAGACCCATGGCCTCGAGCAACATTTGATTACTGTTAGCCGTGCCATAAAATGTACATGTACCCTCACCGTGATATGCCTTCGACTCTGAATCTAAGAGTTCCTTCCGTCCAACTTTGCCTAACGCATACTGTTCGCGTACTTTTGATTTAGATGTATTATCGATTCCGGTTGCCATTGGGCCTGCCGGGATAAAAATGCTAGGCAGATGTCCAAAATGCAGGGCTCCAATTAGAAGTCCAGGAACTATCTTATCGCAAATACCCAGAAGAAGAGATCCATCAAAAACATCATGTGATAAACCTACTGACGTACTCATGGCAATGGTATCTCTTGAAAATAAACTTAATTCCATTCCAGGCTCACCCTGAGTCACTCCATCACACATCGCAGGGACTCCAGCTGCTACTTGGACTGTGGCACCATTTTGATGAGCAACTGATCGAATTAAGTCAGGATAATTTTCATAAGGTTTGTGAGCCGAAAGCATATCGTTGTAGGCAGTCACGACAGCTATGTTTGGTTTTTTTTCCTCAATGATAGTCAGTCTTTTATCGACAGGTAAAGAGGCAAATGCATGCGCAACATTAGCGCATCCAAGGCGATCAGCACCTCGATCACGATTTTGCATGGCTTTCACTCTTTTTAAATATGCTGTTCGCGTCGGACGGCTTTTTTCTTTAATTTTTTCAGCAAGTTCTAATATAGAATTTTTCATTGATTATTCTTTTTTATTATTTTGTTACCAGGATATCTTCCATCAACATGAATTCTAGGTCACATCCAAAAAACATATTTAATGCATCTTCTGGAGAACAGACCATCGGCTCTCCTCGTCTATTGAGGGAAGTATTCAGAACCACAGGGACACCCTTTAATTTCTTAAAGTTTCTAAGCAATTGATAGTATACTTTATTTGTTTTTTGTTGCACAACCTGGACTCTGATTGTTTTATCTTCATGAACTACCTCAGGTATTCTCTTGATCCACTCTGGTTGCACATTAAATGTGAATGTCATAAATGGAGATGGATGTTTTGAGCCGATGATTGATTCAGCATCTTCCTCTAATACGCTTGGGCAAAAGGGTCTCCATCGCTCCCTGTATTTTATTTGCGCATTAATTTTATCTGAAATTTTTGGTGTGGTTGGATCGCCTAAAATACTTCGACAACCTAACGCTCTCGGCCCAAACTCCATGCGCCCCTGAAACCAAGCCAGAGGATTTCCTGCAGCGAGTATTTCAGCCCCAACCTTGGCTGGATCTTTTATTTTTGTAAACTTTGGTTTTGCGCTATGGTTTTTACAAGCATCTATACACTGTTTGGAAGAAAATGCTGGCCCATAATACACATGGTCCATCTTAGATAGTTTTTTTGAATCTGATTTGTCTTGTGACGCAATATATGTTGCAGCGCCAAGAGCCGTTCCTGAGTCACCCGCTGCTGGTTGAACAAAGAGCTCTTTGACATAAGGTAAGTTTATTATTTTTTGATTCAGTTTTACGTTCAAAGCTACCCCGCCTGCCATGCAAATTTTTCCAGTTTCACGAATGATATCTCCCAAATAATACTCGATCATTTCAAGCGCAATGTCTTCTAATTTTTTTTGTATAGCTGCAGCATAATGAATATAGGGATGATCAATTTCATCACCATCTCTTTTTTGACCGTACAAATCAATAAATTTCGGAGAAAAATAATAGCCTTTACCATTTTCCTTGTAGCGTCTGAGCCCTATGACGTTGACTAAATCAGTATTTACTTTTAATTCCCCATTCTTAAAAGAAACAAGATTCGAAAAGTCAAATAATGAGGGATCGCCATATGGGGCCATTCCCATGACTTTAAATTCCCCATCTAGCATATCAAAGCCTAAAAACTCAGTGATTGCTCCGTATAGGCCGCCAAGGGATTCCGGATCATAAAATTCTTTAATTTTATGTATTTTTCCATTTTCGCCATATCCAAAAAACGTTGTGGCATACTCGCCTTTTCCATCAATCCCAACAATAGCTGTTTTTTCCTTGAATCCTGATAAATGATATGCACTTGATGCATGAGATAGGTGATGTTCAACTGGCACTATTTTTGCATTTCTTATGCCAATTTCATTCATTAACGCTTTTGCTTTATTATAATTTCTTCTGAAGCGCCGATTTCCATTAAAAATGGCATCGAGAGAGCGATCCGGTGCATACCAATACCTTCTGGCATAATGCCAACGAGCCTTGCTAAAAAAAGAAATCTTTGCATAAGGAAAGGTCACAACATCAATTTCATTCGGGCTAATCTTAGCTTGCTGCAAACAAAACCTAGTGGCTTCAATCGGGAATAAATTTTTTGCATGTTTATCTCTGATAAATCTCTCTTCCTCTGCTGCAGCAATAATTTTTCCATCAATCAATAATGCAGCAGAAGCATCATGCCCAAGCACCCCTGAAATTCCAAGTATTTTCAAGACTCAAATCTCCACTGGTTGTTCAAAGTCAGGTTAAGACGTTGTAAATCTTTTCGATGATAAAAATTAAATAATTTATTCATTCTAAAAAACTTAACCGAATCTAAATCTATAACATAAAGTTCATTTAACTTTTTATTAAATAATAGATTTGAAAACTTTAGATCGCCATGAAAAATTTTATGAAACTTAAGCTGTAATAAAAGTACTTGTAATTTTTTATGAAGAATTTTAGATGGCATTTTATTTTCTCTATAATAATTTTTCATATACTCGGTAATATTTTCACCATTAATCAATCTAGTTACAAAAAGTGATTCTGTGACAAAAAATGCTTTTCTTTTTTGAATTACACAAACAGGTTCTGCAGTAGCTATTCCAAGTAAATTAAAAATATTGGACGCTTGCCACGAATTTATTGCTCTGCTTTTTGTGAACTGAAGCCTTAAGAAATGCCAAACACTTTTTATATTATACCTTTTAATCACAAAATCTTTATACTGAAAAACAGTACAAGTGTTTCCATCTTTGATTATATTTTGTTTATCTAAAGTCTTTAAAATATTTTCATTAAAGTAAGATTCTCTCTTTTTAATGACCTTTTTATTAGCAATATAATATGTTTCAAAGTCAGTTGAGTTTCTTAAACATTTTTTCTTAAACTTTATTATTTCTTTATATTTTGAGAAATAATAATAGTATCGAAAAAAAATGTTATTTTTATAATTAAATTTTTCAACTACAAAGTTAAATTGATTGATATCAAGTTTTGAAATTAGCAATGCAAGATACTTCCATTTCATAAGATAATTAAAACAATTAATTTTTTTTATCTGCTCGCCATCGATAACATAAATATCTCCATTTTTATTAATTAAATAATTTTTTAAATAATTATCTTTTTGAATGAGATTTTTTTGTGCCATATCTTCGTTAATTAAAATAATTTTAGCTATGACTTTATTTTTTTTTATTTCGTTTTTTTCAGAATTTACAAATTCAAAGGCCGTCTGAGCATTCTCTATTTTTTCATATGCAATAATCCAGTTTTCTTTTTGTTTTCCTTGAAAAAGTATTCTTGGTGTTTTTACAGAAGCGCTAATTAATAGCAAAACCCCTTTGAGTTCTTTTAAGAAATCTTGTTTTTTAATAAAAATTTTTATTATTGCGCTTGATTTATTTAGGCTACCAACATAAACAGTCTTTTTGTGGGGAACCTCACGAATTTTTAATTTATATTCGATATTCATTATTTCTTAAATTTTCTGTTAAACCTTGAATTTAACTGATCAATTCTTAAATGCATAAATTTTTTTTCTTTGTCGGTTATATTTTTTCCAAGCTCCTCATCTACAATCTTTATTAATTTTTTATTTACTTGATGAACTGAGAAAATAAAATCAGCTAACTCCTTTAGTCTGTCCTTTGATGAAATTTTCGATTTAAAAACTGCTCGGTGCAGATCAATTAAGTAGATTTCATTATTATGATCCATATGATAATTTTGTTTGATCCAGAAGTGACAGAGATATAAATCCCTATGCAACATTCCCATGGCCTGAATACCACTAATTATTGCACATACTTTTTTAATAATACTTTTTTGACAAACCAAGCTGAGTTTAGGGAGATGTTCATCAAGTTGTACCATACCCTCTAGAGGCTGGGTAATTAAAAAAGATTTTTTAAATATAAATCCACTCGCTGCGAATGCTATTGGAGTTATTGTTAAAAATCTATTTTCTTGAAGTTTTTTTAGGGCAATGAATTCATTTTTTGCACCAAAAACTGGTGATTTTAAACTTAAAATACTTTTCAAACATTCTTGAAATTTTAATTCACGGTGTTTTTTAATATAGAAAGACTGGCTCCTGTCACTATGCTCTATGAATTCAGTAGTTCGATTTGCTACTGACCTTAAAATATTACCTTTTAAATTAAATATCTGATCAAAATTGAGGTCCTTTATACTATTCGGTAACTGAATATCAATCTCAACAGATGTAAAAAATCTAAGACGCAAATAACTTATTACTGAGTAGATAAATTTCCGAAAATATGAAAAATTTAAAATCTGAAGAGGATTTTCTAGGATCGCTTGCACATAATACTCAATCGCCAGCTGATAGTTTTTATCAATATAAAAAGATCTTGATAGTGACAATTTTTTTTGAATGCTAAATCGTTTTTTTATTCTTAATATTTCTGGCAGGTCTTTTGATGATGCTAAATTTATAATTTTCGAAAAGCAATAATCTACATATTTTTTTACATCAACTTTTAAAAAATTTACTTGATGTCTCAAGCTATCACTGTGATGATTGTAAATCATCAAAGGCTCTGGAAATTTTATTGTTTCTAAGCTATATAAAGCCAATATATTTATTGGAATATCTTCCGCAGCTTTATAATTTTCCGGATATTTGTTCACATTATAAAAAAAATGTCTTGGAAAAATAAGAGCCCCGCTAACCATTTTTAATTTTTTAGAAATCAAATAGTCATTTATCAAATTGACTTTATTCGCCCCTCTTACAAAAGATGTAATTTGTTTTTCTTTCGACGTATCTTCTTCTTTTGATATATGATCAGAAATAATTAGGGGCTTGCTTGATAAATCTCTCTCGTTAAGAAAAGAAATAAGCTTCTTAAATGCACTTGTATTTAAACGATCGTCTGCATCCAAAAAGATTAAAAAATCTCCTTTTGCTTTTTCTATACCAAAATTTCTTGCAGAAGATGAACCCCCATTTTCCTTGTAAAAATATGAATAATTTGATTTTTTCTTTATAAAATTATTGACAATTTTTCTAGTATCATCGAATGAGCCATCATCCACGACAATTGTTTCTATGTGATTATTCTTTGGAATAGATAATAGACAATTCGAAATGTGCCTTCCATAGTTAAAGGTAGGTATAATTATCGATAAAATTGGTTTGGGCATATATTAAAAGTTAAATTTTGAAAATCTTAATCATCAAAACATCCTCACTAGGCGACATTGTTCACACAAACCCTATTATAAGTGATCTTAAAAGAAATCTTGATGATATTGAAATTCATTGGCTTATTGAAGAGTCATTTGCAAGTTTACTAAGCATCTTCCCTATTGAACATGTAATCATTAGTAAATTTAGAACCTGGAAAAAAAATATTTTTAATAAAAAAATGATTTCAGAATTTACAGACTTATGTAACCAAATTTCTTCTCAGGATTATGATTATGTAATTGATTTTCAGGGCTTATTAAGAACAGGCATTTTATGTAAATCAGAAAATGCTTTTGGCTATAACTTCAAATCGATAAAAGAGCCACTGGGTTCCTTATTTTATAAAAATAAAATTCATGTAGAAAAAGATCTTCATGCAATTGATCGCAATCGCTTATTAGCAAGTAAAGTATTTAACTTTAAAATCGATCTGAAAAAACCAAATTTTTCTTTTAATCTCAATAAAAACAATAATTTAGAAAATATTGTTTTTTTTATAACAGGAACCAGTAATATCCAAAAAAAATGGTCTATTAGCAATTGGGTTAAATGTGCGAAGCACCTAGAACAACATAATTACCAAGTGATCTTGCCCTGGGGAAATCATTCTGAATACGAGGACTGTTTAAGTATTTATGATCAAACTAATAATACAAAAATTTTAGAAAAAATGTCCATAGACGCTCTTGCTCAGCAGCTGAGTAAAGCTAATTTTGTGATTGGAGTCGATAGTGGATTAACGCACCTCGCATCAGCTCTTGATATACCGACCATAGGATTATTTATGCATAGTCATCCAAATTTGACGGGAATAAAAAATCCAAACGCCATCGCAGAGAATATTGGAGGATATTCTCAAAATCCCCATATTAATGAGGTGATAAAAAAATTTGAAGATTTGGCTTGAAATTTAAACTTTTATCACAATATTTAATAATGTTATAAATAACTTTTAATCGTTATGGCCAAAAATAAATCAAACTCAAAAAAAAATGACACTGATGAC
This sequence comes from Methylophilaceae bacterium LSUCC0401, assembly GCA_024919035.1. Taxonomy (GTDB): domain Bacteria; phylum Pseudomonadota; class Gammaproteobacteria; order Burkholderiales; family Methylophilaceae; genus BACL14. The sequence goes on along the minus strand of CP103442.1, from coordinate 318,043 downwards.
ATTCAAAATCAAGAAGAATTAAACCTAAATGAGGATTCTCTATCTGAAAATTCATCATCAGCAAATCTTGATGAAAGTCAGACAGATCAAACCAATGATTATGAACAACAAATTGAAGAGCTTAAAAACCAGGTTCTTTATGCAAAAGCAGAGACTGAAAATGTTAGACGGAGAGGATTTGAGGATGCTGAAAAAACCAGAAAATACGCTCTAGATTCATTTAGTCAAGAATTACTTACAGTTAAAGATAGTCTTGAAGCATCCCTCAACTCTGAAACTATTGATCTAACGACCCTGAAAGATGGGGTTGAATTAACTCTGAAGCAACTGAATTCAGTATTTGAAAAATTTAATATTGATGAAATAAACCCAATTGATGAAAAATTCAATCCTAACGAACATCAAGCAATATCGATGATTGAATCAGAGAACAAGGAAGCCAATACTATATTAAATGTACTTCAAAAGGGTTATAAATTAAATGAACGGGTTATTCGTCCAGCGATGGTCGTAGTTTCAAAATTAAAAGACTAACACTTGAAAAAAATAATTGAATCACCATATTAACAATAGAAAAATTTTAAGGGACAACTAAATAATGGGAAAAATAATCGGAATTGATCTTGGTACTACTAACTCATGTGTCGCAGTTATGGAAAGTGGCAAACCAAAAGTCATAGAAAATTCAGAGGGTAACCGTACAACGCCATCAATTATTGCTTACCAAGATGGTGGTGAGATTCTTACGGGTGCGCCTGCAAAAAGACAAGCAGTTACTAACCCAAAAAATACATTATTTGCGGTAAAGCGTCTTATTGGAAGGCGCTTTGAAGAAGATGAAGTTCAAAAAGATATTAAACTCATGCCTTATTCAATCACAAAAGCTGATAATGGTGACGCATGGGTAGAAGTGAATGGCGAGAAAGTTGCCCCACCACAAATATCTGCTGAAATTTTAAAGAAAATGAAAAGAACAGCAGAAGAGTATCTTGGAGAAGAAGTCACTGAGGCCGTAATAACCGTTCCAGCCTATTTTAATGATAGTCAACGTCAAGCGACTAAAGATGCGGGTCGAATTGCGGGTCTTGAAGTGAAGAGGATTATTAATGAACCAACCGCTGCTGCACTCGCTTTTGGTTTAGACAAACAAGAAGGTGATCGAAAAATTGCTGTTTATGACCTCGGGGGCGGAACATTTGATGTCTCTATTATTGAAATTTCTAGTGTCGATGGAGAACATCAGTTCGAAGTACTATCAACCAATGGGGATACATTTCTTGGCGGCGAAGACTTTGATAACCGAATCATTGATTTTTTAGCTGAAGAATTCAAAAAAGAAAATGGTGTTGATTTAACTCAAGATATGCTTGCAAAACAGCGTTTAAAAGAAGCTGCTGAAAAAGCAAAAATTGAATTATCAAGCAGCACACAAACAGAAGTTAATCTTCCCTATATTACTGCCGATGCCTCTGGGCCAAAACACTTGGTCGTTAAAATAACACGTTCTAAGTTTGAATCTTTAGTTGAAGATTTAATTGAAAGAACTGCTGCGCCATGTATCCAAGCCCTTGAGGATGCTGGACTTTCAAATTCTGAAATATCAGATGTTATTTTAGTGGGTGGCCAGACCAGAATGCCCAAGGTTCAAGAAAAAGTAAAATCCATTTTTAATGTTGACCCTAGAAAAGACGTCAACCCAGATGAAGCAGTGGCAGTCGGTGCTGCTGTCCAAGGTGGTGTCCTACAAGGTGACGTAAAAGATGTTCTTCTATTAGACGTTACCCCGCTCAGTTTAGGCATAGAAACCCTAGGCGGTATTTGTACAAAACTTATCAAAAAGAACACAACCATCCCCACAAAGGCATCCCAGGTCTTCTCAACCGCTGAAGATAATCAAAGTGCAGTGACCATTCATGTACTTCAGGGTGAGAGAGAAATGGCAAATGGAAATAAAAGTTTAGGTCAATTTAACTTAACTGATATTCCCCCTGCTGCAAGAGGTACGCCGCAAATTGAAGTCACATTTGATATTGACGCAAACGGAATATTAAATGTTTCAGCAAAAGATAAAGCCACAGGGAAAGAAAACAAAATCACAATTAAGGCAAATAGTGGATTAAGTGAGGAAGAAATCAAAAAAATGGAAGAGGATGCAGCTAAACATGCTGAAGAAGATAAGAAATTAAAAGAGCTTGTGGATGCAAAAAATTCTGCTGAAGCCCTTATCCATGGAACTAAAAAATCTTTAAAAGATCATGCAGATAAACTTGAAGGTGATGATAAAGAAAAAATTGAAGCCGCTATTAAAGATTTAGAAGAAGCCATTTCCTCTGATGATAAAACAAAGATTGAAGACAAATCGAAGTCATTAGCAGAAGCTGCACAAAAGTTTAGTGAAAAAATTTATGCGGCTCAACAAGGATCTACAAATGCCGGCTCATCAGCAAATAGCTCTGGAGAAAACTCTGAAAAAACTGTTGATGGTGACGTTGTCGATGCAGAGTTTGAAGAAGTAAAAGAAGACGATAAAAAAGAAGAAGATAAATAATCTTCATGATTTCAATTAGGCCTGATTTATTCAGGCCTTATCTATTAATAGGGATATATGGCTTCTAAGAGAGACTACTACGAAGTATTAGGTTTAAACCGAGATGCATCCACAGATGAAATAAAAAAAGCTTTTAAAAAATTAGCTATGAAATATCATCCGGATCGTAATCCAGATAATCCAAAAGCTGAAGATACCTTTAAAGAAGTAAAAGAAGCTTATGAAATACTTACAGATCCGCAAAAAAAATCTGCCTATGATCAATTTGGACACGCTGGTGTAGATCAATCCATGGGCGGAGGTCCAGGAGGTGGATTTCAAGGGGGCTTCTCAGATTTTGGCGATGCATTTGGCGATATTTTTGGAGATATCTTTGGTGGTGGGAGATCTAGTTCGGGTAGATCGAATGTTTACCGTGGTGCAGATCTTAGATATAACTTAGAAATATCCCTAGAGGAAGCTGCGCACGGGACAGAGAAAAAAATTAGAATTCCCGTTTTATCACAATGTAAGACTTGCTCGGGATCGGGAGCAAAAAAAGGAACACAACCAACCACATGTGGAACATGTGGTGGTCATGGTCAAGTTCGAATGCAACAAGGATTCTTTTCTGTACAACAAACCTGTCCAAAATGTCAGGGGTCCGGCAAAGTGATCAATGATCCATGTAATGATTGCAGCGGGGCTGGAAGAGTTAAAGAGTCAAAAACTCTCTCTGTGAAAATTCCGGCTGGGGTCGATGAGGGAGATCGCATTCGATTAAGTAGTGAGGGAGAAGCGGGAGTCAATGGCGGTCCTTCAGGAGATCTCTACGTTGTTGTTGCTTTAAAAAAACATGCAATATTTGAGCGTGATGGTGCTGATCTTCATTGTGAGCTGCCTATAAGCTTTTCCGTGGCTGCTTTGGGGGGAGAGGTAGAAATTCCAACATTGGGTGGTAATGCGAAGATGAAAATACCTGCTGAAACCCAAACTGGAGCGACATTCCGCCTTAAAGGTAAAGGTGTAAAACCCGTTCGAGAAAACTTTACTGGAGACCTTTTATGTCATGTGGTGGTCGAAACTCCCGTTAAACTTACGGAAAGACAAAAACAAATTCTTAGTGAACTTGAAGATCTAAACCAAGCTGACAGTGGAAAACATAGTCCAAGATCTAAAAGCTGGCTTGATAAAGTAAAAGATTTTTTTGATTAAAACGTCCCTTTTTCAATTAGCTCGACTTTGTATCCATTAGGGTCTTCAATAAAGGCTATGACCGTTGTTCCATGCATCATAGGTCCAGCCTCCCGAATAACTTTACCTCCCAAGGACTTTATCTTCTCACAAGTTTTATACGCATCATCGACTTCTATGGCGATATGTCCATATGCATTTCCATGATCATATGCGTTTGTATCCCAATTATGAGTTAATTCAATGACTGTATTATTTTTTTCATCGCCAAAACCAATAAAAGCTAAAGAAAACTTTCCATCTGGAAAATCATGCTTTCGTAAAAGCTTCATTCCAAAAAACTTCTCATAGAAAGTGACAGACTCATCAAGGTTATTTACCCTTAACATGGTATGCAGTAATCTCAATTTTTATCTCCTTCTTTATTTTGAGTAAGCTTTAAAAATTTTTTATAAAGCTGCTCATGAGTTTCTTTAAATTCATCATCTTTAGGTATGCAATCGATGGGGCAAATTTCAACGCACTGAGGTTGTTCAAAATGCCCTACACATTCTGTACATAGATCAGGATCAATTTCGTAAATCTCCTTACCCATGTAAATCGCAGTATTTGGGCATACTGGCTCACACACATCACAATTAATACATTCTTCAGTAATTTTTAATGCCATGAGCTAATTAAATTAAAAATTTCTTTTGACACAAAAGGACTGAAGTCTTTTTTTAAGTGAATCAATTGACGCACTAATGTTGATGATATGCTTCTCACAACAGGGTCTGATTGCATAAAAATTGTATGTATTTCTGGACTTAATATTCGATTCATATCGTTAAGGTCTCTTTCATTGATATAATCATTTTCGTTTCTTAAGCCCCTGATCATATATTGAACATTTAATTTTTTGACTAAATCAATTGTCAATCCACTATAACTCAACACTTCTAAATTTGGATAGTTCTTTTGAATTGCCTCTAACATTAATACTCTTTGTTTGCTAGTAAATAGCGAGGTTTTCTGATTGTCTTCAGCTACAGCAACGATTACCGTTGAAGCCAGACTAGTGGCTTGCCTGATGAGATCCTCATGCCCTAATGTAATCGGATCAAAAGAGCCCGGATAAAGAATTTTATCTAACTTGTTCATAAATGCCATAGTAGAGCGATTTTGTCTTTTTATGTTTTATAGCTTTCAAAACATTTGATTCCACTGTTTTACTCGATTCAAGATAGATTATACCTTGCGGTGCAAGTATTTTTTTAGCAACATCATCAAGCCAGAGGTAACACTTCGAAGCATATGGCGGATCAAAAAAAATTAAATCGTACTTATTTGAAGAACTGGATATGAATTGATGAGCATCTTGGTGAATTACATCACAGTTTTTAAGCCCAAAGGTGTTGATATTTTGCTGGATATTATCTACATTTTTTTTGGATTGCTCAACAAAAGTACAATGACTTGCACCTCTTGAGATTGCTTCGAATCCCAAACTGCCTGACCCCGCAAAAAGGTCTAAACAATTCGCTGAATGAGTATGGTCGAATAACCAATTAAACAATGTCTCTCTGATGCGACCCAGAGTAGGTCTGAGTGAATCTGTACTATCAAATTTGACTACCCTACCCTTTAATGAGCCAGAGATAATTTTTACTGAATTTACGATTTTAGTTTTTTCCAACAATGACTGTTGAAAATTTTGACATATCCATCCTTCTTTGGAAAGCCTCTTTGACTTCATTAACAGTCACGTTGTTAATATTTTTTGTAAATGTTTCAAGGTAATCAATGGGGTAATTATAAATGGCCATCATTGATAAATATTCTGATATTTTTTTATTACTGTCCAATCTGAGAGGAAAACCCCCAATCAAATTAAGTTTGGCATCATTTAGTTCTTTTTCAGTTGGTCCATTTTTAATAAAATCTGAAACAACCTCTTTCACTAACTTGAACGCGTCATCAATTTGCTCTTTTTTTGTTTGTAAGCCTATCTGAAAAGGGCCTTTTTGGTGCATCGGCATAAAGTAAGAATATACACTGTAAACCAGGCCATTCTTTTCTCGAACCTCGCCTGTGAGGCGTGATACAAACCCGCCGCCGCCTAAAATATAGTTACCCACATAAAGCGGATAGAAGTCTTCATCCAGTCTAACCATGGACGGCATCCCATAAAATAAATGAGCCTGCTGCGCTGGATTTGTAATTATAACTTCCTCAGCGGTTACAGAATCAACGCTTGGAATTGAGGGATGATTTTTTTTGGGTAAATTTTGAGTCAGCTGTGCTACGATTTTTTTAACCTCAGTTTTATTGACATCCCCGACAATCACAATTGAAGCATTTTGTGCAGAGTAATAGTCATTATAAAAACCTATAAGATCTTTACGATCTAATTTTTGAATAGTTTCAACTGTTCCTTGTTCAGGAAATGCATAAGGGTGATTACCAAATAATGCTTTTTTAAAAGCATTTGTTCCCAATGAATCCGGCTGAGTCTTTGATTGTTCCAATAAAGATATTGTACTTTTTTTCTCACGCTCAAAAGTCTCTGGATCAAACCTAGGCGCAGTAATGACAAGTTTGAATGTCTCTATTGTCTGATTGAGGGTCTCTTTTTTTGATAAAGTTCGGACATTTAACTTGGCATGATCGTGATCAATCCCTCCACCGAGGGTAGATCCGATATCAGAAAAAAGATTACTAATTTGATTTTCATTAAACTGTCCTGCACCAAGCAACATTAAATAATTTGTTAAATTTGCTAAACCGGATTTTCCAACAGGATCTCTTGCGGCTCCAGCGTCAAAATTAATGTTGATATCTACAATGGGTAATTCATGAGACTCTACAAAATAGACCCTCACCCCATTGTCTGTTGTCCAAAAATCAATATCAATTTTTGCATGAGCAATAAATGTTGATACTAATCCAATGAGTAAAAAAATAAATTTCATATATTTCCTTAATATTATTTGTCTGTACTCTCGGGAACGAGATGAACAATCGTTAAACCGTCATCACTAAAAAATGTTTGTGCCGCCTTTTTAACATCATCTGAATTAATCTTTTCAATATTTGCGATATAGCCATCTTTCATCTCATACGGATATCCCATTGTTTCCAACTGTCCTATGATCATTGCTTGATAAAACATAGAATCCTTTTCATAAACGTCACCTGCAATCACATTTGCTTTCACTCGATTTAACTCTTCTTGAGTGACGCCCTCTTTCGCAATATTCTGAATTTCTTGTTTAATATTTTTTTCAATATCAGCTGGGTCAGAGCCTTGGTTTAAAGTCACTACAAATTCAAAAGTTCCAACATCCCCGCGGGAGAGCATCGGATAATTAGCATAAGCGCTAAGCGCTTTTCCAGATTGAATCAGTTTTTTCTGAATTCTTGAAGTGGATGTTCCAGATAAAACACCTGCCAAAACTTCTAGAGCGTATGCCTCGGTATTTGTTTTCATTGGGTCTTTATTTAGTAACGGGACTTTATATCCCATTTGAATCATTGGCAGTCTACCCTGAGCTTTTAATTCAGCACGGATGGTTCCTTTTTGAGATGGTTCAAGCTGAGGTTTGCGTTGGGGTAATTTTTTTTGTGGAATGGATCCAAAGTATTTTTGAGCTAATTGAAAAACCTCTTGTGGAATCACGTCCCCAGAAACCACGATAATTGCATTATTCGGAGCATACCAATTTTGATACCACTCAAGGGCATCCTCATAGGTCATAGACTCGAGGTCGTTCATCCAGCCAACAATAGGACGACTGTATGGATGGGCCTTAAAGGCCAGTGCATTAAACGTCTCATTAAGTATTCCTTCTGGCTTATCTTCTGTTCTCCAGCGTCTTTCTTCCATGACAACTTTGATTTCTTTTTTAAACTCTTCCTCAGTGATGACCAAGTTTTGCATGCGGTCTGACTCCATCTTGAAAGACAATTCAAGATTTGATTTTTCCATTGTTTGGAAATAGCAGGTGTAATCAGTTCCTGTAAAAGCATTCTCCCGCCCACCTGAGCGAGCAATAATTTCTGAAAATTCTCCTGGTTTTGAAGTTTTAGTACCCTTAAACATCATGTGCTCGAGGACATGTGCAACCCCGGTTTTTCCATTAACTTCATCAATGCTGCCTGCTTGGTACCACACTTGAGAAACAACCACAGGGGCACGATGATCTTCATTAACAATCAAACGTAAGCCGTTATCAAGTTTATATTCATTGGTGGATGCAAGAATGGTAAATGATAAAAAAATTCCAATAAATGTCGATAGTATTCTCATAATTTTGAAATGATAATTGATTAATATTTGATATAATGTTCAGTAATGACTGTTAAACATAAACTTAGTTCGCTCTCAAAAGAAGATTCTTATGTTTGATTTCCTCAAAAAGATCTTTAAAGGTAATGATTCAAAAAAAGCAGAATCAAAAGCACCCAAACAACCATCAGCTCCATCAAAAAAAAGTTCTAAATCTATCGAGGAAGTTAAAAAAAAGACGGTCACTAAAAAAACACCTCCTATTCAAAAAAATAAATCAAAACTTATTGCCGCTAAAACCAAGCCAAAGTTAAAAAACGATAAGATAAGCGTTCAAGATCAAACTCCAGAAGCGCCTGAGCAGCAAAATACTCTTTCATTTTCTGAAAAAATTAAAGCTGGATTAAAAAAAACCAGGGACGCTATAAGCGTTAATTTATCAAGCCTGATTTCCATCAAAAAAATAGATCAAAATTTTTATGATGATCTTGAAATGACACTCATTGCCGCTGATGTTGGCTATGCGGCAAGTCAACAGATTATTGAAGAATTAAAAAAAAGAGTTAAACAAGAGAGAATAGAGGATGGTACAGAATTAAAACAGTTACTCAAAGTTATCTTAACAGAACTCCTTCAGGAGATTGAAAAACCATTAATTCATATTAAACAGACGCCCTTTGTGATTCTAGTAGTTGGCGTCAATGGGGCAGGCAAAACAACGACCATCGGTAAATTAACTAAACTTCTTCTGGATGAAGGTAAGTCTGTTTTGATTGCTGCAGGGGATACCTTCCGCGCTGCCGCAAAAGAACAATTACAAGTGTGGGGCGATCGGAATAATGTTACGGTCATTTCTCAAGAAACTGGGGATCCAAGTGCAGTAATATACGACTCCATGCAATCTGCAAAAGCCAAAGGAATTGATATTGTGATTGCTGATACAGCAGGACGACTGCCCACTCAAAAACATTTGATCGATGAGTTAGCGAAGATAAAAAAGGTTATAAAGAAGTTTGATGAAAGCGCTCCACATGAAACTATTTTAGTGCTTGATGCCAATACTGGACAAAATGCAATCAATCAAATCAAAACATTTAATGAGGCGGTAACTCTCACGGGACTTATTATGACTAAATTAGATGGAACCGCGAAAGGTGGAATTGTTGCTGCAATTGCTAAAGAAAATCCTATCCCACTCCGCTTTATTGGAGTTGGTGAAAAAATTGATGATTTAAAAATTTTTAGCGCTGAAGATTATGCAGAAGGAATGTTGGAATGATAAGGTTCGACCAAGTTTATAAACGTTATCCTGGATATCAAGAAGCCCTGCAAAATGTGAGCTTTGAAATATCGCCCGGTGAACTGGTCTTTGTAACTGGCCCATCAGGGGCAGGAAAATCCACACTTTTAAAAGTGTTGTCATCAATAGAAAGACCTTCCTCGGGAACCGTGATGTTTGAAAATTTCAATTTGGGACAAGCGAAAGATAAAACGTTAAACCAAATCCGAAAAAAGTTTGGCATGGTATTCCAAGACCACAAACTCTTATATGATCGAAATTGTTTTGAAAATGTAGCTTTACCCCTCGCCGTAAATAATATTTTTGGACAAGAGGCTGAAAAAAGAATTCGCGCCGCTTTAGATAAAGTCGGTTTATTAAATAAAGAGAGAATGATGCCCATAACCCTTTCTGGGGGAGAACAACAAAGATTGGCCATAGCCAGAGCTATTGTTTGCCGACCGTCGGTCATTACTGCTGATGAGCCAACCGGAAATTTAGATCAAGCCTATGCTAATGAAATTATGAATATTTTTTTCAGCTTCCATCAGGTGGGTGTCACGGTAATTATTTCAACTCATGAACTACCAAATATTCCCATGCGCTTTAAACACATTCGTCTCGAAAATGGTCAATTAAAAATAAATCAACAAACCTATGATCAATTACCTGCTTAACCAATTAGAATCTTTGCGTGTTGCCACCCGAAGATTATTTTATGCCAAAGGGGCGACCCTGATGATGTTTATCATCATTGGTATCACCATGTGCCTACCCATGTCTGCTTTGCTTTTATTAGAAAATGTTAAACAAGCATCCTCACAAATTGAATATCAGGCTGAGGTAAGTGTTTTTTTAATTGATGAATATACCAAAGAAGAATTGATAGAATTTGAAAAATTCCTAAAAGAGCAGCCCATTATCAATAAGAGTAATTTTGAAAAAAAAGAAGAGGCATGGTTGAAGCTTCAAAAAAAATTAGCCTTTGATGGCAAGACCTTAATTGAAAAAAATCCACTCCCCGATAGCTTCTATCTTTCTTTATCCACATTAGATCAGAATGAAATCAATTTTTTAACGAAAGAAATACAAAATTTCTCAATCATTCAAGATATTCTTATAGATTCAGCTTGGGTTAATAAACTGAATTCCATACTCAATTTAATCCAGCTGATTGTTAATTTTCTGGGTTTATTATTACTCATCGTTTTAGCAGTAATCATTGGCAATACAATTCGATTACAAACCCTCTCAAATAAAGATGAAATAGAAGTCAGTAAACTTATTGGGGCATCGAACGCTTTTATTCGACGTCCATTTCTATATACCGGATTTTTTTATGGACTAGGTGGGGCACTGGTGAGCACAGCTATCATCAAGCTCATGGTCTATGTATTTAATCTTTATGCCTATGCCATTGAGCGAATCCTTGGGTTTAATGTTATTCTCAATGACTTACAAATGACCCATTACTTTTTAATGACGATTTCTTGTATCGCCATAGGCTGGATAGCCTCTTTCTTCTCATCAACTCGATCTTTATATAAACTCAAAAATAATAGTTAAAACATTGATTTTTAGAGAACTTTTTACTAAAATTAGCACTCTTATTAGTAGAGTGCTAAAATTAAACTATTATTAAGGATAATTTATGAACGCGTTAACAATTCCACTAAGTCCATCTCTAGACAGTTTTGACCTGTACCAACGTCAGGTTCAGGCGATCCCTATGTTATCCGAAGAGGAGGAGATGGAATTAGCCACTAAACTTCATCATCATAATGACCTAAATGCAGCACGTCAGTTGATTATGTCGCATTTAAGGCTGGTGATTAAAATTGCCCGTTCATACTCTGGTTACGGATTAAACCTGGCTGACTTAGTTCAAGAAGGTAATATTGGATTAATGAAGGCTGTTAAACGATTTGATCCTACACGAGGCGTGCGTCTTGTTTCCTTTGCAATGTATTGGATTAAAGCAGAAATTCAAGAATTCGTGGTAAGAAACTGGCGTTTAGTGAAAACGGCCACCACCAAAGCTCAAAGAAAACTATTCTTTAATTTACGCAGCATGAAGAAAACCTTAAAACCGTTAAAACCGTCAGAAATTACTGATATTGCTAAAGAATTGAATGTTAAAGAATCCGATGTTATTGAGATGGAATATCGTTTCAATGGTCATGAGATTGCCATAGATTATCAAGACAATGAATCCGAAGAGGATAATTATCGCCCCATATCTTATTTACAAGATGAAAATGCTGACCCAGCTTCACAGTTGATGCTTGAAGAAACAGAAACAAATAAGTTGGATGCCCTAACAGAAGCCTTAAAAACAATCGATGAGAGAAGTCGCTATGTTCTAGAGACACGTTGGTTAAATGAAGCGAAAACAAAAACGCTACATGAGCTAGCGGATGAACTGAATATTTCAGCAGAAAGAGTACGACAAATAGAGCAAAATGCATTAAAAAAACTAAAAAGCCTAATGAGTTAGAGCTTGGCTAATCCAGTTCCTATTGAAATAAATTACCACCAAAAAAGTAAGCTCTTAAAAATTGTATTCAATAACCAGACTGAGTGTATGCTGTCTGCCGAATTTTTAAGAGTCTATTCGCCCTCTGCAGAAGTTCAAGGGCACCATCCATCTGAAGCTGTTTTACAAATTGGAAAAGAAAATGTTGCTATTGCAAAAATTGAACCCGTTGGCAACTATGCCATAAAATTAGTTTTTGATGATCATCATGATACTGGCTTATTCACTTGGGACTATCTTTATGAATTAGCCAAGAATTATGATATTTTATGGCAAGACTATCAACTAAAACTTAAACAACATTTTGAAAAACAGTAAAACTCATTTTGGCTATAAAGAAGTAAATGTAGAAGATAAGCAACCGTTAGTTGAAAATGTCTTCAGTTCTGTCGCCAGTAACTATGATCGAATGAATGATCTCATGTCATTCGGTATTCATCGATTCTGGAAAAAATTTGTCAGCCTGGATAATCCGATCAAGGATCATGATCATATTTTAGATTTAGCGGGGGGATCAGGTGATCTCTCCATTCTTATTAAAAAGAAAAATAAAAAAGCGCATGTCATTCATAGCGACATTAATAAACAAATGTTGATTGAGGGGCAGAAGAAAATTATTAATCATGGACTGGTAATTCCATCGATGGTTATTAATGCTGAAGCGATTCCTTTCAAAAATAATACATTTAATCTAATAACCATTGGTTTTGGCTTAAGAAATATGACGGATCAAAAAAAAGTCTTGGCTGAAGTTTTCAGGTGTCTTAAACCTGGAGGGAAAATTGTCATTCTTGAGTTTTCAAAAATACAGCCTGCCTTACAAAAAATATATGATTTTTTTTCCTTTAACATCATTCCTCGAATCGGAAAATTTATTGCCAAAGACAGAGAAAGCTATGAATATCTGGCTGAATCAATTCGCATGCATCCAGATCAAGCAACCTTACTCTCGATGCTTGAAGCTCAGGGTTACTGTAATTGTCGCTATCAAAATTTAACTGCAGGTGTAGTCGCCATTCACTCTGGTTTTAAGCCATGATTAAAACAAAAATATTTCAGGCCATCAATCATGTCTTAGACCAAAATGACTGGATGCAAGATGATCTTTTAACACATAAAAATAAAACCATAACTCTTAGACTTGATAAAAATTTATTTGATATTCAATTGTATATTTCTGAATATGGCCAATTGAAGGTAACTGAAGAGATGTTTGAAAATAAAGCAAATCTAGTGATTCAGTTGAATACTGATTCTCTAATCAAAATGATGTTTAAACAAGAACCAGAAGATATTGATATTCATGGGGATATGAAGCTCGCCAAAGCAATTAATGAAATATTAAAAAAAATTGAATGGGATATTTCTATGGAAGTTGAAAAATATTTTGGACTGACCATTGCCAGCTATTTCAAAAAAATCACCTCCTTATTATCAAAACGATTAAAACAGATATCAAAAAATATTGCCGAAACGGCAGTTGAATATTACCAAGAAGAAAATAAAATATTTGCTAAAGAATATCAAGTTAAACAATTTAATGATGAAGTTGATCAATTGAGTATTCGCCTTGAAAAGCTTAAAAGAAAGATGCAAGAGATTAACTAATGGTATTGTTAAAATTTTTAAGATTCATCGTTATTGCTCTGTCTTATAAAGTTGATCTTTTTTTTAATAAAAAGATTATCATCAAATGCATTTCTCTACTACTTAGTCCATTTCGAATTTTTCAAAGAGGGTCTCAGGCAGAAAATCTAAGAAAATCCCTTGAAGTGGCTGGCCCAATCTTTGTTAAATTTGGCCAAATGCTTTCAACCCGAAGAGACTTGCTCCCTTTAGATATCGCCGATGAGCTGGCTAAACTGCAAGACAAAGTTCCGCCGTTCTCATTTAAAGATGCAGAGCGAATCTTAAACGAGGCCTATCCGGATGGATACCATAAAATCTTTAAAAAAATTGGAGCCACTCCAATCGCCAGCGCCTCTGTTGCTCAAGTTTATCTGGGTGAGCTTCATGATGGAAAAAAAGTCGCTGTAAAAATTCTGCGTCCAAATATTGAAAAACAAGTTTCAGATAATATTCTGCTTTTAAAATGGGTAGCAACACTACTAACCTTAATCTGGTCTGATGGAAAAAGACTGAAGCCTGTTGAGGTGGTCGAAGAATTTGAAAAACATACAAAATCTGAATTGAATTTACTACTTGAAGCTGGTCATTGTGCACATCTTGGGGAAAATTTTAAAGATCAAAAATTGTTAATTGTTCCTCAAGTCTATTGGGACTTCTGTACTGAAAAAGTAATGGTGATGGAGGAAATGCAAGGTATTCCCATATCCAAGATCGAGGAACTTAAAAAAAATAATATAGATCTCAAACAGTTATCTGAACAAGGTGTTCAAATTTTTTTTACACAAGTGTTCAGAGATGGTTTTTTTCATGCCGACATGCACCCGGGAAACATTCAAGTATCTAAAGATGGTCGATACGTCGCCATGGATTTTGGAATCATGGGCACATTAAATGAAGAAGATAAATACTATTTAGCTAAAAACTTTGTTTGTTTTTTTAATCGCGACTATAGGGGGGTGGCCCAGGCTCATCTGGACTCCAATTGGGTCCCAAAAGAGACGTCCGTCGATGATTTCGAGAATGCAATTAGAGCAGTCTGTGAGCCAATTTTTAATAAGCCTCTCAAAGAAATTTCTTTTGGAAAACTATTAATACGTTTATTCCAGACCTCGCGTCAATTTAATATGCAAATACAACCCCAACTGACCATGCTGCAAAAAACACTCCTTAATGTTGAGGGTTTGGGAAGAGAGCTTAATCCGGATCTAGATTTATGGAAAACAGCTCGTCCTTTCCTAGAAAAATGGTTAAAGCAACAACTTGGCTTTAAACATTTCATCAAATCAATAAAAAAAGATATCCCAAAGTGGTTAAATATATTAAAAAATATACCTGACTACGAAATGATGAAAAAAAATCATACCGAACTCTCGATTAAATTATCTGAACAACAGCTGCAAATGCATCAACAACAAAAAAATAATAAAATTCTTATCGGCATACTGGTTATTTTTTTTCTATTGCTGTGTCTACAATTATTTATTATGATCATCAATAATTAAGATTTTTCTCAAGATTACCTATGCTTCCTGTTTTTGTTGCCTGTTATATCCTTGTTTCTGTAGGTATCGGTTTTTATGTATCTACCAAAGTAAAGAACACTCGTGATTTTGCCATTGCGGGTCGACATCTGCCTTTACCTGTAGTGATTGCAACTGTATTTGCAACATGGTTTGGGGCAGAGGCAATTTTTGGAGTTTCATCAACGTTTGTCAACGAAGGCTTAAACGGTCTAGTCGCTGACCCGTTTGGTGCTAGCCTCTGTCTAGTCTTGGCAGGTTTTTTATTTTCAAAGTACTTATATCACCAAAATTTTATAACCTTAGGTGATTTTTATCGAAAAAGATATGACCGAAAAATTGAGATCCTCACATCCATTGCCATACTCATATCTTATCTCGGTTGGGTTGCTGCACAAATCAAGGCACTTGGTCTTGTAATTCATATCCTCAGTGACGGTCAGATTGCCGAATCAACCGGTATGATTTTAGGCACCCTGATAGTTGTATCCTACACAGCCCTAGGGGGCATGTTGTCGGTTGCTATTCTTGACTTTATACAAATGATTGTAGTGATCAGCGGCTTATTATTTATCGGGTGGACAGTTTCTGACATGACCGGTGGAGTCAACGTGGTCATCGATCATGCACGGGTAAATAATAAACTTGATTTTTGGCCCAAAGGCGATATTTACACATGGATCACCTTTTTTGGAGTCTGGATTACATTGATGCTTGGATCTATTCCACAGCAAGATGTCTTTCAAAGAATAACATCTGCAAAATCAGCGCAGATTGCCTTTTGGGGGTCAGTTTTTGGTGCTTCAATTTACTTTGTATTTACTTTCGTTCCCATGTTTATCGCCTACTCCGCTACGTTAATTGATCCTGAACATTTTCAAAATATCATGGCATTTGATTCTCAATTTGTACTCCCGGAGTTTGTGATTAAATATACCCATCCATTCGCGCAAATTGTGTTTTTTGGTGCGGTAACCTCAGCGATCATGAGCTGTTCGTCCGCCACTCTTTTGGCTCCCTCAGTCACTTTTGCAGAAAATGTAATTCGCCCGTTAAGGCCAAATATGTCTGATAGAGAATTTTTGAAAGTGATGCGCATATGTTTAGTCATATTTTCTGGCTGTGTTTTGTTATATGCGCTGTCATCCAATCTCACTATTTTTGGAATGGTTGAGTCTGCATATAAAATTACCCTAGCAGGGGCATTCACACCCTTGGTATTTGGCATATTCTGGAAAAAGGCGAATCATCATGGAGCACTGGCCGCGATCATTTTTGGTATTGGCTCATGGGCGGGGTTAGAAATTATCTATGGCGATCTTTTGCTTATTCCCGCACAACTTATTGGCCTAATGATCAGCATGCTCTCCATGATTATAGTATCTCATTTAACTCAGCCCCTATCTCTGGCATTGGCGACAAAAAAAACTTGATCGCTGTGCGATCACAATTTTTTTGATGAAGCTACCACATCTTTTGCATGGCAAGCCTTCTCTTCCATAAACCTGATGCTCAATTTGAAAATATCCTGCCTGTCCGCCAGTATTAAAAAAATCATTAATAGACGAGCCTCCTTTTTCTATCGCATGATTCAATACAGCTTTAATGTTGTCAGTTAAATTACTCATAAGCTTTTTAGAGACCTGTTTTGATTTTTTTTGTGGGGGAATTCCTGTCATAAAAAGTGCTTCACTTGCATAAATATTTCCAACACCAACAACGATTGATTGATTCATGATAAAAGCTTTAATCGCTTGCTGACGGTTACGAGCTTTTTGAAATAGGTAATCGCCAGAAAACTCATCGCTCAATGGCTCAACACCTAAATTTTTAATCAAGAAAAATTCCTCTAATTTACCTCGAACAAGATGGACCGATCCAAATCTTCTTGGGTCGTTATAACGAACTACCTGATTAAAATTAAAAAAACTAATTTCAATATGGTCATGTTTTTTTCTACTCTCAGCAGGAGATGAAAACGTAAATTTACCAGTCATACCCAGATGAATAACCAAATGAAAAGATTGAAATTTTAAAATGATATATTTAGCTCTTCGATAAATCTGAAGGGCTATTTCATTCTCTAGTAGTAAGGAAATTTCTGGATCAACAGGCCATCTGAGGTTTGGATTAAAAATTGAAAATGCTTTTATTGTAAGTGATTGAATGGGTTGAAGGCCATTGACGGTCGTTTCAACCTCGGGTAGTTCAGGCATACATTAATCTTGACGAGTTACATTAGGATTTAACATAGAAAATCCTCGGTCTTGGGGAAAGCTATAGAGCAGACCCTCATCTTTACGATAGAGGAGTAATTCTGGTGACTCTTGGATTCGATAAAAAGTAATTTTGGCTTTATCATCGAGGTATAAGTCAAAACTCTTATAACCAATTCGCGCGTCAAACTTATAGGGCTCAACTCTCGTTGCCAAGGCTTTTAACCAATTATCTGCGAACCATTCCGCGAGTTGCTCACTCTTGTAATTAATTTTTTTACCGTCAGCGGTAAAATTTCCTGAATCATCAATTTCAATTCTCAAATAATTCTCTTGCCATTGCTCAAGTCTGGAGAAGTCAAACTTCATTACCTTCTCAAAAGGCGCCAAGGGTCTCTTGTCAATTAATTCCACGGGGAGGTAACTTGCCATTTCAGAAAAAATTCCATCGAGAATAAACACATTATTCTCAAAAAGGATGTATTGCTGTTCAGTGACTGGATTATAGGTACCAAAGGCAAAAACTTTTTTTTCATTTTCTTTTGCAAAGGTCATTTTTAATTTAGGCTTATCTAAACCGTATTTTTCAATTTGCAAAGAATCTAGCTTTTCTTTTGATCGAGCTGCGAGGATAGAAAGTAAGCGATAAACTATGTTTTGATCCGCTCTTGTTTGATAGGGTTTTGTTTGATACCAAAAACCATTTATTTTTTTAAATGATGTAGCCGCTTTGGATGGAAAATCAATAAAAATTTCATCAAATTCAGATAACTTTAAGCTTGATAATTCATAAGTTGCCTCTTCAATTTCATCGTCTGAATTATAAAGTGAAAAAATGGCCAAAGGGACAATAAAAATAACCAACACCAAAATTGAGAGCCATCTTTTGTTCATAGTATGCTTAAATTTTCCTGCGTCTTAGCCATAACCAAATTCCACCAATGAATAATCCGATTGGAATAAAGTATTGCACGCTATGAAAAATTGTCCAAGCCACCGCAAATGAAAATTTTGTTTCCGGGATAGTAACGTTCACATCTTTTAGCGGCATTGGTTGGATATTAATTAATTTGTCATCCCCACTTAACCAATTCACTATGTTTACACCTAAATCTAAATTTCCTCCAGATGTAATAAATGCATTTGACAAAAATTCAGAATTTCCAATGACAACTACACGTTGTCCAGCCTCACCATATTCACGTTTTAGTGCAACTGCGATATTAATGGGTCCCTCTTTATCCTCACTGGCTTCAAAAGAAGGATCTTTTTCATTGCCATTTTCAAGCCAACCTCCAGCGGCAACATCAATCAACTCAGTGACTTCCCATCCATTTTCATACGTTCCAACGGCATTAAGGGCTTTTGGATTTGAGAATAACGTTCTCAGCATAAAGTTTCTAGTGATGGGATGGTCCCCGTACCTCAGAGCAAAAGTTAAATCTGGAGTTGAACCATACTGCATGGCACCTGGATCATGAATCTTTCCAGAAGCTACTTCTAAACCAATATAATCGGCAACTTCTTTTAAACCTTTTAATTGTGCATCATCAAGAAGCCATAGCAGGTTTCCGCCAGATTCAAGATATTTAACAATTTTTTTTGCTTCCAACTCTGATACGTTTTTTTTAGGGCTAGCAATTACCAGCATGGATCCCTCTTTAGGCACATCGGGCAAAACTGTTAAATCTGGATTAGAGAATTTGAATCCCTTATTTTCAAGCTGTTTACCAAACTCTCCGAGATCAGAATTTTTCAGGCCAACAAGGTTTTTTTCACCATGTCCATCCAGATACATAATAGGCTTCTCATTGGTTCTTGTTAGGCGAACCAACAGGTTAGTGAGGTCTTGTTCTGCAAAGGGTGGGGTAATATGTTCAGTCCGCTTGTTATATTCAACAACGACCTCCCCATCAACGCGAATACCCATTTCTTGGGCTAATTTTGGTTCCTCAATAGGGCTTACGAACTTAATATTGATGTCTGGTTTAGTTCTTTGATATCGAGCGATAAAATTAATAATTCCTTGTCTAAATTTATCTCCCTTATTCACATCATCTTTTGTGGCAAATACAGTTAAATTTATTGGCCCGTTCATTTCTTTAAGAACTCCAACACTTCCCTCAGTTAACGTATTTCGATTGGCTTGTGTGATGTCTTTAGAAAATTCATACTTATTCGCAATAAACCCTAGTAAAAAAATAAGGATAATAAATAGAATTACAAAAACCCAGTTTTGTAAAAGCAGTTGAAGTTTGAGCTTAAAGCTTGTTTTATTTTTCATTATCCGCGTAACCTATCTGCATCTAAACGACGAATCGTTAATACTAAAAATGTACTTATAAACAAAATAAAATATATGATATCTTTTGAGCTTATTACCCCACGTGAAAAAGTTTGAAAATGTTTCATCAGTGAAATGTATGAAAACCAATGATTGGGCTGGCTTGCAAAATATCTTTCTAAAATAAACAATGTGACGGCAAAAATGAAACTTAAAATAGCAGCAATTATGGGCTGACTTGTTAAGCTTGAGAAATAAATTCCAATGGCCGCAAAACTTCCTACCAATAAAAACAAACCAAAAGTATTCGCGATTAAATATCCAAAGTCGATGTCAGCCCAAATATTTAAAGTTGATAGCATGACAAAAATATAGAGCACCATAATCGCAAGAAAAGCAAAAAGTCCAAAAAACTTACCTAAGACAATTTCAATTATTGAGATTGGGGCTGAAAATAGAAAGGGAAGCGTTTGTTGTCTTCTTTCCTCACTAATTAATCTCATCGATAAAAGTGGGACTGCAAACAACATTAGAAATGAGGCAGATCCGTATACAGTCTGTCCAACATAAATTGTCACGCCGACTCTCTCAGCTGGTCTAATTGCACCTGACATTACTTCAAAGTAATTATTTACACCAATAAAATAATTCCATCCAAATGCGGCTGTGATTAGGGCAATAATAATCCACCCCATTGGAGTAACAAAAAAACTTTTTATTTCCTTCATTGCTATATTAAGTATCATATTCATAATTAATTATTGGTTTGTTAATTGAACAAAGGTATCCTCGAGGCTAGTAATGTGCGGTGATATCTGAAATAAGCCCCATTTTTCTTTGATGCTTGCTTTTATAAAAGCCTCTACGTCGATGTCCATAGATTTAAATTGAATAATGTGAAGTAAATCATCTTGCTTCTCTAATTTAACCACATCAAATAAGGCTTGTAACTTTTTAAGTGTGGGTGGTTTTTTCATACCCACTAACAATTTATTTCCTCGTCTTTGCTGTTTCAAATCTTCGATTGACCCATGAAAAACAAGATTTCCTCGGTCAATTATTTGCACACGATCACAAACGATTTCAACTTCAGGCAGAATATGCGTTGATAAAATAACGCTATGCTCTTTACCTATATCTTTAATAAGCTTTCTTATTTCTCTAATCTGAATTGGATCCAAGCCAACAGTAGGTTCATCTAGAATAACAATTTCCGGATTGTGAATAATGGCCTGAGCTATACCTACTCTTTGTTGATAACCGTTTGATAAATTTTCAATCAGCCGATCACGCATGTGCGTTAGTCCACACTTTTCCATGGCTGTGTCAATAGATTCATTTATTTTTTTATTCGGTACATTATGAAGTTTGGCTGCGATTTTCAGAAATTCGTTAACCTTAAACTCTTTATATAAGGGTCTCATTTCTGGTAAATAGCCAATTTTTGCTTTGGCTGATTTTGGATCCTCAATAATATTGATTCCACAAATTTCAACCTGCCCTTCTGTTGGCGCTAAGTTACCCGTGAGCATTCTCATGGTCGTTGATTTGCCAGCACCATTGGGCCCAAGGAAGCCCAAAACTTCTCCCTTAGAAAGATCAAATGAAACGTTGTTAACAGCAGTATTAGGTCCAAAACGTCTGGTCAATTGTGTCGCTTTAAGAGTTTTTGTCATATGTGTTATAAATTAAAACTAACCGTTTGTGGACCATCCGCAAAACGAAAAAGTTTTAAATTTTTTAAAAAATATGCTGAATTATATTCTAATTCTATAGTCATTTCTATTGATTGCTTATATTCATTCAAATAAACTAGGTTCTATATGAAATTTAATAAATTAATACTTATTATTAGCTCTCTTCTTGTCTTTACAAATTTAACTGCTGAAGAGGAAGTTGAAACATTTAATCCTAATTTACCTGCACAAATTTCAGAAGCAAATGCTGAATTCATCTATAAATTTCTTTTAGCGGAAATCGCGCTTCAAAGAAATGATCCAAATGCTGCAGGTCACCTATACTTGGATTTAGCAAAACTAACGAAAAATAGCTTTCTTGCACAAAATGCAGCTCAACTTGGAAGTATGGTGAGAAATGGGAGACTTGCCTTAGATGCAGCGGATGTATGGAGCAAACTCGATCCAAAATCAGCAGATGCCCAGAAAGTGTTAGCAGAAATGTATATTGCCAGCGGTAATCTTGCCAAAGCGCGGCCAATTGTTAAGAAAATTCTGGAAAGTGAAGAATCAAAAGGAGATGGGTTCCTATATTTGAATAATATATTGAGCCGAGTTGAAAATAAAACAAATGCATTAAGATTTATTGTTGATATTGCAAAACCATATCCCAACATGGTTGAGGCTCACTTTGCAGTAGCGCATACGGCTCATATGGCTGGAAATGAAACGATTAGAGATCGAGAACTCAAAATTGTCGACTCATTAGATCCAAAATGGGAGACAAGTATCTTGTTTAAAGGCGCAATTCTTTTCCAACAAGATCCAAACCAGGCAATTGATGAGTACAAAAAATTTATAAATAAGAATCCAAAATCAAATGCTGTTCGCCTAGAACTTGCAAAAGCTTTGGTCCAAACAGAAAAATATGCTGAGGCAAAACAGCACTTTGAGCAACTTGTAAATAGCCCACTTGCTTCCTCAGATTTAAGTTTAACAGTCGCCCTTCTTGCTTTAGAGTCAGGTGATGATCTAGTTGCTGAAAAATATCTGAAACAAGCTTTAGAAAGAAAACACCCCAGCCCTGATCAGATTTATATGTACCTAGCTAGAATTTATGCACAAAGGGAGGATTTAGCCAACGTCCTCAATTGGGTTGAAAAAATAAGCGCGGGTCCCATGTTTGTTGACTCAAGAATTTTCGCAGCGCAATCCATTCGTGCAAAAAATGGTATTTCTGATGCGATAAATTATTTAGACCAATTTAAATCTCTTGACCGCCAAGAAAAGCTTAAATTTCTTCAGCTGAAAACCTCTTTTTTGTATAACGACAATCAATACCAACAAGCCATTAACCTAATGCTCTCAGAAGAAGAAAAATATAATGACTCTGCTGAGTTTTATTTTGATTTTGGCCTTCTTTATGAAAAAAATAGAGATTTTGAGTCTATGGAAAAACACCTGAAAAAAGCGATCTCATTAAAACCAGATTATGCGATAGCTTATAATGCCCTAGGTTATTCCTATGCAGATAGAAATATAAAACTTGATGATGCAAAAAAATATATAGAAATTGCCCTGTCAATTGACCCACAAAATCATTACATTCTGGACAGTATGGGTTGGGTTTATTTCCGACTTGGCAATTACGATATTGCATACGAATTTATCACCAAAGCTTATACGATCCAAGAAGACCCAGAAATAGCTGCTCATCTGGGTGAAGTTTTATGGAAGCAAGGAAAACAAAATGAAGCCATCTCGATTTGGCAAAGCTCTTTAGAAAAATTTCCTGAAAACTTGATCCTCATTGAAACTAAAAATAGATTATTTCAATAAATTCTTATATTTATTACCATTTTTATATTTGATAACTTTATCGAGCTGTCGAACGCTCGACTTTTCTGAAAATAATGTTCTCTCTTTTTCAGAATTCGATTCGCAATACTCCCCTTCATCGCAGGATCATTCTTTCATAGGTAAATTTAAATTATATATTCAGGAAAAGGGTTATTCAGGCTCGTTTAAATGGTACCCAAAAGGCGATGGTCATGAAATGATCTTATTGTCAGCATTCAATCAAATCATTTCCAAAGTGGTCATAAATGACGACGTGATATTTGAACACTTAAACCGCGAGAATCAAGAAATTAATAAAATCTTTGACAAAACAACTATTCAAGAACTGAAACGTATTCTTTATAGCGAATACAATCTCGAACCTCTTACAATAAAGACAAAATGTTGTGATATTCTAATTAACGAATACTTCAAGTTAAAAGAAAATACTTTTTATACTCCAAAAAAAATTACCATCAGACAAGATCAATTTCAGCTCACCTTAATATTAAACTCATAACTTCTTTCTTATGGCTTACGTTAAATTTAAATCCCCTGCAAAATTAAATTTATTTCTCAATATAATTGATCGAAAACCGGATGGATATCACAACTTACAAAGCATCTTCACCTTTGTTGATTTATATGATGAATTATTTTTCAAAATTGAAAGGTCTGAATCTAGAAAAATTACTGTTAATAATCCATCTGTTCAAACAAATCTTTTTGATGATTTAATTTATAAAGCCTGTGAACGTATTCTTCCAAAAGAATATTCAGTAGATATTCAAGTTAACAAAATTATCCCTCAAGGGGGAGGTTTGGGGGGTGGAAGCTCAAACGCAGCAACAACGCTGATAGCTATCAATCAGCTGTGTCATCTCAATCAGAATCAGGAACAACTGACTGATCTTGGCGCGAGTCTCGGGGCTGATATTCCCTTTTTTATCAATAATAAAAATGCATTTGTAGAGGGTATTGGTGAGAAAATTACACCAATAAATCTCAAGCCTATGCAATTTCTCATTTGTTACCCCTCTATAAATATTTCTACAAAAGAGATTTTCAGTGCTTTTAAATTGACAAATAAATCAAAAGAGTTGAAAATTACGGCTCTCAGCAATTATGATGACATCATTAATACGCAGGGAAATGATTTAGAAGAATACATTCTAGATAAAAACATAAAAATAAAGCAACTATTAAACTATTTAAGACAATTTGGTAATGCTAAAATCACAGGAACGGGATCAAGTTGTTTTTTAATTTTAAAAGAAAATATTGATGTTGAAGCAGTTATTAAAGAATTACCCGCAGATACTGTTTTTTTTAAATCAAGAAGTCTAGAACATAATATTGCGTACAATAGTTCATTATAGGGGAGTCGCCAAGCTGGTTAAGGCACAGGGTTTTGATCCCTGCATGCGAAGGTTCGAATCCTTCCTCCCCTGCCATTTTTTTAAGGAGGGTTTGTAATGGATAACCACAGTTTGATGGTTTTTACTGGTAACGCTAACCCTACACTTGCAAAAAAAGTTACTGATCATCTCAATATTAAGCTTGGCAAAGCCAATGTGGGAAAGTTTAGTGACGGTGAAACCATGGTTGAACTCTTAGAAAATGTTCGCGGTAAAGATGTTTTCATATTGCAATCAACCAGCATGCCAACCAATGATCATTTAATGGAAATCATGGTTATGGTTGATGCGTTAAAACGCTCATCAGCAGGGAGAATAACAGCTGCCATTCCTTACCTAGGTTATTCAAGACAAGATCGACGTCCCCGCTCAGCACGAGTTGCGATCACAGCTAAAGTCGTTGCCAATATGCTCTCCAGTGCTGGAGTTGATCGGCTACTTACCATGGATTTACATTCAGACCAAATTCAAGGATTTTTTGATATTCCTGTTGATAATATATATGCAACGCCCATTTTATTGGATGACTTAGCTGTTAATAAACCTGAAAATCTAGTCATAGTATCTCCAGATGTAGGCGGTGTAGTCAGGGCTCGTGCCTGGTCAAAAATACTTGGCTCTGATTTGGCTATTATTGATAAAAGACGCCCAAAGCCGAATGTTTCTGAAGTCATGAATATCATCGGTGATGTTGAAGGCAGATCATGTGTCATTGTTGATGACATTGTTGATACGGCGGACACATTAACTAAAGCTGCATTGGCTCTTAAAAATAAAGGGGCTCTTGAAGTAAAAGCATTTATCACCCACCCAATTCTTTCAGGAAATGCTATTGAAAATATTAATGGATCAGAACTTGATGAAATTGTAGTAACTGATACAATTACGCTCTCTGAAAATTCACAAAAGTGTGAAAAAGTCAGACAAATATCTGTAGCAAGTTTATTGGCTGAAACGATTAAACGTATTAGCCATGAGGATTCAGTAAGCTCATTGTTTATTGATTAATTTTATTTGGTAAATTTGGTCGCGAATTTACTATTAACTATTTGGAGTAAGTAAATGAAAATAACTGTAACAGCAGAAAAAAGAGATACGAAAGGAACGGGTGCGAGCCGCCGTCTTCGTAAAAATGGCAAGATCCCAGGAATACTGTATGGAAATCACAAGGAAGCACAATCCATTGTTCTTGATAGCAAAACGCTTCATCTACAATTTAATAAAGAAGCATTCCATGCATCAATTCTTGAATTATCAACAGATGGAGAAAAAGAGTCTGTCTTATTAAGAGACTACCAGCTAGAACCTGTAAAAGGCACTATTCTTCATATTGATTTTCAAAGAGTGAATCAAAACGAAAAAATTCATGTGAATGTGCCATTCCATTTTATCAATGAAGATATCGCTAAGGGCGTTAAGCTAGAAGGTGGAGTGATCTCTCACATCATGACCGAAGTAGACATTTCGTGTCTACCTAAAGACTTACCTCAATTCATAGAGGTTGACTTAGAAAATCTAGAACTTGGTCATTCGATTCATTTGTCTGATCTTAAAGTTCCAGAGGGTGTTGAAATCACTGCATTGACTCATGAAAATGATGCAGCCGTCACTTCAATTATTAAACCTAAAGTTCAAGCAACAGAGGATGTTGCATCATCTACAGATGATTCTGCAGCAGAAGATGCTGATTCTAATGAAGCAGATTCACAAGATAGTGATAATGAAGAGCCAGAAGAAAGTTAAATTTATTTCCATTCTAAATTTGAAAATAACACCCTTTGCTAAAAGGGTGTTTTTGTTTAAATGACGGGAATTAAAATTTTTGTTGGCCTAGGTAATCCAGGCGGTGAATATGAAAGTACCCGACATAATGTTGGCTTTTGGTTCAATGATTTAATTGCAAGTAATTTAAAATTAAGCTTTGAAAAGAGTATTAAATTCAATGGTTTATATAAAAAAATCCCTGATCTTGATAATATTCATTTGCTCAATCCAACAACCTTTATGAATGATTCAGGGCTGTCTGTAGCTAAAATTTTAAACTTTTATAAAGTAAAGCCCGAAGAAATTTTAGTGATCCATGATGAACTCGATCTTCTTCCCGGTGACATTCGATTAAAAAATGGTGGTGGTCATGGAGGACATAACGGACTGAAAAGTATAATTAGTTCAATTGGAACGAATACTTTTTGGAGACTCAGAATTGGTATTGGACACCCAGGGAATAAAAACCTTGTAAAGGCTTATGTCTTGAAAAGACCTTTAAAAAATGAAGAAGAAGAAATTCGTTCAGCAATTCTGAGAGGCTATCAAAACTTGTCCTATATGATCAACGGAAGTTTTGAAAAAGCCATGTTAAATCTACACACGAAGGAATAAAGATAAATGAAATGTGGAATCGTGGGATTACCCAATGTTGGCAAATCAACCTTATTTAACGCCATAACTAAATCTGGCATTGAAGCTGAAAATTACCCTTTTTGCACGATTGAGCCCAATTCTGGAATTGTTGAAGTACCAGATTCAAGGTTAGATGAACTCGCAAAGATCGTTAACCCTGAAAAAATACAGCCAGCAATCGTTGAATTTGTTGACATTGCCGGATTAGTTGCTGGAGCCTCGAAAGGTGAAGGCTTGGGAAATAAGTTTCTTGCAAATATTAGAGAAACAAACGCCATTCTTCATGTAGTAAGATGTTTTGAAGATGAAAATATTGTTCACGTTGATGGAAAAATCAATCCCATATCCGATATTGAAACAATAAACACAGAACTAATTCTTGCAGATCTAGAATCAGTATCAAAATCACTAGAAAAAGAAAGGAAGAAATCAAAATCAGGTGATAAAGAATCAATTAAAAAAGTTAGTTTATTTGAATCTGTATTAAGTCACTTAGATCAAGGAAAACTTCTGAGAGATATGTCTTTGAATCCAGATGATCTCAAGTTGCTTTATCCTCTATTTCTTATTACCTTAAAACCAGTAATGTATGTTGCAAACGTCAATGAGGATGGCTTTGAAAATAATCAGTATTTAGAGAATGTGATTGAATATGCAAAAAATCATGGATCAAAGTGTATTCCCATATGTGCCAAAATTGAATCAGAAATTGCAGACCTAACTGATGAGGAAAAACAGCTTTTTTTATCTGAATTAAATGTTGCCGAACCGGGGCTAAATTTAATTATCAGAGAAACATATTCACTGTTGAATTTGCAAACATATTTTACTGCAGGCGTAAAAGAAGTTCGTGCCTGGACAATTAAAACTGGATACACTGCACCAGAATCAGCCGGTGTTATTCACACAGACTTTCAAAGAGGTTTTATTAAAGCTGAAGTCATTTCTTTTGAAGATTACATAAAATATGGAGGTGAATTAAAATCAAAAGAGGCTGGAAAGCAGAGATTGGAAGGAAAAGACTACATTGTCAAAGATGGTGATGTCATTCACTTTAAATTTAATGTTTAAGCTTTACATAACTCATTGAAAAAAATATAATGCCTGATCTTTTGGTGATGTAGCTCAGCTGGTTAGAGCGCAGGATTCATAATCCTGAGGTCGAGAGTTCAAGTCTCTCCATCACCACCATTAATTCATTTAAAATCAATAACTTAAAATCTCTAATGCTCTACCCAATAAGGTTACAAAAAAGTGTAATAAAGTGTAATATTTTTTTATGAATAAAAAATATATATACGGTTGGTGGTTACCCAAAGAAGACCAACATTTTGAAGGTTACTTTTCTCAATCAGTTCAAGTGGGCGATAAGCGACTTTACCAACCTCAGCATATTGATCGATGTTTCCATCATATTAAAAATAGAAAGCACACTGCTATTGATGTTGGTGGACATTGTGGTTTTTGGAGTTTTTATTTAGGTGGAAATTTTAAGAAAGTTTATGCTTTTGAACCCGTAGAAATTTTTAGAGAATGTTTTAAAAAGAATATTCCACATGGAAATGTTGAATTACTTCCAGTTGCTCTTGGTAATGAAAATGGTTTTGTTAGTATGAATGTTGAATTAGAAAATACTGGTGCAACACATGTGTCAAGTAATACAAATGATTTAAATAAAGTTGAATTAAAAAAATTAGACGATTATGAATTGACTGATGTAGATTTCATTAAAATTGATGTTGAAGGATATGAAAATCAAGTTGTTTTAGGTGCTAAAGAAACCTTATTAAGAAATAAACCAATTATTATTGTTGAACAAAAAGGTTTTTCAAATAGATTTAATGAAACACAGTTTGAAGCAGTCGATACCTTAAAAAGTTATGGGGCAAAAGTAATTGATCAGGTTGTTAAAGATTATATATTGTCCTGGTAAAGGTTTATGAAAAGCATACACTGGTTAGTTCCTTATAAAGTAAAAGAACCAAAAGATATTTCTCTATCAAATATTGCGTCAATAAGATTAAGAACCTCTCTATTTAATTTACCATTTTTTAATGAATATAAATTAACCATCAATGAGTCTATTGATGACCTTGGTAAAATTGATTTCTTGTTTATTAGTAAATTTCCGGGCAACAGAGAGGATCTATTAACTAATTGGTTTAATATAATTGATAATCATAGAAAGAATAGAAAAAAAATATTTTTTGACTACACAGATCATCATCTTGATAAAGAAACATTACCAGGTCAATTTTATCGAGCGTCATTAAACTCAAATGATCAGATCATAACCTCAAGTGTAAAACTAAAGAATCACCTTAATCCTAATTTTAAAAACATAACAATCATTGAGGATCCGATTGAAATTCAAATTCAAAAAGTAAAAAAAAGTAAGGAATCATCATTTTTATTCTTTGGGCATCATACTAATCTCAAATATCTTTTCAATTTAATAAATAATTGGAATTGGAATTCTAAAATTCAATCCAATTTAATCATTCAAACATCAGAAGAAGGTATGGATGAAATTAGAAACCAATCACAACATATTTCAAATCCTCCTAATTTAAATATTCAGTTTCAATTATGGAGCATTGAAAACATGCTAAAAGCATCTGCTAATGTATCAGGAGTTATTATTCCAGGGGATATAAGTGATGAAAGAAAAAATGGGGTTAGTCATAATCGCTTGATCACTGCTTTTGCTCTTGGACTTCCTGTTGCTGCCACAAGATATGAATCATATCTTGAGTTTGATCACCAATTTGTAGATATTGATAATCAAACTGAATTTGAAAATTTTCTTCAGAATCCATCGCTATATTCTAGTCGCGCCGAGATGGCACAGAAAAAGGTTAAAAACTATACTCAAGAAATGATCGCTAAAAAGTGGTTAAACCTTATTAGGTAATTAAAAAAATATTTTGAAAAAATGACCTTCTGAATGAGTTATATATCAAGGGCTACAGGATGGGCAAAAAAACTTGACATTAAATAGCAGGGGTAATACTCTGAAAGCACAGAAAACAGTGGGATGTAGAGGATCAAAATGACATAAAAAAAGTGTAATATATTACACTCTCAAATGCTTCAAAGGGTATTAGATTGAACTAGAATCTAGTATTCATAATCCTGAGGTCGAGAGTTCAAGTCTCTCCATCACCACCATTATTTCATTTAAAATCAATACTTTAAAATACAATTAGTTCTATTATTTAAATAGATATGTATAATTATTTAATGAATCTATTTAAAATAATCCAGAGTGTTTTATCAGCCTTTATCGGTATTCAAAAAAATAGCAAATTTAATGAGGATGATAACTTAATAGAAAAATATGGTTTTATGCCTTATTTTCTTGTTGGACTCTGTCTAGCTATAATTTTCATTTTTACATTAATATTTATCGTCTCT
Source organism: Methylophilaceae bacterium LSUCC0401 (assembly GCA_024919035.1). GTDB lineage: Bacteria > Pseudomonadota > Gammaproteobacteria > Burkholderiales > Methylophilaceae > BACL14. Next base: position 287,838 of record CP103442.1, on the reverse strand, counting down.
CAAATCATTGGATAAAAAAGTTAAAAAATTTGTATTAATTATTTATAAGTATTTTCCTTTTGGCGGCGCTCAAAGAGACATGATGCTATTAGCAGAAAAATTAAGTAAAACATTTACTGTTGAAATTTTGACAATGGAATGGAATGCAATAAAGCCTTCCAAAAACATTCAAATAAAATTATTAAAAAATAACGCTTTTTTTAATCACAAAAAATATTCAAATTTCCAGCAAAAAGCACTCGAATATTTAGAATCGCAAACCGATTCAATTTCAATAGCTTTTAGCAAACTTTCAGGTTTTGATTTTTATTATGCGGCAGACTCATGCTTCACTTTTAAAAATAAAAATTTTTTTTTAAATTTATTTCCACGTAATAAATTTTTTTTAAAACAAGAAAATGATATTTTTTCTAATTATTCACATACTAAAATTCTATCAATTTCTAAAAAAGAAAATCAGATATACCAGTCTATTTTTAAGACTGATAACAAAAAATTTATTTTCATTCCTCCATTTATTGATAAAAAGTTTTTTACGTTCAATAAAATTATTTCTAATCCTATTAAAGGGTATTTTTCAAAAAATAAAAATTTTATTTTATTTGTGGGCTCAGGTTTTAAAACCAAGGGTTTGGACAGATCAATTCATGCATTTGCAAGTCTGCCAAATTCAATTCAAAAAAATTATAATTTTGCAATTTTTGGAAAAGATAAAGCTAATAAATATAAAAAACTGATTGATCAATATAATCTTTCTGATTCGATAAAAATTTTTGAGGGACATAATGATATTCACAAAGTAATGCGGGCAGCATCATTATTGATACATCCGGCTAGATATGAAAATACAGGCCTCATCTTATTAGAGGCGTTATCTCAGAATCTACCTATCATTACCACAGAAAACTGCGGATATAGTCACTATGTTAAAAATCATAATTACTCCATAGTTCTTAACAATCCATTTGAACAAAATCAACTAAATGTAGCCCTTCACAAGCTTTTAAAAACTACATTAAAAACACCCAAAACTCCTGATTTAAGTTTCAAAAAATTTACTAATTACCAATTAGACAAAAAAATTCTTGCTAATCTTTAAAAGGAACTCTCGATTCTAATTCATTTAAATATTGCTGATGAAGATTGCCTTCTCTTTTTGCAAAATCACTGACAGCCTTCTTTAATCTCTCATCTTTTAAGAAATGAAAAGAGTCTGAAAATAAAGGTTCAAAACCTCGCGATAATTTATGTTCACCCTGAATGCCCGCATAAAATTTTTCAATTTTATTTCTAATGCAATATTCAATTCCTTGGTAATAACTTAATTCAAAATGTAAGGCTGGAATATACTCTATAGCACCCCAATATCTTCCATAAAGAGAGTCACCTAATTTTAGGCAAAAGGATGATCCAACCCTTTGTCCACCAATCATTCCACAAAAGATTACAACACGATCACTATGTTTTACAAAGAATTCGTCAAAAAATTCTTTTTTTATATAAGGTATGGATCCATGCTGATGGTAGGTCATTGAGTAGCACTGATAAAAAAAATCAATTACATCTGTGGTGATTTGATCATATTCAATTATCTGAAAGGAAAGATTAAAACTACTTATTTTTTTTCTATCTTGTTTAATTTTTTTTCGTTTATCGTGTTTCAGTATGCTTAAAAAATGATCAAAATCTTTATACTCTTTATTTCTCCATAAATACTGGATGGTTTTGCGATTTGACCAATTTTTATTTCTAAAAATATCATTTATAGAATCGTTATTTTCAGAAAAAACATAGTGAGCCGATGATAAATTTTCTTTTTCGATAAAGTTTTCAATAAATTTAATTATGTCTTTCTTTAAAGTATCTTTTTGCGTAATTATTTTATTGGAGTTAACAGGAGTAAAAGGTAGTCCAATGAATAATTTAGGAAAATATGCCAAGCCTAATTGATTGTAGGCTTCTGCCCAAGACCAATCAAACACATACTCCCCATATGAATGATGCTTGATAAACATAGGAACAAAACCTATAAGATTGTTAGTATCATATATACATATTGCCCTAGGGTCCCAACCAGAGTCTTTACCGATCGATTGAGATTTTTCCATTGCTTTTAAAAAATCTAAATTCCACAACAACTTTTGACCAATGAACTGATCAACATCATCTGATAAATCTAAAAAGGAATTGTGAATCTTAAATGAAAGCATGTTTTTATTTAAACATACTTGGAATTGATATCAAGAAAAATTAATTTACTTCTTTTGCAAACTTATTAACTTTAGCTTCTTTTTTTTGAGGTGATTTAGAGGGGTTTATATCTTTATAATAATCTCTTGCGAGAATTGATAATTCATCCAATGAAATTAAATTATCTTTATTGATGTCAACGCTTCGAAACTGTCTTGCAACCTGGGGTAAGCATACCGTAGTTTCAAATACATCAAGCGTGTCATCATTATCTTTGTCACAATCCACAAACCTTTTTTCAACACTCAATAACATTTCACTTCTTTTTTCTTGTAAGAAGGCATTAAATTCATCATTTTGTTGGTTTGTAAATTCGTTAATGATCACTTTAAGGCTCTTTTCTTCAGAGTGATACTTTTCACCAGAAGGAAGATTAGCTTGATCCGCTAATGCCGAAACGAGAGGAAAAGAAAGACATGCAACTGAAAGAATTGTTTTAATAATCATCTAATATTTACATAAACGAATTTTGAAAGACTATAATCTTATGAAAATGTTAATTATTTATGACATAAACTAACATATTTGTTAATAAAATGTAACGAGTTTTAGTAATTTTCTAAGGTATGATTTGCGTAATGAGAAAAAAAATAGCCATAATTGACGATGACAAAAAGATACGCGATCTAATAAAGCAATACTTAAATGATCAAGGTTTTGAATGTTTTGCTGGAGAGCAGGGAAAAGATTTGGACCAAATTATTCAAAAAAAAGATATTGACCTTATTGTTCTTGATTTGATGCTTCCAAACGAAAGTGGTCTTGATATCTGTAAACGAGTGAGAGTCAATAAAGTGAACATCCCAATCATTATGCTTACAGCAAAAGGTGACGAGGTTGATCGAATTATTGGTCTGGAAATGGGTGCTGATGATTACCTCCCTAAACCATTTAATCCTCGTGAATTATTGGCAAGAATCAATTCAATCTTCAGAAGACATGAGATGGAAACGAATGAGAACCTCATAAATCGGAGTGCAAGTATCATTAAGTTTGATGATTTTGAATTTAATTCTCAAGAGAGAACGTTAAAAAAAGGACAGCAATCTATAGATTTGACCAGTGGAGAATTCAGCTTACTTAAAGTGTTCATTGAAAACGCAAATCAACCCTTAAGCAGAGATCAAATCATGCAACTTGCCAAAGGAAAAGAATTGGATGTATTTGATAGAAGTATTGATGTTCAAATTTCTCGAATTCGAAAACTGATTGAGGCTAACCCTAATAAACCTAAATACTTAAAAACTAAATGGGGGTATGGATACGTTTTTGAAATGACACCGCAGTCATGAAATTTTTTCCCAAATCCCTCCTTAATCGTTTAATTTTAATTATTGCTTCATTAATTATTATTTCCCAATTAATCACGATTAAAGTGTTTGATTATTTCGAAATGGAGCCTCGAGCTGAATCCATGGCTCAAGAAATAAGCACAATTGTGAAATATACCAAAGCGGCTATACAAAGTGCTTACCCCTCAACAAGACTAGACTTACTTCAATCGCTTTCGAAAATGAGTGACGTAAAAATCGTTCCTGCTTATTATTTTGAAACTATAAAGCCCCTGCCCGATGATTTATTTTTATCCATGGTCATTGCTAAGATCAAAAAAAATCTTGGCAATGAAACTATCGTCACACTGAATCATTATGATATTCCTGGAATTTGGGTAACTTTTGAAATTGGTGATGGTTTATTTTGGGCGGTGATCCCGAGAAATCTGATTGATCGGCCCTTTCCATGGCATTGGATTGGCTGGGGTATTGTTGTTTTCTTAGTCTCAATATCAGGGGCTTATTTTTTAACGAACCGAATCAATAAACCTCTAAATTTATTAATCAGTGCGACAGGAGAATTAAGGAAAGGGTTACCCTTTCATAAAATCCCTGAGGATACCGCAACCGAATTCAAAGAAGTCACAAAAGCCTTTAACGAGATGGCCACAAATTTAGCTAAAATTGAGAATGAAAGAAGGTTTATCATGGGCAGCGTATCCCACGACATCAGAACCCCTTTAACCAGGCTAAAACTCAGCTTAGAACTGCTTCCCCAAAAAAATCAGACACTTAAAGACAGCATGGATCAGGATATCGATGAGATTAATCAGATTATTAATCAGTTTCTTGATTTTGTCAGGGGTTTCGATGATGAGCCCTTAAGCTCGATTAATTTTGGAAAATTTTTATTAGACCTTAAACAACAACATGCAAGATTGGGTCATAAAATTAAAATTACCAAAATTACTCGATCTAAAGATGTGCCGGAAAATCTTTTTATAGATGTGCGCCAACTTGCATTTAAGAGGATGCTCGATAACCTCATCATCAATGGAGTCAAATTTTCAAAATCAAAAAATATTGAAGTCGTCGCTACACTCTTTAATGAAAAAATAGTGATCAATGTTTTAGATAATGGTCCAGGTATCCCAAAGGAGCAAAGAGAAAAATTATTACAGCCGTTTGAACGATTGGATCAAGCCAGGGGTTCTATCGGCGGTTCTGGTCTTGGTTTAGCCATAGCAAATCGAATCATCAAGGTCCACAATGGAAAATTGGAATTATTAAATCGTAAAACCGGTGGACTCAATGTTAAAATTACCTTACCAATAAGTAAGGGTTAGCCTAATTAAACCATTTAATTTTTTTTCTTAATTTAACAACGTTTCCAATAATAAGGATTGCCGGTGATTTGATTTTTTCATCGGCAACTTTTTTTACCACACGACTTAAGGTGCTCACCAGAACTTTTTGATTTTGGGTTGTTCCTTCTTGAACAACAGCGATTGGCATATTTTTAGCCATGCCAACGGAGATTAAATTAGTTGTAATTTTGGCTAATGAATGAAGGCCCATGTAAATCACAATGGTCTGATTTTGAGCATTTAAACGTTCCCAATTGACTTTTAAGTCGCCATCTTTTTCATGGCCGGTGATAAAAATACAGCTTTGAGAAAAATCTCTATGCGTTAATGGTATACCAGCATAGGCAGAAACACCGCTAGCAGAGGTGATGCCAGGCACCACTTGAAATTTAATTTTTTGACTCATGAGTTCTGAAATCTCCTCTCCCCCTCTTCCAAAAATAAAGGGGTCTCCGCCCTTGAGTCTTAATACCCTCAAACCTTTTTTTGCATATTTAATTAATAGCTTATTAATCTCATTTTGTTCAATTGTGTGGTTATCTCTAAGCTTTCCTGCATAAATCATGTGTGCATCTCTTCGAACAAGCTCGAGTATTTCTTTTGATACTAAGTTGTCGTAGATGCAGATATCCGCTTTCTGTAGCAGATGTAAAGCTCTAATGGTTAGGAGCTCAGGGTCACCAGGGCCTGCCCCCACTAAAAAAACTTCACCTGTTTGCAACTTTTTATGTTGGTTAAGAAGTTTCTTAAAAAAACTTTTTTGCTGATTAAAATCTAAATTTTTATATGTCGATAAATGTTCATAGAAAGTTTCCCATAGAACACGACGCCTATTAAATTGTTTAAACGTATTTGCGACTTTTTCCCTCATGCTCCCAGAAAATTCAATCAAAAATTTTGTGGACTGAGGGAGGATGGACTCAATCTTTTCTCGAAGCTGTCTTGCAAAAACAGGGGCATTGCCGCCTGAGGAAATGGCAACCACTAAATCGCCTCTTTCAACTATGGATCCAAACGTGCAGGTACATAAAGTTGGCTCATCCACCACATTGATAAGAATATGATGTTTTTGGGCATATCGATATAAATCCTTATTCGTTCTTTTACTGTTAGTTGCTGCAATGATTAAAGAATATGATTTACTTAAATTAGAGAGCTTTAATTCAGATTTTATTTTTTTTAATTTATAGATTTTTATAAGGTCATCAACCGGTTGACTGAATTCTTTAGCCAGCACATGAATATTTGCATTGGCTTTTAAAATTAATTTAATTTTTCTCTCTGCAATTTCTCCTCCACCAACGACCAGGACAGGTAATTGATCAAGTGTGACAAAAAGAGGAAAACGCTTCATTAGCAATACCATTCAGGGTGTAATAATTTATAATACTATTCTATTTAAAATAATTATTTAAAGTAATGCCAAAAAAAATATTTATCAAAACTTTTGGGTGTCAGATGAATGAATATGATTCTGATCAAATTGCCAATTTAATGAATCACCATAAGGGCTACCAAAAGACGGAAAACATGGAAGATGCCGACCTGGTGGTGTTAAATACATGCTCAATTCGTGAGAAAGCAGAAGATAAGGTTTATGATCAATTGGGAAGAATCAAAGAGCTGAAAATGAATAAACCCTCAATGAAAATTGCAGTGGGGGGCTGTGTGGCTTCGCAAGAGGGGGACAACATCTTCAAAAGAGCTCCTTATGTTGACATAATTTTTGGACCACAAACGCTTCATAGACTGTCATCAATGCTTGAGGAAAATGAAAAAAAAGACCAATCACAAATTGATGTAAGCTTTCCGGCAATCGAAAAATTTGACCATTTACCCAATGTAAAAGTTGATGGTTATTCGGGTAACGTCTCTATCATGGAAGGGTGTAGCAAATATTGCTCTTTTTGTGTTGTCCCGTATACCAGAGGTGAAGAAGTTTCAAGACCTGCTGAAGATATTATTGAGGAGGTAATCAAGCTGACCCAACAAGGTGTTATTGAGATTAATCTTCTAGGGCAAAATGTAAATGCGTACCTCTATAAGGATAAAAAAGGATTTGAATATGATTTTGCAGAGCTTATCAATTTTATTTCTCAAATTGATGAACTCCAGAGGATTCGCTTTACAACATCCCACCCCAATGAGATGAATGAGAGTTTAATTAATTGTTTTCGTGACAATAAAAAATTAGCCAACTTTATTCATTTGCCGATTCAATCAGGATCAGATCAAGTCCTTGCGGCAATGAAAAGAAATTATTTATACCTCGAGTACAAGCAAATCATTAAAAAATTAAGGGCTGCGTCTCCTCATATTTTAATCTCATCAGATTTTATTGTTGGATTTCCTGGAGAGAGTGATTCAGATCACCAAAAAACACTCAAAGCAATTCAAGAAATTGATTTTGATTACAGTTTTAGCTTTATCTATAGCCCAAGACCAGGAACTCCAGCAGCGTATTTAGAGGATAGAACAGATACTTCTGTTAAAAAATTAAGGCTGAAAGAGATTCAGGATCTCATTGCTTTACAGGGTAAGCGGCACACGCAAAACATGCTTAATACCCATCAAAGAATTCTGGTGAGTGAGCAAATTGGTGTGAATAAATATAAAGGTCGGTCAGATAATAACCGGATTATTGAAATTGAAGCCCCAGAAAATATTATAAACAAACTGATCAATGTTAAGATCGTTGACGTCTCCAAAAAAAATCTCACAGGGATCTTAAATTAATTGAAAAGCTCATTTAAACTCTCCCCAGAGAACAATAAAAGGCTTGTGAATTTCTGTGGCCCATTGGATGAAAACATTCATGCTATAGAAAAAAATCTTGAAATAACCATCTCCCGCAATGGATTTCAATTTGATCTCAATGGATCCGATCATAAAATTAAAACCGCATCAGATTTGATCATTCATTTTTATGAAAAAGCCAATGCCCAAATTTCACTTGAAGAAATCCAACTGAGTTTAGTCAGCATCACTAATGAACGCCTCAATGATAAGATTGAGTTAGTTGAGTTACTGACCAAAAAAAATGACCTTCAAGGTCGAACACCAAGGCAACAAAGCTACCTTAAACATATTCAAGAAAATGATATTAATTTTGGAATTGGTCCAGCAGGGACTGGTAAAACCTATCTTGCTGTTGCGTCTGCCATAGATGCGCTCAATCGAGAAAAAATAAAAAGAATCATTTTAGTGCGACCGGCTGTAGAGGCTGGAGAAAAACTTGGCTTTCTTCCCGGAGACTTGGCACAAAAAGTAGATCCCTATTTAAGACCCTTATACGATGCCTTATATGATCTTGGCGGTTATGAAGTGGTGAACAAATGGTTTGAAAAGCAGATTGTTGAAATTGCCCCACTGGCATACATGAGAGGGAGAACCTTAAATCAGAGTTTTATTATTCTTGATGAGGCTCAAAATACTACACCTGAACAAATGAAAATGTTTTTGACACGCATTGGCTTTGGCACGAAAGCAGTGATTACAGGTGATATCACACAAATTGATCTTAATAAAGGTCAAAAAAGTGGGTTAGTTGAAATTGAAAAAATCTTAAAAAATATTAAGGGTATCTCCTTTACAAAATTTCAATCAAAAGATGTGGTGAGGCATCCACTGGTGCAAAAAATCGTTGATGCCTATGAAAAATATTCAAATGATTAATGTCGTCATTCAAAATACCGTCACTAAAAAAAATATTTTTTCAGCGGCGATGTGTCATCAGCTTTTTTCGAATGTATGGAAGAAAAATGCTCAAATCACCATAAGAATTACCAATCACAAAGAATCAAAAAAACTCAATGGGCAGTACAGAAATATTCACAGTGCAACCAATGTATTATCTTTTTTAATTGATAACCAACCTTCTTTAATTGGCGACTTGGTTCTTTGTCACGATATTGTCAAAAAAGAAGCAAAAATGTATAAAAAGAAAATTAAAGATCATTATATGCATTTAGTATTACATGGTTTTTTACATCTGATTGGATACGATCACATGGAAAAACATGAACAAAAGAGAATGGAAAGTTTAGAAATTAAAATTTTAAAAAAATATAAAATTGATAATCCTTATTTAACAATATGATCAAAAAAAACAAATTTAAATTAATCCCAAAAATGTTTAAAAAAATAGTTCAGCCAAAAAATAAGGAGGAATTATTAGTGTTATTACAGAAGGCGTATCAGGCAAATTTAATTGATTCTGATTCATTAATGATGCTTGAAGGAGTTTTCAGTATTTCTGAAATGCAGGCCAGAGATGTAATGATACCAAGATCTCAGGTGTCATTTATCAATATTAATGATTCCCTTGATACTATTATTGATACAGCGATACACACGGCCCATTCCCGTTTTCCAGTGATTGATGAGGATAGTAATAATGTTTTGGGGATTCTGCTTGCAAAAGATTTAGTTAGGCTGGGTAAAGAGAAAGGTCTTGATCTTAGAGACGTCCTCAGGCCCTCTGTTTATATTCCTGAATCAAAAAAACTAAATGTGTTGTTAAAAGAGTTTAGGAGTAATCGAAATCATATGGCCATCGTGGTAGATGAATATGCGGGTGTTGCTGGGATCTTAACCATTGAGGATGTGCTGGAACAAATCGTAGGTGAGATTGAAGATGAATTTGATTATGATGAAAATGAAGACAATATTATTCAGGAAGAGACAACCGTGTTTAGGATAAAAGCGTCTACTGAAATAGAAGAATTTAATGATTTTTTTAAAACAAACTACTCATCAAGCGAATCACAAACAGTAGGTGGACTAGTGATATCTAAATTAGGGCATTTACCCAAAAAAACGGAGCCGATTCATTTTGACGGCTTTGATATCCAGGTTCTAAGAAGAGACAGTCGAAAATTATACCTTTTGAGATTCTCTATCAACCTAGACAGCGTCGACCAAGATATTTTGAACTAAATAATCTATTCATTGCCCCACTACAATAAATTAAATAGTAACTTCTCATGAAAAAAATATTAGTACTTTTCTTACTCTTTGTGACGCCTTTTTTATTTGCCAATGACGACCTCTCAATTTCCGAAGCACCTATCATCGATTCACTTCCTGTAAATGAAATTGAATTTGTTGACACCATAGGTTTGCTTACTCCCGATGAGGTTGAAAAGATTCTTGGTGAGCCAAAAAAAATTGTCAACATTACCCTTGAATCCTCAAAAGAGGTTATCGCTTCATCATGGTATTATGAAAATATCAACACTGATTACAATGGAAAGTATTACCCAATCACTGAAATTGATATCGTCGATGGTTATATTGAATCAGTTGTTTTCTTAAATTCCAATATGGAGGATATTGATCGAGTGGAAGGTCAAAAGTACGATATCAAGAGGCCTGAAAAAATCTTTTAGTTTCGTTTCACTTTGATTATAGAATAAGGGCATGAATCGAATCTTTAGCTTTTTGCCCGCAGTTGTTTTAGGAGGTTTATTAGTTCTCGCTTTTGAGCCTTTTAATTTCTTCATTATTCCTTTTATTATTTTTCCATCACTTTTTTTTATTCTTAAAAAAACAAACGCTCCTTGGCTAAATGCTTTTTTATTTGGATTTTCATTTTTTTCAATTGGCTTATATTGGTTGATTTTTTGTATAGTGAATTACGGGGGCGCCTCATGGTTCTCCGCCCTAACTTTATGCCTGCTGTTTTATATCTTTTTAGGTCTTTTTTTTCTTCCATTTGCATTAATCAAAAAAAATGCTTTTGCTCATGCCATTATTCTCTTAACACTTTTAGAAATAATCCGTGAATATCTCTTTACAGGATTTCCTTGGTTATCCCTTGGGTTCTCTCAAGTCAGCAATCCATTGATTAATCAATATTTCTCAATTATAGGAAGCCATGGCATCACCATGACTATTTTATTGATCTCTGCTCTAAGTTTTAAAGTGATTGAGTACAAAAATAAAAAAGTTATTCCGGCTATTGGAATTATTATCATTATCTTAGTGAATTTTATGCTCCCTTTAACACAGCCTCAGCCAGATAATGAAACAAAACTAAAAATATCTCTTCTTCAAGGTAATGTCAGTCAAGATATAAAATGGAATGAAGATACTGTAATGCATCAAATTGAAAGCTATCTCGATCTATTGGATTCTGCAAAAGGAGATCTCATTGTTTTTCCAGAGACTGCTATTCCTTTACTTTATACAAACTACCCCAGTGATTTTCATCAAAGAATTAATGAAAAAATTAAAACAAATAAGACCATCATTCTTGGCTCCATTCTTGAAATTGATGGAAATTATCTAAATAGTGCAGTTATAAAAAATGACAAAGAAGACCAATTTTACTTTAAACAACACCTCGTTCCCTTTGGAGAGTATTTTCCACTTAGCAATTATCTGGGTTTTATTTACAGAAAAATATTAAATATTCCATTTTCAAATTTAACCCCCTCTAAAATTCAAAATGAATTTATTGCATATGATAGTTTTTATCTTGGTTTGAATATTTGTTATGAGGATATCTTTAAGGCGTCCTATGATGAATTTTTACCTCAGGCAAATTTATTTATTAATCTTACCAATGATGCCTGGTATGACAGAAGCCCCGCGGCACACCAGCATATTCAGATTGCGCAAGCCAGGGCGATGGAATTTAATAGGCCCATTATCAGGGCAACGAATACCGGAGTTACAGCCTACATTAATAATAAAGGAGAGATTATAAATTCCCTACCCACTTTCACTCGAGATGTTCTTGAGATTGAGGTCATTCCAAAATCCATGCCTACTGTATTTTCCAAATTTGGATATTTCCCCTTATACGTATTTCTTTTAATGATTGCTTTATGCGATAAATTTAAAAGCTTCCCTTTATTGAAGAGGAAAAAGAAAGTAAAATCACAACCTTAAAATCAACAAAAGAGAAAATGACCTTTCAAGAATTAATTTTTAACTTACAACAATTTTGGGCTAAACAGGATTGTGTGATTATTCAGCCCTATGATCTTGAAGTTGGCGCAGGAACATCCCATACCGCAACCTTCTTAAGGGCTATTGGTCCAGAACCATGGCGTTCAGCTTATGTTCAACCGAGCCGAAGACCGAAAGATGGAAGATACGGTGAAAATCCTAACCGATTACAGCACTACTATCAATTCCAAGTGGTTTTAAAACCAGCACCAAATAATATTGTTGATCTTTATATTGATTCCATCAAATCACTTGGATTTAATCTGAATGAAAATGATTTAAGACTCGTAGAGGATAATTGGGAAAATCCTACACTTGGTGCGTGGGGACTGGGATGGGAAGTTTGGCTTAATGGGATGGAAATTACTCAATTCACTTATTTTCAACAAGTCGGAGGTATTTCTTGTAAACCCATCACTGGAGAAATTACCTATGGTCTTGAAAGACTTGCCATGTATATCCAAGGAGTTGATAACGTATTTGACCTTCAATGGAATAAGCATACAACCTATCGAGATGTTTTCTTGCAAAATGAAAAAGAGCAAAGCGCATATAACTTTGAACACAGTAATATTGAATTTCTTCAACGTGCTTTTGAAAATTATGAACAACAAGCAAGTTATCTTGTTGAACAAAAGCTAGCCTTGCCTGCATACGAACAAGTTTTAAAAGCTGCACACACATTCAACCTCCTCGATGCACGAGGAGTCATCAGTGTCACTCAACGAGCGGGCTACATTGCCAAAATTAGAAATATCTCACGTTCTGTAGCAAATAGTTATTTAAATAGCCGAGCAGATCTAGGTTTTCCGCTAGCCGATAAACATCATGCCGAAGAGGTATTGAAAAATATTGAGAACCATAATGTCTGATTCTAAACAAACTCTTCTATTTGAGTTACTTTGTGAGGAATTACCTCCTACATCACAGAAAAATATGGCCGAATATTTAGCAAATAATCTTCGACAAGCACTCACAGACAATAAATTTGTCGCCCCCAATGAGAATTTAATCATATACTCAACACCCAGAAGATTAGGATTAACAATTTCTAATGTGTTAAGCAAAAGCCCTGATGAGATTGTGGAAGTTAAATTAATGCCTATCAACGTGGGTTGGCAAGATGATCATGCCTCTCAGCCTTTATTAAAGAAACTGGAGGCCTTAGGTCTCCTGGAGCTTAAAGATTCATTAACGAACTTTATAATTCAAGATGATACTTTGTATGTAAAAAAACAAAATAAAGGGCAAACAGTTGAAACCTTTATGCAACATCAACTACCGATAATACTCAAGCAACTTCCTATTGAAAAAACCATGTCATATCAACTTGATGATGGGTGGCAAACTGTGAGCTTTGCTCGCCCAGCAGTAAATCTTGTTTGTATGCATGGTGATAAAATTCTTGATATTAATGTTTTAGGCTTACAAGCCAATAACCAAGTCCATGGGCACAGGTTTGCATCAACAGAAATTTTGACAATTAAAAACGCTGAAGATTATGAAAAATTAATTGAAAGCCAAGGAAATGTTGTTCCAAATTTTGAAAAAAGAAAACAACTCATTCGCTTACAAATTGAAGAATTAACAAAAAATTTGGGAAGCTCTTTTAGTTGTCCTATTGATGAAGAGCTTTTGGATGAGGTCACTACCTTGATTGAAAAGCCTAAAGCTTTTATAGGAACATTTGATCAAAAATTTCTGACTATTCCATCAGAATGTCTTATCTTATCGATGAAGAGTAATCAAAAATATTTTCCCATTTTAAAAAATGATGAACTAACCAATCAGTTTATTTTAATATCCAATATTGATCCAAAAGAGCCTAAATTTGTTATTCAAGGAAATGAAAAGGTGATCTATCCTCGCCTATCAGATGCCGAGTTTTTTTACGCTCAAGATAAAAAGAAATCACTCCAGGAAATGTCGCTTGATTTAAAAAATATTATCTATCACCAAAAATTAGGGAGCATTGAGCAAAGATGTGAAAAGGTGAGCCTTGTCTTTAATCACCTCATAAAGCATACCTCTCTGAACTCAGATATAGACAGTAAAAAACTTGCACTCTTCGCAAAGGCGGACTTAAGCTCATTGATGGTCGGAGAGTTTCCCGAACTTCAAGGCGTTATGGGAAAATACTATGGTTTAGAGGAAAAGCTAAGTAGCGAATTCTGCCAAGCCATAGAGGATCATTACAAACCAAAATTTTCTGGTGATGAGCTTCCTCAAGGAGATACATCCATATTATTGGCGCTCTCTGATAAATGGATTAGTTTATTCGACTTATTTTCTATTGGTGAAAAACCATCAGGCGTGAAAGATCCTTATGCATTAAGAAGGTGTGCAATATCTATCATCAGGATTCTGATTGATAAGAATATAGATCTTAATATTCATCAACTCATTGATACATTTTTTCCTGAAGATAAAAAAGATCACAAATTAAGCCTATTTAATTTCTTTTACGATCGTCTGGAAAATTATATTCGTGAACAAGGATATGAAACTTTAGTGGTCCAATCTGTTTGTGAGCAAAAACCTTCTTTAATTAATGATGTTATAAATAAAATTGAAGCAATAGAGCAATTTAAACAATTTGAATTAAGTAATAATCTTGCTCAATCCAATAAAAGGGTTTTGAACATATTAAAGAAATATGAAAAAAAATTAGATGGCAACATCAATGAATCTTTATTTGAGAATAAAAGTGAGCATGCCCTTTTCAAAATTATTCAATCTATTAGTAAACAAAATAAGAGCTTTCTTGACAAGAAAAACTATAAAAGCTTATTAGAAAACCTTATTCATTTATCGGGGCCAATTGATGATTTCTTTGAGGATACAATGATTAATGCAGAAGATATTAAAATAAAACACAATCGCCATCAATTGTTAGCGGAGTTAAATAAATCGATGAACATTATTGCCAATTTATCTGTATTGGGTACTTAACAAATGAAAATTGTCATTCTTGATCGCGATGGAGTAATCAATCAAGACTCTGCAAACTATATCAAAAATGAAAATGAATGGATTCCTATTCCCGGTAGCCTTGAAGCCATTGCAACACTTACCCAAAATAATTTCAAAGTTATTATCGTGACCAATCAATCTGGTATTGGCAGAGGATTGTACTCAATGGACAATCTAAATCAAATCCATCAAAAAATGCATCGCTTATTAGCTGACATGGGCAGTCGAATTGATTCAATTTTTATATGTCCACATACAGATGAGGATGATTGTCACTGCCGGAAACCTCGTCCTGGAATGCTTTTTGAAATTGAAAAAACATATGGGATCAGTGTAAAAAATTTATTTGGGATTGGAGATTCACTCAGAGATCTTGAGGCTTTTGATACCGCTAAAATGCAACCTATCTTAGTAAAAACTGGAAATGGGCAAAAAGTATCTAAACAAAAAAAATATCCTAAAAAAACAAAAATTTTTAAAAATTTACTTGAAGCCTCACAGTACATAATTAAATCATCATGATTTTTTTAAGATCATTAATTTTCAATTTAGGGATGATATTGTTTACCATTCCATTTACAGTGATTAGCCTTTTCACTTTCCCATTGCCCCAAAAATATCGTTATTTATTTATTTCTTTGTGGGCAAAATCAATGCTCCCCTGGTTAAAATTTACATGTCATCTGGATTTTCAAATTATAGGAAAAGAAAATGTTCCAAAAAAACCTTGTGTTGTATTTTCAAATCATCAATCAGCATGGGAGACGCTTGCCCTTCAAATCGCCCTCCCCCCTCAAGTCTGGGTCCTAAAAAAAGAATTACTTCTAATTCCTTTTTTTGGCTGGGGCCTTTGGCTTACATCACCAATTGCAATCAATCGATCGGCAGGAAAAAAGGCTCTGATGCAAATGTTTGAACAAGGAGGAAAAAAATTATCTAAAGGTTTTTTTATCATTATTTTTCCAGAAGGAACTCGGGTTGGAGTTGATGAAAAGAGAAACTATCATATTGGTGGGAGCTGGTTGGCTAAAAAACTAAGTAGTCCTATTTTACCGATAGCTCATAATGCTGGTTATTATTGGCCTAAGAATAGTTTTTTAAAGCATCCAGGAACGATTAAGTTAACTATTGGCCCACTAATTTCAACTGATCAGCTATCTCCTGATGACATTAATGTAAAAGCAAAAAACTGGATTGATGAGCATGTGGAAAAAATTATTTAACAAAACTCAAAAATCGATTAAAGAAAATAAGGCTATCGTTATAAATGAAATGGCAATTAATTATATCCACATCCAAAAAACAAAAAAAAATATTAGTCTCAAAATTGATCAACAAGGCTTGATTATCTCAACCCCTTTTCATACTCCCCAATCTTATATCGAGGTTATTATTAAAAAAAAATTATCATGGATTCTAGAGCATCTTAAGAAAATTAATACAGACAGTCAGCTCATTACCTCGATACCTGTTTTGGGGAAAAATTTTAAAGTCATTTATCAGTGTTCAAACAATACTATCGACTTTAAGAATGAAATCATTCAACTGGTCAATAAAGAGAATCATAAAAAAATTATTACAATGCTTTTAAAAGAGAGTGCTCAAAAATACTTCAACGAAAGGTTAGAGTTTTATCAAACAAAGATTAATGAACACCCAAATCATATAACCTTAAGCAACGCAAAAACAAAATGGGGGTCATGTTCGAGCTCAAAAAATATAAAACTGAGTTGGCGATTGATTCATGCAAAACCAGAAATTATTGATTACGTGTTATGTCATGAATTGGCTCATTTAAAACATATGAATCATTCCATTCTTTTCTGGAAAGAAGTTGAATCTATTTTCCCCGAGTATAAAACATTTAAAAAAGAATTAAAGGATCACTCCCTATCCTATTTTATTCTCGATTAAAGTAGCTTATTGATATCCTCAATAATTGAGGTCGTTTCTGTACCATATGGGAATCTCAGTCTGACTCTTCCTTTTTTATCCATCAAGTATATTCCAGCGGAATGATCAATGGTGTAGTCATTCCCTTGAGGGATAGCCTGGTAAAATATTTTATATTGGTCGGCAACTTTTTTTATATTTTCTTTACTGCCAGTTAATCCAGTCACATTATCTCCGAATCGAGGAATATAATCATTGAGCATCTCTACTGTATCCCTCCCAGGGTCAACGCTAACAAATAACACTTTAAAATGTGCAGGATCATTCACTTGAGTTGAAAGTAACTTAAGCTCAGTTAGAGTAGTTGGGCAAATATCAGGGCAATTGGTAAACCCAAAAAAAATTGCAACTACATTTCCTAAAAGGCTGTTGGAGTCAAAATTCTCATTTTTATGTGAAGTGAGTTCAATTCGCCCATTTAATTTTGCCTCAGTAATATCTGAACCATGGAAATTAGGAGTTTCACTTCCACATGCAACAAAAATAAGGAATAATAAGCATATTAATTTTTTTAACATAAGTTGTAATCTTAATTTTAAGAAAACTCATTCTAACAAACTTTAGGAAAAATAATGGCAGTTGTTCAATCGATGTCTGATCGCGATGGTTTAATTTGGTTTGATAAAAAAATGGTTCCATGGCGTGATGCACAAACCCATGTGCTGACTCATACCCTACATTATGGTTTGGGTGTTTTTGAGGGTGTGAGGGCTTATGAAGCTAAAAAAGGAACTGCAATTTTTAGACTTCAAGAGCACACAAATCGTTTTTTTAACTCAGCTCACATCATGAGCATGCCGATGCCATTTACTAAAGAAGAAATAAATTTAGCACAACTTACCAGCGTCAAAGAAAATAACTTAAAATCTGGTTACATTCGACCTATGGCGTTTTATGGTTCGGAGGCAATGGGAATATCAGCCAAAAGCCTTTCTACTCATGTAATTGTTGCCGCTTGGACCTGGGGAGCTTATATGGGTCAAGAAGCTCTCGAAAAAGGAATATCGGTTAAAACATCATCTTATTCCCGACATCACGTTAATGTCACCATGTGTAAGGCAAAAGCCAATGGTAATTATATGAATTCGATTCTCGCACATCAGGAGGCGATTACGGATGGCTACAATGAAGCATTATTGCTTGATACTCAAGGGTATGTTGCCGAAGGTTCCGGTGAAAATATTTTTTTAGTTAAAAATGGTAAATTAATTACCCCATCGCTTTCTTCAGCTTTAGAAGGAATTACTCGAGATACAATTATTCAGATTGCCTATGACAACAAAATTCCAGTTATTGAAAAAAATATTACGCGTGATGAAGTGTATACCGCGGACGAAGCTTTTTTTACGGGGACGGCTGCCGAAGTTACACCTATTCGTGAATTAGATCATCGCATTATTGGTTTAGGTCGCAGAGGTGAGTTAACAGAATTTTTACAAAAAACTTATTTTGATATTGTGAAAGGCGAAAACACAACTTATGATAGGTGGCTGACATATGTCAAATAAGAGTCGGCAAACCATTCAGGTATCTAAAAATGATCTGCCAATATACTGCCCACCCAAAACAGAAAACTTTTGGGCCATGCATCCTCGAGTGTATATCGATCATCATAATAAAAAAGAGGTGAGTTGCCCCTACTGCGGAATCCTTTATCGGATTAAGTAGGTTTTAAATAAATTTTATTTGCTTGATGCTTGCAGCCTGAATTACTTTTCTTATTTTTTCATAATAACTGTTTGAATTATCACTAACCATAACATCGACCTCCTGATTGTTTGGGAAACATTCAGCTTTTAAAGCATTCTCCAATACATTGACCACAGCTTCTGTGGTATCAATAATTTCTATGTTGTTTGAAAATAGTGATTTTAATTGCTTAATGATAAGTGGATAATGGGTGCATCCCAAGACTAAGACGTCAATGCCTGCATCTTCAAATTGTTTAATTTTAGGTTTTAGATTATTCAAAAGATCCTCAGCTGAATCAGGCAGATTTTCAATCTCCTCAACTAGACCATTGCCTGGAATGATGATTAAGTTGTGCTCCTTAGAGACAAATTGATCTACCAATGAGGTAAATCTAAGGCTCTTAATCGTTCCTTCGGTTGCCAAAATACCTATATTCTTATTCTTAGAGACCTTGATGGCTGGTTTAATTCCTGGCTCCATACCGATAATTGGAAAATTATAAGAGCCTCTTAATTGTTCAGCCACATAGGCTGTGACTGTATTGCAGGCGAGAACAGCTGATTTTATGGCATACTTTTGGTTCAATTTTGAAAATATTTCCAACACTCTCTCTTGGATAAACTCTTTTGTTTGTTGTCCATACGGTAAAAATTTGTTATCGGCAACATAAATAAAAGGGCCACTAATCTTGCGAGCAAGAATATGATTCAAAATAGTCGTACCACCAAGACCTGAGTCAAAAACTAAAATAACTGGTGTATCTTGATCCATAAATTACATATAATAACGCTTAGGTGATTAGAGAAAATTATGGCAAATAGATTAACACACATTTATACCAAAACTGGTGATCAAGGTGAAACTTCACTTGGCAATGGGGCCCGGGTACAAAAAAATTCCGTCCGCATTGAATGTTTAGGAACCATCGATGAACTCAATTCGATTATTGGGCTTATTCTTACTGAACCACTTTCTCAGGAAATTCAAGAAACATTAGTAGAGGTCCAACATGATTTATTTAATATTGGTGGAGAGTTATCAATACCCAATCACAAACTACTTGACCCAAATCGAGTAGATTATCTGGAACAACAACTGGACGCCTTAAATCAAAATCTTTCTCCACTGAAAGAATTTATTCTTCCAGGGGGGGTAAAATCTGCCGCCTACACCCATGTGGCAAGAACCGTTTGTCGAAGAGCAGAAAGATGTTGCTTATCGCTTAAACAGTTAGAAGAAATCAATATCACTGCTTTATATTATTTGAATCGACTCTCGGATTACTTATTTGTATTAGCTCGAGCTTTGAATAAAGAGAACAATGTACCTGATACTCTTTGGAAGCGAAGTTGACTGCACCAAATAATTCCTCTTACCAATCAAAATCTTCTCCCATAAACGCAGACCTAATTCCAGAATTTGTATTTACGGTTATAAAAAAACTACAGCAATATGATTTTCAGGCGTTTGTTGTTGGTGGTTGCATCAGAGATATACTACTTAATAGGATCCCAAAAGATTTTGATGTCGCCACTGATGCGCATCCTGAACAAATCACCGCGATTTTTAAAAACTCAAGAATTATTGGACGTCGATTTAAGATTGTTCATGTGCGCCAACAACGAGAGCTCATCGAAGTTTCAACTTTTAGAAAAAAACCTGATGAAGTCAGTAAATTAAGAAATGGGGTCATACAGGATAACGCTTTTGGAACAATTGAAGAGGATGCTGAAAGAAGAGACTTTACTATGAATGCTATCTTTTATGATCCAATTCATGAAAATTTTTTTGATCCATTCAATGGAAAAAAAGATATAGAAAACAGTCAAATTAACTTCATCGGTAAAAAAGATCAAAGGCTACATGAAGATCCCATCAGGCTGTTAAGAGCCATTCGTTTTCATGCGAAATTAGACTTTAATCTGTGTTTAACAAAAAAGGAGATACAAGCTTATATTCAACTTTTAGAGGACATCCCCTATTCAAGAATATTTGATGAAATGATGAAGTTTTTCTTAACGGGTCACGCTGAAAGAAGTATCAAAGTTTTAAAGCAATATGAATTGTTGGATATTTTTTTTCCACACCTCGCCCAACACTCTCTCGAAAAAAAATCATTACTCATGCTAGGAATGAAAAACACTGATAATCGGGTAAAAGAGAATAAGACTGTAAATCCAGGATTTTTAATGGCGGTTGTATTGTGGGATGCCTTTAAAACAGATAAATCATTTAACGATGAAGCGCTTAGTTTAGATGCAAAAATTAAGAATTTTTTTAATCAATCTGCACCCAATATATTTATTCATAAAAGATTTATTAAATACATCTCTGATATTTGGCGTTTACAGCCAAGATTTATGAAAATTAGATTAAAGGCTGTGTACCGCCTATCTAATCATCCACGTTTTCGTGCCGCTTATGACTTTCTTCTTCTTCGATCCGAATCTGATGAGGAGGAAAAAAAATATGCAGATTGGTGGACTCGCTGGCAGTCAGCAAACGAGTCAACTCGTAAACAATTATTAGACCAGAAAGATGAATAAATATGCATACGGTTTACTTGGGGCTTGGAAGTAATCAATCTGATCCAATTAATCAAATTAAAAATGCCACAGAACTTATTGAAAAAATTGAGACATCAAAAATTACCAAAAAATCCTCGCTGTATGAGTCTTTACCAGTCGGTTATCTTGATCAGCCTAATTTTATAAACCAAGTTATTTCCCTTCAAACAAGTTTATCTCCAGCGGAATTATTTGAGCGATTTCAACAGATAGAATTTCAATTAAAAAGAGTAAAAAAGATTGTCAATGGGCCAAGAACAATTGATATTGATATATTATTATTTAATCAAGAAATTATTTTAACTAAGGATTTAACTATTCCACATCCGAGGATGCTTGATAGGGCTTTTGTGATGATTCCATTGCTTGAAATTGAACCCAATATTCTTGTGCCTAAAATCAGCAATCTAAAGGAAATTTTAGGTAAACTTGATAAAAAAACTCTAATGAAAATTAATGATCAATCCATTTAAAAAATATCCATATATTGTAGTTGAGGGTCCTATTGGTTCAGGGAAGTCTACCCTTTCAAGAATGTTAAGTGAAAATTTTGGAGCAAAATTTATCAAAGAAAGGGCTGAGCAAAACCCCTTTCTTCCAAAGTTTTACAAAAATATGACTCAATATGCCCTGCCTACTCAATTATTTTTTTTATTTCAACGTGCCGAACAGATCAATGAAGTTAAACAAAATGATTTTTTTCATAAAGGCTCTGTTGCAGATTTTTTTATCTATAAGGATCCCATCTTCGCTCAACTTAATCTTGATGATGAAGAATTAAAGTTATATAAACAAATCTATCAATTCCTTGAGTTAAAAGTTCCAAAACCTGATTTAGTGATTTATTTGCAAACACCTGTTGAACTCTTAAAAAAAAGAGTGGATGGAAGAAGTATTGGTTATGAAAAAACAATTAGCACTGAGTATCTCGAAAAAATTGCGGAAGCTTATAGTAATTTTTTTCATTTTAAATATAGCAATCAATTATTAATTATCAATAACGAGAACCTTGATATCCTTGAGGATCCTGGAGCAGTAAGAATGTTAATTGATAAAATAGACCAGATGACCTCAACCCGCGAGTTCTTTAATCCAAAAATAATTTAATTATGGATGTCAACCATAAACTCTTTAAAAAAAAATACTTAAAAATTCTTAGTTGCTATGACGCCACATCTGCATCCATTGCTAATTTAGTCGGATGTGATGCTGTTTTAATTGGTGATTCAATTGGTGTTCTTGTTCTGGGTCATAGAAACACTTCAGAAATCGATATCAATACATTATTAGCATTTCTCAAAATTATAAAAAAACAAACTCGCATTCCGATTATTGCTGATCTTCCTGCAAAATCGATGATATCAACAAAAAAGGCTGTACAAGATGCAAAAAGATTAATTCATCAAGGAGCTGATATTATTAAAATTGAAGGGCATGAGGAGGTAATTGCGTTAATACGAAAGCTCAAATCCCTTGGAATAGCTGTTTGTTCACATATCGGACAAATGCCTCAAAAAAAAATCACCAAACAAAAGCCTCTCGAATATACAAAAATTGCAAAATCTCTAGAAGAAGCTGGTGCTGATATGATTGTCTTATCAAAAATGACTTCATTAAGTAATAAAAAAATATCTGAATGTGTGAATATTCCAACGATTGGGTATCAAAATTCAAAATTTTGTCGAGGTAAAGTGGATGTCCTTTATAAAGCGATGAATCTCATTAAGGGTGAAGAGATTAAGATTAATATTAATCAACAAAGCCAGGTGTTTAAAACCATCAAGAATTTTTTTTCAAGATAAATGAAAATATTTAAGTCCATCAGCTCAATTCAGAAATATTTAAGCAAACAAAGTCAAATTGCTTTTGTGCCAACAATGGGTAATCTTCATCAGGGTCATTTATCCCTCATTCAAAAAGCAAAGAAACCAAAAACCTGCATTGTGGTTTCCATTTTTGTAAATAGACTGCAGTTTAATGACAAAAAAGACTTTGCCTCCTACCCAAAAACCTTAAAGCAAGATTTGGAATATTTGAAAAATGAATGTGTTGACGCCGTTTTTATTCCTACCGAACAAGAGATGAATACTAATCACAGTGAATTTAAATTAAGTTTTTTTAATTTGGAGTATCAGCTATGTGACGCTTTTCGGCCTGGTCATTTTGAAGGGGTAATCACAATCGTTATGAAACTCTGTAATATCATTCAGCCACATTATCTCTTTTTAGGTAAGAAAGATTATCAACAACTTTTCATTCTCAAAAATCTAATGCGGGAATTTTGCTATCCGATAAAGATAATGGCCGTACCCACCAAAAGAGAAAAAAATGGGTTAGCCATGAGTTCAAGAAATGGGCTCATTCAAAAAAAATATACAACAAAAATATCAGAGCTTTACAATGAGCTGATGCAAATCAAAAAAACATGTAAATCATTGATTCATATAAAGAAAGTTGAACTTAGAGCATTTCAAAATTTAACAAAAAATGGTTGGATTGTTGATTATGTAAGTGTGCGTTCACAGAAAACCCTGCTGAGTCCAAAAAATAATGAAAAAAAATTAGTGGCTTTAATTGCCGCCCACCTTGGAAATGTCAGATTAATCGACAATATCGAGTTTTGCATCTGATTATTTTCAAGTTTATAATAGCGAATTAATATTTATTAGGTAATTCATAACTCTATGTTTAGAAGAATGTTGAAATCCAAGCTTCATCGCGTCACGGTTACTCACTCGGAATTGGAGTATGAGGGATCTTGCGCTATTGACATCGCCTTACTTAAAGAAGCAAATATTAATGAGTATGAACAAATAGCTATTTATAACATTACTAATGGTGAACGCTTCACAACTTACGCGATATCAGCTGAAAAAAATTCTGGCATTATTTCCATTAATGGTGCTGCAGCTCATAAAGCTAATCCTGGTGATATGTTAATTATCGCGACCTATTCCGACTACAATGAGTTAGAACTAGAAAAATATGCTCCTTCCCTAGTTTACGTCGACAGCAATAACAAGATTACCATCACAAAAAACTCCATAGACATTCAAGCTGCGTAGAGTTTTGACCTCAGGAAAAAAACTTAATCAATTTATTGTCGAATCACTGGAGGATATTAAAGCCTTTGATATAACAGTCATAGATGTACGAAAAAAAACATCTATGACAGATTATATGATTATCGCTAGCGCAAATTCGAATCGCCAAACCAAGGCATTAGCTCGACATTTAAGAGATAAACTCAAAGAGGTGGGTAAAGAGATTGTTAATATTGAGGGTGATATTGATGGGGAGTGGGTTCTTGTAGATCTCAATGAAGTTTTAGTACACATCATGCTCCCAACCACAAGAGCATACTATAATCTTGAGCAACTTTGGCAGCCAAGCTAAGTAACTTTGTTAATCAAAATCATTAGTATCGGATCTCCACCCTCATCATCAGTTAATTCGCTTATTGACGAGTACACTTCTCGAGTTAATACCTTTACAAAAATTGAATGGGTGAATCATCAGATCAAATCAAAAGAAAAAAATATAATATTAAAGAAAGAACTTGAAGCAAAAAAAATACTCTCATCCATTAATAAAAATTCTTTTGTTATTGCCTTAGATGAAAACGGACAATCCTATAACTCGTGTACATTTTCAAATTTTCTTGAACAAACTATGATGCATCACTCGGAAATTATATTTCTAATTGGCGGCGCTGATGGACTCAGTAAAGATATTCTTGAAAAATGCAGTAAGGTGATAAGCTTATCTAATCTAACGTTTCCCCATCAACTTGT
Organism: Methylophilaceae bacterium LSUCC0401; assembly: GCA_024919035.1. Classification (GTDB taxonomy): domain Bacteria; phylum Pseudomonadota; class Gammaproteobacteria; order Burkholderiales; family Methylophilaceae; genus BACL14. Next base: position 263,011 of record CP103442.1, on the reverse strand, counting down.
TAAAGTTTTGATCATTGAGCAAATTTATCGGGGGTTTTCTATCATTAATAATTTGCCTTATCACCGTGAGTAAGCTCTATCAAAAATCATTAGTCTGGCTTAGGAGAGATTTAAGGCTGCATGATAATACGGCACTTTATCAGGCTCATTTAAGATCCGAGAAGGTAAATCTATGCTTTGTATTTGATACAGAAATACTTAATGCACTCTCAGATAAAAAAGATCAGAGGGTTGATTTTTTACATCGTATTCTTTTAGATATCAAAGAGACACTGAAAAAATTGCAATCAGACATCTGGATACTTCATGGTGATCCTAAAACTGAAATTCCAAGTCTTGCCAAATCAATTCAAGCAGATGCAGTCTTCGCCAATCGAGATTATGAAAAATATGGAGTGCTTAGAGATGAAAATATAAAAAAATCTCTTAATCTACAAAATATTTCATTTGAAGATTATAAAGACCAGGTCCTTTTTGAAGCCAATGAAGTTTTAACAAAAACCTCAACCCCTTATTCGGTATTTTCTCCTTATAGAAATAATCACCTTGAGAAACTTAAATTAACTGGCGCAGGGAGATTAAATTACAAAGTTGATACAATCAACTTTGAAAAATTTAGCGCTAATAAAATGCCGCCCCTTGCTGAAATTGGTTTTGAATCTACCAATATTTCAAATCTACCCATCGCCCTTAAGCAAAGTCAAATTCAAAGTCAGATTAAAGACTTTGAAGGTCGACTGAACAATTACGATCAAACTCGAAATTACCCTGCGATCAAGGGAGTCTCATATCTTTCTGTCCATAATAGATTTGGGACTATTTCCATAAGAGAAATTGCCGATTTATGTCTGAATAATCTAAATTCTGGTTCGAATACATGGCTTAATGAACTTATTTGGCGAGACTTTTACTTCCAAATCATCGTCAACTTTCCTCATGTCCAAGATGGAAAATCTTTTAAACAACAATATGATCAACTGGAATATGAAAATAGTGATCATTTATTCGAGGCATGGAAAACAGGAAATACTGGCTTTCCAATTGTAGATGCCGCCATGCGCCAAATGAACCAAACCGGTTACATGCATAACCGTCTTAGAATGATTGTTGCCTCTTTTTTAACCAAAGATTTATTAATCGATTGGCGTTGGGGCGAAAGATATTTTAAAGAAAAACTAATTGATTATGATTTTTCTGCAAATAACGGTGGATGGCAATGGGCCGCGTCAGTTGGATGTGATGCACAGCCTTGGTTTAGGATTTTTAATCCTTTACTGCAATCACAAAAATTTGATCCAGAAGGTAAATTTATAAAAAAATATATACCTGAACTAGAAGGTTTTGATAAAAAATCTGTACACGAACCGCATCAAAAAAACTCAAATATCACATATGCCAAACCTGCGGTAGAGCATGCATTACAGCGGCAAAAAGCGCTACAAATGTTTGAAAAAATCAATAATGTTGTAAAAAAACAACATTGATTTAAATTTAATTTATAATTCCATCAATTTGACAAATCCTCAATGACTTTAAATTTAATTTATTAGATAATAAGGTAATGAAATTAAGTAAATTGTTTCGCACGCTAACTCTATTTGTCCTCGTTTTGCTGATTGGAGGATGTGCTACCACTAAAAATCCAGATCCCCTCGAAACCATGAACCGAGGTATTTACAAATTTAATACTGTAGTTGATGATGCTGTTGTTAAACCAGTTGCAAAAGGCTACAAGGCTGTTGCTCCATCTTTTGTTGTTAAAGGGATCAATAATTTCTTTAACAACCTTAGAGATGTGATTACCGTCATTAATGATTTACTTCAATTTAAAATTAAACATGCAGCCAATGACGCTGGTCGAGTTGCCATTAATTCAACGGTTGGTCTACTTGGCTTTATAGACGTTCATTCAATGTCCGGTGGCGAGAGACGAAAAGAAGATTTTGGTCAAACCTTAGGACACTGGGGAGTGGGTTCCGGCGCTTACTTAGTGATTCCATTTTTTGGACCTTCTTCAATCCGAGACGGTGTGGGTTTGGTAGCTGATACGTTATATTTTGATCCGATAAGCTATATCACTGATGTACGCACCCGAAATCAAGTAAGGCTAGCTCAGTTTACTGATGCGAGAACAGAATTGTTAAATGCTTCTGATATCCTAAATGAAGCATCGATTGATCCCTATGCATTTCAAAGAGATGCCTATTTACAATATCGTCAAGGCCTAGTGGAAGATGCTGATGGAAGTACTGTAGATTATAGTGATGAAAATTTATTGTCTGACGGTTTCAAACTCTACTCTGATGATGCAATTGTTTCTCTAGCTAATTAGATAACCACAACATTAGTATTTCAAGTTTTTGCTCTACCCCTGTGAACCCACAGCCATTTTAGAAATCAATACAGAACCAATATACTTAGAGCCATTAAGGTTAATATCATTGGCTATGGCCTCAATATCCATAAAAATATCTTTTAAATTTCCAGCTATGGTGATTTCTTCAACCGCATGTTGAATTTCACCATTCTCAATAAAGAATCCAGACGCTCCTCTAGAAAAATCACCATTAACCATATTGACTCCATGACCTAACAGTTCAGTAATCAATAATCCCCGATTCATGTTTTTAATTAACTCTTCTAAAGAAATATTCTGATGATCAATGACGAGATTATGAGTCCCCCCCGCATTGCCAGTGGTTGTTAAATTTAATTTTTTAGCAGAATACGATGACAGTAAGTAATGATTCAAAACCCCTTTTTCAATTATTGTATTGTCAAACACTTCGACACCCTCATCATCAAAATATGTAGAGGCATGCCCTTTGCTTAAAAAAGGCTGTTCGTTAATCGTCAAATAATCAGACGCTATTTTTTTCCCAATGGAATCCAACAAGAAAGAATTCTGACGATACAAATTTCGACCTGAAATAGCAGACATTAAAGGAGAGATGATTGAATCTGAAATTGTATTGTGAAAGATGATTGGGTATGTTCCCGTCTTGATGCTCTTTATATTTAATCTTGATAGGGTATTTTTAGCTGCCTCTTGGCCCAATTCTGATGCATTTTTTAGATCTTGATAATCACGAACATTTGAATAATCATAATTTCTTTGCATACAGTTTTTCTCAGATGCAATAACTGAACAGTAAAGAGAATAGCGAGTGCCTGGAAAACCTCCATAAAAGCCATTGGAGTTTGCATACAGAAAAAGAGATGAGCTGTAATTTAAGGTTGCTCCCTCTGAGTTCGTTATTTTTTGATCATAATCTCTTGCTGCATGCTCTGCCTCTTGGGTCACATGAATCATAGAGTCAAAATCAAGTTCACATGGATAATACACATCGATCTCTTTGGTTAGTTTAGGGTGAAGTTCCTTGTCGGCTAAAGAAAATAAGTTATCGGGCTCAACTACATCTAAAACAGCGAGTGAATTATCCATCAGATGTTGAATTGTTTTTTTTGAAAAGTCAGAAGATGACACCATACTTTTTTTGTTATTTTTATAAAAAGTTAAGGTGATATTTTTATCATTATTGATCTCCACGGTTTCTGTCTCACCATTTCGAACTGTCAAAGTTTTTCCAGTGGATACACTAATGTCAATTTCAGCGGATTCAACTCCAAACGTTTTCGAGTGAGTTATAATGTCTTCAGATAAATTTTTAAGATTTTCTTGATCATAACCAAGAATTTCAATAGTCATAAAAGTTGCCTTTTCAATTAAAACAAGTGTGAGCAATCTATCATATGGAAGAACATTTAAAAAGTAAAACTCAACTTAAAAAAGAGGCGGATGACGTCCAAACCTTAGGTGTAGAGATTGCCCAACTTCCAAAACAAAAAATAACTTCACTGTCGCTTCCAGATGATGCCAAAGAAGCCATTATTTTCTATCAACATATTAAAAAAAATAGCGCTAAAAGAAGACAAGCACAATATATTGGAAAAATATTAAGAGGCCTTGATTTAAGTCAAGTCAATGAGGAATTAAATGTCATTAAAAACATATCTAAATTGAGAATAAAGCTTGAACACGAGGCGGAGAGGTGGAGAGAAAAGTTAATAACATCTCCAGCAGCGTTAGATGAATTTATAAACCAGTATCAACCAGATGTATCCAATCTTAATCAAACAATATCAAATGCAAGAAAAGAATCACTGGCTGACAAGAAAAGTAAAAATTATCGCAACTTATATCGCCTCATATTGGAAAGTATTCAAAAAAGTGATTAAAGCTGAACGCTAATATTTTTGAGCACGCCACTTCTTTTATAATCAATCACAACTGTTTGACCTCTATTTTTTATCAACTCTTTGATAAATTCTTCGGGTGTGTTGAGTTCAATGCCATTAATTTTCATGATTCGGTCTTGCCTGAGAATCCCTGCATTAGCTGCAGCTGACTCTTTAATCACAGCAACAACAAATAAACCTCCTTCGCTTCCACGCTCATCATTTTCTGAAAAGCTAATCAAATGCGTTCCAAACAAAGGTTTGGGTAACTTAGCCCAGTAAGAGACATAAAAGTCATACATGACGTCTGGATCGGCTAAATCATCTGCGTTAATAATAATCTCTTCAATTTTTCCAGCCTCATCAAACTTCTTTTTGGCTAAATTTTTTCTTGCTTTATTAATTGCCGTTGCACGAGTGGCTTCATTAATTTGTCGGTCATAAACGAGCATCGTGTCGGCTTTAATTTGTTTACCATACTCTAAGGCTTCTGAGGGAGGAACATACGGTCCCGCAAAAGATGAAAAACCCATTAGATCATAGCCCTCCTCAAGCATTAAGATATTATCTTTATCTTTATCCCAACCACGGTATATTTCTGTTGAGGGCTCTGCCTGCAAAGATCTTAGATTTTTATCTCCTTGCTGTTTATAGTTTTTTTCAAAAACATTCTCAGCGTGGAGGTTTGATAGAATAGTAAAGAGTAGAATAAAGGAATAGATTTGTTTCATAATGATTTTTAAAAATGACCGTTAAATATTTAAGACATGAATAAAGAAAAAAAATTCATAAAGATTGGTATAGTTTCGATAAGCGATCGGGCCTCCAATGGAATATATGAGGATTTAGGTGTACCTACCCTAAAGGACTGGTGCGAAAAAGCTATTCTTGGCGAAATTGTTTTTCAAGAAAAGCTTATCCCTGATGATTTCGAATTAATTAAATCAACCCTCATTGATCTTTGCGATCTCGAACATTGCGATTTAATTTTAACCACAGGTGGCACTGGTCCATCTCTTCGCGATGTCACCCCTGACGCCACAGAGGCAATTGCTGATAAAATAATGCCAGGATTTGGAGAGCAGATGCGTCAAATAAGTCTTCACTTTGTTCCAACTGCAATCTTGTCAAGACAGACAGCAGTCATTCGAAATAAATCCCTCATCATTAATCTTCCGGGACAACCAAAAGCCATTCAGCAAACCCTGGAGGGCCTGAAGGATTTAGACAAAAATATTATTGTTCAGGGCATCTTTGCAGCTGTCCCTTACTGTATCGATTTGATTGGGGGTCCGTTTATTGAAACCAATAATGATATTGTTAAAGCCTTTAGACCAAAAAAATGAATGAGTTCGATCTCATAAATAAATATTTTAATTTTCCAAGCATATCTGCTGATCTTGGAATTGGAGATGATGCCGCTCTGTTCAATAAAAATAAAAATGAATTTTATGCTATTTCAGTTGATACATTAAATCTCAACCACCATTTTACAAAGACATCTGATCCATACTACTTAGGCTGGAAGTCACTAGCAGTGAATATTTCAGATATTGTTGCCATGGGAGGTATGCCGAAATACGCCCTGCTATCATTATCAATTCTCGAACCTGAGGATTTTTGGTTATCAAAATTTGCAAAAGGGTTAAGAGCCTGTGCTAAAAAATACAATGTTGAGTTAATTGGTGGAGACACTAACAAAGGCTCGCCATCGATATCAATTACGATCATAGGCGATGTTTTAAAAAAAAATGTACTTCGCAGAGATCAGGTGCAAATCAAAGATGAAATTTGGTTAACAAACGAAGTGGGGTATGCTGCACTTCATTTTCAGTACGATAGTATCCCTCAAAAAAATAGACAAACCATATCAAACTGCTTAAAAAAAAGTGCTCATCAAGGCTTTGTGAAGCCCATGCCACCTCTAGACTTTATTCAAAAAGCAAAAAGTTTAATTCACGGCGCAATTGACGTATCCGATGGATTAGCTGGTGATTTACAACACATCACATTAAAAAATGGTTTTGGGGCAAAGATTTATATTGACAAAATTCCCATGCATAAATGGTTTAGAGAAAATAATTTTTATGAATTAGCGTTAACTGGGGGTGAAGATTATCAAATTTTATTCACTGCTCCTAAAAAAAATAACAATAAAATCAATAGTTTATTAAAAAAATTTTCAATGAAAGGGGCAATGATTGGCCATGTATCAAATAAAAAAAGCATTCAGTATGAGCTTAATGGTCAGCCATTTTATTTAAGTAAGGATGGGTTCAGACACTTTGGTTAATATGAAATTTTTATGCTCAAATTTTTGGCATTTTATCGCTTTAGGATTCGGTTCAGGGCTTTCAAAAATTGCCCCTGGCTCTTTCGGAACCTTGATGACTTTTGTGTATTTTTTTCTGATATATAAACTTGATTTTCAGCTTCAATGCTTCATCTATATCTTATTATTCTGGCTAAGCTTTGTGAGTACGCAAAAAACTCTTATTAATCTCAACATCAAAGATCCCTCTTGTATTGTGATTGATGAAATTATTGCATTTCTATTTGTGTTGATCTTGTTACCATTTAATCCTTATTTATTTTTTATCGCTTTTATTCTTTTTCGCTTATTTGATATTATCAAACCATGGCCCATAGGTCTTCTGGAAAAATTACCTGGTGCTTTTGGAGTCATTGCAGATGACATGGGAGCTGCATTAGCAACTCTAATCCTTACATTACTGATCAATATTTATGTCCTCGCTTAAACTTGAAAAAATAGCTTCTAAATTTTTAAATCATCAGGTTAAACTTGTACTTGCAGAATCGTGTACAGGAGGTTTAGTCTCAAAAACCTTCACGGATATTCCAGGTTCATCGGCATGGTTTGATTCTGGATTTGTAACTTATAGCAATAGTTCAAAAATCAATTTACTTCAAGTAAGCCCGAATGCATTGGAAAAATTTGGAGCCGTTAGTCAAGAAATTGCTAATGCAATGGCCTTAGGCGCTGAAGCAAACTCAAGTGCTAATTTTTCGATAGCAATCACGGGAATCGCCGGCCCTGGAGGTGGTACAAAATCAAAACCTGTGGGCACAGTATTTATTAGCTTTGTTTATCAAAAAAAGATTATTCATGAATATCACCTGAGCTTATCAGGTACTAGAGAAGAAATTCGAATGGGAACATTAAATTTTATTATCAGTGAGCTAGATAAACTTACTTTTAATATTCAAATATGAAATAATTACAAGTCAAATTCACAAATTACTGAAAGTTAAACACAATGGACGATAATAAACAAAAAGCCCTTGAAGCCGCTATGGCTCAAATTGAAAAACAATTTGGAAAAGGTTCTGTTATGAAGATGGATGGAACTGAGGTTGATTCTTCAATTGAGGCCATCTCAACGGGTTCGCTTGGTTTAGATATCGCACTTGGGATTGGTGGACTACCCAAAGGGAGAGTTGTAGAGATTTATGGTCCAGAATCCTCTGGAAAAACATCCCTAACCTTGTCCGTTATTGCCGCAGCGCAAAGGGCTGGAGGAACTGCAGCATTTATTGACGCAGAGCATGCTTTAGATACCCAATACGCAGCCAAACTAGGAGTCAACCTTACAGATTTATTAATATCTCAACCTGACACGGGAGAACAAGCCCTTGAGATCACTGATATGCTCGTTAGAAGCGGCTCAGTGGATGTGGTTGTGGTTGATTCAGTTGCCGCTTTAACACCAAGAGCAGAAATTGAAGGTGATATGGGTGATTCTCATATGGGCCTTCAAGCCCGCCTTATGTCGCAAGCATTAAGAAAGCTAACTGGAAGCATCAAAAAAACAAATACTCTTGTAATTTTTATTAATCAAATTCGTATGAAAATTGGTGTGATGTTTGGTAATCCAGAGACCACCACAGGTGGAAATGCGTTAAAATTTTATGCCTCTGTTCGCTTAGATATTCGTAGAATTGGTGCCATCAAAAAAGGGGACGAGGTTATTGGGGCAGAGACCCGAGTCAAGGTTGTTAAAAATAAAGTAGCTCCTCCATTCCGACAAGCTGAATTTGATGTTCTTTATGGTGAGGGCATATCTCTGGAAGGTGAAATTATTGAACAAGGTGTCCAATTAAATTTAATTGAGAAGGCAGGCTCGTGGTATAGCTATAACGGAGAAAAAATTGGCCAAGGAAAAGATAATGTTCGTGACTTTCTAAAACAGAATCCTGAAATATCAAAATCACTTGAAGATCAAATTCGCTCAAATGCGAATCTAGTTAATTCTAAAATGATCGTCGAAACCAAAAGTGAAGAAGATATAACCGATGATACCTCAAGCGAATGAAGCAGATAAAAAATTAAGGAATCGTGCACTCTATTATCTTGCTAAAAGAGAATATAGTTTCCATGAATTAGTTAATAAAACTCTTAACTACGCTGAAGAACTTGGTTTAAATAAAAAAGATTGTGAATTTATTATAAGTAAATTAAGAGAACAAAATCTGCAATCAGATCAACGATTCTGTGAATCTTACATTAACTCGAAAAAAAATAAATTTGGTGCCCAAAAAATTGTTTTTGAATTAACACAAAAAGGGGTAAGTGAGGATCTTATAGCAACTTTTATAGGCGAATTAGTGAGGAATGAATATGATTTAGCTTTACAAGTCTGGAACAAAAAGTATTCTCATGTAACACAAGATATTAACGAAAAAGCAAAACAAATTCGATTTATGCAAAGTCGAGGATTTAGTTTTGAAACTATAAAAAAAATTATTAAATGAAACAATTAACCAGCAACGAAATTAGACACATTTTTCTTGAATTCTTTAAAGAAAAAAATCATACCATTGTATCCTCGAGCAGCTTGGTTCCGCATAACGATCCAACACTCCTGTTCACCAATGCAGGGATGAATCAATTTAAAGATTATTTTCTGGGCCAACAAAAACCAAAATTTTTAAGAGCCGTAACAAGTCAAAAATGTGTACGTGCCGGAGGAAAACATAACGACCTTGAAAATGTTGGCTACACTGCACGGCATCATACTTTTTTTGAGATGTTGGGTAACTTTAGTTTTGGTGATTATTTTAAAAAAGAAGCAATTATTTTCGCCTGGGAACTGTTAACGGAGAAATTCCATATCCCAGCCAATAAGCTTCTGGTAACCGTATATCATGAAGACGAAGAAGCATTTGACATATGGAAAAATACCATCAACCTTCCCCAAGAAAAAATAATAAAAATTGGGGATAAATCTGACAAGTATATTTCCGATAACTTCTGGATGATGGGAGATACAGGCCCGTGTGGACCCTGTAGTGAAATTTTCTTTGATCATGGTTCAGAGATTCCTGGAGGTCCTCCAGGGAGCAAAAATGAAGATGGAGATCGATTTATTGAGATTTGGAACTTGGTGTTTATGCAATTCAACCGAAAAGAAGATGGGACAATGGAGCTGCTTCCAAAACCTTCTGTTGATACTGGAATGGGATTAGAACGAATTTCTGCTGTACTTCAATCTGTTCATTCAAATTATGAGATTGATGTATTCGAAAGCCTTATTAAACACGCAGCAAAAATACTGAGTGTAAAAGATCATTTACTTCCATCATTGAAAGTCATCGCGGATCATGTTCGCTCGATTACATTTTTAATTAATGACGGGGTCCAGCCATCAAATGATGGTCGAGGATATGTCCTCCGAAGAATAATGCGTCGTGCTATACGACATGGTTATAAGCTTGGAGCACAATCTCCTTTTCTAGCATCTATAATTCAAAGTGTCGCTGAGAATATGAATGAAGCCTATCCAGAATTAAGTGTAAATATCAAAAAAATACAAGCTATCACGGCGCAGGAAGAAGATAAATTTTTTGAAACCATTGCCAATGGTATGGATTTAGTAGATCGTGAAATCATCAGATTAAAAACAGAAAAATTAAACCAATTTGATGGTGAAATAGCTTTTAAATTACACGATACATATGGATTTCCAATTGATCTAACTGCAGATATTTGTCGAGAAAACCATATCACCATTGATCAAAAAGTATTTGATCAAGAAATGGAAAAGCAAAAAAATCAAGCAAAAAGTGCAAATAACTTTAAAGCCTCTGTTCAAATAAAAATTGATAAAGAGCCAACCATTTTTCATGGATATTCAGATATTAAGACAGAATCGTCGATAGAAGCCATCATTGTAGATGATAATTTGGTGAGTGAGGTTAGTGATAAACAGGTATGCAGCTTAGTGGTCAATAACACACCTTTCTATGCTGAATCTGGAGGTCAAGTTGGTGACGTTGGCGAAATTTTTAATGATCAAATGACGTTTACAGTTTCCGATACCCAGAAACTCCCTAATGGAGTAGTTGTTCATATTGGTCAGATCATTCAAGGTCATATAGGGCTTTCTGATAAAGTGACCTGTGTGGTTAATGTAAAGAGGAGAGACTCTATAAAAAGAAATCACTCCGCAACACACCTATTACATAAGGCTCTTAAGTCTGTTTTAGGGGATCATGTTGAACAAAAGGGATCTCTGGTAGATGAATTTAAAACCAGATTTGATTTCTCCCACTCCGGCCAAATGACTTCTGAAGAACTATGCAAAGTGGAATCTCTGGTCAATGAAGAAATACTTAAAAACAATTCTACACAAGCAGAAATTATGCCAATTGAAGTTGCAAAAAAAAGTGGGGCAATGATGCTTTTTGGAGAAAAATATGATGATAATGTTCGCGTATTAACCATTGGCAACAGTAAGGAATTATGTGGGGGAACGCATGTAAGTGCTACAGGAGACATTGGACTTTTTAAAATCATTTCTGAAAATGGAATATCATCTGGAATCAGAAGAATTGAGGCTACTACCGGGTTTAATATTTTAGAGTTATTGAATAAACAAGATTCATTATTAAATTTATCAGCTAAGGAATTAAAAACATCTAAAGAAGAATTATCCATAAAAATTAAACAGGTTATTGATCAAATTAAAGACCAAGAGAAACAAATTAATCTCTTAAAACAAAAAATTTCGAATGATTCAAAAAGTGACCTAATAAATCAAGTTGAAATAATCAAGGGGAATAAAGTTTTAATTGCTAGGCTTGACGCCATTGAAACTCCTCAACTCCGAACGTTGATTGACAATCTTAAAGATGCCATTGGTTCTGGAATTATAATTTTAGCTTCAACTGTTGATGAAAAAATAAATATTGGTGTAGGTATTACAAAAGATATTACTAATCAGTATCATGCTGGTAAAATAGCTAGCCAAATTGCTGAAATGGTTGATGGAAAAGGTGGAGGAAAACCAGAAATGGCAATGGCAGGGGGGCATAATATTAAACAACTCCCCAAAGCACTAGAACACATTAAAGAAATTTTAAATACATGAGCCTGATTGTTCAAAAATATGGAGGCACTTCAGTTGCCAATCCGGAACGAATTAATGCGGTTGCTGATCGTGTTAAACGCTTCGTGGATAAAGGTCACAAAGTGGTGGTGGTGGTATCTGCAATGTCTGGAGAGACCAATAAGTTGCTTCAGTTCATTAACGATGTCAATAAAAAACCGGATCCTAGAGAATCTGATGTAGTTTTATCTACTGGAGAGCAAGTTACCATAGGTTTAACAGCACTGGCCATTCAAGCTCGGGGGGTAAAAGCTAAAAGTTATACCGGAGCTCAAGTTAAGATCCTTACAGACAATGCTCACTCTAAAGCTCGAATAATTAATATTGGCACCGAGAATATTCGAAAGGATTTAGATAATGGGTATGTTTTAGTCATTGCTGGATTTCAAGGTGCTGATGAGCAAGGAAATATAACAACACTGGGAAGAGGCGGTTCTGATACAACTGCAGTTGCAATTGCTGCTGCATTAGGCGCAGATGAATGTCAAATATATACAGATGTAAATGGTATTTATACCACTGACCCAAGAGTTGTTTCTAATGCAAGAAAATTAAAGTCAATTACATTTGAAGAAATGCTAGAAATGGCCAGTCTTGGCTCAAAAGTTTTGCAAATACGTTCCGTCGAATTTGCTGGTAAATACAAAGTTAATTTGCGAGTTCTCTCAAGTTTTGAAGAAGATGGCGAGGGAACTATTATTACATATGAGGAAAGTCATAAAATGGAAGATCCAATAATCTCAGGAATAGCCTTTAATCGTGATGAGGCTAAGGTAACCGTGGAAAGTATTCCAGATAAACCAGGAATTGCATATCAAATTCTTGGGCCAATTGCGGAACAGAATATTGATGTGGACATGATCATTCAAAATATTGGACATGATGGACTCAATGATTTTACCTTCACAGTGAATAAAACTGAATTGGATAAAACGATTGAGATCTTAGAAAAAATGAAAGATCATTTAGGTGCCAAAACAATTATTGGTGACTCAAACATTGCTAAACTTTCCCTTGTAGGTGTTGGAATGAAATCACATGTTGGTGTGGCAAGCAAGATGTTTAGAACACTATCCGAGGAAGGTATTAATATCTCAACCATATCCACCAGTGAGATCAAAATATCTATTCTCATTGAAGAAAAATCTCTAGATGCCGCAGTTCAATCTCTTCATAAAGCATTTAACTTAGATCAATGATTGGGATCTAGCTTAATTTCATTTAGAATATAGTTTATAGACTAGGAGAGCTGGCCGAGTGGTCGAAGGCACTTCCCTGCTAAGGAAGCATACGGGTTTAAGCCTGTATCGAGGGTTCGAATCCCTCGCTCTCCGCCATTTTTATATCAAGGGAGACCCCAGATGCAAGAGCCAATGTACGACTTATCTGTACCAATGATCATCAAAATGCTTGAAAATTTGATAAACATATTGAATAAAGCACAGCGGTATGCAGATAAAAAAAAATTCGACAGTGTAATTTTTGTTGAAAGTCGACTGATTGCAGACATGTACCCGTTGTCTCGTCAAATTCAGATTGGTACTGACATGGTCAGAAAAGGGATAGGAAGACTTGCCAATAAAAAATTTCCTAACTACCAAGATGACGAAAAAACCTTAAAACAATTACAAAACCGTATTACAAAAACTATTAATTTCTTAAAAAAAATTAAACCAAAAGACATGATAAATTCTGAAAAAAAACCCATTGAATTTTCTATCCGTGAGCATAAATTTTCCTTTAGTAATGGCGAAGATTATTTAAAAAGATGGATTCTTCCTCATTTCTTTTTTCACATCACCACCGCCTACAATATTCTTAGAATGAACGGGGTTAATCTTGGCAAATGGGATTACACAGGAAAGTTTTAATGTATTTAAAAGGATTAATATTATTTTTTAGTCTGTTGTTAATTAGCTGCAGTCAATTTGGCCCTGATTTTATGAAAGCCGGCAGAAATGAGTATAACAAAGTGCTGGCGCAGACAGATGACGAGGAGATTTTATTAAACTTAATTCGTCTTCGATATGCTGATAACCCTACTTTTTTAAAAGTCAGCAGTGTATCAACTGCATTTAACTGGAAAGAGGGTTTTGGAATTAATGGCTCGATTTTTGATGGGGCTACGACTTCAAATAACATCGGCGTTCGAGGCAATACAGAATACATTGAAAAACCAACCATCACTTATTCGCCATTGTCGGGTGCTGATTTTGTGAAAAATGTCTTAACCCCAGTCGACCATGAAGTGATTTTATTGCTGGCTCGATCCGGGTGGAGTATTGAACGTATTCTAAGATTAACGGTAAACCGCATTAACAATATCAATAATGCATCAGAAGCCTCTGGTCCAACCCCGTCTGAGGCCCCAGAATTTAATGAGTTTATTCAATTATCCAAAGATTTCAGAGACCTACAAAAGACATCTAAGATCACCCTTGGCTATCAACTTGAGGGCAATCCAGACGAATTGGCTTTATTAATTCAAAAAGATTACAGAAATGACCCAATGGTGAATCGTCTTTTAAATGATCTTAAAATTGAAACCAAAAACAACATCATCCCAATTACTAAAAATTATTTTGATTCAACACAAGATTCAAAAATACAAATTGAGTCACGCTCCCTAGCGGGTATACTTTTTTTCCTTTCCCATGGAGTTGAAGTTCCCATTGATGACATTGCGAATGGAAGAGTAACTATTACTAAAAATAAAAATGGGGAGATCTTTGATTGGCAAAAAGTGCTTGACGGATTATTTACAGTGTATACCTCAAAAAATCCTCCAGAACAGGCGGCTATTGCTGTTGAATATCGAGGTAATTGGTTTTATATCAAAGACAATGATATGCATAGCAAATATACCCTCATGTTGCTGAATCAAATTTCTGCTCTCCAATCAGGAAAAATCGAAAAGTCTGGCCCTATATTAACACTCCCCGTATCGAGCAACTAGTTAATCTGTATGTTTTAAGGATATAATACGGGTGACGCGCCCGTAGCTCAGCTGGATAGAGTACTTGGCTACGAACCAAGGGGTCAGGAGTTCGAATCTCTTCGGGCGCGCCATTTAAATCTATCTGCGCCCGTAGCTCAGCTGGATAGAGTACTTGGCTTCGAACCAAGTGGTCAGGAGTTCGAATCTCTTCGGGCGCGCCAAATTTAAGATTGGTTGGCTAAATTTTCAAAGTAATATTGGTCAACCTTTTCAATCATGGACTTGTATTTCTGAATCAACTCACTATCGTTTTCCTCAACCGCAATTTGATGAAGGACTTCAAGAGCATCAAGGTTTTTAGAATTCAGCTGTATTGATTTATTAAGAAATAATTTTGCAAAATCCTTATTAAATTGCTTTTCAGCTAGACCTAAATAAAACCATGCATTGGTACTATCATCCTCAGCTTGTGTCCACATTTTAGCAATTCGTTTCACCTCGGACCAATTAGAATCAAGAAGCGGGAGAACAACTTGCATAAAAAAAGGTTTTTTCTCATCGGGCAAAGCCCAAAATGGTGGTGTATCACTTCGAATATCGGTCAACATTTTTGTTTGCAAAACTTTATCAATCCATTCGGTTGGTAAGCAATAAAAATATCCTAATCGTTTGCCAGGACTCTTGAATGTAGTAATGCCAATCAAATTAAAGTCATTATCAAACAAAGCGCCCCCACTAGATCCAACTGTGAAAGTAGCTGATGTTCTTATAATTAAACTTTTATCAAATGAATACAAGGCTTTAACTTTTCCATAGGATGGAAGTGGCACAGGATTATCATTAGGAAAAGTCAGAGTGAACACTTCTTCTTCATACTCAACAGTACTGCTCTCTCGAACATTTACCGGATCCAAAGGTAGGTTATCGAATTTTAATACACATAAATCATGTTCCCAATCAGCATAAACACCAATCGGGCTGTAGGTATCGTGGTACTTAATCACATTAACACCTGTCGCATTTTGAAACACATGGCAGTCTGTTGCTACATGATTCTTTTTGATCACCACACCTGAACCAGTTCCGGTAACCCCTTTTTCATAACTGACCCATAATTGAATCATGGATTTGTTTAAACCAAATAACTCAGATTGAGCAGGATAACTTTGCGCCAAGAATGGTGATAAAGTAACGACTAGGGCCAAGATTAATTTTTTCATAAATGATAGATTATTAAATCAAGATTAAATTCAATTATGTTGAAGAAAAATTATGTAATTTCAATTGTAATTACTCTTAATTTATTTTATTTTTTTGTTGAATTATTTTACGCCCATACCAGCCATTCTGTCGCCTTAATCGCAGATAGTTTAGATTTTCTTGAAGACGCTTTAACAAATTTTTTTGCTTTAATTGGACTGAGTTTAACTATTTTCTATCGGAAAATTATTGGTTATGCGATATTAACTTCCTTTATTGCTCCATCACTATATGCTCTTACCTTCTCTATTAATAAAATCTTTCATCCTGAAGTCCCCGATCATCATGATATGATCCTAATTTCTCTAGGGGCAATAATCATTAACTGCCTATGTACAATACTTTTAAAAAGATATACAAAATCGAGAAATTTTTTACTTCGAGCAATCTATTTATCTTCCAGAAATGATTTGATTGGAAACCTATTAGTTTTATTAGCAGCTTTTTTGACTCTTAAATCAGAATCCTTTTTACCAGATTTCCTTGTCGGGGTTATTATTTTAGGAATAAATATTTATGCGGTGTATGAAATTAAAACCATGATGAACCAACGAAGATGAGAAAAATTATATTTATCTATTTTATTTTTTTTAATTTTCTTGTTCATGCTGAAGAAAAAATTAATATAGCCTATGCATCAAGCTTGCATCCAATTATGCAAAATATTTTATTTGAATTTGGAAAAGAATTTAATTATAAAGTTGCCTCTTCCTCTGGAGGTTCAGGAAATTTAGCTCAACAGGTGTTACAGGGAGCTCCTTTTGATATGATCATCTCAGCAGATCAAACATGGATTCAATATTTAAATAACAAACATATGTTAAAAGATAAGCAGGATTGGATCTCTAATCAATTGGTCTTTATCAGCAGTGAAAAGAAAGATTTAATGCAATTGAAAATTGCCGAAAATAAAAAGTTATGTTTAGCTGACCCCCAGCTAGCTCCATTAGGGACATACAGTTATCAAGTCATACATTTTTACCAATTAAAATTTGCTAAAAAAAGTATTTTGCATATCAGGGATTCAGCATCTCTTCTCTCAAATTTAAAAATGGGTGAGTGCGACTATGGAATTATCTTTGCGTCCGATTTAAAAAAAATAAATAATAGGTATCTCTATCAAAATATACCTCTAAATAGTCATCAGGAAATTATTTATTCCATAGGCATCATCACAAATAATTCCATTAATGAAAAATTTATTTCATTTTTAAACTCAGAAAAAACCAAAATTAAACTTATCGATCAAGGGTTTATAATACGTCCATGATTACTTTGACTGATTATGAAATTACTGTACTGATTCTATCGAGTAAAGTAGCAATCATTTCATCACTGATCATATCCATTCCTGCATTTTTTCTGGGCCTTGCCTTGGCCACTAAGCAATTTTACGGAAAATCTATAATTGACAGTGTCATTCATCTACCCCTGGTTCTTCCTCCCGTTGTTATTGGATTTTTATTATTAATTATTTTTGGTAAAAATGGATTGTTAGGCGCATCGTTTTATACACTATTCGGGTGGTCCATCTCATTTACCTGGGTAGCAGCAATTATTGCTTCTAGTGTGATGTCCTTTCCATTATTTGTTCGCTCGATAAGGCAGTCAATTGCAGAAATTGATCCAAAGCTGATTGAAGCAGCCGAAACTTTAGGGGCTAATAACTTGAAAATATTAAAAACAATCATTATCCCCCTTTCAAAAAATGGAATCATTTCTGGGTTAGTTTTAAGCTTTAGCCGAAGTTTAGGAGAATTTGGTGCAACAATCACCTTTGCTGGAAATATTTTTGGAGAAACACAAACTATTCCATTAGCAATATATTCCTCTCTTCAGGACCCTAATGCCAGCCATGTGGTGATAAGGCTCGTCATTATCAGTATCAGTATTTCGTTTGTTGCCTTATTTATCAGTAATAGGTTCGCAAAATGATTGATTTTGACTTTTCATACACCAACACCTCACTTAAATTGGTTATTCACCTTCAAAGCAAGGCTATGATTTTAGGATTTAGTGGAGATTCTGGCATAGGAAAATCGACTTTATTTAATATCGTCTCAGGTATTCTTGAACCAGAAAAGGGGAAAATTGTTATTGATCATAATGTTCTCTGTGATTCAAAATCTCATACTAACGTTTTGCCTAAATCGAGAAATATCGGATATGTATTTCAAGATCTCAGACTATTTCCACATTTAAATGTGTATCAAAATATAAAATATGCATCCACATCTCAAAAAGATATCGATGAAATTATGGAGCTTTTAGAATTAGAAAAAATAATTAACAAAGATATTAAACTTCTATCAGGAGGTGAGTCGCAACGAGTCGCGATTGCACGAAGCTTAGCCTCTGATCCTAAAATTTTACTTTTAGACGAATCATTTAATGCCATTCATCTCACTCAAAGAAAAATAATTACCAGAAAATTAAAAAATTATATTTACCAAAAAAAGATCACAACTTTATTTATCAGTCACCAACAGAATGAAATAAAAAGTTTTGCTGACGAGGTCTACACCATGCAGAATATTGGAGGAATTGTAAAAATGACAAGATAAGTGGTAGGGTGTGCGAGATTCGAACTCGCGACCAACGGATTAAAAGTCCGCTGCTCTACCAACTGAGCTAACACCCCATAAATCAAACACGCAATTATGGACTAGATCATCGAAATGGTCAATAAACATAGAGGAATAATTAGCGCATTCCTGGAAATTTACCTGCCAAACCTCTCATCATTTTTGATAATCCGCCTTTGGAAAATAGCTTCATCATTTTGCGCATTTGTTCATACTGGGTTAATAATCTATTAATATCTTGAACTTGTGTACCAGAGCCATTGGCAATCCTCTGTTTTCTTTTTGCTTTTATTAAATCTGGATCTCTACGCTCTAATGGGGTCATAGAATTAATAATGGCCTCAATTTGAACCAATGATTTATCTCCATCCTCAGGATTGATTTTCTGTTGTGCTTGACCCATTAGTTGAGCGGGCATTTTTTCCATTAGCGCACCTACACCCCCCATTTTTTTCATTTGGGTTATTTGATTTTTAAAGTCTTCTAAATCAAAGTTTTTTCCTGACTTTACTTTTTCAGCCAGTTTTAAAGCCTCTTTTTGATCTACATTTTTTTGAGCTTCTTCGACTAAGCCTACGATGTCCCCCATGCCAAGAATTCTTGAGGCTAATCGATCAGGGTAAAAGGGTTCAATACCATTTATTTTTTCACTCACACCAACAAACTTAATAGGCTTTCCAATCACATGCTTTGCAGATAGTGCCGCTCCACCTCGGGAGTCTCCATCAACTTTTGTTAAGATAATTCCTGTTAACTCTAGAGCCTCATTGAAAGCTTGTGCAGTGTTGACCGCATCTTGTCCTTGCATGGAGTCCACAACAAATAAAGTCTCGGCTGGATCAAGCTGTTTGTGCAATTTTCTGATTTCATCCATCATAGCTTCATCAATGGATGTTCTTCCAGCAGTATCAAATATGATCACGTCATAAAAATGTTTTTTTGAAAATTCAACAGATGCTTTTGCAATAGCCAGTGGTTTATCCTGTGGTGAGGAATCAAAACAATCAACATCAATACTTTTCGCTAAAGTTTTTAATTGCTCTATCGCTGCTGGACGATAGACATCGGCACTAACTAATAAAACTTTTTTCTTTTGTTCTTTGAGTAATCTAGCTAACTTTGCTGATGTGGTAGTTTTCCCAGAGCCCTGAAGACCAGCCATGAGGACTATAGAGGGTGGTTTTTTTGCGATATTCAACGGGGCATTTTCTGGACCCATTAAATTGGTTAATTCGTCTTGAACAATTTTAACTATGGCATCACCGGGTGATACAGACTTTAAAACGTCGGTTCCAATCGCTTTTGCTTTGACTTCATCAATAAAAAATTTAACTACGGGAATTGCAACATCAGCTTCGATCAGGGCAATACGAACTTCTCGCATCGCATCACTAATATTGTCTTCGGTAAACCTCGCTTGGCCTGAAATCTTTCGAACAACTGATTGAAGTTTATCGGTTAAATTTTCTAACATACTGAGTTATATCACCTATAATATAATTAGTTATTGTAAATCATTAAACACACTTATGTTGTATTTGAGTTCTTACATATTTGCTCTGTTATTATATTGGCTTAGCCTTTTTAATCTCAATGATAAATATATCAGCGTTAAAAGACTATCTGTCGCATTAGCCTTAATTTGTCATGCATTGCTCATTTATTATGATGTCTTGCTCCGCTCATTCAATTTTGATTTTTCAAATGCGTTGTTAGTGGTGAGTATTATCACTGTATTTTTCTACTTAATATTTAATATCAAAATGCATCACAAGGGATTAGAAAAAATCATTATTATTCCCACCATTTTAATCTTGATTTTTCATAGTATCTTCTCCCATGAACATACCATTCGAAATGATGACTCTATTTATTATCTTCTGCACATTGGTATTGCAATAATAGGGTATGGCTTGTTAACGTATTCAGCATTTTTTTCAATTTTTATAATGTTTTTAGAAAAAAATCTTCATAGAAAAAAATTATCTTCTTTTTTTTCATCCGAAAATTCATTATTGGGAATGGAAAAATTCTTATTTTTTATTTTAGGGTTTGGATTTATCCTACTCACCATCACCATCTTTACAGGCGTTTTCTTCTCAAATGAAATATTTGGTCAGCCATTTATTTTTAATCATAAAACTTTTTTTGGAATAACATCTTGGTTATTTTATGCATATGTTTTATACCAGAGGTTTTTTAACGGGCTAAGAGGTAAAAAAGCCTTACATTACTCACTGACAGCTTTTATTCTTCTTCTGCTCTCTTACTTTGGCAGTAAGTTTGTAATTGAATACCTACTGAGCTAATCCTCAAGCGAAATAATTGGCCAATGATTGGCTTGAGCTTCTTTTATGAGAGTGTTATCAGGATTAACGCATACAGGGTCTGACACAGCTTTTAACAAGGGAAGATCATTCAAGGAGTCTGAATAAAAAAAACTTTTTTCAAATTGATGAAAATCGTAATTATTTTCTTCCAACCACTGATTAAGCCTTGTAACTTTTCCCTCTTTAAATGAGGGCAATCCCTTAACTTTCCCGGTAAATTCACCTGCCACTTCTTCTGGATCGGTACCAATCAGATAATCTATATCAAACAGTCTGGCAATAGGCTGAGTGATATATGAATTGGTGGCCGTAATCACAATACACAGGTCGCCTCGCTTTTGATGCTTCCTCACCAACTCAAGTGATTTTTTACTGACAAGCGGTTTTATAACCGTCTCAACGTATTCATGCCTTAAGCTATCTAATTTATCCCGATTATTTTCTTTAAGCGGTCGAAATTGAAACTCGCAAAAAGCATATATATCTAAGGTTCCCTTTTGATAGTCTTGATAAAAAATTTCATTTTTCTCCTGATGAAGCTTGGGGTCTAGCAAATGATGTTTTATGAGAAATTTTGCCCAATTGTAATCAGAGTCCCCCCTTAACAAGGTGTTATCAAGATCAAATAAGGCTAAATCCAAAATTAAACCTGAGGATGAGCTCTTTCAAGCTTTGAAGTAATCTTATTGACTGCATTGATATAAGCTTTTGCAGAGGCAATCACAATATCTGTATCTGAACCTTGACCATTCACAATTCGACCGCCCTTTGTAAGTCGAACAGTAACCTCTCCTTGAGCGTCCGTTCCTGTCGTAATGTTATTCACAGAGAAGAGCAATAGTTCTGCATCAGATTGTACAATTTTTTCAATAGCCTTAAATGTTGCATCAACCAAACCACTGCCCTCAGAGGTTTCTGATTTATTTTCACCATTACAATTAATCACAATTGAAGAATGAGGATTTTGATTGATTTCAGAGGTGGCCTTTAATGCAACTAGTCTAAAACTCTCTTGCATGGCTGAGGAGTATTCATCGCTGATGAGGGCGTGAATATCTTCATCAAAAATTTCAGATTTTTTATCAGCTAACAGTTTAAATTTATCAAAAGCTGCATTCACTAAGTCATCCGTATCTAATTGAATCCCGAGGGCATCAAGTCTACTCTTAAAAGCATTGCGTCCAGACAATTTACCTAAAGATATTTTATTAGCACCCCAGCCCACATCTTCGGCTTTCATAATTTCATAAGTTTCACGATGTTTTAATACGCCATCCTGGTGGATACCGGACTCATGTGCAAAAGCATTAGCCCCGACAATCGCCTTATTTGGCTGAACTGCATAACCGGTAATGGTTGAAACAAGTTTTGAGGTGGGTACGATAAATTCAGTATTAATTGAACTGGATAAGTTAAAAACATCTTGCCTTGTTTTGATGGTCATAACAATTTCCTCAAGACTTGCATTTCCTGCTCTTTCACCAAGACCATTAATGGTACATTCAACTTGTCTTGCACCATTCAAAACGGCAGCTAAAGAGTTGGCGACCGCCATTCCGAGATCGTTATGACAATGTGTTGACCATATTACGGTTTTAGAATTTGGAACTTTTTCAATTAACTGTTTGATTCGGTCTCCCCACTGAAAAGGAATGGAGTACCCAACAGTATCGGGAACATTAATGGTTTTTGCACCGGCCTGAATGACTGCATCAAAGACTTCAATGAGGAATGGAATCTCTGATCGAACAGCATCCTCTGCTGAAAATTCAACATCATCTGTAAACTCCAATGCCCACTTAACAGCTTCTACAGCACGCTCAAGAACTTGATCAGGAGTCATGCGTAATTTGTTTACCATGTGAATCGGACTTGTAGCTATAAAGGTATGTATTCTTCCTGACTTTGCATGCCTAATGGCGTTCCCAGCACGATCGATATCGCTTCTTACTGCTCGGGCTAATGAACACACGGTAGATTTAGTTACTTTTCTAGAGACAGCTTCTATAGCACTAAAGTCTCCTGGGCTTGCTGCTGCAAAACCAGCTTCAATAATATCCACACCAAGCTTTTCAAGTTGAAGGGCTATTCTGACCTTCTCTTCTTGGGTCATCGAGGCTCCAGGGCTTTGTTCTCCATCCCTGAGCGTCGTATCAAAAACAATTAATTTTTCAGTCATTTTTTCTTAGTATTTTGTTTTACATTAAAGTTTTCTTTAAAAAAATTGGCATATCCGGATAAAAGATAGCCAAGCAAGATGATAAAAATAATCTCAGCAGGGCTATGTGACAAAAGAGAAAAAGCCAAAACAATTAGCAAAATAGATACAGAAGGAACGCTATTCCTTAAATTTAAGTCCTTGCCACTGTAATATTTAATATCCGTTACCATTGATAGAGCTGCAATTAATATCATAATCCATGCAAACCATTGCATTTGAAAAAAATTAAAAAATGTATCATTTCCACTAATGCCGTTATCGATACAAACCCAAATAAATGCTGCTATAAGCGCAGCTGCCGCAGGGGACGGAAGTCCAAAAAAATATTTTTTTTCTGACATATCTAATTTTGTGTTAAACCTTGCGAGACGAAAAGCAGCACAAGCACAATATATAAAAGCCCCAATCCAACCTATTTTTCCCAATGGCTTGAGGGCCCATACGTACATCACTAAGGCGGGGGCTACCCCAAATGACACCATGTCTGAAAGGCTATCGTATTCAGCACCAAATTTACTTTCTGTATTCGTGAGTCGAGCAACTCTTCCATCAAGGCCGTCCATTACCAAGGCCAAAAAAATAGCTAATGCAGCAAATTCAAATTTACCGTTCATCGCATTGAGGATAGAAAAAAAACCAAAAAATAATGCCGCTGTCGTAAATAAATTTGGCAACAAATAAAATTCAGATTGTTTTTTTAAATTTTTATCATTTTTTACCATCCTGCAATTTTATCCTAGTTCCCCCTTTTTTTCATCGAAATTAATATTCAATCCACTTATAATGTGGATACTTTTTAAAAAATAATATTGTTATGCATCTCAAAATAAACGCTCAAGACGGTAAAGCACGTGCAGCAGAAATTTCCTTAAAACACGGTAGCCTAAAAACTCCTATTTTTATGCCCGTGGGAACCTATGGCGCGGTCAAGTCAATATCCCCCAACATTCTCAAAGAAATTAATTTTGAAATTATTTTAGGCAACACATATCACCTATGGTTAAGACCTGGTTTAGATGTCATAGAAAAACATGGAGGGCTGCATCAATTTATCAGTTGGGATCGACCTATCCTAACGGATAGTGGTGGTTTTCAAGTGTGGAGCTTAGGCAAAACGAGAACCATCAACGAGGATGGGGTAACGTTTAAGTCTCCGATTAATGGTGACTCTTGTTTCTTAAGTCCTGAAGTTTCGATGCAAATTCAAATGACACTCAATTCCGATATTGCTATGGTTTTTGATGAGTGCACAAATTATCCGGCAACTTTTGAGGAATCAAAACTTTCCATGGAGTTAAGTTTAAGATGGGCTAAACGATCAAAACAAGCATTTCATAGTGATAATGCACTTTTTGGGATTGTTCAAGGGGGGATGTTCAAAGATTTAAGAATTGAATCGATTGAAAAGCTATTGGAGATTAATTTTGACGGTTACGCAATTGGTGGATTATCTGTTGGTGAACCCAAAGAAGAAATGCTGAAAGTCATTGATGATGTTAAAGATCACTTGCCTGAGAATAAACCCAGATATCTAATGGGGGTTGGGACGCCAGAAGATATTTTAAATGCTGTAGAGCAAGGCGTGGATATGTTTGATTGTGTCATGCCAACCCGAAATGCGAGAAATGGTTGGCTATTTACAAGGCTTGGTGATATCAAAATTAAAAATAGTCAGTATAAAGATGATTTAGAGCCTCTTGATAAACAATGCATGTGTTACACATGTCAAAACTTTTCTCGATCCTACTTACATCATTTGCATCGGATCGGGGAGATGCTTGGCTCTACTCTAAACACAATTCATAATTTATTTTTTTATAAACAATTTATGCTTGAAGCACGCTCAGCAATAGAAAAACAAGAGTTTCAAAAATTTAAACAAGAGTTCTTTAGAATCAGAAAAACAATAGCTTAATCAGCTTTTTCATTCATAAAATATGCTAAAATTCGACTTTAAATTTTTAAGATTGAAGTAAATATGATTTCTTTAGCCTATGCCAATTCTGCCACTGCTCCCGCCGGCCTAATGAGCTTTGTTCCATTTATTATAATTTTTATTTTATTTTATTTTATGCTGATTCGGCCACAAATGAAGCAAGCCAAGGATCACAAGAAATTAATTTCAGAACTGAAAAAAGGTGATGAAGTGATGCTAGCTTCAGGAATGATGGGAACCATTGAGAAAGTTTCCGATCTTTACATCATCTTAAATGTTGCAAATGACACTAACGTAAAATTCCAAAAAAACTCAGTGCAAACTGTGCTTCCAAAGGGAACCATTAAGTCCATTTAACTATGAATCAATATTCACGCTGGCAAAATATTTCTATACTGCTGATTGTCTTGCTGTCAGTTATCTACGCAATACCTAATTTTTTTGGTGAGGCTCCAGCTGTTCAAATTATGTCTTTAAAGTCTGGAGAAAAAATTGACCCGATCGTCATCTCGCAGGCAGAAAACATTCTGAATGAGAATAACATTAGCACTAACGGGACCATTCTGACCGATGGTTATGTCAAGTTTAAGCTTGAAAATAATGAAGATCAATTAACGGCAAAAGGACTGCTTGAAGAAAAGCTTGGTCCAAATTTTATCATTGCTTTAAATTTGTTACCAAACTCGCCAAACTGGCTTGAGGCCATTGGAGGCCAACCGATGTACCTAGGGTTGGATCTTAGAGGTGGGGTGCATTTCTTGATGCAGGTTGATTTAAGTAATATTGAAGCAAAAGAATCAACGGGTAAAATCAATGAGATTCGATCTACTTTAAGGGAAAATAAAATTCGATATGATCAAATTGATGTTGAAAGCGGATCAATATTCGTTCAATTTGCTGATGAAAAAGATTTAAAAAAAGCTAAAGCTTTGTTAACACAAACCGATAGCAGTTTTGAATTTTCAAAACGAATTAATTTAGGCAGCACAGGAAATGCCCCAAAAATTAAAGAATTGGAAAAAGATAATAAATTTATTTTAACTGTTGCAAGTTCTGCAGCAAATAAAGAGGAAATGACCAAATTTGCAATTAAGCAAAACCTTGAAACGTTAAATAATAGAATTAATGAACTGGGGGTGGCAGAGCCAGTTATTCAGCAGCAAGGCGATAACCGTATTGTGGTTCAACTTCCAGGGGTTCAAGATACTGCCAAAGCAAAAGAAATTATTGGCCGTACCGCTTTACTAGAAATGAGACTTGTTGATGACGAGGCTTCGCCTTCAATTATCGATGAAGCTATTGCTGGAAATATTCCGCTGGGGCGTGAGCTCTATTATGATCGCAATGATAATCCGTTATTGCTAAAAAAAGAGGTGATTCTCACTGGTGAGAATATCAATAATGCTGGGCCTGGTGTGGATAATCAAACAGGGCAATCCATTGTCTCTTTAACTCTTGATGGAAAAGGTGCAAACGTATTTAAAAAAGTTACTCGAGAAAATATTGGCAAAAGAATTGCTATTCTTCTTATTGAAAAAGAATTAACCGAGATCATTACTGCCCCAGTTATCAAAAGTGAAATTGGTGGTGGCCGTGTTCAAATCACTGGAATGAAAAATGCGCAAGAAGCCACAGATGTTTCATTGCTCTTGAGGGCAGGTTCACTTGCGGCGCCAATGGAGATTATTGAAGAAAGAACTGTCGGACCAAGCATGGGAAAAGAAAATATTCAAAGAGGTATTCAATCAACACTTTGGGGTTTCATTGCGGTCATTCTGTTAATTTCTTTTTACTATATGCTGTTTGGAATATTTTCATCAATTGCTTTAACTATTAACTTAATTTTATTGATTGCTGTTTTATCAACCCTCCAGGCCACACTAACGCTTCCTGGATTAGCGGCTATGGCTCTGACTGTCGGTATGGCTATTGATTCAAATGTTCTTATCAATGAAAGAATTCGAGATGAAATTAGAAACGGAAATACACCTCAGGCAAGTATTCATCTAGGATATCAAAAAGCCTGGGGTACTATTCTCGATTCGAACATCACAACATTAATTGCAGGATTGGCACTCTTTATGTTTGGAACGGGTCCAATCAAAGGTTTTGCTGTTGTTCATGTTCTTGGTATTCTTACATCGATGTTTTCAGCCATCCTTGTCTCACGTGCACTGGTGAATCTATATTATGGTGCGAAAAGAAAAATTAATAAATTAAACATTGGTGAAATTTACAAGGTAAACAACTAAAATTTATGGAATTTTTTAGAGTAAAAAACGATATCCCTTTTATGAAATACCGCAAATTTTCTGCGGCCATTTCAATCATCACCTTTATCTTAGCTTTTTTCTTTTTATTTCAAAAAGGTTTAAATTACGGTGTTGATTTTACCGGTGGCACCATTATTGAAGTCTCTTATCAAGAAAAGGCAAATCTTGATGAAATCAGGGAACAATTAAAAAGTATCAATTTAAATGAAATTCAGGTACAAAATTTTGGCACGGACAAAGATGTTTTAATCAGGCTGCCTATCAATGAGCAAATATCAATTGCTGAATTATCAGAAACTGTGAATCAAGAATTATCAGTCTTAGGGAATAATTTTGAAATCAAACGTGTTGAATCGGTTGGCAGTCAAGTTGGTGAGGAGCTTTTTGAAAATGGCGCTTTAGCAATTCTGTTTGTTTGTATTGGCATCATTCTGTATTTATCATTGAGGTTTGAGTGGCGTTTTGCTTTGTCAGCAGTGATTGCAAATATGCATGATGTCATTATCATTCTTGGCTTCTTTGCATTTTTTCAATGGGAATTTAATTTAACTGTTCTAGCCGCTGTATTGGCAGTTTTAGGCTACTCCGTGAATGAGTCTGTAGTCGTCTTTGATCGGGTTAGGGAAAACTTCAGAAAAATGCGACGCGCATCTGTAACTGAAGTGATGAATAATGCGATTACCCGAACGATGTCAAGAACCATCATGACCCATCTTTCGACTCAAACTGTGGTCATATCGATGCTAATTTTTGGTGGTGAAATATTACATAACTTCTCTTTAGCGCTGACTATTGGAATTCTATTTGGTATCTACTCATCAATAATGGTCGGTTGTCCAATGGCGCTTTGGTTAGGGACAAACCACTCTAATCTTGCTGGATCCATTTCAGAAAAAAAAGAAACTGAGTCTCCCTAAATTCAAAAGTGATTGATTTACCCATAACTTATCAAATTTTTATTTTATTTACCCTTCTAGGAATTTCTGCATTTTTTTCAATTGCGGAAACGAGTTTAATGGGTATCAATCAACACAAGCTGAACTATTTAGAAAAAAAAGGTTTGAGATCAGCAAAACTCGCTTCAAAATTACTTTCGCAAACTGATAAACTGTTGAGCGTTATTTTGATTTGTAATAACTTTTCAAATGCAGCAGCAGCATCAATGGTAACCGTGATCTCTATTCAACTTTTTAGTAATAATGAAGAAGTTTTACTGATAGCCACCCTTGTGGTGACTTTCCTTATCGTTATTTTTAGCGAAATTACTCCAAAAGTGATTGCTGCAGCACACACTGAAAAACTGGCTTTGGGTTGCAGTTTTCTTTTGTATCCCCTGCTAAAAATTCTTTATCCTATTGTGTTATTTGTTAACTTTTTTGTTTTATCAATTTTAAAAATATTTAATATCAAATTAAATTTTTCTGAAAAACATCTCATCACCATGGACGAATTAAAATCAGTAATATCATCCTCATCTAAAGTCATAACCAATAAAAATCAATCCATGTTAATCAATCTTTTGGATTTGGAGAATGACACTGTAGACGATTTGATGATTCCCCATACCAATGTTGAATTTATTTCATTTAATCAGGACATTGAAGAAATTATCAAAAAATTAAAAACCTTTCATCATGATTTTATCTTAGTCAGAGAAAGTGAACACCAAGCGATAACAGGACTCCTGAATATCAAAAAACTAGTAAAGTTTATCGATAACCAAGAAAGTTTGAGTATTGCTCAAATAAAGGAAATTATAGAGCCGCCAAGATTCATTGCCTCTGGAACGTCTTTGTATAAACAAATTCAAAATTTCCAAGAGAATAAATACAAAATTGCAGTGGTAGTGAATGAACATGGAGATTTTATGGGCATGATTACTCTTGAAGATATTTTGGAAGAAATTACAGGTGAATTTAATTTAAATCTTCCATCAGATGATGCAAGAATTATCGAAGAGCCAGATGGTTGGATCGTAGAAGGAAGTTGTAGTTTAAGAAAAATTAATAAGATTATTAAATTACAATTAAAATCAAAAAAAGCAAAAACCTTAAATGGATTTGTTTTAGAATATTTTGAGGATATTCCCGAAACAAATACCAGTTTTAAAATCAAAAATATTACATTTGAAATAATAAATGCTCAAGACAAGAGTATTAAAACTTTAAAGATATTTAAATAATATTAACTATGGCACAACATGAATCAAAAATAATTATTGAGCCTAAAAAAAAGGTTAAACCAAATCTTCCTAAAATGTTCAAAGTATTGCTATTGAACGATGACTTCACGCCAATGGAGTTTGTTGTGGATGTTATTAAGAAGGTTTTTTTAAAATCTGATGATGAAGCAACAAGATTAATGCTCAAAATTCATACAGAAGGAATGGCTGTTTGTGGCATTTATCCTTATGAAATTGCTGAAACAAAAATGAATCAGGTTTTAAAATTAGCAAAAGAACAACAACACCCCTTGCAAAGTATTATAGAAAAGATATGATAAAAATATGATTTCACAAGAACTAGAAGTAAGTTTACATATGGCGTTTATGGACGCACGTCAAAAGCGCCATGAACTCATCACGGTTGAACACCTATTAATGGCCATGATGGATAATCCATCAGCTCAGGAAGTTCTTAAGGCATGCGGTGCGAATTTTGAGACATTAAAAAAGGATTTACATAGCCATATTGAAGAGCATACGCCCATTGTCAATGGTGAAAACGAAGTCGACACCCAGCCTACGCTTGGATTTCAAAGAGTAATTCAGAGGGCCATGTTGCATGTTCAGTCGTCGGGGAAAAAAGAGGTAACAGGAGCAAACGTCCTTGTTGCAATTTTTGGAGAAAAGGACTCTCACGCCGTTTATTTTCTTCATCAGCAAGGCATTGCAAGACTTGATGTTGTTAACTTTATTGCCCATGGAATCGGTAAAGATTCAGCAGAAAGTGCTAGCTCAGAAGATATTGAGGATTCCGCTGAACAGACAGCTCCAAAAAAAGAGAGTGACCTTGATGCTTATGCAATCAATTTAAATAAGGTGGTTGGTGAAGGTAGAATTGATCCAGTTATTGGAAGAAGTGATGAAATTGAAAGACTCTCTCAAATTCTATGCAGAAGAAGAAAAAATAATCCATTGCTAGTGGGTGAAGCAGGTGTTGGTAAAACTGCAATCGCTGAAGGTTTAGCAAAAAAAATTGTTGACGGTGACATCCCAGACATCTTAAAAAATACAACTATTTATTCCCTTGATTTGGGCTCACTTATTGCTGGGACTAAATATCGTGGTGATTTTGAACAGCGACTAAAAAATGTTTTAAAAGAATTAAGTAATAAACCAGATTCTATTTTATTTATTGATGAAATTCATACAATTATAGGGGCTGGTTCTGCGAGTGGTGGTACGCTTGATGCCTCAAATCTTTTAAAACCTGCCCTTGCAAAAGGAGAGTTGAGGTGTATTGGCGCAACTACCTTCACTGAATTTCGCTCTGTATTTGAAAAAGATCATGCGCTGACAAGACGATTTCAAAAAATTGATATTGAAGAGCCCTCCATTCCCAATTCAATAGAGATTCTAAAAGGATTAAAAAATTCTTTTGAAAAACATCATAATGTTAAATTCTTAAATAATGCAATTACGGCAGCCGTAGAGTTATCCGCTAAATATATAACTGATAGAAGACTTCCTGATAAGGCCATCGATGTGATTGACGAAGCTGGCGCATTACAGAAAATCCTGCCGAAAACAAAACAGAAAAAAACTATTTCATCTAAAGAAATAGAAGAAGTGATTTCAAAAATTGCAAAAATACCTTCAAAAAATATCAATCAAGACGATCGCAGCATGCTTAGAAACCTTGAGCGTGATCTGAAAGCAATTATTTTTGGCCAAGATGAGGCAATCAATAAATTATCAACTGCAATTAAAATGTCACGAAGTGGTTTACTTGCAGATAATAAGCCGATTGGTAGCTTTATGTTTAGCGGTCCCACCGGTGTTGGTAAAACTGAAGTTGCCAAACAATTAGCTTATACTTTGGGTATTGAGCTGATTCGAATTGATATGAGTGAGTTTATGGAAAGACATTCAGTGTCTAAATTAATAGGCGCTCCTCCAGGATATGTTGGATTTGACCAAGGAGGAACATTAACAGAAGCAGTTAATAAAAACCCATATGCCGTTTTGCTATTAGATGAAATTGAAAAAGCCCATCCCGATGTCCATAACATCCTTCTCCAAATAATGGATAATGGTTTCTTAACTGATAGCAATGGAAGAAAAATTGATTTCAGAAATATTACATTGATCATGACAACTAATGTTGGTGCGGAATCTTTGTCAAAATCAAACCTCGGATTTGTGAACTCCAAACAAGAAACACTTGATGAAAAAGCTGAAATTAATAAAGCCTTTTCTCCAGAGTTCAGAAATAGAATAGATGCCATCGTTGCATTTGCTCCATTACAGCATGAAACCATTCTTAAAGTCGTTGATAAATTCTTGATCCAACTTGAAAACCAACTTCATGATAAAAAAGTTGAGGCCGTCTTTTCTGAAAACTTAAAAGATTATTTAGCAAAAAATGGATTTGATGAAAAAATGGGTGCAAGGCCAATGTCAAGATTAATTCAAGACACGATCAGGAAAGCCCTCGCTGATGAATTACTATTCGGGGATCTGGTCAATGGGGGCGAAGTTGAAATTGACATTGACTCAGAAAATAAAATTATTCTTAATATCAAATCAAGACAAGCATCATCCACTAAGAAAGATTTGGCTTCTTCATAATATATTTAAATTCACTGGATTCATGAATTATTGAGTACCAATCTTCAATATTGTTTTGATTTGTATCTTTAAATTTGTTCTGATCTACATTAACAAACTGTCTTATAAAAGGAAATATTGCATAGTCTGCAAGTGACAGCGTTTTTGATAAAATAAATCCATTATTTTTTTCAATCACATTGTCCAGTGTTTTAATAAATGTCATGCATTGATTAAATGCCTTGTTCTTATCAATATCGCTTTGCGCATACTTATAAAGATCTAAATTCTCCTTAAAAAATGAATCATTGATTTGAATTAATTCAAAGATTTCTTTACGATTTTTTTTTGGAATCAACTTATCTTCAATTTGGGCTTGCTGAAATGCCCAAAGCATAATTTCCAAACTCTCATCCATTTTAATACTTTCATCAATCAATAAGACTGGGACAGTCCCTTTAGGACTTATTGAAATCATATGTTCGGGTTTATCTTTTAATGAAATTTCATAAATATAATAGTTGATATCAGAAATATGTAATGCAAGCCTTGCTCTCATTGCATAAGGACATCTTCTATAGGAATATAAGAATGGATAATTAAAGTTAAAGTTCTCGACGTATTGCATCAACCAACAATGGTCCTTGATAGATTAAACCTGTATATAACTGTATTAAATCCGCCCCAAGTTGTATTCTTCTTTTAGCATCCTGAGGTGTCATGATTCCTCCGACACTGATGATTGTCAGTTTATTTCTTGATACCTTTTTTACATTGATCAACATCTCTTCGGACTTTTTGTTAAGTGGCAATCCTGAAATACCTCCTGGAATATTTCTATAAGCTTTGGATATAAGTGATTTATCAATAGTTGTATTAGTTAATATAACTCCATCAATTTTATGACGAACCAGTAAGTTGATTATCGGTTTAATTTCTTTTAAATTTAAATCAGGAGATAACTTTATGAAGATAGGCTTAAAAACTTTAAATTTTTTGTGGAGTTTTATTCTCTCATTTACAATTTTTTTAATTAGATTCTCTAAATCCTTTATGTTATGAAGATTTCTCAAATTTTGAGTATTGGGTGATGAGATATTTACTGCGATATAATCTCCGTGAACATAAAGCTGTCTTAAACATTTTAAATAGTCATCTGTAGACTTTTCGTAAGGGGTGATAGCATTTTTTCCGATATTGACTCCTATGATTACAGACTTATTTGACGCTTTTATATTATCTATAAATTTTTTTACCCCCACATTATTAAAACCAAAGGAATTTATAATTGCTAATTTATTCACATCTCTATAAATTCTAGGTTTGGGATTTCCAGGTTGTGGTTTTGGTGTCACTGTTCCCAATTCGAGAAAGCCGAAACCAAGATTCTGAAAAATATTAATATGCTCTGCATTTTTATCAAATCCGGCAGCTAATCCAATACGGTTTTTGAAAAGCAAGCCATTCAATAAAATTGGTTTTTCAGATGGTATTTCTTTAGGTTTTATTAAATGAAAAAAATTTACTATTTTAAGAATCTTAAGAACGAAGTGATGGGAAAATTCTGGAGGCAATAAAAATATAAAAAATCGAGAAATTCTGTATAACATATACACATTCTAACTTTAATGTCATCTAAAATAAACTAATGAAATTTAAATTAAATAAGAGTTTATTCTTGAAAAATTTTTGGGAGAAAAAAGCTATTTTCATTCCAAAAGGTATCAATACTTTTGAGGATAATTTTGTATTTAGTGATTTTTTTAACCACACCATAAAAAATAATCTTGATTCCAAAGTTTATATTAAAGAAAAAAATCAATACCGTCAGCAGTTAGCTTCAAAAAGTATTTCAAAAAATAGTGCTTTCACCCATTTAATTTTTAAAACCAATCATTTTCATCAACTCTCTTATGAGCTTTTAAATTTAATCACATTTATCCCAGATTATCTTATCGATGATGTAATGATTTCACATTCATCACTAAATGGTTCTGTTGGAAAGCATCAGGATAATTATAGTGTCTTTTTAATTCAGGGGAAGGGCTGTAAGGAATGGAGGATAAACCAAGATAATAAAATTTTAAAATTTATGGCCCATGAAGGAGATGTGCTCTATGTGCCCCCCAATGTGTTCCACTACGGAATCAGTAAAAGTGATATTTGTAATACCTACTCTATTGGTTTTAGATCTCCTGACACACTAAGCATTCAAGAAGATTTCAATAATTTTATTTTTGATATGCTTGATTCGAAGAAAACAGATTTTTTTAAAAGCAATTCTTTTTCTAATATTAAAAGTTTATTGCCATTAGATATTTTGAAATTTTTCCAAAATCACCTTAATTATAAATCCTTAATTTATTCGGATTTTATTGGGCATAACTTAACTACTGTGGATGCAAATCTCTTCTCCAGAAGGAGTATGCCTAAAGATAAATTTATTGCTAGATGTCGAGAAAATCCTATTTTTGTAGATCAAAGATCTCGGGTATGTTTTTATGATAATCACTTTTTTATTAACGGTGAGAAAATAAATATTGATGAACAATCCCAGGTAATGATGAAAAAATTTTTTAATGAGAAAGAAATTAGATTTATTAATATCCCTACAGTTAATATTGAGATATTGCATAAACTATATTTAAAAGGCTTCCTTACATTCAAAAGAATGTTTAATTTTTAATTGTGATCCAATCAAATACGCTATCCTGCTCGATGAAGTCGCACTCGTATTTCTTAAAATAGGGTTCAAACTCTTTTCGGACTTGTTCTTGTGTGTTGTTATTTTTACTCAAATGGCAAAATATTACTTTTTTAAGTCGATTTTTATTTAGCTTCTCAAATAAAGCTTTAGTTAATTTATTATTAGTATGTCCATTAGGTCCAGAAATTCTATTTTTTAAATTAATCGGATATTTTGATTTTTCAAGCATCTCTAAATCATGATTGGTTTCTATTACCAACATGTCTAAATTGGAATACTCTTCAATAATCTTTTCGGTAATTGAGCCAAAATCTGTAATTATTCCAACTTTAATGTTATTCGACTCAAAGGTGTAATGACATGGCTCCATTGCATCATGAGGAACAGGAATAACTTTTATTTTAATATCATTAATATTAACCACCTCATCATAATTTAATAATGAAAATTTTTTTTCCATTCCTAATCGCTTGGCTGTGCCGTAAGTTGATGAAATATGTGTATTTTCATTTTTATAAATCATGGGGGCAGCCTTAATATGATCTTCGTGCTCATGCGTTATGAAATAATGATTAATATCTGAGAAAGTAAGATTAAGACGGGATAATCGCTTTGTTGTTTCTTTGAAGTTAAAGCCACAATCGATCATGATTAAGGCTTCATTTGATTTGATTAGAAAACTATTGCCCTCACTTCCACTTCCTAAAGAGGCGAAGCTTAACATTTAAGATTTTAAGTAATCATAAAGTATATTTATGATTGATTGAGCTGTTTTGGTTTTATTGATAGTTTCATCAGGGTAGTCTATATAAACCTTGGAGCCATTTTCTAACTCAACTATACGCACTCTAAATCTTTTTTCACCTTGAGGAACGTCATTTTCATCGTCTTTACCCCAGAATCTTAACTTATCTTTCCAGTTTTCTTCTTTATTTGCTGATAATTTTTCTGTTTCATCGCCTTCTATTTCTTTTCTATATTTTTCCTGTCCATCAATATCCTCTTCTAATTCAACCGCATCTTCCCAAAATGCAAGTTTGCTGATAAGTCCTTTTTTCTTTTTTGGCTTGGTATCATCAATCTCTAAATTAGAGTATTTAATATAAAAAATTCCCTCACTTCTGTTTTTATCTTCAACTAAAAAACCAACCATATCAATTGCTAAATTCAATCTTCTCCATGATCTACTATAATTATCAGGTAAAATAATATATTTGTAACTTCCGTCATTAAAGAGCTCAGCTCTTTTTATTTCCTGTGCATTATCAAGTAATTTTTTTGCTTCAAAATCTGTGTTCCCTAATTTAACCATTAATCGGCGCAGTAATTCATACTGAATTTCAAGATCATCTTCCTTGAAATTACTCTTAATTTCTAAATTTTCATCGTCCTTATTAGATTTGTATTCTCTTATCTTATAAACAGTTTCTGGATTTACGGTGTTCTCATAATGCTTTGCTTTTCTTTCAACATGTTCATCAAGTCCATTTAGAATTGATCTTTGTGATAAATAAATTTCAGTTGTACCATCTTCTGATCCACTTTCAATTCTTGTTCTGAACTTTCTTCGAGTTCCTGTGCTAGCTAGAGCATCGAGCCAAGCATCAAATTTTCCTAAAACACTTTCATCTTTATTAAGGTCAGATTCTGCAATCCAGCGTGTTTCAATAATTCCTTTTTTCTTTGATGAATTTACTTCAAAGCCCATATCTTCCCAAAAACTCTCAACCACAGGCCACACTTGATTTTGTGATGCTGGAACTACCAGCCATCTCATATTTCCTGATTTCACAACTTTAATTTTTTCATTCTTATTTTGTAAGAGATTTAATGCTTCTTTAGTTTCATCTTTATTTTGATATTGTTTTAAAGATGTTGGCTGGCCAGAAATTGAATACTCATTCGAAGTATTTATTTCATCAAGATCTGGAGGAATTTCTAATTTTTTTGATTTTTTTGAACTCACATAATCAGGTTGTGTAACTTTATCAATGATTGGAATTTCTTCTAAGGACATACATCCTAAGAGCAGTATTGGTATAAAAACTAATAACAAAAATCTATACATATTTTTCAAATTTTGAATGGAATTCTGAAGACAGATGAATTAAAGGCAGTCTAATTCCTGAATCAATTAGCCCCATCTTATTAAGCAAGTATTTCACTGGTATCGGATTAGATTCAACAAATAAAATATGATGTAACTCGTCAAGTGTTTGATTAATTTTTTCAGCTTCATCGAATCGATTTTCATTAACCAGCTTACACATCATACTCATTTCTTTGGGTTTAATATTTGCTGTAACGGAAATGATCCCATGACCCCCCTTTTTTAAGAATTCAAAAGAGGTACCATCATCACCGCTAAAAAATAAAAAACTGTTATCCACTCTATTTTTTAACCATTCTATCCTTGATAAATCTCCAGTAGCATCCTTAATCCCAATAATATTTTCTAATTTTGATAATTTAATGACTGTGTCATTGCCAATATCAGAGCATGTTCTCGTTGGCACATTGTACAAGATTTGAGGAATCTGAACCTCATCATTAATTTTTTTATAATGTTGGTAAAGTCCTTCTTGCGGCGGTTTGTTGTAGTAGGGTGCGACAATCAATGCTGCTTTGGCTCCTAGATCTTTGGCAGATTTTGTGAGGTATATCGCCTCTTCAGTTGAGTTAGCTCCAGTTCCAGCTATAACCGGGATACGATTATTGGTGTAATTTATGGTTTCTTTAATTAAATTAGTGTGTTCATCAAAAGTAATCGTCGGCGACTCCCCTGAGGTTCCTACAATGACTATGCCATCAGAACCGTTATGGCAATGAAAATCAATCAGATTATGCAGAGATTTATAATCAATTGACCCATCTTTGAACATGGGAGTGACAATGGCAACAAAACTTCCTTTGAACATGCGACTTTTTGGTGATAAAAAATAAAGATATATTTTACTTTATTTCAAAGTCATATAAATTATTTTTTTATATATATAAATATTATATTTAAATAGATTTATATTCTTTTTAATTATAATAAGATTTGGTTATATTACTGATTAACATTTAGCCTTAAACCTCTATAATCTTAACATGACGGAATATTTACTAATTATTATAAGTGTTGTTCTTGTGAACAATATTGTGCTTACCAAGATTTTGGGGTTATGCCCATTTATGGGTGTATCCAAAAAACTTGACACATCAGTCAGCATGTCCGCTGCAACTGCTTTTGTTTTGACAGTTGGCTCAATTACAAGCTGGTTGGTAAATTATTATCTTCTCATCCCCTATGGTTTGGAGTATTTAAGAACAATATCCTTTATAGTCATCATTGCCGCAGTCGTTCAGTTTACTGAAATGGTTATGGAAAAAAACTATCCATACCTTTACCGAGTTTTAGGCATTTTCCTTCCTCTAATTACAACTAATTGTGCTGTCCTTGGAATTCCCCTTCTTAATGCGCAACTTAGTCATAATCTCTTAGAGGCTGCTCTTTTTGGGCTTGGCGGTGCTTTAGGGTTTTCTTTAGTGCTAATTCTCTTTGCATCGCTCAGAGAAAAATTTGAGGGTGCTGATACGCCAGAATTAATGCGAGGAAGCGCTCTTGCAATGCTGACGGCAGGTTTGATGAGTTTATCGTTTATGGGATTTATAGGGCTTGATCGTCTATGATTGAAGCTATTCTGATTACACTTTCGATTACGATTATCATCGGCGTTGTTCTTGGGTACGCGTCAATTAAACTTAAGACAACTGGTGATCCGATAATTGATAAAATTGATAAAATACTTCCACAAACCCAATGCGGCCAATGTGGTTATCCGGGTTGTAAACCATATGCAACAGCTATTGCCAACGGTGAGGCTGACATAAACCAGTGCCCCCCTGGTGGTGATGATGGGATTCATAAACTTGCAGACCTTTTAGGTGTTGAGTACAAACCGCTTAATGCTGAACATGGCGAACCAAAACCTAAATCCGTTGCCATAATTGATGAGTCAACTTGTATTGGGTGTACTCTATGTATCCAAGCTTGTCCTGTTGATGCAATTGTTGGGGCAGCCAAACAAATGCATACCATCATTGAAAAGGAATGCACGGGATGTGAATTATGCTTACCTCCGTGCCCAGTTGATTGTATAGATATGCAAGTAATTCCAGAAACAACAGAAAATTGGAAATGGAAATATCCAATTTATAAGATCGAACAACAGAATTAATTTATATGAACATCTCAGATAAAATTTTCAAATTTTTTGGGGGTATTAAGCCAGAAGGTCATAAGCAGATATCCACGCGCAATCCAATAAAGAGATTGCCCCTGCCCAAGGAACTTATTATTCCCATCAGACAACATGTTGGAAAGATGCCAAATATTGTTGTGAAAATTGGTGATCGAGTACTTAAGGGACAAATTCTTGCAGAGCCAGTGGCCAATATGTCTGCAGCTACACATGCATCAACATCAGGGTATGTTAAAGAAATTAAACCGATGAATATTCCTCATCCATCAGGACTACCAGATCACTGTGTTGTGATAGAAACTGATGGGAAAGATGAATGGATTCGTCTTGAAAAAATTGATATTAAAAATATTAGTCTAAGTAATTTATTAGAAAAATTAAAACATTCTGGCGTTGTTGGGTTGGGTGGCGCAACTTTTCCATCCCATATTAAATTAAATGCTAATAGGATCCAAACGCTAATCGTTAATGCAGCTGAGTGTGAGCCTTACATCACCTGTGATGATATGGCCATGCAAGAAATGACCCAAGATTTTATCGATGGTGTTAACCTTATTATGCATATTTTAAATATTCCAAAAACTATTATTGGAATTGAAGATAACAAGCCTCAGGCTATATCAAAACTGAATAGTGTGTTGGGTAGCTCTAAAAATATTCACCTAAAAATTATTCCAACCGTTTATCCAAGTGGCGATGAAAAAAGATTAATCTATTTGATGCTAGGTGTAAAAATTCCAAAAGAGAAAAGACCAACTGAGCTTGGGATTCAGGTCTTCAATGTGGCCACACTCATTTCAATTGCTAGATTTATTAATTACGGTGAACCTGTTATCAGTAGGGTTGTTACTGTGACTGGAGCGTTAGGTCAACCCAACAATTACCAAGCTTTAATTGGAACACCTATTCAACAACTTATTAAAGATGCCGGAGGAGACCCTAGCCAAGAAGTTATAATGGGAGGTCCAATGATGGGTTTTAAATTACCTCATACAGATGTTGGAGTCACCAAGGCTATGAACTGTTTACTGGCAGTCACCGATGAGATGAAATCTAAAGCTTCCACTGAGATGCCTTGTATCCGATGTACCAAATGTGTTGAAGTCTGTCCGGCACAACTTCAGCCGCAAGAACTTTATTGGCATGCAAAATCCAAACAATTTGAAAAGTTAACTGATGACTATAAGTTATTTGATTGTATAGAGTGTGGCTGTTGTTCATATGTTTGCCCAAGTAATATCCCTTTAGTTCAATATTATCGTTATGCAAAAAGTGAGATTCGCGAACAGGCAAAGTCTTCTGAAATTGCAGATATCGCAAGAGACAGAAATGAATTTAGATTATTTAGGCTTGAAAGAGAGAAAAATGAGCGGGCTGAAAGAAATGCTCAAAGAAGAGCTCAAGTCAGTGATGAGGATAAAAAAAAATTGATTGAAGAAAAAAAAGCTACCATTGAGGCGGCTATGAAAAGAGTTGAGGAGAATGAAGAATAATGACTCCACTTGACTCTCCAGCAATTAAAAAGAATATGTCCGTTTCAGCTATCATGTTCACGGTTACATTAGCCCTCATTCCTGCTTTAATTGCACAAATTGGTTTTTTTGGCTTGCAAATTCTTGGAAATCTAATTATTGGAATCTCATTTGCGCTAATTTTAGAAGCTGTGTGTTTAAAACTCCGTCATTATCCAATCAAGCCCTTTTTAAAAGATGGTTCAGCCTTTTTAACCGCATGGCTTCTTGTCATATCCATACCATCATCAACTCCGATATGGGTCATGTTAGTTGGTCTATTTTTTTCTATCGTAATTTCAAAACATGCTTACGGTGGAATTGGCTCAAACCCTTTTAACCCAGCAATGATTGGCTATGCTGTTCTACTGATATCTTTTCCAAAAATTATGACAAATTGGCCATCGGCAGAGCAATTTGATTTCAATAATTTTTTAAATTTTTCGCAATTATTTTCTAT
The DNA here is from genome assembly GCA_024919035.1 of Methylophilaceae bacterium LSUCC0401. Taxonomy (GTDB): domain Bacteria; phylum Pseudomonadota; class Gammaproteobacteria; order Burkholderiales; family Methylophilaceae; genus BACL14. The sequence continues at coordinate 222,124 of CP103442.1, read as the reverse complement.
GTTTGCATCTATAGATATTGTAGATGGAATTGTTAGCGCAACCCCTCTGGATAAGATTAAAACAGCACTTTTTCTTGGGGAACCAATAAATAATTCTTTTTCAATATTTGATCAATTTAATGCTTACCAAATCATGTCAATATTTTATTTAATTGGCGGATTATATTTAATGATCAAAAAAATTATTACCTGGCATCTTCCTGTTTTTCTTATATTAAGCATCTTTGTATTTTCATTTATCTTGCATCAAATAAACCCAGATGTATTTATGCCTAGTCTATTTCATTTAATGAATGGCGCTACATTTCTAGCGGCTTTTTTTATTATCACTGACCCCGTTTCCAGTCCAACAACTTTAAGGGGGAAAATTATTTTTGGGGTTATGGTGGGTTTAATTACAGTGATCATTCGAAACTTTGGTGGATATCCAGATGGGATTGCATTTGCAGTCATTTTTATGAATATTTTTGTACCTTTAATTGAAAAGTTTACCCAACCTAAAGTCTTCGGTTATGAGTGAATATAAAGTAATTTTTAAGACCGTTGGATTAATCTCCTTACTCGGTTTAATTTTTGCTATCAGCCTGAGTATTGTTTTTGAAAATAGCTACCCGATTATTGAAAAAAATAAATCCGATTTTAAAAAAAAATTATTAGATCAAATTTTATTGGGAGTAGATTACAACAATAATATTTTAGAAAGCTTTATTGAAATCGAAGCTAATGAATTATTAAAAAATAAACATCCATCAAAAGCCTATATCGCAAAAAAAGATGGCCAATTAAAAGCAGTGCTCATTGAATCTATAGCCCCTGACGGCTATAGTGGAGAAATTTTCATTTTGACTGCAATTGATGAAAATGCTGAAATTATTGGATCAAGAATTATTGATCATAAAGAAACTCCTGGTCTTGGCGATTATATTGATCAAAAAAAATCTGATTGGATTTTAAATTTTAATCAAATGAGTCTTGCAAAGACTTATGATCAAAATTGGAGAGTTATAAAGGATCAGGGAACATTTGATTACAAAGCTGGAGCAACCATTACTCCAAGAGCTGTTATCAAGTCAGTAAAAAATACTTTAACCTTTTTTAATAACCATAGAGATTTATTTAATGATTAAAGATCAATTTCATGATGGGATGTGGAAACAAAACGCGGGATTAATACAATTATTAGGTCTATGTCCAACACTTGCTGTAACTGTTAATGTTACCAATGGTTTTGCTCTAGGCGTTGCAACTATTTTTGTCATGATTTTATCAAACATTTCCATATCGCCGATCCGTCAACTTGTTCCTGAAGCAGCGAGGGTTCCCATTTTTATTTTAGTTATCGCAGGGCTTGTAACTATTGTTGATTTATCCATTAATGCACTTTCTAGACCTCTTTATGATGCTTTGGGTATATTTATTCCATTGATTGTCACTAATTGTATTGTATTAGCTCGAGTAGAGGCATTTGCATCTAAAAATCCTATCCTTCCATCTTTTTATGATGGACTTTTTATGGGGCTGGGACTCACTTTAGTTTTAATTATTCTTGGAGCTATGCGCGAAATGATTGGTAACGGAACATTGTTTCAAAACCTACATTTTTTAATTGGTGATGACTATAAATTTTTAACCATTCAATTATTTAATAGCGACCATGGTTTTTTATTAGCCGCCCTCCCTCCAGGAGCTTTCATTGCCTTATCATCTTTGATTCTTTTTATGAACTGGATTAATCAAAAACAAAAAAAATGAATTCCGAAAAAAGATGGGAAATATTTAATGCTCTCAAGAGAGAAATTAACAATCCCACAACAGAGCTTATTTTTAAAAATCCTTTTGAGCTCTTAATTGCCGTTATTTTGTCTGCACAAACGACAGATATTCAGGTCAATAAAATCACCGATAAACTCTTTAAGGTAGCGCCAACTCCAGAAGATTTAGCAAAATTATCACTTACCTCAATAGAATCGATAATCAATAAAATTGGCTTATATAAAAATAAAGCAAAAAATATTCAACAAACCAGTCAAATTTTAATTAATGAATTTTCAAGTCAAGTTCCCAGAAAGAGAGAGGGCTTAGAAAGGCTACCTGGAGTGGGAAGGAAGACAGCCAATGTGATATTAAATACGATTTTTAATGAGCCAGTCATCGCCGTTGATACCCATATTTTTAGACTGGCCAACCGAATCAATTTAGGTCAGGGAAAAACGCCTCTTGAAGTTGAAAAAAAATTAACTAAAACTACACCGAAAGAGTTCTTAAAAGACGCGCATCATCTTTTGATTTTGCACGGACGGTATACCTGTAAAGCGCAAAAACCTAATTGTTTATCTTGTTGTATAAATCACTTATGTGAGTATAAATATAAAAACTTTTAATCAAAGCTTTCTGCTGCTCTTCGATCAAGATCCTTCATAACTAAATCTCTCTCATCATCTGACATATCAAACCAGCCCACAATCTCAACCGAGGTACGGTAACATCCAACGCAGCTGCCTTTATCATTATAGGAACATATTCCTATACATGGCGTTACAATTTGCTTTGTCACTATTTTAAAACTCCATGACAGTGTTTATATTTTTTTCCACTGCCACATGGGCAAAACTCATTTCGTCCAATTTTTCTTTGTGCTTCTTCTTTCACACCAAGATCATTTGCTGATGAACTAGCCTGATTGATTTCATTTTGATTTTTTTCATCAATTTTTTTTGCCTGGTCCTCACTCTTCACCTCAACCAACATCAAAACTTTCGCAATTTCATTTTTTATATTAATGAGCAATGTCTCAAACATGCTGAATGCTTCTTTTTTAAATTCTTGTTTTGGATCTTTTCCACCATAGGCCCTCATACTAACCCCTTGTCGAAGATGATCTAGAGCAGACAAATGCGAACGCCAATGATGATCGATAATTTGGAGCATAATTGATTTTTCAAAATGTCTAATTGCTTCGACTCCCGCAATCTTTTCTTTCTTGAAGTAATCTTTTTCTGCAATTTCAACAATGTTTGAAGCAAGTTTAGAAATTTCGATATTAGCATCCTCATCCAACCATTTTTTGATTGAAATTTTAAGGTTATATTCAAGCTGGAGTCTATTCTCCAAACCTGAAACATCCCACATCTCTTCAACACTCTCAGGGGGAATATATTCAAAAACAATACCTGAGATTGCCTCATTTAGAATATTTTTAACCATTAATTCTGATTCTGAAGAGTTTAAAACATCATTTCTTTGCTCATAGATAACTTTTCTCTGACTGTTGGGTACTTCATCAAATTCCAATAATTGTTTTCTTATCTCGAAGTTACGCCCTTCCACTTTTTTTTGCGCACTCTCAATGGATTTGCTTACCCAGCTGTGTTCTATTGGTTCATTGTCAGGCATATTCAGCTTCTGCATAATATTTGATATCCGATCAGAAGCAAATATTCTCATAAGCGAGTCCTCCAGCGAGAGATAGAAAGTACTTGAACCAGGGTCGCCTTGGCGACCGGATCTTCCTCTTAATTGATTGTCGATTCGCCTCGATTCATGACGTTCTGTTCCAATTATATGCAGACCTCCTGCATTAATCACAGTTTCCTGATCTTTTTTCCATTGCTTCTTAATCTCTTCAATTTTTTTCTTAGTGGCTTGAGTTATATTTTTTGCGTTAGAAAGTCTTTCTAATTCAGGCTCAACATTTCCTCCTAAAACAATATCTGTTCCTCTTCCTGCCATATTGGTAGCAATGGTTATCATCCCTGGTTTCCCAGCTTGCTCAATGATATGAGCTTCTTTCTCATGTTGCTTTGCATTCAAGACCTGATGATTTAATTTATGTTTTTTTAAAAATTTACTAATAAATTCGGAATTTTCAATTGAGGTTGTTCCAATTAAAATTGGTTGGTTCTTTTTATTTCGATCGAGGATATCACTTATCACTGCGTTATATCTCTCCTCAGAAGTTCGGTATATTTTATCCATATGATCAATTCTTGAAATTGCTCTATGGGGAGGGATGATGACTGTATCTAGATTGTAAATATGTTTAAATTCTTCAGCCTCTGTTTCAGCTGTTCCAGTCATACCTGCAATTTTATTGTATAAGCGAAAATAGTTTTGAAAAGTTATTCCTGCCAATGTTTTTGATTCTCTTTGAATTTTAACTTTTTCTTTTGCCTCAATGGCTTGATGAAGTCCGTCAGACCATCTTCGCCCTGGCATCATCCTCCCAGTGAACTCATCTATAATGACAACACCCCCATCTTTAACCACGTAGTCTTTATCTTTAACAAATAAGTTATGCGCTTTTAGAGCAGATTGAACATAATGGAGCAGACTAATATTTTCAGGATCATACAAGTTGGACCCCTCGGTTAAAACGCCTAACTTGCTCAGGACTTTTTCTACACTTGTGTGACCATTTTCAGATAAGATCACTGCTGAAGTTTTTTCATCAATCCAGTAATCGCCGTCACCATCTTCCTTATCTTGTCTTTGAAGGCTGGCAACAATTTGATCAATTTTTGCATACAAATTAACATCAACATCTGATTGCCCAGAAATAACCAAAGGAGTTCTCGCTTCATCAATTAATATGGAATCGACCTCATCAATGAGTGCAAAATTAAGTCCCTTTTGAACTTTTTGGTTTTGTTCATAGACCATATTATCCCTGAGGTAATCAAAACCAAACTCATTATTGGTTCCATAGGTAATATCAGCGGTATAAGCTTTTAATTTTTCCTCTGTTGGCAGTTGAGCTTGATTTACTCCGACAGTTAACCCTAAGAATTTATATATTTTTCCCATCCAGTCTGCATCTCGACGAGCAAGATAATCATTAACCGTAATGACATGAACCCCCTCACCAGATAATGCATTCAAATAAACAGGGAGAGTTGCGACTAAGGTTTTTCCCTCCCCAGTTTTCATTTCTGAAATCTTTCCCTCATGCAGGGCAATGCCACCCAATAACTGCTCATCAAAGTGTCGCAGTCCAAGCGTCCTTACACTAGCCTCCCTCACGAGAGCAAAAGCTTGTATCAATAATTCATCAGTAAATCCTGTTTTTTTATAAATATCTTTTAGATTTTGAGTGGTTTTTTGAAAATCAATATCTTTGAGCTTCTTCATATCAGGTTCTAAGTTATTAATCTTATTCACAATTACGGAATATTTTTTTAATAGTCTTTGATTACTGCCGCCAAAAACAGCATTTAATATAGTTTTAAACATGATTTTATTTTTTCTTTAGATATTGTCTTGGATCAAGTGAGCGACCATTGAATCGTATTTCATAATGAAGATGAGGTCCGGTTGATCGTCCTGTGTTGCCAACAAGGGCAATGACTTCATCTTTACTAACCAGGTCACCTTTCTTCACTAAAATTTTTGAAGCATGGGCATATCTTGTCTCAATGCCGCCACCGTGTTTAATTTTCACATAATTTCCATAATCGGGAGCCTTTCCAGCAGCGATTACCATTCCCGAGGCTGTTGCTTTGATTTGATCTCCCTCTGAAGCAGAAAAATCTAAGCCTTCATGAAAAGAACGAATACCTAAAAAAGGGTCAACTCGCCATCCATAGCTGGATGAATTGTATCTCACATTGACAGGATAAAGATCTGGTAGGGTATCTTTTAGAACACTCTGCTTTAACAAAATGGACTCGGTCTCATTGTAGATATCTTCTCTTATTTGTATTTTTTTCATGAGTGCTTGCAAAGCAATTTGAACATCCTGGTCTGTTAATTTATTGTTAATAAAAGGGCCACCCTGATTTTCATACTCTTTTTCTTTTTTCGGTAAAGAAGGAAGTTTTTGCTTACCCACAATTTGTTTTTTTAGGATCCCCTGCAATCTTTCGGTTTGATTATCCAATTCCTCCACTCGTGCGTTAATTTCACCAATTTGTTGAATATACATTTGTAAACTTTTTTGATAACTGCTAAAACCGAAATCAAGCTTAAGAGTATCAACATTAGTTAAGTTATTTTCATTATTTTTTACAATCAAATATTGATAAACTGAAAAACTGGTAACGAAGATGACCACAACCAGAAGAAGAATAAAGACCCTAAAATCTATGGCAAGTGGTTTTCGTGTATTATTTTTACTTATTAGTAGCAGTTTCATAATTTGCTTATCATTATATATGGAATCAATTAAAAAATTACTTAAAACGGATCAATTTCATGAAATTATTGATAATAAAAACACCCATGTCCAGTACCTAAAATATTTAGTAAAACAAGTTGGTGATCAAAAGATGCGCTTATCTCAACGTCTTGATATCCTTTATATTGTTTTTAGCCATAATGCTTTTGCATCAAAATACAAGATGAATAAAAGTCAAATTTTAGATGACTTGAATCAATTGAATTCCAACATAAAAATTAAGAATATCCATATAAAAGTTGATCCTTCTATTTTGGAATCAAGAAAAAAATCAACAGTTAAAATCTCTGCTCACGCTAAAAATATATGGAATAAGATTCATGAGACACTCGAAGACTCTCCCTTGAAAGATTTTTTTCTAAAAAAGCATGATTGAAATCTTAACTTTATCGGTTACCGGAATTTTTGTTGGATTTATTGCAGGGCTTTTTGGCATTGGTGGGGGGTTAATCATCGTCCCAGTCGTAACATACTTACTTATCCACCTTCATGGCATGAATCATCAACTTGCTTTTGCCAATGGAATCGGCTCTTCAATGATTTCAATTATTTTCACTGGGTCGGTCGCAACATTTTTTAATTACAAAAATAAAAACCTCAATACGTTTTACTTCAAAAAACATATTGGTCCGTTAATGGCGGGATCATTTATCGGAGGTATGTTAGTTATTTATGGTAACTATTACTATTTAAAAGTTTTTTTTGTATTTTATTGTTTTTTTGCAGCAATTAAACTCTTAACGAAAATAAATTTATTAAAACCCATCTACTGCTTTCCAGAAAAAATAATTGGTATTATTTTTGGTTTAATATCTTCACTGGTTGGGATTGGTGGTGGAACACTTTATGTCCCCTACTTAGTTACTCAAAAACTCAATATCAGAGAGTCTGTATCAAGCGCATCCATGCTCGGAGTAGTTATCGCTATCTCAACACTTTTATGTTTTTTTATGAATAATTTATTTATTCATCCGATTACTAATAACTTTAAATCAATTTTCGATTACGGGTATATTTATGTACCATCATTAATTTTTTTAACACTACCAAGCTTGTTATCGATTTATTTTTCGACTAAGTTACTTATCACAATGAATGAAATTACTATCAAAAGATCTTTTGCTCTTCTCCTCATCATTATCGGTTGTTTAAGCTTTGTTAATCTGTAGAGTTTAAATTGTCCAAAATTATTGAAATATGAGATAATTCTTTTTTTTAAAAATTGTAAGATATTAGGGAGGAAGTATGTCAGAAATCCAAATGGCATTGGGTGCTGCAGTTATTGCAGTTTTATATGGTGCCTTAGTTTCAAAGTCTATTCTCAGCCTACCAGCCGGGAATAAAAAAATGCAAGAAATTGCTGGAGCAATTCAAAAAGGCGCCTCAGCTTACCTAGCTCGTCAATATAAAACAATTGCCATTGTGGGCGTTGTATTAACAATCTTAATAGCACAATTTATTGATTTAAATACTGCCATCGGTTTCGTTGTTGGTGCCTTGTTATCTGGTGCTTGTGGCTTCATTGGGATGAATGTATCAGTTCGTGCTAACGTAAGAACGGCGCAAGCTGCTACCAATGGAATTGTTCCCGCATTTGATGTCGCCTTTAAAGGCGGTGCTATCACGGGTATGTTAGTTGTTGGCTTAGGGCTTCTTGGAGTTGCAGGTTTCTACCTTTATTTAGGTGGCACTGAAGCTGAGAACTTAAATCCCCTTATTGGTTTAGCGTTTGGTTCATCCTTAATATCAATTTTCGCAAGACTTGGTGGAGGAATCTTTACCAAAGGTGCCGACGTAGGCGCTGATTTAGTTGGTAAAGTTGAGGCCGGAATCCCAGAAGACGATCCTCGAAATCCTGCAGTTATCGCCGATAACGTAGGTGATAATGTGGGTGACTGTGCGGGTATGGCAGCTGATTTATTTGAGACCTATGCTGTAACAATTATAGCTACTATGGTGCTAGGGGGTCTGATGATTACGGGCGACACTGTTAATGGTGTTCTCTATCCACTAATGTTAGGTGCTGTATCTATTATCGCCTCTATTATTGGGTGTTTCTTTGTAAAAGCTAATAACAAAATGACTAACGTCATGCCGGCTCTTTATCGAGGCTTGGCTATCGCGGGTCTTCTATCTTTAGTTGCTTTTTATTATGTGTCTGAACATTTATTCCCTTCTGGCATAGTCATTGATGGCATCACCTATCCAGCGATTGGTTTATTTGCTTCAGCAGCTATTGGTCTTGCCCTAACGGCAGCATTAGTATTTATTACAGAATACTATACAGGTACAGAATATAAGCCTGTTCAACACGTAGCAAAAGCATCTGAAACTGGACATGCTACCAACATTATTGCCGGTATTGGTATCTCCATGAAAGCCACAGCACTTCCAGTTTTATCAGTCTGTTTAGCGATATTTTTATCTTATTCTTTTGCGAATCTATACGGTGTTGCTGTTGCAGCTACATCTATGCTGAGTATGGCCGGAATTATTGTTGCACTCGATGCTTATGGTCCAATCACCGATAACGCAGGCGGCATTGCTGAGATGGCTGGTTTACCTCAAAAAGTTAGAGATGTTACAGACCCATTAGATGCGGTTGGTAATACAACTAAAGCTGTTACCAAAGGTTATGCAATTGGTTCCGCTGGTTTAGCTTCTTTAGTGCTTTTTGCCGACTACACCCATAAACTAGATGTGTATGGTGTGATTGCAACTTTTGATTTAAGTGAGCCAAATGTGATTATTGGACTCATCATCGGCGGTCTTATTCCATACCTTTTTGCTGCGATGGCAATGGAAGCTGTTGGACGCGCGGCAGGTTCAGTTGTTGAGGAAGTTCGTCGACAATTTAAGACCATTAAAGGTATTATGACCGGCAAAGGTCAGCCTGATTATGCAAAAGCAGTTGATATGCTGACCACATCAGCCATTAAAGAGATGATTGTTCCATCTCTTCTTCCTGTAGCAGTCCCAGTGATTGTGGGTCTCTCACCATTAGGTGCTCAAGGGCTTGGTGGATTATTAATGGGTACAATCGTAACGGGTCTATTTGTGGCTATCTCAATGTGTACCGGTGGTGGTGCATGGGATAATGCTAAGAAGTATATCGAAGATGGCAATCATGGTGGTAAAGGCTCAGAGGCTCACAAGGCTTCAGTTACTGGTGACACTGTGGGCGACCCATACAAAGATACTGCGGGTCCTGCAATTAATCCGCTCATTAAAATTATTAATATCGTTGCATTATTAATTGTGCCTTTGTTATAAATTTTAATTAGGTTTTACAAAAACCCATCTTGTTAATTAAGATGGGTTTTTTTATATGTGAACTAAGATCATCAAAAAGGTGACAAAAATCACCCACACAGGTGTCAATCCAATAAACAAAGAAAATAATTTTGATTCTAAAAATACACAGCCTGATATAAAAGCACTCAGGCCTATTGTGATCAAATTACCAATCAGAATCATGGAAAATATAGAGAAACCAAGTGTATAAATAGGATACAAAATACAATTCATAATTAAAATTAAAATTAAAAATGAATTGGTCTGTGAAGATATTTTCTTAAATGAGATAGTTTGTAAAATAACCAAAATGGTCCATATCAACCCAATCACATACCCCTTCGGGAAAAAGATTCCATTCATGATCGCTTTTTTTTGAGTTACTCCTTCAAAACCCAATTGAAATATTAAGAAATTTGTCACACAAAGAATTATGAAAATGAAAATCATTAATTGAACCAGTGATCTTTCTTTTAAGAAATTAACTAAGGAGCAATCTTTCCACATGTTGATATTTTTCTATAGTTTTTTGAATAACCTCTTCAGGTAAATCTGGTGGAGGAGGTTTTTTATTCCAACCGCTCAACTCAAGCCAATCTCTGAGATATTGCTTATCAAAACTGTGAGGTGATGTGCCTATTTGATAAGCCTCCATATCCCAAAATCTTGAAGAGTCTGGAGTAAGAATTTCATCCATCAAAACTAAATTTCCATCATTATCCAAGCCAAATTCAAATTTTGTATCTGCAATAATAATTTTTTTTTGAAGGGCATAGTCTCTGGCAAATTTATAAAGAATAATGCTGGTTTTTTTTATCAGTGAGGCTAAATCTGAACCGATCATCTTGCTCATGACTTCAAATGAAATATTTTCATCATGATCGCCGACATTTGCTTTGGTAGATGGTGTAAATATTGGTTCATTTAATTTCTCGGCTTGCTGTATTCCTTTTGGCAGATCAATGTTACAAATCTTTCCTGTTAGTTGGTAATCTTTCCATCCACTTCCGGTTAAATAACCTCTCACTATCGCCTCTATAGGAACTGGTTTTAAGCGCTTTACAATTACTGATCTATTTTTAACAAGTTCTTTTTCATCAAAAGCTACGACATCTTCTGGATTGATTTGTGTTAAATGATTTTTGATTATTGAGGATGTTTTTTTAAACCAAAAATTTGAAATATGTGAAAGAATTTTACCTTTCTCCTTTATTTCCTGATTCATAATCACGTCAAAGGCTGAGATACGATCACTGGTTATCATTAAAAAATGATGCTCATCAACGATATAAGTATCCCTGACTTTACCTTGATGAAATAATTCAAGACTTTTTATTTTTGTTTGCATAACAAATTTGATTAACTTTCTAAAATTTGAATTGCCGGAAGTTTTTTTCCCTCTGCAAACTCAAGAAATGCTCCGCCCGCTGTTGAAATATATGAAATTGCATTAGTTACATTAAATTTCTCAATAGCTGCAATTGTATCTCCACCGCCCGCAAGAGAATATGCTCTACTTTGAGCTATAGCTTCAGATAAAATTTTTGTTCCATTGCTAAATTGATTCAACTCAAAGACCCCGATAGGTCCATTCCATAAAATAGTTTCCACATGGTTTAATTTATCTGTAATTCCAGTTAATGTTTTTGGACCTAAGTCTAAAATCATATCATTCGTGGAGAGTTCTTGAATATCTTTGATTATCGCCTCAGCATTTACACTTAATTCTGTGGCACAAACTACATCAATAATTTCTGGAAAAAATATATTTTTTTCCCTAATGATGTTTAATATTATTTTAGCTTCATCTATAAAATCTTTTTCATAGAGCGATTTACCAATATTAATTCCTTGCGCAGCGATAAAGGTATTTAATATTCCTCCCCCTAGAATCAAACCATCTACCTTGTTAATTAAATTTTTTAACACACTGAGTTTAGTAGAGACTTTGCTTCCTCCTACAACTGCAAGCATTGGATGATTCGGTTTTTCCAATGTTTTTGTCAGTGCCTCAACCTCTTTTGCAAACAATAACCCAGCACATTTTTCTTTTACATATCTACCTATTCCAAAAGTGCTTGCTTCTTTTCGATGGGCTGTACCAAATGCATCCATAACAAAGACATCCGATATTGCTGCATATTGTTTTGATAGATTTTCATCGCAGGACTTTTCACCTATATTAAATCTAACATTCTCCAGAACATGGATCTGATCGCTTTCAAAGTTAAAATGATCTGGTGAAAAATCATGATGCAACTTTACCTTGATATCAAATTGTGTGGATAAATAGTCAACAATGGGTTGTAACGATAATTCTGGGTCAAATTGACCTTCATTGGGCCTGCCTAAGTGAGAACTGAGGATAACCGTTCCTCCATGATCAAGAACAAATTGAATCGTGGGTATTGATGCGTCAATACGATTTGTTGAAACGATCTCATGATTTTGAATGGGAACATTTAGATCTGAGCGAATAAAAACTTTTTTTCCACTTAATTTTAAATCTTTTAAATTCTGAATTGCCATGACTTAATTTGCATGAGTCATAGCTACAGCTGTATCTAGCATGCGACAACTGAATCCATATTCATTATCGTACCAACCAAATACCTTAATCAGGTCTCCTGATGAGGAAACTGTAGTTAATAATGAATCAAAATATACTGAAGCGCTGGTATGGTTAAAATCAACAGATACTAATGGAATATCAGAATAGACGAGAATATCTTTGAGTTCATTTGCAGAGGCATTTTTAATGACCTTATTCACATCTGAAGCAGTCACTTTTTCCTTTATTTTTAGAGTTAAATCAACCAATGACACATTTGTTGTTGGAACCCTAATAGCCACTCCATCCAATTTTCCTTTTAATTCTGGAATCACTAAACCAATTGCAGAAGCTGCTCCTGTTTTGGTTGGCACCATGGATGAGCTTGCTGTTCTTGCTCGCCTTATATCTTTATGTATACTGTCGAGAAGGGCTTGGTCATTGGTAAAAGAGTGGATTGTATTCATTAATCCTGATTCAATTGTTAATTTTTGATTTAACGCATACAGGATTGGTGCAAGACCATTGGTTGTGCAAGATGCGTTAGAAACAACCAGATCACTTTTTTTAAGATTAGCGTGATTAACGCCATAGACTATAGTCGCATCCACATCAGAATCCCCAGGTGCAGATATAAGCACTTTTTTTGCACCTTGCTCAAGATGAGTTAGGTTTGATTTTTTACTTCTAAAACTACCTGTACATTCCATGACCACATCCACATCCAATTCTCCCCAGGGGAGCTCGTGAGGATCTCTCGTTGCATAATATTTAATCACATCACCATTCAAAGTAAATTCATTGTCACCCATTTGGATATCGCAATCAAAACGACCGTGAGCTGAATCATATTTAAGCAAGTGAAGATTGGTTTCCATGGTCCCATGGACACTTCCATTGATGGCAACAACTTGAACATCTTTTCTTTTTTGCTCGTACAACGCTCGAAGTATGAGTCGCCCAATTCTGCCAAAGCCAGTGATTGCTATTTTTACAGCCATTTTTTTTATCTTTATTTAAAATTTAAAAAAAAGGTATCTCACCTGATGAGATACCTTTTAATAGATTAAACTAACATTGGAAGATTAAAGAACAGATTTAACTGTTTTCACCACATTCTCAACAGTGAACCCAAAATGTTCAAAAAGCTTTCCACCCGGTGCTGATTCGCCGTAGGTATCAATTCCTACTGATGCCCCATCAAGCCCAACATATTTTCTCCAATAGTCTGTAACTCCGGCTTCAAGCGATACACGCTTTACCCCAGGTGTTAGAACAGAATCTTTGTAGGCCTGGTCTTGTCGATCAAAGGCATGCGTACATGGCATCGATACCACACGTGAAGCAATTCCTTCTGCCTTTAAAGCTTCGCAGGATTTCATTGCAAGATCCAGTTCCGAACCGGTAGCAATGAGAATGACTTGATAATTGTCACAGTCACAAAGCACGTAACCGCCTTTTTTTATTCCTGCTAATTGAGCATCGGTTCTTTCATGAAAGCCAACATTCTGTCTAGTTAAAACTAAGCTTGTTGGATTATTGAGGTTTTCAACTGCTTGTACCCATGCAACTGCAGTTTCAGTTGCATCACCTGGACGCCACACTTCCATATTTGGAATAAAACGAAGACCTGAAGTTGTCTCGATAGGTTGGTGGGTTGGTCCATCTTCACCCTGCCCAATTGAATCGTGTGTTAACACATAAATAACGCGTTGCTTCATGAGAGCTGACATTCTCATACCATTTCTCATATAGTCCGTAAACATATGGAACGTTCCGCCAAAAGGTAATATCCCACCGTGAAGTGCCATACCATTCATAATAGCAGCCATACCAAATTCACGAACACCGTAGGAAATATAATTACCTGGTTTTTTACCACTCACGTGTTCAAAACTTGCACAACTTGTGAGGTTTGATCCTGTTAAATCTGCTGAACCTCCAACAAACTCTGGAAGCATTTCAGCTAATTTAGTTATGGCATTTTGCGATGCCTTGCGAGTCGCAACTTTGTCTCCAGATGCATTCGTATCTTTAATGAAAGCTTCAGATTTCTTTTGCCAATCAGATGGAAGCTGGTTAGACATTCTTCTTAGAAATTCTTTAGCCAACTGGGGATGTTCTTTTTCATAAGCAGCAAACTTTTCATTCCAGGCAGCTTCTCTTTGCTGTCCTTTATCTTTCTGATTCCAACCATCATAGACATCTTGAGGAATTACAAATGGGTCATGCGCCCATCCTAATTCTTTTCTTGTTAAAGCAACTTCATCTTCCCCAAGTGCTGCGCCATGACAATCATGTGACCCTGATTTATTGGGAGAACCCTTACCAATGATAGTTTTGCAACAGATTAATGAAGGCTTATCAGTGATTTTTTTTGCTTCTTGAATTGCCTTATCAACGGCATCAAAATCATGCCCATCGACGTTTCTCACAACATGCCATCCGTAAGATTCAAAACGACCAGCTGTATCATCTGTGTACCAGCCTTCAATATGTCCATCAATTGAAATACCGTTATCGTCCCAGAATGCAATAAGCTTACCCAAACCCCATGTTCCGGCTAGTGCACAAGTTTCATGAGAGACACCTTCCATTAAGCAACCGTCACCTAAAAAGACGTATGTATGGTGGTCAACTATGTCATGACCGGGTTTATTAAACTGATTAGCAAGGAGTTTTTCAGCCATTGCAAAACCAACAGCATTACTTATGCCTTGACCTAAGGGACCTGTTGTAGTTTCAACGCCAGGAGCATATCCATACTCTGGGTGACCCGCACATTTAGAATGGAGTTGTCTGAATGATTGGATTTCACTCATTGGTAAATCATATCCAGTCAAATGAAGTAGAGAATAAATTAACATTGATCCGTGACCATTTGATAATATAAAACGATCGCGATTAGCCCAATTTGGATTTACTGGATTATGGTTTAAATGATGATTCCATAATACTTCGCCAATTTCGGCCATACCCATAGGTGCGCCTGGATGCCCAGAGTTTGCCTTCTGAACTGCATCCATCGATAATGCACGGATTGCATTTGCTAATTCTTGTCTACTTGCCATTCTTAGTTTCTCCCTATTTAATTCGAGGATATAAGTCAATAATAGTTTTTATTATGACCTAATTATCCCATATGAATAATTTTGATTATTAATACCAATATAACCTGTAATTATTGCTTAAACACATTCAATCATCAAGAATTTGTTCAATTTTCTTTCCATTTTATTGAACAACCAATGCTTGAAATTTGCTCTTTTGGTCCACTTTGTGTTTGAGCAATATATTTCATAGCATTAAATAAATCTCTCTCATTGTTTTCAGATGGCTCATTTCTTCCAGTTGAGTCAAAACGACCACGATACTGTAATTCAAATGATCGATTAAACCCAAAAAAATCTGGGGTACAAATGGCTTCATAAGCTTTTGCGACCTCTTGCGTTTCATCAAAACAATATTCAAATGGAAATTTTTCCTTATTTGCTAAAATTCTCATATTTTCAAATGAGTCCTCTGGGTAATTCAATTGATCATTTGCTGAAATAGCGACAGTATTGACCCCGTAATCCTTCAATTCTCTGGTGTCATGAATCAATCGAGGTAAAATTGCCTTTACGTATGGGCAGTGATTACATATAAACATAATGAGAAGCCCGTTTTCGCCCATTGAATTATGTAGACTAATCATAGAATTACTCGTTGAAAGTAAACTAAAAGGTTTTGCTTTCCATCCAAAATTGCACACTGGACTTGTAAGACTTACCAAAACTTTGTCCTTTCTATTAAAATGTATTATGCATAGATTTTATCACCCAGAACAGATTTCTTCACCTTGTAAAATTATATTGACTGAAGAAGCTTCAAATCATTTAGCCAGGGTCTTAAGGTTAAAGGTTCAAGAGCCCGTTTCAATTTTTAACGGTGACGAATATGATTATCATGGCATTATTCAAACCATTGATAAAAAGAAAGTTACTATAAATATAGAAACAAAATCTCTGAATATTTGTAATCCAAAAATTCATATCTCTTTGATTCAGTCGGTGACATCAAAAGAAAAAATCGACATGATTTTTCAAAAATCTACGGAATTAGGCATTTCCTCATTACAGTTAATTGATTCTGAGCGGAGCAATTTCAGGATACCCGACCATAAAATAGATAGTCGATTAGAGCATCTTAGAAAAGTTGTTATTTCTGCCTGCGAACAATCAGGTAGATCAAGAATTCCAAACATTAATAATCGAATCATCAGCTTTAGCGATATCAAGAAGAGTAACGAAAACGCACTTAAATTTATTCTTGACCCTCAAGCTCATCAGAGCCTAGGAAAGGTGGAATTCAATAAAATTGAAAACATCAAAAATATTTTATTACTTATTGGCCCGGAAGGTGGATTCACAAACAGCGAAATTATCATTGCAAATAAATTAGGATTTCAATCGATCAATTTAGGTAAAAGAGTTCTTAGAACTGAAACAGCTTCACTGGCTATGCTGAGCGCTATGCATATGCTTTTCGGTGATTTTGTATAATTTACATTTTTTATGTGTATATTTCTATAAATAATGTAAAATATACATTATGAAGTTAAAACAACTCAGATTAAGTAGAAAATTAACCATTTCAAAACTAGGACAGACTCTAGGAATTGATTCTGGTAATTTATCTAAAATTGAACAAGGTAAAATTAAGCCTTCAATTAAAGTTTTGCATAAATACTCCGATTTTTTCAATATCAGCGTTGATGAACTTTTGGGAAAATCATCTCATGATTTTATAACTTTTTTTAGGTCTGCAGCCCCGTATATTCACAGTTACAGAAATAAAATATTTGTTATTGCTTTTGATGGATTTGCAGTTGATAGCGAAGAATTTACTAATTTATGTACTGACATCAATTTACTTCATGCACTGGGTATCAAAATAGTTTTAGTTCATGGCATCAGGCCATTTATAGATCAAAGACTGAGTCTTGGAAAAATTAATTCTAAATTTCATAAAAACCAAAGAATAACAACCACAAGTATGATGCCCCATGTTATTGAGACAAACGGCTTAGTCAGGACCAAAATAGAAGCCGCATTATCGTCTAACATATATCACAACAATATCTTTAAAAGTGAACTAAAAATTTCATCGGGAAATTTTTTAATGGCAAGGCCTATTGGTGTTATTGATGGAGTAGATATGGAACATACCGGCTTAATAAGAGAAATTAATCATGAGGCTATTTTGGAAAAATTAGATCATAATGAAATAGTGATGATTTCGCCTATTGGTTATTCTCCTATTGGCGAAATATTTAATTTATCTTATGAATCCTCAGCCAGCATGATTGCCGCAGGATTAAAAGCTGAAAAGTTAATTTTTTATACAGAAAATAATGGCTTACGAAATATAAGAGGTGAATATTTATCTGAAATGACACTCAATAAAGCCATAAATCTTTTAGATCATATAAAACATACAACTGACCCAGAATATGTTGAAAAAAATACTATTCCAATTCTTGAGGCTGGAATTCAAGCGATTAATAGGGGCCTAAAAAAAACCCATTTGATCAACAGGCATGTAAACGGATCGATAATTACTGAGTTATTCACAAATTCAGGTCAAGGAACAGTGATTACTCACGAGCAAATAGAAAATTTTAGACAAGCCACACTTTTTGATGCAAAAGTTATTGAAAAAATGATTAAGCCATTATCTAACAACCAAATTCTGATCCAAAGGTCCCTAGATATGATTGAAAAAGATATTAATTATTTTCATATTCTAGAGTTTGATAATAAGATTATAGGGTGCGCAAAGATATCTCATTTTAATGATATTTCTGAAATAGCATGTTTTGCAATAAATGAGAATTATCAAAATATGGGTTATGGAAAAAAATTGTTAATGCACTGTGAAAACTATTGTAGCCATATAAATCAAAAAACCTTTGTTATGACAACTCAGTCTGCACATTGGTTTATGGAAAATGGTTACCAAAATGCACAAATACAAGATTTACCCTCAGAAAAACAAAGTGAATACTCAAAAGAACGAAACTCAAAGATACTAATTAAAAGAATGGAGCAAAAATGACGCCAAACGATAAAGCCAAGATATTAAGCGAAGCCCTTCCGTATATTAAACAGTTTATTGATAAAACGATAGTGATTAAATTTGGTGGCAATGCCATGGTTGATGAGCAACTGAAGAGTTCTTTTGCGAAAGATGTAGTCCTACTCAAACTTGTTGGAATGAACCCTGTGGTGGTTCATGGAGGAGGCCCTCAAATTAATGAACATCTTGAAAAAATTGGTAAAAAAGGTGAATTTATCAATGGCATTAGAGTTACTGATGAGGAGACAATGGATGTTGTCGAAATGATTCTTGGAGGGCAAATTAATAAAGAAATAGTCCACCAGATAAATATCCATGGAGGCAAAGCAGTTGGGCTGACTGGGCAAGATGGAAATTTTATTCATGCTTCAAAACAGGAAATCATCTCTGAAGGAAAAAAAATTGATTTAGGTTATGTGGGTAAAATCGATTCCATTGATCCGAGTTTAATTCAGTTTCTTGATACCGGTGATTTTATTCCTGTAATTGCTCCGATTGGGATAGGTCTCGATGGTAAAACCTATAACATCAATGCCGATCTTGTTGCTGGGAAGCTGGCGCAAGTTTTAAATGCAGAAAAATTAATACTGATGACGAATACTAAAGGGGTGCTTGATAAAGATAGTAACCTTATTACAGGAATTAAACCATCTGATATTGAGAAATTAATACTTAATGGAACACTAAGTGGTGGCATGTTACCAAAAATAGAATCTGCCATGGATGCTGCAAAAGGCGGTGTGGCTAGCGTTCATATTATCGATGGTCGCGTTGAACATGCCCTATTGCTTGAAATTTTAACCAATCAAGGTGTAGGAACATTAATCAAAGGCAAAAATTAAAAAGACTTTGGGTTTTTGATTTAGACGATACACTTCATTTAGCCAGCCCCGATGTATTTGAATTAATCAATCAAGATATGACCAAATATATTTCAAATGTCTTAAATATTTCTAATGAAAATGCAGATAAAATTCGGATAGATTATTGGCAAAAATATGGCTCAACATTAAGAGGTCTTCAAATAAATCATCGTATTCAAAGAAATGATTTTTTGAGAAAAACACATAATCTTAAAAAAATAGAATCAAAAATCACCCCCGTAAGATATATAAAAAAAATTATGCAATCCATTCGTGAGGATAAAATTATTCTCACAAACGCTCCAAAACATTATGCAAAGTTTGTGTTAAACAAAATGGGTATTTTTCATCACTTTAAAAAAATCATTTGTATTGAGGATAATTTTTACATTCCAAAGCCCAATCAAAATGTTTTTAAGAGAGTGAAAAAATTACCTTATGAGAAATTTATTTTAATTGATGACAATAAAGAAAATTTAAAACAAGCTTTTCTATGTGGGTTTATAACAATCCATTTATCAACCATTAGAGAGCAAAATAAATATATAAATTTCAGACTAAATCAATTAAATAAAATATTAAAATTTAAAAATATTTAATAGCTCAATTCTCTTTTTAATAAGATATTCATTAATTGCTGGACCAGATATATTTTTTGGAAGTAATATTGAATGTGAAGCAAAATGAATCCGTAAATGATCGAAATAAATTAAAATTTTTGAAATATCTATTTGTTGTGCATCGGCATTTAATTGAAATAAAAGTAAAATTTCATTGAATTTGTCATCTCGGCCAAAAAAACCAATATCTTTTAATAATTTATATTTTTCGTTAATACTTAAAGTAGAAAAATTCTCTAGTTTTTGTTGTATTTTAAAAAATAGATCGATAACAGCTTGGTCTTTTTTTGAAAAATTAGTCACATAATTTTTATTTAAAATAAAATTAAATTTATATTGAAAATACAGCCACAATAAATTAAATCTAACTTGTAAAAAAAATGGGGACATAAAGAATGGTTTAAACCATTCAGATAAATTATTTAGCACCTGATTTTCAGACGTAAACAATTGATCACTTCCTCCAATATCATTTAATGTTTTAAAGAAAATATAACCATGCCTTAATAAAAATACCTTTTTTAACTCCAGGAGTATCCGATCAACAGATAAGAATTGGAGTTCTTTGTTTGCTACCATGTTAAATAAATATTTTTTTGTATCGCTATCGATCTGAAAATCAATGAACTTTGCTTGAAATCTACAAACCCTCAATATCCTCAAAGGATCTTCTGAAAAAGCAGTAGAAATATGTCTTAAAACTTTGTTTTGCAAATCTTTGACGCCATTAAAGGGATCAATAAGTTTTCCTGATTCATCTTTTGCAATCGCATTAATGGTCAAATCTCTCCGCTGTAAATCTTCTTCAAGGGTAATCTCAGGACTTGTAAAAAACTTAAAACCTTTATAGCCAAATCCCTCTTTTTTTTCTGTTCTAGCTAGAGCATACTCTTCAAAGGTTTTAGGATGAATAAAAACTGGGAAGTCTTTACCTACCGGTTTGAAATTTTTTTTTACCATTTCTTCTGGAGTGGCTCCAACCACAACATAGTCTTTTTCAAAAAACGGTATTCCAAGCAACTCATCCCTGACTGCGCCGCCAACAAGATATATTTTCATAATTCTCTAATGTAGGTTTTAAGGTCTTTTAAATTGGTTAAAAATTCATATGCATGATTTACATCACAAATATTATCAACTTTTAGTGATTTTAAATTATCTCTTGTTATTATTTTATATGGACTAAATTCAAGAGCAGATACCAAGGGTAATTCTAAACATTTAGGAAGTTTAATTAACAAGCATTTTATTTTTTTAGATTGTTTTAATTGTTTTAAAATTTCATAAAAAGAATATTGTTGATGTCCACCGAGGTTAAAAAAACGGGATTCAAACTTATTTTTTTCCAAAAGCTGAGCGATAATAGTATTTAGATCTTTAACAGAGATTGGCTGAAATAAAGACTGATGGGATATTACACTCATCACTGGAAAAAATTTCATCAATTTATAAAAAAGATTTATAAACTTATCATTTTTACCAAAAACAATTGAGGGTTTAAGAATAAAAGTTTTAATTTTATTCTTTAATTTTAGCAATTCATGTTCGCCATTAAATTTTGATTCTAAGTAATCACTCTGTTTTGTTTCTGATTTAAGCGCACTCATGTGAATAAATTTAACTACTTTTGATTTAATGCAGGCCTCTTGAATTATTTTTGGATAATCAGTATGAATTTGTTTAAATGTATTAAATTTATTTTCATGTAGAATTCCGATTAAATTAATCACAGCATATGAATTTTTTACCAAATGCATTATTTCTTTTAGGTTGAATTGATTGATTTTAGAAAACTTTACATTGGGTAAGACTTTAAGATCTTTTATCTTATTTTCATGACGTGAAACAATTTGAATTTGAAGATTAGGATTTTTTGACAACTCAATCGCTAATTCTTTTCCAATAAAACCAGAGCCGCCAAAAATTGTTACTAACTTCATATCACAAATGAGTGATTCGAAGAAACAAGTAAATCACCAGGGTAATTAAAATAGCTGTGATTGTATAACGAGTAATTTTTTTTACTAATTCTAAATAATTTTTATTTTTAGTGGCAACATATAGTACCATCAACACGATTAATGAAATCGCAAGTAAAAATGCTAATACTCTCCAAATCATAACAAAGCTGCCTCAAATTTTTTTTCATAAACTTTTTGGTTGTGCTGTTCAATCTCGGTAAATAATTTTTCATTCTCATCTAACGTTACTATCTCAAAAGACTCTTTATCATTAAGCAGTAAACGTAGCAATTGATTGTTTATCTCATGACCAGATTTAAATGCGGTAAATTTACCTATAATTGAAAAACCAGCGAGATAAAGATCGCCAAATGCATCTAAGACTTTATGCCTTACAAATTCATCATCGTAGCGAAGTCGATCATTATTAATAATTTTATACTCATCCATAACAATTGCATTATCCAGAGAACCGCCTTTGGCTAGACCATTTGCTCTTAAGTACTCAACTTCTTGCATAAAGCCAAATGTCCTTGCCCTTGCTATCTCATCAAAATAAGAATCATTATAATAATCAATAGTGATTTGGTTGTTCCTATCAGCAAAAACAGGGTGAGGAAATTCTATTGAAAAATTAATCTTAAATCCCTCGTATGGCTCGAACATTGCAAATTTACCCTCAATTTCATATTTTAGTGCTTTCTTGATTCTGATAAATTTTTTTTCGACATCTTGATTAATCGGTTCAGCTGATTGTATTAAATAAATAAAAGGATTTGAGCTCCCATCAAGTATTGGGATTTCCAAACCTGATACCTCTATCATTACATTATCTATGGAACAGGCATATAGAGCAGACATTAGATGTTCGACCGTCATAATTTTTGCAGTATCTTTTTGCAGTGTTGAACATAATCTTGTATCTGAAACTAAAAAAGGGTCTGCTTTAATAAGGACTTTTTCTTTTAAATCCGTTCGAATAAATATTATTCCACTGTTAGGTTTAGCTGGCTTTAATGTCAAAGTAACTGACTCACCCGAGTGAAGACCAATACCTTGAATAGAAACATTTTTTGAAATTGTTTTTTGATTAATCATTTATTTCTTCGTAAAAATGATGGAATATCGTATTCATCCTCAGAAATGCTAGAATTATTATTAAAATTAGAATCATCCGCTCCATCAAAGAATACGTTAGGAGTATCTGTATTATTTTCACTAACTTGCCCATTTGGGTTTTCTTCAAATGAACGATCAAAGACCTCTATTTTTACATCAGTCAATTCTGTTTCTAATTGACTTTCCTGTGAACTGTAATCGTCATCTAACCCAGTGGCTACAATAGTAACTTTAATTTTATTTTCAAGAGAATCATCAATAACATTACCAACAATAACAGTTGCATCATGAGCTGTAATGCTTTTAACCTCATTCATCACATCTATATATTCTTTCATTTTAAAAGAACTGCTCGCTGAAATATTGACCAGAATACCTTTGGCATTTTTTAATTGTATATTTTCTAAAAGAGGGCTATTTATTGCTAACTGAGCTGCCTTAACTGCTCGATTATCACCCTCAAAAATTCCAGAACCAATAATGGCTGAGCCCATTTCAGCCATGACAGTTTTAACATCAGAAAAATCAACATTAATAAGTCCAGTGTGGTTAATAATATCTGAAATACCAGACACTGAATTATAAAGAACCTCATTGGCTGCTGAAAATGCGTTTATAAAAGTTACATCTGCACCAAGAACATTCATTAATTTTTCATTAGGAATCACAATCAATGAATCAACATAATTTCTTAATTCTTTGAGACCTTGTTCAGCAATTTGATTTCTTTTACCTTCAAAGCTAAATGGTTTTGTGACCACGGCTACAGTTAAAATTCCTAATTCTTTAGCAATTTCAGCAATCACTGGTGCGGCTCCAGTACCCGTTCCACCTCCCATGCCAGCAGTAATAAATAGCATATCCGCATCTTCAATGATACTTTTAAGTTTCTCTCTATCTTCGATTGCTGCCTGTTTTCCCGAATCTGGTCTTGCTCCTGAGCCTAGACCCTTGGTGAGGTTTAAACCAATTTGGACAATGTTATTCGCTTGTGATTTCTTTAAAGATTGTAAGTCGGTATTAACCGAAATAAAATCCACTCCATGAACATTTTTTTCAATCATGAAATCCACAGCATTGTTTCCACAGCCTCCAACACCTATGACCTTGATAATTGCCTCTTGTTTTTTTTGTTCAATGACTTCAAACATAGTTTTTTAAAAGTTTCCTTGAAACCATAACTTCATTTTTTCTAAGATCTGCACAAGAGAGTTTCCTTCAATTTTTCTTCTCTGATCATTCTCATAATCAATTTTTCCTCTCTTAATGAGCCCAATTCCTGTTGCATAGCGAGGATTTTCAATAATTTGCCTTAACCCATCTACGCCCTGTGGATATCCTATTCTAACTGATTGATTAAAATTTTTCTCAGCAATATCTGTAATATTTTTCATTAGTGATGATCCGCCAGTAATAACAATTCCTGAGGCTATTTTATTAATTAATTTTGATCGGATTAATTCATTAGTCACTAACTCAAATAATTCTTTAACCCTCGGCTCTATGATTGAAGCTAGCTCTTTTGCATTAATTTTTTTCGGTGATCTTCCATCAACCAAAGGCACATCAATCACTTCCTGTGAATTTGCTTTCGAAGTATCACAGCTTCCATAATTAATCTTTATTTCTTCTGCCGATTGCTGTGGTGTTCGGAATGCAACAGAAATATCATTTGTGATTTGATCACCTGCTATTGGAATGACAGCTGTATGTTTAACAGCCCCGTCTTTATAGACAATTATATCTGTAGTGCCTCCTCCAATGTCAATTAGACAAACGCCAAGCTCTTTTTCATCATTTGTTAATACTGCATCGGCAGATGCAAGTGGTTGTAAGATTAACTCCATAACATCTAAACCAGATCTCTTGATACATTTCACGATATTCTGTGCAGCCGCGATTGCCCCAGAAACAATATGGACTTTCACTTCGAGCCTCATTCCACTCATTCCCCTTGGCTCCTTAATATCATACTGGTCGTCAATAATGTATTCTTGAACCAGGGTGTGCAGTACTTGTTGATCCGGAGGTAAGGTGATGGCCTGAGCAGTTTCAATAACTCTTTCTACATCTGAGTTATCTACTTCTAAGTCGCGAATTTTAACCATACCCGTGGAATTAATACTCCTAATATGACTGCCGGCAATGCCAGTATAAACTTCTTTAATTTTACAGTCGGCCATTAACTCTGCCTCCTCTAGAGATCTCTGAATGGCTTGCATTGTAGATTCAATATTAACAACAACACCTTTCTTAAGACCGCGCGAAACATGTTGACCTATTCCCAAAATTTGAATATCACCATCCGCTTTAATTTCGGAAACGATTGTTACTATTTTTGAGGTTCCAATATCTAGAGCAACAATTAATTTTTTTTCTTCTTTTTGCTTAATCATAATTTATTTTTTATTTGATTACTTTTGCTATCTGTCTCTACCGCAAATCCATCTCTATATCTTAAATCAACATTTGATATTCTTTTATTTGTAGACTTTAGTATTTTTTGAAAATTACTTGTGAATCTTTTTAAATTTTCTTCAGATCTTTCTTCATTTAATTTTATTATCATTCCATCTGAGGTTTGAATCGTCCAATCTTCTTTCCTGGTAAAAGTAATTTTGTGAATTTTGATATACTCCTCCGCTAAAATATTATTAAATCTAACAAATTTATCCGTTATGAAAGCAATCTTATCTTTTGGCCCATAAATGATCGGTAAATAATCCTCATATGCTGCACCAAAATATTCCCCATCTTCATTCACAAGCCCTTGCATACCATATCGAGCAATTGGTTGATGTTGTTTGACTAGCATTGTAATTCTATTTGGCCATTTACGATATATATCCACATCTTTAATCCATGGTAATTTTCTCATTCCATCTCTTAATAATTGGATATTTAAAGTAAAAAAATTTCCCTCTAAATAGTTATTAGTTACAAGTAAAATTTGCTCTCTTTCAAGATATTTATAATCACCACTAATAACAATCTCATTGATTGGGAACCATCGATCAAATGTGTAGGGAGATACAATCTTGATTAACAAGATAAAGATTGAAATTAAGCATATTCTAAAAAGAAACTTATAAAGTGATTTTTCCAAAATTTATTCTATTAAATTTAAAATTCGCTCAACAACTTGTTCAAAACTGAATCCCGCATTTTTGGCTGACAATGGAAAAAGGCTGTGTCCAGTCATCCCGGGAACTGTATTGATTTCAATTAAGTAAAAGCTTGCTTTACTGTCCATAATAAAATCAACTCTTCCCCAGCCTCTGCAACCAATGCTGCTAAATGCTTTAATGGCAGAATCATATAAATTTTTTAATTGATCTTGACTAAGATCTTTGGGTTGCAAGAAAGTGGTTTCATCTGAAATATATTTTGCATCGTAATCATAAAACTCATTTTTAGGAATAATCTCTAACATACCAAGAGGTTGGTCATCTAAAATTGATACTGTGAATTCACGGCCTTTTATGTATTGTTCTGCAATAACCAGGGAATCATATTTGCTGGCCTCATGAATAGCCAATTCAAACTGCGCTTTACTTTTTACCAATGAAATACCAAATGATGAGCCTGAGCTTGATGGCTTCACTACAAAGGGACTATCAATTTTAATCACGATGTCCTCATAAGCACTATCTTTTTGAATAATTTCATATTTAGGGGTTAATAACTCATGTTTTAACCAAACAAGCTTTGATAAAAATTTATTCATTGATAACATTGAAGCCTGAGGATTTGATCCTGTGTAAGGAACTTTAATTAATTCCAAAAATGATTGTATCTTGCCATCTTCGCCATTCTTACCATGTAAACAAATAAAAGCAGCATCAAATTTTTTTAGTTGAAAAAGATCATCTGTTTTTGGATCAATTATTTCAGCATCATATTTAAGAAGTTTGAGTGCATTAAATACAAATTGTCCACTC
This sequence comes from Methylophilaceae bacterium LSUCC0401, assembly GCA_024919035.1. Taxonomy (GTDB): domain Bacteria; phylum Pseudomonadota; class Gammaproteobacteria; order Burkholderiales; family Methylophilaceae; genus BACL14. The sequence goes on along the minus strand of CP103442.1, from coordinate 195,483 downwards.
TCAAGAGAAATCAGCCTCTCTTCAGAATTTCCTCCTGCCAATACTGCAATTTTTTTACTCACTTTTATCCCCGATAATTTTTACTTCGATTTGTAGATCAATATCATTAAGCTCTCTAATTTTCTTTTGCGCTAGATATATAAGCTGCTCAATATCATCAGCTGATGCATTCCCCATATTTTCTATAAAATTTGCATGTTTATCGGAAAATCGTGCGCCGCCAATTGTGAACCCTTTTAAACCAGCATCTTGAATTAATTTTGCAGCAAAAGAATTATCAGGATTTTTAAAGGTTGATCCTGCAGTCGGCAAATTCAGTGGTTGCGTCTCTCGCCTTTTTTTTAAAAGTATATTTATCCTCGTAATTTCACTCTCATCTTGTTCACATAGATCTGGAAAATTAAACCAAGCACCAATAAAAATATCATTTTTTAAGTTTTTTACATTTCGATAACTTATTTCAAAGTCATCTTTACTCTTGATTGCTATATTCCCAGAAAAATTAATTGTTTTTACTTTATGCACAAAGTCCCAAGTTTCATTACCGTAACAACCAGCATTCATTGCCAATGCCCCTCCAATTGAGCCTGGTATTCCTGCTAAAAAGGCACACGATTTTTTTTTATTTTTTGCGGCATATCTTGCTAATGAGGAGCACGAAACACCACATTCTGCATAAATGCTATTTTCATCATTTTTTATTTCCTTCATGCCTCTTGATAGATTTATTACTGTCCCCTTTAACCCACCATCTCTAATTAAAACATTTGAACCAAGACCAATCACGGTTATTGGTAACTTAATTTTTTTTTGCTCTAAAACCTCTTGAAGTGTAAGTTCTGAACTCACTTCAATATAATTTTCTGCATTTCCGCCCACTTTCCATGAATTAAATTTTTTCATAGAAATATTTTGATAAATAACGTCCTTATTCACGATCTTTTTCAATAAAATTTTGTGAGAACCATTTTCCAATTGACCCTGCTCCCATGACCAGCAACATTTCATTAGAGTTTATTTTTTTTTCGATGAAGTCTCTTGAATTGTTCATTTCTGGAAGGTAATAAGAATCACATGTTATTTTTTTTAATAAATTTTTACTTGATATTTTTGAGATCACTTTTTCACCCGCAGAATAAATATCAAATAGAAAAAGACGATCTGCCTTAGATAAAACTTTTATAAAATCGTCAAAAAGATCTTGAGTCCTTGAGTACCGATGAGGCTGAAAAACTAAATTAATTTTTTTTCTTGGAAAACCCTTTTTTATTGATTTGATGACTGCTTCAATTTCAGTGGGATGATGACCATAATCATCAATAAGATGAACATTTTTTTCACCAAATTTAAAATTTTCATACAAATCAAAACGTCTTGCTACCCCTTTAAAATCAAATAATGCCTGCTTTATAACTTGATGATTAATTTTAAAATGATCAGCAACCGCAATTGCTCCCAAGGTATTTAACACATAATGCTTTCCTGGCATTGCAATTTCAACTTTAAATGGTCTAAATTTATTTTTACTAGAATTCACCCTAAAACTAGATAAATTCCTTTTAATCTGAATCTGGTCTGCAAAAAAGTCAGCTTTTTTATTTAATCCATAAGTAATGATTGGTCTTGCGATGTGTTTTAAAATTGATTTAATATTTGCATCATCAATACATACAAAAACTTCATTATAAAAAGGAACCTGATGAAGAAAATCTAAAAATGTTTTCTTTAACCTTTGCTCATCGTACCCATAAGTCTCCATGTGATCGTAATCTATATTGGTTAATAAAATATTATCAGGATTTAAATGAAGAAAAGAGGCATCAGATTCATCAGCTTCAACAATCATATATTTACTTTTTCCCAACCGAGCACTTTGTTTTAATGAATTAATCCTTCCACCAATAACATAAGTGGGGTCCATTCCTGCTGTATTCATAATTGAAGCTAAAATACTTGTCGTTGATGTTTTTCCATGGGTACCTGCAATTGCAATCCCAACTTTAAATCTCATTAACTCTGCAAGCATTTCTGCCCTTGGAATTATTGGTATTTTTAGTTTTTTTGCAGCTACTAACTCACAATTATTTTTTGATATGGCTGATGAGGTAACAATAACGTCGGCTTGACTTATGTTGCTTACATCATGACTTGTAAACAATTTAATCCCTCTACTTTTCAGATGTTCAGTAACCGAAGTGGATGAGGTGTCAGATCCTGTAATTTCAAATTTCATATTATGCATAATTTCTGCGATACCAGACATTCCTGAACCACCTATGCCCACAAAGTGAATATATTTAATTTTATTTTCCATTATTCTCGATCTGAGTATAAATCAACGAGGCTGCATTTTTATGATTCGATGATTTTAATCTTTTTGCCATCTCAATGCATTGTTTCTTTGAGATTTTTTGGAGAATACCTTCAAGTTTTAACGTGATATCTTGTTCTTTACATATCATCGCTCCGCCTTTCTTTGATAAATATTCTGCATTTTTTTGCTGATGATCATCAATGGCATATGGATAAGGAATGAGTATAGATGGAAGTCCTACATGCTCTAATTCAGCAATTGTCATTGCTCCAGCCCTTCCAATAACAAGATCTGCCCACTGATAGTATTTACCCATATCCTCAATGAACTCTAAAACTCTTGCTTTTCCCAAATACATTTGATCAAGATTTATTTTTTTCCCGGCGCCACATTGATGAATGAGATTAAATTGTGAAAATTTTAATAAAATTTGGGGCAGTTTTTCATTAAAAACCTTAGCCCCCAAACTACCTCCAATAACCAAAACATTTATCTTTGCTGTTGTTTTATTAAAGTTTTTTTTAATGTTAAGAATCGACTTTCTAATTGGATTCCCTGAGATGCATATTGGATACTTTGACTCAACCTTAAAGGCAGTAAATATTTTCTTTGCAAAGGGGGCTAAAAGCCTATTACTTGTTCCATAAATGATGTTTTGTTCATGAATAAATAAATTCTTTTTCAAAATGATAGCAGCAAAGCCAGCGGGTAATGAAATATACCCTCCAAAAACAACCACATTGGACACCTTGTATTTAATGATCCAATAACATGACTTAATCAGCGCATAAAAAAATTTAATTGGATAAGTAATTAAAGTGAATAATTTCTTACCTCTAAAGCCCCCAATATCTATAGTTACAAAAATCACATTATTTTTGTTGATTATTTTATTTTCCATCCCGCTTGGTGTTCCAAACCAGATAACTTTCCATCCATTGATGAGGTATTTCTCAGCAAGGGCCCATGCTGGCATAATATGGCCACCTGTTCCTGCAGCTGCGATGATTATAGATTGTTGATTAATTTCTTTTTGCTTTGATTTTGTTTTCATAATCAATCCTCATAAGGATACCGCTTGCAATGAAGGTAACAAGTAATGCGCTTCCTCCATAAGAAACAAATGGTAGCGTTAACCCTTTAGTAGGAAAAAAACCTACATTCACTCCTATATTTATTGCCGCTTGAATACCAAACCATAAACCTATTCCTTGAGCCAGTAAGGCTGAAAAATTGTTTCTTAATTGTGTTGATATTTTACTAATACCAAAAATTCTTATAATCATGATGGCATATAAAAAAATAATTACCGTAAATCCAAATAAACCAAGTTCCTCAGCCAGAATGGCAAGAATAAAATCCGTGTGAGCTTCAGGTAAGTATTGTAATTTTTGAATACTTTCCCCCAAGCCTACGCCAAAAAAATCTCCTCGTCCGATCGCAATCAAAGAATGCGACAATTGCCAACCTTTTCCATATAAATCTTCAAAAGGTGAAAGAAAAGTTGTTATTCGGTCTACACGATATGGCGCTATCTTGAGTAATGAATACATAGCAATTGGAACAGATAACATTAACCCAAATATTATTTTTAATGAAATCCCTCCAAGAAATAATATACCCATTGATATACTAATCACTACAACCAATGCACCAAAATCAGGTTGATAAATAAGTAATGAACCTACCAGTGCAATTGCAACTGACATCGGCAGAAACCCCTTAACAAAGGTTCCAATTTGACGAGATTTTCTTAAAACATAATCTGCGGCATAAATGATAGTGAATAATTTTACAAGCTCGGATGGCTGAAAATTCATAATTCCAATTGGAATCCATCTTTGGCTACCATTTACCGTTTTTCCTATACCAGGAACTAAAACTGCAATTAATAGAAGAATCCCGATGACAAAAAAAGTAGAGGCAAATTTTTGCCAAAAATTTATGGGTATCAAAAATGCAATCAAACCGCAAAATATTGAAATGGTTAAATAAATCGAATGTCGAAGTAAATAATAATAATTTTGGTATTTAGAAATCTGCTTTAAAGCAGCGACATCGATGGATGAAGAGTAAACCATCACCAAACCAACGCCAGAAAGTAAAATGATTATCCAGAGTAAAAATGGATCATAATTGGGTTGATTAAAACTATTTCTTAATTCCATTTAAACATCTCTACAACTAAACTTTTAAACTGATTACCTCGATCCTCATAATTTTGAAACATATCCTTACTGGCACACCCAGGTGATAAAAGTATGATTTCATTTCTTTTGAGTATATTTTTTAAATGAGTTAAGACATCTTTTAATGAATTGAAACGATTAATCTTAAAAGAGTTATTAAACTTTATCAAATGGTTCAAAATTTCTTCAGCATCCTTTCCAATCAAATTTAAGCTGACAAGTTTATTTTGAAATAATTGTTCAAGGCCTTCTAGGGATTGATTTTTTAACTCTCCACCAAATATTAAATGAATATTATTTTCCAGAGAATTGAGTGCAGATTTCGTCGAAGCAATGTTGGTTGCTTTCGAGTCATTAATAAAAATGTTCGGATGATTAACCTCTATCAGCTCAAATCTATGTTCAATTCCCCGCTGCGTACTAAAAAATAGTACTATTTTTTCTAGTGAAATCGACTTACACAAACGTTCTAATAATTTGATGATGTAAAGTATATTTTTAATATTATGTATCCCTTTTAAATAAGGGGTATCTATCCTGTATTGTTTTTCTTGGTGTTTAAATTGAAAAGATTTTGCATCCCAGCTTTGTAAAATATAATTCTCGTCAATTCCCAATGGAATAGCTGTATCAGCATTGCTTTTGATCGGCACTGATTCTTTATCAAACAGAATTACATCACAAAAGTTCTTTAAACTTATTTTTGTATCTCGATATGACTCAAATGAATCGTATCGATCTAAATGATCAGGCTCAATATTCAGGATAACTCCAAAATCAAATCTGGTTTCTTCTTTTAGCAATTCAATTTGATAGCTCGACAATTCAATAATAATAAATTCGCTCTGTTCTGCCTCGGAAAAAAAAAGATCGAGGATTGGAGTTCCAACATTACCCACTAATTTTGAATTCAGCTTATGCTTTATAAAGAATTCATGCAGCAATGTACAAAATGTAGTTTTACCATTTGTTCCAGTGACGGCAATTAATTTTGTCTTTGTTCTATCGATTTGATTTAAGAAATAAGTATCATTCCTGAGTTGAATATAATTATCAACGCATTTTTTAAAAAAAGGTTTTCTAAGGTCAATCCCTGGACTTACATAACAATTATCATAATTATGAAAATTTTTAAATTGTTTCTCATCTTGGAATATTTGAATATGATGTTGTTCTAAAAAAAAAAGATCCCTAGGTGAAATTGGTTTATTTTCAATGAGGGTGATCTTTCTGTTTAACCTCACCAGGTATTGAACAATTGATTTTCCTGTGATGCCATACCCAAATACAATATCTGATTTTTGATTATTCATTATCGAATTTTTAAACTTGCCACTCCAATCAATATCAAGACCATAGTAATTATCCAAAATCTAATAACCACTTGATTTTCATTCCAGCCTTTTTTTTCATAATGGTGATGAATTGGTGCCATTAAAAATATTCTTTTACCAACCCCATATTTTCTCTTTGTATATTTAAAGTAGATTACTTGTCCAGCAACTGATAATGTTTCTATCACAAAAATACCGGACATAATAAACAATACTATTTCTTGACGAACTAATATTGCGATTGTTCCAAGAGCAGCGCCTAAAGAAAGTGAGCCGATGTCTCCCATAAAAACTTCTGCTGGATAAGCATTGAACCAAAGAAAACCTAGTCCAGCTCCTGCTATTGCTGCACAAAAAATAGTTATTTCCCCTGCACCGCGAATAAACGGTAACTGCAAATAGTCAGCAAAAATTTGATTACCTGTAAGGTATGCAAATATCCCTAATGCCGAAGCAATCATCACTGTTGGCATTATTGCTAATCCATCCAACCCATCAGTAAGGTTTACAGCATTACTGCTTCCAACAATTACAAAATAAGAAAATAAGATAAATCCAAAGGTGCCTAAATACACATATGAGGACTTAACGTAGGGAATAAGTAAATTTATTTCTTCAAAGCTCGAGGCATTATTATAAATCCATACAGCCAAAACAAAGGCTACAGTAGATTGTAAAAAAAATTTTAGTTTCGATGAAATTCCCGCTGAATGTTTTTCTTTAATTTTTTTAAGATCGTCAAAAAATCCAATTAATCCAAATCCAACAAGAGCGAAAAGCAGCTGCCAAATAAAAATATTACTTAGGTCGCTCCACATTAATACCGATAAAACGATTGAGATAATAATTAGCAGGCCACCCATCGTTGGTGTACCCATTTTATTTTGATGATCTGGGCCAAATTGTCGAACGTATTGAGAGAAGCTATATTCCCCCATCGTTTTTATAAAAATAGTTCCAAAAAATAAAGAAATAGCTAAAGAAGTTATTATTGCCATGACTGATCGAAAAGTTATGTAATTAAATACATTTAAAAAATTAAATTTCAAATTAAAAAATTGAATTAAATCTAAAATCATTTAAACCTTTCTTTCAATTCAGAAGCAATAACATCAAATTTCATAAAACGTGATGCTTTTATTAAAACGATTGTATCTGTTTTTATCAGCTTAAGGGATTTGTCAATTAATTGATGTATATCATCAAAGCAATAGATGTCTTTTTTCAAATTTTTTACTTTACTTAAAGCTAAAGTAATTGAACTCCCATATGCAAGAACAGAATCAATATTGGATTCTTTAATTTTTTTCACAATTTGATCATGGTATTGTTCACTTAACTCTCCTAGCTCTCCCATATCGCCAATCATCAAGATTTTATATTTTTGTGAACCACTTAAGTAATCAATAGCAGATGACATTGAAGTGGGATTTGAATTATACGAGTCATCAATGATATCTATATTATTTTTCATAGATATTTTATTAAACCTTCCAACTGTTCCTGAAAAATCTTTAAATCCATCAGCAAGTGAATGTAAATCGAATCCTAAATTAATTAAAACAGCGCAAGCGATAATAAAATTTTGAAGATTATGATAGCCCTCAACAGGTGAGTTGAGAATGACTTCTTGATCTAGATAAATAAATTTAATCTTATTCAGCCCCAAATATTCATAATTTAAACGATTGGCTTGATTTGAATAATCTGATGAAACTATAAACAACTGTCCTTTAGAATTATTAAGTTCTGAAAAGAAATTAATATTATCCGGTAGTATCTTGATATCATCCTGATTAAGATAATAAAAAATTTGTTTTTTTTCTTTTGCAATTTCCACTTGAGAACCAAAATTACCAATGTGGGCATCGCCAATATTAGTAATCACAGCAATATGAGGTCTCACAATATTTGCTAACTCTCTAATTTCACCTGGATGATTAGTTCCTATTTCTAAAACTAGATATTTCTCATTTCCTTGAATTTTAAATATTGAAAGTGGCAAACCAATATCGTTATTAAAATTTCCAAAGGTTGCGGCCACATCTTGATCACCCACCTTACACCTTAAAAAATGGGCGATTAAATTTTTGGTTGTCGTTTTACCGTTACTGCCTGTTATAGCAATTTTTTTTGAAGATGCTTTGCTAATGATTAGCTTTGCAAGATCAATTAAAAATTGTTTTCCTGAATCTACATGCGCATAAGGTATCTGATTGTCAATTTTTTTTTCAGAAATAATAAACAGTGGATTGATCTTTATTACCTCTTGAATAAAATCATTCCCATCAAAATTTTCACCTTTAATTGTTATGAAAATTTGATTTGGTTGAACTGTTCTTGAATCAATACTTATATCTGATGAATTGAAACATAACTCATCGCTCAGATTAGATACCTTAGAAAATAAATGCTTAATTTCTTTAATGGAAAGCTCCATAGCTAACCTTTAAAACCTTTTACAACATCTTTATCAGAAAAAAATATAGTTTTATCTTTTAATATTTGGTAATTTTCATGCCCTTTTCCAGCTATCAAAATTACTTCGCTTGAGGGTTGCTTCAATGCCTCTTCAATTGCTTTTTTTCGGTCGAGAATGATTTTTTTATCAATTGTCACATGATTGGATATTTGTAGTGCAATGCTCATAGGGTCTTCTGATCTTGGGTTATCTGAGGTAATAAATACAGAGTGAGCATATTTGTTTGAAACTTGACCCATTAGTTTTCGTTTACCCATATCTCGGTCACCCCCACAACCAAAAACTAATGTTATTTTTTTTTTATAATTTGACTTTATAGTTTCAAGAACATTTTTTAATCCGTCAGGAGTGTGGGCATAATCAATAAATATTTTTTTGTTTATATTATTTATTTTTTTATTGAACATCTCTAATCTCCCCTCTGGAATGGGAAGTTTTTTCACAGTTTCAATTAAAGCATTCATGGAAACTTTTTTTAAATGACAGACTGCTATAGCGCCAACAAGGTTTAAAATATTAAACTTACCAATAATATTTGTTTCAAATTGATATCGTTTATTTTTAATTTCTAATTCAAATTCCGTCTTGCTTTTACTTTTTAAGCTTTTAGCATTATGAACAATTTTAATATCTGCTTGTTTTGAATAGCCAAAAGTTAAGACTTTTTTATTTAATGTTTTTAAATTTTGACACAGTCTAGCTCCATACTTGTCATCAATGTTAATTATTGAGCAATTTTTAACATTTTCTAGAAAAAACCTTTCTTTCACGCTAAAGTAATTAGCCATTGTTTTGTGATAATCTAAATGATCACGACTTAAATTTGTAAAAATTCCATATTCAAAATTTAATCCTTTTATCCTTTGTTGATCAATACCATGAGAGGAAACCTCAAGTACAAAATTTTTAATCTTATTCATTTTTTTATGAAATAGATCATATAAAACAAAAAGGTCAGGCGTGGTATTTTGAATATTTTTTTCTTTTGAAATGGTCCCGATTAATTTTGAAGGTTGAATATGTTTATTTATAAGAAAATCTAACCAAAATCCTGTTGATGTTTTTCCATTGGTTCCTGTGATGCCGATTAATTTAATTTTTTGATTTAAATTACCATAAAAACTATCTAAAATTTTTTTTTGGTTAGATCCAATTTTTTTAAATTCTATAATATTTATTTTGGGGTAGTTTTTTTGGAGAAGCTTTATCTCTTTTCCTGCTTCAATAAGAATAAATTTTGCTCCCCTCTTGATTGCATCTTCTATAAATTCAGCGCCATCAAATTTCTTGCCAGGATAAGCACAAAAGACATAATCTTTTTTTACATGATTACTGTTATTCGTTATCCCCTTGGCATCTTTAAAAAATCTATAGTCTGCTATCTTCATAAGTAGCATCCATCTTTGTGTCTAATAAATTCTCATTTAATTGTTTATCATAGGGAACATCATATAATTTAAGAGCTTCCTTCATTACCTCTTTAAATACTGGGCCAGCAACGGTCCCTCCATAATAGCTATCTTTTTTTGGATTATCTATCATTACTGCCATGATGAATTTTGGATTTGTGCTTGGTGCCATGCCTATAAATGATGCCACATATTCACGGGTATACTCTCCATTTACAACTTTTCTAGCTGTTCCAGTTTTTCCAGCAACCGAATAGCCTGGGATTCTTGCCCTGTAACCTGTACCTCCATCTTCCTCTACCACGGCTCGCATATAATTTTTCATTTCATTACTTACGTTTGGGGATAAGACTTTTTCACCAAACACAGCATCTTGATTCATATAAATTCTAGGATGAACAATTAAACCTTCATTTGCAAAAATTGAGTAGGCTTGAGTCAATTGAAGTAAATTTACACTCACTCCATAACCATATGGCATTCTTGAATGATCCGTCTCCCTCCACAGCGAGAAGTTACTGAGTCGACCGCTGGTTTCTCCTGGTAAACCGATATTTGCTTTTTTTCCAAACCCCAACTTATCATAAACTCCCCATAGTTCTTTTGGTTCTAAACGGGTACCTATAATTGATGCGCCAACATTAGAAGAAGTCTTAATTACATCTTTTATTGTAAGTTCATTTTCTGGATGGTCATCTCTAATGAATGTTCTTCCCACTTTTAATAAGCCATTGTTTGTATGTATTATCTCGTTAGTTTTTACTTTTTTTCTTTCCATAGCATAAGCAACCGAGATGGGTTTTAATGTCGATCCCGGTTCAAAGGTATCCGTAACTGCTCGATTTCGCATTGCATCCAAATTTGTGATTGAGGAATTTGGGTTATAAGATGGATAATTTGTCATGGCAATAATTTCACCAGTTTTTGCATCCATCAAGATTGCAGATCCGGCTACGGCCTCATATCTTTCGATATATTTTCTTAATGTTTCATATGTTGTATGCTGAAGCCTGTTGTCAATGGTGGTATGGATGTCGGATCCATTTATTGGTAATTTAAAGTCTTGTAGATCATCAATAATTCTTTTGCCACCATCAACTAATACTTTTTTATGCCCAATCTCACCCGTCAGAGTTTTGTCCCATAACTTCTCAAGTCCTTCATTGCCAACCCCATCAATATTTGTTTTTCCAACTATATGAGCGGCTGACTCACGATTTGGGTAGAAGCGTCGATATTTTTTCTCAAGATTTAACCCCGTTAGCTTAAGATCTGTTAATTTTTTTGCTTTTTCTGGAGAAATGCTTCTTTTGATATAAATAAACCCTTTATCCTTTTTTTTAATTTTATTAATAAGTTCCTGTTGATTTATATCAAGGAGATTTGCAATTTCCTTAATTTTAGATAGATCAGGATTTTCTTTTATTGATATTCCAACATCATAGGTGGGGCTACTGACTGCTAAAAGCTTATTATTTCTATCATAAATTTTTCCCCGATAAGAATACAAAACTTCTTTACGAACACTAAACCCATCGCCTTTTAATTGTAAAAATTCTTGCTGTACTTGTTGGAGATACAATGCTCTTAAAAAAAGCATTGAAAATAAAATTAACACTACAGCCAGTACAACCCTTCTCCTTGTTTTTGAAAGCTCAAAAATATCACTTTGATGGCTAAATAGCTTCATTGGCCTTCCAATTGAATAATATTATTTTGATTTGGTTCAACCATTTCCAATTTCTTTTTTGCAAATTCTTCAATTCTGTTATTCCCAGATTGGTCGGTATTTTCCAATTCAAGCTTTGTTTTTTCTTCTTTTAATTCAATTTCTCTCTTTTGCTCAGAATCAAGAATAGAAAAATTCTTTCTATATAAATGCTCTGTATTAACCTTTAATAAACAAAAAACAATAAGAACAATGAATAATAAAATATTCAATTTCATCATTTTTTTTCAATCACCCTTAATCGTGCGCTTCTGGATCTTGGATTTCTTTCAATCTCATTATCTGATGGAGCTTTTGAGCAAATGCTAATTGCAGATGTTTCTTGATCAATATCCTCGTCTTTAATAGGGATGAATTTTGGAATATTATCGACTGGGGGCTTGGTTAATTGTTTGAAGTAATTTTTAATTATTCTATCTTCCAAAGAATGAAAGGTTAGAACCACAAATCTACCCTTATTTTTTAAAGCATCAAATAATAAGGGGAGTGCCAAAGATAATTCATTCATTTCTTGATTTACTTCTATGCGTATTGCCTGAAATATTCTTGTTGCTGGATGTTTTTTTTCTCGAGAAAACGGTATAGATTTTTTGACTATTTCAGATAATTCAAATGTTGTGTCAATTTCTCTCAATGCTCTTGTTTTGCAAATATTTCCTGCAATTCTTTTTGCAAAACGCTCTTCACCATACTCTTTGAAGATTTCAACCAATTGTGTTTCTTCATAATGATTGACAATATGCCTTGCATCTAAAATTTGATCTTGATTCATACGCATATCTAAAGGCCCGTCATGCATAAAACTAAATCCTCTTCCAGGATCATCAATCTGAGGTGATGAAACTCCTAGGTCCATAAATATTCCGTCAAAACTTTTTTTTTTAAAGTTTTTGCATAATCAATTATCGAGGTATGAATAGAATTAAATCTTTTATCGTTTATCATTGCCGAGTAAGCAATTGCATCTTTATCTTTATCCAGAGCAATTAATTTTCCATCTGATGATAATTTCTTTAATATTGCTGTCGAATGTCCACCGCGACCAAAAGTACAGTCTAAAAATTTTCCATGTTCATTCAAAACCAAGTGATCAATTACTTCGAATTCCATAATTGGCAAATGTGTAAGTTCTGTCATAAAGAAAAACCATCCAATTCATTAATATCTTCTAAATGCATTTCTTGTAAAGAATGGTTAATTTTTGTATCCCATTTATTTTTATCCCAAATTTCAAAATGAGATCCTTGTCCAATAATGATTACTTGTTCTTGAATTTCTGCAAATTGCATAAGAGACTGGGAGATCAAAATTCGACCAACTTTATCCTGCGCTAATTCTTCCGCATAACCCACAAGCAGTCTTTGAAGTGAGCTGATTTTTGTATCAAAACTTGATAGGGACATTAATTTTTTTTCAATGGGAATCCATTCAGAAATGTTATATAAGATTAGACATTTTTCGGGATGTGCTGTTAAAACAAGACTAGATGAATTTTCGAGAAGCTTTTCCCTAAATTTTTTAGGGATTGCTAGTCGGTTTTTTTCATCCAAATTAACAATACTTGAACCTCTAAACATTCATTATCCTTTTGTAAAGAGGGGGTTGGTCAAATAAGTAACAACCCTTAGTTTTGTTAATTATTTCCCATAAATTACCACTTTTCCCCCCTCAATTACACTATAGGCAAAAAAAAAGCGCTTTGCAAGCGCTTTTTTAATCAATTCAATAAGTTAGCCTATAAGCCGGGTTCTGTATTTGTACAGTCATTCATCTTGGTTAATGATTACTCATTCACTCTAGCGGCCTACCCGGTAATAGTGCGAGCAGCACTGTAATTACCCTATTTGGCCTTGCTCCTGGTGGAGGTTACCGCGTTTCACCGTAACTTAATACGCTCGTCTCTGTGGCCCTATTCCTCATCTCACGATGGTTGGCTGTTAACCAACACCATACTCTATGGAGCCCGGACTTTCCTCTATAAATAGCGACTGTCCAGCTAACTTGATTAGAATTATAACTCGTTTAAAATTTTCCAGGAAATTGTTTGATCAGCCATCAACGGAATTAGCTCATGATTTTCAATAGTAAAGGCAGCGGGAATGATGTAGTCAGACTTTTCAAAGGTTATCTTCTTATCCGAAGGTTTTAGTCCATAAAAAGCACAACTATTGTGAACAGCAAAATTTTCAAAATTATCTATAGCATTTTCAGCCTCAAAGTATTGCAAATAAATTTCAAGAGCGCCAATTGCGGAAAAAATTCCTGCACATCCACAGGAGCTTTCTTTTTGACTTCTTGGATGCGGCGCACTGTCGGTTCCAAGAAAAAACTTTGCATTTCCTGAAACAGCTGCATTTGCTACAGCAATCCTGTGCTCTTCTCTCTTCAATACAGGTAAACAGTAGTGATGAGGCTTCAGGCCACCAGATAGTAGATCATTTCGATTTAAAATCATATGCTGGGGGGTGATTGTTGCAGCCACATTTATTGATGATGCTTCAATAAATTGAACAGCATCTTTTGTTGAAATGTGTTCAAAAATTACCTTCAATGCTGGAAACATTGAAGTAATTTTGATCAATTCATCAATAAATAACTTTTCGCGATCAAATATATCAATTTCTTTATTCGCAACCTCACCATGAATAAGCAATGGTAGTTGATACTTTTCCATTAATTCTAAAATTTTATAGCAAGCTTGAAGATCGCTAACTCCTTTTTCAGAATTTGTAGTCACCCCTGCAGGATACAACTTAGCCCCAATGATTCTGTTATCTTGAGCAGATAGTCGAATATCCTCCTCCATTAACGTCATAGTCAAATATAAGGTAACAAGAGGTTCAAAATGTTTAAAGCGAGAAATCTTTTGAATCTGATCATAATAATTAATTGCTTTGGAATAACTGGTAATTGGATCTTTTAAGTTGGGCATCGCGATAGCATGATGAAAATTTTTAGCCGTGGCATTAACTGCAAAATCAAGGAGGATTCCCTCCCGAAAATGGATGTGCATGTCATTGGGTAATGGAATTGTTAATTTATTTGTCATATTTTTTATTTAAGCCTACTTTATATAAATCCTTTTTATTTCTTTTAAAAATTTTAGCCACAATATTAGCTGCTTTTTTTAATGGTAACTCTTCACTAAGCATGCATAACATTTCAATCTCTTGATGAGAGAACTCCTCTTTATCATCTTGTTTTAATGGATTAATTATAATAACAAATTCACCTTTTAAGCTCTTGGTATTGTTTTTAAAAAAATTACATAAATTTTCTGCAGAATCAGAATAATGAGTTTCATATATTTTTGTCATTTCTCGAGCTACAAATATTGGGGTTGATGGATCAATCACATCGCAAATAGCTTCTAACAATGCAAGAACTCTGTTAGGAGATTCAAAGAGTATAGCTGGATGTTGTTCTTGTTTTATTTTTACCAAAAGCTCTTCTGTATTTTTTTTCTTATTCGGTAAAAATCCATAAAAATTAAATTTTCCATCTACTATTCCGCTTATCGCATAAGCAGCAACTGCAGATGAGGGTCCGGGAATTGAGAATACTTCGATGCCGAGATTTCTAGCCACATTTACTAAAAAACTTCCCGGATCACTAACGCAAGGAGTCCCAGCATCGGTCAAATAGGCTATATCAGCTTTGTCTGAAATTATTTTTTTTAACAGAATCTCTGATTTTTCTTTCTCATTATGCTGATGGATTGAAAGAATTTTATTTATTTTGATCCCAAAGTGATTGAGTAATTTTCTTGTGTGTCTGGTATCTTCACACAAAATATATTCAGTATTTTTTATTGTTTCAATTGCTCTTAAGGTGATATCACCTAAGTTACCAATTGGTGTGGCGATTATAAATAATTTTGATGACATTTTTACCCAATATTGTTTTCTCTAGTATACAATTTATATGCGATCCAAAAATAAAGTAAACCAAAAAATGATCAAACACATAATATCTTTCACATTAATATTGTTCAGCTTAGCAGCATGTGTTCCTACAGGAATCGTCGCTATACCCTCCTCTATAGCGGACAGAAGAACAACTGGCGTCCAAGTTGAAGATCAAACTATAGAACTTAAAGCGCTTTATGAGTTTCAGAAAATCAATGGAGATTTTAGTGTCAGTGCAACAAGTTATAGTCAAAATGTTCTTATTACTGGTGAATCCACCACACAGGAATTAAAAGACCAAATACAAGATGTAGTTGCAAAGATCGAGGGAGTTAAATCCATTTATAACGAAGTCTTAATCACCAACTCCCTTCCGCTCAAAGAAAAAGCTAAGTCTAAAACCAAAGATTATGGAATAACAACAAATATAATAGCCCGTCTTTTTAAAGAAGAAACTAAATCAAACGTTTCTCCTATTCATATAAAAGTGGTTACTGAAAGACAGATCGTATACTTAATGGGCCTAGTAACACAGCAAGAAGCAGATGAAGCATTGCAAATCGCAAAAACCAGTGCCGGAGTCCTGAAAGTAAAATCATTTTTTGAAATTAATAACCAATATAAAAAGAATTGATTTATTTTTCAAAAACTTTATAATCTCCAAAACTCCTCAAAATTTTCCAAGATTTAATTGTTTAACCTTTTTGAAATCTATTTATGAATGAAAATATAATTAATGTAACTGATTTAACTTTTGATGATGAAGTTATTAAATCCGAATTACCCGTTTTGCTTGATTATTGGGCCGAATGGTGTGGGCCTTGCAAAATGATAGCCCCAATTTTAGACGATATTGCAAATGAATACATCGGTAAAATAAAAGTGGCTAAAATAAATATTGATGACAACCCAAATACACCCGCCAAGTTTGGTGTTCGTGGCATACCGACTTTGATGATTTTTAAATCAGGCTCTATAGAAGCAACTAAAGTAGGTGCCTTATCAAAATCACAATTATCAGCCTTTATTGACTCAACAATTTAAAATATATGCAAATTTCTGATTTAAAACACTTACCGGTAGCGAACCTCATTGAATTAGCCAACGAAATTAAAGTTGATAATGCAGGAAGGATGAGAAAACAAGATTTAATCTTTGCTATTCTTAAGAGTAAAGCTAAAAGTGGTGAAACTTTATATGGTCAAGGCACATTAGAAGTTCTCCCTGATGGATTTGGATTTTTAAGAGGAGCTGATACATCTTATTTGGCTGGGCCAGATGATATTTATGTCTCACCCTCACAAATTAGAAGGTTTAATTTACATACTGGAGATACTGTCGCGGGTGAAATCAGAACACCAAAAGATAGTGAAAGATATTTCGCACTAGTTAAGGTTGAAAAAGTAAATGAAGAACCTCCTGAAAACACAAAAAATAAAATTTTATTCGAAAACCTAACGCCTTTATTTCCAACTGAACGTCTTAATCTGGAACGTGATATTTTAAGCGAAGAAAATATTACTGGAAGAATCATTGACATGATCTCGCCAATAGGAAAAGGACAAAGAGGTTTAATTGTTGCCAGCCCAAAAAGCGGTAAAACTGTGATGATGCAAAACATTGCTCATGCAATCTCCGCAAATCATCCAGATACCCAGCTAATTGTTTTGTTGATTGATGAGAGACCAGAAGAAGTGACCGAAATGAGTCGTTCTGTTAAAGGCGAGGTGGTCGCATCTACTTTTGATGAGCCGGCTACCCGACATGTGCAAGTTGCCGAAATGGTTATAGAAAAAGCCAAACGAATGGTTGAACATAAAAAAGACGTCGTTATACTTCTTGATTCAATTACCCGTTTAGCCAGAGCATACAATACGGTGATCCCTTCCTCTGGCAAAGTATTAACAGGTGGTGTGGATGCAAATGCATTACATAAACCTAAACGTTTTTTTGGTGCAGCTAGAAATACTGAAGAAAGTGGATCACTCACTATTCTCGCTACAGCTCTGATTGATACTGGCTCCAAAATGGATGATGTTATTTATGAGGAGTTTAAAGGTACAGGTAATATGGAAATTCATCTTGATCGAAGAATGGCAGAAAAACGACTTTACCCTGCGATTAATGTTAATAAATCTGGTACAAGACGTGAAGAATTGCTGATTCCCCAAGAAGTTCTTCAGAAAATATGGGTTTTACGAAAATTGCTATACCCGATGGATGATATTGAAGCCATGGAATTCCTTATGGATAAAATTAAATCAACAAAAACCAATGAGAATTTTTTTGATAGCATGCGAAGAGGTTAATGTTGATTTTTTATCTTATTAATAAGATAATATCCGTCTTAAAAAATTATTAGATTAAATATTATGAAAAAGAATACACATCCAAAATACCCTGAAATTAATGTAACTTGTAGTTGTGGTAATGTATTTACAACCCAATCAACAGCAGGCAAAGACTTAAATATTGAGGTATGCTCGCAATGTCATCCTTTCTACACTGGAAAACAAAAGATTGTCGACACTGCAGGTCGAGTTGAGAAGTTTAAACAAAAATATGGGATGTAATTAGTCCATATGCATAAAAGGCAGCAGAGCTGCCTTTTTTTTTGTATATTAATCATATGAAATACTTTTTAGATCATGACTGGCAAGGTAATATGCAAACCCCAAAAAAAAAGGTTGGGGAAAAATCAAAAATAAATTTTTTGATTATTTTTGCCTCAATCTACATTATTTTTGGCTTATTTGATCACAGTCCATGGCGACCCCTCGAGACAGACTCTTTTAGCATTTTTGCAGATATTTTTTTTAATAAAAATATTATTTCTGCCAATCTTGCTAGCAATGAGGGATTTGGTCATGCTCATTTATATGAAGTTTTGGGCGCCATATTTAGCAAAATATTTTTTTTCCTTGAGCCTCACAATGCTGCACGCTTAAGCAATATTGTATGGGTTTCTATTGCAATGCTCAGCATAGGATTAACCAATAGAGAATTAAGGGGTTTTGGTTATGGCAGACAAAGTAATATTATTTTTTTATCATCCGTTGGTTTATTTATTGCACTTCATTCATTTAATTATGAAATAGCTATTTTAACGGCATCTGCACTCAGCTTGTATGCTTTTTCATTATCGCAACGACGACCTTTTAGAGCTTCCATACTCCTTGGCTCAGCCCTTACCATTGGTATTTTTACAAAAGGCTTATTTTTTTATCTTCCAATACTTGGAGTAACTCTTTCATTAGCGCTCCTGCCAAATTGGAATGCTAAAAGACTCTTTATTTTTTCATCCATAGGTTACTTTTGTAGCGTCATAATTTTATCTATCTGGTTATTTTTATTATCTTCACATGCTCCTGAGAGTATGAATCAATACCTCAATCAAAACCTTACCCCCCTTACTCAAAATCTAAAGTATTACTTACTTAATTTGTTATGGTTTGCTTGGCCCGCTATTCCCTTGTTTTTTTGGACACTTTTTAAAGAAATTGATACTTTTTTTAAATTCAAAAGAACTAATCTACCCATCATTTTTATTTTTTGGTTTTTAATCCTATTAATTTCAGAGTCTTCAGTAAATCAAACTAAGCTGATGATTTTATTACCTGCTATTTCAATTTTAGCGAGCAGCTCAATTGATTCACTCCAAAGAGGGGCCTCAGGTGCTTTAAATTGGTTTGGAATCCTCATATTTTCATCTATCACGTTAGTATTATGGATCGGATGGTTTGCATTTCATGTCGGTATTCCATTTAAGCTTCATGAGAGGATGCTTTATTTATCAGGCAACCTAATTCCTGAATTTAATCTAATTGATTTTTTATTAGCTTTAACTTTTCTTAGTTTATGGATTTATTCTTTGTTAAAAAATAAACTTACGAACCGATCAACAGTAACAAACTGGGCTCTTGGTATTACTTTAGTCTGGGTCACCATCACCTTACTTTGGTTTCCTATGATCGAAAATAGAAAAAATTATGGCCAGGTATATCAATCTATCCAAGAATTAGATCTTTCAAAGAATGAATGTCTCAATTCAATTGATTTAAATGCAAGCCATATCGATCTTATCTTTTATTACACACAACTAATTATAAAAAATCAAAGTTATAGTTGTGCATATACAATAGGCTATGCGAATTTAGCTAGAGGCTCAGAATTGGTAAAGGATAAGAAAAATATTCTTTGGACAGGAAAAATGCCAAACGACCGAAAGTCATTTTATATTATTAAAAATTAAAGCAGCTTAGACGCATCTTTGACCAAAGGATCAATATCAGCAATTTTATCTTCTTCGATAATTTCTTTAAGCAAGTTTCTCATTTTCGGTGCCCAAAATTTTTGGATATGATTTGCAACGCCATCAATGGCTTCTTTTTTATCTGGGTAAGCCTCAAAAAAACTTGCAATTTGATTGGCCATTTTTATTAATTGCTGATGTTCCATGGGTTGGTATTTTACAAGATTATTCGATGCTTGTGAGCATAGGTGACGAATCTTTTTTCTCTAGCAAAGCCAATTAATGTCAGAGAATTTTTGACGGCAAGATTCACTGCCATTGAAGTGGGAGCAGATATAGCAATTAGGATCGAAATTTCTGTCGTTAGCACTTTTTGTACCATTTCGTAGCTAGCCCGACTTGAACATACAATGAAATGTCCTAACAAATTGTTCATTAATTTAGAGCCAATTAATTTATCCATGGCATTATGTCTTCCAACATCTTCCTTAATTGATAATAAATTCCCGTCTTGATCAAATAAGGCCGCCGCATGAATTGATCCAGTTTTTGACTGTGCGTCTTGATTGGCATTAAATATCTCAAGACTTTTTTGAATAATTTTTTTATCTAATTGATTATCTTTTTTCTTTGGATAATTTGCTAATAATCTTTGAGAAAAATAATCTAGACTCTCAACTCCACAAATTCCACAGCCAGTTTTTCCAGATAAATTTCTTTTCACTTCTTTTAATTTTTGAAAATTTTCTTGGGCAATCTCAACCTCTATTTGAATACCGTTCTCATTTTTTTTTATTTCAATATCGAAAATATTTTGAAATTTTGAAATGATTCCCTCTGTGAATGAAAATCCAACAACAAACTCCTCTAAATCAGTGGGTGAAGCCATCATAACAACATGAGCTATTCCGTTATAACTCACAGCAATTGGCATTTCATTAGAAAGATAATCCTCAGTGTCGGAGTTAGGTAAGTTAGAATCTGTAACTAAATGTTTTGAATATAAGCTTGGGTCGCTCAATATTTAAACTTTTTCTTTTTTAGTATCAACAAAAGAGATTTGTTGTTCACTAAAAGATCTGTACTTTTCCTGCCAAGATGAAACTTGACTCACTTTGGTTAATTGCACAGCGGTCACTTTAAACTCAGGGCAGTTGGTTGCCCAATCTGAATTATCCGTTGTGATAACATTCGCTCCCGAAAAAGGGTGATGAAAAGTTGTATAAACCACTCCAGGCTGAACCCTTTCGGTAATCTGACACCTCAGTACTGTTTCACCAGCTCGACTAGTAATGCCTACCCAATCACCGTTGTTGATCCCTCTCTCTTCAGCATCATGAGGGTGGATTTCTATAAGGTCTTCAGAATGCCACTGACTATTTTCAGTTCTTCTGGTTTGTGCTCCCACATTATATTGTGAAAGTATTCTTCCTGTGGTTAAGATTAAAGGGAAGCGTTTATTTACTTTTTCTGTTGTAGGAATATATTCAGTCACAAAAAATTTACCTTTACCACGCACAAATTCATCAATATGCATTGTCGGTGTTCCATCTGGGTGTTCATCATTACAAGGCCACTGGATACTTCCTAACTCATCTAGCTTTTTGAATGAAACATTTTTGAAAGTTGGAGTTAATTTAGCAATTTCATCTAAAATTTCTGAGGCATGGTTATAGTTCATTTTATAACCTAATGCATTTGATAACATTTGTGTTACTTCCCAGTCCTCATAACCATTTTTTGGTGACATCACCCTGCGAACTGGAGAAATGCGTCTTTCCGCATTAGTAAATGTTCCACTTTTTTCTAAAAAGGACGAACCTGGAAGAAATACATGAGCATACATTGCTGTTTCATTTAAGAATAAATCTTGGACAATCACACACTCCATTGACTCCAAGGCGTGAGTCACATGTTGGGTATTTGGATCCGATTGAGCAATATCTTCACCTTGGCAATATAAACCTTTAAAAGAACCATCAATTGCTGAATCTAGCATATTGGGAATCCTCAAGCCTGGTTCTGACTGCAACTGAACGCCCCAGCTCTCTTCAAGCATCTTTCTTGTTTCATCATCTGAAACATGCCTATATCCAGGGAACTCATGAGGAAATGAGCCCATATCGCATGAGCCTTGAACATTATTTTGCCCACGAAGAGGATTTACTCCAACTCCTTCGCGACCAATATTAGCTGTTGCCATCGCTAAGTTTGCTATACCCATAACCATGGTAGAACCTTGGCTATGCTCAGTCACACCTAAACCATAATAAATGGATCCATTATTTTCTTTAGCAAATAAACGTGCAGCCTGTCTTACTGTTTCAGCAGGGACTCCTGTTTCTAATTGCAAGGCTTCTGGTGAATTTTTTTCCAAACCGACAAAATCAGCCCACTTTTTGAAAGAATCTATTTCACATCGATCATTTACAAATTGTTCATCAACCAATCCCTCAGTAACAATGACATGAGCAATCGCATTAATTATAGCGACATTGGTACCTGGTTTTAATTTTAAGTGATAGTCAGCCTTCACATGAGGTGTCTTATTGACTAGGTCGATTTCCCTTGGATCTACCACAATTAGCTTGGCGCCCTGTCTTAATCGACGTTTCATTTGCGACCCAAAAACAGGGTGGCCATCTGTTGGATTTGCACCAATCACCATAATGACATCTGATTTCATTACAGAGTCAAAATTCTGTGTCCCAGCAGATTCACCAAGTGTTTGTTTCAGACCGTAACCCGTAGGTGAATGGCAAACACGCGCGCAAGTATCAATATTATTATTGCCAAAACCTGCTCGGACAAGTTTTTGAACTAAATAAGTTTCTTCGTTGGTGCAACGAGATGAGTTAATTGCTCCCACAGCTTCGGTGCCGTATTTTTTTTGGATACGTGAAATTTCTTTAGCGGCGTAATTTATTGCTTCATCCCAAGAAACTTCTTCCCATGGGTCATGAATACTTTTACGAATCATTGGAGTGGTGATACGATCCTTGTGTGTCGCGTACCCCCAGGCAAATCTTCCCTTAACACAAGAGTGTCCATGATTAGCCCCGCCATTCTTATTTGGCGTCATACGAACCAATTCCTCACCCTTCATCTCCGCATTAAAAGAACATCCCACCCCACAATATGCGCAGGTTGTGGTCACTGATCTTTCAGGAACACCTGACTTAATAACTGAATTTTCCATCAATGTTGCAGTGGGACATGCTTGCACACAAGCACCACATGAAACACATTCAGAATCAAAGAAGTTTTTATTTCCTGCTGATACTTTGGAATCAAAACCACGGCTGTCGATGGTTAACGCAAACGTTCCCTGAGTTTCTTCACAGGCTCGGACACATCTTGAACAGACAATACATTTTGAAGGATCAAAAGTGAAATATGGATTGGACTCGTCTTTTTCTGCATTTAAGTGATTTAAACCTTCATACCCATACCTCACTTCTCTGAGCCCGACTGCGCCTGCCATATCCTGTAGCTCGCAATCACCGTTGGTTGCACAAGTGAGACAATCCAATGGGTGATCAGATATATATAACTCCATCACACCTTTTCGAATATCGGCTAATTTTGGAGTCTGGGTTGAAACAACCATTCCCTCTTCAACAGGGGTCGTACATGAAGCTGGGTATCCTCTTTTTCCTTGGATTTCAACCAAACATAATCGACATGAACCAAATGGCTCAAGTGAATCTGTGGCACATAACTTAGGAATTGACGATCCAAGCTCAGAGGCTGCACGCATTACTGATGTTCCTTCAGCAACGGAAACTTTCTGACCATCAATAGTCAAAGTTATTTGCTTTAAAGCATCCTTTTTTGGTGTTCCAAAATCTCTCGTATCGTCCATATTTGTTTTAACTACCTTGTTAATTACTCTATTCTAAGTGTCCGACGCATTTGTATCAACCCCAAAATCTTTAGGGAAATATTTTAATGCACTCATTACTGGAAAAGGTGTCATCCCACCCATCGCACATAATGATCCATTAACCATGGTGTCACATAAATTTTCTAATAATTGAACATTTTTTGCTTGCTCATCATTTGCGGTAATTTTATCAATCACCTCCATACCTCGAGTTGAACCAATGCGACATGGGGTACATTTTCCGCAAGACTCAATTGCACAGAACTCAAATGAATACCTGGCCATTTCTGCCATATTTACGGTTTCATCAAAGGCAACGATACCGCCGTGACCGACAACTGCATTAAGTTTAGAATATGCTTCATAATCTAATTCAATATCAAAATGTTCTTCAGCTATAAACGCTCCAAGCGGGCCTCCCACCTGGACAGCTTTAATTTTTTTCCCTGATGCTGAACCTCCGCCGAAATCATACAAAAGTTCACGCAATGTGATTCCAAATGCTTTTTCAATCAATCCTGTATTTTTTAGATTGCCCGCTAACTGAATGGGTAATGTTCCTTTAGATCGGCCTACCCCAAAATTAGCATAGTACTTAGCGCCTTTTGACATAATGATAGGAATCGTTGCAAGCGAAATGACGTTATTCACCACCGTTGGTTTACCAAAAAGTCCTTTAATCGCAGGCAATGGGGGTTTATAGCGAACCAACCCTCTTTTTCCTTCTAGGCTCTCAAGTAATGATGTTTCCTCTCCACAAATATAAGCTCCGGCTGCTCTTCGCACTTCTAAATTAAAATTTTTACCCGAATTTAAAATATTTTTACCAAGGTAGTTATTTTCTTCAGCAATTTTGATAGCTTTATTTAAGGTTACAAGTGCATGAGGGTATTCCGACCTCAGATAAATATAACCATGATCGGCATTGACGGCTAGCCCAGCAATAACCATTCCTTCAATGAGCATAAAGGGGTCATTTTCCATGGCCATTCGGTCTGAGTATGTTCCTGAATCCCCTTCGTCAGCATTACATACAATATATTTTTGATCTGACTCTACATCGAGAACAGTTTGCCATTTGATGCCTGTTGGAAATGCAGCACCACCACGGCCTCTTAACCCTGATTCTTTAACTTCATCTACAATTTGCTGATTAGTCATTTTTAATGATTTCAGAAGTCCATTGAAACCGTCGTGAGCAATGTAATCATCAATCGAAAGTGGGTCAGTGATGCCTGTTCGGGCAAAAGTTAGTCTTTCTTGTTTTTTTAACCATGTCAATTCTTCAGTTGGGCCTAAGTATTTGGGATGCTGTCCACCCAAATAAAACTCACAATCAAATAATGAATCAACATCATTCATTTCAATCGGGCCATAAGCTAATCTTCCATCATCTGTCTGAACTTCAACTAAGGGTTCAAGCCAAAACATGCCTCGAGATCCATTACGAATAATTGTGACATCAATATTTCTTTTTTTTGCTGTAGCCGCAATTAAATCAGCAACGTCATCAGCTCCAAGTGACAAAGATGTTGAGTCTATTGGCACAAAAATTTTAAAACCCATTATTTATAATCCTTGATTAATTGATCAACTTTTTCTTCGGTTACCCGACCATACACCTCATCATTAATCATAATCGAGGGGGAGCAGGCACAATTTCCTAAACAATACACTGGCTCTAATGAAAATTTTTGATCCTCCGTCATTTCATGATAATCAATACCCAGCTTATTTTTTATATATTGTTCCAAATGTCTGACATTCATCGCCTGACAAGATTCAGCTCGACAAACTTGTATTATATTTCTTCCCGTTTTTCTAGTTCTAAAATGATGATAAAAAGATACAAATCCATGAATCTCTGCAACTGATAGATTCATCGATTGTGAAATTAAAGGATAGCTTTCTTCAGGAATATATCCAAACTCATCCTGAATAGAATGCATCAATGGAAGCAATCCCCCTGGTGTATCTTTAAATTTATCGATATGTACTTGTATATTTATTTCATTCATAATTAATTGACCTAACTTATATGAGTATTATACTTGTTAATTAATTCCTTTTAATAAGAGAAATCATTATTCTTAATCCTGTTTGAATGTTAGTTGATCAATATCAAAGAAAAATATCCTATTTAAGATTATCAGTGACTGATCGTTGTGATTTCCGTTGTCAATACTGCATGAGTGAAGATATTGAATTTATGCCAAAACAACAAATGCTCACCATTGAGGAAATGACAAGATTAAGTCAAATTTTTATTAATTTAGGTATTACCAAAATTCGATTAACGGGTGGAGAGCCTTTGGTAAGAAGAGGTATAGATGATTTAATTGGCTCGCTCGGAAAAAATAAAAAACTCAAAGAACTCACGCTGACAACCAATGGATCACAACTAGATAAAAAATATTCCATATTGAAAAAATCTGGCATCAAAAGAATAAACGTCAGTCTCGACAGTCTGAATGCAAAGCACTTCAAAGCAATCACCCGGGGGGGAGACCTGAATCAAGTGTTATCAAATTTAGAGTTAATAAAGAATAATATACAAGTAAAGTTAAATGTCGTTTTAATGAAAAATGTCAATGATCATGAAATCAATGATTTATTAAACTACGCTATTGAACGTCATTTCAATATTACTTTTATTGAACAAATGCCATTAGGCGACATTGGTTTTGATCGATACAATAGTTTTATCGACAGCGATAAAACAAAAGAATTAATTGAATCGAATTTTTCTTTAATAAAAATTCCTTTATCAACCGGTGGTCCCGCCGATTACTGGAAAATTAAGAATACCGACACCGCAGTTGGATTTATTTCCCCTCATACTCATAATTTTTGTGAAGCCTGTAATCGAATTCGAGTTAGTGCTGATGGTCACTTACATCTTTGCCTTGGACAAGAGAACAAGATCAATTTAATAGATCCTTTGCGAGCATCTCAATCAGATCACGAAGTAGAAAAGGTTATTTTAGAGGCGATGCTCGTGAAACCAAAATCTCATGACTTTGACTTGCAATCAAAAACCCAAATTATTCGTTTTATGTCTCACACTGGAGGCTAAGTGAGGATTGCTGGATTAATCATTGCAGGCGGAAAGTCATCGCGCATGGGTCAAAATAAAGCATTAACTTACTTTAAACAAAAGCCATTGATAGAACATGTATATGATCGCATTAAGGATCAGGTTGAAAAAGTTTTTATTAACATTAACCAAGCTGGTAATCATCTCAAATATAAAGAAAATATTATCCCCGATCAAAAACAAGATTATCAGGGGCCGCTGGCTGGGCTTGATGCTGGATTACAAATGATTCAAACCGAATGGCTACAAATCACCCCATGCGACAGTCCCTTTTTACCCTTAGATCTGACTCAATTATTAATGAGCACATCAAAACAGTCCACGCATAAAATCATCATTCCTCAAACTCGAAATAACATTCATCCAACCTTGGGGTTATTTCATTCATCCATTGCTGATGATTTAAATCTTTTTCTTAAAAATGAAGATCGTGGATTCATTAACTTTATCAATTCAGTTGGTTTTGAAGCAGTTTCTTTTGAGGATGAGGATGCATTTGTTAATATCAACACGCTTGATGAATTAAAAAAATATGAAAAAAATGAAAATAAATGAATTTTTAAAAGACAAGGGTTGCTTGTCTGAATACGACCCAAATACTATGTCCTATGAAAAAGCCCTAATGCTGCTTGAACAATTTCTAACGGTTACCAAAAAAACTACGCATCTTCCGATCGAAGAAGCTCAAGGGTGTTTTTTAGCAGAAGATATAAGATCTCCAGTGAATGTTCCAAATTATAATAATTCAGCGATGGATGGCTATGTTTTTCGTCATAAATTTATTAAGCCAAAAAATAATAAATTTAAAATTGATGGAAAAATTTTAGCGGGTCATCCACTCAAAACTAAAAATTCATCGATATCATGTTTACAAATCATGACTGGGGGAATGATTCCGCGGACATTTGATACCGTCATCCCCCAAGAACTGGTTCAAATTAATCATGGAATTGTTGAATTTGATTTCAAACCAAAAGTTGGTGCAAATATTCGTAAAATTGGTGAAGACATTAAAAAAAATCAAGTGGCCATCAAACAGGGTGTTTGTTTAAATGCATGTAATATTGGTCTACTTGCATCACTTGGCATTACAAAAGTAAAAGTTTTTCAATGTATTCGTATAGGTTTTTTTAGCACGGGAGATGAAGTTGTTCAGCTTGGATCGAAAATTAAAGCAGGTCAAGTTTATGATAGTAATCGTTTTTTAATTAAAGCTTTCATTAAAAAAATGTATGCATGTTTAGTGGACTATGGAAATTTATCTGACGATAAAATTTTACTTGAAAACCAACTCAAGAAAGCATCGAGAGAATGTGATTTGATTATTACAACCGGAGGTGTTTCTGTCGGTGAGGCTGACTATATGAAAGAAATATTAACAAAAATTGGGCAAGTTCTTTTTTGGAAAATGGCGATTAAGCCTGGACGACCCATGGCATTTGGTAAAGTAAATAAAGCATTTTATTTTGGCTTACCCGGCAACCCAGTCTCTGCAGCCGTTACTTTTTTACAATTTGTAAAGCCCAGTATTCGCTTTATGATGGGCAGCGCAAAATTTGAAAAATTACCCTATGTACAATTAAAAATTAATGCAGAAGTCCAAAGAAAAAAAGGTCGTAAAGAATTTGTTCGAGGGATCATACAGCGCCAAGGAAAATCTTGTTCAGTGATTCCCCTTTTACAACAAGGTTCAGGAATGTTGAAATCAATGTCTGACGCAAATTGCTTTATTGTTTTTGATGCAGACCAAGACTTAATTAGGAAAAATTCCTATGTCAATATACTTCCATTTGATGGGATAATTTAATCCTTAACTGAAACTAGTTTATGTTTTTTTATTTATGGGCCCAACTCTACAAAAATTTGAAGTTAAATTTTTTGAGACAATTGTTTTGTCTTTGCTTCTGCATGCCTCGTTATTGGTCATAATTCCTCGAATGAATCTAAATGATGTAGTAATCCCTGAATTATTAAATGTTGAAATTGAATTAAGTAAGCCACAGCCACCGCCAAAAATAGAAGAGATACCCAAACCTATCGAGCCGCCGAAGAAACAAGAAAAACCTGTTGAAAAAAAACAAGAAGTGAAGCCGGAGATTAAGCCGATTCAAGAAACGGTTAAAAAGGAGGTAATCGAGCCGATTATTGAAGAGATGGCAGAGCCACTCAATGATCAACCCATTGAGGAGGCAATAAAACCTGTCCCAGAAGCAGTTCCCACGCAACCCTCGCCTGAAGTTGTAAAGCAGGTCACTGATAGTTATACAAATCAATTAACGCGCGCGATTGCAAAGCAAAAAAAATATCCCAAAATTGCCCAAATGCGACAATGGCAAGGAGAGGTTCTGTTAAATGTTGAAATTGATCCCCAAGGAAATTTAGTCAAAACTGAGATTTTAGAAGCATCGAGGTATAAAATCTTAAATAATGAAGCGGTCGACATGGTCAAACGTGCTGCTCCATTTCCAAACCCTCCCGAAGAATTACAAAAAAGAAATTTCACGGTTTTAGTACCAATATCTTTTAAACTTGAGTAAGATTTATTTGTCGCATAAATTAATTAAACTTTAATAAAATATTAACAATGAAAATACAAAATTTCGTCCTTGAAGGCACTAACAATCTCCAGTTTGATCTAAAAAATTTTACCGGTAAAAAACTGATCATTTATTTCTATCCTAAAGATTCAACACCAGGTTGTACCAATGAAGGTATTGATTTTTCTGCAAATATCGAAGCATTCAAAAAATTGAATTGTGAAATATTTGGGATATCCAGAGACAGTATTAAGTCACATGAAAATTTCAAGGCAAAATACGATTTCAAATTTGAATTATTGTCAGACCCTGAAGCGGTTGCGTGCAATATTTTTGATGTGCTTAAAATGAAAAATATGTACGGCAAACAAGTGCGTGGCATTGAAAGAAGTACATTTATCATTGATGAAGCTGGTAACATCATAAAAGAATGGCGGGGTGTTAAAGTAAATGGACACGTTGACGTCGTTTTGGATTTCTTAAACTCATAAACGGTATATATGGTTAATACAAAAACAAAGCTGTTTGTTCTGGATACCAATGTTCTTCTTCATGACCCCAGCTGTCTCTATCGCTTTGAAGAGCATGATATTTATCTTCCTATGGTGACCCTTGAAGAGCTGGATAATATCAAAAAAGGGAGCTCTGAGGTTGCGCGAAACGCTCGACAAACGAGCCGTTTTATTGAAGAAATCATTGCAGATACTGAAACAAATCTAGATCAAGGATGTTTACTTGATAAGTTTAGTAAAAATTCAGGACGATTATTTTTGCAAACTCAACCGATTGACTATAACCTTCCCATGCTTGCCGGCATTAAGGCTGATAATCAAATTTTAGGTGTGGTTCATTTCTTAAAAACCGAATACTTCAAACGCGATGTAATCCTTGTTTCAAAAGATATTAACATTAGAATTAAAGCTCGCGCCCTATCGATTCCAGCTGAAGACTACTTCAACGATAAAGTATTAGAAGATACTGAACTCTTGCACTCTGGTGTGAAAGAGCTTCCTGAGAATTTTTGGGAAAATCACAGCAAGGATATGGAGTCTTGGCAAGAAGAAGGGAAAATGTTTTACAAACTGACTGGACCCCAATGTAAAGATTTTATACAAAATGAATTTGTTTGTTACGATTTTGATAAACCTTTTCACGCCATTGTGCGCAAGATTGTAAAAAATACAGCCACGCTAGAAATTGTTCAAGACTTCTCGAATACAAAATTTAATGTTTGGGGAATCAATGCACGCAATAAGGAACAAAACTTTGCCCTCAATTTATTGATGGATCCAAATATTGATTTTGTGACTTTATTGGGTCAAGCTGGAACAGGAAAAACGTTACTCACTTTAGCAGCCGCTCTCCAACAAACCCTAGACTTAAAAATTTATTCTGAAATTATTATGACCCGAGTGACGGTATCAGTGGGTGAGGATATTGGTTTTCTCCCCGGAACCGAAGAAGAAAAGATGAACCCATGGATGGGTGCATTAGAGGATAATCTAGATGTATTAAATAAGTCTGATGAAACAGCTGGCGACTGGGGAAGAGCGGCCACCACTGATTTAATTAAATCAAGAATTAAAGTGAAATCACTAAATTTTATGCGTGGAAGAACTTTTCTTAAAAAGTTTTTAATCATTGACGAGGCTCAAAATTTAACACCGAAACAGATGAAAACTTTAATTACCCGGGCTGGCCCTGGAACTAAAGTCGTTTGTTTAGGAAATATTGCGCAAATTGATACCCCATATTTAACCGAAGGGAGTTCAGGTTTAACTTTTGTGGTTGATCGCTTTAAGGGTTGGCAGCATAATGGGCATGTGACTCTTCAGCGAGGTGAGCGTTCTCGATTAGCAGATTATGCAGCAGAAGCCCTCTAATAATTCTATTCACAGCAAAGGATTCTACTTTTTCCTAAGTGCTCAATTTTTGTCAGCTCTAGCGGATAACGCACTTTTGTTTGCTGCAATTGCTTTACTCGCTAATATGCAGGCGCCCCAATGGCACCAACCCCTATTACTTCAATTTTTTGTAGTTTCCTATATTGTGTTAGCCCCTTTTGTTGGAGCCATCGCTGATGCTTTTCCAAAAAGTAATGTCATGTTTTTTTCTAATGGGATTAAACTCATAGGAAGTTTAGCTATGTTAGTCGGAATTCCTCCACTTTATGCTTATGGGATTGTTGGTATTGGGGCTGCATCTTATTCCCCAGCTAAGTATGGGATCTTGACTGAATTACTTCCATCAAAAGAACTCGTTGCGGCCAACGGTTGGGTTGAAGGACTCACGGTCGCTGCAATTATTTTTGGTGCAATTATTGGGGGTATTTTTGCAAATTTTTCACCCCAAATTGCGATTATTATCATCTCTTTTTTATATCTGGCCGCAGCCATATGTAACCGATATATTCCCTTTGTTCCGATAGATCATAAGTTAAATACAAAAAATCCAATGTATCTGCTCAAAGATTTTTATATTTCTCTAAAAAAATTATGGTTTGACCCCCTCGGTCAACTTTCATTAGTTATTACCACTTTATTTTGGGGGGCCGGCGCCACTCTGCGACTTGTTGTCATTGCCTGGGCGGCCTTTGCATTGTCATTTGGTCTGGATAAAGCAACTTTACTTACTGCTATGGTTGCACTTGGAGTTGCGATTGGCTCAGTAATCGCTGCTCGTTTTATTAAAATGAAAGATGCCGTCAAAATTCTATTAATAGGATTTTTTATGGGTATTTTAGTCTGCATCATGGTGTTTTTAAATACATGGCAAGCTGCGGCCATCAATTTATTAATCATTGGAATCTTTAGCGGTATTTTAATTGTCCCCATGAATGCTCTACTTCAATACAGGGGGCATAAATTAATTGGGGCTGGGCATTCCATTGCAGTGCAAAATTTTAGTGAAAATCTTGGGATTTTAATTTTAAGTGGCGCCTACACTTTTATGGTCAAACAATCATTACCCATTAACGGCATTGTATTTATCTTTGGTTTTTTTGTTGCATTAACCATGATCATCGCTTTAATTTATTATGAAGATGCAAATAATAAATAACTAATGCAGCTTGACCCTAGCCTCGGTTCTTCGTGAAATAATTTTACCAATTAAGCGGAATACCACACTAATAACTCCATGTAAGGCAGAGAGGTGCATTTGATACAACATCAGGTACATTAATCGAGCAATCAATCCCTCAACAAACATACTTCCACCCAGTAAGGACCCCATAAGATTCCCTACAGTTGAATATCGACCCAAGTTGACCAATGAACCATAATCCTTATACACATAATGAGGAAGGGGTTTGTTGGGTCTTAACACACGATTTTTAAGGGTTTTATAGAGCAGAGATGCTTGCTGATGAGCGGCCTGAGCGCGAGGAGGGACTAACTCTTCAGCTCCAGGCTTAATCGGACACGCAGCGCAATCCCCAAAAGCAAAAATATTTTTGTCCGTTAAAGTTTGCAGGGTAGAAAGTACTTTTACCTGATGAATTGCATTTGTTTCAATGCCCTTAATTTTTGATAAAAATTCAGGGGCTTTTATTCCTGCAGCCCACACCACTAACGATGAAATAATTTTTTTCCCTGAATGGGTTTCAACACCAAACTCTGTGACTCGGGTTACTTTTTCACCCAAAAATAATTTTACGTTTAATTTACGTAACTCCATCTCAACTGAAGTACTAATTTTTGCGGGAAGCGCTGGGAGTAGTCTTGGGCTTGCTTCAACTAAATGAATACTGATATCCCGATCTGGATTAATACGGTCTAATCCATAGGCCGCCATTTCTCTGGTCGCTTTATGCAATTCCGCCGCTAACTCAACTCCTGTGGCGCCACCTCCGACTATCACCACTTCCAATTGTCCTGGTCTCACCGAACCGGCTTGGGTCTGCGCTCTTAAAATTGAATTGTGTAATTTTTGATGGAATCGCTCGGCCTGGTATTGTGTATCCAGCGCAACAGCATGCTCTTTTGCTCCGGGAATATTAAAATCATTGACAGTGCTTCCCACGGATAAGACTAATGTGTCATATTTAATTTTTCTTTGTGGGATAATCTCGATCCCGTCAATATCTGATGTCGGGGCAATGGTGATGGTTTGATTTTTAGCGTCAACATCCTCTACACGACCATAGCGAAATTTGAAGTGATGCCAATGCGCTTGCGCTAAATACTCAAGCTCATCCTTATCTGGGTTTAAACTTCCTGCAGCAATTTCATGTAATAAAGGTTTCCAAACATGGGTCTTTTTGGCGTCGACTAAAAAAATTTCTGCGAGATTTTTTTTGCCTAAACTATTACCCAGTTTAGTCGCAAGCTCTAAGCCGCCCGCACCACCACCAACAATTACAACTCGATGAAGCTGTTGTTCCATTCAGTCCCCTATTCGTTACCGCTTAAGTCTTTATTATGGCTTCTAACAAAAGCAATAATTTTTAATAATTCATCTACTGTTACGCCGTCTTCTGCTGCCATCAGGCCATAACCCTTAGCACCCATACCGCCATTGGTACCTGCCCAGATAGTTTCAAACATACCTTTGTTTGTCGCATCTTTAGCATAGTTATATTTTGGACCTGTTAGACCTGGACCCACTTGGCCTTTTGCTGTTGGACCATGACACTGTGTACATGACCACATGTTGTAACGTTTTTTACCATCTGCTTCGGCTTTAGCATCACCAACATAAATATTTTTACCAGATTTTAGGAATTCTTTTTCAGCATCTGTGCCTACTAAAGCCTTTTCTGGAAATTTAATTTCACTACCATCAGTGGTTTTAACCAGTTTGATGTTTGTGACTGTTTGTGTGGATACACTTTCTTCTGTGGATGTCTGAGCTACTACATCATTCTCAGCGCCAACAGGAATTGATGAATCATCTTTTGAGCAACTCTGAATAACACATATAAAAATTAAAACTAGATATTTCATAATCCTCCCAGATTACAAATAAAAACGGCTGATAAATCAGCCGTCATTATAACCTATGATGCAAAATACTTTTGAATTACAGACCTTCGTTACCGCTTAAGTCTTTATTATGGCTTCTAACAAAAGCAATAATTTTTAATAATTCATCTACTGTTACGCCGTCTTCTGCTGCCATCAGGCCATAACCCTTAGCACCCATACCGCCATTGGTACCTGCCCAGATAGTTTCAAACATACCTTTGTTTGTCGCATCTTTAGCATAGTTATATTTTGGACCTGTTAGACCTGGACCCACTTGGCCTTTTGCTGTTGGACCATGACACTGTGTACATGACCACATGTTGTAACGTTTTTTACCATCTGCTTCGGCTTTAGCATCACCAACATAAATATTTTTACCAGATTTTAGGAATTCTTTTTCAGCATCTGTGCCTACTAAAGCCTTTTCTGGAAATTTAATTTCACTACCATCAGTGGTTTTAACCAGTTTGATGTTTGCATAAGTCAAACTAGAAATACCAACTAATGCAGCTAATAGTGATGACACAATTACTTTTTTTGAAAACATAATTTCTCCTATTTGTATTTTGAGAATCACAGGTTATATAAACTGTTTATATAACCTTGACCACCAAAACTGTTTAATAGTTTAATAATTTATAACTATCAGGGTTATTTAAAAATTAGATTATGGGTAGTCAATCTTTGGACAATATTATATAAAAAAAGGGGTGAAAAATCACCCCTTTTTTAAAACTTTTTTTTCAACATTTATTGCTTGTGACGCTTATATCCATCGAGATTACTTGAAAATTCTGGCTCCAAATATGGGATGCCATAATCATCTAAAATCTTTAAAATTTTATCTCTATTTTTCATAACAACCGCCTCAACTTCATCACGTCGTTCCACATCTCTTTTACGCACACCAACTGAGATGTTCCATAATGTTTTGCCTGTTTGTTTGACTTGTTCATATTCTGGAATTGGAACAATCATCATTTCTACACCCGATTGTTTTGCATAATAGCCTGCTAGAGGTCCCCATTCGACGGCGATATCAACTTCTCCTGAGACAACATCATCGATTAATTCGCCTGGAGATGCGGTCAAGTCTCGTTGAATTCGGTAGGGTTTAGCATTACCCATTAAATCATTATCATCCAGGGCGACGGTGACAGGACTTTTATCCTTAATACCAATGACACTTTTTCTTAAATCTTCTGATTTCCAATCTTTAATATTCAAACCCCTGTCTTTTCGATATACCCAGACATACCCGGCTCGATAATATGGCTTAGTGGTATCGACAGCATCATAAGTTGTAGTCGTTCCAATGAGATAATCACATCGATAGGCATTCAACGTATTCTTCAGAAAACCAAAGCGATCAAACCAAAATTGATAGGATAATTCTTTACCCATTTCTTTGGCTAACAATTCTGCAATTTTGTTTTCAAAGCCTTCCCCTTTATCATTTGAATATGGAAGATTGTTTGAATCTGCGCACACCTTAAATTCATTATCTTTTGGAACGCGTCTAGCCTCTCCGACCTTTCCATCACTATAAATATCGTCAGCATAAACAGTTTCCATAGTCACTAATGGTAACGACATTAATGCAATCAAAAATGTAATTAATCTTTTTTTAGCCATATCCGCATTTCCTTAATTTGTAAATTATTGTCCGTGATTATACACAAAAAAAAACACCCTACCGAAGTAGGGTGTTTGTAAGACTAACTAACGAGTAATTAGTTTCTTATAATTTAAAATTATAAGCTAAATACTGTTAATGCACCGCCGCCAGGAGCAGCGTTGTATTTTGTTAGTTCTTTATAACCACCAGCAGCACCAAGTGCGTCTGTGTCATTTGTTAGACCAAGGTTCATAGCAACACCAGCCCAACCACCGATACCAGAAAGCACACCTACGTATTGCTTACCTTTGTGGCCGTATGTGAAGGCATTACCAATAACGCCTGAACCAACTTGGAATTTCCAAAGTTCTTTACCGCTTTTCGCGTCAAGAGCTTTTAACCAACGATCTAAAGTACCGTAGAAAACCAAATCTGAGTCAGTTGTTAAAGCACCGCCCCATGATGAGAATTTCTCTTTGTTGTACCATACTTTTTTGTTAGTCATTGGATCATAAGCGCCGAAGCCACCCATTACACCGTCAGGACCAGCAAACATAGTAAGTGTCGCACCAACCCATGGCTGACCAGCTACATACTTAGACTCAACTGGTTCGTATGTCATACATACGTGGTTAAGTGGTGTGTAGACTAAGCCAGTTTTAGGTGAGTATGCAGCAGGCTGTTGGTCTTTAGTACCAAGAGCTGCAGGACATGTACCTTTAGTGTTGTAATCTTGGTGAGTTGCGTGTTCTGCAACTTTATTTGGAACACCAGATTTCATGTCAACATCAGTTGCCCAGTTCACGAATGGGTGAACTTTTTCAGCAGCAACTAAAACACCATTGTCAGCTTGCCATGTGTAAGCAAAACCGTTTCTGTCATGGTGCCAAGCGTATGTTTTTCCACCTTTGTCAAATAAGATAACTTCGTTAATACCGTCGTAATCCCATTCGTCGTGTGGTGTCATTTGCATACCCCAACGTGCCATACCTGTATCTAAGTCACGAGCAAAAACTGTCATAGACCATTTGTTGTCACCTGGACGTACGTCTGGGTTCCAAACTGATGGGTTACCTGTACCGTAGTACACTAAGTTTGTTTTTGCATCATATGGCCACCAGCCCCATACAGAGCCACCACCATGTTGCCAACCGTCTTTAACTGCTTGTGGTTTGAGCCATGTTTTAAGACCTAAGTCAGCTACACCACCTTGTAGTTTGTCAGTAGGAACTTTTTTGAAAGAACCACCTTGTTTGTTACCGCCGTTTACATCTTCGTAAACTGATAGAGCTGAGTATAAAGGTGTGTCTTTGTTGAAGTCTTTACCGATAAGAACTTCTTTATCTGGACCTGTTGAGTATGCTTTCCATGCTACAGAACCGTCTTTAAGGTTAAGAGCTGTAAAGAAGCAACGAACACCAAATTCAGCACCTGAACAACCTTGAAGAACTTTGTCTTTGATTACGTGTGGAGCTGAAGTGTTAGTAGCACCAACTTTTGGATCTGTGATTTGAGCAGTCCATACTTCTTTACCAGTTTTAGCATCTAATGCAACCATGATACCGTCGTTCTGTTGAAGCATAATTTTACCATCACCAAAACCTAGACCACGGTTAACGTTGTCACAGCATAATACTGCTTGAACGCTTGGATCTTGTTTTGGGAAATATGACCATACGATTTTTTGATCGTTGTTTAGGTCTAAAGCGTAAACGTTATTTGGGAACGCTGTGTGAACATACATTGTGCTACCAATAACTAATGGTGAGCCTTCGTGACCACGGTTTACACCAGTCGCGAATGTCCATGCAGCTTTAAGGTTCTTAACGTTACCTTTGTTGATTTGTGTTAAAGCTGAGTGACCATTGTTTGAGTGGTTACCACGTGGGTGAGCCCAATTGTTCGCATCAGCAATAGCTTTTTCTTGATCAGCAGCAGCAGAAGCAACCATAGGGGCTGCAACAGCAAAACCAGCTACTAAACCAAGAGCTAATTTGATTTTATTTAATTTCATTATATAAATCTCCATAGTTAAAACTAAGGGTTTAAAAAAAGAGCAAATAAACTCCCCTCTATAAAAATTTTACACAGTGGATTTCATTTACTGTAGCACTAACTTCGTGTGCTTGTTGATCACTCTATACCCAACTTTTATAAATTGCAACAGTTTTGTTACAATTTATTTACAATTGTTTGATTTAAATTTCTTATTAATACATCTTGTATATCGTACCCAATATAGCCCCATATATAGTATGGGATGGCCTAAATTTCAAATCATTTAGATTAAGATATAATGTTGACAAAGTACACACAAACATAAATATTTAAGAAAGATTGCTGCCCCATGAAGACCCTGTTTCCAGATATTGAGCCCTATCAAGTCCATGCATTGACCGTAGATTCCGGTCATACCATCTACGTTGAGGAGTCAGGCAACCCAAAGGGTCAATCGATTATTTTTTTGCATGGAGGGCCAGGGGGTGGAACAGGTCCAAAGCAAAGGCGTTTTTTTGATCCTAAACATTATCGTATTGTTCTTTTTGATCAACGTGGCTGTGGAAAAAGCACTCCTAATGGTGAAATTGTAAATAACACTACAGATGATTTAATCGATGACATTGAAACAATTCGGAAACATTTGAATATTGATCAGTGGATTTTATTTGGCGGCTCTTGGGGAAGTACTTTAGCTCTCGCCTACTATGTCAAATTTCCCAAACTTGTCAGGGGTTTAATCTTAAGAGGTATTTTTTTAAGTCGTGCATTTGAGCTGGATTGGTTTCTTAAAGAGGTTGCTATTTTTTTTCCTGTCAAATATCAAAAACTTTTAGATTTTCATCACTCCATTAATAAAGAATCACTGGTAGCGGATTACTCTCGGTTAGTGTTTGGCCAAGATCACAACATTGCTGGAAAAGCTGCTCATGCTTGGAATAGTTTTGAAGGAAGCATATTAAAGTTAACCTATGAAAATAATGATGATGACCAGCCTGAAATTAATTACGACGATGAGTTAGCCAGGGCTCGTGTTCAATTACACTACATTAAACATCATTGTTTTGTGAATGGAGATGAAATTTTAAATCAACTTCAATCATTAAAAAAAATTCCCACGGTCATCGTTCAGGGGCAATATGATATGGTCTGCCCCCCTCAAACCGCTTTTGACCTTCATCAGGCTTTACCCCATGCAGAATTTCATTTAATTGCAGATGCCGGTCATTCCGCATCCGAAACCGGGATCACCGACGCACTGATCAAAGCCACAGAGGCATTTAAAAAAATCTAATGAATTTATTTCTGTGGAAATATAAATTTTACTTTTCACATTTTTCTAAGAATTTAAATCAGCATCGATTCTTTTCTTTGTGTGCAACGACCAGTTTTTATTTTTTATTTACTTTGATTCCATTTATTATTCTGATTTTTTTGTTATTAAGTAAATGGGTATCGAATTCAGATATTTTATTGCTTGAACTGCATGATGTTACTAATAAACTGTTACCTGAAATTTCTGAACGAATGATGACTCAAGTGAAAAAATTCACCGCAGACTCAAAAGGCTTAAGTTGGATTTGGTTTTTTATTTTATTTTGGGCTGCAAGTCCATTGGCAAATGGATTAAGAAAAAATTTTCAATTAATTTTCAATATCCAAATAAAAAGACGATTTTTAACAAATAAAATAATCGATGTCATTGTGCTGCTGCTAATTATTTCTCTTTTTTTCAGTTACATTTTTATTTCAAAGTATCTTCAAAATTTAGCCTCTGTCTTTAATGCCCTCATCCCCTTTAGTGAAAAATCATTTTTGTTAATATTGTTTTCAAGTATTCTCATGCTTACCGTGATGACCATTTTTTACAGCATTATGGTTCCGATAAAAAGATTACCAAAAATATTATTGATCATTGGCGCTGCAGCCACCTGTGCTGTATGGATATTTTTGCATGAAATGTTCGATGTCATTATGAATATGAGCCAGTCTTATGGAATATTTTATGGAAGCATGAGAAATTTATTTATCTCTTTGATCTGGTTGTTTTTAAATATTGCTGGCTTACTTTTTGGGGTGGAGCTCATTGCGTTTATTTATAATAAAGATATTTACAAATATCGGATGTTATTAATGCAGCCAAACCGGATCTTAATCGAAAACTTTTTTAAGAATAAAATTGAGCGTTTTAAAAAAGACGAGGTCCTATTTCATGATGGAAGTCCATCAACCTTTGTTTTCTTTATCGTCGAGGGTCAAATTGAGACAACCATCAATAATCAAAAAAGAGTTTTACATAACAATGAATATTTTGGGGAGCTTTCTATCATTAACAATACCAAGAGAGTGGGCAATGCCAAAGTGATTTCTGATTGGGCAAAAGTCATTAAAATTCCTCAGCACGCTTTTAAAAAATTACTCAAAGAGGACATAAACTTTCAGAATGATATTCTCAAAAATTTAAATAAGATTATTATTAACTAACTCTTAAGGCTGGGCTTTAAATCAAAGGCGATGCAAATTCTCTCTTCATCAGAATTGAAAGGAATGGTTCGATGAAACACAGAGGATGGAAAAAAAATTACATCGCCCTCATTAGGAAGGATAGTTAATTTTGGGAAGTTGTTATGTTGCTTTGGGTAATTATCCCCATCAGTGCTTAATTCAATAGCTCCTTCATCAGGGCTTTCTCTCAGCTTTGGAATACTTAAATACACAGCTCCACTGATCCAACCATCCTCATGAATATGAGAATTTAAGTGCCCCCCTTGTTTCATTCTCACATACCAAGAACTACTAAATTGTATGTCTTTAGGAAAAAGTTTAATAAATGCACAAGGACTCGTTTGATGCATCTCGTAATACTTTTGAATCATTTTTTTTAAAGCCAAAGATAATAGCTGAAATGATTTTTCATTGCGCTGAAATAAATTTCCTGAAGATTGAATTCCGTTATATAACCTGCTTTGCTTGCGATCTGAAATTTCAGCTTGCTCAATATCTGATAACAAATCAAATCGAAGCTTGTGATTATTGTGTACGAGTTCCGGTACCCTCTCATGTAAAACAAATTCCAATGGGTTTGGGCAAAAATTATACAAATCCGGTTTATTAAAATTTACAGCGTAATGATTTGAGAGCGTGGCAAGCAATGGGGATGTATGCTTTGTACCAATGACTTTTTTTAATTTTTGTTCAAATTGACTGAATTGTTTTAATTTATAGTGGCAATACAAAGCCCTTGATGAGGCATCATATAGATTAGCTTTCTCAAAATGAGGAATCGCTAACTCAAATAGCTGATTATCGTAATAAAAAATAGCGAGTTGATAATTGGCTTTTGGATGATTAGGGTCAACCTCAATCGCTTTTAAGAGGAACTTTCGCCCTTCATTAATATTTCCATCATGCCAAAGAGCATCCCCAATATCGGTAAAAAATTCTGCATTATCTTGTTCCAGATTAATTGCATTTTCATATTCTTGTATCGCTAATTTCAGTTGACCTAGATTTCTCAGAGCTCCGGCTAAATTAAAATGTGTTCTCGACGCTTTGGTAATCATTAAAGATTGTCGATAAATATCAATTGCCTCATCTAATCTCCCTTGCTGCTGATAAACCGATCCCATGTTATTTAAAGCTTCATAAAAACCTGGTTGAAGTTGGATTGCTTTTTGATAATTAACAATGGCCTCTTCAAAATTTCCGAGCTGTTGAAACAAGATTCCTTTGTTAAAAAATACTTCTACAAAATCAGGTCTGACCTTTATTGCTCGATCATAACAATCTAGTGCACCTTGAGAATCATTTAAATTGAATTTAACCGCACCTAAGTTAAAGATAATCTCAGGGATCTGATTATTTATTTTTAGTGCCTGTTCATAAGATTTTTGAGCGTTAATCAAATCTCCAGTTTTTTCAAAACAGGCCCCCAAAATGTTCCATAAAAATATTTCATTAGGCAAATGTTTAATAAAACTTTGTGCTTGTTTTATGGCACTCTTGTAATCACCCTGTTCATGAAGCTGGATAATATGTTGAATATCACTTTGTGTTAAATTTTTCATTATCGCGTTGTTGGAATTTTTAAATAATTTTTCTTACAACTTCATCTTAACAAATTATTTGATCTGATTATCAAACCTCTACGTTGTCATGATAAAATGCGCGCTATGGATAATATCACTACAATCAATTTAATTGGATCAGCCCTTTTTGCTATAGCAATTTTACATACTTTTTCCACCAAGTACTTTGAGCATTTAGCACACACTCACAAAAAATTTTCTGGACTCCTCCATTTATTAGGTGAAGTTGAAATTGTCTTTGGTTTTTGGGCCATGGTGCTTGTTATTTTTATGTTTATCCTTGAGGGCAAAACATCAGCTGTTGAATATGTAGATTCAAGAAACTTTACCGAACCCATGTTCGTATTTGTGATTATGGTCATTGCAGCCACCAAGCCTATTCTGGAGTTTTCAGAAAAACTGGTCATCTTATTGAGTAAGTTAATTCCAATTAAAAAAGAGATAGGAATGTTTTTCTTATTATTATGCTTTGTCCCCCTGTTAGGATCTTTTATTACTGAACCCGCAGCGATGACACTTGCAGCTCTCCTGCTTGGCCGATTGTATTATAAAAGTAATTTATCCAATACCCTGAAGTACTTAACTTTAGGTGTTTTATTTGTAAATATCTCCATCGGTGGAACACTGACCCCTTATGCGGCACCGCCTGTGCTCATGGTTGCTGCGACCTGGAATTGGGATATTGTATTTATGCTTGAAAACTTTGGTTGGAGATCTGCTATCGCTGTTTTGATTAACGCCGGACTCCTCACCTTTTTGTTTAGAAATCAAATAAAACTAATAAACTTTAACCCACAAGCAAAAAGTGTTGTTCCCTCTGTACTTACGCTCATTCATTTATTATTCCTTTTAGGTGTTGTAGTTTTTGCTCATCATCCAGCAGTGTTTATGTCGCTTTTTTTATTTTTTCTGGGAATCACAACGGCTTACAAACATTATCAATCTGAATTAATTCTCAAAGAAGCTTTATTGGTTGCTTTTTTCTTGGCAGGTCTAGTAGTTATTGGGGGCGTCCAGCAATGGTGGTTGCAACCCATTTTAGTCTCAATGACTGACAATGCGGTGTATTTTGGAGCAACAATTTTAACCGCTTTTACTGACAATGCTGCATTAACCTATCTAGGATCATTGGTTGATGGGCTGAGCGATCCCTTTAAAATTTCACTGGTTGCCGGTGCTGTCACGGGAGGGGGCCTCACCGTCATTGCAAATGCACCTAATCCTGCAGGAATTAGTATCTTAAAGCAACATTTTGATGAACAATCGATCAGTCCATTGGGATTATTGGCAGGTGCACTTGCTCCCACATTGGTCGCTGTTGTTTTATTCAGGGTCATTTAATTTGTCCAAGTCAAAATATGTTATTAATTCAAGTAAATTAAAATCAACCCGTGAGCGGGAAAAACTAACCCTTGAAGACGCTGCCTCCTCTTGCAGCTTATCTGCGCAGCAAATTAATTCACTTGAAAAAGATTTAGATGTTGGTTTTTTTAATGAGCATTTTAAAGAGATAGCCGTCAAAAAATATATTACATACCTTGGCTTAACCCAATCAGAGATCCTGATTCCTGAGGAGAGTAACCATAGCAAAGAAGCTGAACCCTCGGAACAGAAATTAACCCCCGAAACAAATTTTCAAAAGCTTACTAACATTGCGATAACAAAAAAGAAAAGCACAATTATTTCTGTTCTATTAGTGAGTCTATTGCTCATGCTTGCCCTTAAGGATCCAATTGAAACAGCAGACAATCTTCAAGAAAATGA
Organism: Methylophilaceae bacterium LSUCC0401; assembly: GCA_024919035.1. Lineage (GTDB taxonomy): Bacteria > Pseudomonadota > Gammaproteobacteria > Burkholderiales > Methylophilaceae > BACL14. The sequence goes on along the minus strand of CP103442.1, from coordinate 151,911 downwards.
AATTACGACAGATGCATTAAGTGACAATCCAGCTGATTTATCCCTATCTGATGAGCCGATTCTGATGAATGAACACGATGATCATTCACATTATTCACCTAATCCGATTATTGCTAACACTGAAGCAGCTTCTGTGAACAATTTAAACGACTGCATTACCTTGTTAAATACTGATAATTTTCAAAATTATCAAACAAAGTATGTCCCTGAAAAACCAAATAATTATATTCACATTAAATCCTCATTGACACAAACGCTATGCATTCAGTCAGGAAATGAAGAAGCTAAATCAATTATAGTCACAGAATCTGAACCATTAAATTTTAAGGGGAGTGCGCCATTTTTAGTGCACATCAACGAACCAGATAAAGTCGAGGTGTATTTTCAAGGCTGGAAAGTATGGCTGAATCCTAACTTTCAAGTCTTTAAGATTAACTCTTACCGGGATCCGGCTTTAACAAGCCTCGAGTAATTCCTGCCAAGATGTTGTGAAGCGTTGACTCTTGTTTAATTGCTTCATCTGCCACTTTCCATCTTTTGACTGCCAGCCACTGGTAATAATATTGTGATGATATTTACTACGAATGGCATCCAAAGCGTTGCTTAAATTGGTACGGATTGTCTGTGCCGCACAATCCTGATTCACATGCTGAGCTCTTTTTAGATCTAGCAGAATAATACCCGCTTTATGATATGCCGTATTATGCTGATATATTTGTGTTAAACCGGTCATTGCTAAACGCATTAGCTGCTCATGATGATCGGTATGGATGCCGTGTGTCAATCGAATCGAATATTGGATAGGCTGTTTAGCAGTAAATGGGTTATTTCTAATAAATAAGATCATTTCCTTTGTGAGTAATTCTTGCTTTCTCAGTTTAACTGAAGCCCTCTGTACAAACGTCGCAATTGCATCTGCCATATCCGTAAAGTTATCAATTGTTTGTCCAAAACTTCTCGAGCATATGATTTGTTTTTGATCGGGTTTCAAAGACTCTATCGGGTAACACTGGATTCCATTCAGCTCATAAATCATTCTTTCCATGTTGACACCAAAGAGCTGCTTCATCCATTTTGGGTTGGCTGTTTTCAACTGATATACAGAGTCAATTCCAATTGCATTCAGTCGCTTTGCTAGTCGAACTCCAATACCCCACAACTCAGAAACAGGTATTTTTTTTATCAAACGATCTTGTGCTGCTAAATTAATCTCAGAAAAACACACCACCCCCTCAAACTCAGGATTTTTTTTTGCCATGTAATTTGCTAATTTGGCTAAAGTTTTAGTTTCAGCCATGCCAACACAAACCGGGAGTCCAATATCTTTGAGTATTTTAAATCGAATCAGTCGGCCCTGTTGTAGACAATTTGTACGTTTTAATTTTAAGAAACATTCGTCAATGGAATAAACCTCTTGATCTTCCGCAAGCTTTCCTAACACTTGCATCACTCGATTACTCATGTCTGCATAAAGAGGGTAATTAGACGAATAAATCTTCACTTTATGTTGACGAATAATAGATTGCGCTTTAAATAGCGGCATTCCCATCTTAATGCCTAGCAATTTGGCCTGATTACTTCGCGAGATAATACAGCCATCATTATTACTTAAAACAACAACAGGATTTTTTTCAAGCGATCGATTAAATACACGCTCGCAACTGACATAAAAATTGTTCACATCAACCAGTGCAATCATTTTTTAAATTTACGTACAGATCCTGTAACCACACCCCAAATTTCAAATTCACTGTCTGACTTAATATGGATTGGTTTATATTCTTTATTTGCAGGCATTAAATATGGTCCCTCACTATTTTTAGCAAGCACCTTCACCGTGAATTCACCATCAATAGACGCGAGCACAATGTCATTAATTGCTGCTGACTTAGAGCGATCCACAATCACAATATCATTATCTAAAATTCCAGCATCAATCATAGAGTCTCCTTTAATGCGAACAAAAAAAGTGGACTCACTTTGATCGATAAGGTATTCATTTAAATCTAATCTTTTTTCCGCATGATCATCGGCCGGTGATGGAAACCCGGCAGGAACTTTATGGCTAAACAATGTTATTGGATTAACCCTGGCTTGCTCTGCTGGCATAATGAATGACTCTACATTTGATGTCATTTGATGTAATAAAAAATTCTTCACTGCCTTAACACGGCTATGTGGAATACGGACTACCTTGGTTGATTCGGCATAAGGTCCTGTGTCTTTTTTTCGACCAGCACCTACTCTCAAGCCTCCATGTGTGTGTTTAATTTGACTCATATTTTGATTAATGTAACATTAATCAAAATATTTTTACAGCCCTCAATTTTAAAAAAAAATCGAAAATTATCTTGACAACTTAATTTAATCACGGCAAAGTGATTCACAGGTGCCCAGATTCACCAGTACATGGGCAGTTTGAGCTGATAATAGAAATTATTTGTGATTAGCTTAAATAATTTATTCAAAAAATATGGAGGAAATTATAGATGAATAAAGGCGAACTTATAGAAGCAATTGCAGGGGCAACAGGCTCTACAAAGGCTGATGCCGGACGTGCTCTAGATGCTACGATTGCAAGTATTACCAAAGCTTTAAAAAAGGGGGACACAGTGACTCTCATTGGTTTTGGTACATTCAAGGTTACTAAACGAGCAGCTCGAACAGGTCGAAACCCACAAACCGGTGCTGAATTAAAAATCCCAGCGCGTAAAGTTCCATCATTCAAGGCAGGTGCAGGCTTAAAAGCAGCAGTCAACTAATTTATTCTTTAATGAATGTAAAAAAACCCAGATTTTCTGGGTTTTTTTTCGTCTTAAGTCTATATCGAATTTTTTATTTATTTTTTGGTAAACATTTTATACAGAACAGGTAGAACAATTAACGTGAGTGATGTTGAAGTGATGAGTCCCCCAATCACAACGATGGCTAAAGGTTTTTGAACTTCAGAACCTGGGCCGGTTGCAAATAAAAATGGGACTAATGCCAACATCGCAACGGCAGCTGTCATTAACACTGGTCTTAATCGTTGCTTACAGCCTTCAATAATTGCCAAATCTTGTTTGATGCCCTCTTTTTGTAAACCTTGAATACAAGAAATTAACACCACGCCATTTAGTACAGCAATACCCGCGAGCGTAATAAATCCAACAGAGGCCGGGACAGACAAATATTCTCCGGTAATGGCCAAACCAAAAATACCACCAATACTGGCAAACGGAAGCACTGTGATAATTAAAGTAGCAAAGCGCACTGAATTAAATAATAAAAACAAAAGAAAGAAGATACCAACAATGGTGAGTGGAATAATAATAGAAAGGTGGCCAAGAGCTCGGGTCATATTTTCAAATTGCCCTCCATACTCAATATAATAACCATCAGGGAGGTTAAGTTTTTGATCGATTGCTTTTTGTAAATCAGCAACTAAGCTACCCAAGTCACGTCCTTCAACATTAATACCGGTATAAACCCGTCGTTTTGCAAATTCACGACTAATCCGGGCTGGGCCATCACGCGTTTCAATAGTGGCCAGGTCTCCTAAAGATACTCTGGATCCGTTAGGCGAGGTCAACATAATATTACGGATCACATCTTCATCGTCTCGATATTGAGCTGGAAATCTCACCGCCGCTCCAAAGTTTCTTTGCCCCTCATAAATTCTTGTCGCCTCTTTGCCGCCAATGGCCATTTCAATCAGATCATTAATTTCTGATACATTAAATCCATGACGCGCTATAGCAGGTCGATCCAATACAATGTTCAAGTACTGTTGGCCCGTGATTTTTTCAACCTTAATCCCAGTAGCCCCCGGAATGGCTTTAGCCAACTCGGCTACTTCATCCGCTTTTTTTCGAAGTATGTTGATGTCATCACCAAAAATCTTGACCGCAACATCCGCTCTCACCCCAGTCACTAATTCATCCACCCGATCAGAGATGGGTTGCATCATAATGATCACTACCCCCGGAAGGAATTTAATTTTCTCTTTAATGGCGTTAGATATGTCATCTTGCGTCCATCCTTCCGGCCACTCATCCTTAGGTTTTAAGCTTACCAATGGTGTTGATTCATTTTGGGCCTGAGGATCCGCTGGGCTCTCTCCCCGACCTAGGGCACTGACCACAGATTTAACGCCAGGGACTTCCATGATGGCCTTCATGGCTTTGAATTCCATATTAATTGATTCTTCAATGGAAATATTTGGAACTCGATCAATCCCCGGAACAATCGAGCCCTCTTTCATTTCTGGAATAAAAGAAGTCCCTAAAAAAGGAATTGTTAATATAGATGCAATAAAAAACCCAACAGCAACAGAGATCACTTTTTTTTCATTTATTAAAACTTTTTTTAATAAAGCTACATAGGGTGTTTTTATTTTTTGAATAATTTTTGTATCCTCACCTGAGCCGCCCGTTAAAAAGAAACTGCATAATGCTGGGGATAATGAGAAGGATAAAATCAATGAAATTGTAAGGGCTATGGCTATGGTTAAAGCCAATGGAGAAAACATTTTTCCTTCCATACCTTGCATTGTCATTAACGGTAAAAAAACTAAAATAATAATTCCCACTCCGAATAAAACTGGGGTTGCGACTTCCTTGCACGCATTAAAAATCACCGTATTTTTTATAATAGTTTGTCGCTCTTTGGCGTCATATTTATCTAATGTCTTAATAAAGTTTGGATCCATTTTCATCAACGCTTTTTGATTGTCTCCTTTTTTATGGCCCAAGCGATGAAAGGTATTTTCAACAATTACCACGGACCCATCGACCATGAGTCCAATGGCAATTGCTAATCCTCCGAGCGACATTAAGTTCGCAGAGATGCCTAAATAGTTCATGACCATAAAAGTGATTAACGGTGTTAACACCAAGGTCATCACAACAATCATGCTTGATCTAAAATCACCCAAAAAGACAAATAAAATAAGAATCACCAGAATAATGCCTTCAATCAGTACCTTCACTACCGTATTAATTGCCGCATTCACCAACTCACTTCGGTCGTAATAAGGAACAATTTTTAAGCCGCCTGGTAATAATTCTTTATCATTAATTTCCTCAACCCTGGCTTTAATATTTTTTACAACCTCCTTGGCATTACCCCCTCGCAGCATCATCACAACCCCGCCCACTGATTCTGTAATTCCATTTTTGATGACTGCACCCACGCGAACTTCATAGCCAATTTTTACCTCGCCAATATCTCGCATATAAACAGGGATACCGTCAGTTTCAACAAGAACAATATTTTCAATATCATTGACAGTTTGTATTAGGCCTTCTCCACGAATTAAATATTGTTGAGCACCTTTGGGCAAAACACCTGCTCCACTATTAATATTATTTTTTTCTAAAGCTTCAAACACTCGGGATAATTTAATTTTATAGTGGGCCAATCGATCAGGATTCACCAACACTTGGTATTGTTTAACGTAACCCCCTTGGGAGTTTATCTCAGCAACCCCACTTATATTTCTTAATAAGGGTCGAACCACCCAGTCGTTTATTGTTCGTCGATTTGTCAGCTCAGGAATCGACAGCTGTCGATCCTCCTCGCCAGGAAGCTCTAAAGTGTATTGAAATATTTCACCTAAACCTGTAGAGACCGGTCCAAGAATTGGAGAAACGCCTTTAGGCATATCGTCTTGGACTTGCATCAACCTTTCCATGACTAATTGACGTGCAAAATAAACATCTGTTTTGTCATCAAAGACAAGGGTGATCAAAGAAAGAGCATCTTTGTTTAATGATCTCATTTCAACCAAGCCAGGTAAGCCGGTCATGGCAATTTCAATGGGGACTGTAATAAAACGTTCAACTTCCTCAGGGGACTTGCCAGTGGCTACTGTAGCAACTTGCACTTGAATATTGGTTACATCAGGAAAGGCATCCAATGATAATTTTTTTGCTGCAAAAAAACCGCCCACAATCAACATGGCAGAAATAACCAAAACAATAAGTCTTTGCTTTAAAGAACCGTTAATGAATGATTCAATCATAAGTAATTATTCTTTTGCATAGAGACGCTCATTATTTAAATGAAAAGCGCCATCAATGACAACCTCTTCCCCTTCCAGCAAGCCATCTTCAATATGAATGAATTCTTTATTTTTAATGCCTAAAGTGACTGGTCTTAATAAAAACTTATTATCAGCAATTTTGATAAAGACATTGGGGATATCGTCAATCGATACGATCGCATTTACTGGAACCCCCACTTTTTCAACTTCTTTACCCGATACTTTCATGGTAATCAGCATGTCAGGTTTGAGGAGACCATGGCTATTATCAATCTCTGTCCTTATGGTCACCGTTCTGGTTACTGGGTCAACAATGTCCCCGAGATAGCTTATTTTTCCTTCAACATGTTTTTCTTCGTAGGCAGGAACATCGATCAAGATATCATCGCCTTCTTTTAAAAATCCGATCTGTCGCTCTGGAACTTGGGCTACGCCCCAAACCTCACTTAATTCAGCAATGGTAAAAATATCTTCGGTTGGCTCAACGACTTGGCCTACATTGACATTTTTTTTGATAATTTTGCCGTCAATTTTAGCAACGATGCTGGTAATTGCATCAATTTGAGTTTCCGATTGAATCGCTTCTATTTCTTTTAGTGTCATCCCCATAACAAATAATTGATCTTTACTGGCTTCCATTTCAGCTTTGGCCGCGGAAAGCTCTGTTTTACGCTCTAATTTTTGCGCCTCACTGACCACATCAGCATCAAATAATAAAACAGCACGTTCATAAGCTTTCGTTTTTAATTCAACCATTTGTACCGATTTAATATAATTCAGCTGCTGTTGAGCAAGCTCGGTGCTATTAATGACGGCTAGAACATCGCCTTGTTTAACGGTTTGCCCAAGCATGCCACTGATTTCGATAATCCTGCCTTGCACGGGGGATCCAATACGAGCCAATAAATTTTGTTTCACTTCAATACTGCCTGGAATATCTAATGATCGTTTAATGGGAATTTTTATTGCCTGCTGAAACTTTATTTGTTGCAACATGGAATCAGAGGCCACAACTTCATTGGGATTAATTCTTTGAGCTTCAGCCTCATCACTTTTTTCTGAACAGGCTCCTAAAAATACAACTAACATTATTAATAAATATTTAATTTTCATATCACTCCATTATTTTTGAACCTAACAATTGTTCCATCTCCATAATCGATACGATGTAATCAAGTCGCGCCGACAAATAATCTTTACGCACGACCCTTTGCGTTCTTTGTGCATCTAAGTATTCTAAAATGCCTCGCTCGCCAAATCGATAGGCGGCTTCAACCACTTTTAATACCGATTGTGCTTGATCTAAAAGACTCTCTTCAAAAGTCATCACTTGTTCTTTAGCAATTAAATATCTCTGAAATGCTGCATTCACATCCCTTTTTAACAGAAGGGATTGTTGCTCATAGGTTGCCTCTACTTCTCTTAAATTTGCTGCAGCTTGGCTAATTTCACCTTCTCTTTGATTCCAAATGGGTAGCGGAATACTGACCCCAATGGTGTAGTTCCGAATACCAGGATCTTGATTCATGCCAGCACTTAATGTCAGTCCTGGATTGACTAAATTTTTTTCTAATTTAATTTTATTCTCAAACACTGAGGAGGCAGCCTTCAATTGCTTCAGCCTGGGACTGTTTTCGATTAAATTTGTTACGTCAACTTTGTTCAGTCTAATATTGGACTGAGGAAATTCTCCAGTCAACTCAAACTCATCTGGAATACTTTTGCCAATCAAACCCTTTAAAAAAAACTTACTCTCCTGAATTCTCAGTTTTGCAGCTTGAGCATCTCGTCTTGCCGCCAACAGTTCTGTATCAGCTTTAATTAATTCGTAGCGAGGTGACTCACCCACATTCACCCTTAACTCAACCCGGTCTCTGATATCTTGAATAACCTTTTGATCGGCTTCGGCTAATTTTAAGATTTCCTGATTGTGAATGACGCTATAAAAAGCTGACTTAATATTCAGCATTAAATTAATTTTGGTTCCTTTATTCACTTCATCAACAAACTTTAAATTTGACTCGGCAATCTGTTTACGAGCACTTCTTACATCAGAAAATTCGATGGGTTGTGAGATGCCAATGGCCCAATTCTTATCTTCTACTATGGGAGCCTGCCGTGTTTTAGAGGGGCCAACAGCGACGCCAAGATTTGGGTTCAAATATTGTTCAGCCACGGTAATTCCAGCTTTTGCGGCATCTTCTTTGGCTTGAATGACGTCCATGACAGGATTGGTTTGATTCGCCATATCGATGAGGTCGTTGAGTGTATAAACCGGATTTGAAAACAATCCAGATGACACTAACATCAGAAAAAGAATGAGTTTTGACTGTTTTAAAATCATTGCAGTATATTATAGAGTAATCGAGTTAGAAAAACAGAATATTTAAGGAGAAAAAATGAGTCAAATCCTTGTTACAGGTGCAAATCGAGGCTTGGGTCTAGAATTTGTTCGCCAGTTCTTAAATCGTGGGGATCACGTTATTGCAACGTGTAGAAATCCAGATACTGCTGATCAATTGCATGACTTACAAAACTTAGGTCCAGTTGAAATTTATCAACTTGATGTAGGCAATCCAGATCAAGTCAACACCCTTCAAAAACAGTTAGCGCATCTTCCCATCGATATTTTAATTAATAATGCCGGTATTTGGAGAGGGAGCCAACTGGGCCATATCTCTATTGACGAATGGATGGAAAGTTTTAGGATTAACAGCATAGCGCCCATACACATGATCCAAACATTCTTGCCTAACCTTGAAGCTGGTAAAGATAAAAAAGTGATTTCCATCACCAGTAAGATGGGGAGCATTGACGACAATACTAGTGGCGGTTCATACATCTATCGCTCCTCAAAAACTGCTCTCAACTCTGCCATGCAAAGCATGCGTCATGATTTAACACCTCAAGGTATTGCGACCTGCACCCTTCACCCCGGCTGGGTTAGAACTGATATGGGAGGTCCGGGTGGATGGATTGATGTTCAAGAAAGTGTGTCAGGAATGATTAAGGTGATTGATCAGCTCAGCCTTAAAAATACTGGACAATACATAGACTATGCAGGAAAGATTATTCCTTGGTAGGGGATATTGAACTTGGGGAGGCTTATCTGGCCTCCCTTGGGAAGCCATGGAGTTTATTAATTCAACAATTCAGGCCTTGTAAGCTTGCAAAAAAAGACCATCTACTCCCTCATCAAAGTGTCATCAAAAGTATTTTTTTTCAACAATTAACCCCACATGTTGGAAACATCATCTTCAATCGATTTAAAGAATTATTTGGCGGTCACTTTCCACCAGATGAAGAGATATTAAAAGCATCTGAACTCTTGAAAGTCATTGGATTGTCGCAACGAAAAATGGAAACGATTATTCGTATTAGTGAATTTAGCCTGAATAAGGCTATTCCTAGTGCAGAAGAAATAAAAACACTCAGCAATCAAATGATTATTGAGCGATTTATACAAATTAAGGGGATAGGCCAATGGACTGTGGAAATGATGTTAATGTTTAATCAACTTCGCATGGATGTTATGCCCGCATCAGATTACGCGCTCCGCAAAAATTTCACCAAGCTTTTCCAATTAGATCAACTCATTACAGCAACCGAACTAGGCAAGGTCACTCAACACTTAAGTCCTTATCGCTCGATTGCTGCTTGGTATTTATGGCAGGTCAAATAGACATCTATTTCTTCTTTGATTTTTTAATCTTGGATTCCTGGGCATGACAAGAAGAACCTTTTCGATAGGCACACATCACCGTCAGAGCATCAATGATCAATTGAAACACAACAATAAATAGTACAATTTGAATCAGGTACCCAGCCCAATTAATTGTGGTGATGTCAGCAACAGCAGAATCCATAGAGTTAGCCCCCAAGCACATAAAAAATAGTCTCGTATTTTCATACAGGGTCTGACCATCGATTACCCGGGTAATCACCGCAGGGACGTAGGTTAGAGGGACTAAGAATAGAATCCAAAAAAATAATCTTACAAAAGCACAGCGCATTAATTTCTCCTTAATTTAATCGGTAAATTTAAAATCTCTTACAAAGTGACAGGAATATCCGTTTGGATTTTTTTTTAAATAATTTTGGTGAGACTCTTGAGCAGGGTAAAAACTTTTGAATGGATGGATTTCAGTGACGACTGGATCTTGCCAATGTCCAGAGGCATTCACTTGGCTGATGACATTGTGAATCGCTTGCTTTTGATCTTCCGTGACATAAAAAATGGCTGATCGGTATTGCGTTCCCCGGTCGTTGCCTTGTTGATTGATTGTCGTTGGATTATGCATTCTAAAAAATTCAAACAACAATTTTTCTGTTGTTATTGTCTCAGCGTTATACACTACCTGAATGGTTTCCGCATGGCCCGTTTCCCCCGTTTTCACATCATCATACGTGGCATTTTTTAATGTTCCTCCAGAAAAACCAACGGTGGTTTCTATAATGCCATCCAAGTCTTGGAGAAGGTATTCAAGGCCCCAATAACAGCCACCGGCTAAATATATTTCTTTTTTTTCCATAGAAAAGATTGTAAAAGTTTGAAAGAATAATAAAAAAGCTAAAAGAAAACGCTGCATTAATTCAACATAATACTATGCGCAATCACCGAATGCTTCCAAATACCGGGTTTGACATTCTTTATCTTCACTCAAACACTTGTCAAGTTCACTGGGGACTACTTTTTTTTGTTGATGTGTTTTTGAAGATAACTTTTCTTCTGATAGGGTTTTCATTACCTCAAAACCGCTAGTATGATAGCTGGGCATGTTTCTTTTCTCCTTGTGAGATACATTGTTAACGTTTAGCTTTTGGCTACTGTTAAGATGAAGAATATCAAATTAAGTTCAGGTTTGGCAAGAAAATCCTTGATTAATTGATCAAGGCACATGTGCCTTCACGCATGCGTGAAGAAAATTGACCTTTAGTTAACTCTTTTTCAGAGTAATCTTTTAATAACAGGTTATATCGATTTAGGTAAGTTTTTTCATAGAATGCGATAGCCTGATCCGTATTTTGAATGGTGTACTTTTCACACACCAATTCTTCCTCACCTAATTTGCACTCTTTTAAAAGGTATTGAGTGTGCATTGACTGTAAACCCCTTTGATCATCATAAGTCCAGACTTCTTTTTGATTGTCTGTTTCTGAAGACACCCAATCCGTGCTGGTCGTCATTTTCAAATCACATTCCATATTGATAATTTTGGCCTGAGCAACGCTCAGCATAAAAAATAAAAATAAGAACCCACTCGACTTAATATAAGTCATCTTTTTCCTTTTAAAATATTATGGTTTAGCTTTTACCAGCCAAGCTCACAAATAAAATTCTCATCCCCGAGTAATTTTTCACAACGCTCTGGATAGATATAAAAGTATGTTAAAACAAGCAACAAAATTATGACGACATAAATAATTTTTTTCATAATATCTCGGCTTTCTTAAAATGGCTTTATTAAAACCCACATCTCTATGATCCCCTATTTTTTGAAAAGTTACATCTATTTTTGCTTTTAATTGACTTGCCTACAAAAAAAGGGGATAGTAGCCCCTTAATTTACGCTTGTTATTTATGCTTAGAATCTACAGTTGCACTTTTACTTAGTCTTTTAATACTTCATAACTCCCCATAAATTAATACTTACTACTAAATTTTTAAAAAGGAATACACATGGCAACAGGAATTGTTAAATGGTTTAATGAGGATAAAGGTTTTGGTTTTATTATGCCCAATGACGGAGGCAAAGATCTCTTTGTTCATTACACCGAATACAGATCGCCAACTGGCGCTCATCCGGTTCTTAAAGATAATGACAAGGTAAATTACGAAGTTGGTGAAGGTCAAAAAGGCCCTCAAGCGGTCAACGTTACCATCATGGAATAATTCATTGTTTATTCATTAGGCAACTGTTTCTTAGTTGCCTTTTTTTTTGCTTTTTTAGCCTCAGCTAAAATTTTATCTTTCTTCTCTTTTTGTTTTAATTTTGCAAGCTCTTGCAAAACGGTAAAGCCACTCTCAAAAAAATTAGCCATAATGCTCTCAATAGATTAACTACTAAGAGAATAACATAATCTAAAGCGAGAATGATTTATATGGTGGGCCCACCTGGACTCGAACCAGGGACCAAAGGATTATGAGTCCTCTGCTCTAACCAACTGAGCTATGGGCCCTACGATTACTCTTTACCTTCAAGGAAGCTTTTCAATCGATCTGATCGAGTAGGGTGTCTTAATTTTCTTAATGCTTTTGCTTCAATCTGACGAATACGCTCTCTGGTCACATCAAACTGTTTACCGACTTCTTCAAGTGTATGATCCGTATTCATTTCAATACCAAAACGCATTCTGAGAACCTTGGCTTCACGGGGTGTTAATCCCTCTAAGATTTCATTGGTCACACTTCTCAGACTTGAATAAACAGCTGCATCGTCTGGAGTGAGTGTGCCAACATCTTCAATAAAGTCGCCTAAATGAGAATCCTCATCATCGCCAATCGGCGTTTCCATGGAGATAGGCTCCTTAGATATTTTTAAGATTTTTCTAATCTTATCTTCAGGCATTTCCATTTTTTCAGCCAATTCTGCTGGCTCAGGCTCTTGTCCAGTAGCCTGCAAAATCTGTCTTGAGATTCGATTCATTTTGTTTATCGTTTCAATCATATGCACAGGAATACGAATGGTTCTCGCCTGATCTGCAATAGATCGAGTAATTGCTTGTCGAATCCACCAAGTTGCATATGTGGAAAATTTATATCCACGACGATATTCAAATTTATCAACCGCTTTCATTAAGCCAATATTGCCTTCTTGAATCAGATCAAGGAACTGCAAACCCCGATTGGTATATTTTTTAGCAATAGAGATCACTAGGCGCAAGTTAGCCTCAATCATTTCTCTTTTTGCTCTGCGTGCTCGAGATTCCCCGCGAGTCATTTGTCGGTTAATTTCTTTGAAGTTTTTAATTGGGATGCCAGAAAAAGCCTCTAGATCTTTTAATTTTAGTTGTTGATCCAAAATCGAATGTTTTAATTTTTCTAAACTTTGAACGTAAGCTTTATCTGCCTTCATTTCCTCCTTGAGCCATTTATTGCTGGTTTCATTACCAGGAAATGATTTAATAAACTGAGTCCGTGGCATTTTCGCCTGATTCACACAAAAATCCATAATCGCTCTTTCATGCGACCTAATCTGAACGATAAATTGACGAACTTTATCACATAACACTTCAACTAATTTTGCTGAAAATCTAAAATTTAATAATTCTTTCTGGATAAGATCTTGATGTTTCTTGTATTCTTCGTCATCAATCCATTTACTTTCTTCACGAAGTTGGGCTAATTTTTTATGCGCTGTTCTTATTTTCTTAAATCGCTTCAGAACTTCTTCAGTTAATATTCTCAAATCTTCAGAAGACATTCCTTTGCCACTATCAGAGCTGGATGAATCATCCTCGTCATCACTGCCTGCATCACCATCTTCATCGGCTGAATCCTCCTCGTTCATACCGAGCGCTTCATTTAATTCTTTCTCAGCCTCAATATCAATGAGTCCATCAACGAATTCATCTACAGATAACTCTCCGGCTTTAACGCGGTCACCCATTTGTAGAAGATCATCAATAATCCCTGGACATGCGGAAATTGCTTGAACCATATGTTTCAAACCATCTTCAATTCTTTTGGCAATTTCAATTTCTTCTTTTTTATCAAGTAGACCAACTTTTCCCATCTCACGCATGTACATACGAACTGGATCCGTTGTCCGACCAAAATCAGAATCGACTGTAGCCAGGGCTTGTTCTGCTTCTTCTGCTGCTTCCTCATCTGTAACGGGAGCAGGCGCATCATCCATTAATAAATTTTCTGCATCCGGTGCCTCATCGTAAGTTCGAATACCCATGTCATGAATAATGGAAATGATTTCATCGACTTGATCCGTTTCAGAGATTTCATCAGGAAGGTGGTCATTAATTTCTGCATGAGTTAGGTAACCTCGTTCTTTCCCTAAAATAATTAATGCTTTTAATTGATTGCGGCGATTCTCGGCTTCTTTAGGACTTGAAGCTTCATCAAGATATAGGTCTTTTAATTTTTTGACACGAGGCTTACGTGTTTTTTTTTCGGTTACTTTTTCTTCAGGATTTTTTCTTGGTCTACCCATGCGTGAATGCCTTAAAATTTAATTGTAATGCGACCCGACATAATACCAAATTCACTGTTTTTCATCAATAACTTTGCACACTTATGTTCACGATAAACACTTTATTATTTTTTGAAATTTTTTAAGAAATCTTTTTCTTCTGTTGTTAATTCGCTTAATTTTTTATTTTTTAATGCCGCCAATTTTTGAGACTGTATTTGCTTGGTGGATATATTATTTAATACCGATTGGACTAAAGTAAACTCAGCATCCAAATCAATATTTTCTGCATAGTTCATGATTTGATTTTGTAATTCATTTATTAATTTTTCTTCAACTCTGTCAGCTAATCCATGAATTAAACTTGCACTATTTTCAAATGGGGCATCATTCCCTTGAATAATTGATAACATGGCTTTATAAATTTCATCATCGACAGAATTTCCTTGAAACACTTTCTCATCCTGAGGATTAAATAATTTTGGTTGTATTAATACAATTAGAATATATTTTCTTTTTGCCGTCAGAGTATTTTTAGCTGATGCGCTATATTTTATTTTTGTATTCATGGATGAATTGACACTCTGTGATTTTCCACCAACCATTTTTTCAATTTCAACTTGAGACAGATGAATCAATTCGGATACCCTTTTTAATAAAAATATCTTGTACTTGGGTGAGCTCATTTTTTTATAGATAGGCTCAAAATTATTAATAAATTTTATTTTATTTTCCTGAGAATTTAAGTCGTTATTCGAGGTTAATCGCTTTATTATAAAATCGGATAAGGGTGTTGCTTGATTGATCATTTTTTTAAAATCATCTAGTGAATGATTCCTAATATACGTGTCTGGATCTTCACTTTCGGGTAAAAACATAAAATAAAATTCAAGATCATCTTCTAAAATTTCAACAGCTGTATTCAATGCTTTCCATGCAGCTTCGATTCCTGCATTATCGCCATCAAAACAAAATGTGATTTTTTTTGAGTACCGAATTAACTTTTTCAAATGATATACAGTTGTCGCGGTTCCGAGGGTAGCAACTGCATTATGAACGCCATGCTGATGGAGCGAAATCACATCCATATAACCTTCAACAATCAAGATATTTTGTTCATCACGAATTCCCTTTTTGGACTGTGATAAACCGTATAATTCATAACTTTTCTTAAATAAGGGTGTTTCAGGTGAGTTGTAATATTTGGGCGTATCGTCTGCATGGATAACACGGCCGCCAAAGCCAATAATATTATCTTTGGCATTAAAAATTGGAAACATAATCCGATTTCTAAATCGATCATACAATTTACCAGCCTCATTCTTTTGCACGAGACCAGCCGACTGCAAGATGGGGTCATCATAATTTTTAAAAACTTGTTGTAATCCCTGCCATTCTTGGTTGGCAAAACCAATTTGAAATTGTTTTGCAATTTCACCAGATACTCCACGATTTTTTAAATAATGAATTGCCTCCTTAGATGCGCGAAGATTTTTTTTATAAAATTGATTCGCTTGCATTAAGGCTTGTTCAAGAATCAAATAATCAGACTTATCCGACTTTGAGGTTGTTTGTTCATTTGGAACAGACAGACCTAATTGACTTGCTATGGATTGAATTGACTCAATAAAGGTCAATCCCTCATATTCCATTAGAAAACTAATAGCTGATCCATGTGCCCCACAACCAAAACAATGATAGAACTGCTTCGACGGACTGACAGTAAAAGAGGGTGATTTTTCTTGATGAAAAGGGCAGCAGGCAACATAGTTTGCTCCAGCTTTTTTTAATTTAACTCTCTGGTCAACGATATCAACAACGTCAATACGATTAAGTACTTCTTGAATAAATGATTCAGGGATCATCGCATTATGATAACTGAAATTAAATTAAATTTATGAATGGATTTTTAAGTTAGCTTTTCGCGAACAATTTTTGAAACTTGACCCATGTCAGCACGGCCAGAAATTTTCGATTTTAAAACACCAACCACTTTACCCATGTCTTTCATATCCGTAGCGTTAACTTCAGAAATGACTTCATCAATGATTTTACTGACCTCGTCATCAGTGAGAGGTTCTGGCATATATTTCGAAAGCACATCAATTTCAAGTTGCTCTTGATCAATGAGGTCTTGGCGGTCTGCTTTTTGGTAGGCTTCTATCGAGTCTTTGCGCTGTTTTAACATTTTTTGAATGACACTCAGCACTTGATCATCTGTTAACTCAACACGATCATCAATCTCTTTTTGCTTAATGGACGCTTGAAGTAAACGGACTGCACCTAGGCGAGCTGTATCTTTAGCTCGCATAAATGTTTTCATATCTTCAGAGATGGTTTGCTTTATCGACATCTCAAGTTTGGATTAATAAAGTTTTGGAGGAAGCATCTGATTGCGAAGACGTCTGTACTGTCTTTTAACTGCAGCAGCTGCTTTACGTTTACGTTCCCAAGTTGGTTTTTCATAGAACTCTTTAGCACGAAGATCATTCATTAAGCCTGTTTTCTCAACAAGACGCTTAAATCTTCTCAAAGCAACGTCAAAAGGTTCGTTTTCTTTTACTTTAATTGTTGTCATAAATATTAAATATTATTAATTACTAAATAAGGTCCGCTATTTTAATGCTAATATCACTTTTTTTCAACTAAAAAATATGAAATGTTAGTTCTAGGCATAGAAAGCTCATGCGATGAAACCGGGTTAGCAATATATGATTCAAACACCGGGTTAGTGGGGCATGTATTAAATTCTCAGGTTGATTTACATCGGCTATATGGTGGGGTTGTCCCTGAACTGGCCTCCAGAGACCATATTCGGTTTATTCTGCCTTTGCTTGACGAACTTTTAAAAAAAACGGCTATTTCTATTGATCAAATTGATGCCGTTGCATACACCAAGGGGCCAGGTTTATCAGGCGCACTTTTGGTGGGGGCCAGCGTTGCTGAAAGTTTAGCGTTTAGCCTCAATATCCCAACAATTCCTGTGCATCACTTGGAGGGCCACTTATTATCTCCATTTTTAGAAAAAAACACTCCAGAATTTCCATTTTTAGCCTTATTGGTTTCAGGAGGTCATTCTCAATTAATTCAGGTCCACAGTCTGGGAAATTATGAAATTATTGGGGACACCCTTGATGACGCTGCGGGAGAGGCCTTTGATAAGAGCGCTCAATTACTTGGCCTCGGTTATCCTGGTGGGGCTGCATTATCCAAACTTGCTGATCAAGGTCATGAAAAATATTCACTCCCCCGACCGCTGATCAATACGGATGACCTAAACTTTAGTTTTAGTGGCTTAAAAACAGCAGTTTTACATTTGGTGAATAAAGAAAAACCTTTAAACGATGAAACCAAAGCAAATATTGCTTTTGCCTTTCAAGAATCAATAACAGACGTGCTCTCTGTTAAATGTTTAAAAGCCTTAGATGAAAAAAAACTATCATCATTAGTCGTATCCGGGGGTGTAGGTGCCAATCGACAATTAAGAGAAAAATTAACTGCCCTGTCTCATGAGCATAAGTTTAAATTATATTTTCCAAGCCTAGAATTTTGTACTGATAATGGAGCAATGATTGCCTTGGCTGGTTGTTTTCGACATCAACTATCAGCATCAACAAACTATGAATTTTCGGTCAAACCCAAATGGAAGTTAAATGACATATAACGACTTAACGGAATTTTGATTCTTGTCGTTGTAATAATTTTTGAATATTTTGTTTATGCCGATAGATCAGCATAAGACTTAAAAATAGACTTAGATATATAAACCCAGTTTCTGTATTCATCAAATACGCAATAATCGGCAAAACTATTGCCGCACTTAATGCTGAAAGCGAAGAAATTCTTGTGATAAGAAATATAAAAATCCAAGTTGCTAACACCATCAAAGCAATCTTAGAATGGATAATCAGTAAAATACCAAAGGCTGTTGCAACCCCCTTACCCCCTTTGAACTTATGATAGATTGGAAATAAATGTCCTAAAAAAACTGCACCAGCAACTAAAAAAATTTCATTTTTTTCAAAACCAAGATATTGGCAAAGAAGGATCATTACAGAACCTTTTGCTAAATCGCCTAATAAAGTTAAAACAGCTGGAAGCTTTTTTCCAGACCGCATGACATTGGTAGCGCCGATATTTTTAGACCCAAAACTTCGAGGGTCTTTTAATTTAAAAAGTTTGCTGAAAACAATACCAAATGATATTGAGCCAATAAAATACGCTAAAATGAGAACAACAGTAAATTCCATAGTTTAATTATAAGTGATAACTCATTAGATGAATAATCGAATATTTATATCCAACCTCGTGGTTCCGATTATTATTGGTGTGCCCGAATGGGAAAGAGCTATTCCGCAAAATTTATATCTAGACCTTTCTATCGATCTAAAAAAATCTGATCCATTCACTAAAGATGATCTTTCTGAAACCATTGATTATGCTGCTGTCACCAGTGGAATAAAGGAAATTGCTAACCAAAACAAACAAATTCTATTAGAGAGTTTTGGTGAAAACATTATTAATCATATTTTTAAAAACTTTCCTGCCCAACGTATTGAGCTGAAAATTGCTAAGAAAAAAATTCTACCTGAAACTGATTTTGTAGGGATCATCCTCACCCGGTCCATTTAGCCTCGAGGGTGGTGTTTTTGATGAAGGTCTTTTAATCTTTCACGAGCAACGTGGGTGTATATCTGGGTAGTAGAAATATCGCTATGGCCCAAAAGCATTTGCACTACTCGTAAGTCAGCCCCATGATTTAAGAGGTGAGTTGCAAAAGCATGACGAAGCACATGAGGGGACAAAGGTTGAGTTATCCCTGATATATCTGCATAGCGTTTTATTAAATACCAAAATGCTTGACGGCTCATTGGTCCTCCCCGTGAAGTTACAAATAAATACTTGGATTGTTTCTGTTTTAAAATGAGATCTCGACTTTTTTTCACATATTGCTCAATCCAAAACGACGCCTCCTCCCCTAAAGGGACTAATCTAGTTTTATTGCCTTTTCCAGTTACACGAATCACGCCCTCAGTTATAGAAACTTCCGTCATTAAAATGGAAATTAATTCACTGACCCTCAATCCACATGCATAAAGAAGTTCAAGCATAGCCCGATCACGCATTCCTTGATCATCATTTAAATTGGGCGCTTTTAACAAAGCCTCAACATCGGTTTCATTTAAACTTTTTGGGAGAGATTTTGAAGCCTTGGGGGCTTCAATCATCAATGTTGGATCTACTTTAATGATATTTTCACGAATGAGGTATCGATAAAATCTTCTGAGACAGGCGAGTAATCTTGAGATGCTTCTTGATTTTGAATGTGGAAATCGAAAGGCCAAGTATTCCTGAATTTCACTTTTCGAAATGAAAACAATATCATTATTTTTGTGCCAAGCGACCAGTTGTTTTAAATCATATCTGTAACTATTCAGTGTATTTTTTGACAGGCCATCTTCTAGCCATAAGCTATTTAAGAATTGATCTATGATGGGTGGAAGATCTTTAATATCATCTGACGTCATTCAACAAATTATGACATAAAAAAAGCCCCTTTAAAGGGGCTTTTAGGGTATGTCTTAACTTATTATTCAGCGTCTTTTTTATCTTCTGCTGCTGGAGCTTCTGCTGCTGGAGCTTCTGCTGCTGGAACTTCTGCTGCTGGAACTTCTGCTGCTGGCGCTTGTTCAGCTGGCGCTGCTTCTGCTGCTGGCGCTTGTTCAGCTGGCGCTGCTTCAACGACTGGAATGTCCTCGAATTGTGAATCTGAGTCACGCATTTTAAGTCTTTCTTTAATTCTCGCAGATTTTCCAGAACGCTCACGAAGATAGAACAGCTTTGCTCTTCTCACATTACCACGGCGCTTCACTTCGATCGTATCTATTAATGGGGAATGAAGCTGAAAGGTTCTTTCTACACCCTCACCCGATGAAATTTTTCTGACAATGAAGGAGGAATTTAATCCACGATTTTTTCTAGCAATAACCACGCCCTCAAAAATCTGTACTCTTTTTCGATCGCCCTCGACCACGTTCACACCTACTGCGACTGTATCGCCTGGTGCAAATTTAGGTATTTTTTTACCTAAACGTGCGATTTCTTCATTTTCTATGGTTTGAATAATATTTTTCATAACTATTTCCTTTTATTTAAGTCTTGTTCCTGCTCTTTTAATGCTTCTTGTAGCAGCCGAGACTCCTCTATTGTTAATTCCCGATTATTAATTAAATCAGGTCTTTTTTTAAAAGTTTCAAGCAAAGCGTTTTTTTTTCTCCACTTAGCTATCTTCTTATGATCTCCAGATAATAAAACCTCTGGCACTTTTAAATCTTTAAAAATCTCAGGTCTTGTATAGTGGCAGTGGTCTAAAAGTCCTTCAAAAAATGAGTCTTCTTGGTATGACTCAGCTTTATTCAAAACCCCCGGAATTAACCGAGACACTGCATCCACTAGAACCATCGCTGGCAATTCACCGCCTGTTGTTACAAAATCACCAATCGAGATTTCTTCATCAACATATTGATCTATAAACCTTTGATCAATACCCTCGTATCGACCTGAGATCAATATTAAATTTTTTTCTTTCGACAATTCTAAAGATTTTTTATGACTCAAAGTCTGTCCTTTTGGACTTAAGTAAATCACTTTAGAATTACCTTTATTTGCCTTAGCCAAACTCTTTTGGATTTCCTCAAGAGTATCTACCAAGGGCTCAATCATCATGACCATTCCAGGTCCGCCGCCATAAGGCCTATCATCTATCGTGTTATGGGCATCCAGAACAAAATCCCGAGGATTCCATAAATCTAATTTTAATTTTTGCTCATTTAACGCTCGACTAACGACCCCATCCATTTTTAAAATTTCAAACATCTGCGGCATTAGGGAGACAATGTTAAATGTAAGCATCTAAAACTCTTTATCCCAATCTACATCTATTCTTTTCTCTGTTAAGTCAATCTTGACAATAACTTGGGGTATATAAGGTATTAACCTTTCTTTTTCTCCCGAAACAACCAGAACATCATTAGCTCCGGTTTCAATTAACTCAATCACTTTTCCGAGATCATTGTGTTGCAAGTCATAGACATTTAAGCCTATCAAATCATCCCAGTAATATTCATTTTCTTCCAACTGTGGCAATTGTTGTCTATCAACTGCAAGAATCTGACCTTTACTCTCAATTGCCTGGTCACGATTTTCAAACCCAAGATCAGCAACTACGTCCTGACCCTGAATTTTCATTTTTTCAATTTGTATGCAATTCCAGTCTTTTTGGTTTTTAGACAAAAATTGCTTTTTGTACTGTATAAAACTTTTAGCTGTTTCCGTGAAGGGTCTTATTTTGACCCAACCCTTAATCCCATAGGCTGAAATAATTTTCCCTATGATGACAAGGTTTTCCAAAAATTAGTCTTCTTTTGGAGCCTCTTCAGCAGGAGCAGCAGCCTCTTCAGCAGGAGCAGCAGCCTCTTCAGCAGGAGCAGCAGCCTCTTCAGCAGGAGCAGCAGCCTCTTCAGCAGGAGCAGCAGCCTCTTCAGCAGGAGCAGCAGCCTCTTCAGCTACTGGTTCAGCCGATGCTGCTTTTTCAGCTTCTTTTTTAGCCTTTTTAGCTTCAGCTTTTTTTGCATCTTTTTGTTTCATTGCTTCAAGCCCAGCAGGACCTTTAGCTTGTAATTTTATAATTCGTGTCATAGTCTCAGAAATTTGAGCTCCATGGCCTTTCCAATACGCGATACGCTCTTCATTGAGACGAATTGTTTCAGAGCCAGATTGCGCCATAGGGTTATAAAAACCTACGCGCTCAATAAACCGTCCATCTCTGCGTTTTCTGGAATCTTGCACCACTACATTGTAGTAAGGTTTTTGTTTTGAACCACTTCTTGATAGTCTAATAATTACCATAAATAATCTCTAAAAATTTTATACAGAAAAGGGGTGGATTTTACGCTATTTTTGGGTATTTTGGCAAGTGTTTCGTCATTTTATCTGTACAAAGTAGGATCTTTAACTCCTGCTTTTTCAAAACCCTTTTGCCTTAAGTCGCATGAATCACATTTACCACAGGCTCGCCCATCAGCATCTGCCTGATAACATGAGACACTCATCGAGTAATCAACTCCCAACATTAAACCTTTAAGAATAATATCCTCTTTTGAGAGCTGAATTAAAGGGGTGTGGATATGAAATGGTTCGCCCTCGACAGCACTTTTAATGCCTAAATTGACCATTGTTTCATAGGCCTTGATGTATTCAGGTCGACAATCGGGGTAGCCGGAATAGTCAACAGCATTGACGCCCAAAAATACATCATTTGCTTCAACCGTTTCAGCCCAAGCGAGAGCTAACGACATCATAATTGTATTTCTAGCAGGCACGTAGGTGACCGGAATGCCATCGGTTCTTTGTTCTGGGATTGTGAGCGAATGGTTGGTTAAAGCTGATGACTTCAGCCAGCTCATATCAATATTGATCTGTCTAAAAGATTCAACTTGATGAAAATCTGCAATTTTTTTTGCTGCATGAGTTTCAGAGGCATGTCGTTGCCCATATATGACATGCAAGGCATAGCATTTAAATCCTTGTTGTTTTGCAATCGCCAATGTCGTTAATGAATCCAAACCGCCTGAGAGTAAAATAATGGCTTTCTTAGACACCTTGTTTTTCACCCCATAATATTTTATGCAGTTGCAATTGAAGTCGAGCTTCTATCCCATGATCTAAAATCCACTTGGCAAGTAATTCACCCTCAAGCTGATTATAAACTGGTGAAAAAAGTATTTTTTTCTGATCCAGTTGGTGCTCGTGCATTGTTTGTATTGCCCACTCAAAATCTTCTTGATCTGCAACGACAAATTTAATTTCATCCATCGGTTTAATTTGTTTTAAATTAGGCCAAAAATTATTCTCAGCCTCCCCTGATTTAGGTGTTTTTATGTCCAAAATAATTTTTACTTTTGCGTTTACGGGAGAGATATCTATCCCGCCTCCTGTTTCTAAAGACACCTCATAATCTAGGTCACAAAGTTGATCCAATAAATCAAGACAATTTTTTTGCGCCAAGGGTTCGCCGCCAGTTACGGTTACAAATTTTGTGGGATATTGTTGAACCTGATTAATGATCGCATCAATCTCCTGTTGATTGCCCTGATGAAAGGCATAAGCAGTATCGCAATAGGTACATCGCATGGGGCAACCCGTCAATCTGATAAAAACTGTTGGAAAACCAATTCTCGAAGATTCTCCCTGAATCGAATAGAAGATTTCATTGATTCTGATTGTTTTCATTGACGTTGATTAGAGCTTGATGGATTCCAGTGCTTTTAATCTTTTTTTGGCACTTTCAATAATTGATGCGTTTGGATAATCTTTGATAATTTTTCTTAAAGTTTGTTTTGCTTTTGTTATTCGCGTTAACTGAATTTCCGTGTTTGCTTTTCCATACAGGATTTCTGGCATCAACTCATGATCTGGGTGATTTTGAATTAATTTTTCATAAGTTTTCAACGAGGCATTGTAGTTTTTGAGTGCAAATTGAATAAACCCAATATTCTTTTTTGCCTCCACCAATCGTTGCGATTTCGGATAGGTTGTGATAAATCGATCAAATAATTCAAAAGCCTCTTTATACTTAGTTGAGCGCATCAACCCTTCCGCATCGTTGAACATATTCATTGCCTGCTCTTCATCTATCAGAGGAGGAAGTTTATTCTCAACAACGTTTTTTTTAGTTTGACTGGTTGATGACACCTTCTCTTCATCCAATAACTCTTGATTGATATCATTTTGAACAGCTTGCACAACATTTTGATCGACATTATTAATTGGGTCCTGATCAAGCTCTTTTGGATTATCTTGAATAACATCCTGTTGTTTTTTTGGCTGCTCTTGCAATAGCTCGAGTTGTTGTTCTAATTTTTCAAAACGACTTTCAATATCTTGATAATTTAGTTTTTGGCGATCTTCAAAACTCTGGAGACCAAATTGCAGAACCTCAACATCACCCCTGAGCTTGGCAAGGTCATCAAAAATTTCATTAATTTTATTGTTAAATTGCTGCAGGCTTCCCCCTTGGAGGACTTGCTGAAGGTCAGTGATTTGAGCTTCTAAATTGACAAGCTTTTCTGTTTTTAAAGAATTGAGCTGGTTTTGCAGGTCATTAATTTTTTTTCTCGCTTCATCGTCCTCAAGAAAGGCAAATGAATTAAAACTTAAAATCAATAAACCAGCCCATAATATTCTTTTCATGAAAGCAATCTATATAGCCTTATTCTACTTCGTAGCTTATATCTACTCTTCTGTCCTGATCACATTCCTTCCCTTGGCAGTTTTGATTAGCTTCTTCTTCACCATAACTCACTGTTTCAATTTGTGAATCATTAGCGCCTGATGTGTTCATCACATCTTTTACAGAAACTGATCGTTTTTGTCCAAGGGCTAAGTTATATTCATGAGATCCGCGATAATCTGCATGACCTTTAAGGGTCATTTTTGCTGCTGGATGGTCTGCAGCATATCGAGCATGCGCATTCACAACATCAAGATACTCTGGTTTGACTTCAAATTTATCAAAATCAAAATAGATACTTCTTTGTGTAAGCAAACTATCAGATCTTAGTTTATCTAAACTCAACTCGCCACTTTCTGAACCTGATGCTGCGCCCGCTTTTGCATCAGAAGGGGCATTTGCATCATTCAGCGGAGTCGAACTACAGCCAGCTAATACGGCAAAAGCAAAACCTGCATAAAAAAGTTTGTTCATTGATTTAATTTCCTTTCATTAAAAATCAATCGGTGACCAAGTGGCTTCTTGATTACTCAATGGCCCTGTATCAATTAACAGTTGTTTAAATCCATTTAAAGACACTGTTTTTAACGCAGTTACTTTATCAGATTCTTTCACTGTATATAATACCATATGTCCATTCGGACTGAAAACAGGTGCCTCATCATTTTTGCCTTTGGTTAAACGCATCACTTGATTTGATACTAAATTTTGTACCGCAACTTTATATGATCCATTATCGTTGGTGATAAACGTTAATAATTTTCCATCGGGCGATAATCGCGGACTCACATTGTATTTGCCTTCAAAGGTTACTCGTCTCACCTGCTCGGTAGCCAAATCAATGGTATAAATTTGCGGGCCACCGCCCCGATCGGAAACAAAGAAAATTGATTTACCATCAGGCGCCCACACCGGTTCAGTATCAATGGAACGACTTCTCATTAATTGCTGAACATTACCTCCATCCACATCCATGACATAGATTTGAGAAAATGCATTGTAGGTGAGAACAATGGCTAATTTTTTACTGTCGGGAGACCATGCTGGTGAACTGTTATTTCCTTTAAAATTAGCAACTAATTTCCTGTCACCTGTTTTAAGATTTTGCACAAAAATAACAGGTTTTTTCTTCTCAAAAGAAACATAGGCAATTTTTTCTCCATCCGGTGACCAACGCGTTGAAATAATTGGCTGATTTGAAATTACCACTGACTTTGGATTAAACCCATCCATATCTGAAACATTCAAGTGAAATTTATTATTGTTTACTTTTTGAACATAACCAATTTTCGTATGAAACACACCCGGAGTTCCGGTAATTTTTTCGTAGATCACATTTGAGATTTGATGACCGATTTGCCTTGCCTGTTTTAATGAACCGTTATATTCGGTTGAGATAATCAACTTTTCTTTAAATACATCGATAAGATCATAGGTCACTTTGATTTGCTGATCATTTTTTTCCACGCGTCCAATCACCAATAATTCAGCTTTCAGTCCTGACCAAAAGGTATAATCAACTTGATCAGAATTCGCAGGTAAGGATTTAACACCCTCCGTTTTGATGATTCTAAAAAAACCGGATCGAGATAAATCAGACTTGATCACATTGTGAATTTGATTTTTTTCATTATCGGCATCGTCGTCAGAAAAAGGAATTACAGCAACTGCCAACTCATTTGCTTTTCCGCCTAAGATATCAATCACCTCGATCGCATGGACAGTTTGCAATAAAAATAAAATTAAAAATAAGGTTTTAGTTAAAGATTTCATTGTGGTTGTCCATTTGGATAGAATTTTAATTTAATTTTTTTGAGTTTAGCAAATAATTTTGGGTCTGTTGGAACTGGTAGGGGTTCCGATTGATAAATAGCTCTCTCCACAGCTTCATCACAACTTAAATTTTTACTGGTTTCCTTCAAAACCGGATCATTGAGTAATTCTCCAGAGGGCAGTAAGGTAATTTCAAAAGATAAACTTAAATAATCCAAACCACACAAATTATTATTCACATTCTGCTGAATTTTTTGTTGAATCAAAGCTTTATATTTATCAATTTCTGATTTGTTTTTTCCTGCTTCTACATCTTGATCAGCTTCAATGGCAATTCTTTCTGTTTTTTTCTTGTCTTGAGAAACAATTTTCTGATCAGCCACCTTCAGCTCTTGCTCGAGCAGCTCTTCTTTCAATCTGTCTAACTTCTCTTCCTGCATTAATTGTTGTTGCAGTTGTTTAATTTGCTCCTGCTTTAATAGCTCCTGTTGGACTTTCTTAATTTGTTCTTTTTTCTTTTGTTCTGCAATCTCCTTTGCTTTTTTTTGCTTCAAATTAATCTCAGCTTGATCATCTTGATTTTTTTCTAAGGACTTTGTTGGAGCTTTCTCTATTTCTATTTTTTGAGCAGGATTAGCTTTTGATTTTGGAGGGGCTTTGGCTTGCTCTTTCACCGTCGGTATTGCTTCCCATAACTCCACTTCTGCAAAGTAAGGATATTTGGGTGCCCACTGAACGGTTACAATCATCACCAGGAGAATTGTTAAATGAATCAGCAATGAAAATAGATTGGATTGAAGATTAATTTTTGCGTCTAAATCCATTTTAATTCGCTATTTTTCAGGCTTTAGCAGTAAACCCACTTTATGAATTTTATTTTGTTTTAATAAATCCATGATGGTGATAACGTTTTCATATTGTGTTTTTTTATCAGCAGCGATCACTACCGATTGTTCAGGATTTTTCTCAATGGCTTGATTCAACTGGATTAATAATTCATCCGTTTTTATTTCCTTGCCCTCCATCTCAATGTTGCCATTTTTCTTCACCGAAATGGTAATGGGGGACCCTTGTTGTTTTAAATCTTGCCCAACACGGGGAAGCTCCACCACTCCAGGGTTGGTCATCGGCGCTGTGACCATAAAAATGACCAACAACACTAACATCACATCAATGTATGGCACCACATTGATGTTATTCATTAGGCGTCGTTTTTTCATCAAGATCGTCTATCCACGTTGTTGATAAATTCCTCCATAAAGCTTTCATAGCGAATGGCAAGTCTATCCACTTTAGCTGCAAATCGATTGTATGCTATCACCGCTGGAATTGCTGCAAAGAGTCCGATGGCTGTGGCAATTAAAGCCTCTGCAATTCCCGGGGCCACTTGCGCCAGTGTTGATTGAGCAACATTGGAAAGACCGATAAAAGAATTCATAATGCCCCAAACCGTCCCAAATAATCCAATGTAAGGACTGACCGAGCCCACGCTGGCAAGAAAAGGAAGATGTCGTTCAAGCGCATCGAGTTCTCGATTATAAGCCACTTGCATGGCGCGACGCACGCTGTCTTTAGTCTGTTTGTCTAATTTTTGATCACTCGATCTAGCGACAATATATTCCTTATAACCTGCTTTAAATATGGCTTTCAGTCCACCTATGTTTGCTCCCATTGCACTGGCAGAGTCATACA
Organism: Methylophilaceae bacterium LSUCC0401; assembly: GCA_024919035.1. Taxonomy (GTDB): domain Bacteria; phylum Pseudomonadota; class Gammaproteobacteria; order Burkholderiales; family Methylophilaceae; genus BACL14. The sequence continues at coordinate 123,983 of CP103442.1, read as the reverse complement.
GTTGCTTGAGTTGCGCGCCAGCCCAAAAATATTTTTCAAATTCCTCAGCATCTTCTTCGGCAGCTTTAATCGTTTTTATCTTAATAAAAATATATTTCCATGAAAATAATGACGCCAGAATTAATATCAGCATCACAATTTGCACGGGAATACTGGCTCCCATGATTAGGGATAAGAAAGATAAATCACCATTCACATTCATTATTTACACTCCATTAAAGATTTTATTTGTTCCGGAATACGAACCGGTTTTAATGTTCTTGCATTCACCCCTACTACTTCAACCGATGCTGTAATTAAAAGATCCTTATTACGTTTAATCTGTTGCTCAAGCTGAACCCTCACTGAAGTTAATTGTTTTAATCTGGTTTCAACTTCAATCAAATCATTAAAAACTGCAGGTTTCATAAATTTTATATTAATTTGATGCACTACAAAAAGAAGATTTTCTTCTTCTTTTAAAATCTGTTGGTTAATTTTTAAACTTCTTAACCATTCGGTTCTGGCTCGTTCCATAAAGTTTAAATAGTTGGAATGATAAACCACTCCACCACTATCTGTATCCTCATAGTAGACCCTGACTGGCCAACTAGATTGATGACTTACCATAGTGTTTTATTTATTCCATTCTTGTCTAACGTAATATCAAAATGTTTCAAACTTAAATCTGTTGCCATTCGGCCTTTAGGTGTCCTCATGAGGTAACCTTGTTGGATAAGATAAGGTTCTATGACATCCTCAATGGTTTCTCTTTCTTCTCCAATCGCTGAGGCCAGATTATCCAAACCCACTGGGCCGCCATTAAACTTTTCAATAATGGCCAACAAAAAGGAACGGTCCATACCATCTAAGCCAATTTTATCCACATCAAGCATTTTTAGGGCAGCATCTGCGGTTTTAATATCGACATTCCCATCAGATTTTACCGCAGCATAATCCCGGACTCTTCGAAGTAATCGATTAGCAATTCTTGGAGTTCCTCTTGAACGCCTTGCAATCTCTCTTGCCCCTGAATCATCGATTGAAATTTCAAGCAATTTTGCTGATCGCTGAACAATCTTTACTAACTCAGATTCGCTATAAAATTCTAATCGTGAAACAATGCCGAATCGATCTCGGAGTGGATTGGTCAGCATACCGGCTCGTGTTGTTGCACCCACTAAAGTAAATGGGGGTAAGTCCAATTTCACTGATCTTGCTGAGGGTCCTTCACCAATCATAATATCTAAACGATAGTCCTCCATTGCGGGATATAAGATTTCTTCAATGACAGGGGAGAGCCGATGGATCTCATCAATAAATAGAACGTCATGGGGTTCTAGGTTGGTTAATAAAGCAGCTAAATCTCCGGCTTTTTCAAGCACCGGGCCAGACGTTTGCTTTAATCCGACATTCATCTCTCTGGCAATAATATGTGATAAGGTTGTTTTACCTAGTCCCGGTGGGCCAAAGAGAAGTACATGATCCAAGGACTCATTTCTTGATTGAGCCGCACTCATAAAAATTTGCAACTGTTCACGAATTTTTTCTTGTCCAATATATTCATTTAGATCAATCGGGCGAAGGGATCTTTCCAAATTTTCTTCATTTTCTTTGGGTGTATTTGCTATAAAACGATCTTCTTCAATCATATTTAATTTGATAACCATTGTAAGGCTTGTTTAATGCCATCATTCACACTGATGTCATCGTTTAAGTCTTTTATCACTTTTTGAATATCCGCTTTGGAATAACCCAAAGCCTCTAATGCATCCATAATATCTGTAAGATTTTCCCCGTGCTCAGTCGTTTTTTGTAAATTCAGGAACTGTTTGTCTTTTAATTCGACTATCAAACGTTCTGCTGTTTTTCTACCTATACCTGGTATCTTAATCAGGAGCGATACATCTTGTAGATTAATCGCATTTAAAAATTGTTCAATTGAAACACCACTTAAAATAGAAAGGGCAACCTTAGCACCAATCCCATTGACTTTGATGAGACTCTTAAAAGATGATTTTTCTTCGGCAGTTAAAAAACCATATAACAATTGAGCATCTTCACGAACCACCATATGTGTTAATAAAAAAACTTCATTGTTTACTTCAGGAAGATTGTAGAGGGTTGACATTGGAACTTCAATTTCATAGCCAACTCCGCTGCACTCAACACGAATCCATGGGGGCGATTTGTCAACCAGCCTGCCTCGAATACTTCCAATCATAAGATTCTTCCACCACGGTATTTTATAGTTAAATCATCTTTTTTTATTTGCATAACCTGATTGTGACACAAGACACACGCAAGCGCATCAGAGGAATCTGGACCAAGCATTTCTGGTAAATTTAAAAGCTTTTGCACCATAGACTGCACCTGTATTTTTTGAGCGTGCCCGTTCCCAACGACAGATTTTTTTATTTGCAAAGCTGTGTATTCATATATGGGTAGATTATGTTGAATTGCTGCCGCCATGGACACCCCTCTAGCCTGGCCTAATGCTAAGGAGCTATTGGCATTCATATTCACGAACGTCTTTTCGATACACATTTGCTTTGGATTAAATTTTAGAATAGTTTCACAGACCTCATCAAAGATAATCTTTAATCGTTCTGGAAGATTTAATTGATCAGAATTTGTTTTGATAACTCCACTGGCAATATAGGTATATTTATTTTTATTACAATCAATCACCCCAAATCCAGTTTGTCTTAAACCTGGGTCAATGCCTAAAATTCGAGTTTCAGACAAAATTAATTCTCAATGACGGCGTTGGTATAAACTTCCTGCACATCATCAAGATCATCCAGTACATCCAAAATTTTTTGCATCTTTACCCCATCATCTCCAGATAATTCAACCTCATTCTCTGCCTTCATGGTTAGCTCTGCCATCTCAAATTTAATTTTTTCAGACTCAAACATTTCTTTAATCAAAAGAAATTCATTAGGTGGGGTAATGACCTCAATCGAACCATCATCATTAATCTCAACATCTTCTGCTCCTGCGTCAATCGCTTTTTCCATAATTAATTCTTCGTTGGAGCCTGGTGCAAAAAAGATACTTCCACAATGCTTAAACATAAAAGCAACACATCCATCCGTTCCCAAATTCCCACCATTTTTAGTAAACGCATGACGGACATCAGCGACAGCCCTGTTTTTATTGTCTGTTAGGCAATCAACAATAATCGCTGCTCCATTCACTCCATAGCCTTCATATCGAATTTCTTCGTAATTGACACCTTCTAATTCTCCCGTCCCTCTTTTAATGGCTCGGGTAATATTTTCTGCAGGCATATTCTCTTCTTTACCGGCTGCAATCGCAGCACGAAGTCTGGGATTAAAATTTGGATCACCGCCACCCATTCGAGCAGCTACCGTGATCTCTTTTATTAGTTTTGTAAATATCTTCCCTCGCTTGGCATCTTGTCGCCCTTTTCGGTGTTGAATATTCGCCCACTTAGAATGTCCAGCCATATGTTTTCCTAAAATTGAAGATTAAAATATTTTATCATTTTGATGCGGGTCGTGAAGCTAAAATCAACATTACAAAAATCCCACTTAAAATCAAGATCAGTCCAATCAATTCATTCAACAATGGTGCTTCACCAAATTCAATAAAAGCTGCAATTGATCCGATTACTGGAGCCAAAAGAGAGATCGATGAGACTAGACTTGTTTTAAGATACTTGACACCGTATAACCAAAGCATCCATGCAATCGCGTTACAAAAAACAATGTTATAAATAGAAGCGCCTATTAAATAAGTATTCACTACATAAATATCAATGCCTTTAAACCAAATCACAAAAATGATTGGGATGCTCCCCAATAGCATTTGCCATGCGGTCAAATTCAATAGGTCTGTCTTGGGATTGAGGTGATGATAATGTTTAACTAACACAACTCCACATCCCCAAAAAAAACCTGAGCTGATTGCCATGATCATACTGTATAAATCTGGGCTTTTATGTACCGGATCAAAAATTAAAACTAAACCTAAAAAACTAATCATGATGGCGAAACATTGATTAAGTTTAATTCGTTCTTTTAAGAAAAAAAATGCTAAAAGATTAGCCCATATAGGCATGGTAAAAGTGAGTACCGATGTTTTTGCGGTTCCGCCTTTCACTAGGGCAGCTAACACCAAAACAGTAAATCCAATCATTTGCATTAAACCAATCAAGAAAACATATATCGGATGTGCAAGTTTTAATGATTTTTTATAAAAAATTAAAACAAAAAAAAGGCATAATGCACCAAAAAAATTTCTAATAAAAGCAAACTCCCAGGGTCCGATTAATTGGACAGATTGTTTCATCACAACCCAGTTATAACCCCAAATCATCGTTAATAAAATTACCGCAAAAATCGGCATGAGTTGGTTATTTTTTAAATTTTGCATGTTGATTAAAATTTGTTATTCTAAGTTTTTATTCATTGTATTATTTATTCTATGAAAACGGCTCAACAGATTCTAAATGATAAAACTCACAATAATATTTTAACCATTGAACCGGATCGACCTGTGATAGATGCATTGATTATTATGGCTGAATATAAAATTGGAGCGCTTTTAGTCATGGATAAAAATAAGTTACTTGGAATTATTTCAGAAAGAGATTACGCCCGTGAAATTGTTCTTCATGGCAGATCATCCAAGGTTTCACTGGTGAAAGATATTATGACCAAAGATGTTATTACCATCGATGCTCATGAGACTTATGATAAGGGACTCGAAATTATGACAGAAAATCGTATTCGTCATTTGCCTGTTCTCGAAAACAAAAAAGTCATTGGCATGCTGTCATTAGGTGACTTAGCCAAAGAAACCATCAGTCATCAAAAGTTTTTAATCGAGCAATACGAAAGTTTTTTAAAAAGTTAGTCGCCAATAATTTTAACGAGAACTCTTTTTTTTCGTCTGCCATCAAATTCTCCGTAGAAAATTTGCTCCCACGGTCCAAAATCCAAATGGCCATCAGTCACCGCGACGACCACTTCTCTGCCCATAACTTGTCGCTTCATATGCGCATCCGCATTATCTTCGCCGGTATCGTTGTGACGATATCCACTCACCGGCTCGTGAGGAGCTAATTTTTCAAGCCATTTTTTGTAATCGCTATGTAGACCTGACTCGTCATCGTTAATAAAAACACTGGCGGTAATGTGCATGGCATTGACAAGGATAAAGCCTTCTTTAATACCACTCTCAATTAAACATTCTCGAACGTCTGGGGTAATGTTTGTAAAATGCATTCTTTCGGGAGCATTAAACCAAAGTTCTTTTCTGTAACTTTTCATTGATCAAATCCTTTTTGAGATAAATCGTAATAATGATACCAAATATCAGCCATATCAGAATTTTTGTAGTCTTTAAAACAGGGGGTGCCAAGGGTAAAATGAATGAGCTTAGCCTCACGATTGACTCTATATTCACTGGCTAACCAATTCCATTCCAGAGGGAGCTCTCCAATATCTTGGTCATCCAACCAACTAAAACGATGTAAGAATTTACCTGTTTGCTTTGACACAAAATCAGGCGTCAAAATTTTATGCTTAGGATGTTCGCAATTCCACAAAATGACGCTCGACCAATTTTTTCTAGGATAATTTTCATTGATATTTCCTAAATATTTTTGAGTAGCTTTAGTTTGATAATCATGCTTAACCACCATCACAGCTTTCGTTGGATCTGCCATATCAATTAATTCTTTTAAATCTCCCTGACAAATCATGTCCCCATCGGCAAAAATAGCCCAACCCTTGAAATCAGACAGGTAGGGAGTTAAAAATCTAGAGTACACAAAATCATTACTGCGATCATCATGCGTCTCGTTGAATTCTTGTAATTGACTGAGCACTAAAGGAGTAATTTGGACAGGCACTGATGTGTTCTGGATAATACTGTTACAGAACACATGATAAGCAACAGCTTCCCTGGGATCAAATCCAACAAATAAATTAATCATTTTTTTTAACTTTCATTTGAGAAAATTAACTCGATTCCATTTCCTGCAGGATCCTTAAAAAAAATCTGACGGGTACCAATTTCTGGAACTTCTCTAATAATATAATCAATATTATTTTCTTTCAGTACTTTAATATGATCCACCTCATTTTCTGCTGTAAATGCCATATGGTCAAATGTAGAGGAAACATGTAACTCATTAGTAATGTCATTTTTTGAGAAACTCAAATGCAGAACGTCTTTATCATTTGCATAAAGCCAGTAACCTCCATTTTTAAAAGGAGGACGATGGCCAAGTTTGAGACCTACGATTTCTATATAAAAATTTTTAAGCTTTTCAATGATTTCCGGAGCTGCTCTGAGATTGTAGTGATTGATACCACAAATCATTTGTCTACCCTTTAGTTAGGATTTTGATTTCGGACACGAATATGTAACTCCCTGAGTTGTTTTTCATCCACCTGATTGGGCGCCGATGTCAATAAACACTGAGCTCTTTGTGTCTTAGGAAAAGCTATGACATCCCGAATGGATTCAGAACCTACCAATAAAGTTGTAATGCGATCAAGACCAAAGGCCAAACCTCCATGTGGCGGAGCTCCATACTTGAGAGCATCCAACAGAAAACCAAATTTTTCTTGTGCCTCATCTTGTTTAATATTTAGAGCATTAAACACTTTAGATTGAATTTTTTGATCATGAATACGGATTGACCCGCCGCCAACTTCCCAACCATTTATCACAAGATCATAAGCTTTTGAAAGACATTGACCCGGGTCATTTTCCAAAAATTCCTCATGACCATCTTTAGGAGAGGTAAATGGATGATGAAGGGCATCCCATCTTTTTTCATCTTCATTAAATTCAAACATTGGAAAATCAACAACCCATAAAATTGACCATGCTTGATCATTTAATATTTTTCGATCATGCCCAACTTTTTGTCGCAGTGCACCAAGAGCCTCATTTACAATTTTTGTTTTATCAGCTCCAAAAAATATCAGGTCTCCATTTTGAGCTCCGGTTTTTTCCATAATTGCTTTTAAAGCTTTTTCATGGATATTTTTTACGATTGGACTTTGAAGACCCTCTTCGTTAAGTTTAGTTATGTCATTGACTTTTATATAAGCCAAACCCTTAGCGCCATATATTTTTACAAATTCAGTATATTGATCAATTTCTGATCGACTCATATCGGAGCCAGACGGAATCCTTAACGCAGCGACTCGGCCATTATCTGAATTGGCAGGGTTAGAAAAAACCTTAAAATCAACATCTTTCATATCAGAGGTTAATTCAACTAATTCCAAACTAACCCTCAAATCAGGTTTATCCGAACCATATTTAAGCATAGCATCCTTGTAGGTGATTTCCTGAAATTTTGCCGGTAGATCAACATTAAGCACATCTTTAAAAACAGTTTGTGTTAGTTTACTTGCAATATTTTTTATATCTTCTTCCTCAACAAAAGATGCTTCGATATCAATCTGAGTGAATTCAGGCTGACGATCTGCTCTAAGATCCTCATCACGAAAACATTTCGCGATCTGAAAATACCGATCAAATCCAGAGATCATTAATAATTGTTTAAATAATTGAGGAGACTGAGGAAGTGCAAAGAATTCACCATGATGAATTCTTGATGGGACCAGGTAATCACGAGCCCCTTCTGGGGTGCTGCGGGTTAGGATAGGTGTTTCAATTTCTAAAAAATGATCTGCATCCAATGATTTACGAACACTTTTGGTAATCTGATATCGGACCTTCAGATTGTTTTGCATCTCATCACGCCTCAAATCCATAAAACGATTTTCCAGTCGGATATTTTCCGAGATGCTGTCATCATCAATCACAAACGGAGGTGTTAACGAGGGGTTTAAAATTTCAATCTCTGAGACCAGCATCTCTACTTCACCGGTGGGTATATTTTTATTTACCGTACCGTCAGGCCTTCTCCTCACTGTGCACTTAACTCGAAGAACAAATTCACTACGAACGGTTTCAGCAATTTTAAAGGCTTCAGGTGTGTCTGGGTCAATAACCACTTGTGCCAGCCCTTCTCTATCTCGAAGATCTATGAAAATCACTCCCCCATGATCTCTGCGGCGATGAGCCCATCCACACAAATAAATTTCTTGATCAATATGTGAAGTATTCACATGGCCACAATACATAGTTCTCATATTACTTATCTCTTTAATTTGGATTGTTTATTTTTGGTTGTTAGCTTTGGCGGAACAACGCCCATTGAAATCACATATTTAAGTGCCTGATCTACTGAAACATCAATATCTATAACTTTATTTCTGGGCACCATTAATGTATAACCGGATGTTGGATTTGGGGTTGTTGGCACATATACATTTACGTATTTTCCTTTTAATATTTTTGAAATCCGCTCATCTGTTTCACCAGTTATAAAGGCAAAGGTATAATTTTTAGAGTCAGGAAACTCAATCAATACAGCTTTTGAAAAAGCGGTGGAGCTATTGGAAAGAAGGGTATCCGATACCTGTTTAATTCCTCCATAAATAGATTTAACAAAGGGGAGCTTATCAAGAATTATTTCATAAAAATTAATTAAGCTCTTCCCAAAAAAATTATTTGAAACTAGGCCAACAAAGAAAATGATAGTAATCGTTAAAATAATTCCCAGACCCGGAACATCAAAACCAAATAATTGACTAGGTTGAAACTCGTAGGGCAGAAAAACAATAATTTTGTCTAAAAAATGGGCTAGGGAGAATATCACCCATAAGGTTAAAATTAATGGGATAAGAACTATCAAGCCGGTCAGTATATTTTTTTTAAACACTTTTGCTACTTTCTGTATTTTGGGTGGTTTCGGGTTTTGTATTTATTTCTGAACTATCAGATGTTTTTTTAGTGCTGTCACTGGGTGACTTAATGTCTTTTTTATTTTTAAAATCCGTTTCGTACCAGCCCGAACCGCTTAACTTAAAACTAGGTGCTGAGACTAATTTTTCAAATGTATTTTTTTGACAAGATGGACATTGAAGAGTTGTGGCTGCAGAAACCTTTATCATTAGGTCGTCTTGAAACTGACAGGTTGAACATCGATATTCATAAATAGGCATAGGTTTTATACAAACTAATTATTAAAAAGGGATGTCATCTTCAAACTCATCAAATGCACTTCCCGTGTTTGATGGGTTAGGTTCATTGACTCTGTTAGGAGATTGATCAAAATCATCTTTAGGTTTTTCTTCAGCATTAGAATTTTCCTGTGGCGAAGAACTATCACGTCCGCCTAACATTTGCATTGAATCAGCAATAATCTCAGTCGAATATCTATCTTGACCTTCCTTAGTTTGCCATTTTCTTGTTTGCAATCTTCCCTCAATATATACAGGTCTTCCTTTTTTTAAATACTCTCCGGCAATCTCAGCTAATCTTCGATACATCACGATATTATGCCATTCTGTTTTTTCTTGACGCTCTCCAGCCTTGTCTTTCCATGTGTCAGTCGTAGCAATACTAAAATTACACACAGCATCTCCATTAGGCATAAAACGAACTTCTGGATCTCTTCCTAAATTTCCCATGAGAATGACTTTATTAACTGATGGCATATTTTTCTCCTAAAATCTTGATTATTTTTTTTTGATCAAGAGTTAAATCATTTTTTGACTTTATAATTATATAGCTTTCAGATGGGAATATTAAGGTTTCTTCGACAAATTCAAGACGATTAATTTTTTTATAAATCTCATCAGTCAAGCTCTTGGGGAGTAAAAAGAATTTAGGATTGATTTTTAAGACTAAATCTTTTCTATTCGCAGGAAAAATAAATTTGATCATTGTAAATAACCAGATTAATAAAAATAATGCACTTACAATAAAAATCGCTTGGTTGCCATATCGAGAAGCAATAAATCCACCTAAAATTCCACCCATAAAAATTCCTAAGGATTGAGATGTGTTGTAAGCCCCAAGAACTAAACCCTTTAAATTTTTCGGAGATAATCTACTAATTAAACTTGGAAGAGTGGCCTCTAAAAAATTAAATCCGATAAAGTAAATGAGTAAAATAATCATAATATTTTGTTTGTTATCCGACCAATTGATAAATAAATATTGAACAAGAATTAATAAAATAATACTTCCTAAGAAAAATGTTTTTAACATCTGTTTTTTTGAGGAAAGTAAAATCATCGGCACAATAGCTAAAATTGAAAGCACAAAAACAGGTAGGTAAATTTGCCAGTGATATTTTATGGGATATCCAATATTATTAAGCATGACCGGAATCATCATGAACATGATTATTTGTGAAGCATGCAAAGAAAAAATACCTAAATCGAGTTTTAAAAAAACTTTATCAAAAATTACTTGCTGATAAGAAGTTTTATTATCTTTATTTTTTGCTAAATTGATTGGCGCCGGTATATATCTAATCAGAACCCCCATGGCGATGAGAGTTAAGATGGCAATCATTAAAAAAATATTCTCGAATCCTAAATAGCTATTTAAGATAGGAGATAAAACAATGGAAATACCGAAGGTCAATCCAATCGATGCGCCGATAATTGCCATCGATTTTGTTCGAGCAGAATCTGTGGTTAAATCAGCCAGAAGAGCAAGCAACACAGCTGATATCGCTCCAGCACCTTGAAGACCCCTTCCGATAATAATCATTATTAAAGATTGTGAAAAGTAAATAAAAATTGATCCTACTAAAAAGATGAACAAGCCCAGAAGGATCATTTTTTTTCTACCGAACTTATCAGATAAAATCCCAAAGGGAATTTGAAATAATGCTTGAGTTAACCCATACATTCCAAAAGCAAGACCAATCATAAATGTTGAACTGTATTCTGATAAATCAGTTAAATGTAATGACATGATGGGCAATACAATAAAGAGACCCAACATCCTAAGAATGTAAATAAAGGCGATTCCTAATGTTGATTTGATCTCGAATGACGTCATACTGATATTTATATTACATAAAAATTAAATTTCTCGTATATTAACAGGTTATGCAAAAAAAGAATGACAATCTAGTTATCAAGGGCGCTCGGACCCATAACTTACAAAATATCTCTGTTGATATTCCAAAAAATAAATTAGTGGTGATTACTGGACTATCAGGATCAGGAAAATCTTCTCTTGCGTTTGATACAATTTACGCCGAGGGACAAAGAAGATATGTTGAATCCCTTTCAGCCTACGCAAGACAATTTCTTGATCGCATGAATAAGCCCGATGTGGATCTTATTGAAGGCTTATCACCAGCAATTTCCATCGAGCAAAAATCCACATCACATAATCCTCGCTCCACTGTAGGAACGGTCACTGAAATTCATGATTATTTAAGATTATTATTTGCCCGAGCAGGTGAACCTCATTGCCCTGAACATCACCATAAACTTGAAGCCCAAACCATCTCACAAATCGTCGATAATATTTTTCTGATCGGTGAAGATAAAAAAATTATTGTTTTATCTCCGGTCATCGTTGGGCAAAAAGGATCTCATAAAGATTTAATTGATGAGCTTCGATCTCAAGGTTTTATTCGAATTCGACTGGATGGAAAAATCTATGAAATTGATGATCTACCCCTTATTGATAAAAATCAAAAACATACTATTGACGTGGTCATTGATCGACTCAAAATTGATCAAAACTCAAAACAACGGTTAACGGAATCAATTGAAACAGCGATCATTCTGTCAAAATCAAAAGTTATAGTCTATGAAATGGATGAAGAAAAGAGCCATCTCTTTTCATCCAAATTTGCTTGCCCCGTCTGCGATTATTCTTTGGAGGAATTGGAACCCAGAATCTTCTCATTCAATAACCCTATGGGGGCATGTCCATCTTGTGATGGATTAGGTAATAAAACTTTCTTTGATGCAAAAAAGATTGTCTCGATGCCCGATTTATCACTCTCATCCGGGGCGATCAAGGGATGGGATAAGAGAAATCATTTTTATTTTCAAATTTTAAATTCTCTCGCCAATCATTATCAGTTTGATATTGATTTACCCTTTAAAGATCTGCCTGAAGACATTCAAAATATTATTCTTCATGGCAATAATGAAGTAATTACTTTTTCTTATCTCAGCTCAGATGGAAAAGTGTACAAAAAATCTCATAAGTTTGAGGGAATTATTAATAACTTTAATCGTAGGTATCACGAAACAGATTCAAACTTAGTGCGGGATGAATTGGCTAAGTTTTTAAGTCATACCCAGTGCCCAGATTGTAATGGTACTCGACTGAAGGTTTCCTCTTTGAATGTTTTACTCAACGGAAAGAATATTCACTCTATCTGTGACATGTCCCTCAAAGAATGCTTTTCTTATTTCGATAATCTTAAATTAATTGGATCAAAACAACATATTGCCGAAAAGATTATCAATGAAATCAAGAACCGAGTTTATTTTCTCAATAATGTGGGTCTAAACTATTTAAGCTTATCGAGAACAGCAGATACATTATCGGGTGGTGAGGCTCAAAGAATACGCTTAGCTTCTCAAATTGGCAGCGGTCTCACGGGTGTTTTATATGTCCTTGACGAACCTTCGATTGGACTCCATCAACGAGATAATGATCGGCTCTTAGATACCCTTAAAAATTTAAGAGATTTAGGGAATACCGTTATTGTCGTAGAACATGATGAAGACGCGATTATGAGCGCCGATTATGTGATCGATATCGGGCCTGGTGCAGGAGTTCATGGAGGGAAGATTATTGCAACAGGAACCCCAGCAGAAATTTTAAAACATAAAGACTCCCTCACAGCACAATACTTGTCCAAGAAAAAAAATATATCCGTTAAAAATATTTCAAAAACCACCAATAATTTCATTCGGATAAAAGGGGCAGCCGGTAACAATTTAAAAAATATTAATGCGGACATCCCCACTGGATTATTTACTTGTATCACCGGTGTTTCAGGAAGCGGAAAGTCAACTTTAATTAATGACACCTTGTATTTAGCCATGGCTAATAATCTTAATCGTAGCTCTCATGAAACTGCACCTTATGATGAAATCATTGGATTTAATTTGTTTGATAAAGTGATTGATGTCAATCAAAGCCCGATTGGAAGAACGCCTAGATCAAACCCAGCCACTTATACAGGTCTTTTTACTCCTGTTAGGGATTTATTTTCAAAATTACCTGAAAGTAAATCCAGAGGCTATGGCCCCGGCCGTTTCTCTTTTAATGTCAAAGGGGGGCGTTGCGAGGCTTGTGAAGGAGATGGGGTCATTAAAGTTGAAATGCATTTTTTACCTGATGTGTATGTGAAGTGTGATATTTGTGAGGGCCGTCGCTACAACAGAGAAACTCTGGATATTCAATACAAGGGTAAAAATATTCATCAAGTATTGGCCATGACAGTTGAGGAAGCGCATGAGTTTTTTAAATCTATTCCAACGATAGAAAAAAAATTGGGCACGCTGCTCGAGGTGGGTTTAGGGTATATAACACTTGGTCAGAATGCCACAACCTTGTCTGGCGGCGAAGCTCAGCGCGTTAAATTGGCTCTTGAGTTATCAAAAAGGGATACTGGAAAAACATTATATATTTTAGATGAGCCGACCACTGGTCTTCACTTTGCTGATATTCAACTACTTTTAAACGTTTTGCATAAACTCAGAGATAATGGAAATACAATAGTCGTCATTGAACACAATTTAGATGTGATTAAAACAGCTGACTGGATCATTGATTTAGGCCCAGAGGGAGGCTCTGGCGGCGGAGAAATTATTGCCTGTGGGACTCCAAAAGATGTTTCACGGATAGACAAGAGCTATACGGGTCAATATTTAAAAAAATATTTTACATAAGTCTTTTAAGGAATTCTTGAATAATCCATCCGGCTGAATATTTGTTTAGTTTTCTTATTTAAAAATTCTGAATTGATGTTGTGCTGATACTTTTTAGGATTAGTAAGCATGGCCGCAAGCTTTGCGGATTGATAAGATTCTAAATGGCCTGGATCAACATTAAAATAATAATTTGCAGCATCTTTAATTCCGTATATGCCAAATCCCCATTCCGCGATATTTAAATATAATTCTAAGATTCTTTCTTTGGTCAAAAAAGCTTCTAGAAAAAAAACTAAAACAAATTCATGAAGTTTTCTTAAAATATTTTTGGATGGATTTAAAAATAAGTTTTTAACGAGCTGTTGGGATATGGTTGACCCTCCTCTTTTGACATCATTTACCAAATTACTTTTAATCGCCTCTTGAATGGCTTTCAAATCAACCCCATGATGCTCGAGGAATCGATCATCTTCGGCAGAGATCACCGCCCTTTTGATTGAATCAGAAATTAATTGGTAATTTGTCCAATTTATTTTTTTTTGTGCACTGTATTCTTCGCCCATCTGAAACTCGATCATCGATGTTGAGTTTGGATTTGATGTTTTAAGATTTATGATATTGAAGATTTTAGGCACAAAATAAAATACATAGCTCATTAAAATAATAATAATGATTAAATAAATGATTGTTTTTATATTGTTAATCTTAGCTCAGCCTCAATTTTGTTTGTATCAGCCTTCATTTGATGCCAAATCTCAAAACTAAGAGCAGCTTGCTGAACGAGCATGCCCAAACCATCAAAATGAGTTAGATTTTTTTTCTGCGCCAGTTGAAGAAATGGAGTTTTTTGTCCATACATCATGTCATAACACACAAGATCCTTATTTGTTGTATTAATTTGAATAGGTGAAACTTGTGAATCTACACCCGCTGAAGTTGCATTGATAATAAGATCAATATTAGCAAGATCAATATTTTCCATGACAACAACATGACTGTATTTTTTTGACCAAAAAAGCTGCATATCATGAGATTTTTGAATAGTTCTATTCCACAAGAAAAGCTGATTAATGTGATTTTGATATAAAGCAGGGATCACTGCATTTGCAGCACCCCCAGCGCCCAAAAGCAGAATTTTTGTATTCGCAATGGATCCTATTTTATTTTCTAAATCAGCTAACAACCCCATACCATCCGTTGAGTCTGCTTTTATATAATCATCTAAAAAGGTGAGGGTATTTGCCGAATGGGTATCAATCACCTCATTTGATTTGTGTTGAGCAATTTTAGCCGCATGAGACTTAAAAGGTAATGTCACATTTGCGCCATAAAATTTGTCATTTTTTAATTCTGAAACAATTCTTTCAAATGAATCTAGAGGGACAGTTTTTTTTACAAAAGACAAAGAGATCTCTAATTGCCTGGCAAATTCCAAATGAATTTGAGGTGACAAAGAATGATTAATTGGATTACCAAGAACAGCAAATTTTTTCATAATCTATTTTTGCACTATATTAGTGCATTTTTTATATAAATTGTTATAAAATTAAGCAAATATACTCAAAAACAAAGTCACATTAATAATTTTTTAATTATTTCAACTAATATATATGAACAATTTATTTTGGCATAAATATTGCAATAATAAAAAGTAATAATAAACACGTGAGAGGACTAAAATTATGGCAGTTTCAGATGTAATGAAAATGGTGAAAGACAACAATGTTAAATTTGTTGATTTCAGATTCACAGACACTAAAGGTAAAGAGCAGCATGTTTCTGTTCCAATCTCTGCTTTTGATGAGGATAAATTTAAAGATGGGCATGCCTTTGATGGTTCTTCCATCGCGGGTTGGAAAGGCATTAATGCATCCGATATGCTATTAATGCCAGATCCAGATACAGCAAAAATTGATCCCTTCTTTGAAGACGTGACACTGTCTTTGACTTGCAATATTGTGGATCCAACCGATGGCAAAGCCTATGACAGAGATCCTCGAAGCATTGCCCTGAAAGCTGAAGCTTATTTAAAATCTACCGGAATTGGTGATACGGCCTACTTTGGACCAGAGCCAGAATTCTTTGTGTTTGATTCTATTACCTGGAAAACCGATATGAGTGGCTCACACGTTAAAATTCACTCGGAAGAAGCCAGCTGGGATTCAGACAATAATCATGAAGGTGGAAATGTTGGCCATCGTCCAGCAGTTAAAGGTGGTTATTTCCCTGTTCCTCCGGTTGACTCATTACAAGACCTTCGATCAGCGATGTGTATTACCCTTGAACAACTTGGAGTCCCTGTTGAGGTTCACCATCATGAAGTGGCGGGTGCAGGTCAATGCGAGATTGGTACAAAATTTTCAACATTAACCCGGAGAGCGGATTGGACACAAATACTCAAATACGTGGTGCTCAATACAGCTAATAATTTTGGCAAAACGGCGACCTTTATGCCTAAGCCGATTTTAGGTGATAACGGATCAGGAATGCATGTGCATCAATCGATCTGGAAGGGTGGAAAGAATATGTTTGCAGGCGATGAGTATGCTGGACTCAGCGAAATGGCGCTATATTACATTGGCGGGATCATCAAGCATGGTCGTGCCTTGAATGCAATCACCAACCCATCAACCAATTCATATAAACGCTTAGTGCCTGGTTTCGAAGCTCCAGTAAAGTTAGCCTATTCTGCTAAAAATAGATCAGCATCCATTCGAATTCCTTTTGTATCAAGTGACAAAGCGAGAAGAATTGAAACTCGATTCCCAGACCCTACAGCAAACCCATATTTAGCTTTTAGTGCGCTGTTAATGGCAGGATTGGATGGCATTCAAAATAAAATTCATCCAGGTGAAGCTGCATCTAAAGATTTGTATCATCTTCCACCTGAAGAGGATGCAAAAATACCAACCGTCGCAAGATCCCTTGAAGAGGCTCTAGAAGCCCTCGATCAAGATCGTAACTTCTTGACTCAAGGTGGCGTATTTAGTGATGATTTTATTGATAGCTTTATAGATCTTAAAATGAATGAGGTAACATCAATTAGGATGACCCCTCATCCCGTTGAATTTGATCTCTATTATTCACTATAATTAAAAGTACTCAGGGCAGTATTTACTGCCCTGAGTTTTTTAAAATTATGGTTCCTCCCATCAAAGAAAAACATAACAATGATCTTGAACAGCTGGCGACTTCTGTAGTTCTGATTAATAATGATTTAAATATAAAATACATCAATCCAAGTGCCGAAATTTTATTCCAGACATCGCTTAATAAAATCAAAGATAAAAGCATCTCGACTATTTTTGAAGATTTAGATTATTTAAATTACCGAATAAAAAAATCTCTGGAAAGATCTGCCACATACAAAGAACATGAGTGTCAGATCAATGTTAAAAGTAATATCAAAACCGTTACCTTTACGGTTACTCCTTTTGAAGATGATGAATATCAATTTATCTTGGAATTTATTGAAATGGATCAAGTGCTTCAAGTTGCCAAAGAAGAGAGAATGATGTTGCAACAAAGGGCCAATACTGAGTTATTAAGAAATTTAGCCCATGAGATCAGAAATCCTTTGGGGGGGATTAAGGGATCTGCCCAGCTTCTTTCAGACGAAATTGATACAGAGCTATCTGAGTACATTGATGTAATTATTTCAGAGAGTGATCGACTCCAAAAACTCATGGATAGTTTGTTAAGCCCGCATAAACTCCCAAAATTTTCAGAAAATAACATTCATGAAATTATTGAAAAGGTCAGAAGTGTTCTCATCAAAGAATATCCGGGTATTACATTTGTTCGGGACTATGACATCTCGCTGCCAAATATTTATTGCGATCACGATAAGATCTATCAAGCCATTTTTAATATTGTTAAAAATGCCTGCGAAGAGCTAACTCATGATTCAAGTATCAAGTCCCCTGAAATAAAATTATTCACTCGCTCAGAGAGAAAAGTCATTTTCCATAAAAAACTCCATAACACGGTCATGAACATCTCAATCATTGATAACGGCAATGGTATTCCAGCTGAAAAAATTGAAGAAATATTCTTTCCACTTGTCTCCAATAAGGATAATGGAACAGGCTTGGGCCTTCCGCTTAGTCAAAATTTTATTACGCTGCATAATGGCATGATTGATGTATTTAGCAAGCCGGGTGAGACAACATTCAAAATTTTACTGCCAATTAACAAGGATGCCAAACATGGTTGAGCTCGCCAAAAAAATATGGATTCTGGATGACGATAAATCCATAAGATGGGTATTACAAAAGGCCTTAGAAAAAAATAACTTTACTGTGACGTCCTTCTCTAATTCCAATGAAGCCATCAATCATTTTAATCATGACATGCCGGATTTAATTATCAGTGATATTAAGATGCCTGGAGAAAGTGGCCTTCAATTTCTTGAAAAAGTAAAAAATAAGTTCCCTAATATTCCCATTATCATCATGACTGCATTCAGTGACTTAGACTCAGCGGTTGATTCTTATGCCTTTGGTGCATACGAATACCTTCCTAAACCCTTTGATATTGAAGAAGCCCTGAAAATTATTAACTCTGCATTTAAAACATCGGGTGAACAAGAAGGTGTGTTTGCTAATAATAATCAAATTATTGGCAATTCACCTGTGATGCAAAATGTCTTTAAACAAATTGGTAAACTCAGTAAATCGGAAGCGAGCATTCTCATCACTGGTGAAAGTGGAACTGGAAAAGAGTTAGTGGCAAAAGCTATTCATGACAATAGCCATCGAAAAGATAAGTCGTTTATAGCGCTTAATGCGGCCGCTATTCCTAAGGATCTATTGGAGTCAGAATTGTTTGGTTATGAAAAAGGAGCTTTTACTGGAGCCATTAGTTCAAAAAAGGGTTATTTCGAGGAAGCCAATGAGGGTACATTATTTTTAGATGAAATTGCGGATATGCCACTCGATCTTCAAGCCAAACTTCTTAGAGTATTGAACGATGGTGTTTTCCAAAAATTAGGATCCAGCTCACCTATAAAATCAAATGTCAGAATTATTGCAGCAACTCATCAAAATTTGCCTGAGAAGATTAATGAAAAAAAATTTAGAGAAGATCTCTTTCATCGACTCAATGTAATATCCATAGAATTACCCCCTTTGAGAGAACGAGCTGATGATATTTTATTACTCAGTAAATATTTTTTATCAAAGAGTGCAAAGGAATTAAATACTTCTGTAAAGTTTCTTAATGAGGAAACGCAAAACTATTTTAAAAAACTAAGCTGGACAGGTAATATTAGGCAATTACGTAATATTTGTCACTGGCTTACGGTGATGTCACCTGGCAAAGAAATTGGAATATCAGATTTACCATCTGAAATACTTAAGGAAAATCTCTCCCCCAAGCACTCTGGCCAGTGGGATGAAATTGTATCTAATCTCATACAAAATGATCTTAACAATAAAACGCCAAATGTTTACGATAAATACATCAACTTATTGGAGATATTATTAATACAAGCTGCATTAACAGTATCTAAAAATAAAAAAATTATTGCTGCAGAGCTTTTGGGGATTGGAAGAAATACAATTTCTAGAAAAATTTTAGATTTAAATATTAATTCCAAGGATAGTTAAGCAGAGCTTAATTGTTTTTTAACTTCTTGAATTGGATCATCCCAGCTCATGTCTTTTTTTTGTCTTATAATTGTTACAGATGGATACCACTTTGATTGATTTTGAGATTCATTCCAATACCAGATATTACCGAAAAATTTTGGAATCATTAAATAAGTTTTGATGCCTAGTCGACCTGCGATATGAGCGGTTACATTGCTGCATGTCACTACAATATCGCAGATTGAAATCAGAGCTGCGAGGCTGTTAATGTCATTAAAATAATCAAGCTCATCATCTTGAATGATATTAATAGCATTCTCCTGATTGACATAGTTAATCTCATCAAGCACATCTCCATACTGAAGTGATATAGTTTTATTATTTCGAATGATTGAAGCTAATTTATTCAAAGGTATTGATTTTTCGTCGCCGATTTTTTTATTAGCACTCATCCAAGAAATACCTAATATCTTCTCATTATTTTGTTTATATTTTTGAAGGTATTTTTTATATAAATTTTCATCAACTTTCCAAACTGAAGGTATTTTAAAAAAATCATCCCAATTTTCAATATAAGCCATTAAGCTCCCAATATTTAATTGAATAAGAGATGGATTCACCTGCAAATAATTTACTGATTCTGTTTCTTTAATAACTTGAATATCACTGAAATTTAATTTTATCCAATCATAAAGCTTATCCTGGCTAATATATGTGATTGATTTTATTTTTTTTTGAATATTTTTGAGTAATCCAAGATAAAGTATTTCATCTCCAATACCCTGCTCCCAACTAATGACAACTTCAAGATCTTTGCTAAGCTTTGGCAAATCGAAATCATTAAACTTTCCAAATCTTTGATTTAGCCTCTTTATGCGATATCGATAATATCGCACTGCTTCCTGATATTTTTCTTTTTTAAGATAAATAAGGCCAATATGATAATTAGCCTCAATATGTTCAGGTTCCTTATTGATTACTTTATTTAACCAATCTATTGCCTCTTCATTTCGGTCTTGCTGCAATAACAATGAACCCATTTGAAATGGAACAAGAAGATTATTTGGGTTTATTTTTTCTGCCTCTTTGATGCAATTAAATGCAGCATCCAGGTCTCTTTTTTTTGCATAACAAACCGCAATTGTGAGCCACAAATTAATAGATTGATTATTTTGATTTAACGCTAAATTCATATACTGCAAAGCATTATCATAATCAAATTGATTGAGATAAGTAATTCCCAGATTATAAAGCAAGGTAAATTCTTTCGGTTGAATCTTTAAACCTAGAAGATATACTTTAGTAGCCTCTTCATACCTCTCTAATAAATTCAAGGTAAACCCATAACTAATGTAAGTTTTTATATATTCTGGATTTTCTATTAATAATTTTTTATAAATATCGAGCGCACCATCCATTTTATTCATATTTCTTAGGATTAATGCATGATTGAGCTTTACCTCAATATCTCTGTACGCTTTTATGACAAGCTTTTGACTCCAAATATAAGCATCTTGCCAACGATTTTCCTGTATGAGTAGTAAAGTGAGATTCTTTGCTACAGCCTCATTAAAATCAGATTGAAGAGAATGTATCAAGCACTTCTCTGCCAAGTTATAATCTTTTTTGAGGATATATAACAACCCTAATAATCCCTGAGCTTGCGCTTGCCTTGGGAACTTTGTAACAATATTTTGTAATGATTTTACAGCTGAGTCTAATTGACCGTCTTGAACTAACTTTTCAGCTTTTCTAATTTGTTGTTGAATATCCACTGAGCACCATCTTAACAAATAACAGGTTAAAAAAAACCCCACAAGAGTGGGGTTTTTTAAATTTTAACTTCTGAGTATTAAATACTAAAAGAATAAAATCGCGCCAAGTGAAAATGTATCTGATTCCATTTCCACATTGCTGTGTGATCTTGATTCAACGTTGTTGTACTCAGCAACTAAATTTAAGTGCTTTGTAAGTGGGTGATAAGCACCAACTGTCCATCTTTCATTGTAATCAACAAGAGCTGAACGGCTTTCACCTGAAGCTAAATCAAGATTAGAACGGCCCCATGATGCACCAAGTTTTGTACCTGTTGGGATTACATAAGTTGCTTGTACATAACCACCATCAGAATCACGAGTATTTACTGCATCTGCAGAGTTTCCTTTACGGTTTACACCCAAGGTACCCATAAATGTGGTGCCAACACCGTCACCTGAGTAGTAGTAACCAACTAAACCTAAGTTACCATAATTTAAATTAACACCGATATCATAAACATCAGCTGTGTAACTATCATCTGTAGCAGATGTAACAGCTACTTTTGCACCGGCAACGTTTGATGGGTGAGTGTTAACATCATAGTTAGCAAAACCTACCCAAACCTTACCAGAAACATCACCAGTAAATTCATACATAGCTTGACCTTCTATACCGAAACGATCTTGGTATAACTCTGTGTCACTTGTTGCAGCTACGTATGCATTACCAAAGTCACCTTGGTTAGGGTTGGTGATACCGATTGTTGCAGAAAATCCGTTCATGTTAGGTGTAGTGTAAGAAATTTGACCTTTCCATGCTGGATAAATATAGCCAGTACCGATACCACCGTTAGTTGTGTTTAAAGCGCCACCTGAAGTGTTTGCACCAGAACCCACACCTAATAATGTCATATCATTAAGAATTGCTTGTGAAGCAAAAATACCTAAGTCTTTACCAAGTTTCACAGTACCCCATGATTTATCACCAAATGTTACAAACGCTTGACGAGCAAGAAACGTATTAGTAACAGATGAAGCAGTTGCGCCGTCACCGGTTGGACCGTTGTCAGAAACACCTGGCTGCATAGAAATTGTGAAAGAAACATCAACATTATTTTGACGTGTTGTTCCTGTGAAGCCTAACCATGCTGGTAAAAGACCTGTATTGATACCAACTTGTGAACCTTCACCAGTTGGATCTTCACCTGAAGCTAATCCTCCAGTAACACCGGCTGCAGGATCATCAGAATTTGTGAAGTTAGCAAAAGCATTAACGTTACCGTTAATATCAATTGTCCAATCACCTGCTGGAATTATAATACCAGCGTTTGCAACTGAAGCTGCAGATAGAACTGCACCAGCAACTGCTAATTTGATTTTATTATTCATAAAAATCTCCTATATTTAAAAAATACCTCTCAAACAATGTTGAGAGAAAGTTCGCGAACTTTCTCAACGAAAATTCGTTAAGAAGTTAGATTTAATTATGCTTATTTTTTAACATGATTACCAGATTATTTTCGTTTTTATACAACATATACATATATTTGTTGTTTTTATGCAACAAAATTAGATAAAAGACCTTAAATTTAAAGAGATTTATGAAGTTGAATCGCAAAGCGATCGGTCATCCCAGAGATAAAATCGGCGACAGCTCGCTCTGGATTAACATCAACTTGATAGTCTTTGGGGATCAATTCAATGCAATTTAAATAGTGATCAAATAGTAATTGAATAATTTCATGTGCCTGAGTACTCATCTGTTGAATTCTTTTATGTTGGTACAACATAGTCTTTAAGGACTGTCTGCATTGAGTCAGCTCAAGCTCTGCATCTTTTCCAAATCCGATAAGTGGCTTGTTTAATTGTCTTACCTCATTAATTTGAGAAATATTTGAAGAGGATATTTTCTTTTCAGATTCTGTGCTGACATTATTAATCAAGAAGTACATCATGCGCCTTAAGGTTTCGTATACAATTATTTTTTCAGAAGCGCATTTCGCAATCAGTTTCACCTCAGAAAAAAATTGTTTAAACAGGCCTATTTCGCACATCATATCAATATTCAAAATACCAGATCGGTAGCCATCTTCTAAATCATGAATATTGTACGCGATCCCATCGGCGAGATCGACAACTTGTGCTTCTAGGCTGGGTTGAGTTTTATGGATGAATCTTTCCCCAAGAGCTCCCAGTTGTTTTGCATTTTTAGTCG
Source organism: Methylophilaceae bacterium LSUCC0401 (assembly GCA_024919035.1). Taxonomy (GTDB): domain Bacteria; phylum Pseudomonadota; class Gammaproteobacteria; order Burkholderiales; family Methylophilaceae; genus BACL14. The sequence continues at coordinate 100,666 of CP103442.1, read as the reverse complement.
AGCAATGTTTTAAGATCCCTTCACGGCTTTCAAAGGTTAAATTTAAACCATTGAAATTAAAGTATCGTTTTTCTAATAAGTCCACCACCCTTAAAGATTGAAGGTTATGTTCAAACCCCCCATAATCTTGCATACACTTATTAAGAGCATCCTGTCCCGCATGTCCGAAGGGGCTATGTCCTAGATCATGAGCCAAGGCAATGGTCTCGGCCAAATCCTCATTCAGTCCCAAACAACGAGCAATGCCCCTTGAGATCTGGGCTACCTCAAGCGAATGGGTTAAACGAGTTCGAAACATATCACCCTCATGATTCACAAAAACTTGGGTCTTATACATCAAGCGCCTAAAAGCTGAGGAATGGATGATGCGGTCGCGATCTCTTTGAAATTCGTTTCTTAAAGGAGATTTTGGCTCATCATTAATGCGTCCAAGAGAGTTTTGTTCAGAGACTGCATAGGGCTTCATCAGATTAACTTAAAACTTTTCCTAATTTATTAAATGAATAATCTTTAGTCACAATCGCTTTACCAATCCCTTGCTGCAGGACTAAATATATATCCTGATTTTTATTTTTTTTATCTAGACTCATCGCTTCTAAAAAATCATGTTGCGAAATCTGAGGTTTTTCGATAGGTAAACCCGCCGCTTGAATTAATTTTCTAATACGATCAAAGTCATTATCTTTAATCCAGTCATGTGCCAAGGACATTTGAGCTGCCATCACCATTCCGCAGCCGACGGCCTCGCCATGTAACCATTCGCCATAACCCAAACAGTTTTCAATCGCATGGCCAAAAGTATGGCCTAGATTAAGAATTGCTCTTAAACCCGACTCCCTTTCATCTTTTGAAACCACCTCGGCCTTAATTTCACAGGATCGATATATCGCTTGTTCTAATTGCATGACATTTAAATTTTTTAAATCTTCAATATGATTCTCAAGGTGTTCAAAGAAATCCTTATCCCATATCAGTCCATACTTAATAACCTCAGCCAAGCCTGCTGATATTTCTCTTGCTTCAAGAGTTGCTAAAACATGCATATCAATAATGACCGCTTGAGGCTGATAAAACGCACCAATCATATTTTTTCCAAGCGGGTGATTGATGCCAGTTTTTCCTCCCACAGAAGAATCTACTTGAGACAGTAAGGTCGTAGGTATTTGCACAAAAGGAATGCCCCTCATGAATGAGGCTGCAGCATAACCCCCAATATCTCCAACAACGCCACCTCCCAGAGCAATAATCGTTGAATCGCGATTAAATTTATTATCGAGCAGAGCGGTATAGATCTGATTGAGTGAATCCGCATTCTTAAATTGCTCACCATCTTCGAGAATGACCTCAATCAGCCTATAGTCATTCAGGCTTTTTTTTAATTCATTTAAATAGAGTTTTGAAACCGTGGTATTCGAGACAATACAAACCGCTTTGGTTTGGATGTGTTTTTGGATTAGAACCGGATCTTGCAAAAGCTTAACACCAATGTAAATTGGATAAGACCTGTCACCTAGATTTACATTTAACGTTTTCATAATGTTTCCATTTTTTCAGTTATCGTTTTTAATACATCATTTGTTTTTAAATGAGAGGTGTCAATAATAAAATCTGCCAGATTTTCATAAAATGGTTCTCTTTCAGATAAAAGCTGTTGCAGGGAAAGCTGTTTATTGTCCTTGTCTAACATGGGTCTCGTCTTATCATTCTTTAATCTACCGACTAAAATATCCAAGCTAGCTTTCAAATAAACAACCATTGCCTCACTTTTTTGGATTAAGGATCGATTAATATCTTTTACTACAACCCCACCTCCTGTAGAAATGACAACCTTTTCTTCAGCAAGAGCTTCATTTAAGGCCAAATACTCTCTCTCCCTAAAACCCTCCTCACCCTCGATCTCAAAAATTGTATTTATTTTGACGCCTGATTTTTCCTCGATCTTTCTATCCAAATCTGTAAAATTAAATCCTAATTGATTTGAAAGCAATTTGCCGATGGTTGTTTTTCCTGCGCCCATCATCCCAACTAAAATTATTTTTGTCGCCATTTCTCATATATAATCGATTGAATTAAATCATTATACAAGCATATTAAATAGTTAAATATTGAATATGAATTCACTCAAAAGTTTTTTCATCATTGTAATTACCGGCTTATTATCCATCTTAGCGTTAGCTTGTTATGTTTATTTATTAATTATTCCCACTTTACCGTCAATCAATTCATTAACTGAATATCGCCCCAAAGAACCCCTCCAGGTTTATACAAAAGAAGGTGACCTCATTGCACAATTTGGTGAGGAACACAGAGATTTTATTAAAATCAAAAATGTCCCCCAAAAAATGATCAATGCCATCATTGCCACGGAAGATCGACGATTTTTTGAACATCATGGAATTGATTATATTGGCATACTGAGGGCATCTTATAAAACTCTTTTGGGTATTAGTTTTGAAGGAGCAAGTACCATAACCATGCAGGTGGCCAGAAATTTTTTTCTATCTTCCGAAAGAACGATTAAAAGAAAAATCAGTGAAATTCTGCTGTCTATTGAAATTGAAAAACATTTAACGAAAGAGCAAATTCTTGAACTGTATATGAATCAGATTTATTTGGGACAAAGAAGTTTTGGTTTTAATTCTGCAGCGATGACCTATTTTGGTAAAGAACTTGATCAGCTGAATCTCGCTGAAGTTGCCATGTTAGCTGGTCTTCCAAAAGCGCCCAGCAAATATAATCCCTTTAATAATTATGACCTCGCTTTGCAAAGACAACGAGACGTGCTCAGCAGTTTATTAAGGCATGGTTTTATCGATAAACAAACTTATATCTTGACATTAGAACAATCAATTAATTTGAAAAAAACAAAAACAAAAACAGATGTAGATGCAGAATTTATTGCCGAAATGGTGCGTAAAGATTTATTCGAAGAGTTTGGTGAAAATATTTATTCAAGTGGGTTAAAAGTGTACACCACCATAAGATCAAAAAATCAAAAATTAGCAAATAAAGCCGTACATGATGGCATCATTAACTATATCAATCGTCATCAACCCAGAGAGGCAGACGGTTATCTAGATTTAAAAAACTTTAAAGACAAAAAAAAATTGGCTGAAGGTGTGCATGAGTTTCTCAAAAAATTTCCAGTCTACAATGATTTTTTTCCAGGCATTATTACCAAAATTCAACCCCTTGAAGTGGAAGTTATATTGAAAAGCGGTGAAGTGATTAAAGTATATAAAAATGGATTGAAGCTCTTAGCAAATGATAAAAATTATGAGGATAAAGATAAGAACTATCGACGAATTAAAGTCGGGGGTATGTATCATTTTATTCAATCAAGAAAAGAATGGATGTTAACGCAGCTTCCCGAAGTAGAATCTGCTCTAGTTTCTATGGATCCCAACACAGGTGAAATTACAGCCTTGGTGGGTGGTTTCGATTATCATAAAAATAAGTTCAATCACATTACGCAAGCTTACAGACAACCTGGTTCCATTTTTAAACCCTTTATTTATTCAGCTGCTCTGGAAAAAGGAATCACACCAGCCACGATAGTTAACGACAACTTCTTCTTTATGACCGCAAATGAACTCCACACCAAAGAAAATTGGGAACCTAAAAATTATGATGATAAATATGAAGGTCCGATTCGCTTAAGGGAGGGTTTAGCAAAATCAAAAAATATGGTCGCGATAAGAACCTTAAAACACATTGATGCCAAATATGCGCAAGACTATGTCTCCCGTTTTGGTTTTGACAAAAAAAAAATTCCCCCGTATCTCTCTTTAGCTCTTGGTGTTGCAGAAGTTAAACCTATTGATTTAATCTCAGCTTTTTCTGTTTTTGCAAATGGTGGATTTCTTATGGAGTCTTATTATATTGATAAGATCATTGATACGAAAGGCAGAAAAATCAAACTCAAGTCCAGCATTACTAATCTTGATACGCCGAGAATTATTGACCCGAGAAATGCTTTTATCATGGACTCGATGTTGAAAGATGTAATTAATTATGGAACAGCTCGAAGAGCAAAACAATTGAACAGAACCGATATTGCCGGTAAAACAGGTACAACCAATGATTTGATTGATGCATGGTTTGTTGGCTATAACCCTGACCATATTGCCTTAACCTGGTTTGGATTTGACTCTCCGAAAACTCTTGGTGATCAAGAGACTGGCTCCCGAGCAGCCTTACCCATCTGGATTGATTACATGAACGGTGCCCTTAACGGTATTCCTGAAAAAATGTATGCGGAACCATATGGCATCGTTCCACATAAAATAAATCCCAAAGATGGGACCTTGGTTTCTAATGACAACGAAAATGGAGTGTATGAATACTTTTATGAGGAATTTCTCCCTCATGACAATGCGTTCTTTATGATCAATTAACTTTATGAAAAAAATATCAGACAAGATTGCAAAGAAACATATTGCATCCCTAGCGGCTGAAATCATCCTGGAGGAGGGTGTGAGTGATTACTTTTATGCTAAAAGAAAGGCTGCTAAATCATTAAACTTTATGAGTCATGAAGTTTTACCTTCAAATCATGACATTGATGAGGCTATTCGCGATTATCAGTCGACCTACTTATCTGATGAGGATAATAATTTTGATTTTTACAAACCGATTGTCATTGAGTTAATGAATCGTCTTGAAAAATTTAACCCTTTAATCACAGGCTCACTTCAAGAGGGTAGAACAACTAAACATCAAAAAATTCTTATCAATTTATTTACTGACGATATCAAAGAAATTGAGTATTTCTTATTAAGCAATAATTTCTCTTTTAAAACTAAAGATGGAAAAAAGATTGATCAACATCTCTGTAAATATATTTTTTTCTATGCAGAAATAGAAGCCGAACTGATTGTTTTTGATTTAAATGAATCTAGAAATACACATAAGCCTCAATCCTTAATGAAAGGAAAAGGATTAAAACTTGAGGAGTTTAAAAAAGTAGAATCAATCTCTAGACTTGATCCACTCGGCAGCCTCTAGGGCAAAATAAGTTAAAATTGCATCAGCTCCTGCCCTTTTGATCGCGATTAATGATTCCGTCATAATTTTTTTTTCATCTAACCAATTATTGATCGCAGCCGCTTTGAGCATAGAGTATTCGCCTGAAACTTGATAGGCAAAAGTAGGTTTCTTAAACTGATTTTTAATTCGATAAATGATGTCTAGATATAAACCTGCTGGTTTTACCATTAAGATATCTGCGCCCTCACTGATGTCTAGTTCAGCTTCATGCAATGCTTCATTTGAATTAGACGGATCCATTTGGTAGGTCTCTTTGGAGGAATTGCCTAAATTTTCTTTTGAACCCACCGCATCTCGAAATGGACCATAAAATGCGGAGGCGTACTTTGCAGTGTAAGATAAAATTTTTGTATTGACATGTTTAGTATTTTCCAAAGCCTCTCGAATGGCACCCACTCTTCCATCCATCATGTCAGATGGCGCTACAATATCCGCCCCGCTCTCAACATGGCTTAGTGCTTGCTGAACCAATACATCTACAGTTTCATCATTCAAAACATAACCTTTTTTATCAATTAATCCATCTTGACCATGGGTGGTATAAGGGTCTAGCGCCACATCAGTAATCACGCCCATATCAGGAAATTCTTTTTTGATTGCTCTTACAGTTTTTTGTACAAGGCCATTTTCATTAAAAGCCTCGTTCGCAAATTCAGATTTAAGATTTTTTTCAATGACGGGAAACAGGACAATGGCATTAATGTTTAAATTTTGTGCGTCTTCTATTTTCTTCAAAAGCAGGTCTTGTGACAACCTGAATACACCCGGCATAGAATCAACAGAGTGTTGCTGTTTTGAGCCATCAACTAGAAATAAAGGCAGGATAAGATCATCTGCCGCTATTGAAGTTTCTCTCACCAATGACCGGGAGAATTCATTTGACCTCATCCTTCTTAATCTATTTTTTATGATCATAGCTATCTTTCAAATAACGCTCTAAGGGCATGTCCAGGATTTTCTTCTCTCATAAAAGATTCACCAATAAGAAAGGTATGAATATCTTGTTCATTCATCAGCATTACATCATTTTTAGTAAAAATTCCTGACTCTGTGACAACAATTCGACTTGAATCGATCAGTCTTTTTAAGTGAATAGTCGTCTCAAGTGACACATCAAAGGTTTTTAAATTTCGATTATTAATTCCAATTAATGGTGTTTTAAGCTTTAATGCGGAATGAAGTTCTTTTTCATCATGAACCTCGACAAGAACAGCTAAATCCAGATCCATCGCAATTGTTTCAAAATCCAGTAATTGTTGATCGTTTAGAATCGCCACAATTAATAGGATACAATCTGCTCCATCGGCCTTTGCTTGATAAATCTGATAGGGATCCACAATAAAATCTTTCCTTAAAATAGGAAGATTCACTTCAGATCTTACTAAATTTAAATAGCTTAAGTGTCCTTTAAAATATATCTCATCCGTTAAGATTGATAAACATGACGCTCCATTCTGCTCATAAGATTTAGCGATCTCCACCGGATCAAAATTTTCGCGAATCACACCTTTTGACGGGCTCGCCTTTTTTATTTCAGCAATCACAGCTGATTGGTTGATTTTGTGATGGTCCTTAATTGACTGAACAAAATCTCTCGTGGGCAAGTTCATTTTAGAAGAGCTTTTTAGATCACTAAGAAGAGTTGTTTGTTTAAAGCGTTCTATCTCCTCCCACTTTGTTTTTACAATTGTATCTAGAATATTATCCATTTGATTCTTTAATTAGTTCATCTAATTTCATAAGTGCTTTACCTGATTTGATTGAGTTTTGCGCAACATCGATCGCATCCCTAAAATTATTGGTGACATCTGATACATAGATGACTGCAGCTGCATTCAGCAACACAATATTTTTAGCTGGAATATCCTCATCATTTAAGATTTTAATAATCATATCTTTCGAAGATTGCACATCATCAGCAAATAAATATTCTATACCGTATCTTTTTAAACCAAAGTCTTCAGGTTGAATTTCATAATTTTTTATGATCCCTCCGTTTAATTCTGATACAAAAGTTTTTGCTGACATAGAAATCTCATCCATTCCGTCCTCACCATGAACAATCAATACTTTTAATGAACCAAGATTCTTCAAAACCTCTGCAAAGGTATAAGTGAGTGATTTTTTAAATACACCAATCACTTGCCTTTTTGCGTTTGCAGGATTGGCAAGAGGTCCTAGGATATTAAAAATTGTTCTAATGCCTAATTCTTTTCTAATTGGTGCTACATTTTTCATTGCTGGATGAAAATTTGGTGCAAACATAAAACCAATTCCAATATGCTCAACTAATTCTTTCATTTTTACATGATCAATGGATACATTTACTCCCAATCTCTCTAAGACATCAGCACTTCCTGAAGATGATGATACCGACCTTCCTCCATGCTTTGCAATTTTTACTCCTGCACCTGCGGCTACGAATGAGGCACATGTTGAAATGTTAAATGTCTTCAGGCCATCACCTCCAGTGCCACAAGTATCGACAACATCTTTGTCTGTATTGACCGAAGTAAAATTTTCTCTAAGCACTTGTGCTGCTGCAGAAATTTCATCGACAGTTTCACCTTTCATAGCTAACGCTATGATAAACGCAGAGACCACATTGGATGATATCTTTCCAGTCATAATTTGATTCATTAAATTTTTCATTTCATCAAATGTTAAGTCCTGAAATGAGGTAACTTTTTCTAATAAACTATTCATAAGTCTTTAAAAAATTTTTTAATAACTCGTGCCCATGCTCTGTCAAAATTGATTCTGGATGAAATTGCACCCCCTCAATGGGTAATGTTTTATGCTTAATTCCCATAATCTCATGATCCTCTTGAGACCATGCAGTTATTTCAAAGCAATCAGGACATGTCTCACGTTCAACTACCAAAGAATGATAGCGTGTCGCTATAAAAGGGTTATTTAAGTTTTGGAAAACGCCTTTATTCTGGTGTTCAATGTTGGAGGTTTTACCATGCATAATTTTTTTTGCATGAATAATTTTTCCACCAAATGCTTGTGCAATAGATTGATGTCCTAAACATACTCCAAGGATAGGAATCTTATCCTTAAAAGCGTCAATCACTGCCAATGAAATTCCGGCCTCATTTGGTGTACATGGGCCAGGTGAAATAACTATATAGGCTGGATTTTTTTTTGCGATCTCTTCAATGGTGATTTTGTCATTACGAAACACCTCGACCTCTTGTCCAAGTTCAGCTAAATATTGAACCAGGTTATAGGTAAATGAATCATAATTATCAAGCATCAAAAGCATTATGAAAAATCCTTTTCTGCTATTTCAGCAGCGCGAATCACGGCTTTAGCTTTATTATTGGTTTCATCCCACTCATTTTTAGCGATTGAATCAGCGACTACACCGGCACCCGCTTGCACATAAAGTTTTTTTTCTTTAATGACTGCTGTTCTAATAGCAATTGCAACATCTAATGTTCCATTAAAACCAATATACCCAACGGCGCCTGCATACACTCCTCTTTTGGTTTTTTCTAGTTCATTAATGATTTCCATCGCACGAACTTTTGGAGCACCGCTGACAGTTCCTGCTGGAAACGTTGCTCGCAACACATCGAGAGGTGATAAGCTATTTTGAATCTCCCCTTCGACATTTGACACGATATGCATCACATGGGAGTAGCGTTCGATTTTCATATTATCAGTCACTTTTACGGTTCCTGGCTTTGAGACTCGCCCAATATCATTTCTTCCAAGATCCATGAGTTGAATATGCTCAGCAATTTCCTTTGGATCATTTAATAAATCTCGCTCTAAATCTTGATCTTGTTGAAAATCTTGCCCCCGTGGACGGGTTCCTGCAATCGGCCTCACGGTCACCTTATTATTTTCAAGCCTCACTAAAATCTCAGGTGAGGCGCCCACAATATAGTGATCATCCAAATGATAGAAAAACATATAGGGAGATGGATTAATGCTTCTTAACACTCGATATAAGCTAATGGGAGGAAGAGCAAAATTTTTTACTAGGCGTTGAGATAAGACAACTTGCATTACATCCCCTTCAAGGATGTAATTCTTGATTTTATCGACAGAATCATAGAAAGCTTTTTCCCCAAATTCAGAACAAGCAAGCTGGGGTTCGTTATTCATTGCAACATCATTTTTGTTTGAAATATGGGCAGAGTTAATAATTTCTTCTATCTGATTTATTCTAGCGAGAGCATGATCGTAAGAATCATTCTTCTCATTAGCGTAGACAACAATGGATAATTTACTTGTTAAATTATCAAAAACAATGACCTCATCTGACTCCATCAAATGAATATCAGGCAAATTTAGTTCATCTTTGATAAATTTTTTAATTAATTTAGGCTCAATATAGTGAATAGTTTCATAGCCAAAATATCCCGCCAAACCACCAGAAAATCTTGGTAAATCAAGGTCATTTGGAGTTTTGAAAGTATTTAAGTATTGATTAAAATATTCCAAAGGATCGCTTTGATGTTCAACACTTGAGCTTTTCCCCTCCTCAATAATTTTTATTTCTGTTCCATGAACTTGGAAGATTTTTTTAGCCGGCAGGCCAATGATCGAATATCTTCCAAAGTTCTCGCCTCCCTCAACAGATTCGAGTAAATATGAATATGATGAGTTTGCTATTTTTAAATAAATGGATAGAGGAGTTTCCAAATCAGCGTAACAGGATCTCACCAAAGGAATTCGATTGAATCCTTTATCCTGGTATTGCTTAAACTGGTTTTTATTTAAATTCACTGACATATTTATTTAATGAATAATTTGCTTTAGGTCATTGAAGTTATTTAACTTATAGTCAACTTGCAAATGATCAATTGCTTCTTCATGCTGATAGCCATAGGGGACCGTTGCTATTTTTATACCCGCACGATTTGCGGCCTGTATATCATTCACAGAATCGCCCACCATCAATGTTTCCTCTTTTTTAATCATTAATTTTGACCTAACCAATTCTAGCGAATAAGGATGCGGCTTCCTGTAGGTCATTTCATCACCACAGATGACATAGTCAAAAAAAATAGAAAAACCTGATTTTTCTATAATTTCATAAGTATGCATTGAGGGCTTATTGGTTACACAAGCCAATTTCATACCATTGCCCTTTAAAAATCTTAAGGTTTCTTCAACATACTGATAGGGTTTACTTTGATGTGAGATTTTTTGATAAATATCATTGAACGCCCTTTTGGCTTGATTAAAATCTAAATCACATTTTTGATTTGTCGATGACTCTATTGATCTTTGGATTAAATGATCAACCCCCTTGCCGATATAATTTCTTATTGTCGCAAATGGAAGCATTTCAAAGTCAAGCCTTTTTAACATTTCATTGATCGCCCTGATGAGCTCAGGTGCCGTATCAAACATGGTCCCATCAAGATCAAAAAAAATTGCCTTAAAAGTATTCTTCATTAATAATTTAAATAGTCAATTAAGCGCTGGCTAAGGACTCTCTGAGTTTTTTAATTATTGAGTCATAGCGATGAGGGTCATTGTCATTCGCTGCTCCAAAGACAGCTGAGCCTGCCACAAAAGTATCTGCTCCTGCTTTAGCTATTTCAGCAATATTATCTACATTGACACCGCCATCAATTTCAAGCCATATTTCTCTGCCCGTTTCTTGGGTATATAAATCAATTTTTTTTCGAGCTACCTTTAATTTTTCAAGTGCTGAGGGTAAAAACTTTTGGCCACCAAAACCAGGATTCACGGACATCAAAAGTACCATATCGACTTTATCCATAACGTAATCAAGATAATCAAGGGGTGTCGCTGGGTTAAATACCAATCCTGATTTACAACCTTGATCCCTGACTAAGGACAAACTTCGATCGATGTGATTAGATGCTTCTGGATGAAAAGTGATGATGTTGGCTCCAGCCTTAGCAAAGTCAGGTATGATTCTATCCACAGGTTCGATCATTAAATGCACATCAATAATCGCATCCGTAACTGGACGAATCGCTTCACAGACAAGTGGCCCAATCGTTAAGTTAGGTACATAGTGATTATCCATCACGTCAAAGTGAACAATATCTGCTCCAGATGAAATCACATCGTTAACTTCTTGACCAAGTTTAGCAAAATCTGCTGATAAAATACTAGGTGCAATCCTGAAATCCTTACTCATACTTTTAATCCTTAATATCTATTAGTAATGTAAAATGGTTATTTTAACTGCTTTTATTGTTATTTAGTAACAACATAAACGATATCTTATAAAACTCAAGCTCATGAAAGTTACTGTTCTTGGAATAAATCACAAATCAGCTCCAATCTCTTTGAGGGAAAAGCTTGTATTCAATCAAGATGCGATTACCCAGTCATTAAATGAATTTAAGAAAAAATTTAATTCTGGGGTTGTAATTTTATCCACATGTAACCGAACTGAAATTTACTCCTCTATTTTAAATCGTCAAGAGATCGAAATATGGCTAAGTAAGCATCATGGGGTAAAAATTTCAGAACTTAGCAAACATAGTTATTTTTTTTCAAAAATTGAGGCCCTCAAACATGCGGCCGCAGTTGGCGCTGGACTAGACAGTATGATTATTGGCGAACCTCAAGTTTTAGGTCAAATCAAGCAAGCATTCAAAGTCTCTCAAAATGGAGGGTTGGTCGATCAAGGTTTAATTCTATTTTTCAATAAGGTTTTTGAATTATCAAAAATTATTAGAACTAAAACTCAGATTGGAACTAATTCCACAACGATTGCCTCAGCTGCGCTTAAATTAATTTTAAAAATTTTTGGAGAACTCAAACAACTTTCGGTTCTGTTTATTGGTGCTGGTGAAATGAATGAGTTATGTGCTAAATATTTTGCCAAACAGCATCCAAAAAAAATTATGATTGCAAATAGGACACTTCAGCGTGCTAAACAATTAGGAAAAAAAATTAATGCCCAATCCTGCCTTATTGGCGATGTTAATAAAATCATTCATCAGTATGATGTTGTAGTTTCATGTACCGGGAGTCAATTACCTATTATTGGACTGGGCATGATCGAAGAGGCGATTGAGAAAAGAAAACACCAACCCATGTTTTTTGTAGATTTAGCTATTCCAGCAGATATTGAAAAGGAGATTGAAAATTTAGATGATACTTTTTTATATAATCTCGACGATCTTGCTAACATTGCTCAAGAGGGCATAAACATGAGAGAGCAAGAACTGGCAAATGCTTTTAATTTACTTGAAAACTTAATAGAAAATTTTATTCAAAATAAAAAAAATGAAAATATATCACTGACCATTGCATTAAAAACATATTTTGAAGACGTTCAAGAAAATGAGCTAAAAAAAGCTTTGAAAGATATTAAAAATGGCACCCAAGCTGATGAAGTATGTAAAAAGCTTGCTCGAAATTTAACAAAAAAATTATTGCACCATCCTACAAAGTCATTAAATGAAAATAAAAAAAATGCACAAATTATTAAAGAAATTTTTAACTTAAAGGATTAAATTAATGAAAGATTCGATGCAAAATAAATTAGAAAATTTAATCTTAAAATATGATGAGTTAAATAAAAAATTAAGTGCAGAAAATATTACTAATGATTTAAATATTTTTAAAAAAATTTCTAAAGAACATTCTGACCTATCTCCCATCATTGAAACTTACACAGAGTATAAAAAAATAATTCAAAATATTTCTGAAGCCAAAGAAATGTTATCCGATCCAGAAATGAAAGAATTTGCTCAAGAGGAAATTGAGCAAGGAAAAGATAAAATTGAAGACCTAGAAGTAAAGCTACAAGCATTATTGATTCCTAAAGATCCTAATGATGATAAAAATATCTTTTTAGAAATAAGAGCAGGGACTGGGGGTGATGAATCTGCATTATTTGCTGCTGACCTTTACCGAATGTATAGCCGTTTCGCTGAAAGACAAAACTGGAAAGTTGAAATCATTTCACAAAATGAAGGAAGCATTGGTGGATACAAAGAAATTGTGGCTAAAATTATTGGTGATGGCGCATATTCAAAATTAAAATTTGAATCTGGTGGCCATCGTGTTCAACGTGTTCCAGATACTGAAACACAAGGAAGAATTCATACTTCTGCTTGCACAGTTGCGATTCTTGCTGAAGCAGATGAAATTGAGGATGTGGATATCAATCCAGCCGATATTCGCATAGATACCTATCGTGCATCAGGTGCTGGAGGACAACATATTAACAAGACTGACTCGGCCGTTAGAATAACTCATGAACCGACAGGTATTGTGGTTGAATGTCAAGATGATCGATCTCAGCATCGCAATAAGGCTCAGGCCATGAGTATATTAGCTGCAAAAATTAAAGATAATCAAATCCAAGAACAACAATCACAAATCGCGAGCGAGAGAAAAAGTTTAATTGGAAGTGGAGATCGCAGCGAAAGAATCAGAACCTATAATTTTCCTCAAGGCAGAATTACAGATCATCGAATCAATCTAACCCTTTATAAAATTGACTTTATTATGGATGGTGACTTGGATGAAATGATTAATGCTTTATCACTTGAACATCAAGCCTCTTTGTTAGCTCAAGATAGTGAATAATGGATGAGTTATCATTTCATCAAATAAAAATCTTTTTTCAAGATAAATTAATCCAGAATCCAAACCTTAACAAAAGAGAAGCAGTAATTGAATTCAATCAAATACTTCAATTTATTTTTAAAATGGATTATGCAAAACTTTTAAGTCAGGGTCCGCAGGTTAAAAAAAGACAATTTCAACAAATCGAAAAGATTATTAATTTAAGAATTAAAGGGACACCTCTGGCTTATATTTTTAAGGAATGGGATTTCTATGGGCGAAAATTTTTTCTCAACAAATCTTGTTTAATCCCTCGCCCGGATACCGAATTAATGATTGATATTCTAAAAAAAGAATCATTTAAGAAAGAAATTAAAACCTTGCTCGATCTTGGTTCTGGAAGTGGAGTGATTGGCATCACAGCCAAACTTGAAATCCCATCGATAGACAAACTTGTTCTAACAGACATCAGTAAAAGATGTTTAAAGATAATTAAAAAAAATCTTTTTATTCACAACCTGAGTGCTGATATTTATTTAAGTGATTGGTTTAAAAAATTGCCTGAGCAAAAATTTGACGTCCTTGTGTCCAATCCTCCCTACATAGCAAGGGATGATGATCATCTGAATCATTTAGCCTTTGAGCCCAGACGAGCACTTATTGCTAATAATCATGGTTTATCTGACATTGAAACTATTTTAAAAAATGGAGTAAACTTTTTATCAAACAATGGAAAGTTGTTTATTGAACACGGTTATAATCAAAAACAAAACGTACAAGAAATTTTTAAACGATATAATTACAAGGATGTAGTTTCCTTCAAGGACTTGACTGGTAATTATCGAATAACTAAAGGTGTAAGAAAATAAATTGAGCCGATCCGTTGGAATTGTGAAATCAAAAATATTTCATTGCAAAGATGAATTATCTCTTACATGTGGACAATCTTTAAAAGAATTTGAGCTTGTCTATGAAACCTATGGAAAACTTAATTCAAAAAAAAATAATGCCATTCTGATTCCACATGCCTTATCCGGAAATCATCATGTGGCAGGCAAGTATCACAAAGCAGATAAATACCCTGGCTGGTGGGATAACATGGTTGGTCCGGGAAAACCTATAGATACAAATCAATACTTTGTTATCGGCGTTAATAATATTGGTGGCAATGATGGTTCCACATCAGCAAAATCAATTAATCCAAAAACAAAAAAAATATGGGGCTCAGCATTTCCAATTGTTACCGTTCAGGATTGGGTATCATCCCAAAAAAAATTAATAGAGCATCTTGGTATTGATAAGCTTTACGCTATCGTTGGGGGAAGTCTGGGTGGTATGCAGGCAATACAATGGTCTATCGCCTACCCAAGTTCGGTAAAAAAAATTCTATGCATCGCCGCCGCTCCAAGCTTAACAGCGCAAAATATTGCATTTAACGAGATTGCTCGTCAAGCCATACTTCAAGACGAGGATTTTTTTAAAGGTGATTTTTATCAACAGAATACCAAACCAAAAAAAGGGCTCAGAATTGCAAGGATGCTTGGTCACATCACCTATCTTTCAAATGATGCAATGGATAAAAAATTTGGAAGAAAATTAATTCAAGGTAAATATAATTATAATTTTCAAAAAAACTATGAAATTGAATCCTACCTGAACTACCAAGGAGATAAATTTGCATCATCATTTGACGCCAACACTTACCTAAGGATGACAAAAGCTCTAGATTATTTTGATTTAGAAAAAATTTATAAAAAAAAGCTTTCAAAAGTTTGTTCAAAAATTAAAGCAGACTATTTAGTGATCTCTTTTACCAGTGATTGGAGATTTCCGCCCGCACGCTCTAAAGAGATAGTCACGGCATTATTAGATAACAATATTAATGTGTCCTATGCAGAAATAAAAGCTGAAACAGGGCATGACGCTTTTCTTCTTCATAATGATCACTATCATCAATTAATTTCAAACTACCTTAGGTCACGAACATGAAAAGATTAGATTTTATCAAAATCTCAGAATGGGTTGATTCAGAAACTAAAGTTCTTGATTTGGGCTGTGCAGACGGTACGTTACTCAAATTTCTTAAACAACAAAAAAATATCAATGGATATGGAATCGAAATTGATCCGAGCAATATTGAAAAAGGAATCAAAAATAAAATAAATATTATTCAAATGAATTTGGAAGATGGACTATCCGTATTTAATGATCAATTTTTTGATACAGTTATATTGTCTCAAACCCTACAAGCCATGGTGAATATTGATAAAATAATGGACGAGATGAAGCGGGTTGGAAAAAATATTATTGTGTCTTTTCCTAATTTTGGTTTTTGGAAAAATAGGTTTCAAATATTAAATGGAAAAATGCCAAAGTCCACAGATTTACCTCATGAGTGGTACAACACCCCAAATATTCACTTATGTACAATTAAAGATTTTGAGGATTTGTGTGCAAAAAAAGGTCTAGCCATCACTAATCAATTATTTTTAACGGATAATCATCCAATTAAATACTTTTCGAATTTAAGAGGTTCTCTGGGCATTTTTCAACTAACCCAATAACGCATGCAGGCTTACCTCAAAATACTATTCAGTAAAAAAATGGGCGTGTGCTGTCTGACAGGGTTTGCCTCAGGTCTTCCCTTGTTTATTCTTATAAGTCTAATTCCTGCATGGTTAAGGATTGAAAATATTGATCTAAAAGTGATTGGTCTTTTTTCACTGATTCAGTTACCTTTTACATGGAAATTCTTATGGGCACCACTATTTGACCGATATAAAATTTTCATGGGCAGACGAAGAGGGTGGTTACTTTTTTTTCAGATCTTATTACTCATCAATATTGGCTCCCTTGGATTTTATTCGCCCATTCTAAATTTACAAAGTATTGCATTACTTTCCTTCTGCATTGCTATTTTTAGCGCAAGTCATGATGTTGTTATTGATGCTTTTCGAAGAGAAATTTTAACGGATAAAGAACTTGGTCTTGGTAACGCCATTCACGTTAATGCCTATAAAATTTCAAGTTTAATTCCTGGCTCATTGTCTTTAATTCTTGCTGATTTTATCAGTTGGCAATCAGTGTTTATCATCACCTCATTATTTATGCTTATTGGAATTGGTATGACGCTCTTTATTAGTGAACCTAAAATTCACTTCGAACAACCCAAAAAACTGAAAAATTCAATCATCGATCCATTTATTAGCTTTTTTAAAATAAATGGAACATCGAACGCATTATATATTTTACTTTTCATTTTTTTATTCAAGCTTGGAGATAGTATGGCCACAGCCCTGATAACTCCTTTTTATATTGATCTTAATTTCACGATGACAGAAATTGGTCTAATCGCAAAAAATGCTGGTCTATGGTCAAGTGTCATTGGCGGATTTCTGGGGGGTATGTGGATGATTAAAATTGGCATTAATAGAGCTTTATGGATATTTGGGTTTTTACAAATGATTACCATTATTCCCTTTATTGTTCTATCAATTATTGGTCATAACCTATTATTTTTGGGTGTAACAGTCGGATTTGAGGCTTTTGCAATGGGGCTTGGAACAACAGCCCTAATTGCATATATCGCTAAACAAACAGACCCGAGGTACACAGCAACCCAATTTGCTTTATTCACCAGTCTTGCCTCTATTCCTCGCTCACTCACGAATGCCTCCACTGGGTATTTTGTTGAATCTTTGGGGTGGACAAACTTTTTTTACCTTTGCCTTATTTTGGCTATTCCCGGTATGCTTTTACTGATTAAGGTTGCTCCCTATAATTCAAAGTCATAATCTATAATTAACGGAGCATGATCACTAAAGCGTTCATCTTTAAATACAAAAGCTTTGTGTATTTTTTTCGAGAGATCTGATGAAGTCATTTGGTAATCGATTCGCCAGCCAACATTATTAGACCATGCCTGGCCACGATTACTCCACCAGGTGTAAGCCAATTCTTCTTCAAGAGGAAAGAGTTCACGGTATGCATCCACCCAATGCATTTTATTAATTAACATGCTTATCCAATCTCTTTCTTCTGTTAAAAAACCTGAGTTTTTCTTATTTCCTTTATGATTTTTTAAATCTATTTCTTGATGCGCAATATTCAAATCGCCACATAAAATCACATTTTGATTCGATGAAATTTTTTTTTCTAAAAAAGATTTCAAAAAGTCTAAACATTCAAATTTTATTTGTTGGCGCATATCCCCACTTGATCCAGAGGGTAAATAAGTGGATATTACTGATAAGTTATCAAAAATAAGTTCGATATATCGCCCTTCATGATCCATTGTTTCAAAATTAACTTTATCAATGATTTTAAGGGGTACTTTTTTTGAATATATTCCAACACCGCTATAACCGGGTTTAAGGGCATATGAAAAATATCCTTGCAAATTATCTGTTTTGACCATTTCATCGGTCATATTTATTTCCTGGGCTTTTAATTCTTGTACACAGACAAAATCTGCATCCTGGAGCTTGAGCCATTCAAAAAATCCCTTTCTAGAAGCGGATCTGATACCATTTAAATTAATTGTAATAACTCTCATCTATGGATACTTTTTCAAAACAATTTATTGATTTTACCATCAGTCATCAGATTCTAAAGTTTGGTGAATTCAAAACAAAAGCTGGAAGAATCTCCCCTTACTTTTTTAATCTAGGTTTAATCAGTAACGGTCTGGGCCTAAAAAAACTTGGGGAATTTTATGGTAATTTTATTCTAGATAAAAATATATCTTTTGATATGCTTTTTGGTCCTGCTTACAAGGGAATTTCCTTAGTCAGCTCTACAGCAATTGCTTTATCATCCCAGAAACTTAATAAAGATTTCAATTTTGCCTTTAATCGAAAAGAAGTCAAAGACCATGGAGAAGGCGGTCAAATTATTGGATATCCCATCAGTGGAAATGTTTTAATATTAGACGATGTAATTAGTGCAGGAACAGCGATACGCGAGTCAATTGAAATCATTAAGTCTCAAGGAGGAAATCCTGAGGGCGTTGTTGTTGCCATCGACCGTCAAGAAAAGGGCCAAGGCGAATTGAGTGCCACTGAAGAAATCAGAAATCTTTATAATTTAAACATTCATTCCTTGATTTGTCTTGATGACATCATTGAATATATTAAGCAGGATGATCGATATTCCCAATATTTATCGTCCATAGAGATGTATCGGGCGAAATACGGAATCTAACTCTTTGTTAATTTCTCTTTTAACAGCTCACTAACCTGGCCAGGGTTGGCCTTGCCTTTGGAAATTTTCATTACTTGACCAACCAAGGCATTGAAGGCTTTATCTTTTCCAGATTTAAACTGTTCCACCATTTCTGGATTATTTTGAATAATCTCATCAATCATTGGCAGTATTGCAGAAAGATCGCTCACTTGCTTTAAACCAAGGGTATCAATGAGTGTGTCAACATTCTGATTTGGATCTTCCCACAGTAGATCAAAAATTTTCTTACCTGCGTTATTAGAAATAGTCTGATCCATAATGCGTTTAATTAACAGAATAAATTGCTCCTGAGCTATCGGACAATCATCAATGGAAAGCTCATGATCATTTAATTTTGCAAATAGATTACCGACAATCCAATTGGCGGTTATTTTTGCATCTAACCCAGATGCGACTAAAGATTGATAAAATTTATAAGTCTTTTTATCAGAAACGATAATAGACGCATCGGCCTCATTGAGTTTGTAATCAACCGTTAATTTTTTAAAGCATTCCTCAGGAAGCTCGCCTAAAGAACTTCTGATTAAATCAATATCCCTTTGGGAAATTTTTAATGGGAGTAAGTCAGGGTCTGGGAAATAACGGTAATCATTTGCCTCCTCCTTAGATCTCATGGCTTTGGTTTCTCCTGAGTCGGGATTAAATAGAACAGTGGATTGAATAATGTCATGACCATCCTCAATCTGCTCAATTTGCCAGTTCACCTCGTAATTGATAGCTTGCTCCATATATCTAAAAGAATTCAAGTTCTTAATTTCACGACGGGTTCCTAACTTATCTGATCCACTCGGCTTGACAGATACGTTGACATCACAACGAAAGCTTCCTTCTTGCATATTTCCGTCACAAATTCCTATCCATTGAACTAAATTATGTAATTTCTTCGCATAAGCAATGGCCTCTTTTGCTGAGCTCATATCTGGTTCTGTAACAATTTCAAGCAGGGGAGTTCCAGCCCTGTTCAGGTCAATGCCTGTCTTATTATCCATGATGCCATGCACAGATTTACCGGCATCTTCTTCTAAGTGAGCTCTAAGAATTCTTATTTTTTTGTTCACGCCTTCATTATTAATCTCAAGATACCCATGGTTTACTACCGGCAATTCAAATTGACTAATTTGATATCCTTTGGGTAAATCTGGATAGAAATAATTTTTTCTGGCAAAAACTGAATATTCGGCAATTTGAGCATCAACGGCCAAACCAAATTTAATGGCTTTCATGACTGCTTCTTTATTTAATACAGGTAAAGTTCCTGGGTACGCCAAACTCACTAAACATGCATTCTCATTCGCTGGTAAACCAAACTCCGTCGAGGCTCCCGAGAAAATTTTTGTTTTTGTTGTTAATTGAACATGCGTTTCAATTCCAATCACAATATCCCAGGTCACAAAACTTCTCCTGGAGAGTATTTATGCCAATCGGAAATGGATTGATATAGGTGTGTAAAATTTAAAATTTTAGCTTCTTCAAAGTAGTTTCCGATTAATTGAAAACCGATCGGCATATTATTAATAAATCCTGCAGGGGCGCTGATTGCTGGCAGACCTGCTAAATTTGTTGAAATCGTGTACATATCTTGCATGTACATTGCAACAGGGTCTTCTGTTTTATCCCCAATTTTAAAAGCTGTTGATGGTGAGGACGGCGCTAAAATCAAATCGCATTCCGTAAATGCTTTTGTAAAATCATCGGCAATTAATCGCCGGATTTTTTGGGCTTTTAAATAATAAGCGTCATAATAACCTGCACTTAAAACGTATGTGCCCACTAAAATTCTTCTTTTTACCTCATCGCCAAACCCTTCTTCGCGAGTTTTTAAGTACATTTCTTCTAAATCTTTATAATTGGATGCTCTGTATCCAAATTTCACACCGTCATACCTTGACAGATTACTTGAGGCTTCTGCAGGCGCAATTACATAGTAAACGGGAATTGATAATTGTGAATTAGGTAGAGAAATTTCTTTAAAGTTAACTCCCAATGATTGATATGCTTGCATCACCTTTTCTAAGATAATTTTTACGTCATCATTAAGCTCATCATTAAAAAACTCTTTTGGGATTCCAATTATTTTTCCTTGTATTGATGCATTCAGAGATTGGGTATAGTTTTCCTTATCGCGTTTAACGGATGTTGAGTCTCTCTCATCAAAATCTGCCATAACATTGAGCATCAGGGCACAATCTTCAGCGGTTTTTGCAATTGGTCCAGCCTGGTCTAGACTCGAAGCAAATGCAATCATCCCAAATCTGGAAACAAGCCCATAAGTGGGTTTTAATCCTGTTAAATTGCACAACGACGCAGGTTGTCTAATAGACCCTCCCGTATCGGTAGCAGTCGCAGCCGGGGACATTCCGGATGCAACGGCTGCCGCACTTCCACCTGAACTTCCGCCAGGAACAAAATCTAAGTTCCATGGATTTTTTACAGCACCATAATATGATGTTTCATTAGAGGATCCCATGGCAAATTCATCCATATTGGTTTTACCCAGATTTATAGCCCCGGACTTATTAAAGAGATCAACAACCTTTGAGTCATAAGGAGCATAAAAATTATCCAACATCTTTGAGCCACAAGTTGTTTTCCAGGATGATGCGCAAAAAATATCTTTTTGCGCGATGGGAATGCCGGTTAAATCAGAGATATGATTTTGACTAATTAATTGATCTGCCTGCTGGGCCTGCTGGATTGACTTTTCTTCATCAACGGTAATAAAAGCATTTATATCAGTATTAAGATCCTTAATTTGATTTAAGTAATATTGAGTCAGCTCGACGCTTGAAAAATCTTTATTTTTTAAACCCTGATGTAATTCATTTAACGATAAGTCCTTCATAATTTATTCCACCACTCTAGGAACAATAAAATAATCCTCATTGGATTCAGGGCCTAATTGTAAAAATTTTTCTTTTTGATTACTTTCCGTCACAACATCATCTCTTAAGGTTTGATATATATCTAATGCATGCGACATTGGCTGAACATCGGTGGTATCAATTTTTTGCATTGTATCGATGAGCTTCATGATGCCATCCAGTTTTTTTAAAACAATCAATTCATCATCTGAACTAATATTAATTTTGGCCAGATGGCTGAGTTTTTTTATATCTTTGTCTGTAAGTGCCATAATTTTAGGGCTATAATGCTCTTATTACGAAATGCAGTATTATACATTGCATACAGCTTTTCATTAATATTTTGGTTTTAATTAAGCATGAAAAATTTTTTGGCAAAGTTATTTTCTGAACAAGACATGGCAATTGATTTAGGGACTGCAAATACCCTTATCTATGTCAAAGGAAAAGGCATCGTTCTTGACGAGCCCTCTGTGGTTGCAATGAAGTATCACCCTGGTCCAGCAGGCTCTCAACCTAAAACGGATATCCTAGCGGTAGGAAAAAGAGCTAAAACTATGCTTGGAAGATCACCTCAAAATATTACTGCCATTAGGCCTATGAAAGACGGCGTGATTGCCGATTTTAATGTCACTGAAGAGATGATTAAATATTTCATCACCGAGGTAACTTCTAAAAGTTGGTTCAGCCCTAATCCAAGAATTGTTATTTGCGTTCCCTACGGGGCAACCCAAGTAGAAAGAAGAGCCATTCGTGAATCTGCAGAGCGTGCTGGTGCCAAGCAAGTTTTTCTTATTGAAGAACCTATGGCTGCTGCAATTGGTGCAGGTCTTCCCGTAAACGATCCAACAGGATCTATGGTTATTGATATCGGTGGCGGAACAACGGAAGTGGGCATCACCTCATTAGGCGGAATTGTATATGCAGTATCTGAAAGAGTCGGTGGAGATAAAATTGACCAAGCTATCATTGACTACATGAGAAGAAACTATGGCCTGGCCATCTCTGAACCGACAGCTGAAAGAATCAAAAAACAAATTGGAAGCGCCTTTCCTTTAAAAGAAATTATAGAAATGGAAATAACGGGAAGAAGTATGTCAGAAGGTCTTCCTAGAAAAATAACGATAAGTAGTAATGAAATATTAGAAGCACTGTCAGAACCTTTAAACGCAATAATTGGAGCTGTCAAAAGCGCTCTTGAGCAAACGCCGCCAGAACTTGGCGCTGACATTGCTGAAAATGGAATGGTTTTAACGGGCGGCGGAGCAATGTTAAAAAATCTTGACCGCTTGCTCCATGAAGAAACTGGAATTCCCGTGATTGTTGCGGATGAGCCGCTGATGTGTGTCGTAAAAGGCTGTGGCATGGCTCTTGATTCACTTGATGAATTTAAGACCTCATTTACGAATGATTAATGCTCTTATCTGCAAAAAAAAGAAAGGGCAGTTCCTTATTTAATAGATCAAAGATAAGCATTAATCTAACCTTAGTCCTATTTATTTTCAATTTTTTTATTTTTGCAGCTAATCAAGAGAGTGTATTTTTTAAGTCCATTAAACACAGTTTAAATTTAACGCCCTATTCACTCAGCTTTTTCTTAGATAATTTAAGTAATGGGATCGATTCAGTTCACCAATACTTTCATTTTAAAAAAACATTGATTGAAGAAAATCATAATCTTCAAAACCAGCTATACCTTCTAAATAACCAAATTCTGCTTCAAGAAAATCTGATTTTGGATAACCTTGAATTACAGAATAAATTAGAAATCAAAGAAAAGTATTTTGATCATTCGGTCATTGCAAAAATTTTAAAAATAAATTACTCAGGAAAAAATCATCATTTTTTAATTAATAAAGGGCGATCAGACCAAATACAAGCTGGTCATATAGTTGTTGATGATAAAGGCATTCTTGGTCAAGTCATAGATGTTCAAACAGACCGATCTACTGTAAAGACAATACGCTCGAAAGATTTTTATTTAACAGGATATATTTTAATTAAAAATAAACCCTATCAAACTTTAGTCCAAGGCAATAACCAAAGCTTAACCATTAACTATTTTAGTAAAAATATACCTATTCAAATTGGGGATAGTATTTTTACCACAGGGGATGATATGTTTATACCAGAAGATGTAAGAATTGGTAAAGTTGCTAAATTACAGCCATCTGGATTAAAAGATTTTTATAAAGTTATCATTCAGCCAGCATCAAATCCTAATCAACAGAAATATTTAATTGTTCTAAAATGAAATCAAAAAAATTCATCTTTAATAATGTTGTTGGCCTATTTGCATTAACCTTATTTATCTCTATGTTAATTTCTGGTTGGTTAATTTTTGAGCCCCTAACTATCTTAATCATTGTTTTTTTTGTCTTTGCATATTTTCATAAAAAACTAAATAGCCTAATTAGTATTTTAATCTTTGGCTTTATCTATGATGGCTCACTTGGGTATTTATTCGGATTTACAAACCTTATTTTTCTTGAAATTATATTAATGGACTTTGCTCTGAAAAAATTGATTAGCTTAAAGACCCAACGTTCTCAATATTACCCTATAGTGCTCATTGTAAATGGTCTGCTTTTTTCTCTCATTTTAAATCACTCAACATCTCATTTAATCCCTTACCTGATTGTAAACTTAATCATTGGTTACATATATTTTTTCAGTTTAATGAAGTATGGAAGATAAAAAATTTATTTTTGATCGAAGGATTAAATTAATACTCTTAGTATTTATTATTTTTTTTAGTTTAATCATTACCCGTCTTTTCTGGTTACAAATTTATAAGAATGATTTCTATTTTGAACGGTCTCAAGCTAATTCCGAAAGAATCGAACCTATCAAGCCATTGAGAGGAATGATTTATGATCGTCATAAAAATGTTTTAGCTGAGAATCTACTTGCTTATGATCTTGTCATTAATATTGAAAAAAAAAGCAATCAAGAGATTGAATATATCATCACAAAATTGAGTGAAATCCTTCCAATTACTGATGAAATTAAAAAAAAGTTCTATAAATTAAAAACTGAAAGAAAATTTTTAAGATTTATACCCATCGTTACTAATATTGATGCAAAATTATTAACGTCATTCGTATCACATAAATATGAATTTCCTGATGTAAAAATTAAAGAAGAATTTTTAAGAAGTTATCCCTATTCACATATTAATGCACATCTCATAGGCTATATCAACCGGATATCTGCTCATGATTTAAATAATTTTAAGCAAGATCAAAAATTGCTTGAAAGTTACTTTGGATTTACTCATAAAGGAAAACAAGGAGTAGAAAAATTCTTTGAAGAAAGTTTAAAAGGCAAGGCTGGATTTAAAAAAATTAGAGTTAATGCGCAAAACTCATTCGTGAATGAAATTGAACACATACCGCCTACTGATGGTAAAGACTTAAATTTAAGTATTGATTTAGATTTACAAATCAGAGCCTCTGAGCTTTTAAAAGATTATAAAGGCGCTATTATTATGACGCACGTTAAAACGAATGAAATTTTAACTTATCAAAGTAATCCATCATTTGATCCCAATCATTTTGTGAATGGTATTGGTTTTGATGAGTGGAATAATTTAAATCTAGATCCAAAGAAACCCATGCTTGATCGAATTATTTCTGCTACCTATCCTCCCGGATCCACCATCAAGCCTTTTATTTCAATTGCTGGATTAGAACATAATCAAATATCAAAAGATTTTAAAATTTCTGATCCTGGATATTATCGCCTTCCTAATTCTAAAAAAATTTTTAAAGATTGGAAAAAAGAGGGGCATGGTGAAGTTGATTTAATAAAAGCTATTGCTGAATCCTGTGACGTTTATTTTTATAACCTGGCCTATAAATTAGGAATTAATAAACTTTCACATACCTTAACAAAATTTTCATTTGGAAACCAAACAGGTGTTCAGCTGCCCTCAGAAAAAAATGGAATTTTACCTTCGCCAGAGTGGAAACAAAAACGATATAAGCAAAAATGGAATCAATACGAGACAATTAATACATCTATCGGACAGGGTGATTTTTTAGTAACCCCCATACAGCTCACGCATGCACTTAATACACTTTTAAATAATAAAAAAATTGCACCGCCATCAATAATACAAAAAGAAATTTTTACTGATGAGTTTATTGAGTCTTCATCAATTACAGATGATGAGTTTATAGAGATTGTTAAATTAGGTATGCAACAAGTAACAGGAGATTCGGGTACTTTTAGATCCATTGCGCATAAAAATTTGAATAAACTTGCAGGAAAAACGGGAACAGCACAAGTATTCTCATTAAAAAATAAAGATTATGATGAAGCAAATATTGAAGATCACTTAAAAGATCATTCACTCTTTATTGGATATGCTCCATTTGATGATCCAACCGTGTCGATTGCGGTTGTCATTGAAAATGGGGGCCATGGAAGCTCTGTAGCTGCCCCAATTGCGAAAAAACTAGTGGATTATTATTTTGAATTAGCAATGAATCATGAGTAATTTATTAAACATTATTTTTAACTATGTGGATAAGCAATTTACCGTCTACCTCACTACCCTTATGCTATTTGGCCTATATTTAATTGGAGAGGCGGCTGGATTTGATTCTAATTTTTTTTATAAACAATGCATCTTTATCATTAGTGGATTATTTATTTACTTTTTAGTCAGCCTAACTAATGTGAGAACTTTATATCGATTTTCATTTTTACTATATCTGATTTCAATTTTTTTATTAATGCTCACTTTTTTTATAGGATCGGAGGTGAATGGATCTAAGCGATGGCTCAATTTAATTTTATTTAAGTTTCAAACTTCAGAACTGATCAAAATTACACTCCCAATTTTTTTAATTTTTATTGTTGAGAATTTTAAAAAAAAATCAGAAACAATGGTTGAATTTTTTATACTCAGCTTTACCCTCATTCCGTTTGTTTTAATTTTAATTCAACCTGATTTAGGCTCGAGTTTAATAATCTTATTTATAGGCCTGATAATAATTTTTTTAAATGGCCTGAACATATATAAAATTATATCTGGGATCATTGTTCTTTTAGCTGCAATTCCTTATGCTTGGTTCTACGTGCTCAAAGATTATCAAAAATCTCGGGTGCTGAATTTGTTTGATCCGTTTTCTAATCCATTAGAAAGTGGCTACCACTCCATCCAATCATCGATTGCTATTGGCTCAGGGGGATTATTAGGCAAAGCATCTGAATATGGAACACAAACAGATTTGCTATTTTTGCCAGAAACGCATACTGATTTTATATTTGCTGTTCTTGCAGAAAACTATGGTTTTTTAGGGAACCTCATCTATTTTGTGATCGCTTTTTTACTCATATCCCGATTAGTTAAAATTACCCTCGATCTGCATCTTCATTCAAATCGATTGTTAGCTGTAACCTATGTTATTATTTTTATTGTTTGTTTTTTAATCAATATTGCAATGGTTTCTGGCTTATTTCCAATTGTTGGCATTCCTCTTCCTCTTACCAGTTACGGCGGAAGCTCTTTATTTATTTATCTCATAATCTTTGGACTAATCAATGCCCTACACAATAGAAAGACATTAATAGCTAACTAATGATGAAAATATTTTTAACTGGTGTAATACTTTTATTAAGTGCATGTACGACCCTACAAAAAAGTAATGAGAGTAAAGGAGCTTATTATCAAGATGATGGCCCACATGCTCAAATTGATATCCAACTAGATGATATAAAAGATGCTATCCCCAAAATAGAACCCATAAACAATAGTACAAAAAAACCATACAAGGTATTCGGTGAAACATATGTTCCCATGACCAAAATTATTCCATTTAAAGAAAAAGGTTACGCATCTTGGTATGGTAAAAAATATCATGGAAATAAAACCTCAATTGGAGAGACCTATAATATGTATGAAATGTCAGGCGCACATAAAACATTACCTTTACCCTCATATTTAAGGGTGCGTAATTTAAAAAATAATAAAGAGGTGATCATCAGGTTGAATGATCGGGGTCCCTTTTTAAAAGATCGCATTGTGGATTTATCTTATGCAGCCGCCTACAAATTAGATATCATTGAAAAAGGCAGTGAATTTGTTGAAATTGAACTCATAAACCCAGAAAAATACAGTCCTAAAAATTTAGATCAATCGAGTTTTCTTCAGGTGGGTGCTTTTAAAGATTACATAAATGGACAAGCGTTATTAAATAAAATTAATACACTCGACTTTTCAAACGAATTTGAATCCAAAATCATAAAAATTAATGATCTCTTTCATGTATTAATTGGTCCAATTAGCGATAATATAACCTTATTAGAAATCAAAGAAAAACTAGAGACTGAGCATAGTTTATCCGTATATGTCAAATAATATTGATAATAATCAAGAAACTCTCATTGAGTTTCCTTGTGATTTTTTTATTAAAGTCATTGGCATGATGAAAGAGAATTTTACTCAATCGATTATTGATGAAATTCAAGAAATTGATCAAAACTTCGATGCTTCAAAAGTTGATATTCAGCCAAGCCAACATGGAAAATACATCAGCCTTACTTGTAAGGTGTTTGTTACCTCAAAAAATCAATTAGATTTAATTTATTCAAAACTATCCTCTCATCCTGATACAAAATTTGTGATTTGAAATGAAAATCAAATACCTTGGTGTACAAGATTATTGTTCTACCTTCAAAGAAATGAAACAAACAGTTTTAGAAGGATTGGCTGATGATGAATTATGGGTATTAGAACACTTTCCAGTGTATACCATCGGTGTCAATAAAAAAAATATCCGTCTTCCTGATTCTAATATTCCCATCGTTGAATCAGATCGAGGAGGAAAGATAACATATCATGGACCGGGCCAACTGATAATCTATACTTTAATAAATTTAAATCGCTATTCATTAACAATTTCAAAATTTGTTAGATTGCTAGAACAATCAATTATCGATTTTTTAATTCCCTTCAATATTAAAGGAGAGCGAAGACAAGATGCGCCCGGAGTCTATGTCAATTCAAAAAAAATTGTATCCGTTGGCCTAAGAATAA
Source organism: Methylophilaceae bacterium LSUCC0401 (assembly GCA_024919035.1). Taxonomy (GTDB): domain Bacteria; phylum Pseudomonadota; class Gammaproteobacteria; order Burkholderiales; family Methylophilaceae; genus BACL14. The sequence goes on along the minus strand of CP103442.1, from coordinate 71,935 downwards.
AAAATAATCAAACTTATCATGGTGTCAGTATCAATAACTCAATGAACCTTCATCCTTTTTTAGATATTGATCCCTGTGGGTTTAGGGATTTAGAGATGACACAGCTAAGGGATTTAGGAATATCTTTAGAGAATAAAGAGCTTGCTGATAAAATAATACGTATATTTTTAAATAAGTTAAGGCCACATGAAACAACCCGGAACTAAAGACAGTCATAAAGATAAAATGGCACGCAATCCAATAAAAATATACCCCAGCGTGCCCCAAAAAAAACCTTCATGGCTCAAAATACAACTTCCACATTCTGATAGCTTTACCAAAGTTAAGAACCTTATCCGAGATCACAACCTTCATACAGTTTGTGAAGAAGCGAGCTGTCCCAATATTGGAGAATGCTTTAGTAAAGGTACAGCTACTTTTATGATTATGGGGGATATTTGTACCAGAAGGTGTCCATTTTGTGACGTTTCTCATGGCCGGCCTTTAGCTCTAGATTTAAATGAGCCTAAAAATCTTGCAAAATCCATTCAAATTTTGAAACTTAATTATGTGGTGATAACCAGCGTTGATCGAGATGATCTAAAAGATGGAGGTGCTGAACATTTTGTAAACTGTATAAAAGAAGTACGCTTAATGAATCCAGAAATTCAGATCGAGATATTAGTTCCTGATTTTAGAGGACGTCAAGATCTTGCAGTCGACAAATTTGAACAATCATTACCTCACGTTCTCAATCACAACATCGAAACTGTTCCAAGACTTTATAAAAAAGTAAGACCTGGTTCAGATTACCAGGAATCACTCGATTTATTAAAAAAATTTTCCAAAGCCTACCCCAAAGTAATTACAAAATCAGGTTTTATGATTGGTCTTGGGGAAACGATGGATGAAGTTAAACAAACACTCAGTGATCTAAATAATCATGGTGTTCAAATGGTTACCATAGGGCAATACCTTCAGCCATCAATAGACCACCTCCCGGTTGACACTTATCACGAGCCCGAATACTTTGATCAAATACAAATAATTGCAGAACAATTTGATTTTACTTCAATTGCCTGTGGGCCTTTTGTTCGAAGCAGTTATCATGCGGATATTCAAGCGAAGAGTGTATTATGACCCCAGAATTAAAAACCCCCATCACATCTGAATTCCTTAAACTCGAAAATTTAATTATAAGAAATTCATGTGAAATCGAACAATGGTTTAGGATGAAATGGCAAGATTACTCAGCACCATTTTATGCTTCGGTAGACTTACGAAATTCGGGATTCAAAATTGCTCCAGTAGATACCAATTTATTTCCAGCGGGATTTAATAATTTAAATTCTCAATTCGAACCCCTTGCCATTCAAGCAGCCGTCATAGCGATTGAAAAAGTTTGTCCAGATGCTTCTAAAATTATTTTAATTCCTGAAAATCATTCAAGAAATATTTTCTATTTTAAAAATTTGTTATACCTGATAAAAATTTTAAGAAATGCTGGATTAGAAGTTGAATTGGGAAGTATAGATCCCTTATTTACCCAGACTGACTTTGAAGTTAGTCCTGGACAGATACTTAGCATTTATCCAATTAAAAAAGAAAAACAAAAAATTTATATTGAAAAAGGTAATCAAAAATTTGTACCTTGTTCAGTGTTACTGAATAACGATCTATCTGCTGGTGAACCTGAAATTTTAAAAAATATATCTCAAACAATTCTTCCAAATTTAAATGCAGGTTGGTTTAATCGTAGGAAATCTCAGCATTTTTCTATATATAACCAGGTGGTCAAAGATTTCTCAGATTTTTTAAAAATTGATGAATGGCTGATCAATCCTTTTTTTGATACTCATGACAATATGGATATCAATAACGAACAAGACCTTCAAATTATTGCTGATAAGTCAGAATTTCTCTTAAAAAAAATTAAGGAAAAATATATAAAATATCAGATAACACATCAACCCTATCTTGTGATCAAAGCTGATTCCGGAACCTATGGTATGGGAATTATCACCATTCAGGATCCAAAAGAAGTCTTACAACTTAATAGAAAAAAACGAAATAAAATGTCGATCATTAAAGATGGTCAAAAAGTAAATCGAGTGATTATCCAAGAAGGGATTCATACAGAAGAAATTCTAAATCAAGCGGTCAGTGAACCTGTAGTCTACACCATCGATCATTTTGTCATTGGCGGGTTCTATCGAATTCATACGAATAAAGATAAAAATGAAAATCTAAATTCTCCAGGGATGCAATTTATCCCTATACCTTTTGAACAATCATGTCTTATGCCTGACCAAGGACGAGACTGTAATGACCCTCCAAATCGATTTTATGTATATGGCGTAATTGCTCGCTTAGCTCTGCTCGCAGCAACTGGAGAGCTAAATGGTTAAAAAAATATTATTCATCATTGATTCACCTGAAACTCTAAAACCAGAGAAAGATACAAGTTTGCTGATGATGAAAACATCACTTAACCTGGGCCATCAAGTATTTTTTTGTTCATTTAAAGATATTTCGATAAAAAAAAATATCCCTTTTGGAAATATCAAATTAATTAATAAATTTGACAATACATTATCTTTTTTTACTGAGCAGTCTGTGAACTTAAACAATCTGGATACTATATTTATCCGCAAGGATCCTCCCTTTGATAAAGATTATCTTTTCCTCACCATAACTTTAGGTTTATTAAGAAAAACGAAAATCATTAATCATCCAAAGTCATTGCAATCGCACAATGAAAAACTGTCTATTCTTAAATTTCCCAACATTATTCCACCGACTCTTGTTTCAACTAATTATTCTGAATTTCAAAGTTTTATTAAAAAACATAGATCAGTTGTGTGTAAACCTATTGATGAAATGGGGGGAAATAAAATTTTCTTGATTAATCAAGGTGACCCAAATACAAAAGTGATTCTTGAAGTACTCAGCAATAACTTTAGCTCTCTCATTATGTTACAAGAATTTATCCCTGATATTAAGCGTGGAGATAAACGAATCATAATTGTCAATGGCGATCCAATTGAATTTGGACTTTTAAGAATTCCACAACATAATGATTTTAGAGGAAATCTGGCAAAGGGAGGAAAAGCAAAATTATCTCCATTGACAAGAAATGACCTAAAAATAATTAACACCCTCAAACCCTACTTAATAACTAACAATCTATATTTTGTTGGTATTGATATTATCGGAAATTTCCTGACTGAAATCAATGTCACCAGTCCGACAGGTCTTGTCGAAATTGAACAACTAAGTAAAACAAATGTTAGCAAAAAGATTATCCAAGCTCTTGTTTAAATATTTTTCAATATTTTTATTATTGCTTATCAATTCTTGCTCTAATTCAAATTTCTATGAACATAAGGTGTTGATTTATGGAACAATTCTTGAATTTAAATTCTATGACACCAACCTCGATCAAGCTAATCAGGCCATTGATCAAATCGTAGATAAACTCAATGATTTGAATAAAAAATTTCATCCATGGGAAAAAAGCTTAATCTCAGAATTTAATCAGACTCACCAAATAAACAATTGCGATCAAGAGTTTATTAAAATAATAAAAATAGCAAAAAACTATGAAAATGTTACTCATTCACAGTTCAATCCAGCCATAGGTAAATTAATTGAAATTTGGGGTTTTCATGAGGATATCATTAAAGGACAAGTGCCCGATGAAGAAGATATCAATAAAATACTCGCCACTCAGCCAAGCCTCAATCAACTATTGATAACGGATCACTCTATTAGTACTGATAACGCATCTTTAAAAATAGATTTAGGCGGAATGATCAAAGGGCTTGCTTTGGATATCGCCAAACAAACTTATCAAGATATGGGGATTAAGAATGTTTTAACTAATTTTGGGGGCAATATCTATGCGCATGGGAAACCAGACAAGCGGTTATGGGAAGTTGCCATTCAAAACCCCCACAATAATAAATTATTGCTAGCCAAACTGAAAATGCAACCTGGATCCGCCATAGGAACCTCAGGTGATTATGAAAAATATTTTATACATAACCACCAAAAATATTCTCACCTCATCAACCCGAAAAATGGCCAAGCATTTTCCTCATACTCATCAGCCACAGTTCTAATAAACCCGAATGAAAATGATATTGGAATAAAATCAGATGTTTTTTCAAAACCATTATATTTTTCAGAGAATCTAGTCGAAACCTCAAAAAGTCTTCAGTTAAATCATTTTTTTACCACTGATCATAAAAACCAAATCTTTATCTCAAAGTCATTTGCTGATGAAATTATTTGGTTATTCAATGAGGGAGATTTTATTGTTGAAGTTATTTAAGTTAGGTGATTTTTTGATATTTTTTATATTTATAACCATTATCATTCTCGCCTTAAATTACTATTTCCACTTACCCAAAGGAGACTATTTAGAGATCTCACATGGTAATGAAATAAAACATTACTCTCTGTTTCAAAACAAAATCTTAATTTTTGATGAAATTGAAGTTGAAATAAATATGGGAAAAGCGAGGATTAAAAAATCAAATTGTGCTAATCAATATTGCATCATGCAGGGCTGGATCTCAAAAATAAATCATTCAGTTGTGTGCATACCTAATTTATTTAAAATATCTATCAAATCAAAGATGTTAAGCTATGACAGCACAAACTATTAATATTCATCAAATCTCAAAATTTTGTGCAATTGCTATCATTCTTCACTCTGCTGAATTTTTTTTTCCAACGCCAATTTTTGGAATAAAACCAGGTATTGCTAATATTATTATTTTATTTACTTACCTAAAATTCAATTTTAAATCAGCAGTATATGTTTCATTAATTAGAGTTTTTATCTCAAGTCTAATCATAGGCACATTCATCACACCCACCTTTTTTATTAGCTTGTCTGGGGCCATACTCAGTTTAATTTTTTTATTTTTATGTCAATTTCTTAGTCATAAATTTTTTTCAATTTACACCTTTAGTATGCTGATGGGTCTTGGTCATATTTTGGGGCAGTTTATTATAGTAAGAATGTTTATCATTCCCGATGATGGAGTTTTTATTTTATTTCCTATATTTATATTATTCACATTCATATTTTCCTTAATCAACGCCTTCATCGTTTCTAGATTAATAAGTCCATCGAATTAGTTTTTAAATAATGGTAAAATTTGGTATGAAAAAAATTTTATTTTTTGTTATATTTTTTATTCTCCAAGCCTGTGGAACTAAAGGCTCGATATATCTTCCTGAAAAGAAATATCCAATTGATGGTAATGAACAGGAAGCCAGTCAAGATAATAGCACCGTAGATATATATGAGTCATCAGGTACGGTTGATGAATAACGATTTTATAACCGAAAAAAATAACAGTTTTTTTATAGAAGAGGTTGACATCAGAATCCTTGCTGAGAAGTATGGGACACCTTTATATATCTATTCGAAACAATCTATTATTCATCAAATATCGTTACTGCAAGAGGCCTTATCTGACATTAATCATTTAATTTGTTTTGCTGTTAAATCAAATTCTAACCTGAGCATTCTTAATTTAATAAAAAATGCCGAGTGTGGATTTGATATTGTCTCGGGCGGAGAATTAAAAAGAGTTATTGCGCTTGGAAATTATGATGGCAATGTTGTTTTTTCTGGAGTAGGTAAGTCTAAGGATGAAATTGAATATGCACTAGAACATAATATACTTGCTTTTAATATCGAATCTGAACCTGAATTAATGAGACTGAACAGTATTGCAAAAAAATTTGCAAAAAAGGCAAATATATCCATCCGAGTCAATCCAAATGTAGATGCCAAAACACATCCATATATTTCTACAGGGCTTAAAGATAATAAATTTGGTCTAGACGAAAAAAAAGCGATTGAATTATATAGTCTCGCAAAAACGATGGACTACATAAATATCACTGGGATTGATTGTCATATTGGTTCACAACTGACCGACCTATCGCCGTTTCAAGATACATTTATAAAATTGGCAAATATGATAGATCACCTACAAACTATTGGAATCGAATTAGATCATATTGATATTGGAGGTGGAATTGGTATCAGTTATAACGATGAAAAAATAACGCCCCTTAATCATTATGTTTCCATGATTAAAAAATATTTATCAAAATATAATAAAAAAATTATCCTTGAACCTGGCCGATTGATCATTGGAAAAGCTGGAATTTTGCTTACAAAAGTTGAATATATAAAACGATCAGAGCATAAAAACTTCATAGTCGTCGATGCTGCCATGAACGATTTAATGCGACCATCTCTATACGGTGCTCATCACAATGTTATCAACATTAGTAACCCTAAAAATGGTGATGAGATATTTGATATTGTCGGGCCAATCTGCGAAACCGGAGATTTTTTAGCAAAGGATCGACAAATCTCAGCCTCCGAAGATGACCTTCTTGCCTTTATGGATGCTGGAGCCTATGGTTTTTCCATGAGTTCAAATTATAATACACGGCCTAAAATTGCTGAAATTCTTGTTGATCAAACTGATTTCAAGCTAATACGACAAAGAGAAACATTTGATGATTTGATTCAGCATGAAATTGAATTTGTTAATCAAAAAAAATAATTGTTTATGAGCAATAAAGTCATCCATATTGCTTTAGCAAACCCAAGAGGATTTTGCGCGGGAGTTGATCGAGCCATTGAGATTGTTGAAAACGCTTTGGAGAAATATGGAAAACCTATTTATGTGCGTAACGAGGTTGTCCATAATAAATATGTGATTGAGTCATTAAAGCAAAAAGGTGCGATATTTGTAAATGATCTCAAAAAAGTCCCTGAAAATTCTTTTCTCATCTTTAGTGCACATGGGGTTTCAAAAAAAGTCAAAACCGATACTCTCAATTACCATTTGAAATCAATAGACGCCACCTGCCCCTTGGTCACAAAGGTTCACAAAGAGGTCAATCGCTATTTGTTTGAAGGTTATGAAATACTTATGATTGGACACAGCGGTCACCCTGAGGTTGAAGGTACTTTAGGTCAAGAAGCAGATTCAAAAGGGAAAATGCATCTGATTGAGTCGTTAGAGGATGCCAAAAATATAGCTATAAAAAATCCTAATAAACTTGCCTTTGTCACACAGACCACCCTATCTCTCGATGAAACCAAAGAAATTATTAGTGTTTTAAAGCATCGCTTTCCAAACATTCAAGGTCCAAAAGCTGATGATATTTGTTATGCAACACAAAATAGACAGGATGCTGTAAAAAAATCACTTCATGATGCAGATCTATTTTTAGTTGTGGGCTCAAAAAATAGCTCAAACTCGAATCGTCTCAAAGAGCTTGGCGATAAAAATAATATTGAAAGTTACCTCATTGATGATATGAATGAATTTAATCCTCAATGGCTTAATAATAAACATAAAGTTCTTATTACAGCAGGGGCATCTGCGCCAGAGGTATTGACTCAAGCCCTCATCAATACCATTAAAACCTATAAGCAAATTGAGATTGAAGAAATTGATGGAACTGAAGAAAATATTATATTTAAACTACCAAAAATTTGACTAAGTTAAAAAAAATTCCAATATCCACACAAATTATTGTTTTTACAAATCAAAAACAGATTTTACTGTTGCAAAGAAAAGATAACCCCAACTACTGGCAATCTGTAACAGGAAGCTTGGAGATAAATGAGGCACCACGAGATTGTGCCATCCGCGAGTTATATGAAGAAACAAATCTCAATGCCAATCAATATAATTTTTTTTCATTAGGACAAATGAATCAATATTCTATCTACCCCGAATGGCGTCATCGTTATGAGGATGGGGTTAACAATAACACTGAACACCTCTTTGCATTACAATTACCTAAAAAAGAAAATATAATAATAAATAAAGAAGAACACCTATCATATAAATGGCTCAATTTAGAAGATGCCATAAAAAAAGTTTTTTCTTGGACTAATCGAAAAGCACTAATTAAATTTAAAAAATTATATGAATGAATCCGTAATTAAATTTGAACAATTTCATCAATTGCAAGAAGACCTCTGTCAACAAAAGATCATTGATGCAAAAAAGAAACTGAAAGATGACCTTGTCATCCTCGGTCATCATTATCAAAATGAATCCGTCTATCGGCATGCTGACTTTACTGGAGATTCTTTAAAACTTGCTCAATACACACAGGAGTTAGAGGCCAAATACATCATTTTTTTAGGTGTTCATTTTATGGCGGAGGTTTCTAATATTCTGTCACGAAAAGACCAAGTGACTATTCTTCCTGATTTATCAGCAGGATGTCAAATGGCTGATATGGCTGACCTACAAAAAGTTAAAAGATCATATCGAGAATTAAATAAAGTCTTAAATTTTGACCAACAGATTACCCCCATTACCTATATTAATTCGGCTGCTGATCTAAAAGCCTTTTGCGGTGATCACGATGGCATTGTGTGTACATCCACCAATGCGCCTAAAATTTTAGAATGGGCCTTCAAGCAAAAAGAAAAGGTTTTATTTTTTCCGGACCAGAACTTAGGTCGGTGGACCGGTCATAAAATGGGAATCAAACTTGAACAGATGGTTGTATGGGATCCAGACCTGCCCTCAGGAGGATTATCAAAAGAGCAAATTGAACAATCTAAAATACTTCTTTGGAAGGGTCATTGTGCAGTTCATCAGATGTTTCGATTAGAGCACATCAAAAAATTTAGAGAAGAATATCCCGGGGGTTTTGTAATATCTCACCCTGAGTCACCTTTTGAAGTTTGTCTAAATTCAGATCTGGTGGGATCCACTGAATTTATTCTCAATACCATTAAAAAAGCTGAGCCAGGAACCAAATGGCTGGTGGGTACTGAATTAAATCTCGTCAATCGACTTGCTAACGAAATGATTAAAGAAGACAAGATGGTGAAATTTATGTCGCATATTATTTGTGAATGTTCGACCATGGCTAGAATTGATCCCCAACATCTTTCATGGGTATTAGACAATCTTGTGAACCATAAAATTGTGAATGAAATTGTTGTACCGCCAACAATTGCTCAGTCTGCAAAAGTTGCACTCGATAGGATGTTAACTGTTGTCTGATTGTAGTTTGTGTAAAGTTCCAACTTTGCCTATTCTCTGGAGTGGTCATAATTTTCGTATCGTGCTCGTTACTGACCAAAATATCAAGGGGTACCTCCGACTCGAGCTTTTGGAGCATGTGTCAGAAATTCATCAACTTTCCGAAAGTATCAGACAGCAAATGTATATACTGTTGCATATTATTGAAATTAGTTTAGTTAACATTTTTCACCCCGATAAAATTAATATTGCATCACTTGGTAATATGACTCCTCATGTACATTGGCATATTGTTTCTCGGTATAAACAAGATAATTTTTTTCCAGACAGTATTTGGTCTAACCCAGCCAGAAATAATCGATTCGAAAATACACAAGAGGAAATTTCAAACTTGAAGCATCAACTGGCAAGCATGATTAAACAACAAGACGCTGAACAAGCTTTTGATTCATAATGTGAGATTCAATAATCTCATCAATATCGCTTTCATCAATAAAGTTATACCACACAGCATCCGGATAAATTACCAGCAAAGGCCCTGAAGCGCATCGATCTAAACATCCTGACCGATTAATTCGCACTAATCCCTTTCCCCTCAAGTTTAATTTTTTAATCTTCTGTTTCATATATTCAAATATTTTTTCTGAATTAAATTGAGAACAGCATTGGGAACCATCTTCTCTTTGATTTAAACAAATGAAAACATGATATTTATAATAATTATCTGTCACTGGTATCTCCTAGACTATTCGAAAATCTCCACACCCTTCGAATCTGCAATGTATCGAGTTTTTCTTTAAAAGATTCTGGAAAAGGCGCATAGGGCGATCCGAGCCTCACTATATTTTCTGCTGCATCGTCTAGGTCCTTCACCCCTGATGACTTATTCATTTGAATATTAATCACCTCCCCCGATTGATTTAAAGTGACAGTCATAATCAACGTTTCATTAATGCCACTCCTGGCTGCTTTTGGATAATTTAAAGCACCAATTTTTTCTACCTTATTTTTCCAGGATTGAAAATAGGACTGATAGTCTCTTTCTTTTGTTTGGCTTGAAATAACTCTCGTTCTTTGTTGAATCACCTTATCCGAAATCAAGTCAGATATTTTGGATTGTATGAAATCGGAATCGATACTGATTTGTTTTGGTTTTTCTATTTCTTCAATTGGTTTTATTTCCTGATCTGATTCTTTTTCTTTAATGATTTCTTGTATTATTTTTTCTTTAAATTTTTTTTGATCTTTTTTAATTTTTTCGATGGCTTGAGGAATAATTTCCTTTTTTGGCGATGTTTCTGTAGCTTGGTCTTCTAGTTTTTGTTGAATTTGAATAATGTTTACAATTAATTCATCATTAGTGATCATTATTTTTGTTTTGTGATTAAAGAAATATAAAACAACAATATGAATACATAATGATAAGGCCACAAATAAGAAAAGATAATGATTTTTATCGTTGATCATTTTCCAAATAATGAATCACTTTTTTTTGTAATCCATCAAAACTTCCATTACTGACAAAGACAATATTATTATATTGTGGATAAACCTGTTTGATTTTTTCCATGATATGACTCACCTGGTCAGATACAAACCCCTGGTTTAAGTTACGCATAAATTCATCTGCATCCCAATGTAGGTCTTTTGAATAGAGCATAAATGATTCCATCTTTGATAAAACACTGCGCAAATGTTCTTTTAAGTCCCCTCTTTTCATTGTATTGGACCTTGGATCAACTATGAACAGAGTCTTTTCTTTGTTAAATTCCTCCTGAAAGGTTTTAACTATGAACTCTATTGCCGTGGGATGATGCGCAAAGTCATCATAAATTTTTAACGACTTTGATTGATAAATTAATTCTAAACGACGGGCAGTATTCTTAAATCCTGCTAACGAAATCAGTGCTTTGTCTTCACTAATACCCACATGTTTTACAGCTGATATCGCAGCTAAAGCATTTAATTTATTATGCTCACCCACTAAATTTTTACTGAGTTCGCCAATATTTTGATTCTTGTAATAGAGCTGACCATTTCCACTTTTTTTAATATGTAAAGATTGTTCTGAATTAAAATTTTCTAATTCTGACCATATCCCCATGGACAAGGTTTGTTTTATATTTTTATCCTGATCATTAATTAGAATCTTTCCTACTTTCGGAACGATTCTTATCAGTTGATGAAAGTGTTTCTGGATATGTTTTAGATCTTGAAAAATATCTGCATGATCAAACTCTATATTGTTAATAACTAAAGTTTTTGGGTGGTAATGAACAAACTTTGAGCGCTTATCAAAAAAAGCCGTATCGTATTCATCGGCTTCAATCACAAAAAATGGAGAATCGCTTTGTGAGAGCTGACTGCTTCTTTTAAAATTACCTGGTATCCCCCCAATGAGATAACCACAATCGATGTTGTTATCTCGGAGTATCCAATTGATCATGGATGAAGTCGTTGTTTTTCCGTGCGTGCCCGATACCGCAATGACCCATTTATCTTTTAGGATATTTTGGTAAAGCCACTCTGGCCCAGATTGAAAATAATGATTCTGATTGAGAATAGCCTCCATTAAGCTATTTCCACGAGAGACGACATTGCCAATGATAAAGAGATCAGGCTTTAAACTCAATTGAGATTCATCATAGCCCTCCATGACGCTAATGCCTAAAGAATCAAGAAAAGTTGACATTGGAGGATAAACATTTTGATCACATCCAGTGACTTTATGCCCCAATTCAGTAGCCAAGGCAGCCAGTCCTGCCATGAATGTTCCGCAGATGCCTAAAACATGAATATGCATAAAATTACTTTATATGAGTCGCAAGCAAACGTCGAGCTTGATCTAAGCTCACCTGAGTTCTCTTGGCAAAATCTTCTACTTGATCAAGATCAATTTTATCAACACTAAAATAGGTTGAATCCGGATGAGCAAAATAAAAGCCTGAAATGGATGATGCAGGGATCATTGCATAGCTTTCAGTGAGACTCATCCCAATTTCATCTGTCTGTAAAAAGGAAAAGATCTCCTCTTTTATTGAATGTTCTGGACAGGCTGGATAGCCAGGGGCAGGTCGAATTCCCATATATTTTTCTTGAACTAAATCTTCATTGGATAGGTTTTCTTGTTGCGCATAGCCCCATAAATCTTTACGCACTCTTTGGTGCATATATTCCGCACAGGCCTCTGCTAATCGATCCATCAGTGCTTTAAACATGATCGAACCATAGTCATCTTTATTATCTTCAAACTGTTTAAGATAAAAATCTCCACCGTCCCCGGCAGTCACTGCAAACATTCCGATGTAATCATCAATTCCTGACTCTTTGGGTGCGATAAAATCACTCAGGGATAAATTGGGTTTAGCTTCATTATTAATCACAGGTTTTTTGGTTTGCTGCCTCAACGTATGAAAAGTAAATAGAGGTTCATTATTTTCATTGAGTATCTCAATATCGTCATTGACAGAGGATGCCTTACAAAATCCAACAACCGCATGTGCCTTTAATTTTCGATCATTGATAATTTTATTGAGCATAGCCTGTGCATCCGCAAACAGTTGAGTTGCGGTGTCACCAACTACTTTATCCTCAAGAATTTTGGGGAAGTGTCCTGCCAAATCCCATGTTTTAAAAAATGGAGTCCAATCAATAAATTCAGCGAGATCGCCTAAATTTAAATTTTTAAATGTGCGTCTGCCGATAAATTTAGGCTTCACTGGATTAAAAGATAAAGATAATTTATTTTTTCTGGCATCCGCAAGGGGAATATATTCTGGTCCTTTTTTCTGGCTATGTAATTTACGCACATTGTCATAATCGCTCTTCAGCTTTTCAATGTATTCATTTTTTGTTTCAGGCGACAATAAAGATTGCATCACTGAAACCGAACGAGACGCATCGGCAACATGAACCACCGGTCCCTCATAATTCGGGGATATTTTCACAGCAGTATGAGCACGAGATGTGGTTGCGCCCCCAATGAGTAATGGCATCTTTACCGACCTAAAATAAGGATCACGTTGCATCTCACTGGCCACATGTGCCATCTCCTCTAATGAGGGGGTAATCAGTCCTGACAAACCAATGATGTCAACATTTTCTTCTTTTGCCTTGTTTAATATTTCAGCACAAGGCACCATCACGCCCATATTGACTACCTCAAAGTTATTACATTGGAGGACGACCGACACAATATTCTTCCCGATATCGTGCACATCACCTTTGACGGTCGCAATGAGCATTTTTCCCTTGGGTTTAGATTTTTTACCGGTTCTGGCTTCTTCCGCTTCTTTTTCTTTTTCAATGTAGGGAATTAAATGGGCAACGGCCTGCTTCATCACGCGTGCCGATTTAACCACCTGGGGCAAAAACATTTTGCCCTCCGCAAATAAATCTCCAACCACATTCATGCCATCCATTAGAGGGCCTTCAATGACATTGATGGGCCTTCCTCCCTGGTTAGCCACTTGAATTCGTGCCTCTTCGGTATCCTCTTCAATAAAATTGGTGATGCCATGAATTAAGGCATACTCAATTTTCTTTTCAACGGACACCGGGTTATGTTCATCGCCGCGCCACTCGTCCGTCTCTTTTTCTTTTTTCTTACCCTGGAGTGATCCGGCAATATCAATCATTCGGTCAGTGGCATCGGGTTTACGGTTTAAAACCACATCTTCGACTATTGTTTTTAATTCTTCCGACAGGTCATCAATGACGCCAATCATGCCAGCATTGACAATGCCCATGGTCATGCCATTTTTAACCGCGTGATTGAGGAAGACCGTATGAATGGCTTCGCGCGCCGCTTCATTGCCCCGAAAACTAAAACTCACATTGGAAACACCGCCTGAAATTTTTGCATGCGGCAAGTTTTCTTTGATCCACTTGGTTGCGTTAATAAAGTCCACGGCATAATTGTTATGCTCGGGAATCCCGGTTGCGATTGCAAAAATATTTGGATCAAAAATAATGTCTTCCACGGGGAAGCCCACTTCATCCCTTAAAATTTTGTAGGCTCGCTCACAGATCTCAATTTTTCTCTGATAGGTATCGGCTTGTCCTTGCTCATCAAATGCCATCACAATCACCGCCGCACCATACCGCAGACATAAGTTGGCCTGATGAATGAATAAGGCTTCACCTTCTTTTAAAGAAATAGAATTTACAATCGGCTTTCCCTGAATACATTTCAGCCCAGCCTCGATCACAGACCATTTGGAGGAGTCAATCATAATCGGCACTCGAGAAATATCCGGCTCAGAGGCAATGAGGTTTAAAAATTTGACCATGGCTTTTTCAGCATCCAGCATGCCTTCGTCCATATTGATGTCGATAATCTGTGCACCGTTTTCCACCTGCTGCCTAGCCACACTCACAGCCTCTTCATATTGTTCATCAATAATCAATTTAGCGAAAGCTCTTGATCCGGTAACATTAGTTCTCTCACCCACATTAATAAATAATTCCGAATCGCCAATGACCATGGGCTCAAGTCCGGATAGGCGCATCTTGCGGTCAATTTCTGGAACAGTCCTCGGTTGACAAGCCTTTAAACTTTCTGCAATGGCAGCAATATGTTCTGGGGTAGTCCCACAACAACCGCCGGCGACATTCACGAAGCCACTCTCAGCAAACTCTTTTAATAAACTTGAGGTGTCATGAGGTTTCTCGTCAAACCCCGTATCCGACATTGGATTTGGGAGGCCTGCGTTGGGATAGATGCAGACAAAGGTATCTGCAATGTTTGATAACTCCTCTGCATAGGGCCTCATCAGAGCAGCTCCCAGCGCACAATTTAATCCAATGGTCAGTGGCTTTGCATGACGAATTGAGTTCCAAAATGCGGTGACTGTTTGTCCTGACAAGATTCTTCCTGAGGCATCTGTCACCGTTCCCGATATCATGATCGGCAGGGTGGTTTGTTTTTTTTCAAAAACGGATTGCACCGCAAAAATAGCCGCTTTACAGTTCAGCGTATCAAAAACTGTTTCAATCAGAATAATATCGGCTCCTGCATCGATAAGCACCTCTGCCTGTTCCGCATAAGAGCTGCATAACTGATCAAAATTAACATTTCTCGCCCCGGGATCATTGACATCAGGAGAGATAGATGCTGTTTTTGGGGTGGGGCCTATGGCACCCGCCACAAATCGGGGCTTATCTTCTGTGGAAAATTTTTGCGCAGCGGCTTTCGCTAATTTGACCGACTCGGTATTCATCTCTTTGACCAGCTCGGTCATGAAATAATCATCCTGAGCAATACTATTTGCCCCAAAGGTATTGGTCTCTATAATATCGGCGCCGGCGGCCAGATAATCCTCATGAATTTTTTGAATCACATGGGGTTGGGTGATGGAAAGTAATTCATTGTTACCCTTAAGGAACAGTTCACGCTCACCTTTTGGTGCTGAAAAATCTTTAAATCGAGACCCGCGATAATCATCCTCAGTAAATTTTTGCTGTTGAATCATGGTGCCCATGGCGCCATCCATGATCAGGATTCTTTTGCCAAGCTCTGCTTTTAAATAGGCTTCTGTATTTTTAAATGGATCCATAAATTCTATTAATTATAAGATGATCAGGTTGTGATATGAGGAGATTATTTAGTTTTAGTTTCGTACTTGGCCAATTCTTGTTCGACGGCCTCTAATTTCTCACGTGTTTTTCTCAACACTTCTGTTTGCACGTCAAATTCCTCTCGAGAAACAAGCCCCAATTCGGTGCATTTGCTCTTTATGAGTGCATTAATGGTGGCTTCAATGTCCTCTATTGGTGAATTTTTTAATAATTCTCGAATCTTTTCAGAAATCATTTGAAATTTATTTTCCATAAGTTTAATATTAGCTCGTAAAGTACTGATTTTAACAGACTTTTTTACTTTACATAAGGCAGAAATTAACATTGTTATTCCCCAAAATAATAACTTAATTAGATGCTTTAAAGAAAGTTGGCACGGTTATTGCATTAATGATAATACGTACGTGATGTTTTAAACGGATCACTATATTTTTAAACAAAATATTTAGGAGAATATTTTATGAACAAACTTAAAATGGCATTGGTGGCTGCCTTAGCATTGCCATCATTTCATGTTTTAGCTGAGGATGCGCCAGAAGCAAAATCTGACTATTCAATCAGTTATAACATTGGTTTATTTTCTCAATACATCTTTAGGGGTTATACACAGACTCACCAGGATCCTGCCTTACAAGGTGGTATTGACATCGAACATTCATCTGGATTTTATGCAGGTGCATGGGCGTCCAATATAAGCTGGCTTCGAGAAAATGGTTGGATGGCCTACAAAAATGGTGGTTCATTAGAGCTAGATTTATATGCAGGCTATGCATCTGAAATTGGCGAAACTGGTATTAGCTATGATGTTGGTGTTCTTCAGTATTTATATCCAGGTGAAGTTGCTACAGGTTTTGCTAAAGCAAACACAACTGAAGTTCATGCTAGCCTAGGTTACGGATGGTTTGACACAGCTGTTCATGTTGTAACATCAAAAGACGCATGGACTTGGGGTGATGGTGGATTCCAAGCTGATGGGTCAGAATACGACAGTGCACGTGGTTCAACTTACTACGAACTTAATGCCGAGATTCCTGTGGGTGAATTAGTTGGTCATAAATTTTTAAGCGGTGTGAGTGCTAAATTCCATGCGGGCTATCAACACTTTGCTGGCGCATCTAATAATCAGGACTCATATGGTGATTGGTTAGTTGGCCTCAACAAATCTTTCGACAATGGTATTGATATGGGTTATTTCTATACAGGAACTGATGTTAGAAGAGGTGATGGAGCGTTCTGGTCTGATCGAAATGGGACATATTTAGGTGATCCAAACCATACCTTTTATTTAACAAAAACTTTTTAATCAAAAAAAATAGGGGAATAACAATGAAATTAGTTACTGCAATTATCAAGCCGTTTAAGCTTGATGAAGTCAGAGAAGCCCTGTCCGATATCGGTGTACAAGGTGTCACCGTGACAGAAGTGAAGGGCTTTGGACGACAAAAGGGACACACTGAGCTCTATCGAGGCGCTGAATATGTGATCGATTTTTTACCGAAGGTAAAACTCGAAGTCGCGGTGTCAGACAAACTCGAAAAAAAGGTCATCGATGCAATTGAAAAATCTGCGGTCACCGGAAAAATTGGTGACGGTAAAATCTTTGTATCTGATTTAGAAAAAGTCATTCGCATCCGAACCGGTGAATCCGGCGAAGAAGCGTTATAAGGAGATCAGTATGAAAAAAATATTATCTAAATTAGGTGTGGTTGGACTTATCAGCTTATTCCTAATGGGTTTCACAAATATCAGCATGGCTGATGCCTTAAGTAACTTCACTGACAATTCTTATCTTGTGGCTGAGATGGACGATGGTGCAACGGATGCTGATGCAGTGGCTGCAGAGGAAGCTGCTGAAGAAGCAACTCTCGATACCGGAGACACGGCATGGATGATTGTCGCGACCATTTTAGTAATTGTCATGGCGATTCCAGGGTTAGCTTTATTCTATGGTGGCTTAGTTAGAGCCAAGAATATGTTATCCGTGCTCATGCAAGTGTTTGTGACCTTCTCACTCATGTCTGTGCTATGGGTATTTTATGGCTACAGTTTAGCGTTTGGAGATGGCGGCGATTGGAATGCCTATATTGGTGGATTAGGGTCTGTTTTCTTAAATGGCATTACAGCTGATTCCTTATCTGACACGATTCCTGAATTTGTATTCGTGACTTTCCAGCTTACCTTTGCCGCATTAACACCGGCACTTATTGTAGGTGCATTCGCTGAACGAATTAAATTTTCAGCCTTACTGCTATTTATGCCTTTATGGTTAACCTTAGTGTACCTACCAATATGCCACATGGTGTGGGGCGGTGGCATGATCGGTGAGTGGGGTGCAGTTGACTTTGCCGGCGGTACAGTGGTTCATATTAATGCAGGGATTGCTGCTCTTGTTGGTGCGATCGTTATTGGTAAACGTGTTGGACTTGGTAAAGTAGCTATGGCTCCTCACAACTTACCCATGACTATGATTGGTGCATCACTGCTCTGGGCAGGCTGGTTCGGCTTTAACGTAGGTAGTGAATTAGCTGCAGATGGAACAGCTGGTCTGGTAATGATTAACACACAAGCCGCTACAGCAGCTGCAGTTTTAGGTTGGTTGGCAATCGAGTGGGCAGCTAAAGGTAAGCCGTCTATGTTAGGTGGCGCATCAGGAGCGATTGCTGGATTGGTTGCTATTACCCCAGCATGTGCTGTTCTTGGTCCTGTAGGTGCAATTGTCCTTGGCTTCATCGCCAGTATCATTAGCTTCTGGGCTTGTAGCTCACTTAAAAATGCGTTTGGTTACGATGACTCCCTCGATGTATTCGGGATCCATGGTGTCGCTGGAATTATTGGCGCGATTGGCCTAGCAATCTTTATGGCTCCTCAATTCGGTGGCGTTGGCTACGATGAAGGATTTACCATGATGAGTCAGTTATGGGTTCAAACCAAATCAGTTCTCTTTACCATTGTTTGGTGTGGTGTGATCAGCTACATCCTTTTCAAAATCGTCGATGCTGTTATTGGTCTACGAGTTTCTGAAGAAGATGAAGTGTCTGGTCTTGATACCTCATCACATGGAGAAACTGCTTACCGCAACTAAGATACTTCTCCTCTCTATAAAAGTAGTCTTAGTGATCCATAAAAGGGTGTATGAAAATACACCCTTTTTTTATTGTTCCTTTTAAAGTTAAGTATAATTCGATAAAACTATATGAATATTTAATTTAAATGTTACGCAATCACAATCCCTATCAAGTTTTTATAAAAGCTTATTTCCTGGGGTTAATTTTTTTCTCGCTATCCAGGCTCATGCTTATTCTTTGGCAAATTGATGCTGTGCTTGCCACCGATCAACTCATGAATATTTTTCTTCAAGGGGTGAGGGTGGACTTGATGCAGCTGGGTTTCATGTTACTCATTCCCATGCTGCTATTTCCGGCCAATCTAATTCATAAAAACTTATCTTCTTTTTATCAAAATTTCACGCAATATTGGATTGTGATCAGTTTCATCCTCTTGGTAATTATTGAAGCTTGTTCAATCACCTTTATTCATGAGTACAATACCCGTCCAAATATCTTATTCATTGAATACCTTAAATATCCGCGTGAAGTTTTTAAAATGCTGTTCAAAGGTTTTACAGTTGACGTCATCGGAGTAGTTTTATTTGTGAGCTTTATGAGTTATTTTATTTTTAAAATTTTTACTAAAAAATATACACCTCAATATAAACCCACCCACTTCTATTTATGGCCCCTCATCCTATTAATAATGTTAATCACCATCCGCTCCTCATTGGGACATCGCCCTGCTAATCCAGCAATGTTTGCTCTCACCGAAAATGCCATGGTCAATTCTCTAGTACTCAACTCTCCCTACACCGTCCTCTATGCAGCCTATAGCATGAAGCATGAAGCATCAGCGGCAAAGATTTATGGCAAGATGGAAAAAGAAAAGATCTTTGAATTAACAGGTCAAACCGGACCGGCAGAGTTCCCCACTAAAAAAATTCTTAATCCAAGCTATAAGGGGAAACCGAAAAATATTGTGATACTTCTTCAAGAAAGTCTGGGTGCGACCTTTGTTGAGTCCCTTGGAGGAGCGCCGGTCACCCCCAATCTTGAACAATTAAAACATGAGGGTATTTGGTTTAATCAACTTTATGCTACGGGAACACGATCAGTGAGGGGAATTGAGGCTGTTGTTTCAGGCTTTCCACCCACACCGGCTCAGAGCACTGTCAAGCTGCCATTATCACAAACCAATTTCTTTACTCTCGCATCGTTGCTCGAAAAAAAAGATTATGCAACCAGTTTTATTTATGGAGGCGAAGCTCATTTTGATAATATGAGAAATTTTTTTACCGGGAATGGTTTTAAAACGATCATCGAACAAAAAGATTTTGAGAATCCTATATTTAAAGGAAGCTGGGGCGCATCAGATCAAGACTTATATCAAAAAGCCCATCAACAATTCAGTCAATATCATAAAGAAGGCCAGCCATTTTTTAGCTTAGTCTTCACCTCTTCAAATCATGCTCCCTTTGAATTTCCTGAAAATGTTATCCAGCTTTATGAAGAGCCGCAGGCAACAGAAAAAAATGCGGTTAAGTATGCCGACCATGCCTTGGGTGAGTTTATTCACAAAGCCAAACAATCAGACTATTGGCAGGATACAATTTTTCTGATCGTCGCTGATCATGACATCAGGGTCAGAGGGGATCATTTAATCCCCATTAAAAATTTCCACATTCCTGGCTTAATTGTTGGCGG
The DNA here is from genome assembly GCA_024919035.1 of Methylophilaceae bacterium LSUCC0401. GTDB lineage: Bacteria > Pseudomonadota > Gammaproteobacteria > Burkholderiales > Methylophilaceae > BACL14. The sequence continues at coordinate 51,564 of CP103442.1, read as the reverse complement.
GGGAATTAAACCTCAAGTGCTCAATCAGATTACCAGTCAAATTGACTTACCCGTCACCCTCTTATCGCTGGCTGGAATTCAAGGATATCATCCCATGATCGGTCAAGACATGAGCCAAATCGATAATAATTATCAAGGTCGGGCAATGATGCAATATTATGACAACTTTGCATGGATGGAAAAAGAGCGGTTATATGTTTTACAGCCTAATCAACAAGTGTTTTACGGCAAATATAACTTTGATACCTATGAAATTATTGAAAATAAAAATACCTCAGAAAGTATTGAGAGGCCATTAGCATATGCCATATTGCCCAGCATTTTATACAGTGAACGTTTATATAAATTACCCCCACAATGAAAATGAATGACACTTTAGTGAATTTAAAATACTTAGCCGAATACTTATTTTTTTATTTCAACTCAGGCATCAAGCATCAAGAGTTACCAAACCGCTCTCATCGGGTGCCTGAAGATTTTATTGGCATCAATATTGCCAGCAATGATGAATTAGAAACAGATGACTATATTTTTGATCGCATTCATGAGTTAGGTGTTAAAAATTTAAGAATCTATTTCACTTACACTGATTTTAACAATCACAAATCACGCTTATTAAAAAAATTAAAAGATTTTGATGGCAACCTTATTATAAATATCAGCCCTCCAATCAAAGATGCAAGCTCGATCACCACAGAACATGGTATTTTGGTTTGGAAAAATTTTGTAGAGAAACTGCTTAATGAATTTAAAGAAATCAAATTCATGGTTGAAATTGGTAGCACAATCAATCGACAATCATGGACCCGAATTTCTTATCAGGGATTTTATAAACTCTGGAGTGTTGCATTTAATGTATGTCGAATTAAAAATCGAAAAATCATGGGTCCCAATGTGACCGACTTTGAGCCCTTTGTTAATTTTGGAATTTTAAAAAGTTTACAATCAAAGCATCAACTTCCAGATTTACTATCAAACAATATGTTTGCTGAGAGAACTATCCAGCCTGAACCTTATGATCCTCGTGTTTTTATAAGAAAATTTCCTCAATGTTTTAAATTTGACCTGTATAAAAAATCAGCTGTTTATAAATTTTTGGCTCAAGAATTTAATATCAAGGGCATAATATCGCCCTGCTCTTTTTGGAGTATAAAGCGTATTGGCAGATTAAAAGACCAGCCTGAGCAACAACGTGCAAAATACATAACACGATACTTTGTTATGCTAGCAGCCAAAGGAAATTTTGAGAAAGCCTTCTGGGGTGCCCTGATCTGTCATCGAGAGGGATTAATTCATAATGGGCTCAACGAGCCTGAGTACCCACAAATTGAACAAGTAACCTTTTATCCTGAGGCTAAAGGGTATGTGTCAAATTATCACATCACCCAATCTTTTAGGGCTCTGCAATTTTTTAATCAAACTGTTCCTGGATCAACATTTATTAAAAGTTACTCAGACAACCCGGCGATTCAAATTTTAGAATTTGAATCCGATACAGAAACATTTCATATAGCTTGGACGCAAAATAATTACATTGCTGATATTCAAAAGTTCTATCATATCAATCAACTCAATACAGCGATATCAAAAGATAAGTATGGAAATAATATAAATCAACCTACATCGATTAATGATGATCCTATTTATTTATTTTGGCCAAAGGAATCACGGCCCAGTCTAATACAAAAACCATTTATTTATCCCCATGCATTTGTAGAACAAAGTAAAGAAAAATTTTATTTTCTGCACGATGAATACTGGTCTGGTATTACCCAGGCAAAAGATATTGAAACTTACAAATTAATTTTAAAATACTGTCATCCTGATACTCTTTTACCTCCAGATAAAGATCAATCCTTACGTAAATCAAGAAATGCGGTGTGGATCAAGGATATTCCAAATTTCGGAAAGGTGGTCATTAAAAAACCAATGTCTATTTATAGGCACAAGAGATTTTTAGATAGGAATCGTCCGAATAAATCCTTAAGAGCTTGGAATGGAACTCATATACTGTTATCCAAGGGGATTAATGCTGCCAAACCCATTGCCGTATTCAACAAGAAGCATGATCCTTCCTCATTAGAAAATTATTATATTTCTTTATACAAGGAAGGTTATAGTTTTAATGACCTTGCTTTGCATTTTAAAAATGATGTCATTTTTAAAGGTTTTACCATGAGGCAAATTTTTGAGCAATGTGCTGAATTTATCAATAAGATGCATAGTCGCGGTGTATTTTTTAATGATCTTTCTGCTGGAAATATCCTCATGTTGATTGAGAACAATAATTTTCATTTTGAGTTAATTGATACGGGTCGTGTTAAAAACTTCAACAGCAGTTTAAATTATAAAACTCGAAAAACCCAACGCATGAAAGACGTTGTTCGCCTCCTCAATAAATTTGATTGGGAAATACGAAATATTTTTTTAAAACATTATTTTGCCCTAAATAATAAAAAACCCAGCTTTTTTACTAAACTTCAATTGGTAAAATATGATGTATTTGTTAACAGCAAACGTTTACGAAAAAAAATATTAAAAAAACTATCATGAAAATCATGAGGTTTAATTCATCGATTTCAATATCAGGATAATCATTTATTTAAGTAGAGTATGTGTACTGCTTAGGCAGAATTTATACGAAAGGAGATCTCATTATGTGGACAACACCTGCTGCAACTGAAATGCGTTTCGGTTTTGAAGTAACAATGTACGTATGCAATAAGTAATTATTGTTTACTTAAAAAAAAGGAGCTTACTGCTCCTTTTTTTTATTCAATTTAAATTCTTTAGGGAGTAATACCCAGATATTTCCTTGTTGTTTCATGGCTCCCGCTTTTGCTCCAGCTTCAGGACCAGATCCCCAATAATAATCTGCTCTTATGGGTCCTCGAATGGCCCCCCCGGTATCTTGGGCAATGACCAGACGATTTAAAGTATTTGTTGAATTGGGAAAAGTGGTTGCCAACAATACCGGAGCTCCCATGGGAATATATTTACGATCAATGGCAATGGATCTCTCAGCGATAATAGGAACCCCTTGAGCACCAATTGGTCCAGCTAAACCACTCTCCAGCTCCCTAAAAAAAACAAAGCTTGGATTTTTATCTAAGAAAGCTTTTAATTTTTTCTTATTTTTATTAGCCCATGCTTTAATACTTTGCATTGATGCTGTGTCTTTTGTTAGTTCTCCAGCATTAATTAGGGCTCTTCCCATAGATCGATAGGGGTGACCGTTTTGATCTGCATAACCAATTGGAATTTTACTTCCGTCTTCTAACTCAATAATTCCCGAACCTTGAATCTCAAGAAAGAAAGCCTCTACAGCATTATCCACCCAAAATAATTCATTGCCCTTCAATAAGTTCTCATTTGATGAAATCTCTTCTCGAGAGAAATAAGGTAATAATTTATTTCCCTCAACTTTGCCCCGAAGTCTTTTAAACTTCATTTCAGGATAAAGTTCAGATAGGTCTACGGTGATCAAATCAACAGGGGTTTTGTAGATGGGTGTTGAATATTTTTTAGAAGGCGTCCGACTCCCTTTGAGGATCGGTTGATAATATCCAGTTATTAAACCCGTATCAGCTCCATCATCCTTCCATGACTTATAAAGGGTAAAGTGTGTTTTCAGATAATTTTGAATCTCTTCGCTTGACGCTGACCCCAATGAATTAGCTGCGCTACATGCTTTTTTCCAGGGTTTTTGATGAATCAGTGTTGTGCAACTATTTATCCATGCAGGCCATGCTGCCGAGAGATCGTCTTGATTTAGAATAAACTCTACTTCATACCACCCAGACTCGCGAAGCTGGCTATAGGGTATAAAGTTTTCATTATCCTTATCAATTTCTTTAACTTCAACAACATTACATTCTTGGGTTTTTTCTTCTATTTTAGTTTTTGCTTCTGGTTGATCTTCACACTTGCAATCTTCCATATTCATTTTATTGGGGGCACAGCCCACCAATAAAAAAAGAGTCAAACAAAATAAACCAAGCCAAATTTTTTTCAATGTAAATTCCTTGGCATGATTAAATGAAACTTTGGAATTTCTGCATCAAACCTTTCTCCGTATTCAGTTTCCATGGAGTAGACCCCATACATATGGCCCACAGGAGTATCAATTTCTGTTGCACTCGTATAAGTGTAATCCTCCCCTGAGTAGATGATTGGTTGCTCGCCGACGACTCCGATACCTTCAATACTTTTCTCCGCTCCATTGGAATTTACAATCTTCCAATGCCGAGATAAAAGCTGGACATTAATGGCTGATTGATTTTTTATTGTTACCGCATAAGCAAAAAAATATTTATTGTCCTCATCGGAAGAGTGGGATGGAACATATTCAGTTTCGATACTGATGGCAATTTTTTTGATTAACTCATCATCCATATTATTTAATTAGTCCTGAGGTCGGTGAGCTTGGGGATGCTTGATATAGTTTTTTATTCATTCTTCCAGACAGATATGCTTCACGTCCAGCCTCTATGGCTTTTTTCATGGCACCCGCCATCATCACCGGCTTTTGCGCCTCTGCGATAGCCGTGTTCATTAAGACGCCATCACACCCAAGCTCCATGGCAATGGCTGCGTCTGATGCAGTTCCGACTCCAGCATCTACAATCACTGGAACAGATGAATTTTTTATGATGATGTCCAGATTCCATGGATTTAATATGCCCATCCCAGAACCTATTAAGGAGGCTAGGGGCATAATGGCTACACAGCCAACATCCTCTAACATTTTCGCGACGATGGGATCATCTGATGTATACACCATAACCTCAAATCCATCTTTAACTAGCGTTTTCGCTGCTTCCACTGTTTCAATCACATTCGGATATAAAGTTTCCTTGTCTCCCAGCACTTCAAGCTTGACTAAGTTATGGCCATCTAATAATTCTCGAGCCAATCTTAACGTTCGAACAGAGTCATCTGCATTAAAGCAGCCGGCTGTGTTGGGCAAATAAGTAAATTCCGATGGTGGCAGGAAATCAAGCAAGCTCGGTTCATTTGCATCTTGGCCAATGTTTGTTCTTCTTATTGCCACAGTCACAATTTCTGCCCCTGATTCAACGATGGCCTGTCTAGTCTCATTAAAGTCTTTGTATTTTCCAGTCCCTACAAGCAATCTCGATTTAAAAGATCTTGATCCAATTGTTAGTGCATCATTTTGATTAACCGCCACCGACTGCTCCCACAATTTCAAATTTATCTCCCTCTTTCACATATTGCTCTTTAATTTCACTCTTTGGAACAATATGACCATTACATTCAATCGCATATTTTTTATTTTCAATACCTGCTTCCACAATCAAATCAAAAACCGTTAAATTATTTTGATCATATGACTTCATTTCACCATTAATAAAAATTTTCATATTAATATTCTTAAAAACTATCTAAAGTTGCGAGAAAAAAATCGATACGTCATTTGGTAACATAAAGCCGCTAATTCAGCATCATATCGATCGCCCTCATCCCTCATGAATGCATGTTGGGCGTTAAACTCATGCCACTCAAATGTTATCTCTGTCGCTAATAGTTTTTGACGAATTTCTGATAGGGCTACCGGTGGGACATGGTTATCTTGTTTCCCCCAAATCATCAAGAGCTCGCCTTTAATATCTGCCAGCCTATCCATGCTGTGTTGACCCGGTTGATTGGGGATAATTTGAGTATGTAAGTCGGTCGCATAAAAACAAGCTGTCGCTTTAATATTTGGATTTAGCGCTGCACGGAAAGCTAAGTGACCCCCAATGCAATAGCCCATAGCGCCAAAATTTCCATTATGCCAACTTTGTTGTTTTGCCCAATCAATCATCGCCTGATTATCAGTGTCATAGGACTGAACATCTTTAGCGGATTTATCCGCATTTCCTTTTTCTCGACCGGCATCATCATAGCCCAGCACGGTACCAATTGGATTCAGCTCATGGAATACTTCGGGAACAAGAACGTTATACCCATGACTGGCCACAATTTGTGCTGCCCGTAATATCGGTCCCGTTTGTTGAAAAATTTCTGAGTAAAAAAGAATGGTTGGATATTTACCTTCTACAACAGGCTGATGAATATAAGTTCGCATTTCACCAGTGGGCGTTTTAAGATCGACAAAATCTGATTTAATTAACATACATTTCCTTAATAATCTGAGCTTCGCCCTGTGGCGTAATTGTCAGGCAAATCATTTTGCCATCGATTACATTTTTCACATTGATGATCTTCCATGGTTGGACAAAATCTCAGCTGTTTGTGATCACAAAATTTACATGCGGTATCTTTGTGTTTTTTATTAATTTCATTTGCAACTTTGGAGCTTCCTAGACCGTATTTATTATCCACGACTGATCCTTCACGAAATAACAAAATTACTATTAAGTTACTCTATGTTGTGGTTCTTATCAAGAGTACTATTTTAAAGTAGCTAGGTTACAGTTTGAAAAAGAAAACTCTTCAAGTTCTGGTTTTTTGGGCTTAATATTAGCCGTCAAATTATCTACAACTAATGTAATTAATTCGTTTTCATATATCCCTGGATCAGTTTGAATTAAACGATATTCTTTATTTTTAAAAATAATCCATTTATCTTTTTTCTGTTTTTCGGAGTTTATGTCTTTTAAAAAGAATTGTTTATTTAGATCACATTGATAACGCTCAGCATCTTTAGGCGTTGTATCTAACTCATAGTAATCCGTCGAGAGGACTCGTCCAATTTTTTCAGTATCTAGGTAAGAACAGCCTTGAATAAAAACTAAAATCATGTAAGCATTAATTTTTATTAAACTCTTGTATTTCACTATCTAATTCCATAAACAAATTTGCATGATACTCGGATTCTACCTGATTTCCCTCGTCCTGGTAGATCTTTGATAGGAGCTGATGCGCCATCGAGTGTTTATTTTTTTGATCAATAACTTTCATTAATAATTTTTTTGCTTCATCTTTCTGGTTTAAATGATAGAAGCTTTTAGCTAGATAATAATTTGCCTCCAACGCATTTTCTTTTGATACCCACTCTTGTGAGAGCTTATTCAACTCACTCCAGTTTTCATCGAATAAGGGTTTTACTATTCTCATAAAAAAAGGAAGCTGTTCAGGTGGCTCATCCCAAAATGGTGCCAAAGCTTGAGTAGTAACTTTAACCCTTTGACCTTTTTCCAAAAGATCTTTAACCACTTCAACTGGAATTGAATAGTATAGAGCTCCATGTCCCGGTGTTTTGAATGTCGTGATTCCCAAAAGGCGTCCCTCAATGTCAAATAAACCGCCACCACTTGCACCCAATGAAAACCAGGTTGATGATTGAATAATTTTTTTTCCCTTAAAATCAAATATATCTCGGACTTTTCCCACCGAGGTCACTGGTCTTGTTGCATTTCCCCCATAGCTTTTAGCAACAACATCGGTTGCATAATCGACATTATTCGATGACCCAAGTTGAACGGGATCTAAATCTAAATATTTAAAAGTTAAGATACAGATATCATGGTACCAATCGGCAATTAACTCTTCTGGTGGGTAACTTGTTCCATATTTGGTTATATGAATACCGGTTGCGTTTGCGATCACATGGCAATTGGTGACCACATGGTCTTTTGCTATCACTACGCCGGAACCGACGCCATGATTTCCAGCCTGGTTTGCTGCATGTACTTTGACAATGGATCGATTTAAGTTGAACGTTAGCTCTTGTGACAAACCTTTAGCTGAGCTAATAAATGGAAATAATAAAAAAAATAAGATGAGCTTTTTCATAAAAAATCATTCAAACAATCATTAATGTGTTCAGATGACTTTATATAAAGTTAGTTCAAGATTAGCCGCACTTACTTTCACCACAATTGAGGCAAGTTAAACAGCCGTCCATCAGAATTGCTGCTTTTGTTTGACACTTGCCACATAACTGACTGTCTTTTGGAAATCCAGAATCATCAAGCTGATCCTGATTTTTTTCAAGGTATTCTTTTTTCTTTTCTTCCACTAATTTTTTTTGATGTTCATCTAATTCTTTAGATTTGAGCATGCCAATATCTATTAGGTGTTTTTCTAAAACTTCACCAATTTCAGCGACAAGGCTTGGTACGTATTTTCCACCTTTTTTATAATAGCCGCCATTCGGATCAAACACACTTTGAAGTTCTTCAAGAAGAAAAGTCACATCGCCCCCTTTTCTAAAGACTGCAGACATAACTCGGGTCAAACCAACAATCCATTGAAAATGATCCATATTTTTTGAATTGATAAAAATTTCAAAAGGGCGCGAGTATTCTTGATCCGTCCCCTCATTCATCACTACGTCATTGATGGTTATGTACAAGGCATGCTCAGTCACTGGAGTTTTGACTTTATAGGTCGTTCCTCGGATATGGTCTGGCCGCTCTAAAGGTTCACCAATTTGTACAATTTCAGCTTTGGGTTGTTCTTTTATATTTTTGTCTACTACTGAATACCCAACAATTTTCTTTTCAATTTTTTTTGCCATAATTTTTCCCTAGAACTTTCCGTAGTATCCCTCTTTGAGTGCATCATATAGATTTGCAGCGGTATGCGTCTCACCATCATACTCAACCTCTTCGTTCCCTTTCAATTCGATAGTTGAACCATCATCTAACGTAAATTGATAAGTTGTGTTTTCAAGATCTTTTTCCGTCACTAAAACACCTTGAAAAGCTTCAGGGTTAAATCTAAATGTGGTGCATCCTTTCAAACCTTTGTCATACGCGTACATGTATATTTCTTTAAATTCTTCAAAGTCATAATCTGTTGGTACATTGATGGTTTTCGATATTGAGCTATCAATCCATTTTTGAGCAGCTGCCTGAATATCAACGTGATTTTTAGTTTTGATGGTTGACGAGTCAATAAAATACTCTGGTAACTTTTCATCATCCTTATCCGAAAAAGGCATTGCCTTGGAATTAATTAAAGTCCTGTAGGCTAAAAGTTCGTAAGAAAAAACATCGACTTTTTCTTTAGATTTTTTTCCTTCACGGATCACATTTCGACTGTAGTGATGAGCAAAAGAGGGCTCAATACCATTACTAGCATTGTTGGCTAAAGATAAGGATATCGTTCCTGTCGGAGCGATTGAGCTATGATGACTAAATCGAACACCGCTTTCTGCAATCTGATCTCTCAGGTCTTGAGGAAACTGCTGCATATATTTACTATATTTTCCTAAAAGAACTTTACCAGCTACTTTGTCACCCACCTTAATCCCATCAGACTTCATTTCAGGACGCATTTGTAACATTTCCTCAGTTATTTCAAATAACTCATCCATGATCGGTGCGGAGCCTTTTTCTTTGGCAAGCTCGATACCTACTTTCCAACCCTCTTCAGCTAAAACCCGAGTTACTTCATCAGTAAATTTAATTGATGCAGGATCTCCATATTTAATTTTCATCATTGTTAATGTTGAACCCAGTCCTAAATATCCCATGCCATGACGTCTTTTTCGAGTAATTTCATCCCTTTGCTTTCCGAGGGGTAGTCCATTGATTTCGACAACGTTATCAAGCATTCGAGTAAATATTCCAACAACTTTTTTGTATTCTTCCCAGTCAAAAAAAGCCTCATCTGTGAAAGGGTTCTTTACAAACATTGTCAAATTAATAGACCCCAATAGACATGCACCGTATTCTGGGAGCGGCTGTTCACCGCAAGGGTTGGTGGCTCTAATGTTTTCACAAAACCAATTATTATTCATCTCGTTCACACGATCGATAAGAATAAAACCAGGCTCTGCATAATCATACGTAGAGGACATGATGACATCCCAGAGACGCTTAGCTTTGATCACTGAATACACTTTACAGGCGACTTTTCCAGCATCTTTACCAGATTCTTTAGTGAGGTATTTATCTTTAACCGGCCAGTTTCTCCATACCGTTTTTTCAGGATCATTTAAATCTAAATTATCTTGTTTAGCCTCTTTTTCAGTCACAGGAAATGCTAGCTTCCAGTTACCGTCAGACTTCACAGCTTCCATAAATTCTTTGGTAATCAAACAGGACAAATTAAATTGCCTGAGGCGACCATCTTCTCTTTTTGCCTTTATGAAGTCAGTGACATCAGGATGAGAAATATCAAACGTAGCCATTTGAGCTCCGCGTCTTCCCCCGGCACTTGAAACTGTGAAACACATACGATCATAGATATCCATGAACGATAGAGGGCCGCTTGTATAGGCGCCTGCACCTGCAACAAAAGCTCCTTTTGGACGTAACGTTGAAAATTCATAACCGATGCCACATCCCGCCTTCAGCGTGAGCCCAGCCTCATGAACCTTATCTAAAATATCTGTCATGCTGTCTTGAACTGCTCCGGAGACGGTACAGTTTATGGTACTGGTTGCTGGTTTATGTTCTTTTGCACCCGCATTTGATGTAATTCTTCCCGCAGGTATTGCCCCATGTCTAAGTGCCCAAGAAAATTTTTCTTTCCAAGTTTTTTTATCTTTAGGTTCAACATCAGCCAAGGCTTCGGCTACACGCTCATAGGTGTCTTCAATTGTTTGATCCACAAAATTACCATCTTTTGATTTCAATCGATATTTTTTATCCCAAATATCAATGGAAACAGATTGCATTTCTATCTTAGATTTTGCATCCTCTTGATCGGAATTTTTTGAATGTACAGCCTCTAGCATGAATTTCCCCTGAAATTTATAGTTTTATCGAATTTGCTATTGGAAATTGTAGCAATTCTTTAAATTAATTAAAACCACAAGATGTTGTGGTTTATGATCAAGATTTTATCAGCTAATTGTGGTTGGTCAACACTTATTTTTGGTCAATATTAGTGCAATTTCGATAATTTTCATATAAATCAAACACTTCAGAATCAAAAAAAAAATTTAAAGGTAAAATAGAAAAATATATGAAATTTTTAATTTATCAGATCATTATTCATGCTCTTATTATCCTGGCGCCCATCAAGTTTGCCATCAGGGGGTTAAAGCAACCGGATTACTTCAAATTTCTTTTTGAGCGTTTTGGCATTTATCAATTGAAAGGAATTAAGCATAAAAAAATAATTTGGTTTCACTGTGTCTCGGTTGGTGAGACAAAAGCAATTGACAGCTTACTGAAAAAAATTGTTCCCTTGTATAAAAACTATGATTTTTTAATTACTCATACAACTCCCACCGGAAGAAATGTCAAACTTATGAATTCTAATCGAATTCATCGAGCTTATTTATGCTTGGATAGTTGGTTTTTTAATCAGTACTTTTTAAACTATTTTTCTCCTAAAGTGGCTATCTTTTTAGAAACTGAAATTTGGCCTGGGATGTTACAAGCATTAAATAAAAGAAATATTCCAGCGCTTTTAATTAATGCTCGATTATCTGATAAATCTTTGGGTAAATATCTTCGATTTAAATCTTTTTCTCAGGAAGTCTTAAACAGATTTAATTTAATTATTGCCCAATCTGTGGCGGATCAGCAAAACTTCAATCAGCTCACAAATAAAGAGGTGTTTGTTTATAAAAATTTAAAATTTAACCAACAGGTCCCAGCAATTACAAAATTAGAAAAAACCCTTTTACTAAATCAACTAGGTTTAAACAATAAAAAAATTATCTCCTTGATCAGCTCCAGGCATGGAGAGGAAGATCTTTTTTTAGATGCGATGAAAAATTTTCTAAATCATAAAGACTATGCGTTAATAATAGTTCCACGCCATCCACAACGATTCAAGGAAGTGAAAAATATTATTCAGAAAAAAGGTTACTCTTTTAATGCCATGAGTTCTCGTTTGAAAAGAAAGGTCTCCGTACCGGTAGTTATTGGGGATACCATGGGTGAGGTTTATAAATATATTGGCCTAAGTGATCTGGTATTCATCGGCGGGAGTTTTAAAGATTATGGTTCTCATAGTCCTATTGAAAGTATTTTACTCAAAAAACCGGTCTTTGTTGGTCCATCCATTTTTAACTTTAAATCAATTATTAACAGTGGTCTAAAAGATAAAGTATTTGTACAGATTAAACCAGAACAAATCAGTGAGGCGATTAAAAAATTCTTTGAAAAAAAATATAACACTGAAATTAAAGCAAATATAAACGTTTTTTTAAAAGAAAATCAAAAAGACGAAGATAAGCTAATAAAGTTAATTAGCAAATATTTTTGATTAAAGGCGCTATGGTTTTAAAGCTTTGATTCTCAGAATTCTTGAGCCACTCAAAGACAATGGACTCGACATTTGTCAATATACAGCCTGCATCACGCATCCTGAAAATCGCATTTTGTTTATTTAAGATATTACGAGATGAAATAGCATCTTCTAAGATATAAACCTTTTTACCCTTTTGAATTAAATCTAAGGCTGTTTGCAAAATACAGATATGTGACTCCATCCCCGCCAAAATCACTTGATCACGCGTTTCAATTAATTTCGAATTAAATTTAGGGTCATCTGCACATGAAAAGGTTGTTTTTTCGATAAAAGTTGCATGGGTAAGGAAAGGAATCATGCTCGACAATGTTTTACCTAACCCTTTTGGATATTGCTCTGTGACCAACACCGGAATCTCTTCAATTTTAGCTAAGGTGGCAATTAATTCACAGCGTTGGATCATTTTATTAACCACCTCTTTGGGCATTGCTCCTGCAAGTTTATCTTGCATGTCAATGATAACGAGTTGGCTTCTTTGAATTTCAGCTTTCATTGTTTTGATTGATTACTAAATATTTATTTATTTCTTCAATATCCTGAATAGAAAGTGTTCCCACAGTGTGTTTTAAGTTTAACAGATTTCTTAAATAATTATATCGCGATGCTAATAAATCGTACTTGGCTGAAAATAGCATTTGTTGAGCATTAAGGACTTCAACACTATTTCGCAAACCCTCTCGAAATCCAATCTCTGTTGATTTTAATTGAAGCTCGGATGATTTTAAAGCTTGCTGATAAGCCTCTATTTCAGATAAATTTGTTTGAAGGTTTAAATATGCTTCTCTTACTTGAAGTTCAACTTGTCGCCTAATGGCTTCTGACTCTTGAACAGTTTTATCTTTTAAAAGTTGAGCCTCCCTCACTTTTGAGCTAGTTAGTCCCCCTGAAAAAATAGGAATATTCACTTCCACTCCAATGGTATCTGAATAGCTTCTTAATCCAAAAGCATAGCCATCTTTATCCCAAGTTCTTCGTCTCGATGCCAGGGCATCAATTGTTGGGTAATGCTCGCCCTTTCTCACATCAATTTCTTTTTTTGCAATTTCCACCTCAGCATCTTTAATTAAAATGGCTGTGCTATTTTGTAGGGCAATATCGATCCACTCTTCGGCTAAGTTATCCATTTTTTCAAAGGCAATAGAGCTCATCAATGGCTTCAGCCTTCCTGGTAAATTTCCCGTGATGGACTGAATTTCTCTTTTTTTAATTTTTAAATCTTTAACGGCATTCAAAAGATCCACTTCCATTAGATCATTTTTCGTTTTGGCCTCGTTGATATCGGTTATTGAGATGAGTCCAGCATTAAATTTTGTTTCCGCTTCTTTTAATTGCTCTTGAATAGCCAATCTCTGGCTTTGAATAAGTTCGACTTTATCTTTCGCCAGCAGCGCATCAAAATATAACTCTGAGATCCTCATCATTAAATCTTGTTGCACCAAATGAAATTTTTTATCAGATAAGCTCGTTTGCGCTAATATTTGTTTATAAGTTGAATAAGCTGAGTAATTAAATAGGGGTTGTCTTATCACTACGCTATACCCATAGGCATCATAATCGGCTTTGGTTCCTCGCGTAAAAAGACTGCTGCTATTGCTTAAAGATGAATCTGTATTTAAAAATTTTCGGGCCTGATTGCGATCATCATAATTGGCTAATGCAGAAACGGATGGTAAAAAAAGTGATCGGCCTTGATTAATTAATTCTTTCACCGCCTCATTCTGATATCGCTCTGAAGATAACACAGGGTCATTTTGTAAAGCTTCTAAATAAAGCTCAAATAAATCTTTATCATCAGCTTTTACTTGAAAAAAGAAAAGCAAGCTAACAATAAAAAAAAGGGGCAATCTAAATTTTAAAATATAAATTTGCTTGGCTCCCATGACTCAACCAAAGAGGGCACAACGGCCTCAAAAAGATTTTTTATTTTAAATTCAGAGTCTGTCATTCTGGTAATCAATTTACCATATTGAATGGCCTGATTCCCTTCAAATAAAAATAATTTTCCACCAACGTTCAACTGCTCCCTAATTCCAGGCGGTTCATGAATATGAGATGCGGTATAAATAATAAGATCATAGGGTGTTTTTTCATAGTACCCATTAAATCCATTGGCACACACATACTCTATATTTTTAATATTGTTTTCAAGATGTCGTTTTTTTGCGTCGGCTAAAAGTTTTGGCTGAATATCTATGGTAATCACTTTTTTTACCTGAGAAGCAAGTAAAGCAGAAAAAAAACCCGAGCCTGTGCCAACATGAAGGGCGAGCATATTTTTTTTGGGTTTCAATTCTTCTAAAATTTTAGCCTCTAGTTTTGGGGGAAGCATCGATGCACTTGATCCAATTGGAATTTCAATATCTGCAAAGGCTAGCGCTTGATATGCATCAGGGACATAATTTTCACGTAAATTTATTCTAAAAAGATTAAGAATTTTTTCATCGAGCACATTCCACGTTCTTATTTGTTGCTCAATCATATTAAATCTATTTTTTTCGATACCCAATTTTGACCTTTTAAGTTTTGTTTAATTTACTAACTAATCTCAACGAATTATAACTGATATTGCCTGTCCCTAAGATGTTATTGGTTTACGTAAATTCATAAATTTATGTACAATGGAATTAAATTTGCTAGGGGTCAATAATGATTATTGTGAGAAATACCCTTAGAACCTGATTCGGCTAAAATCGACGTAGGGAATGCAAAAATTTGCACTCCTTACCTCAAAACTAAGGAGAGTTATGAACGCACCAGAAAAAAATCTCAATCAAGATAAAGATTTTAACAAAGTTGACGCATCTGTTGACCCAAATACCCTAAGTTCCTTTAAAAATTCAAAAAAGATTTATATTCAAGGAACTGATGCATCTATACGAGTGCCATTTCGTGAAATTAGCCTTGCAGATACTACCTCGCAATTTGGTGCGGAAAAAAATAATCCTGTAGTGGTCTATGATACCTCAGGTCCTTATACAGATCCCCTGCATAAAATAGATATCAGAAATGGTTTGCCTGCATTAAGATCAAAATGGATTCATGATAGAAGTGATGTTGAAGAACTTGAAGGACCGACCTCTGAATTTGGACAACAAAGACAAAAAGATCCAGAACTCGAAAAAATGCGTTTTAACCTCAAAAGAAAACCCCTCCGAGCAAAACCCGGACACAATGTATCACAAATGCATTATGCAAAAAAAGGCATCATTACCCCAGAAATGGAGTACATTGCAATCCGTGAAAATCAAAGAAGGGAAGGGATTTCTGATTTTATTCAAACCCAACACCCTGGTCAAAATCATGGTGCAACAATACCAAAACTGATCACCCCTGAATTTGTGCGTGATGAGGTTGCCAAAGGGCGAGCGATTATCCCCGCAAATATCAATCACCCTGAGACTGAACCCATGATTATTGGCAGAAATTTCTTAGTGAAGATTAATGCCAACATCGGTAATTCAGCTTTAGGATCGAGCATTAGTGAAGAAGTTGAAAAGATGGTGTGGGGAACCCGATGGGGTGCGGATACTGTGATGGATTTATCTACTGGTAAAAATATTCATGAAACTCGCGAATGGATAGTTCGCAATAGCCCCGTTCCTATTGGAACTGTTCCTATTTATCAGGCTCTTGAAAAAGTGGATGGCAAAGCAGAGGAACTCACTTGGGAAATATTTAAAGATACCCTCATTGAACAAGCAGAACAGGGTGTGGATTATTTTACTATCCATGCCGGTGTTCGACTTGCTTACATCCCCATGACCGCAAAAAGGATGACTGGAATTGTAAGTCGAGGTGGTTCAATTATGGCCAAATGGTGTTTAGCCCATCATAAAGAATCATTTTTATACACTCACTTTGAAGATATTTGCGAAATTATGAAAGCATATGATGTCAGCTTTAGTCTTGGTGATGGATTACGCCCAGGATCTATTTATGACGCAAATGATGAAGCACAATTTGCAGAATTGAAAACTCTCGGTGAATTAACAAAAATTGCTTGGAAACATGACGTTCAAACAATGATTGAAGGTCCTGGTCATGTCCCCATGCACATGATTAAAGAAAATATGGAACTACAATTAGAACATTGTGATGAGGCCCCTTTCTATACTTTAGGTCCACTCACCACAGATATTGCTCCAGGCTATGATCACATTACCTCAGGCATTGGTGCAGCAATGATTGGTTGGTATGGATGTGCCATGCTGTGTTACGTCACGCCCAAAGAACACTTAGGTCTTCCAGATAAAGAAGATGTTAGAGAGGGTATCATTACATATAAAATTGCTGCTCACGCAGCTGACCTTGCTAAAGGCCATCCTGGAGCCCAAATAAGAGATAATGCTTTGTCAAAAGCACGCTTTGAATTTCGATGGGAAGATCAATTTAATTTAAGTTTAGATCCAGAAAAAGCAAAAGAATTTCATGACGAAACACTTCCGCAAGAAGGGGCAAAACAAGCTCACTTTTGCTCGATGTGTGGACCTCATTTTTGCTCAATGAAAATAACTCAAGATGTCAGAGAGTATGCAAAAGAAAAAGGGATTTCTGATGAGCAAGCTTTACAAAAAGGAATGGATGAAAAGTCTATTGAATTTGTAAAAAAAGGATCCGAAGTTTATCAAAAAATCTAACCTTTAGATGACTTTACTTTTTTTAATTCATGCCTTTATTTTAGGAGTCATTGAAGGCTTAACTGAGTTTTTACCCATAAGCTCCACTGGTCATTTGATCATTGGAGCTTATTTATTGGATGCTAACTATTCGAACATTCATGTCTTTGAAATTTTTATTCAACTTGGAGCTATTTTGGCTATTGTGTATGAATATAGAAATTTGTTATCTCAAAAAGTTATCTCCATCAAACAAAGATCGTCTAAACACTTTTTTATCAATTTATTCCTAGCTTTTCTTCCTGCTGCTTTTATGGGTTTGTTATTTCATGACAGCATCAAGAGATATTTATTTAATCCCATGAGCGTCAGCTTTGCCCTTATTTTAGGCGGTCTGCTAATACTTGTTATTGAAAATTCTCTGAAAAAGAGACGCCATAAAAGTATTGAACAAATTTCATTTTCAACCGCTTTAGGCATAGGTCTATTTCAATGTTTTGCTCTCATACCCGGAGTTTCAAGGTCGGGTGCAACGATCATGGGTGGGATGTTACTTAATTTAGACCGAAAATCAGCGACAGAATTTTCTTTTTTTCTGGCCATTCCAATTATCTTCGCAGCATCTTTTTACGATCTATTTAAAAACTTTGATTCTTTATCTAGCGACGATGCGCTTTTCTTTCTTATTGGTTTTGTAACATCGTTTTATTCTGCACTGATTGTTATTCGGTTTTTAATTCGCTTCGTAGCAACCAATGATTTTAAAATTTTTGCTTATTATCGAATTTTTATTGGTATTTTATTTTTAATATTATTTTATTAAACAGTGGAAGTTCTAAAAAAGCCTGCCTTCAATGTTTCAATTATTAAATGGCACAAAAAATTTGGACGCCATGATCTTCCGTGGCAAAAGTCAAAAGACCCCTATCATGTTTGGGTTTCAGAAATTATGCTACAACAAACCCAGGTCGTCACAGTCATTTCATACTATCAAAAATTTATCACCAAATTCAAAACCATTAAAGCGTTGGCTGAAGCAAGCGAAGATGATGTTTTAAGTATGTGGAGTGGTTTAGGCTTTTATTCACGAGCTAGAAATCTGCATGCTGCCTCAATCATGATCATGAAGGAAAACAGCGGTCATTTTCCAGATAATTTCCAAGATATGATTAGACTGCCTGGAATTGGAAGATCAACAGCCGGTGCAATTCTAGCTTTTTGCTTCAATAAACCCTACCCCATTCTTGATGGAAATGTCAAAAGGGTACTCTCTCGTGTTTATGGAATAACAACACCTATAAATAATTCACGAACAGAAAAGAAATTATGGTTACTCAGTGAAAAGAACTTACCCAAAAAAAATATTGATATTTATACCCAAGCCATTATGGATTTTGGTGCGACTCTTTGTATTCCTAAGAGACCAATATGTAATATTTGTCCAATAACACAAACTTGTGTTGCATATGTTAATGGACTCACCACTCAGATTCCAAAAAAAAATCCTGTTAAAAAAAATGAGATAAAAAAAACACATTTTTATATCTATGAGTATCAGAAGCAAGTATTTTTAGTTAAAAATAGATCGGGGGTATGGAATGGATTATGGCTTCCCCCCAATGAAGAAATAAAATTAAAAAATAAACAAATTATTAAATATGGTCACAGGCAATCTGTGTTTTCTCACTATAAATTAGTTTTTGAATATACCTTTATTAAAGCTTTAGCTAAACCTGAAATTAAATTAAAAGGATTATGGATTAATTGGCAAGATATACAAGATATAGGATTACCTGCACCAATCAAAAAATTATTAATTGAGCTATCGCCTTAAAATCATATCCGTATGCACAATACCTGCATCTAAATATGTCTTTCCTCTAACACTAAAATTATTTTTTTCATAAAAATGAATTGCTTGAACCTGAGCTGATACAAATATATCTTTTTGAAAATTAATATCTTGAAGAAAAGCAATGACCAATTGTAATAAACGAGATCCGATACTTATATTTCTGTATTCTTTTTGAACGGCCATCCGTCCAATCCAATACACATTATTTTCTATGGACCGCGCATAAGCAACTAAACAAGATTTATCAAATAAACCGAAATGTAAAGCTGACTTATCATACTCATCCCATTCTAATTCTTTTGGAATGTGTTGTTCTTGTAAAAAAACAACCGTGCGGATTTTTTTTATTTCATTGAGGTTTTTTTTCCACGAAAGGATTTGAAAATCTAATTGGCTTACTTGCATAGTTTTAATTTTAAGGGCATCATCTTAAAAAATTAAACATTTAGGAAATTTTATGACAAAACATATCGGACTTATAGCGCGAATTTTATTAGCGCAAATATTTTTTATCTCCATCTTATTTATTCTTAATAATATTATTTCTACTCCGGGAGGTTATGGAATGTACCAAGACATGTTGGGTGCACGAGGCCTCCCTGGAATAATGGCTCCACTGAGCATTCTTGTTCAATTTCTTGGTGGCCTTGCTTTGATATTAGGCTTTAAAACTCGGATTGCTGCATACATCCTAGCAGCTTATTCTTTTCTTTGGGCGGCGGTCTACTTTATGAACGCAATGCAGGGCCAGCCTGTGCTTATTATGAGTTTATTGTATATAGCAATCACTGGTGGACTATTATTGGTTGGGGCTCATCCAGAGAACACAGGATGTGGGCTAGATCAAAAAATGGGGAAAAAATAAGTCTTTAAGATATTATGGGAATAATTTATTATTCCCATTCCATCATCGGATATACCTGATTTACATTTCTCTTATTTTGAATATCAAATAATAACCACTTTTCTTTTTCTGATTTTGCCGCATGCTCTAATGCATATTCTAAACTTTGACCTTCATTAATATATTGACGAATATCATCTCTGAGTGTTGAGAGATAATCTAACATAGGTTGTGTTGCATATTCTTTAGATGAAGGTATCCCATGACCAGGCACAATTTGAGAAATTTGTAACTCATTTATTGATTGCAGAGCTTTAATAAACCCATGAATATTTCCATCAATGACTGGGGTTCTCTCTTTAAAAACAAGATCTCCTGACCATAAAACCTGAGTTTTCTGATCATATACGGTTAGATCAGCTTCGGTATGCGCTACCAGATAAGCACTTAAAGTAATCATTCGATTACCTAAATCAAGATTAACATCCTGTCCAATTTCTACAAATTTTGTTGCCACAACAAGCGGGCTGCTACTGGCAATTTTTCCTAGATACTTTTCGTTTAATCTGTCATAAATATTTGCTCTAAGCTTCATGGCTTTAGGTAAGTTTTCATGTCCATATATCTCTGCTTCATCAAAAGAAATATTTCCATAAACATGATCCAGATGTGCATGGGTGTTAATCACATATTTAATTGGCTGTTTAAAATTTTCAGCAATATATTGCCTTAATTGATTGCCTACTAAATAATTCCCCCCCGTATCAATGACAGCAATGGCATCATCACCGACGATAAAACCAATATTACAGATATCGCCGTCATAGCCTTCATCTACATCTAGGTGTTTGCCAATATGGACAAATACTCCGGGTGATATTTCTTGCACAAAAGCAATTGCATTCGATATATAAAAGAGTAAAAAAAATACTGAAGTGGCAAGTAATCTCATTAACACCATTATGTTGTAATTTTTATATAAGATCTATATGATTTGTCTTATGGTTAAATCAAAGAATAATTATTTTGGTCCAAAAAAAGATCGTTACACTAATGTAGCAATCGCTCTACATTGGATTATTGCAGTTGCCATAATCTTTATGTTTATTTTAGGTTGGTATATGCACGAATTACCAAAAGCTGGGCCAAAAGTGAGTAGTTTTGATCTGTTTAACTTAGGTCTAATTACCATTGACACTGCAAAAGAAATTTCTGTAAGAACTTTTTACTTCAATTTACATAAGTCTATTGGGGTCACCATCTTCTTTTTAGTATTATTTCGAATATATTGGAGAATCAAAAATAAACCACCAAAAATGTTGGCAACCATGACCCCATTTGAAGTTAGGTTGGCGACAGCAGCTCATCATACACTTTACCTCCTAATGTTCTTAATTCCATTAACCGGAATCATCATGTCTATCGGGAGCAAATATGGTGTTCATTGGTTTGGCATTCCTTTTCTTCCCGGCATGGACAATGAAACGCTAAGAGAATTATTTAAAGAATTTCATGAAATTTTTGGACAAATTCTTTTGTTGGTATTTATTCTGCATTTTGCTGGAGCGCTCAAACATACCTTTATGAATAAGGATGGCGTTTTAAAAAGGATGTGGTTTAAAAAATAGATCTAAAATTTTCCTAATCACTTCATACCAATCCATATGAAGTATTATTTAATTTTCACTAATTTAAATGTTGCTTTAACTCTAGTTAATGGATAAAAAAACTTTTAAGCTACACACAGAAAATCATGATCGTGATATTTTTGAATCGAAATATATTTATCCGGTTCTATCAAGGAGAGCTGGGGGATTGTCTCTTGGAATCAACTTAAACACTAATAACGCATGCAATTGGCAATGTATTTATTGCGAGATCCCTAACTTAACCAGAGGTAATCCAGAACCAATTGACTTAAACTTGTTAGAGGATGAATTACGTCAATGGCTTTTTAAAATAAATCATACTTCTTTTATCGAAGAAAATGGTCCACCAAATACATCTTTCGCTGATATTGCTTTTTCAGGGAATGGCGAACCTACAGCAGCTAAGGAATTTGCTGATGCTGTTGATAGATCAATTAAACTCTTAAAAGAATTTCACCTAGTTAATAAGATACCGATCCGATTAATCACTAATGGTAGCTTTATTCATAAAAATCTTGATGCAATTAAAACGATTAGTAAATATAACGGTGAGGTATGGTTTAAAGTTGATGCAGGAAATACATTAGCTATGAAACAAATTAATCAGATTAATCCTTCTATGAAGCAAATTCATAATAATTTAGATTTGTGTATTCGGCATGTCTCAACTGTGGTCCAAAGTTGTTTCTTGAAAATCGATGGTTCTATCCCGTCTAATAAATTTTTAGATGATTATATTAATTTTATAAACCCATTTTCAAATAACCTGAAAGGCATTCACATTTATAGCCTTGCAAGACCGTCTTATCAAAAAAGTGAAGTAGATATCCAAAGACTAGATTTAGAGGAGCTGTCTTATATTCAGCAGTACATAAATAATCAAATCGATTGTTTGATTGATATTTTTCCTTAATCCATCTTTGATATTAATAATGATATATTGATGTTTATGAAAGATTATGAAAAGCTCATCAACTTAAAAAAAATTATCATTTACCCACTTTTATTCATAATCATTTGTTCATACTTTTCTTTCATTTTACTTATTGCTTATTATCCAAACTGGTTAAGTCAGAAGATATTTGATTCATCAATTTCTTATGGAATTGCCTATGGTTTCTTTCTTATTTTTTTAATCTTTCTCGTCACATTGGTATACGTTTATTTATCAAATAAATTAATAGAGCCTATTGTGAAAAGAATATAAGTCATGAATATTATTGCTGTTTCAATGTTTTTTTGTTTTGTTCTATTAACCCTATACATCACCTACTGGGCTGCCAAACAAATTCGCAACAGAGACTCTTTTTATACGGCTGGTGGGAATATTACAGGTTTTCAAAATGGATTAGCAATATCCGGTGACTTTATGTCTGCGGCCTCATTCTTAGGTATATCTGGATTAGTTTTTGCCTCTGGTTTTGATGGATTAATTTATTCAATTGGTTTCCTAGTGGGTTGGCCTATTGTGCTTCTCATCATTGCTGAGCCATTGAGAAATTTAGGGAAATATACATTTGCGGATGTGGCCTCTTATCGGTTAAAACAAAAACCTATCCGCATCCTGTCTGCCTTTGGCTCATTGGCCACTGTAGTTTTATACCTGATCGCACAAATGGTTGGAGCAGGCAAATTAATTCAAATCTTATTTAACTTACCTTATCATGTGGCTGTTTATATTGTTGGCGTCCTAATGATTTTATACGTTACATTTGGTGGGATGATTGCCACGACCTGGGTACAAATTATTAAAGCTATTCTTTTATTATTTGGGGCAACTTTAATTTCAGTTTTAGTGATGTGGAAATATAATTTCAACTTAAATATTTTTTTTGATACGGCCATTAATTACCATCGCCTTTCTGAACAAATAACTGCTCCAGGAGCTTTAATCAAAGATCCCGTATCGGCGATTTCACTTGGATTGGCTCTCATGTTTGGAACTGCCGGACTACCCCATATATTAATGCGATTCTTTACCGTTAAAGATTCCATTCAAGCAAGAAGATCTGTTGCCTTTGCAACCGGTTTTATTGGTTACTTCTATATTCTTACATTTATCATCGGCTTTGGAGCAATAATACTTGTCAGCACAAATCCAGTCTATCTTAATGCAGATGGCGACCTATTAGGAAATAATAATATGGCAGCCATTCATCTTGCTCATGCAGTCGGTGGAGATATACTTCTGGGATTTATTTCTGCAGTTGCTTTTGCAACAATTCTTGCAGTAGTATCTGGCCTCACTTTAGCTGGAGCCTCCGCAATCTCTCATGACATTTTCTCTAATGTCATACAGCCGAATAACAAAGATGAAAAAAAAGAATTGAATGTCTCAAGAATAGCCTCAGTTTTTCTTGGGGTCATTGCCATTGGACTTGGCATTATTTTTGAAAATCAAAATATCGCTTTTATGGTGGGTTTAGCATTTGCTATTGCGGCCAGTACAAATTTTCCTATTATTTTTTTATCCATGTATTGGAAAAAGTTAACGACCCATGGTGCTTTTTACGGTGGAATTATTGGCCTTGTAACAACCATTGCCTTAGTTATTCTAAGTCCCGTTGTTTGGGTTGACGTATTTCAATTTCCGACAGCTATATTTCCCTATAAATATCCTGCTTTATTTTCTATGAGCACAACTTTTATCTTTGTCATTTTAATTTCCTTAGCTGATAAATCCCCTCAAGCAAAAAAAGAAAGGGCAAAATTTAATGATCAATTTTATCGATCAATTTCAGGCAAAGGAATCGAACAAGGCAAAGGGCACTAATGATACTGTTGACTGTATTCTCTGATGGTTTGTAACATTAAATCTACCTTATCAGGGTCAGTAAATTGAGTTATGCCATGGCCTAGATTAAAAATATGTCCTTCACCGCGACCATAATCATCGAGGACTTTTTTAACTTCTTCTTCAATTTTTTTATCTGAGCCTAACAAAATTGCGGGATCCATATTTCCTTGTAAGGCAATTTTATCATTCGTTATTTCGCGTGCTTTTTTTAAACTAGTCTGCCAGTCCAGGCCTATGGCATCGGGTCGGGCAATAATTTGTTGATCAATCCATTGACCTCCCCCTTTAGTAAAAATAATTTTAGGTATATGTTCATAGCCCAAAATATCTAAATTATCGAGGATTACTTTCATATAATTTAAAGATAATTCGCTGTATTCATGATGACTTAATGCCCCTCCCCATGAATCAAAGATCATTACAGCGTCAACGCCCGATTTAATTTGCTCAGTTAAATATTGAGTTACACTTTCTGCGTTAATTTTTAATATATGATGAATTAAATCTTGTCTTTCATAAGCCATTTTTTTTATCTTTAAAAAATCTGAGCCTCCTTGGCCTTCGACCATATAGGTCGCTAATGTCCAAGGACTTCCAGAAAACCCTATTAAGGGTACTCTTCCATTCAGTGCATTTTTAATGGATTTTACTGCATCAAATACATATGACAACTTATCCATTGAAGGAATATCAAGAGCTTGAACTGCTTGTTCATTTTGCAAAGGCTTATCAAAAATTGGACCTTCACCATGGATAAAATTTAACCCCAGCCCCATTGCATCTGGAATAGTTAAGATATCTGAAAAAAGGATTGATGCATCTAACAATGGATATCTATCAAGAGGTTGGAGGGTTACTTCTGTAGCAAAATTTTTATTACGGCAAAGATCCATAAATGATCCTGCATTTTTTCGGGTTTGTTGGTATTCTGGAAGATAACGGCCTGCCTGTCTCATAATCCAAACTGGAGTGTATGGAGTTTTCTCCAGCCTCAACGTTTTGAGGAATGAATCATTCATAATTTTCATTGATATTATCTTGGGAGGATAGAGCTACCCATTAAAAACTCATCAACAGCACGCGCACATTGTCTGCCCTCTCTTATTGCCCAAACAACTAAAGACTGTCCCCTGCGCATATCGCCAGCGGCGAAAACTTTATTACGTGAAGTAAAATAAGCTTTATCTCCTTCAGTTTCTGCTTTTGCATTTCCTCGCTCATCTTTTTCAATTCCAAATTTTTCCAAAAGATTTTGTTGTGGTCCTACAAAACCCATGGCTAGCAAAACAAGATCTGCTTTGATTTTAAATTCTGAGTTTGCGACTTCTGCCATTTTTCCGTCTTTCCACTCGACGCGGCTCGCCACTAATTCCTTAACCACGCCATTTTCACCTATTAACTCTTTGGTTGCAACCGACCAATCACGCTGACATCCCTCTTCGTGTGAGCTTGATGTTCTTAATTTAAGAGGCCAATATGGCCATACCATGGCTTTATTTTCTTTTTCCGGTGGCTGTGGCATCAATTCAAATTGAGTAACTGATTTAGCTCCATGGCGATTTGAGGTACCTACACAATCAGAACCGGTATCACCGCCTCCGATAACAATGACATGTTTATCTGTGGCTAAGATCTGCTCTTCAACTTTATCGCCGGCCACAACTTTATTCTGTGAGGGAAGAAAATCCATTGCAAAATGAACACCTTTCAAATCTCTCCCTGGAACAGGAAGATCTCTTGGCCACTCAGCTCCACCAGATAGAATGACTGCATCATAATCATTAATTAAATCATCGGGATTTATATCAACGCCTACATTTTGGTTTGTTTTAAAATTTACACCTTCAGCCTGCATTTGATCCATTCTTCTATCAATATGCGTTTTTTCCATTTTAAAATCTGGAATACCGTATCTGAGTAATCCACCGATACGATCATTTTTTTCAAGCAAATCAACATCGTGCCCAACTCTTGCCAATTGCTGTGCTGCTGCCATACCTGCTGGGCCTGAGCCAACGATAGCTATTCTTTTTCCAGTTTTTACTGATGGAATTTCAGGTTTTACTAAACCGAGTTCCCATGCTTTATCTATAATTGCATGCTCAATCGACTTTATCCCCACCGCATCAGAATTAATATTAAGCGTACAGGCTGCTTCGCAGGGTGCAGGACAAATACGTCCAGTAAACTCTGGAAAATTATTTGTTGAATGGAGAACTTTAATTGCCTCTGCCCAATTTTGTCTATAAACCAAGTCATTCCAATCTGGAATAATATTATTTACTGGGCAGCCATTATTGCAAAAGGGTATTCCGCAATCCATACAACGAGCACCTTGTATTTTTGCCTCTTCATCAGAAAGATGTAATACAAATTCTTTATAGTTTTTTACTCGCTCATGCGGAGGAATATTTTGCTCAGATAAACGATTAAACTCAATAAAACCTGTGGCTTTTCCCATTATGCAGTTTCCTTCTTCCGTGTTTCACTTAACTCATTCAGAGCTCTTTTATATTCAATAGGCATAACTTTAACAAAATGATTCAATGAATCATTCCAATTATCGAGAATCATCTTAGCAACTTCACTTTGTGTATTATCAAAGTGAGCTTGAATTAATTCCCTTAAGATGATCTCATCTGTCTTATTCAAATGCCTTGCTTGCTCTTCTTGTGATTCTGATTTTACAACCGGTTCAAGAGTAACCATTGATAAATTACAATTAGGCTTAAATAACTGTTTTACATCGTAAACATAAGCTACGCCTCCCGACATGCCGGCTGCAAAATTTTGCCCTGTTTGGCCTAAAACAACTACGGTCCCTCCGGTCATGTACTCACATCCATGATTTCCAACACCTTCCACTACTGCACTTGCTCCTGAATTACGAACACAGAATCGCTCACCGGCAACGCCACTAAAATATGTTTCACCAGAGGTAGCACCATACATGACAGTGTTACCCACAATAATATTTTCACTCGCTTTTGCGTTAAAACCAGCAGGAGGTTGGATTATGATTTTTCCTCCACATAAACCTTTTCCAACATAATCATTACCTTCGCCTATGAGATTAAATGTTATCCCTTTAGCTAAAAAAGCTCCAAAACTTTGACCGGCTGTTCCAGTCAAGTTAACTCTTATTGAATCATTTGGTAGTCCATCATTTCCATATCTTTTTGCAATTTCATGAGATAGCAGTGTTCCAGCAGTCCTATTAATATTACTAATGGGTGTATGTATTTCACAAGATGATCTTGTCTCAATTGCATGTTTTGCTTGTTTGATTAACTCATGATCCAACGCTTTCTCTAAACCATGATCTTGCTTTTCTTGATGGAAAGTTCCAACTTCATCTGCCAGTTTTGGTCTATGGAAAATTTTCGTAAAATCTAGTCCATTAATCTTCCAATGATCAATCCCTGATTGCATGTCTAATAAATCTGAGCGTCCAATTAGATCATTGAATTTCTTTATTCCAAGCTCTGCCATGATTTCACGGACTTCTTCTGCAACAAAGAAAAAGTAATTCACCACATGCTCTGGTTGACCTGTAAATCTTTTTCTTAATTCAGGATCCTGAGTTGCAACACCGACGGGGCATGTATTTAAATGACATTTTCTCATCATGATACAACCTTCGACAACTAAAGGTGCAGTGGCAAAACCAAACTCATCTGCACCTAATAATGCACCAATGATAACGTCACGTCCTGTTTTCATCTGGCCATCAACTTGAAGCACCACTCGGCTGCGAAGTTTATTTAAAACTAATGTCTGTTGAGTTTCAGCTAATCCGAGTTCCCATGGTGTTCCGGCGTGTTTAATTGATGAAATAGGTGAAGCCCCTGTTCCTCCATCATGCCCTGCAATCACAATGTGATCTGATTTAGCTTTGGCAACACCTGCCGCAACCGTTCCAACACCAGTCTCTGATACTAACTTGACAGAAATATCTGCTTTAGGATTAGCATTTTTCAAATCATGAATCAATTGAGCTAAATCCTCTATTGAATAAATATCGTGATGGGGTGGAGGAGATATTAATCCAACACCTGGAACCGAAAATCTTAATTGAGCAATATATGGGCTTACCTTATGACCTGGCAACTGTCCACCTTCACCAGGTTTTGCGCCTTGTGCCATTTTAATTTGTATTTGATCTGCAGCTGCCAAATATTCAGCTGTCACTCCAAAACGACCAGAGGCAACTTGCTTAATTTTGGATCGAAGGGAGTCCCCTTTTTTAAGATCTATGTTTGATTCGATTAATTCTTTTCCAAGATAGTCTGCCAAAGTTGAATCTTGGGTGAGTGGAATAAATCTTTTTTTATCTTCTCCGCCTTCACCTGTATTTGATTTTCCACCAATTCGATTCATTGCAATTGCCAATGTGGTGTGAGCTTCTGTTGAAATTGACCCTAAAGACATCGCTCCAGTAGCAAATCTTTTTACAATTTCTGTAGCTGGTTCAACCTCGTCAATATTAATTGCTTTATTATTCGAATTAAACTTAAATAAACCCCTTAAAGTCATGTATCGCTTAGCCTGATTATTTATGAGCTCAGCATATTCTTTATAGGTTTTAAAATCTTGTTTACGGGTTGCATGTTGAAGTTTTGCAATCGAATCAGGATTCCACATGTGTTGTTCACCACGAATTCTGAAAGCATAATCTCCACCAGCATCAAGAGCGTTCATTAAGATGGGGTCATTACCAAAAGCATCACTATGTAATTTTTCAGCTTCGATGGCAACTTGTGAAAGACCAATGCCTTCAATGTTAGTAGTTGTCCCAGTAAAATAATCTTGGATAAATTTGGAATTTAAACCAATAGCTTCAAATATCTGCGCACCACAGTAAGACTGAAAGGTTGAAATACCCATTTTTGACATAACTTTATAAAGCCCTTTGCCAATAGCTTTAATAAAATTGCTTTGAGCTTTATCAGTGTCATCACTAATCTCTTTCATGGTTTCATAAACCAACCATGGACAAATCGCTTCTGCGCCATACCCCCCCAATAACGCAAAGTGATGAACTTCTCTTGCTGATCCGGTATCAACCACAAGTCCAGTTTTTGTTCGATTACCTTCATGTACTAAAAATGCATGAGTTGCAGAAGATGCGAGTAACGCGGGTATTGCAATTCGATCTCTAGAAATATTTCGATCAGATAAAATTAATATATTAAAGCCATCACGAATTGCTTGATTCGCCTCGGCACAAATATTATCCAATGCTGTTTTCATTCTTTTTTCAGCACTGTCCTGAGAATTTACTTCATAAGTAATGTCGATGACTTTTGACTTAAAGTGTCCATCTGTTAATTGATCAATGGATTTCAATTGCTCCAATTCTTGAAGACTCAGAATTGGCTGACCAGCCTCTAATCTCCATGGTGGATTCGTTTCTTCAATTCCTAAAAGATTTGGCTTCGGTCCAATAAATGTGACCAATGACATTACAATTTCTTCTCGAATGGGATCTATTGGTGGGTTGGTTACTTGAGCAAAAAGTTGTTTAAAGTAATTATAAAAAGATTTAGCTTTATTAGAAAGAACCGGTAAGGCTGCATCATTCCCCATAGAGCCGGATGCCTCTTGTCCCGATTCAAACATTGGTTGAAGAATAAATTTCAGGTCTTCTTGGGTGTAACCAAAATTTTGCTGAATATCTAGAATTGGTTGATTTAGAGTTGTTTTTATCTCAACATTTTTTAAATCGCCTAAAAAGAAACGTGAATCGTTTATCCATTTTTCATAAGGCTTTGCAGTTGAAAGTAATTTTTTTACTTCTTGATCATCGATTACTCTGCCTGCCTCAGTATCGATTAACAACATTTTTCCAGGCTCGAGGCGCCATTTTTTAACTATCTTTTCTTCAGGAAAAGTTAACACGCCCATTTCTGATGCCATCATTACCACGCCATCATCCGTCATAAGATATCTTGCAGGTCTTAATCCATTTCGATCGAGTGTAGCGCCTATCATCTGTCCATCCGTAAAAGCGACAGCTGCTGGTCCATCCCAGGGCTCCATTAATGCTGCATGGTATTCATAAAAAGCTTTTCGCTCTTTATCCATTAAAGGATTGCCGGACCAAGCTTCCGGAATTAACATCATCATTGCATGCGGAAGACTGTATCCACCAGCCACAAGTAATTCCAGACAGTTGTCAAAACAGGCTGAATCAGATTGGCCATCTTCAATGAGCGGCCAAAGTTTCTCGAGATCATCTCCAAGTAACATTGACTTCATTGTTTCGTGTCTGGCATGCATCCAGTTAACATTTCCTTGCATGGTATTTATTTCACCATTGTGAGCAATCATTCTGAACGGGTGAGCAAGATCCCAAGATGGGAAGGTATTTGTGGAAAAACGTTGGTGCACAAGTGCAATTGCCGATATAAACTTCTCATCTTTTAGATCTTTAAAATAAACACCCACTTCAGCCGCAAGCAACATGCCTTTATAGACAATAGTTTTTGATGACAATGAAGGAATATAAAATTTTGCGGGATCATTCTTATTAAGCTTAGATATTTCAATTTCAATACGTTTGCGAATAACAAATAATTTTCTTTCAAAAGCAGACTGTGTATCGCACTCGATATTTCTTTTGATGAAAACTTGTTGTATGACTGGCTCAACTTCTTTTGCAGCATCTGCAATATTTTGATTGTTGACAGGAACATCTCTCCAGCCAATGAATACCTGCTCTTCTTCAACAATTATTCTTTCAATGAGACTTTTAA
Source organism: Methylophilaceae bacterium LSUCC0401 (assembly GCA_024919035.1). Lineage (GTDB taxonomy): Bacteria > Pseudomonadota > Gammaproteobacteria > Burkholderiales > Methylophilaceae > BACL14. The sequence continues at coordinate 20,859 of CP103442.1, read as the reverse complement.
AATTTTGTCTTAGGGAATCATCTTGAGGGAAAAAAATCATACCGATGCCGTAGTGACCGACTTCAGGCAAAACGAAATCATTTTTTTGCGCTTCAGAAACAAAAAACTCGTGAGGAATTTGACTTAAGAGGCCTGCACCATCTCCTAATTTTGGATCATATCCAGTGGCTCCTCGGTGCGTTAAATTATCAAGAATCGTCAACCCTTGTTCAACGATTTCATGACTTTTCTTTCCATGAATGTTAGCAACAAATCCAACGCCACATGCATCATGTTCATTTGCCGGGTTATAAAGTCCTTGTTTTTGAATGTTTGTTGTTTCTGCCATAAATAATCTTTATTGTTTCGTTAAGCGGAACTGTTAATAATACTGGTTTTATCCAGTAAATTCAATGCTGAAGGGCGATTTATAATTCAAAAATTAAATGTTTTTAAATGCTTTTTTTGCACAATCAATCGTGAATTCGATGTCAGAATCTGAATGAGCCGCCGAGACAAATCCTGCCTCAAAAGCAGAGGGCCCGAAATAAATTCCTAAACCTAACATGTGATGAAAAAATTTGTTAAACATCTCACGGTCTGATGACATCACATCTGAAAATGAATTTGGTGGAGCTTTACTAAAATACAACCCGAACATCCCGCCAACATTTCTAGCACAAAAATCAATGCCGCTATCAAGAGCTGCTTGAGTTAATCCATCTGTTAATTTTTTAGTTTGGGCGGTTAGTTTTTCAAAAAAATGTTCTGCTTGGATCAATTCAAGTGTTTTTAAACCCGCGGCAACTGCTACAGGATTGCCGGACAAAGTTCCAGCTTGATAAACAGGGCCGAGCGGGGCAAGTTTTTGCATAATATCTTTTCGACCACCAAAGGCGCCAACTGGAAGTCCACCACCAATGACTTTTCCAAGGGTTGTTAGGTCAGGTATTATGCCAAATAATTCTTGCGCGCCCCCTAAAGAAACTCTAAAGCCAGTCATTACTTCGTCAAAAATTAGTAATGCCCCATATTTTTCTGTTATTGAGCGAAGTGTTGTTAAAAACTCTTCTGAAGGAACAATTAAATTCATGTTCCCAACAACCGGTTCAAGAATGACGCAAGCAATTTCATTTCCTTGACTCAGAAATAATTCTTCAAGTTCTTTTGTATTGTTATAGCTAAGAGTTAAAGTATGTTTTGCAGTATCGACTGGCACGCCTGCTGAACTCGGCTGTCCGAAAGTAAGAGCTCCTGAACCTGCCTTGACTAATAATGAATCTGCGTGACCATGGTAACAACCTTCAAATTTAACAATTTTGTCTCTTCCTGTGAATCCTCGGGCTAAACGTATTGCGCTCATGGTTGCCTCGGTCCCCGAACTGACCAATCGAACTTGTTCAATTGATGGAATAATTTTAACAATTTCCCTCGCCATTTCCAGTTCACGTGCGGTTGGTGCACCAAATGAGAGGCTTTCTTGAGAAACCTCTTGAACAGCATGAATGACTTCGGGATGAGCATGCCCCAGTATCATAGGCCCCCATGAGTTAATGTAATCAATGTACTCCTTCCCCTCTTCATCCCATAACTTAGACCCTTTTCCTTTCTTAAAGAATATGGGAGTGCCGCCCACAGACCCAAAGGCTCGCACAGGAGAATTTACTCCACCTGGAATATATTCTTGTGACTGTTTAAATAAATCTAGGTTTTTAGTCATATTTACTCGCAAGCGTTCGAAATTGATTAATTGTATGTTTTACATCCTCGGCATAAAAAATTGAATTGATCATTGCCACCGAATTGATCCCTAACTTTAATAACGATTCACAATTATCTAAATTAATCCCCCCAATAGCAACAACAGGTTTTGTAGTTATTTTAAGTACATCAGTTATGAAGCTTTTTGATGCATGTGGAGCATCAGGCTTTGTCGTGGTGGGGAAACATGCTCCAACAGCAATATAATTACAATCTGTTGCTAACATTTTTTGTACTCGGGATAAATTGCTATAACACGAAATTCCAACGATCACTTGATCTCCTAACTTATTTCTAACTTCATCAATTGTGCAGTCATTTTCGCCTAAATGTATTCCATCTGCATTTAAAATACGGCATAAATCAACATCATCGTTTATGATCAGTGGCGTTTTATGGTTATTACATAATGCTTTTATCTCTTTTGCTTGGGATAACTTTAGATCATGCGTCGCAATTTTATTTCTATATTGAATAACATCAACGCCTGCAGTTAAAACCTCTTCTGTTTTTTTGATTAGCAGATCTGTATTCATCCAATCCGGTGTAATGGCATATATGCCTTTAATGATGCTTGGGTTCATTATCTTCCTCAGGATCATTTGTCATCCAATAAAAACGATTGGGGATTAATTGACCCCTCCCATTTTTTAATCCATACCTTAATGTTTGCCATGTAAAATCTTGAGCTTCCGCCACAGCTCCCTCAGTCGTCATACCCATTGCAATGTAAGCAGCAATTGATGAAGATAAAGTACATCCCGATCCATGATACTTTAATAAAAGTCTTTGATATTCAAATGTAACGGTTGATCCTGAATGATTAAACAAGATATTTTTCACTTTTGGTGAGGTTAAATCATGATCTGCTGCGGTAAGCAAAATATTTTTTGGGCCAAACTCTAATAAAGATTTTCCAATAAAGAACTGATCCTCTTTTATTTCCTCAAATAAGTTTTTTGTAATAATCAATGAGGCTTCATTGATATTGGGAATGATTATCTCTGCAACAGGGAAAAGTAAACGAATCATCATTTCCAGCCCCTCGTCTGTGATTAACCTATCTCCTCTTCCAGAAGCAATAATTGGGTCTATTACAACAGGAATGTTCGGATAGTCACTAATAATTTTTGCTATTACTTTAATATTTTCAACATCTCCTAATACCCCACACTTAATAACATCTATTTTTGTTTCATCAAGCAATGCTCTTGCTTGATGGTTAACTAATGTTGCACTAACAGGCTCTAATGATTTAACGCCCTGCGTATCTTGAACAGTCAAGGCTGTAATAACAGATAAGGGAAAACATCCTAAGCTCGTTTGTGTCATGATGTCCGCTTGTATTCCAGCCCCTCCTGTAGGATCTGATGCGGCAAAGGTTAAAATTTTTGGATGATTTTGTTGCATATTTTTATAATAACATCGTTTTTTTGATTCAATCTTCACAAAATATTTGAATTGTTTATTACCAAATGATAGGATAGCTTGCTTTATTTTAATAACCCTTTTCGGAGATTTTAATGCTTAATAAATTTTTGCTTGCCCTAATGTTTGGCTTGTTTTTAACTGCTTGTGGAGACAATGCTTCAACTGATACAGCTGATGCTGAAGTTCCTCCTATGACAGATGAAGCACCTGCTGATGAAGCAGCGGCTGATGAAGCACCTGCTGAACAAGCAGCTGAGTAATGTTTTATAGGGGTTGTTTTATCGCAACCCCTTATTATTAAAATTCAATCGGATCCACATCCACTAACCATTTAAGTTTTTTAGCCAGTTTATTTTGCATTAAATTTTGCCTCAATAAAAAAAGTAATTTGTTCAATTGAATCCGGCTTTTCGATTCAAAAAACATATGGGCACGCTCCATTAAATTTACTTTCTCAATGTAGGGTCGAGTGGGGGGGTTAATTTTTACGTCTGAGATTTTTAATTGATTTGCTAACTCGTAGGCAAAATTGCTGAAATTTTCTAATAGTCCTAAACTTTTACTTTCCATTTTTAAGACAGCATGCGAAAAAAAGGGAGGAAAATTTAATTCTTTTCGTAAATTTAATTCCATATCAGCAAATAATTCGTAATCCTGTTTTTGGACATATGAGTAGATGGGGTGTTTTCCAAAATTTGTATCAATAATTACTTCTCCTTGAACTTTATGTCGACCTGATCTTCCAGATACCTGAACCAGTTGAGAAAAAAACTTTTCAGAGGCTCTGAAGTCATGACTGAATAATGCATGATCCGCATCCACTATGCCAACCAAAGTAACGTTTGCAAAATCATGGCCTTTAGATAGCATTTGAGTGCCGACTAAAATATCAATATTCCCTTGGATCATGTCTTGGTATAGTTTATCCAGTTTATTTTTTGATCTCATAGTATCGCGATCAACACGCTGTATTTTCGCTTCAGGAAAACTGTTAGATAAAATTTCTTCGATTCTTTGAGTGCCACTCCCCAAGGTCATTAAATCTAGATTTCCACACTGAGCGCAAGAATCATCAATTAACCTTTGATAATCACAATGATGGCAGCGTAATTTTTTAATTTTATTATGCACAACTAACGAAGTACTACATTTTGGACATTGCACATTGGATGAACAAGATGGACAAAATAAGACAGGCGCATAACCTCTTCGATTGATAAAAATGATTGATTGCTGTTTTTTACTCAATCTGTCTTGGATTGAATTCAGCAAGGGTTCACTCAAATAATTATCTGTTAATTTATTACTTTTTTGGATAAGACGTACAACAGGTAATGTGGCATCTTGAAATGCTCTCGAAGTTAATTTTAACAGATGTAGTTTTTTTAACTTTACAAGGGCCCAGCTTTCTAAAGATGGAGTTGCACTGCCGAGAATAAATGGAATATTTAATAATTTTGCTCGCATCATTGCAACGTCACGAGCATGGTATCTCAAATTGTCTTGTTGTTTATATGATCCATCATGTTCTTCATCAATAATAATTCCACGTAAATTTTTAAATGGTGTAAACACAGAAAGACGAGTTCCGATTATGATTTGTGCTTGGCCTGATTTTGCTGCGCGCCAATTTTCCAAACGATCACTGTCTGTTAAATGGCTATGCAATGAAATTATTTTATTTTCCGGAAAACGCTTTTCAAATCTTTTTTCTAATTGAGGTGTTAAATTAATTTCAGGGACCATGACCAAGACTTGCCCTTTATTTTTTAAATAAGAATCAATTAATTTCATATAGACTTCTGTTTTTCCGCTGCCAGTTATTCCAAAAATCAAAAATGGGTGAAAACTCTGCTTGGACAAAATTTCATTTACCGCGCTTTGTTGATCTTCATTCAGCTCAATTGAAATTGAATTTCTTCTATTAATTGCTGGCTCGATCTCTGAAGCCTTAATTAAACTTTTTTCTAATAATTCTCTAATAATTATTTGAGGCGTATTAAGTAATTTTTTAATCTCCATATCATTTAAATTTTTTTTCATTAAAGTCTCAGCAATCAACTTTAATTTCTTTTTTCTAGGTGGTATATTTTCGATATATTCTGGGGTCAACAAAGGTGTCGCACTGTATGTATAAGCTTTTTTCTTTGCTTTATTTTGATCTCTTTTTAATCTTGTTGGTAATGCTGTATGAATTGTTTGCCCAATTGGATATTGATAGTAGTTTGCTGCGAAACGAAATAATTTAAATAAGTGCTCATCAAACAAAACTTCATTATCAACTCTTATAACCGCTTTAATTTTTTTAAAATCAATAGATGGCTTTTGATTAATAGCAACAACCACTCCAACCAATTTACGATTACCAAATGGAACAACAACATACTGTCCAATTGATACTTGATCCTGACAAAAATAATCAAATAAATCATCAACAGGCACATCAATTGCGACTTTTATAATATTTTTTATTTTATATCCTTTGAAGTTGTTTTATCTATCTCATGTCTCTAGGGTAGAATACTATTTTTGTTTACATTGTAACCTTGTGAAAAAATTAATATCAGATTTAATCAAAAAAACCTGTGAAAATTTTGACGTCATTATTGATAATCAAGATATTGAAATTGATCGTCCTAAGGCTCTTGATCATGGTGATTTTTCAACCAACATTGCTTTAAAATTATCAAAACAATTGAGACAAAAACCTAGAGAGATTGCTGATCAATTTGTCAAATTTATTGGGTCACATTCTCTATTTTCTCAACTTGAAATAGCAGGACCGGGTTTCATTAATTTCTTTCTGAGTTCAGAGGGCCGTGTGGCCCAACTAAATGAGATTTTTTCTAAAAGAGAATGTTATGGTCATAATGACTCTGGAGGTCAGCAATCATTACAAATTGAGTTTGTTTCTGCGAATCCAACAGGCCCCCTTCATATTGGACATGGAAGAGGGGCTGCAATAGGAGATTGTTTAGCGAGAATATTTTCTGCAAATGGATGGCGTGTCACAAAAGAATTTTATTACAACGACGCCGGTGCACAAATTAATAATCTTGCGCTTTCTGTTCAGGCTAGACTAAAAAATATAAGTCCTAATGACGCTGATTTTCCTGAAGATGGATATCGTGGGGATTATATTGTTGACATTGCCGAATCTTATACCCAAAAACATTCAATTACTGTTGACGGAAAAATTTATAAAGCTTCCGGTGATATTGATGATCTCAAAAATATCAAAGAATTTAGCATTGCTTTCTTACGAAATGAGCAAAATCAAGATTTAGCAAATTTTAGAACTACCTTTGATGTTTTCACGCTTGAATCTTCATTTTATGAAAATGACCAGATTAAATCTGTTGTTCAAAATATTAAAAACAATAACTATACATTTGAAAAAGATAATGCATTGTGGCTAAAAACTACCGAATTTGGTGATGACAAAGATCGTGTAATGCAAAAGTCGGATGGCTCTTATACTTATTTTGTGCCCGATGTTGTTTATCATAAAAATAAATGGGAAAGAGGATTTATTAGGGTGATAAATGAGCAAGGAGCAGATCACCATAGCACGATCACTCGTGTAAGAGCTGGTCTGCAAGCTTTAAATATAGGAATTCCAAAAGACTGGCCTGAATACGTTCTTCATCAAATGGTGACCGTAACCAAAAATAATGAAGAGGTTAAAATTTCTAAACGAGCTGGAAGTTATGTTACCTTAAGTGATCTTATAAGTGAGGTTGGATGTGATGCCACTCGTTATTTTTTAATTTCAAGAAAAGCCGACTCACAGTTAGTTTTTGATATTGATCTTGCAAAGTCTAACAGCAATGAAAATCCAGTTTATTATATTCAATATGCTCATGCACGGATATGTGCTGTTCTTAGTCAAGCGAAGCAAAGTGCTCAAAATATCTCCGTTCAAGATATTGAGCGACTAACAACTAAAAATGAATTGCAATTAATAAAAAAGATTATAGAATTTCCTGACATTGTTTTACTGGCTGCCACAGAAAAATCACCGCATTATTTAGCAACATATCTAAAAGATTTAGCAAGTGATTTTCATAGCTATTATAATGAGAGTAAATTTTTAATTGATGATGCTAATCTTAAAAAATCAAGGATTACTCTAATAACGGCTATAGCTATTGTGATACAAAACGGATTATCTTTATTAGGCATATCCGCACCCGAAAAAATGTAATTTTAAGGAAATATTATGGCTCAAGACTATCGAACCAAAAAGGAAATTAATCAGACTCAAGCTCTATTCACTAATGGTCTTTTTATTGGTGTTCTTTTAGGAATATTATTGTCTATTGGGGTAACTCTTTTTATTACGAGCGGAAAATCCCCTTTTGTGCTTAAAGATACCGAAGGTGCCTGTATCGAAATAAATTCTTCTTTTGGGGATGAGGATGTAATTGCAATTGATGAGGATGCTTCATTTGATTTCTATGAAAACCTCCCCGAGAACCAGGACACATATAGTAAAAACTCAACTTCAACTGGTGCTCCTGAAAATGAGCGAGCGATTCAATACTATCTTCAAGTAGGAGCATTTTCTGAAGAATCACAAGCAGATAACTTAAAGGCAAAATTAGCACTCATGAGCTATGAGTCAGTAATTATGTCTGCTCGAATTGGCGAGGATACCTTCCATCGCGTTAGTGTTGGTCCATATGCAGAAATGGAAGAGGCAAAACAAGTTCGCGAAAAACTTATAAAAGAAGGATTTAAAGCGAACTTAATTAAATTAACCAAACCTAAAGACTAACAATCAAAAAAAGGGCCGTCATGAAAAAATTTGTTTTCTTATGTTTAATCTTAATATCTAATCTAGTCAGTGCTGTTGATCCACAGCTGAACGTAAATTTTAAACCGACAAACGAAAAGATTGAAAACGAGTCGTTAGATAAGATTGAGGTTGTTGAAATGTTTTGGTATGGATGTATTCATTGCTTCCAATTTGAACCTGCTATCAACAAATGGAAAGCGAACTTACCCAAAGATGTTGTTTTTAAAAGAGTCCCTGCAGTTCCAAGAAGAGATTGGATTCCAATGGCAAGAACATATTACGCAATGGAGTCATTAGGCATTGTAGATGATTTTCACGGAAAACTTTTTGATGCCATTCATAAAGATAAAACGCTTAATCCTAGTGATGAATCTGCTGCCATACAATGGATAGCAACTAATGCAAAACTTGATACTGATAAAGTGAAAAGCGCATTTAAATCTTTCTCCATGGAGGCTAAATTGAAAAAGGCGAACCAAATGTTTCGAAGTGCAGGCGCTACTGGAGTACCAACACTAATTATTAATGGCTCCTACCTAACATCATCAACAATGGCTGGTGGTCCGCAAAATGCGATTGAGATTACTGAGTTCATTATTGAAAATATCCGAAAAGATCTTAAGAAAAAATAGTGCCTTTAAAAATTTTTATTACTGGGGCATCCTCAGGAATCGGTGCTGAAATTGCTCGACAATACAGTTTATTAAATCGCGATAATGTAATTGGTTTAATTGGCAGAAACAAAACAAAATTATCTAAATTACATAAGCAACTTGGCTGCAAAAGTCTTCCTATCGTAGCTGATGTTTCTGATTTTAATTCAATTGAAACTGCTGCTCAAATTTTTTTATCTGAATACGGTTTGCCAGATATTGTGATAGCCAATGCTGGCGTAAGTTCGGGCTCGCTTTTGCAGAATAAAGACGATATTGAAGTAATAGAAAAAATATTTAAGATTAATTTTCATGGAGTCGTTAATACTTTCCATCCATTTGTATCTTCTTTTATGAAACAGAAAAGCGGTCATTTAGTAGCTATAGCCTCCGTTGCAGGCATTAGAGGCCTTCCTGGCGCAGGAGCTTATAGTGCATCTAAAGCTGCATTAATTAATTATATGGAAAGTATTCGTGTTGAATTATTAAAAAACAATGTGAAAGTAACAACCATTTCACCTGGTTATATTAAGTCGCCAATGACGGACGTTAATAGTTATTACATGCCATTTATTTTAGATACAGATATGGCGGCTAAAAAAATAATTAAATTTATAAGTAAAAATAAAAGACATGTAATTTTTCCTTGGCAAATGGCTTTATTAGGAAGGATTATGCACATATTACCAAATATTGTTTGGGATTTTTTAGCCAAAAATGCCCCTCATAAAAAGCGGAATACAATGTAAACATTATATATTTTTATAAAATATAATTATATATAATATATTAAAATAATATTAATTTTCTACTATATAATACTGATATGTTTGATCCCCTTATATTAGCCAGATTTCAATTTGCCTTCGTAGTAAGTTTTCATATTATTTTTCCAGCATTTACCATTGGACTTGCCTCTTACCTCGCAGTGTTGGAAGGTCTGTGGTTATGGAAAAAGGAAACCCGCTATTTAAAATTATTTAACTACTGGTTAAAAATCTTCGCGATTGCTTTTGGTATGGGGGTTGTTTCAGGTATTGTTATGAGCTACCAGTTTGGTACCAACTGGTCAGTTTTCTCAGATAAAACAGGTCCTATTCTTGGACCATTAATGGGTTATGAAGTCTTATCTGCCTTTTTCCTTGAGGCAGGTTTTTTGGGTATTATGTTATTTGGTATGAATAAAGTAGGCAAAAAGCTACACTTTTTTGCAACCCTTATGGTGGCTTTTGGAACTTTCTTTTCAGCATTTTGGATCTTATCTGTTAATAGCTGGATGCATACTCCTGCTGGTTATAGCATTAATGACGTTGGACAATTCGTGCCTGAAAACTGGTTTGAAATTATTTTTAATCCATCTTTTCCATATAGATTAATTCATATGTTAATGGCTGCATATTTAACAACAGCATTTGTTGTTGGAGGGGTTGGGGCATGGCATCTTTTGAAAAATAAAACTAATTTATGTGCAAAAACTATGTTATCGATGGCTATGTGGATGGCATCCGTTGTTGCTCCTTTACAGTTAATTGCTGGTGATATGCATGGATTAAACACAATGGAATATCAACCCGCAAAAATTGCCGCGATGGAGGGACATTATGAAACTCATAAAGGGGCTCCGCTAATTCTTTTTGGTATACCTGATGATACAAACATGAGTATAAATTCGATCATAGAAATCCCAAAACTCGGAAGCTTAATATTAAAACATAACAGCGAAGCTGAAATAAAAGGATTAAAAGATTTTCCTAAAGATGAAATCCCTAAAGCTGAAATTATATTTTGGTCATTTCGAATTATGGTAGGAATTGGAATGTTGATGATTATAGTTGGTTTTTGGAGCCTATATCTCCGATTCAAAAATAGTCTTTATACAAGCTCAATATTTCACAAAATAATTTTATTCATGGGTCCGGCAGGTTTTATTGCTGTTATTGCTGGCTGGATCACCACTGAAGTAGGCCGTCAACCATTCACAGTATATGGTTTACTAAAAACCGCTGATTCTGTTTCTCCAATTGATGCTCCAGCCGTTGGTTTATCACTCATTATTTTTATAATCACTTATTTTATTGTCTTCGGTGCTGGGACAATCTATATTTTTAGACAATTCAAAATTGATCCAGCAAGTGATAAAGGTATCCCAAAAAAAGTCGGGTCTTTAGGTGTTTCAATGAAATTTTTTGATAAAGCATAATGAGTATTGAATTAATCTGGGCGATAATTTTATCGTTTGCAATATTTGCTTACGTTATTTTAGATGGGTTTGATTTAGGAATAGGTATTAATTATCCCTTTATTAAATCAAAATGGGAGCGTGATTTAGCTATGAATAGCGTTGCCCCAATCTGGGATGGAAATGAGACGTGGTTAATTTTGGGTGGTGGTGGATTATTTGCAGCCTTTCCACTAGCATATAGCATTGTTCTTCCTGCTCTGTACGCTCCATTAACTGCAATGCTGATTGGTCTTATTTTAAGAGGCGTAGCTTTTGAATTTAGATGGAAAAATAAGCAACAAAAAAATATCTGGGACCAAGCTTTTATAATTGGATCATATACTGCATCTTTTTTTCAAGGTGTGGCGCTAGGAGCTTTTATTCAAGGCGTTCCGTATGCAGATCGAGCTTATAGTGGCATGTGGTGGGATTGGCTCAGCCCTTTCTCAATTTTAACTGGCTTAGCTGTAGTTATTGGTTATGGCCTGCTGGGTTCCACCTGGTTGATCTATAAAACAGAAAATAGAACCAAACGTAATATGCAGATATTAGCTCGACGTTTTTTTATTACGACTTTAGTCATGATTATAATTGTGAGCCTATGGACGCCTTATTTACACCCTGAGTACTTTGATAAATGGTTTAGTTTTCCAAGAATATTATATGTTCTTCCTGTCCCTCTTTTAGTTTTCATTGGGTCCATTATGTGTTTTAGAAGCTTATATAAAAATCATGATTTACAACCTTTTTTATGGAGCATTTTTCTTTTTCTGTTATCTTTTATCGGGTTAATGATCAGCATATTTCCTAATATTGTTCCGCCGTCACTAGATATATGGCAAGCTGCTGCTCCAGAAAAAAGTTTAAAATTTTTATTGGTAGGTGTTGTAATATTTTTACCCATTATTATTGGTTATACTTCTTTTACATATTGGATTTTTAGAGGTAAAACTCAAAACAATGAAAACTATCATTAAATGAAAAAAGTTTTTTATTTCATATTAATTTGGTTTTTATCGGTTTCTTTTTTAGCTTGTCTCGGTTATTTAATCAAATTACTTATCAAATAATTAAAGATTTAAATCAAGACCCTTTACTGATTTTAAAAATTTTGAATCGTATTTTATATTCTGTTTGTTTTGAATTGAATTTTTTATGTCACCTTTTCTTGTTTCGTCCAAATGTTTAAAAGCATAAATTATGGATGATAAGGCAACGATAAAAGACAATAATAAAATAAGCGATAGTAGTGTAATGTCCATAGTTTGATTATACTGAATAATTACAAATCATCGATCGCTTTAATCAGATCCTCAACACATACTTTTGCATCGCCTAAAAACATCATTGTTTTATCATCATAAAATAATTCATTATCTAATCCAGCGTAACCCACCCCCATTGTTCTCTTATTAATAATAATTGTTTTTGCTTTTTGCGCTTCAAGGATCGGCATTCCAAATATTGCACTTCCTGGTTTTTTTGCTGCTGGATTAATTACATCATTTGCGCCAATAACAAATACAAGATCAGTTTCAGAAAAATCATTATTAATATCATCCATCTCAAACACTTGATCATATGGAACATCCGCCTCAGCTAGTAAAACATTCATGTGCCCCGGCATTCTTCCAGCAACTGGATGAATGGCATAACGGACATTAATATTTTTTTCAATAAGCTTATGAGTTAATTCTTGGAGCGCATGCTGAGCTCTCGCCACAGCTAATCCATATCCTGGAATAATAATAATATTATCAGATGAGCTCATCAAATATGCAACATCTGCAGCAGATCCTGTTTTGTGGGATTTTTTTTCTGCTCCAAGATCATCTTGCACTACTTCAGAACCAAACCCACCTAGCAACACTGATACGATTGAACGATTCATGGACTTACACATAATATAAGAAAGTATTGCGCCTGAAGATCCTACACAAGCTCCAGCAATGATTAAAACAGAATTATTCAAAGTAAAGCCGATACCGGCAGCGGCCCAACCCGAGTAGCTGTTTAACATTGACACAACAACAGGCATATCTGCCCCCCCAATTGGAACAATAAGAGTGATGCCAAGAATCAAAGCACAGCAATTCATCAATATAAATGCCACATGACTTTCATACACAAAAAAGATCATTCCAAAAATAAGCATTGCAACAAATATAACTAAATTTAGAAGATGCTGTCCTTTAAATATTATAGTTTTTGATGCAAACTTTCCTGATAACTTTCCAAAAGCAACTAAAGACGCTGTAAATGTTATTGCGCCAATGAAAGATCCAAGAAACAACTCCACCCTTTGAGTGGTTGAGTGTTCATTTGAAAGATTAAAAATTGATGCAAACGCAATGAGCATAGCTGCAAGCCCCACAAATGAATGCATTAATGCAACAAGCTCAGGCATTTTTGTCATATGAACTTTTTTAGCAACAATCAAGCCAATTAGCCCACCCAGAATAATTGCAACACCAATTAACCAAAATACAAACGCTTGATTCATGACAAAGGTTGTTATGATCGCAATTGCCATACCTAACATGCCAAAATAATTGCCTCTTCTTGATGTAACTGGGGAAGATAAGCCACGTAAAGCCAATATGATCAAAATGGCCGCCACTAAATAACATGATAGGTTAAGAGTATTCATTTATTTGCTTTTCTTTTTAAACATATCGAGCATTCTTTGAGTCACCATAAAACCTCCAAAGATATTTATCGATGCGAAAAATATAGAAATGGTCCCCAAAATGCTGCTTAATGAGAATATATTTCCGTCAATCTCTACAACCTGAAGAATTGCTCCAACAATTACAATTCCAGATATTGCGTTTGTCACCGACATAAGAGGCGTATGAAGCGCTGGTGTAACATTCCAGACTACATGGAATCCTACAAACACTGCCAAAACAAAAATGGTTATATTTTGAACCGTTAAAATTTCTTCCATATATTTTCCTTTTATTTAATTAAGCAGGCTTCAATTAATTCATCTTCCAAATTAATATTTATTTCTTTATTTTCATTGATAATTAATTCAATAAAATTAAAAACATTTTTTGCATATAAAATTGAAGCATCATGGGCCAACATAGACGGCAAATTTGTATACCCAATAATGGTTGTGTGTTTTGTCTTATATATTTCATTTACCTTAGTAAGCTCACAATTACCGCCCGCGATATCAACAATGACTGATCCTGGTTTCATTGTGTGAACAGTTGCTTCGTCAATAAGTAAAGGTGGGGATTTTCCAGGAATTAAAGCTGTAGTAATTACAATATCGGCTTTTTTTATTGCTTCACTGACAATTAATTTTTGTCTATCTAGCCAAGACTGAGGCATCGATTGTGCATAACCTCCTTTACCCTCGGCTATATTTTTTTCATCCTCATTTTCATAAGGAACCTCAATATATTTACCGCCTAATGACTCCACCTGATCTTTTACTGAGGGTCTCACATCTGATGCCTCTACAACAGCTCCTAGTCTTTTTGCAGTGGCGATAGCTTGAAGACCAGCAACACCTACGCCCAATATTATAACTTTTGCTGGTTTAACAGTTCCCGCTGCTGTCATCAACATCGGCATAAATCTTTGATAGTGTTCTAAAGCAATCAAAACTGATTTATACCCAGCAATATTTGCCTGTGATGATAAAACATCCATACTTTGTGCACGGGTTGTTCTGGGTAGCTTAGATAAATCAAAAATTTGAAGATTGCTTGAATTAATTTCCTGTGTTGTTATGCCAAAATTTCCTACTAGAATAGTTTTTTGGAGTCTTTCTAGAATTTCATGGGATGGAAGGTTAACACATAATAAAATGTCTGCTGAGGAACAAATATCCTTGATATCTTTTAATTGTGCACCTGCTTGTGTGAGCTCCTCATTATTAAAATCAGCATCAAGGCCGAGGTTGCTTTCAATAAAAACGTTTATATTTTTACTAACAAATTTTTTAATTATTTCGGGTGAAACAGCAATTCGCTTTTCACCATGATGTCTTTCTTTAAGAACCCCTACAATCAAACTTAAGTCTCCTAATAATTACCAACTAATAATTTTAAAATACTTTTATATTGTTTGTTTTAATCTCTTTTAATGCTATCACAAAGCTTTCAATTGCTTCCATTCTTACTGTGCTTTTTCGATAAGCAATCGCTATCCTTCTAAATGGAATTGGTTTTTGGAATGGAATTACTTTTACAAGAGGATTGTTATAGTTAATAGCGGTTGCTGTTTTAGGTAAGACTGAAATACCTAAGTTTGAAGCCACCATATTTCTGATCGTTTCTAAAGAATTACCCTGAAGCACTTCACTTCTTTTAGATAATTCTGGACATGCATCCATTACTTGTTTGCTGAAGCAATGTTCATTATTTAAAAGTAAAACTTTTTGATTTGATAAGTCGTTAGCGCTTATATCTTTTTTCTTTGACCATGGATGGTTTGATGGAACAACAACATTGAATTCTTCATCATATAAAGGAATACATTCAACACCTGGAATATTGAAAGGTAATGCAATAATAGCAGCCTCGATTACCCCGCTTTTTAATGATTGTTCTAGATTTTTTGTTATATTTTCTTCTACATCTAAAGGCATGTCGGGTGTTTTTGTTCTTAGAATAGGAATAATGAGAGGCAGCAAATAAGGAGCTACAGAGTAAATTAAACCAATTTTTAATGGGGACTTTAGCTGCTCTTGACCAGAATTTGATATATCTTTAATTTTGGCAGCCTCATCTAAAACAACTATTGCCTGATCAACAACTTTTTGTCCCAATGGTGTAATTTTGACTTCAGTTCGGCTTCTTTCAAATAAAGAAACATTTAACTCATCTTCTAATTTTTTTATTGCTAAACTAAGGGCGGGTTGACTAACAAAACACTTATCAGCCGCTCTTCTGAAATTTTTTTCTTTGGCTACAGCAACAATAAATTTAAGCTCACTGAGGGTCATCAAATATCCAAGTTATTAACTCCAAGGGCATTTGATTCAATAAAGGCTCTTCTCGGCTCAACTTGATCGCCCATGAGCGTTGAAAAAACCTGATCTGCAGATATTGCATCTTCAATTCTAACTTGCAACAATCTTCGGACGCTTGGATCCATGGTGGTCTCCCAAAGCTGAGATGGGTTCATTTCACCCAGACCTTTATAGCGTTGGATATTTAAACCACTTTTTGCTTCATTCATTAACCACTCAATAACCTGTTTAAAATCTCCAACCTCCGCTGCTTTTTCCCCACGAGATATTACTGCTTTATCTTCGATTAAATCTTTCGTTAGTAAAGATGTTTTTATGATTTGCTTATACTCCCCTGACATTAAAAATTCTTCATCAAGCTTCGATGTAATTAGATTTCCATGTCTAAATTGATTTATTTCAATGAGGAATTTTTCTGAGTTCGGATTTTTTTTAACATCAAAATTTATATTTTCAATTAGAGTATGTTCTTTAAGTTTTTGAGCATACTCTTGAGCGGTTATTTCGGTATCAAGGTTCATTTCACCCACAGCATATATTGCCCGTAAAATTGATGGTTCATATCGGTTTGCTAGGCGCCTAATAACTGCTTCATTAAGAATCATTTCTCTTGCGATCGATCCTAAAGCATCGCCAGAAAGGGTATTGGTTTTTAATTTTAACTCTGCTCCTTCTAAAGCAGATTCAATTAGATATTGTTCAAGTTCGTGCTCGTCTTTTAAATATTGTTCTTTTTTATTTTGACGAACTTTAAAAAGTGGAGGTTGGGCTATATAAATGTAACCATTTTCGACCAGCTGCGGCATTTGCCTATAGAAAAACGTAAGCAATAATGTTCGTATATGGGCTCCATCAACATCCGCATCTGTCATTATAATGATTCGATGATATCTAAGTTTTTCTAAATCAAAATCCTTATCAATGCTCGTTCCTAGGGCAGTTATGAGTGTGGCTATTTCTTGTGATGATAATAATTTATCCAGTCGTGCTTTTTCAACATTTAAAATTTTTCCCTTTAAAGGCAATATGGCTTGATTTTTTCTATCTCTTCCTTGTTTTGCTGAACCACCAGCTGAATCGCCCTCAACCAAATATAGTTCACATAATTCCGGGTTTTTTTCTTGGCAATCTGCTAGTTTTCCAGGCAAGCCTAAAGAATCCATCACTCCTTTACGCCTGGTCATATCTCGAGCTTTTCTTGCCGCTTCACGGGCTCTTGCTGCATCAACAATCTTGCCACAAATTATTTTTGCATCAGCTGGATGTTCTAATAAGTAATCTGTTAATTTTTTACCGACCACCTCTTGAACAACTGGCTGTACCTCACTAGAAACCAACTTGTCTTTAGTTTGTGAAGAAAACTTTGGCTCTGGAACCTTTACCGATAGTACACAACTTAGACCTTCACGCATATCATCGCCAGTGGTGTCTACTTTTGCTTTTTTTGCTAAATCGTTTGATTCAATATAGGTGTTAATTGTTCTGGTCATTGCGGCTCGCAAACCAGTTAGGTGGGTCCCTCCATCGCGCTGCGGAATGTTGTTCGTAAAACATTGAACATTTTCTCCATAAGAATCATTCCACTGCATACTTACCTCAACTGTTATTCCATCTTTTTCAGCTTCTGCATAAAAAGGATTCTTATGAATCGTGGTTTTTGTTTTATTGAGGTATTCAACAAACCCTCTTACACCACCAGAAAAAGCAAAATTTTCAACTTTACCTGAGCGGTGGTCAACTAATTCTATTTTTACACCATTATTTAGAAATGATAACTCTCTAATCCTTTTCGCTAAAATTTCAAAATGGAAATTAATGTCTGTAAAGGTTGTGGTTGATGGTAAAAAATGAACTTCCGTACCTTTTTTGTCAGTATCTCCAATAACCTTGAGCTCTTCTTTTTTTTCACCACGCTCAAATTCAATTTGATGTATCTTGTTGTTTCTATATATTTTGAGTTTTAACCAGTCTGATAAAGCGTTCACCACTGAAACGCCAACACCATGAAGACCGCCGGACACCTTGTAAGAGTTTTGATCAAACTTTCCCCCTGCATGAAGCTCAGTCATAACAATTTCTGCAGCTGTTCTTTTTTCCTCATCATCTTCTTTTATATCAGTCGGAATTCCTCGACCATTATCCAAAACTGATACAGAGTTATCTGGATGAATTACCACTTTAATGTCATCACAATGCCCCGCTAAAGCCTCGTCAATTGCATTATCAAGCACCTCAAAAACCATGTGGTGTAATCCACTCCCATCAGAGGTGTCTCCAATGTACATCCCAGGTCTTTTTCGAACAGCATCAAGCCCCTTAAGAACCTTAATACTATCCGATGAATAATCTTTATTTTCTTCAGTCAACTTATATCCTCATTGGCATCACTACATATTTATAATCATCGTTATTTGGAATAGTTACCAAACAACTACTATTTGAATCTTTAAAAGCAAAAAATAACTGATCAAACTGAATATTATTTAACACATCTATTAAATAAGTAACATTAAATCCAATATCAATAGTTTCCTTGTTATAACTAATTTCAATATCTTCTTGTGCTTCTTCTTGTTCACTATTTGTTGTAATTAATTGCATGTTATTTTCTGATAAAACCAATCGAATTCCTCGATATTTTTCATTAGAAAGGATTGATGCTCTCTGCATTGCACTCAACAGCGCTTGTCGATTAATTATGAAACCATTTTCATAACCACTTGGAATAACTCGGTTATAGTCAGGAAATTTTCCATCAATCACCTTAGTTATTAAGAAAATATCATTAAATTTAAAAGTAACTTGTTGATTTAAAATTTCTACAACTACATTACCATCATCTTCTTCTAAAAGCTTAATTAATTCCATAATTGTTTTTCTTGGAATAATTACCTCTTTTTTTTCAAAACTCTGATTAATTTTTGTTGATGTAAAACTTAACCTATGTCCATCTGTACCAACAATATTTAACTTTTGCCCTTGTATTTCAAACAACAACCCATTTAAATAATACCTAATGTCTTGTTGTGCCATCGCAAAATCAACTTGTTTTAACAAAGCTTTAAGGTTTTTTTGTGGTATTTCAAAACTTACCCCTTCGACATCATTTCTTTTAAGAATTGGATAATCTTTAGATGGAAGGGTTTGTAAATTAAATTTACTTTTTCCAGCTTTAACATTTATCCTCGAATCTGTAATTTGAAATTCCAATTCACTGTTTTCTGGGAGTGCTCTTGTAATGTCAAATAATTTTCTTGCTGAAATTGTTATTTCAAACTCATTAGTAATATCAGCATCAATATTTAAACTGGTTTGCATTTCCAGATCTGTTGCCGTAAATGTCAATTTACTGTCTTTACCAACCAAAAGGAGATTAGACAAAATAGGAAGAGCTTGTCTTTTTTCAACAATACCTACAACACTACTTAGTGGTTTTAATAAAACATCCCTTTTTATTTTAATATTCATATTTATTTAAAGTTATTTATAAAATTAATAGTAATAATAATACAGTAAAAAATTGTGAAGAACATTGTAATCGTTGTAACTATGTGGGCTTAAAAGTTTATAAATCTGCGGATATCTATTGCCTTTGTTGTGGATAAATTGTGAACAAAAATTACCAATTTGAAAACTTATTACTTATCCACAAAAATTTCACACTTTATCAACAACTTTATCCTCTTAAAACTTGAGTTAAAAATCCCAAATCTTGGCCCAGTGATTGATTAGTTAATCTTTGCTCCTCAATTTCTTCACACGCATGCATAACTGTTGTGTGATGACGACCCCCAAAGTAATTACCAATCTCAGGATAACTTAAGTTAGTTAACTCTCTTGTTAAAGTCATAGCAATTTGCCTTGGTTTAGAAAAGTTTCTAGATCTTTTTTTCCCAACCATATCAGATATCTTAATTTTATAATAATCAGCAACTGTTTTTTGAATATTTTCAATGGTCACTTGTCGACCCCTAACAGCAATCAAGTCTTTTAAAGCTTCTTTTGCTAAATTCAAATCTATCGGATGTTTAGTAAAATTGGATAGCGCTATAATTCGATTTAACGCACCCTCTAACTCTCTTACATTAGATCTTATTTGTTTTGCAATAAAAAACGCGACATCTTCTGGGAGGTTAATCTTTGATAGACTTGCTTTTTTTAAAAGAATCGCAACACGCATCTCTAACTCTGGAGGTTCAATCGCAACTGTGAGGCCCCAACTAAATCTTGTTCTAAGCCTTTCATCTACTCCTTGTATTTCCTTGGGATAACTGTCACACGTTATGATAATTTGCTTTTTGTTTTCAATAAGTGTGTTAAATGCATAAAAAAACTCTTCTTGTGTCCTGTTTTTTTTCCCGATAAATTGAATATCGTCAATTAATAACAAATCAAGAGAATGATAATTTTTTTTAAATTGATCGAATGTCTTACCCTCATATGCCTTTACAACATCTGTGACATATTTTTCAGCGTGTAAATATTTAATTTTAAGATCTTTATTATCGGCTTTAACTTTATTTCCTATAGATTGAAGTAAGTGGGTTTTTCCCAAACCTACACCACCGTAAATAAACAAAGGGTTATAAGATTCACCTGGTTTTTCGGAGACTTGTTTTGCAGCTGCTGTTGCTAGTTGATTTGCGCGGCCGGTAACAAAATTTTCAAAATTTAAATTTTTATTTAATCCAGTGGATTTACTAATATTTCCAACATTGATGTTTGTAGAAATAATATCTTCTTTTTGTATTTCTTTTTTTTCAGGTCGTTTAGCAAGTTTTTTGTTATTAGTTTCAAAGGTAATTGGCTTTAAATACTTATGTTCTTTTGCAAGAGCTTCAATGTCTTTAGCGAACCGCTCACTAATCCATTGTTTAATAAAATGATTGGGTGCGACGATTTCCAATGATTGTTCATTTTCAGATAAAAGCAATGGATTCGCCCAAGTCTTAAATTGTTGCGGGGTTAGTTTTTTTCTTAAATGAGATTGTATAATCTCCCAAATCTCTTCAGACTGCAT